>CAVRAT010000011.1:0-404655 GCA_963719125.1 uncultured Acidimicrobiaceae bacterium
TCGCGGACGAGAGCGCCCACAAGGCCATGGGCTTCCCGGAACGGCATCCCGTTGGCCACGAGCCATTCAGCAAGGTCGACCGCGGCGAGCCCGGGCCCGCTGGCTGCGGACTGCATCCGGTCATGGTCGAACGTCGCGGTGCCCAAGAGGCCGTCCAGCCCGACCAGGGCGAGCACGACCTGGTCCAGGGCATCGAAGAGCGGCTCCTTGTCCTCCTGGAGATCACGGTTGTACGAAAGCGGCAAGCCTTTCAGCGTTGTGAGGAAACCGGCAAGGTGCCCGACGAGCCGACCCGCCTTGCCCCGGGCCAGTTCGGCCACGTCGGGGTTCTTCTTCTGGGGCAGCATCGAGCTCCCGGTGGCCCAGGCGTCGTCCAGGCGGACGAAGCCGAACTCCTCGCTCGAGAACACCACGATCTCCTCACCGATGCGCGAGAGGTGCACCGCGAGGAGGGCAAGGTCGAACAGCGTCTCCGCGACGAAGTCACGGTCGCTGACGGCGTCGAGGGAGTTCTCGAAACGCCCCCCGAACCCCAGCTCGTCGGCGACGAGGTCGGGATCGATCCCGAGCGACGATCCCGCGAGCGTGCCGGCACCGAGCGGCGACACGTCCATCCGCCGCCAGGTCGCGAGCATCCGGTCGGTGTCACGCGCGAGTGCCCAGCCATGGGCCAGCAGATGGTGCGCAAGCAGCACGGGTTGTGCGCGCTGTAGATGGGTGTAGCCGGGCAGGTAGGCATCGCCGGCACCCGTGGCTAGCCGCTCGAGCGTGCGCTGCAGCTCGAGGACGCGCCCGATCACGCGAGCCAGCTCCCCGCGGGTGAAAAGCCTCAGCGCCGTTGCAACCTGATCATTCCGGCTTCGACCCGTGTGTAGCTTCGCCCCGCTCTCGGGGGCGAGCTCGGTCACGCGCCGCTCTATCGCCGTGTGAATGTCCTCGTCAGTCTCCAGATACTCGAAGATGTCGCCCGCCAGCTCGTCACCGACCTGCTGCAGGGCCTTCACCAGCGAGTCCGCCTCCGCGTCGGTGAGGATCCCCGCCCGCAAGAGACCGTGGACATGCGCGATCGAGCCCTTCACGTCGCTGCCTGCGAGCCGTTTGTCGAATGCCAGGCTCGCCGTGAACGCCATGAGGGCGTCGGCTGGGGCTACTCCCATCCGGTTGGCCCAAAGCGTCACCCGGCGCCTCCCTGGCGAGCCGACCAGGTCTGGATGCCGAGGCCGAATAACCGAACGAACCCTTCCGCATCCTCGTGATGGAAGGCGTCAGCGGCGTCATAGGTCGCGAGGTCGTAGACGTAAAGCCCCAGCGGGCTACGGCGGCCGACAACCTCGGCGCCCCCTCCTGGGCTGAAGCGGAGCCGGACCTCGCCCGTCACGCACCGCTGGGTCGATGTCATGAACGCGGACAACGCCTCACGCAACGGCGAGAACCACATGCCGTCGTAGACGAGCTCGGCGAAACGCGGTTCGAGGCGCGCCTTCTCGTGGGCAACGTCGTGTTCCAGGGTGAGTCCTTCCAAGTCGGCATGGGCCATGATGAGGGCGAGGGCAGCAGGGCACTCGTAGATCTCGCGGCTCTTGATGCCGACGCGCCGTCCTTCCACCATGTCGACGCGACCGAAGCCGACAGACCCGGCCACCCGACCGAGCTCGCTCACGAGCTCGACGAGGCCGCGCGAGACCCCGTCGAGGGACACCGGCACTCCCTTGTCGAAGCCCACGGTTACCTCAACGGGCTCTGTCGCGACCGGCACCGTGAGGGCGAAGACGTCCTCGGGCGGAGCGGCCCACGGGTCCTCGAGGATGCCGCATTCGATAGCCCGACCCCACAGATTCGAATCGATGGAGTAGATCCTGTCCTTGCTCACTGTGAGCGCGATGTCGTGACTCGCGGCGTAGTCGATCGTCTCCTCGCGGCTCATCCCCCAGACGCGCACCGGGGCGAGCATCTCGAGATCCGGTGCGAGTGCCCGCGCCCCGACCTCGAAGCGGACCTGGTCGTTCCCCTTCCCTGTCGCCCCGTGCGCGACGGCCGACGCTCCATGACGGCGCGCGGCGGCGACCAGGTGGCGCACGATGACAGGACGCGACAGGGCCGAGACGAGTGGATAACGGCCCTCGTACAGGGCGTTCGCAGCAAGCGATGGCACGGCGAAGTCCGCCAGCAGCTCTTCGCGTGCGTCCACGACCTCGACCTCGACGGCCCCGGCGGCAATGGCCCGCTTGCGCAAGGCCGTGAAATCGACGTCCTGGCCGACGTCGACTGCCACCGCGACCACCTCGTAGCCGAGCTCGGCACCCAGCCAGCCCACCGCGACCGACGTGTCGAGGCCACCCGAATAGGCAAGCGCCACCCGCTTTTTCACTTCATCCCTACCTCTCTCGATTTCACCGGGTTGCCTTGAGGAGCCGCCGGCGAAGATACCTGCGATCCCTCAGGACCGGGCTCCCGCGATCTGTTCGAGGCGCTGGCAGAGCGCCTCCCCACCGAGCTGCTCGGCTGCCACCACGAGCACCGTGTCGTCACCGGCGACTGTGCCGATGGCGCCGTCGAGCCCGGCCCGGTCGAGGGCCGAAGCCACGACGTGGGCCGACCCGGGTGGCGTCCGCAGCACGACCAGGTTGCCCGAGGCCGCTATCTCCACGACCCACTCTCCGAGCACGCGTCGCAAATGGTCCAGGGGGGCGATCTGGTCCCTCGGCAGCTCCGGTACGGCATAGACCAACCGGTCCAGGCCCGGGACCCGCACTTTCAAGGCGCCGATCTCTTCGAGGTCCCGCGAGACGGTCGCCTGGGTGGCGGCAATCCCCTCTTGGCCCAGGAGCTCCACCAGCTGCTCCTGGCTCGAGATCTCGTTGTCGGCCAGAAGGCGGACGACGAGATGCTGGCGCCTGTGTTTGCTTGGTCTCCCGTTCGTCACTTGTGGCCGCCTTCTCCTGGCTCGAAGCTGCTCGCCGACACGAGTGCCGCACCGAGCATCTCGACGGCCTCGTCCACCTCGCCGGCGCTCACGGTGAGGGGCGGCGCCAAGCGGATCACCCCGGGCGCCGGAGCGTTCACCACGAGGCCCAGGCCCAGCGCCGCGCGCGTGACCTCCCCCGCGTCCAGCCCCGGCTCGAGGACGGCGGCAAGCAGCAGTCCCTTGCCCCTGACCGAGGCGACTCCGGCGAGCGCCTCCAGTCGTCGAGCCAGGTAGGCGCCGGTCTGCTTCGCGCGCCCAGGGGCGTCGATCGCCTGGAGCTCGGCGAGCGTCGCGATCCCCGCCGCGCACGCGAGCGGTTGGCCACCGAATGTGCTGCCGTGATCGCCGGCCACGAAAGCGGCGGCGACGTCTTCTCTCGCCCAGCAGGCGCCGATCGGCATCCCATTGCCGAGCGCCTTGGCGACGGTGACGACATCGGGGCGTATCGCCTCGTGTTGGAAGGCGAACCAGCGCCCCGTGCGGCCGAGCCCGGTCTGGATCTCGTCGAGCATGAGGAGGATCTTTCGCTCGTCACAGACCCGCCGCACCGCGGCGAGGTAGCCGTCGGGCGGGACCACCACGCCTGCCTCACCTTGGATCGCCTCGAGCAGCACGGCGGCGACCGATGGAGACGCAACGGCATCCTCCAGGGCGGCGACATCGCCGTAGGCGACGTACCCGAAGCCGTCCGGCAGCGGTCGGAACGCTTCGTGCTTCTTCGGCTGGCCGGTCGCGGCCAGAGTCGCCAGGGTGCGCCCGTGGAACGACCCCAGCGCCGAGATGACCACGTGGCGCCCGGGGCCACCGCTTCGGCGGGCGAGCTTGATGGCGCACTCGTTGGCCTCCGCGCCGGAGTTGGCGAAGAACACCCTGCCCCCCGCCGGCGAGCCGTCCCCCACCAGGCGGTCCAGTTCACGAGCCAGCTGTTCGTTGCGGTCGTTGTGGAACAGGTTCGACACGTGCACGAGCCGCGCCGCCTGTGCGGCGATCGCCTCCGCGACACGCGCGTTGGCGTGACCCAGCGACACGACGGCGATCCCGGCCAGGAAATCGAGATACCTGCGACCCTCCTCGTCGTACAGTTCCGTCCCCCGCCCGGAAACGAAACGGACCGGTGCCGGCGAGTACGTCGGCATCAACGTCGGCGAAGTCGGCTCCGGAGTCACTGCGCCACCACCATCGTCCCGACGCCTTCGCTCGTGAGCAGCTCGAGCAGGAGGGCATGGGTGACCCTTCCGTCGAGCACATGCGCGGCACCCACTCCGTGCCTGACGGCGTGGGTGCATGCGGTCGCCTTGGGCACCATGCCCTCGCCCACCGCCCCCGAGGCCACCAGCGCGTCCAGCGCGTCCGCATTGAGCCGGTGAATCAGCGTCGTCGGGTCGGCCGAGCTCGCGCGGATGCCCTCCACATCGGTCAGGAAGACGAGCTTCTCCGCTTCGAGCGTCTCGGCGATCACTCCCGCCACCGTGTCGGCGTTGATGTTGTAGGCCTGGCCCGCCCGGTCCGAGCCGATCGTGGCGATGACCGGCACCAGGCCCTCGGCCAGAAGGCGATGGACGATGGAGGCGTCGACGGCGACGACGTCACCGACGTAGCCGAGCTCGGGATCGCGCGGCGTGGCGGTGATGAGCCCGGCGTCCTCGCCAGACAGCCCGACCGCGAGCGGCCCATGCACGTTGATCATGCCGACGATGTCGCGGTTCACCTTGCCGACGAGAACCATCCTCGCGATCTCGAGTGTCTCGGCGTCGGTCACCCGCAGGCCATCGCGGAACTCGGGCACCTTGCCGAGCCGCTTCATCAACGACCCGATCTGGGGGCCTCCGCCGTGGACGACGACGGGAAGGATCCCGATCGATCGCAGCAGGACGACGTCCTCGGCAAAGCGCTTGAGGGCCTCGGTCTCCCGGTCGCCCGCGTCTTCGCCGTCCGGGCCGACGCCTGCAGGCCAGATGGGCGCCGTGGCGCCACCGGCAGCCGCCAAGGCGTTGCCGCCGTACTTGACGACGACGGTCCGGCCTGCAAAGCGCCTTATGTAAGGGAGCGCGTCGCAGAGCACGCCCGCCTTGACGTGCGCGGGCAGCTCGAGCGCGCTCACGACAGCCCCTTGTTGAGCTCGACGTAGTCCGGTGTGAGATCAGCGCTGAGAATCGTGGCGGAACCTTCGCCGAGGCCCAGGTCGCAGGTGATCTCGAACTGCTTGGCGCGAAGCACCGCTCGAAGCGCCTCCTCGTCGTGAGCGACGGCCACGCCGCGCACGCAGACCGTCACGGCCCCGTACGCGACCGAGACGCGATCGGGGTCAAAAGGCGTACCCGCGGACCCGAGCTCGCTCACCACACGGCCCCAGTTCGGGTCCTCTCCGTACCAGGAGCTCTTGACGAGCTGGCTCTCGGCGACACGACGGGCCGCCCGCCGCGCCGACTCGCCGTCGGCCGCCCCGACGACGCGGACCCGGACCGCCTTTGTCCCGCCCTCGGCGTCGGCAACCATCTGTGCCGCAAGATCGGCACATGCTGCGCTGAGCGCTTCGTCCAGCTCCTCGGCCTGCACCTGTCGAGCGGTGCCGCTCGCCATGACGATCACCGAGTCGTTCGTGGACGTGCAGCCGTCCACCGTCATCTCGTTGAACGAGTGCCGCACGGCCTTCGCCAAAGCCGTGTGCAGCGCCTCAGGCGACGACGACGCATCTGTGGTCAACACGGCGAGCATCGTGGCCATGTTGGGAGAGAGCATCGCGGCACCCTTCGCCATGCCGCCGACGACGAAGCCCGCAGCCTCGACCACGACCTCCTTGGTCCTCGTGTCGGTTGTGAGGATCGCCCTGGCCGCAGCTGTCGCATGATCCGGCGAGGGGCCCCGCCCGTCGAGCAGCTCCTCGAGCGCCGCCTCGATCCGCTCCCCGGCCAGTCGCGTGCCGATCGTCCCTGTCGAGCAGACGAGGAAGTGCTCGGGTCGCACTCCGAGCGCGCGGGCCGCGAGATCGCACGTCAGCTCAGCGGTCAGGCGGCCCGGCCGGCCTGTCGCCGCATTGGCGCAACCGCTGTTCAAGATCACGCCCGCCGAGTACCCGCCACTCTCGGCGAGGTGGGCGCGGCAGACCTGCACCGGCGCCGCCGCGAGAAGATTCGAAGTGAACACCGCCCCCACGGGCACCGGCCGGGCGTCCTCGGTCGCGACGAGCGCGAGGTCGAGCTCGCCTCCGGGCTTGATGCCGGCCGCGGCCGCCGACGCCACGAAACCACGGGGCGACAGGACCGTCACGGGACCAGCCCCACGGTGGGAAGGCCAAGGGTCTCTTCCAAGCCCAGGGCGAGGTTCGCCGCTTGGATCGCCTGCCCGGCGCCCCCTTTCACCAGATTGTCCAACGCTGCCAGCGACACGACGTAGCCGGTCCGGGCGTCGTAGCGGGCGGTGACTTGGACAGTGTTGGAGCCGTAGGTGTCGCGGGTCGACCGTGGCACGGCGCCCACCTGGACGAAAGGCTCGTCCCGGTAGGCCTCCGCGAGCACCTCCAGGGCGCGCGCCCCAGCGGGACTGTCGACGGCACGGCCGTAGCAGGTGGCAAGGATCCCGCGCGTCATCGGCGCGAGGTGCGCAGTGAACAGGATCTGCGCCCCTATCGCCTGCTCCATCTCGGGGGTGTGGCGATGGTTGATGAGCCCGTATGCGGAGAAGCTCTCGTTGACAACGGGATGATGGAAGCTCGCCGACGGTGAGCGTCCTCCGCCCGAGGTCCCGCTCGCCGCGTCCACGACCACCCCCGTCGGCTCGATGACCCCCGCTTTCACTAAAGGCGCAAGTGCCATGGTGGCCGCGGTGACATAACACCCCGGCGCTGCGACGAGCTTGGCGCCCTGAAGCTCGTGGCGGAACAGCTCCGGCAGTCCGTAGACGAAGCGGCCGAGCAGCTCCGGAGCCCGGTGCTCGAAGCCGTACCAGATCGGGTACAGCGAGGCGTCTTTCAGGCGGAAGTCGCCGCCCAGGTCCACAACGAGCGGCATGGTCCCCGCCAGAGTGGGCACGAATTCCTGGGACCGACCGGAGGGCAGTGCGATGAAGACGCCGTCGAGACCGCTGCAGGCGCCCGCGTCGAGCGGGGAGAAGACGAGCCCGCCATAGCAGGGAGCAAGATTCGGGTAGAGCTCGGCGACCTGTTGACCTGCTGAACTATCGGCCTGCACGACCGCGACGTCCAAGGCCGGGTGCCCTGCCAGGAGACGAAGCAGCTCGGCGCCCAGGTAGCCCGACGCCCCGACGACTCCGATCTGCATGGCATGAGAATACAGTCTTCCGATTATCTATGCAATCAGACCCATAGCGCTCGCTCAGCCGGGGAGGAGTCGACCCCACCTTGGCGCCGACAAAGCCCTCAGACAGTCACGTCCTGGCTGACGAACACGAACAGCGCGATCACGACGGCTCCCACCAGGTACGCCGACACGGTCGCCAACGCGGCCGCGAACGGTGCGGCATTGGACCCTCCCTGGGCGATCGCCTCGAGCAGTTGCGCCGGTAGCCAGCGTGCCATGCCCGGGATGGCGTCGGTGAGGATCGTCTCCACGGGGAGCAGGACCGCCAGTCCAGCCGCGATCGCGATCACCGACGAGCGGAGCAGCACGCCGGCGATCATCCCGATGATCGCGAAGCCGCACGCCGAGATGGTCAGGTCGCCGAGCAGAGTCCCGAGGTCGCCCATCCCGACACCCGAGGTCCACGCGCCCGTGGAGATGCCACGCAGGTGCGCCATCACAAACGCGGCACAGATGGCGACCATCGTCGCCACCACGACCGCGCCGATGAGGAACGTGAGCACGGCGAGGCATTTCCCAGCCATCAGCACACCGCGGCGCGGTTGGCGCACGAGCAGGTTGCGCAGCGTGCCGTGGGCGAACTCGCCACCGAACTGGAAGGCCGCAATGGAGAACGACACCGCACCGAGGAGGACCCCCGACTGGGTGAGTCCCTGGCTGAGGCCGGATGCGTGGGCCAACTGGGCAAGAGTCAGGTCACCGCGGGCGTTTGGATGGTGCAGGGCCCCGGCGATCGTCACGATGGTCGTCAGCACGACGACACCGGTGATGGCACCGTAGCTGCCGTACCACAGGCGCCTGCGGCGCATCTTGACCCATTCGCTCGCGAAAGCCCTCCAGATCATGGTCGTCCCGCCTCAGTGTCCCGAGTCCCGGACGAGCGGTCAGAGCCTCCCGCTGGACCGCAAGCGTCCCCGTTGCCAGGCGTCTCTTGCCCACAATTGTGGGTTATCTCGAAGAACGCCTCCTCGAGCGTCGAGCGCCGCTCGGCGAGGTGGACCAGAGTGATGCCGTCCGCCATCGCAAGACGGTTCAGGTCGCCGGCCCAGCTGCAGTCGGCGGCGATCTCGAGGGTCCTGCCCTCGTTGTCGTCGAGCATGTGGGCGCTGCGCCCGATCCTCGTCACCAGCCTCAGCAGCCGCCTTGCGTCCTCTCGGCTCTCGGTACGCACGACGAGCTCGGGAGCACGCGCCGCGAGCAGCTCCTCCACGCCTCCCTGGAAGATCAGCCGACCAGCTTCGATGACGACAAGGTGCTCGCAGATCTGCTGGATCTCGGCGAGCAGGTGTGAGGACACGAACACCGTCATGCCGTCGTCCGCGAATGAGCGCAGCATGGCGCGGATCTCGGCAATCCCGTGGGGGTCGAGCCCGTTCGTGGGTTCGTCGAGCACGAGCAGCTCTGGATTGGGAAGCAGGGCGGCGCCGATGCCCAGTCGTTGACGCATGCCGAGCGAGTAGGTCTTGAACGGGTCGAGGCCACGCGTACCAAGGCCGACGCGGTCGAGAACGATGTCGACCTTCTTGGTCGAGATACCCCCGAGGCGCGCTAGCACCATCAGGTTCTCGCGCCCCGACAGCGCCGGATAGAAAGTGGGCCCCTCGATGAGAGCGCCGACGCGTAACAGGTAGGCACGGGCATTCCCGAGCGGGTGGCCGAGCACTGTGCCTCGCCCGGCGCTCGGCCGGATCAAACCCAGGAGCATCCTGATGGTCGTGGTCTTGCCGGCCCCGTTCGGGCCCACAAACCCGGTGATCGAACCGGCCGGGATGCGCAGATCGAGCCCGTCAACCGCCAGACGCTTGCCGAAACGCTTCGTCAGTCCGAGCGTGGCAACGGCATACGTTTGACTTCCCCGCTCCATAGCTTGTACGACCGGCTCGGTCGCGAGTGCCGCCGCGCTCACCTAACGATCAAACCACAATTTTCACCCCAAATGACGCAGGGGCACCGCATCGGGCCGCCCAGCGGCCCCGAGGCGCCTTGGCACGCCAGATACGCCGCCGATTACATGGCTTCTGTGGTTCCTGTGAGAATGCTCAGCCTGTTCCTGGGACCTCTCAGGCGTCGATCGCCGCCCGGATCTCAGCCACGAACGCGGCCGCCCCGTCCGGGCCGGCACCCTCGAGGAGCCGATGCACGAGCGCGGAGCCGACCACAACGCCGTCCGCCACGGAGACGACCTCCCGGGCCTGCTCGGGGCTCGAGACCCCGACACCGATCAGCACCGGGGTGTCGGTCTCCTGCTTGCATCGTGCCGCCACCGTCAGTGCCGTCGCTCCGAGCGAGCCCCTCTCGCCGGTCACCCCCATGACGCCGACGCCGTAGACGAAACCGCGTGACCGGGCGCAGATGGCCCTGAGGCGAGCGTCGGGCGTGGTCGGTGCCACGAGCAACACCGTCTCCACGCCGGCGTCGTCGGCTTCCTCTCCCCAGCCGTCCAGCTCGTCCAAAGGCAGGTCCGGCACGATCGCGCCGGACACGCCCGCATCCGCGAGCGTGCTCGCCATCCGGCGGTGACCCGCCCTGAGCACGATGTTGTAGTAGGTCATGACGGCCAACGGGACGCCTGCGTCCGCCCGAGCCAGAGCTGAGATGATCCCCGACGGCGTGGCCCCGGAGGCGATCGCCTGGGCCGAGGCGCGCTGGATGACCGGGCCGTCCATCACCGGGTCAGAAAAGGGGATCCCGACCTCGATGGCGTCGGCTCCCGCGGCGCCCATCGCCCGCACAACCTCGACCCAGTCCCTCCCGAGGCCGCCGGTCACATACGGGATGAGCAGCTTTCGCCCGGCGTCGCGACGACCGCGGAGGGCATTCTCGAGCGTTCCGCGGGCCGGCTTCGCGGTTGTGGTCACTGCGTGAGCTTTCGGACCAGTGCGACGTCCTTGTCGCCCCTGCCCGACAACGTCAACAGCACCGCCGAACCGTGCGGGATGGACTTGCCGGCTTCCCTCACGACCCATGCGAGGGCGTGCGCCGGTTCCAGCGCGGGGATGATCCCCTCGGTCTCGGCCAACAGGCGGAAAGCCGCCAGCACCTCCGAGTCCTCCGCCGAGGGATACTCGGCCCTTCCGACGGCGCCCAGATTGGCGTGCTCAGGGCCGATGCCGGGGTAGTCCAGGCCGGCCGATATCGAGCTCGCCTCGAGGATCTGGCCGTCCTCGTCCTGCAGGAACCGGGACCGCATCCCGTGGACCACTCCCGGGACGCCATTGCTCATCGCGGCACCCCCGCCTGCCTCGACGCCCACAAGCCTGGCCCGTGTGTCGACGAACCCGGCGAAAGTGCCCGCTGCGTTCGAGCCGCCTCCGACACACGCCACGACGACGTCAGGATCGAAACCGAGCAGCTCATAGCACTGGGCGCGGGCCTCGTCGCCGACGACACGTTGGAATTCCCGCACCATGTAGGGGTAGGGATGCGGGCCCATGACCGAGCCGATGCAGTAGTGGGTCGTCTCGACGGTCGCCACCCAGTCACGAAGCGCTTCGTTGATGGCGTCCTTCAGTGTCCGGCTGCCCGACTGCACCGCATGCACCTCAGCGCCGAGCAGCTCCATTCGGAACACGTTCAGGCCTTGTCGCTCGACGTCGACGGCACCCATGTAAACGAGGCATTCGAGCCCCAGCAGTGCCGCCGCTGTCGCGGTGGCCACACCGTGCTGACCGGCGCCGGTCTCGGCGATGAGCCGGCGCTTGCCCATGCGCTCGGCCAACAGCGCCTGGCCGATGACGTTGTTGAGCTTGTGCGATCCGGTATGTGCCAGGTCCTCGCGTTTCAAGAGCAATCGGATGCCGAGGCGCTCGCTCAGTCGGCGGCATTCGGTGACCGGGGTGGGACGGCCCCCGTAATGCTCCAGGAGGTCGTCCAGGCAGCCTCTGAAGGCCAGGTCTGCCCAAGCGGCCGCAAAGCCGGCCTCGAGCTCCTCACAGGCCGGTACGAGGGCCTCAGGGACGAACCGCCCTCCGAACTCGCCGAAGCGGCCCTGCCGCTCCGGGTCGCGCATCAGTCCCGCGCTGGTGCTCAACGGTCTTCCTGCCAGTCATAAGGGCCCGCGTCGTCGCTGTCGTAGGGCTCGGGCTCAGCGGCGCGCGCGGCCTGGACGAAGGCTCGCACCCGCCGGGCGTCCTTCTTGCCGACGCTGGACTCCACTCCGGAAGAGACGTCGACGCCCCAGGGGTGGACCCGGCGGATGGCGTCGGCCACGTTGTCCGGGTCGAGGCCCCCGGCCAGGACCAGGCGGCGCCCCTTCGGCGCGCCCTCGGCAAGCCGCCAGTCGAAGACCTTGCCCGATCCGGGCGACGGGGCGTCCACCAGCACGATGTCGGCACCGTACTCGCCGGCTCGCGCAAGGCGGCTGTCACCTGCCGGGAACGCCTTTATGACGAGGGGCACCCGCACCGAGACGTACCCACAGTCCTCGAAGGTCTCGTTCCCGTGCAGCTGGGCGGCATCAAGCCCGGCACGGTTCACGATCTCGACGACGCGGCGCGGCTCCTCGTCGCGGAAGACCCCGACCGTGCAGATCTCCGGAGGAAGGCGCCGCGTGATCGCGGAGACCGCGCTCGGGCTCATCTGGCGGGGGGAAGGGGCGAAGACAAAACCGACCGCGTCCGCGCCCATGGCGACGGCGATCAGGGCGTCCTCCTCGCTCGTGATCCCGCAGATCTTCACCCACATGGCACGGTCCGCCCCAAGAGCTCGGCAACAGCCGCGCCCCTGTCGCGCTTGCGCAGCAGCGCCTCGCCGACGAGAACGGCGTCGAACCCCGCTCGCGCCAAAGCCGCCACGTCGCCAGCCGACTCCACGCCGGACTCGGCGATCTTCACCACGCCCTGGGGGACGTGACGCGCCACACGCTTGGCGCGTGCCCTGTCCACCTCGAAAGTGTGCAGGTCGCGTTGGTTGACCCCCACGAGGCCCGCCCCGATGCCGAGCGCCACCTCGAGCTCGTCCTCGTCATGGACCTCGACCAGGGCAGCCATGGCCAGGTTTCGAGCGACCGCGTACAGCTCCGCCAACTCGCTGCGATCCAACAACGCGACGATGAGCAGCACGGCGTCGGCGCCCATGATGCGGGCGTCGTAGACGTCGGCTGCCGAGACCGTGAAGTCCTTGCGCAGAACGGGCAGCCCCACCACGGCCCGAGCCAGCTTCAAGTCCTCGGGGCCGCCTCCGAAATGGGGGCCGTCGGTCAGCACCGACAGGCACGACGCCCCGCCCGACGCGTACGCCCGGGCGACCTCTGCCGGATCGAGATCAGGGGCGAGGTCGCCCTTGGACGGCGAGCGCCGCTTGATCTCGGCGACAAGTGCGATCGTCGCTTCGCCTGAGCCCGGGGCCCCGTCCGCCTTGAGCGCCCCGGTGAAGTCGCGGGGACTCGGCGCGGCGCGCGCCTTTGCGGCGAGGTCTTCCAAGTCACGGTGGTCGTTGGACGCGACATCGCGGTGCCACGCCCCGATGCGGTCGAGATATGTGGCCACCGACACGAGACTACCGGGCGCTTCGGGATACCTCCCGGACCTTCCGCTCGACGTGGGCGACCCGGGACCGGCCGAGGTGCTCCTCGGTGACCGATCCGGCGGCTATGAGCGGCGACTGGGTCAGCACGAACAGTCCCACGCACATGACAAGCAACGCCACGGCATCGAAAGCGAGAGCACCTATCCCGCCGCGCAGGTCGTCTCCGAACAGGCCCACACCGATCACGACGCTCACGATGGGGTCGACGATCGTGAGCGTGGCCTGGGAGGCCGTTATCGGGCCGGCATGGAACGCGTCCTGAGTCAGCACGAGGCCGGCCAGCCCCGCGACGATGATCGCGTAGGGCTGCCAATGCCCGAAGATCTGCCAGAAGCCGTGCGAGAAAAGGATCGTCGTCGCTTTTGTGAACGCGGCGCTCAGGGAGAACGCGATCGCGGCCGCGGACCCGAACCACGCCGAGCGCCACGCCCGTGACCGCGACCTCACGCGTGTGCCGGCGACACAGATCGCGATCGCTGCGGAGCACACGGTGATCACGATCACCCAGCCATCGGTGGTGGGAAAGGTCGTGCCCCCTCCCGTGTTGCTCATCGCGAGGAAGCCCGCCAGGCCCGCCACGGTGAGCACCGTCCCGATCGCCTCCCGCCAGCCGAGCGGCGAGCCGAACCAGAACCGCAGGACGACGACGAGGAAGACGAGCTCTGTGACCATGAGGGGCTGCACGACGCTGAGCGAGCCGAATCCGAGCGCAGTGGCCTGGAACAGGAACGATCCGATCATCGCGGCGAATCCGACATACCAGATCGGGCGACGGAGGACGTGGCGCAGGAGCTTGAAGCCGCGAAGCCGCTCGTCGGGAGCCGTCTCGACACCCAGCCGCTGGAAGATCGTGGTCAACGCGTTGCAGAGCGCCGCGCAAACCGCGAGTGGGATCGCTGCCACGGCCTCTGTATATCCGATTTACAGAGGGATTTCCCGAATCTCCGCGTGAGCCCCGCCCGGCGTCAGCGTGGCCCCGGCCGGGAGCACGACGTCGCGGCGCACATAGGCGAGGGCCACGGGAGCGCTGAACCTCGGTGACCAGGCGACGCTCGTGAGATGACCGAGGACACGCTCACCTGATACGAGGGTCGCGTCCTTCGAGCACTCACCGGCCGGGTCCACCACGACGCCCCGGAGCCGTCGCGCCACGTTGGCACCCCTCGCTTCGAGGCGGGCGACGAGCTCCTGACCGGTGTAACAGCCCTTCGTGAAGCTCACGGTGTGCTCGACGAGGCTGCCGGCCTCGTGCGGGATCGTCTTGTCGGTGAGCTCGCGGCCCATGGCCGGCACGCCGGCCTCGATGCGCGCCGCCTCGAACGCAGACGGGTCGCCCAGACGAAGATGCGACGGCGCCCAGCCCGCCGCCCCGGCTCCTTTGAGCACGTCCACGCCCGCGTAGCCTGTCCACGCCACCGGGACGGCAATGACCCAGGCGTCGCCGAGGCCCCGGCCATCTTTGGGCAGCGCCCCGAGCTCGGGCCCGAGGCCGGCGACGCTCGCCGTTGCTGCGGGACCGCGGACCTCGAGGCAAGAGACCGTCCCGCTCTCGAGGTCGGCCTTCACGCGCAAGCGGAACCGCCCCAGCCGCCGGAGCAACAGCTCGCCGTAACCGGTCGCGGTGTCGAGCAGCACGACCTCGTCCGCGAGCATCGTGGCGCGGCAGTAGGCGTCCAGCTTGCCCTGCGGCGAAAGCACGAGCGTCTCGGTCGACTGGCCGACCGCGAGTGCCGCCATGTCCTGGCTGACCTGGCCCTGCAGCCATGAGCGCGCGTCCGGGCCCCGCACGACCACAACGTCCCGCACCGTCTCGAACCCACAGGCGTCGTCGCGGATAAGCGTGTACGACTCCTGCAGGTCGAGCGGCCGGCTCAGGGCGAGCCCCTCTCGGAGGAGAGCTGGCGGGCCCCTGCCACCGCCGCCAGCACAGCCGCTGCCTTCGCCGCACACTCCTCGTCCTCGGCGGCCGGGTCACTGTCGGCGACTATGCCCGCCCCGGCCTGCACGGAGGCTTTCCCGTCGGCGGTCGCGACGAGAGTGCGGATCGCGATCGCCGTGTCCAGGTTGCCCGAGAAGTCGATGTACCCCACGACGCCTGCGTACGGCCCGCGTTTGGTGGGCTCGAGCTCGTCGATGATCTCCATCGCCCGCACCTTCGGCGCCCCGGAGACCGTGCCGGCGGGGAGAGTCGCCCTCAGTACGTCCACCGGTCCCCGACCTGCGAGGAGCTCGCCGGAAACCTCCGAGGTGAGGTGCATCACGTGGCTGTAGCGCTCAACGGTCATCAGCTCGTCGACCCGTTCGGAACCGAAGCGGGCGATCCTGCCGACGTCGTTGCGGGCGAGGTCGACGAGCATGACGTGCTCGGCGAGCTCCTTCGGGTTCTCGACGAGCTCGGCCTCGAGCCTGCGGTCCTCCTCGTCGTTCGAACCGCGCCGGCGGGTCCCGGCGATCGGCCGGGACACGACGTGCCCGTCGAGCAGCTGGACCATCGGCTCAGGCGACGCACCGACCACCGAGACGCCTCCCTGACGAAGAAAGAACATGTACGGGCTGGGGTTCACCTGCCGGAGCACCCGATAGACGTCGAACGGGTCGCAGCCGAGGTCGAAGTCGAAACGCTGCGACAGCACGACCTGGAAGGCGTCACCTGCCCGGATGTACTCCTTGGCGGCCTCGACAGCCTGGCAGTACAGCGCAGCGCTGGTCCCCCGCCGCACCGTGCCGTCCGGGAGCCTCGCCCCGGGTGACGGTGGCGTTGCAAGCCGCTCCCGGCCCTGGCGCTCGAGGTCGCCCTGGATCACGTCCAAGCGCCTCAGTGCGTCGACGTAGACCGCCCGGAGCACGGCCGGGTCCCGGGCACCATAGCTTTGCGCATCGACAAGCACGTTGTTGACGAGCGTGACCCGCTGGCGCCAGTGGTCGAAGGCGGCGAGCTCACCGATCACCGAGATGACGGCATCGGGATGACCCAGGTCGTCGACGGGGGGCTCACCGAGCCGTTCGACCTCGCGGACCACGTCGTAGCCGAGATAGCCGACCAGGCCGCCGTGAAGCGGTGGCAGCCCTTCGATCGAGGGCGAGCGGAACTTGTCGAGGAGCGACTCGATGCAGGCAAGAACCCCCTGCTCGCGCGGTATCGAGTCGGGAAGCGAGCCCTCGGTCACCTCGATGAGGCGGCCTCGCGCCACCAAGGTGGCCGCGGGCGAGCGTCCGACGAACGAGAACCGGCTCCAGCGCTCGCCGTGTTCGACCGACTCGAGCAGGAACCCGGGCCCTTCCCCGGCCATGGCGCGAAAGGCCCCGATCGGGGTCAGGCTGTCCGCGATGAGCTCCCGCCAAACGGGGACGACCGAGTAGTCCCGACTCAGCTCGCAGAACGAGGCGAAATCAGGGCTGGCTCCGGCGGCGTCGCTCTCGGTCGATGAGGCTGGGCCCGGACGCGAGCACCCCTCCCGCCCGGCGCCTGTCACGGCTCCGGACTGCCGAAGCGACGGTGGAAACAGCTCCAGTCGCCGGTATGACAGGCCCCGGAGCCCTCCTGGTCGACGCTGACGAGGACGGCATCGCCGTCACAGTCGTACGAAGCGGCCCGAACCCATTGGCGATTGCCCGAGGTCTCGCCCTTGCACCAGTACTCCTGGCGGCTCCTGCTCCAGAACCAAGTGCGGCCGGTGGTGAGCGTCCGGCGCAGCGCCTCGGCATCCATCCATCCGAGCATCAAGACGTCGCGGGTGGAGCGATCCTGCACGATCGCAGCCACGAGCCCCTTGTCGTCGAAACGGACGCCCGCGATCTCCTCATCGGTGAACCTCACCGGCGAACCTGTCACAAGTACAACCCCGTCCCGTCCTCCAGCCGCTCCGAGGCGACCGCCGGGATGTCACGTTCGCGCAGGATGACGTAGTCCTCGCCCTGAACCTCCACCTCGAAGCACTCCTCAGGGTTGAACAGGACGCGGTCGCCCGCCCGGATCGAGCGCACGTTGGGCCCGACGGCGGCGACCTCGGCCCACGTGAGGCGACGGGCGACTGACGCCGTGGCCGGGATGAGAATCCCTGAGCGGGACCGGCGTTCGCCCTCGGCGGCCGGGACGTGCACCAAGACGCGGTCATTCAGCATCGTGACCGGCTGCTTCACGTCGTCGGAACCTGGCTTGGACCCCTTGGGCTCGAGTAGCTCCACGACCAAAACGGTAGTGCGGCGGAGCGGACAGCGCGGCCTCGCTCCGGCCACACTCGGCCGGTGGGACGTCAGGATCACGCCGATGCCGGCCCGCAACCGGACGCGATGGCCGCAAGTGGGCGGCCATCTCCGGCCGATTCGGCATCATAGGGGCGTGGATCGCGTCCTTCTGCTCGTCCCCTCGGCCTCCTATCGGGCCGCGGACTTCCTCGCCGCGGCCAGGGCGCTCGATCTGCAGGTGATCGTCGGGTGCAACGAGCCGCTCCCCCTGGCCGAAGAGAACGGGTCCCGGCAGATCTGCCTTGACGATCCCGACGCCGCCGCGGAGGCGATCGTCGCCCTCGACAGCGAGTCGCCCCTCGATGCCGTCGTGGCCGTGGACGACCAGGGGACCGTCGTGGCGGCCCGCGCCGCCGAGCGCCTGGGTCTGAGGGCCAACAGTCCAGATGCCGTCGCGGCCACGCGGGACAAGCTCCGAATGCGCGCACTGCTCAGTGCGGCCGAGGTCTCACAGCCCGCTTTCGCGGCGCTCCCGGCAAACGCCGGAGCCGCCGAGCTGGCCCGTGTCACGGCGATGGTGGGGCTCCCCTCCGTCATCAAACCGACGTCGTTGTCCGGGAGCCAGGGCGTGATCCGGGCGGACACTCTCGAACAGGCCCTGGTCGCTGTCGAGCGTGCCCGATCGATCGCCGCCGAGGCGGGCGCCTCGCCGGGCGAGCCCTTGCTCGTGGAGCAGTTCATGAGCGGGCCGGAGGTGGCCGTGGAAGGCGTCCTCAGCAACGGCGAGCTCACCATCCTGGCCGTGTTCGACAAGCCCGACCCGCTCGAGGGCCCGTTTTTCGAGGAGACGCTCTACGTGACACCGTCGCGGCTCGGCACAACCGACCTCCGGGCCGTGACCATGACCACCCAGGCCGCGACGAGAGCCCTCAAGTTGAGGGAGGGCCCTGTCCATGCCGAGCTTCGCGTCCGCGAGGGGCGGGCATGGGTCATCGAGGTGGCCGCCCGCTCGATCGGTGGGCTGTGCTCACGCACCTTGGAGTTCGGCACCGGTCTGAGCCTCGAGTACCTCATCCTGGCGCATGCGCTTGGCCGGTCGGTCACCTCCCTGCGGCGGAGCAAAGGCGCCGCGGGAGTCCTGATGCTCCCGATCACCACCGCTGGCGTCCTCGCCGAGGTCGCCGGGCGCGAGCGCGCTCTCGCGGTGCCGGGCGTCGTGGGCATCGAGCTGACCATCGCCCCGGGCCGCAGGCTGGTGCCCCTCCCCGAGGGAAGCCGCTACCTCGGCTTCGTCTTTGCCCGTGGCGAGCGCCCCGAGCAGGTGGAGGCCGCCCTGAGGGCCGCACTCACCGAGCTGGACGTCCGCCTGGAGCGGGAGCGACCTCTCAGGCGCCCGGCGGCCGCACCGTGATGCCGTGCGCCGCCAGCTCCCGCTTCGCCTCGGCAATGCTGTGGCGCCCGAAGTGGAAGATCGAGGCGGCGAGCAACCCGTCGGCGTGCCCCGCAAGTGCGCCCTGCACCAGATGCTCCAGTGTGCCGACTCCCCCGCTCGCGATCACCGGCACGCGCACGGAGCCGGCGATACGGCTCGTCAGCTCCAGGTCGTAGCCGGCCTCGGTCCCGTCCCGGTCCATCGAGGTCAGCAGGATCTCGCCGGCGCCGAGCCGGGCGCACACCGCTGCCCAGCTCACCGCGTCCAGGCCCGTGGGACGCCGCCCACCGTGGGTGAAGACCTCCCACCTTGCGATCTCCCCGGTGCGGCGGGCGTCGATCGCCACGACGACACACTGCGCCCCGAACTCGCTCGCCAAAGCGTCGATCAGCTTGGGCGTGGCGACCGCGGCGGAGTTCACCGCGACCTTGTCGGCACCTGCGCGCAGCAACGCCCGGCCGTCCGCGACCGAGCGGACACCACCACCGACCGTGAGGGGAATGAAGACCTGCTCCGCAGCCCGTTCCACGACGTGCAACATGGTGGCGCGATCGTCCGACGAGGCGGTGATGTCGAGCAGCACGAGCTCGTCGGCGCCCTCGGCGTCGTAACGGGCGGCCAGCTCGACAGGATCGCCGGCGTCCCGGAGCCCCTTGAACTCGACGCCCTTCACGACCCTGCCGCAATCGACGTCGAGGCACGGTATGACCCTCACCGCTCGCACGCGGCCACCGCCTCCGCGATCGAGAACGCTCCCGACAACAGCGCCCGGCCCACTATGGCCCCGGCGAGCCGGCGGCCTGCGCTGCCGAGACCAGCAAGCGCAGTGAGGTCGGCGCTGCCGGCGATGCCGCCCGACGCCACCACCGCAAGCTCCGTCGTGGCGAGCACCCGCGAGAGCCCCTCGAGGTCTGGGCCGGCCCCTGTCCCGTCCCGGTCAATGTCTGTCACCACGACGCCTCCGAGCGCCATGTCCTCGAGGCGCGCGAGAACGGTCTCGAGCTCAGGGCCTCCCGAGGTCACCCAACCGCGCACCGCGACCTCGCGCCTGACCGTGCCTTCCGGCCCGACCGAGGCCCGGTGATCGAGGCCGACCAGCACCCGGCCGGGCCAGCGCGCGGCCATCCGGGCGAGCACGCCCGGTTGCTCGACGGCGACCGTGCCGACCACGACCCGTGCGATCCCGGCGTCCAACAGCGCCCCGGCCGCTGTCTCGTCCCGTACCCCCCCGCCTGCCTGCACCGGTACCCCGGCCGACGCCGCTATCCGCAGCACGAGCTGCCGGTTCGGTCCACCGCCATCGCGGGCGGCGTCCAGGTCGACGACGTGCAGGCGTGAGGCTCCGGCCGAGACGAACGCCTCGGCCTGCCGCAGCGGGTCGCCGTAAACGGTCTCTGAGGAGAACTCGCCGCGGAGCAGGCGCACGCACTTGCCGGCGCGGATGTCGATGGCGGGCCACAGCTCCAAGGTCACGACTCGGAAGGCTCCTCCGTGCAGATCCGTGCGAAGCGCTCGAGCAGCTCGAGGCCGGCTGCAGCCGACTTCTCCGGATGGAACTGGGTCCCGAACATGTTGCCGCGTTCGAACGCGACCGCCATCTCGCCTCCGTAGTCACAGGTCCCCACAACGGCTTGCAGGCCGTCGGGACCCTGTGGGACCGGTACGTAGGAGTGCACGAAGTAGTACCAGCGACTCTCACCCTGCCCGAGCAGGCGCGAGCTGCGCCCGGCGGCGTGGCGCACGAGGTTCCATTGCATCTGCGGCCGGCGCTCGGTCTCGCCAATCGAGCGCACATAACCCGGCAGGATTCCCAGTCCGGGGATCTCGGGGTTCTCCTCCGATCCCTCGAAAAGCAGCTGCAGACCGACGCAGATCCCGAGGAAGGGGCGGCCGTCGTCTATGCAGAGCCGCACCACCTCGTCGAGCCCCGAGTAGCGAAGGGCGCGGGCGCAGGCGCCGAAAGCGCCGACGCCGGGCAGCACGACCCCCGCCGCGTCGATGGCACCTTCGGGACTGTCGACCAGGCGAGCGTCCGCGCCGACTCTCAAGAGGGCCTTCTCCGCGGAACGAAGATTGCCGATGCCGTAGTCGAGGACCGCGATCACGTCTCGACCTACAACTGGCCCTTGGTCGACGGGATGCCCTTTGATTCGACCCGGACCGCGTCCCGCAGCGCCCGCCCTACCCCCTTGAACGACGCTTCGAGCACATGGTGGGGATTGCGCCCGTGACGCAGCTCGATGTGCAAGGTGAGCGACGCCGCGTGGGCGAAGGCGCGCCAGAACTCCTCGGCGAGCTGAACCTCGAACGGAGGACTGCCGAGGGGCGCCGTCTCGCCGAGGGCGACGTCGTAGTGCAGGTACGGCCTTCCGGACAGGTCCAGAGCGACCTCCACGAGCGCCTCGTCCAAAGGCAGCGCGATCGACGCGAAGCGGCGGATCCCGACCTTGGTGCCGAGCGCCTCGGCGAGGGACTCACCGAGGACGATTCCGGTGTCCTCGACGGTGTGGTGGGCGTCGACCTCGAGGTCACCGTGAGACTTGACGTCCAGGTTCAACCCGCCGTGCTTCCCGAGCTGGCCCAGCATGTGGTCGAAAAAGGGCAGGCCGGTGTCCGCGAGAGCGCCTCCCGTCCCGTCGAGCTCGAGGAGGACCGTCACCTCGGTCTCCTTGGTCGCACGCGTCCGTTCCGAGCGGCGTGGGTCGAGGTCGCGCTTTTTCGCCATGTGTGAAGCCTTGCACGTTCCCGCCTGCCCCGTCGCTGCTCGCGGCGAGAGCCCGCTACCTCAACGCCTCGGCGAAACCGGCGCGCTCTGGCGCGTCAGCATCGCCCCCGGTGGAACCAGACGTGCACCGCCGGCCGCCAGCTGACCGCAGGCGGCGTCGATCGAGCGTCCCCGATTCTGGCGGATCGTGGCATTGACGCCCGACTCAAAGAGCCACGCCTGCAGCGCCAGGACACGGGTCCGGCTCGAGCCTTTGAGCCCTCTCGCGAGACCTCCCGGTGTCGGGTTGAGCGGGATGAGGTTCACGTGCGCACCGAGCGGACGCGCCAGCGCCGCGAGCTCGAAGGCGTCGGAGGGGTGGTCGTTCACGTCCTCCATGCAGGCCCACTCGAACGAGATCCTCCTCCCGGTCGATGCCCGGTACTGCGCGCAGGCTTCCATCACCATCGCAAGGGGGTACCTCCGGTTCAGCGGTACGAGCCGGTCGCGCAATGAGTCATTGGCCGCGTGCAGCGACACGGCGAGGTTCACCTGCAGCCTCTCGGCTGCGAGCCGGCGGATACCGGGCACCACCCCCACTGTGGAGATGGTGAGGTGCCTCGCACCCAGGCCGAGGTCCTGGTTCATCGCCAGGACCGCGGACCACACCGCCTCGAAGTTGGCGAGCGGCTCGCCCATGCCCATGAGCACGACGTTTCCAAGCTGGCCCCAGCCCTCCGACCTGCAACGTCTCGCGGCGAGCACGACTTGCTCGACGATCTCTCCCGAGCTGAGCTGGCGCCCGAAGCCCGCGTCCCCCGTGGCGCAGAAGCTGCAGCCCATGGCGCAGCCGGCCTGGCTGGAGACGCACACTGTCGTCCGGTCGCGATATCGCATGAGGACCGTCTCTATGCGCTTGGCGTCGCCGGTCTCCAAGAGCCACTTCAGCGTCGTGCCGCGGTCCGCGACGCTCTCGGCCACGCAGTGAAAAGCCGGTGCCAGCGCCGGTGCAGCCTCGAGCCGCTCGCGGAGTGCTCGGGGAAGCTCGGTCAGGTCCGAAGGCTCCACACAGCGCCGATAGAGACCGTCGAAGACCTGGCTCACCCGGTACGCGGGCTCATCGGCCAACAGCGCCGCCAGGTCGTCGCGTCGAAGGTCGTAGCGGCTCACCGACACCAGCCCATGACCATCGCCATCACGGCCCGGCCCGGCCGGCCGGCACGTCGATGACATAGGCACGGTCGGTGTGGTCGTCGACGAAACCGAGCGAGAAGTAAAGCCTGCGGGCCGACTCGTTGTCGTGGTCGACGTAGAGCATCCCCGTCGACACGCCACGCTCGCAGAGCCAGGCGAGCCCGGCGAGCACGAGCTGACGCCCGAGGCCGTGACCCTGGAAGTCCGGGTCGACGGCCACCACGTAGATCTCGCCGAGCTCGGGAGCCACTGCCTCGCCCTTGAGGTCGTCTTCGCTCTCGTGCACCTTCGTCCAGCAAAAGCCGGCCAGACGCCCGTCGCGCTCGTGCAGGAGGAATCCGCTCGGGTCGAACCACGGCTGGCGCTCCCGCTCGGTGATGGTGGCCAGGTCCCACGAGCCCTGTTCCGGATGGCCGCGAAACGCCCGGTTGTTCACCTCGAGCCAGGCCGGTTCGTCCTCGCCGGGCCGGAAGGGCCTCACAGATATGAGGGGGCTCTCCTCGGTGACCGGCAACAGACGGCGCATCTGGACAAGGTCACGACCGCGTCGCATGCCGACTGCCTGGGCGACGGTGTCGTTGACCGGTCCCGGCTTGGGGACCCACATGTGCACGTGGCCCCCGCCCTGCGCCGCGATCTCGGCGAGGGCGGCGTTCACCAGGTCCTCCTGCAGCTCGACACCGGTGCAGCGCCATTGCGGGTGCACGACGTACTCGACACCCCAGTTCGCACCGTTGCCGCGGCTGATCTGGGCGTAGGCGACGACACGCTCGCGGCCGGCTTCGCGGGCGACGAAGCCTGCGAAGCCCTCGCGACCACCCTGGACGAGGTCGAGCCACTGGTGCTCCCCGAGCGCACGATGGCCGTCCGCAACGCTCGCCGCCTCGAGCAGGACCGAGATGGCGGCGATGTCGGCCTCTCGCATCCTGCGCTTGATCTCGACGTGGTGCACCTGGCGAACATACCGTCTCTTCGGAGTCGAACCGTGACTACCATCCGAGCGTGCCCCGCCCGCCCCGTGCCGAGCCGCCAACAGGCCGCGCCCGCCGCAGGCCGCTGCAGCGGGCCCGCAAGATAGGCGATCGCCTCGCGGTCGCCTATCCGGGCACGGCGAGCGAGCTGTGCGCCTTGGAACATCACGACCCGTTCGAGCTGCTCGTCGCCACCATCCTGTCCGCCCAGTGCACCGACGAGCGGGTCAACATCGTCATGCCGGTCCTTTTCAGGCGCTACCCGACACCCAGGGCGATGGCCGCCGCCGACCGCGCCGAGCTCGAGTCCTTGATCCGCTCGACCGGCTTCTTCCGCTCCAAGGCCTCCCACATCCTCGGCGCCTCGGAGGCGATCGTGATGCGCCACGGAGGCGAGGTGCCAAGGTCCATGGAGGAGCTGACCGCCCTTGCGGGCGTCGGTCGCAAGACCGCGAATGTCGTGCTGTCCGTGGCCTTCGGCCTGCCGGGCCTCCCGGTGGATACCCACGTGACCAGGTTGAGCCGGCGCCTCGGGCTGACGGCTGCAAGCGACCCGGTCCAAATCGAGAAGGACCTCTGCGGCCTGTTCCCACCCGGGGAGTGGGGCGTCATCAGCCTTCGCCTCATCCTGCACGGCCGGAAGGTCTGCGACGCCCGACGTCCCCGTTGTGAGAGCTGCGAGATCGCCGATCTCTGCCCTTCGAGAGGCAGTTTCTGAGCTTCGCGTGCGCCCCCGGGCCGCCCATGGCGCCACGATGGCGAGCACGGGGGTCTTGCCCCGAGATCGCGGAGGCCTCCCTGACAGTCTCGTGACAGGTTGGTGACGAGCGGTCACAGGCAGGGAACCGAGCGCTAATTTGGTGGAGAGGAACCGGTCCCCGCCACCTGGTTCCAACGAGCGAACTCGGGATCCGCCGCCCGAGCCGCTCCCCGACGGCGCCCTAGGGGCGCCGTCGGCGCGTCCGAACCACGTCGTGCCGGGTCATCTCCCGGCTGCCAACATGCGCTCGAGACGCCGCACCGCACCGAGAAGGGCGCGTTCCACCGCGATGAGGTTTGCGGCGATCTCGTCGCGTTTCGCCTCCGTGGCCGCGTCAGCAAGTGCCGTCACGCGACGGCTGATCTGCTCGAGCGAGGAGGCGATCGAGGACAGCTCTGACAGTTCCGACGGCTCGGGCCGCTGCGGCGCCATGGCGCCATCATCGCCCATCTCGGCAGAGCACCGCCGAATCCGCGCCAACCAGACCGATACGCTGCACCCATGCTCAAGCGTCTCGACCTTCGCGGCCGCGGACCCGACTTCCGTGGCACCCTGCCCCGGCCCAACCTCGCGGACGAGGGCCCGGTGGCGGAGGTACGGGCGATAGTCGACGACGTCCGCGTGCGGGGGGACGCCGCTCTCAGGGACTACACGGCTCGCTTCGACCGGGTCGACCTCGACACCTTGCAGGTGCCGTCCTCGGAGATCGCCGCGTCTCCTGGCCGCCTGGACCCGGCCCTCTTCGCGGCACTCACCGAAGCCGCCGGGGCCATTGCGTCGTTCCATCGCCACCGGCCCGTGCGCCCGGGCACCTACGAGCGCAACGGGATCTCCGTCGAGCTCCTCGAGCTGCCGGTCGCCCGCGCCGGTGTCTATGTCCCAGGTGGGCTCGCGAGCTACCCCTCGAGCGTGCTCATGTCGGCGATCCCGGCTCGTGTCGCCGGCGTGGAAGCCGTTGTGGTCTGTGTGCCGCCGGCGCCCGACGGCGCCCTCCCTCCCGAGGTCCTCGCGGCGGCGAGCCTGGCGGGAGTGGACGAGCTCTACCGGGTCGGCGGGCCACAGGCGATTGCCGCCATGGCCTACGGGACCGAGACCATTGCGCCGGTCGATGTCATCGTTGGCCCGGGGAGCCGGCGCGTGTCTCTCGCCAAGCTGGAGGTCCGCGGCGCGGTCGGCATGCCCGCTTCCTTCGCAGGGCCCTCCGAAGTCGTCGTCATCGCCGATGACTCGGTCCCGGTCGACTATGTCGCCATCGACCTCGTCGTCCAGGCCGAGCACGGCCCGGACGGGCTCGCCTGGCTCATCACGTGGTCCGAGCAGATGTTGGACGCGGTCACAAGTGCCGTCGCCTCGCTCGTGGAGCAGTCACCGCGACGCGCCGAGATCGAGGCCACCCTCGCCGGCGGCGGCTACGCGGTGCTTGTCGACGGGCCCGAAGCGGCCCTGGCGGTGTCCAACGAGATCGCGCCCGAGCACCTCGAGCTCTGCTGCGAAGCTCCCCGCCACCTGATCCCCCTCATTCGCAACGCAGGTGCGGTCTTCCTCGGCCCCTACGCGCCGGCATCGCTCGGTGATTACCTCGCCGGACCGAGCCACACCCTGCCGACGTTCCGCTCCGCGCGCTATGCGAGCGTGCTCGGTGTGGAGGACTTCCTACGAAGAGTGCACGTCATCTCGGCGGACCGGCAGGCGCTCGCGCGCGCCGCCCCGCACGTGGCCGCCATCGCCCGCGCCGAGGGCCTCGCCGCCCACGCCAGCTCGGTGATGCTCCGGTCCGAGCGCGAGGGAAACCAGCCCGCGTGAGCACGGGCGCGAGCGGTCCGGCACATCCCGGCGCAGACCGCCGCGAGGTTGCGCTACGGCCCGGGTACCACTCCCCGCAGGTCGAGGTCGACGTCCGGCTGAACACCAACGAGGCGCCCGAGCCTCCGCCGGCCGCCTTCGTCGAGGCGCTGGCCGACGAGTTGCGGTCCATCTCCTTGCACCGCTACCCCGATCGTGAAGCGACCGCCCTTCGCGCTGCGCTGGCCGCCCACCACGGGGTCGACCCGGCCCAGGTCTTCTGTGCCAACGGCTCCAACGAGGCGATCCAGTGCCTGCTCCTCGCGTACGGCGGACCCGGCCGGCCCGCGATGGTGTTCGAGCCGACCTACGCGCTCCACTCCCATATCGCCCATCTCACCGGCACTCCCCTGATCGCAGGACGACGGGACGAGGCCTTCGCGGTCCAGCCCGCCGAAGTCGCCAGGACCCTCCGGTCCGCGGCCCAGGAGCACTGGCCGGCAGGCCCCGCCGTCAGCTTCCTCTGCTCGCCCAACAACCCGACCGGGGGCGTCGAAACTCCCGACAACGTCCGTGCCGTGCTCGCCCTCGTGGGCGGCATCCTCGTCGTCGACGAGGCCTACGGGCAGTTCGCGCCCTGGTCGGCGCTCGAATTGCTCGAGTCCGAGCCCCGTCTTGTCGTGGTGCGCACCTTCTCCAAGACCTGGGCCATGGCAGGGCTCCGTCTCGGCTACGCCATTGCGGAGCCGGGCGTGGTCGCCTCCATGGCGAACGTCGCCCTCCCCTACCACCTCGACGCGCTCAAACAGGTGGCGGGACGGCTCGCCATCGGGTTCAACGAGGAGATGGCGGACCGCGTGGCCGCGATCATCGAAGAGCGGGGGCGGGTTTCCCGGGCTCTCGGGGCCCTTCCCGTCGCGGTGTGGCCGTCCTCGGCGAACTTCATCCTTTTCCGCGTCAGCCCGCGGATCGGCTCTCAGGTCTGGCAGGGCCTGCTCGATCGCTCCGTGCTGATTCGCGACGTGTCCGACTGGCCGGGCCTCGAAGGGTGCCTTCGCGTGACCATCGGCACGCCTGCGGAGAACGACCGCTTCCTGTCGGCGTTGGGTGAAGTGCTCTCGGAGCCGGGCGCCGGCAGCTGAGGGGCCCGTTTGGGCCGCAGCCTCTCAGCCGAACCGGCCCTGGATGTAGTCCAGTGTCCTCGGGTCGTCCGGCTCGCTGAACAGCTTCTTCGTCGGTGCCACCTCGATCTGCTCGCCGGCCCGGTCGTTGCCCATGAGGAAGAAGGCGCACAGGTCCGACACGCGAGCCGCCTGCTGCATGTTGTGGGTGACGATGACGATCGTCACGCGGCTCTTGAGCTCGCTCAGGAGCTCTTCGATGAGCCGCATCGAGATCGGGTCCAGGGACGAGGTGGGCTCGTCCATCAGCAGCACCTCCGGCTCCACGGCCAGGGCTCTGGCGATGCACAAGCGCTGCTGCTCACCTCCAGAAAGCGTGGATGCGTGAGCCTTCATCCGGGTCGAGACCGAGTCCCACAGGGCGGCCCCGATCAGCGCGGACTCGGCGGCCTCGTCGAGGACCGACCTCTTGCGTATGCCGTTGAAGCGCAGCCCGGACACGACGTTGTCGTATATGGACATCGTCGGGAACGGGTTCGGGCGCTGGAACACCATGCCGACGCGAGTGCGCAACAGCGTTGCCGGTATCCCGCCCTTGTAGATGTCGGTGTCCCCGAGGCGGATCGAGCCGCTCACGACCGCACCCTTGGTGAGGTCGTGCATCCGGTTGATCGCGCGAAGAAGCGTCGTCTTGCCGGAGCCTGACGGGCCGATGAGCGACGTCACCTTGTTCTTGGGCACGTCGAAGGCGACGTCGCGTATGGCCGTGCGGCCGTGGAAGCTCACGGACACATCCTCGAACCGCATCGAGATCGGGCCCAACCGGGGATCCCCCTCCTGGTCTTGTATCTCCGGCGACACTCTAACCATGGTGCTGGGATCTAGAACCATTACCGCCTCTCTCTTTGCAGCCAAGCCGCGAAAAAGCGGCTTCCCAAGTTCAGGACGAGGACAACGCACACGAGGAACAGGGCTATCCCCCAGGCGGCCTCACGCAGCGCCACGTACGGCGACGTTGCCGACTGGAAGATGGCGAGTGGCATCGAAGCCATTTGCATCTTCGGGTTCCACTGGACCATGGTGGAAGCACCGATCACCCACAAGATAGGGGCGGTCTCCCCGACCGCCCTGGAGAACGCCAGCAGCACCGCGGTGATCAGGCCCGGGAGGGCGGTCGGGATGACGACCTTGCGCGCGACGATGCCCCGGCGCGCCCCGAGGGCGAGGCCGGCCTCGCGGATCGTGGACGGGACGGCCCGCAACGCGGTTTCGGAGGCCTTCATGATGACCGGGATCATGAGCACGCCGATGGCGAAGCTCCCCGCGATGCCCGAGAACCCGATGCCCGGCAGCTTTATGCCCCATTCGTTGAAGCCGATGACGATCATCTGGTACGCGAAGATCCCGAGCAGGATCGAGGGAAGACCCGTCATGATCTCGGCCGTCGTTCTGAGCGCGCTGGCGAACTTCGAGTCCGACTCGGCCAGGAACAGGCCCGCGATGACTCCGATCGGGATCGCGAAGAGTGCCGCTATGCCGTCGATGACGAGCGACCCGATGATGGCGTTCGAGATCCCTCCGATGTCGTTCGGGTCGATCAGGGAGGGGAACTGCGGGACCTTGGTGAAGAAGTCGATGCTCCACCAGTGCATGCCCTTTTGGATAAGGGAGTACAGGATCGCGAAGAGGGGGATCAGGGCGATGAGGAGCGTGACACCGCAGAGCCCGACCATTCCCCTCGAGACGAGCATGCGACGGTCGAGCGTCCTGCGGGCGACGCGCTGCACAAGCTCCCGCCGCTCGAGGATCGGGTCCGGCGGGATCCCTTCGATCACCGAGGTGCTCATACGACACCCGCCCGGAAGGCCGCGCCGCGCACGAGCCGGCGGCCGAACCAGTTGACGATCGCTGTCAAGGTCATGAGGATCACCGCGAGCGTGCCGAGAGCGGCAACCTGAAGCGGGGTGGCGTCCTGGAACTGCAGGGCGATGGTCGATGCGAGCGTGGAGGCCGTCGAGAACAACGAAGGCGGGAAGAGCGGGTTCAGGCCGATGACCATGGCGACGGCCACGGTCTCGCCAAGGGCCCGCGCCGTCGCGAGCGTGACCGCGCCCACGATCCCGGTCCGTGCTCCCGGCAGTACGACCTTGCGGAGCACCTGCCATTTCGTCGCACCGACACTGAGCGCCCCCTCGAACTGATCATGGGGCACGATGGCGATGGCGTCGCGCGAGAGCGCCACGATCATCGGCAGGACCATCACGAAAAGCACACAGCCCGCCAGAAGCAAGGAGACGCCCTCCGGCGGGGCCTGGAAGGGGAATCTCCCACCCGTTATCTTCGCAAGGTCCGGCTGCACAGTCTTTTCGAACCAGGGGGCGATCACGAGCAGGCCCCAGAGCCCGTAGACGACGCTCGGGACCGCCGCCAGGAGCTCGACAAGTGAAGACAGGAATATCCGCAGGCGGCCCGGTATCACGTGCACGAT
Organism: uncultured Acidimicrobiaceae bacterium; assembly: GCA_963719125.1. Lineage (GTDB taxonomy): Bacteria > Actinomycetota > Acidimicrobiia > Acidimicrobiales > Bog-793 > Fen-455. The sequence continues at coordinate 29,445 of CAVRAT010000011.1, forward strand.
GGCGAGGGCGCACCCCACGCCTATCGGGATGGCGAAGAAGAGCGCGATCGCGGTTGTCGCCAGTGTGCCCGTGATGATGGGGAGGGCACCGAACGAGTCCGACCCCTGGTTCCAGACCCTGCCGTAGATGATCGACAGTCCCGCGTGGCGCCAGGCGGGGATCGACGAGACGACGATGCTGATGATGAAAACCGCGCAGATGAGGGCGAACAGGCCGGAGACCCCGTAGAGGACAGCCCAGTGGGCCGAATCGCCCCTGGCCGAGAACCGTTTCCGGTTCTCGGCCAGGGGCTGGTCCGACGTAGCCAAAGAAGGGCTGGCCGACACCGCGGACATAACTGTTACTCAGCTACCTCGCTGCTCAGCTGCCGTTGGTCGTCAGCAACACCTGGCCCTTTAATCCCGTGACTTGGAGCAACGTCGCACGTGCCAGCGCCTGGATGTTCGCCGGAAGTGGGACGTAGCCCTGGAGAGCAGCGACATCTTGACCAGCCGTCGTCCCGTCAACGGCGCCCGAGTGCGACAGCCAGTCGAGGTACTTCACGAGGAGCGTGCCCTCGATATCGAGCGTTTGGTTGTGCTTCCATATGACCGCCCAGGTGTACCCCGCGATTGGATAGGTTGTCTTGCCGGCCTGCCAGACGATCGAGAAGTTCGTCGCTGTGACGTCCGGTTTGGCAGCCGCGGCAGCCGCAATGCCCGCTTTTGACGGAAGTACCGCCACGCCCGCCTTGTTGACGATCGCCGCGACTCCCTTGAGCAGGCTCGGGTTGAGAAGCACGTAGGAATACTCCACATAACCGATCGAGTTCGGTGTGTTCTCGATGTCAGCCGCGACTCCCGCGTTCCCGCTGCCAGCGATGCCACCGGTAGGGAGCGTCAGCGGGGTCTTCGAGGGCAAGGTCGGCCACACCGTCTTAGCCGCTCTACGTAGGAAGTCCGTAAAGATGTACGTCGTACCCGAAGAGTCGGCACGGGCGACAACGACAATTTCCTTGTGCGGAAGATTGACCTTCGGGTTCAACGCCTTGATCGCAGCGCTGTCCCAGTACTTGATGTTGCCTAGGTAGATATTGGCAAGAACCGCCGCCGTCAAAGTGAGCGTCTTGGCCGTCAGGCCGGGAACATTGTAAGGAATCGCCACGCCGCCGAGGCCGATCGGCACCTGCAGGAATTGTGACAACGTGTAGTCGGCGCCGTAAGGCTGCTTTGAGTTGATGTCGGCTTGAGACATCGGTACGTCGGTGCCGCCCCAATCGACGATCTTCTTCAAGATGTCCGACTCGCCGGTGCCCGAACCGACTGCTTGGTAGCCGTTGATCGTGGCATTTGCGGTGCGGGCCTGGAATAGCGCCTGCGCGGCATTCTGCAGGGGTGCGGCAAAGGTTGAACCCGCGCCACCAATGGTCGCTGGCTTGTTCAAGCGCGTGTCGGCTGTCAGGTACACATCGTTTGCCTTGGCGCTGCGTGTGCCCGCGAGCGCCGGGACGGCGACCATCGCCAGTGCCGTGACGGCGACCGCCGTCGCGGTTATGGCAAGCCGAACAGTTCTGTGCATCCTCATCAGGCTCTCTACCTCCAAGGTCGTAATGATCGGTTTGCGCGGCCACACCGTTAACCCGCGCCACGCGGCGGCCACTTGCGTCCGTTACGACCGAAGCTACGAAAGCCATGTGAACAAGGTATTGCCGGACCGTGTTCCCAACCTGAACTCTGGGTTAACTTCCTGGGAGTCAGATAAACGGAAGATGAACACTCCCTGGGAGAGGGCTATGCGCCAGATTGCAGCGGGACCGCGGCACCGGCTCGCGGCGGCCGCTGACGCCACGGCGGGCAGCCGCCCCGGGACTGGCAGGGCGCTGCCATTAGAGTGGCTGGCATGAGGGTCCTCGTCACCGGGGCGGGCTCCGGTGTGGGCCGGGCCACCGCGACTCTCCTCGCGAGCCGCGGGCACGAGGTCGTGGCGACGGCCCGCGACCGTGCCTGCCTCGACGACATCGACGTGGCGGCCAGGCTTCACCTCGACGTGACGGACGCGGCCTCGGTCGACGAGGTCCGCAGGGAGCTCGGCTGGGTGGACGCCCTCGTCAACAATGCCGCCATCTCCTTCCACGGCCCGATCGAACAGGTCGCGCTGGAGCACGTGCGCCAGATGTTCGAGACGAACGTCCTCGGGCCGGTTCGCCTGATGCAGGCATTCGTGCCCGGAATGCGCAGCCGCCGGGCAGGCGTCGTCGTCAACATCTCCTCGGTGGCCGGGCACGTCGCCCAACCCCTGAGCGGCTACTACGCCGCCACCAAGCACGCCCTGGAGGCCATCTCCGAGGCGCTCTACGTCGAGCTGGCACATTTCGGGGTACGTGTCGTCGTCGTCGAGCCCGGCTTCATCGCGCCGGGCATGAAGGACCACGCGCCGACCGGCGGGCTGGGCGTCTACGACGAGCTCGACGCACAGCTGGGCGAGGTCGCCCGCAAGATGCAGGCAGGAGCCCGGCCCGGCCCGGAGCTCGTGGCGACCGCCGTCGCCGACGCCATCGACAGTGACACAGGTCCCTTGCGCCGACGGGTGGGAGACGACGCCAACCTGATCCTCTCGGCGCGCAGCACCCTCGGGGACGAGGAGTTCGAGAAGGCGATGCGTGCCGTCGTGGGTCTCTCCTGGTAGCCGGCGAAGCGACAGGACCTGCAACTGCGCCACGTCGCGTCTTCAAGGCGTTCCCGGCCTGTTCGAAGGGGTGCCTCCGTTGCCTAGGCTCAGGTCCGTGAGCTGCCTGTGATCAAAGCCAGCGACGGCGCGCCCGCACCCAGCACCCATGGCGTCTTGTTCGACGCCGCCTCGCCCTTGCCCGAGGGGAGAGCCAAGCAGGACCTCGTGCGAGCGATGTTCGACTCGATCGCACCGCGCTACGACCTCGTCAACGGCCTCATGACCTTCGGGCTCGACGCCAGATGGCGCAGCCGCGCGATCGAGATGTTGCAGTTGGCGCCCCACTCGGTCGTGCTCGACATCGGCTGCGGGACCGGGGACCTGGCCCGCAGCCTCCGCCACAAGGGCCACCGGGCAGTCGGCATCGACCTTTCTCTCGGGATGCTCAGCGCCGCACGTGCCGGCGGGGCGCCGCTCGTGCAGGCCGACGCCGCCCGGCTGCCGGTGCCGGCGGGGGCCGCGGACGCGGCGGTGAGCGGGTTCGCCGTGCGCAACTTCGCCGATCTCGCCGCAGTCCTGCGCGAGCTCGGCCGGGTGCTCCGTCCGGGAGGGCGACTGGCACTGCTCGAAGTCGGAGAGCCGCGACACCGCCTGGTGCGCCTCGGCCACCGGGTCTGGTTCACCCAGGCCGTGCCGAGGCTCGGGGCGCTCTTCTCCGACGGCGCGGCATACCGTTACCTGCCGCGCTCGGTCGCCTACCTGCCTTCGTTCAGCTCCTTCGCGGCCCTTCTCCGCGACGCCGGCTTCTGCGACGTCAGGCACCATCTGCTGAGCGGTGGCATCGCTCAGTGCGTGACCGCAACCCGGTCCAGCGAGAGCACCCGCGGATGAGCCGTCTGATGACGGGCCTTTGCTACGGCGTGCGTCCGATCGAGGCGCAAACCCTGGACGAGCTGCGGCGCCACGCCTACGAGACCGGACGCGTCATCGAGCGCGAGGGGCTCCTCGTGCTCGCCCTCGGCAAAGCGGCGGCTCTCGAGCTCTCCGGGGGCCCGGCCAACCCCCCCGCTTTGAGGCGTGCGGTCGCCGAGCTCGGGACCATCCCTCGCGTCGAGGGCCGCTTCCACGCGGTTGGCGCCCAGCCGGGCCGCGCCCGGGACCCCGAACCGGTACCCGTCGCGCTCGGTGCGCTCCGCTTCGACCGCAGCGCCGACGGCGCCCTGGTCGTCCCCGAGGTGACGGTGATCGCACCTGCCGGCCGCGAAGCCTCGGTCGTGGCGGTGGGGCCGCCTGATCGTGTCCGCCAACTGCTGAGCAGCCTGCCCGGCAGCGTCGCGGCCGCACGGACCGGCGACACGACCGCGCCCCCTGATGAGTTCCGTCTCGCTTCTGCCCGGCCGCACCGGGACTTCTTGGACCGCGTCAGGGCGGCGCTCGCCGAGATCGCTGCCGGGAGCCTCGACAAGCTGGTCCTCGCGCGTGAGGTGACGGTGCACGCGAACCGGCCGTTTCGCCAGGCCGACCTGCTCGGGCGGCTCCGGGCGCTTCATCCCTCCTGCACCGCGTTCGCCATCGACGGCTTCATCGGTGCGACGCCCGAGCTCCTGATCTCCCGCAACGGTGCGCGGATCGCCTCGGTTCCTCTCGCGGGGACCGCGGCCCGCAGCGGGGACCCGGACGTCGACCGCAAAGCCGCAGCAGCGCTCCTCGCGTCCTCGAAGGAGCGCTCCGAGCACCGGGTCGTCGTCGACGCGATCATCGCAGCTCTCTCCCCGGTCGCCGAATGCCTCGAGGTGCCCGACAGGCCCGTCATCCGCGAGCTGCGCAACGTGAGCCACCTCGGCACCGAGATCTCCGGCGTTCTCGCCCAAGGTGACGGCGGCTACCCGAGCTCTCTCGAGCTCGTCGGTCTCCTTCATCCCACGCCTGCTGTGGCGGGTACGCCCGTCGATCTGGCACTGGACTACCTGGTCAAGCTCGAGGAGCTCGACAGGGACCGCTATGGCGGGCCTGTGGGCTGGGTGGACGCCCGGGGTGATGGGGAGTGGTACATCGGGATCCGCTCGGCAATCGTCGAGGGGAGCTCCGCGCGCCTGTTCGCGGGTGTCGGCATTGTCGCCGACTCCGATCCCGCCTCCGAGCTCGCCGAGACCCAGCTCAAGCTCCAGGCGTTTCTCGCCGCCGCCGTCCGTCCCTGAATCCCGCCGCGAACGCCGAATAACGACGCACCACGTCGGCCAGCTGCTCGGGCTCGTCGACGGGCAGAAGGTGGCCCCCGCCGACGACGACCAGCTCTGCGCCCGGGATCCGCATCGCGAGCGAGCGCGCCGCGGCGAAGGGCACGACGCGGTCGGATGACCCGGTGACAACCGCCGTCGGGACCGCGATGCGGCACAGGGCGCGTTCGAGCTCCGGCGTCTCGGCCAGGAGAGCACGCTGTTCGACCAGGAAACTCTGCCTTCCTCTGCCGACGATGGGACGGCCGTCCGTCCCGATCGCGGCCTGCACTGTGGGCAGGGCGGGGACCATGTTCCCGACGCGGGCCCGGGGGTGGTGTTCCGAGAAGCGGGTCGCAGCGATCAGGACTCGGCGGAGGGCGCCGACCCCGGCGCGGAGGATGCCGTTTCCCACCAGGGGGACCGCGAGCAAACGGTCGAAGCTCGACAGCGACTGGGCCACTCCGACAGATCCGACGAGCACCAGCGCGCCGACCCGTTCCGGGTGCCTCAGGGCAAGCTCGAGCGCGACACCGCCCCCGAGCGAGTGGCCCACGACCGTCACGGGGCTCTTCGCTCCGGCTGCCTGCAACAGTTCCTCCAGCACGTCTGCGTTGGCCGCGATCCCCATCGCGCCCCGCGCGTCGGATCCCCAGCCGGGACGGTCCGGCGCGAGCACCCGGTGGTCGCCCGACAACATGTTCGCCAGGGCCGCCCAGTCACCTCCGGCTCCCGGCTGGCCGTGCACGAGCACCACGACAGGCCCCGTGCCGGCGTCGATCGGCGCCATCGCCCCACTTGCTGTGGGCCGGTTGCCGTCGTTGCTCACCGCGACGAGGAAGACCGCGCCGAGGCGCCCGTCGCCCGGCTGCCCCCGAGCTTGCCGACGAGTCGTCCCGCGCCCCACCAGGTGACGAGCACGAGAGCCTCCACCACGGTGAAGGTCGACATCTTGGAGGCTCCGAGCTCACGGTCCACGAAACGGATCGGCACTTCTTTGACCTTGGCGCCCAACTGCCGTGCCCGGTAGGTCATCTCGACCTGGAACCCGTAGCTCTCCGCCCGGACCGAGGCGAGGTCGATGCGGCGGAGAAGTGTTGCCGCGTAGGCCCGGTAGCCCGCGGTCGAATCCCGCACGTGGAGTCCTAAGAGGAGGTCGGCATAGATGTTGCCGCCTCGCGACAGCAGTCGCCGCGGCAGGCTCCAGTTCGGTATCGAGCCACCCGGAACGTACCGGGACCCGATGCAGACCTCATATCCCTCGCCGAGCGGCGCCAGGACCACGGGAAGGGCGTCCGGGTCGTGCGAGAAGTCCGAGTCCATCTCGACCATCGCCTCGTAGCCCTGCGCGAGGCCCCATTTGAAGCCGTCCCGATAGGCGCTGCCGAGGCCCATCTTGCGGGGTCGCGACAGTACCTCGACACCGCCGCATCTCTCGCCGAACTCTGCGGCGATCTTGGCCGTGCCGTCGGGGCTGTTGTCATCGACAACGAGGACCGACGCATCCGGGAGCGCCTTGCGCACCCGCTCGAGGACGTCCTCGATTGTGGCAGCTTCATTGAAAGTAGGCAGCACAACGAGAACGCGCACGGCTGCAGCCTATGGCGAAACCGCGGCCGGACAGACTCGGTTCCCCACAGGGCCTGCGGTGAGATGGGGACGTTACTTGACCGTGGTGGTCATGGCACCAGGCGGCGCCGGCACGGCAGCATCCCCCTCGGCAGGGCTCTCGTCGACCTCCGGCGAGCGGTGCTCGGCCCAGAGATCCTTCGCGATCACCTGGATGGCGCTTGCAGCCGGCACGGCCAACAGGGCCCCCACGAGGCCGCCGAAGGTGGACCCGACGATCCCACCCAGCTCCACCCCCACGAGGATCGCCAGCAGCACCCAGAGCGGGTTCAGGCGAACGGTCCTGCTCATCACGACCGGATTGAGGATGTGGTTCTCCACCTGTTGGTAGATCAGGAACACCGCCAGGGTCACGATCCCGGCCGGCAAAGAGTGCAGGAGAGCAACGGCCACCGTCGGCACGCCGGCGAGCAGTCCGCCCACGAGAGGCAGGAAGTCGACGATGCCCACCCAGATCGAGAGCACGCCTGCGTAGGGGACGCCCGTGGCCCGCAACGTCACGAAGATGACGACCCCGGCGATGATCGAGGTGGCGAAGTTGCCGAGCATGTACCCGGCCACGGCCTGGCCGACGTCACCCAGGATGTTGTGCACGCGGACCGAGCGTTCGGGCTGCATCCAGTTGAGCACGCCGCGGATCATCCGGGGAGCCTCGAGGAGAATGAAGAATGTCAGCACCCCGACCGTAACGAGTGCGACGACCCCGCTCACGACGGTCTTGCCCACAGCGAGGGCGGGGCGGCCGAGACCGGTGATCAAAGTCTCGAGCCGCGGCACGTTCTTTTTCACGTAGCTCTCGAGATGGAGCCGTTTGACGAGGTGCCCGATCTGCCCCTTTCCCTGCTGCGCCTGGCGCACGAGGCTCGGCAGCTCCTTCGCGAAGCTCGTGGCGGAGGAGTAGACCGGGTGGACGAGCACATAGCCCACCGTCAAGATGACCGCCGCCGAGAGGAAGAACACGACTGCCGTCGCGATGCCGCGGCGAACCCCGCGGCGCTCCACGAAGCTGACGGCCGGATGCAAGAGCGCACCCAAGAACAACGACACGAATATCAAGAGCACGACGACCCGGAGCCGCCAGAGCAGGGCGAGGCCGATGCCGACGTTGACAACTGCGCCGGTGGCTATGAACGCCGTGCGCGCCACCCGCAGGTCGTGGACGCGTTGGCTCGCGGACGGATCGAGTCTCCGGTCGGCGTTCTGCTCAGGCACCGTAACAAGTCAACTCCATGCGGGACCGCCGAAGCGGGATCCGAAGCCCCGGTGCCGGGCCCGGCCGCTGCGGGCGTGTCCCTCCCCTACCGTGGAATCGGCACGGTGACCAGGCTCTCCCCGCGACCCGTTCGCGCCTGCAAGCATGGGGACATGGGCGAATCACCCGGGCTCGACGGCGCAGTTGCCGGCGTGACCGCGCCCCGCCGTCGTCCCAGACTGCTCGCATGGATCCCGCGGCCGCTGCGCCACGGCATCACGATCTTCATCCTCCTTCTCTTCGTCGAATACGTCCTCATTCCGACCTTCCTTCACTCCAAGGCACGCTCGTCGCTGAGCCAGTTGGGCCGGGTCAATCTCCTGTGGTTCCTGGCCGGCTTCGCGCTCGAAGCGGGAGCGCTCGTCGCATATGGGCGCCTCACCAAGTCGGTGTTGCCGAAAGACGGGCCCGGTCTTTCCAGAGTGCTTCGCATCGACCTGTCCACGCTGGCTGTGAGCCACGTGATCCCCGGCGGCACCGCCGGCGGCACCGGGCTCGGCTACCGCCTGTTCACCTCGAGCGGGGTGAGCGGGCCCGATGCCGGCTTCGCCCTCGCGACCCAGGGCATCGGTTCGGCCGTCGTCCTGAACGCGATGCTCTGGGTAGCTCTGGTGATCTCCATCCCCCTGCACGGCTTCAACAGCGCCTACGTCACCGTGGCTGTGGTCGGCGCCGTGCTGGCCGCCGCCTTCGCCACGCTCGTCCTGGCACTCACCCGCGGCGAAGCCCACGCGGCCCGGGCACTGCGATCGGTTGCGAGACGCGTGCCCTGGGTCACAGAAGATCAGATGGAACAGCTGGTGCAACGCCTCGCCTCCCGCCTTCGGACACTGGCATCGGACCGGAAGCTGCTCAAGAACGCGGTCTCTTGGGCAGCCGCGAACTGGCTGTTCGATGCAGCTTCGCTGTGGGCCTTCGTCGCCGCCTACGGTCATTACTCCCGGCCCATCGACCTTTTCGTCGCCTATGGGGTCGCCAACGTGCTCGCGGCCGTGCCGCTGACCCCTGGCGGCCTTGGCATAGTCGAGGCGGTGGCGGCAACGTCTTTGATCGGTTTCGGCGTTCCGGCGGGCATCGCCTGGCTGGGTGTGATCTCCTGGCGCCTGTTCAACTTCTGGTTGCCGATCCCCGTCGGCGCCGGCGCCTATCTGTCCATACGCGTCCAGCACGGGGCCGGCCTCAAAGAGCGCCGCGACGCCCTCGGTTCCATGACAAGGGCGAGGTACCCGTCGACTCCCCCCACAGCCGAGATCCCGTCCGTCAAGCCAGACCTGCCTCCTCGCCCAGGGCCTGCATCTCCTCCGGCCCCGTCGGCACCACCTCAAGGCTGACCGGGACCTCGAACAGCTCCTGGAACAACTGCACCTTGCGCTGGAGCATCCAACGCTCGAGCTCCGCGTCACCTCGGGCGCTGACGACGATCTCCACGCGCGTGCCGCTCAGCTCGACGCCCACATGACCTATGACCGAGTCATGGGCGGCGTCGAGCCCGTCCGCGATGCGCAGCAGGGAGATCATCTTCAAGACCCGGTCCCGGTCCTTGCGCTCCAGGGTCTCCCAGGCCTGGAAGGACTCCCTCGGACGTCCCCTGACGTGGTAGCGCCCGAGACATGACAGCATCTGGATCTCTAGGGGCGAGAAGCCCCGCAGATCACCGTTCTCGACGAGATAGGCGGTGTGGCGGGCGTGGCCGTCGCGGCTCACGTGCTCACCTATGTCGTGCAGCAACGCCGCCAGCTCGAGAAGCTCCCGGTCCCCACCGTCGAGCTCGTGCAGGGCGACAGTCGAGTCGAACAGCTCGCCCGCCAGTCTCGCGACCTGGCGGGAGTGCGCCTCGGGCCACCTCGACCGCACGCACAGCGACAGGACGGAGGCACGGCGGATCGCCCGCGGGTCATTGCTGAACTCCACCCGGTCGTGCTGGGCGATCGTCGAGATGATGATCCCTTCCCTGAGCCCCCACTCCGAGACCGTGAGCTCGCGCAATCCGGTTCGCTCCATGAGGACCTCGGTCACAGCGACACCGGCCGGGAGGAGCTCGGCGCGCCGGGCCTCGATCCCTGCCAACCGTGCCCGCTCCCAGCTGGGCAGCTCGCAGACGATCTCGCCCAGAGCGGCGAGCTCGCGGGCCGTCACCGTCAGCTGATTGACAGACGTGGGCACGATCCCGTCCCGCCTTGCAGCCGCGCCCCTGGCCAGAGCACAAAACGTGCCCGAGGTCCCGATCAACAGCTTCGGGCCGCAGGCGAGCAGTTCCTCGAGCACCTCGTCGAGCTGCTTGGAGATCTGCTCTTTGAGCCGCGCACGGTCCTTCTTGGTCGGTGGGTCGGTGCGCACGTACTCGGCCGTGAGCCGCCCGACACCTAAGTGCAGGCTCGTGGCGTAACTGAGGCCGAACTGGTCACCGACAGAAAGCTCGAGGCTTCCTCCGCCGAGATCGGCACAAAGCGCCGGGCCGGGTTCGATGAGGACGCTCGCCCGCACTGCTTCGAAGATCAGCTGCGCTTCACGGATACCGCTCACGACCTGGATCCGGACACCTGTCGCCTCTTCGATCCGCTCGGCCGCCTCGGGCCCGTTGGCGGCCTGGCGCATCGCCGCGGTCGCCATGGCCACCATCTCGTCGGCCCGCTGCACCTCCGCGATCGTCTTGAGCCGCCGGATCGTGTCGATCGCCGCCTCGATGGCCGCTTCGGTGAGGACGCCCTCGCGTGCCACGACATCGCCGAGGCGCAGCATCACTTTCTCCCGCGCGAGCGGGACGAAGCTCCCGTCACGGCGAGTTTCGACCACCAGCAGATGGAACGAGTTGCTACCCAGGTCCAGCGCGGCGATCCGCACGGGCGGAGCTCAGCTCAGCGGCTCGTGCGAGCGGCGCCTGCGGGCGCGCTCCAGCGCGAGCTCTTGTAGCCGCCGCTGCACGCTGAGCCCGAGCACTGGCACAACCCTTGTCCAAGTCCCGTCCGGTCCGAGCTCCCAGGCGTTCGTGTCGTCGGCGAGACCGAGCTGGAGGGTCTCTTCGAGCCGCGCCCGCAGCTCGGCGTCGAGGACCGGGACCAGGACCTCGATCCTGCGATCGAGGTTCCGTTCCATCAAGTCCCCGGAACCGATCGTGTAGCGCACCGGGCGTTCACCGCCGGGATCACCGAAGCGGAAAATCCGGGAGTGCTCCAAGAAGCGCCCCATTATCGAACGCACCGTGATCGTCTCGGAGAGCCCCGGCACCCCGGGCTTGAGGCAGCACAGGCCCCGTACCAACAGATCGATCCGGACGTGCGCCTGTGAGGCTGTGTAGAGGGCGTCTATGACACCAGGGTCGGTAAGCCCGTTCACTTTGATGGTGATCCGGCCTGCCTCGCCTGCCGCGGCTTCTTCGGCGATCTCGCCGAGAACCCAAGGCCGCATGCCCTGGGGAGCCACCACGATGCGTCGGTGGGTCACCGGCCGGCCGTATCCGGTCAGATGGTTGAACAGGTCCGTCAGGTCCTCACCGATGGCGGGGTCGGCGGTCAGAAGCCCGAGGTCCTCGTAGACCTTCGCCGTCTCCGAGTTGTAGTTGCCCGTGCCGATGTGACAGTAACGACGCAGCCCGTCCTCCTCGCGTCGCACGACGAGAACGATCTTCGAGTGGGTCTTCAGTCCCACGAGGCCATAGACGACGTGCACACCTGCCCGTTCGAGCTGACGTGCCCACAAGATGTTCGCTTGCTCGTCGAAGCGAGCCTTCACCTCGACGAGCGCCGCCACCTGCTTGCCCTGCTCGGCCGCCCGTACGAGCGCCGAGACGATGGCCGTGTCGTCGGAGGTGCGGTAGAGGGTCTGCTTGATCGCGAGGACGTTCGGGTCGTCGGCGGCCTGGGTTATGAACGCCTCGACCGAGGTCGTGAACGAGTCGTAGGGGTGGTGGACGAGCGCACTTCGCTCCCGCAGCACCGCGAACAGGTCAACGGGCCCGTCCCCGGCGGTCGCGAGGCGCGGTTGGGTCATCGGGACCCAGGTCGGCTCGTGGAGGTCGGACCGGTCGATGGCGTGAAGAGCCCAGAGCTGGCTCAGGCCGAGCGGCGCCGAGTTCTCGTAGACGTCGTCCGGGCCGAGCTCGAGCTCCTCCAAGAGGAGGTCGCGAACTGCCGGCGGCATGTCCCGGTCGACCTCGAGGCGCACCGCGCGCCCGAAACGGCGGCGGCGCAGCTCCGTCTCGACCGCGGCGAGGAGATCGTCGGCCTCGCTCTCCTCCAGGTCGAGGTCGGCGTTGCGGGTGACGCGGAAGGCGTGATGACGCCCTATCTCCATGTGCGGGAAGAGCCTGGGCAGGTTGGCGGCGATCAACTGCTCGAGGGCGACAAAGCGACCACCGCCGTCGAGCGGCACGAAACGGGGCAGCAAGGGCGGCACCTTCACGCGCGCAAAGCGCTGCTCGCGAGTGCCCGGGTCCTCGACGAGCACAGCCAGGTTGAGCGACAGGTTCGAGATGTAGGGGAACGGATGACCGGGGTCGACCGCCAACGGCGTGAGGACGGGAAAGATCTCCTTCTCGAACACGCTCAGGAGCCGCGCCTTCTCCGCCGTGTCGAGCTCCTCGATGCTCGCGAAGTAAAGGCCGGCGTGGGCGAGACTGGGCACGATCGAGGACTCGAACACCTCATCGCTGCGCGCCAGCAGGCGGATGCACTTCAAGCGGATGTCGTGGAGCTGCTGTGTGGCGCTGCGCCCGTCGGCCGACCGCGCGCGAAGCCCCGCCGCGACATGGTCCTTGAGGCCCCCGACGCGCACCTGGAAGAACTCGTCGAGCCCCGACGAGAGGATGGCGATGAACTTCACCCGCTCGAGAAGCGGCAGAGCTTCGTCCGCGGCGAGGTCGACGAGGCGATCAGCAAAGTCCAGCCAGGACAGCTCACGGTTGAGGAACCGGTCCGGGCGCGCCACAGGCCCACCAGGCGTCATGACAGCGGCTTTCACAACCCAGACGCTACCGTGAAGTCGTGCAGCCCCTCGCCATGGCACCGAGGGTCAAACAACGTCGCCGGAGCGAGCTCGGCCTGCTGCTCGTAGCGGTCGTCGTGATCACGCTCGCGTACCTGCTCGCCGCGCTCGGCACCCGCAACGCCCTCCCGCCCAACGCCTTGGATTTCATCGGCGGCGTCGCGGCACTGGCGCTGGTCGTCCACTTGGCCAATCGTTTCCTTGCTCCTGAGGCAGACCCGGTGATGATGCCGGTGGTACTGCTGCTGAACGGCATCGGTTTCGTGATGATCTACAGGCTCGACGCATCGCCACAGATCGCCGCCGATGCGCCGTGGCACTATCAGGCGGCCTGGACGGCGCTCGGTGTGGCCGCCTATGTCGTCACCTTGTTCGTCGTGCGCCGGTCGCGTGATCTCGAGCGCTACCGCTACATGCTCGTGTTCGGCGCCTTGCTCCTGCTCGTGCTGCCGCTGGCGCCTTACCTGGGCAGGACGTCCGAAGCCCAGTTGAACGGGGTGAAGCTCTGGATTCACCTCGGGCCGGTCACGTTCCAGCCCGTCGAGATCGCCAAGCTCATGCTCGTGGTCTTCTTCGCGTCCTATTTCGTGGAAAAGCGCGAGATGCTCTCACTGTCGACCCGACGTGTGGGCAACCGGCTCTTGCCGGACATCCGCCCCCTCGGCCCGATCGCGGTCGCGTGGGTGGTCGCGATCCTCGTCATCCTCCTCGAACACGACATCGGCTTCTCACTCTTGCTGTTCATCATGTTCATAACGATGTTGTGGGTCGCGACCGGGCGATGGACCTACGTCGTGGGCGGGCTCGTCGCATTCGTCGCGGGCACCTATCTGGCAGCCCACCTGCCATTCGCGAAATCGCTCATCGACCAGCGCGTGTCGGCCTGGATCAACCCCTGGGCCCACTACAGCTCCTACGGCTATCAGACCGTGCAGGGCGAGCTCGCTCTCGGCCGCGGCGGCCTCACGGGATCGGGGCTCGGCCTCGGCTCTCCTTATGACATCCCCGTCGCCTACAGCGACTTCATCTTCGCGGCCATAGGCGAAGAGCTCGGGCTGCTCGGCACGACGGCCGTGGTCGTGGGATTCCTCCTGGTCGTGGGCACCGGAATAAGAGCCGCCATGCGGGCACGCTCGGAGTTCTCCCAGCTCGCCGCGGTCGGTTTCACCGCCATCGTCGGCTTCCAGTCGTTCTTCATCATGGCCGGCGTCGTCCGCCTGCTCCCGCTCACCGGGGTCTCGCTCCCCTTCATCGGCTACGGCGGCTCATCCCTTTTGGCGAACTACGTCCTCGTGGCACTGCTCATGCGCATCTCCGACGAGGGGGGCACCGCGCCGGGAGTCGCCATCGGGCGGAGCCGTCGCGCGGCACGGATGCGGCGCCGTGCCCTCGTCGCCGCGCGGGCCGCGCCGATCGGCGCCTCCGGGCAAGCCAGCCCTGGCGCCGTCGCCCTCAATGGCTCCACGACGCGCCAGACGCCGCAAGTAGGCGCCCATCCCGACTGGGTTCCACCCGACCACAGCCGGCCGGCCCCAGGAGAACCGGGCCGTCCGCCGGGTGGGTAGCCCTCTTAGTTGGCGCCCATGGGGTCGCTGCCGGCGACCTCCAACACGTTCGGGTCCACCATGATGGGAACCGGCAGCCTGTGGCGCAGCGCCAAGGCGATCGCATCCGAGGGGCGGCAGTCGATCACACGTGTCCCCAGCTGACCGGAGATGACCATCTCAGCTGTGAACGCGGTTCCCCGGACCTCGGTGATCCGGACGACGTCGAGAATCATCCCGAACTCCTCGAGGACACGCGCGAACAGCTCGTGGGTGAGCGGCCGCGGGGTCCCGAGCCCCCTTCCCGCGTAGCTGATCGCAATGCCCTCGGCACCGCCGACGGGGATCCGCAGCTCGCGGAAGGGCGCATCTGCCTCCTGAAGCACGACGACGGGGTGCGTCGCCGGCAGCAGGAGCACGACGTCGACGAAAACCATCTGTGACATCGCAGCCGGCGCCGCCGCTACGCCGAATTCCTGGTCCACATCGGCGGCGGGCTCGTAAGGCACCGTGGTCCCGTCCCCGGCAGGCTCCTCGGACGCGCCGGGTTCCGGCGAGCCCGGCTGCGCCTCGTCGGCCTCGTTCGCGACCTCGGCCGTCACCACCGCGGTCACTTCCGCCTCTGCCACCTCGTCGGCCGCCGGACCACCCGCGGACCAGGTCGCCTCTGGCGAAGGCGCCTCGCCGTCACCGAAGGCCGTACCGTCACCGTTACCGCGCGTCATCGCCGCCGACCCGGCGTCGGCTCGAACCGCATTCTCATCGGTGCCCATGGGACTCATCGCCGGCCTGACCGGCGCATTTCGACATTGACCACAAGCCCGACCGTAGCGAAGAAAACGATCATGGCGGAGCCACCGTAGCTCACGAACGGCAGCGGGATACCGGCGATGGGGATGAGGCCGATGGTCATGCCGACATTCTGGAACACGGAGAACGCGACCAACGCGAGCGCCCCCGAGCACAGCATGCGACCGAGCGGATCCCTCGCCATCTGTGCGGCTCGCAACAGCCGGAACGCGATCACCCCGAACAGCGCGACGACCAGCACCCCTCCGACGAACCCGAGCTGCTCGCCCACGGCCGTGAAGATGAAGTCGGTCTGCTGGGCGGGCACGAAGCCGCCGTTGGTCGCGGCGCCATGGAACACACCGGTGCCGAAGGCTCCCCCCGAAGCGATCGCCAGTATCGACTGGGCCAGATTCCAGTTGGCGCCGCTCGTGGCGGTGTTCTGGTGGAGAAAGGACGTGAAGCGCTGCAGCTCGTAGGCGTGGATCAACCGGAAGTGAATTGCCGCCGCCAAACCTGCGATGCCGGCAACAGCCAAGCCGCCCAGATACCTGAGCCGCGCCCCCGATGTCACGATCATGACCGTGAGAACCACAACCATGATGAGCGCCGTCCCGAGGTCCGGCTGCTTGTACACGAGCAGGATCGGCACCCCGGCCAGGACCAGCACGACGACAAGGTTCCTCGGGAACATGGCTTCTTGACGGCTGCAGTACACGGCGACGACGAGGATGAGGGCGAGGGCCGCGAACTCCGAGGGTTGCACATCGAGGGGCCCAACCGCGAACCAGCGTTGCGCACCGAGCGAGACGTGCCCGAAGTGAGTGAGCACCGCCAGCAGCGACAGGACGATGAGGCCGTAGAGCACGTAGGCCCATTGCTCGAGCCAGTGGTAGTCGATCAGTGCCGCCACGACCATTACGACGAGCCCGATCGCGAGCCAGACGAGCTGGCGCTTCAGATAGAACTTCGGATCGCCCCCGCCCGCCGCCATCTCGACACGAGTGGCGGAGTAGACCATGACCGCGCCGAGGAGCGAGAGCAGCACGGCACTGGCGATCAGGATGAAGTCACAGCGGCTCAGAAGGTCCCAAGCCGCGTTCTTCTCCCTGCGATCGCTCCACCGTGCCGGCACGCTCGGATAGTGGGCGGCCATGATCGGCAAGGATAACGGGGGCAGCCCCTCAACCCACTGCGGAGACACGGGCCCGCAGCCAGGACGCCGTCAGTTGTTCCGCTTCACCCGGCAGAGCGGCCCTCCGGGGAGGAGATGTACGGCTCCTCCCGGGTCCTCACGTCAGATCCGTCGGGCACCTTTTCACATCGAGGGGCCTGTCGCGGCTTGCGGGTCGGCAGGCGAGACGTCTCCGGCAACGGCCGCCCACATGGCCTCGAGAGGGGGCTCCGCCCCCGTCCACAGCCTTATCTGACGCGCGGCCTGGTAGACGAGCATGCCGAGGCCGTTGCGAACCGTGGCGCCCTGACGCCGAGCCTCCGCCAGGAAGGGCGACAGCGGAGGGTCGTAAACGAGGTCCACGACGAGTTGGCCCGCGCCGAACCACGAAGGGTCGACGCCGGCGACGACGGGCGAGACCTCGGCGTCCCGGCCCTCCTCGTCCTGTCCTGTGAGTAGATGCTCGGCCTGGCCGGCCGGGCCGACAGTCGCCGTTTCCCGGGCAGGACCACCACCCGCCATGGCGGCGGGCGTCGCCTGAATGACGAGGTCGGTCCTCCGGAGGTCGTCTGGACGCCCGACCCGCACCACCGTGGGGGCCAAGGCCGCTGCGCGCCACGCCGCCGCCACGGTGCGGTTCACCACGACGACCTCGTGCGCACCCGCTTCCGCCAGAGCCAGCACCGCCGCCCGCGCCGCCCCGCCCGCGCCGATGACCCCACAGCGCCTGCCGGCCGGATCGAAGCCCCCGTCTCGAAGATCGTCCAGCAAGCCGTCCCCGTCATAGCTCTCCGCCACGATCGCGCCTTCGTCGAACCTGAGGGTGTTCGCGGCACCGAGCCGGCGTACCTGGCGAGAACGACGGGTGGCAAGTCGGGCGGCGGCATCTTTGTGCGGCATCGTGACCGACAGGCCGCGCAGGCCGAGGGCCGCCGCCCCGGCGACCGCCCGGTCGAGCGCGCCGGGCGGCACTTCGAAGGCCAGGTAGCTCCAGTCGAGGCCCATAGCGGCAAAGGCCGTGTTGTGCAACAACGGCGAGAGCGAATGGCGGACCGGAAAGCCGATCACGCCCGCGACCGCGGTCGTCGAGCTCGGCCAGGCGGCCGTTGGGCGGGCACCGGTTGGTGTCTCAGCGAATTCGCTCATCACTTGCCCCGATTCTCCTCTAGCCACGACTGCAGAAGCACGGTCGCGGCCACGGCGTCGATGCCTACCCGACGTGCCCGAGACGCGGCACCGGGCCGATTCTGGCGAAGGGGACGGGCCTGAGAGCGCGCCCGCTCCCCGCCACGGGCCCCCACCGGTGCAGCGGGCAAACGGCGCCTGCGCTCGGCCTCGACCGTGGTCAGGCGCTCATCGTGCAAGACGACAGGTACGTTGAGCTGTGCTCCGAGCCTCGAGGCTTCCGCGGCGGCCGCCGAGGCGGCGGGGCCCCGATCACCCGCCAGGCTAAGCGGGAGCCCGACGACGACAACGCCGGCCCCGAACTCCGCTACGACAGCAGCGATCGCACGGTGGTCGGCGTCCAAGTCGCCGCTTCGCTCGATGACAGCGTGCGGTGTCGCCAGCACTCGTTGCGAATCGCTCACCGACACACCGATGCGCCGCTGGCCGAGGTCTATACCGACGACTCGGGTTCCCGCCGCCTCCGCCATCGTGCGAAGCTCCCCGTCCGTCGCCCCGGCGCTCAAGCCAAAGCCTGGTCGTCAACCTTGGGCTCGGATTCACGGCTCAAGGCCTCACCCAGTTGCACGAGCGCTTCCTCGACGCCCGCGACGTTGCGGCCGCCGGCCGTCGCAAGCTCGGGTGTGCCGCCACCGCCGCCGCCCACTGCGCCGGCCGCCTGGACCGCGACCGCGCGAGCGTCGATCCCGGAACCTTTCTTCGCGGCGACGACCAGCGCCACCCGCTCGGGGCCGGTGACTCCGGCAAGGCCGACGGCCTCGACGCCGGGGTGGTCCCGGACCGCGATCGCCAGATCCCTGAGCTCGTTCGCGTCGAGGCCGTCCCGGCGCCCTACGACCCGGCCGGCCAGGAGGCTTCCCGCCCCACCCACAGCAGCTGCCGCCAAGGCGTCCGCATCCTTGCGCACCTCGTCGGAGCGAAGCGTGCGCAGCTGTTCCTCGAGCGTGCGTTGGCTCGTGAGCAGCCGGTCGACTGCCGAGGTCAGCTCGGAGGGTTGCGTGCGAAGGCGTTGGGACGCCTCTTCGACGATGCGCTCGAACGAGCGGAACCGGGCGAGTGAAGCCGCACCGGTGACAGCCTCTATCCGGCGCGTGTTCGAACCGATGGAGGCCTCTGAGACCACCTGCAGCGGGCCGATCGTCCCCAAGGAGCTCACGTGCGTGCCACCGCACAGCTCGACCGAATGGTGGCCGGCCTCGACCACCCGCACGATCTCCCCGTACTTCTCCCCGAAAAAGGCCATGGCGCCGGCAGCTTCGGCTTGCTTGCGCGTCGTCTCGTGGACCCGGACGGGCTCGTTGCGCAGGACCTCGGAGTTCACGAGATCCTCCACACGGGCTATCTCCTCCTCGGACATGGGCCCGAAATGGCTGAAGTCGAACCGCAGGCGGTCCGGGGCGACGAGCGAGCCCTGCTGGCGCACGTGGTCGCCGAGCACTTGCCTGAGGGCCCAGTGGAGAAGGTGGGTGCCGGTGTGATTACGGCGGATGGACTCCCGGCGCGCGAAGTCGATCACCGCGGCCGCCTCCTGGCCGGCCTCGACGGATCCTTCGAGTAGGTAGCCGAGGTGCCGGGTCAGGCCCTCGACGACCGATGTCGCGTCCAGCACGCGGACCTTGCCGGTGGATGTCGTGATCAGCCCGGTGTCGCCCACCTGGCCGCCGCCTTCGGCGTAGAAGGGGGTCCGGTCCAAGAAGACCTCTATCAGCTCAGCGGACACGGGCGCCTGCTCGCCGTCGACGTTGGCGAAGGACTTCTCGACCGAGCTCGGCACGACCGCGAGCACCCGGGCCTCCACCTCGGCCTCCTGGTACCCGAGGAACTGCGTAGGGCCGAACACGGTCCTGATCTCGCTCCAGGCGGACGTGACGCCTTCGGGTGCCGAGGTGACGGCACGACCGGCCTCGCGGGCCCGCTGCCGTTGCTCTTCCATGGCCAGGTCGAAACCCTCGCGGTCGACCACGATGCCACGCTCGCGAGCGATCTCCTCGGTGAGATCGATGGGGAAGCCGTAGGTGTCGTGCAGCTGGAAAGCGACGTCTCCCCCGACAGCCGCGCCACCGGCCGCCAGTTCCGCCTCGAGCAGCGTTGTGCCGGACCGCAACGTGCGCAGAAAGGCCTCCTCCTCGTGCAGGGCGATCCGCTTGATGAGGTCCCTGTCGCGCTCGAGCTTCGGGTACGCCGCGCCCATGACCTCCGCCACCACGTCGACGACACCCGGAGTGACAAGGCCCTTGGCGCCCAGGCGCTGGGCCACGAGCACGGCGCGGCGGATCAGGCGTCGCAGCACGTAGCCGCGGCTCTCGTTGGAGGGGAAGACCCCGTCGGAGATGAGGAAAGTGAAAGTGCGGGCGTGGTCGGCGACGATGCGGAGGCCGATGTCGGTCTCTTCGGTGCTCCCGTAGACGCGCCCGGTGGCGGCCGACGCGGCCTCCAGGATCGGCGCGACGAGGTCGGTGTCGAACACCGACTCCACTCCTTGGATCTGGGCGAGGATCCGGTCGAGGCCGGCGCCCGTGTCGATGTTGCGGCGAGGCAGCGCGCTGAGGGAACCGTCGTGGTGACGCTCGTACTGCATGAACACGAGGTTCCACAGCTCCACGTAACGCTCGCCCCCCTGGGCGGGCCCGCCACCGGGCCCGTACTGCGGTCCCCGGTCGAAGAAGATCTCCGAGCACGGCCCACACGGGCCCGTCTCGCCCATCTTCCAGAAGTTGTCCTCGTCGAGTCTTTGTAGACGCCCCTCGATGAGACCGGGTACCGCGCGCCATAACGCCTCCGCCTCGTCGTCAGAGACGTGGACGGTGACCCAGAGCTGCTCGGGATCGAGGCCGAGGACCTCGGTGAACAGTTCCCAGGCGTAGGCGATCGCCAACTCCTTGAAGTACTCGCCGAAGCTGAAGTTCCCGAGCATCTCGAAAAAGGTCACGTGACGTGACGTGGTGCCGATCACATCGATGTCGACCGTGCGCACGCACGGCTGCACGGTCGTCGCGCGGGGTCCCGGAGGCGGGGACTCGCCGAGGAAGTACGGCTTGAACTGAACCATGCCGGCAATCGTGAACAACATGGAAGGGTCGTTCGGCACCAGGCTCGCGGCCGGGAGCGCGAGGTGACCCCGCTCGACGAAGAACTTCGTGAAGGTGTTGCGCAGTTGGTCCGCGTTCACCTCTTGCCTCACTTCTCTTTCGCGCTAGTTGCCTGTCCGGGCTCCGCCGGACCTTTCTCGCCGCGCCGGGCCCGCCAGCGTTCGGCGAGCACCTTTTCGGCACCATGCTCCGAAGGTTCGTAGTAACGGCGCCCGGCAAGGCCTTCCGGCAGGTACACGGCTTCGACGAACCCTCGCGGGTCATCGTGAGGATACTCGTAGCCCAGACCGTGCCCCAGTGCCGCGGCACCGCGGTAGTGGGCGTCGCGGAGCCCCGGTGGTACGGAGCCCAAAGGGCGTTCCCGGACGTCGGCCTGCGCTGCCCACAAAGCCAGTGCGGCCCGGTTGGACTTCGGCGCCAGCGCCAGGTGCACGACGGCCTGGGCAAGGTTGAGAGCGGCCTCAGGAAGCCCGACGAACTCGACGGCCTGGGCTGCTGCGGTGGCGATGCCGAGCGCGTGGGGATCGGCCATCCCGACGTCCTCGCTGGCGAGGATGACAAGGCGTCGTGCGACAAAGCGCGGGTCTTCGCCGGCCTCCAACAGGCGGGCCATCCAGTACAGGCCCACGTCCGGGTCCGACCCTCGCACGCTCTTGATGAGAGCTGAGATGAGGTCGTAGTGCTCCTCGCGCCCGTGACGGAACGCCCGCGTCTCGCGGGCACCGTCGATGTCTTCCATCGCGATCGTGGGCGCCCCGCGCGACGACGCGCCCGCCTCGGCGGCCCCGGCCCGGGCGCGACCGCGGGCGAGGGCCATCGCCACCTCCAAAGTTGTGAGCACAGCCCGGGCGTCGCCCTCGGCGAGGTCCACGAGACGCGAGAGCGCATCGGGGTCCGCCCCGAACCCCTCGACCCGCAGGGCACGCTCGGCCAGCTCGCGAAGGTCCGCGGGCGTGAGCGCCTCGAACCGGAAGAGGGTCGAACGGCTCAGCAAAGGAGCGTTCAAGGCGAAGAACGGGTTCTCCGTGGTCGCGCCGACCAGGACTATCAGGCCTTCCTCGACGCCGGACAAGAGGGCGTCCTGCTGAGCCTTGTTGAAACGATGGACCTCATCGAGAAACAGGATCGTCCCGCGGCCTTCTGTACCGAGAGCACGGCGAGCGTCGTCAAGCTCGTTGCGCACGTCCTTCACGCCGGCGTCCACGGCGGACAGTGCCCTGAACCTGCCGCGCCGTGTGCTCCGCGAGCAGGCGTGCCACCGTCGTCTTGCCGGTGCCGGGGGGCCCGAAGAACACCGCCGAGCTCAGTCGGTCGTCCTCAACCAGGGCCCGCAGCGGTGCGCCCGGGCCGAGAAGATGGCGTTGCCCGACGACCTCGTCAAGCCGGGTCGGGCGAAGGCGGGCCGCCAGTGGCGCCCGGGACCTGAGCTCGTCCTGGGCGGCGGCGTCGAACATGTCGGGCGGGCGGTTGCTGCCCGCTCGGCTGCGCGGGCTCGGCGTCACGCTCCGCTCGTGGGGGTGGCACCCGGCACACCCGGCGCGCGCGCCCCGCCCGCCGCCTGGGACCCCGTCGTCTGAGGCGTCACGACCCGGATGCCCAGCTCCGCCAGAACCTTCGCAGTAAGGGGTTTCGGCGCACCTGACATCAAGTCGGCGCCGGACTGGGTCTTCGGGTAGGCGATGACCTCGCGGATGTTGTCCTCGCCTGCAAGCAGCGCCACGAACCTGTCCAGCCCGACGGCGAAGCCACCATGGGGTGGGGCACCGTAGCGGAACGCTCCGAGAAGGAAGCCGAATCGGGACTCGGCGTCCTCGTCCGAGATCCCGAGCGCCTTGAAGACCCGGCGCTGGATGTCCGCCCGGTGGATTCGGATGCTCCCCGATCCCAGCTCCCAGCCGTTGAGGACGAGGTCATAGCTCTGGGAGCGCACGGCCAGGGGGTCCGATTCGAGCAGGTCGATATCGTCGGCGTGCGGCATCGTGAACGGGTGGTGGGCGGCGACGAGATGCCCCTCGTCGTCCATGCCCTCGAAGAGCGGGAACTCGGTGATCCAGACAAAACGGAAGGGCCGCTGGCTGATCGCCGGCTGGCCGAGATCGAGGCGCAGCTGGCCCAGCACCTTGCAGGTGGGATCCCGCTCACCGGCGACGATGAGCACGAGGTCGCCCGCTTCGGCGGAGGTCGCGGCCACGATCTTGCGCTGATGAGCCTCGGACACGAACTTGGCGACCGGTGACTCCAGCACGCCGTCTGCGCGCACCCGCATCCAGACCAGGCCCGCAGCCCCGAGCTCGACGGCCCGCGCGACGAGCCCGTCGAGACGGCTCCGCGTCCAGTCCCCCGCGCCCTCGACCCGGATCGCCCGGACGCAGGCAGCCTGGAAGGCTTTGAACTCCGCGCCCGAGACGGCATGGCGGAGATCGACGAGCTGCATCCCGAAACGGACGTCCGGCTTGTCGGTCCCGAACCGGTCGAGGGCGTCGTTCCAGGTCATAGTGGCTATCTCGGGTGGCCGTTCACCGGTGACGGCGAATGCCGCCTCGGTCACGGCCTCGCTCACGAAGCCGAGAACCTCGGCCTGACCCACGAAGGAAGCCTCGATGTCCAACTGGGTGAACTCGAACTGGCGATCCGCCCGCAGGTCCTCGTCCCTCAGGCAGCGCCGCGATCTGGTAGTAGCGGTCGAGACCGCCCACCATGAGCAGCTGCTTGGCGATCTGAGGGCTCTGCGGCAGCACGTAGAACGAGCCGCGCTGCAGCCGGGAGGGGATGGCGAACTCACGCGCCCCCTCCGGCGTGGGCGTCCAGAGCATCGGCGTCTCGACCTCGACGAATCCCTGCCCCTCCATGGCCCTTCGCAGCGCGCTGTTCACCTGGGCGCGCAGCCTCAGGTTGTGCTGCATGCGGTCGGTGCGCAGGTCGAGGTAGCGATAGCGCAGGCGTACCGCTTCGTCGGTCTCAGATCTGGCGTCGAGCGAGAACGGCGGCGGCTCCGCGCTCGAGAGGACCTCGACCTCGCAGTCACCGAGCTCGACCTCCCCGGTCGGCAGCCCCGCGTTCTCGGTGCCCTCCGGGCGAAGCCGCACAGTCCCCGTCACGCGGAGAACCTGCTCTGCTCGCAGCTCGCGGGCTCCGTCGACCACGCACTGGATGATCCCCGTGTGGTCGCGCAAATCGACGAAGGCGAGGTGTTCACCGTGCTCGCGCCGTCGCGCCAGCCAACCGCAGACGCTGACCGTCCTTCCTGCATCTTCGGACCGCAAGGCGCCGCAGTAGGCGGTGCGGAGCCCGGCGGGAGTCAAGGACGCGTCGGTTGTCAAGCTCATGGAGACCTCGTGATCTGGCCGAGACGGGCTGCAAGCTCATCACGGGCGACTTTCTCTTGCAAATGCGCGTCGGAGCCGCGCAGCACCCGGATGGTGACAAGACCCGACGTGAGATCGTCTGCACCCACTATGCATGCCACCCTCGCGCCCGAACGGTCCGCTGCCTTGAGTTGCGCCTTCATCGAGCGCCCGTCGAAGGCGCGGTCGGCGGCGAGACCCGCCGCCCTCAGCGCCTGGGTGATCTCGAGCGCGATGCCCTCGCGGGTCGCGTCCACGACGAAGGCATCCAGTGCCCGGCTGAGTCGTAGGTCGCCGGCGCCGAGACGCCCCTCGGCATCGCACGCGAGCAGGATCCGCTCGATACCGGCGCCGAAACCGACGCCGGACACTTGCGGGCCCCCGAGCGCGGCGACCAGCCCGTCGTAGCGGCCGCCCCCGCCGACGCCCTCGAGGACGTCCGAGCCGTACTCGAAGGTGGTGCGGGTGTAGTAGTCGAGGCCCC
Source organism: uncultured Acidimicrobiaceae bacterium (assembly GCA_963719125.1). GTDB lineage: Bacteria > Actinomycetota > Acidimicrobiia > Acidimicrobiales > Bog-793 > Fen-455. The sequence goes on from CAVRAT010000011.1 coordinate 53,778, forward strand.
TCACGAGGTAGTCGTCCTGCTCGTAGTCGATGGCGAGCCGATCGAGGCCGCCGAGGACGTCGGCAAAGTGGCGGCGGCAGTCCTCGCACAAGAAGTCGCGCAGCTTGGGCGCGCCCGCGGAGAGCCTGCGGCACTCCGGACGCTTGCAGTCGAAGATCCGCAGCGGGTTGACGACCCACTTGTAGCGATGCTCGTCGCACAGCTCCGCGACGTGCGCGCCCAGGTAGTCTGCCAGCATCTCGCGATGGCCCGGAGCACACGTCTTATCCCCGAGGGAGTTGACGCGAAGTCGCAGCGACGACAAGCCCAGGTCCGCGTAGAGCGCGGCCAGGAGCGCGATCACCTCCACGTCCGCCATCGGGTCGTCGGTGCCGAGAATCTCGACGCCCAGCTGGTGGTGCTGACGGAAGCGCCCCGCCTGAGGGCGTTCATAACGGAACATGGGCGCCGCGTACCAGGCCTTGAAGGGGGGCACGGGCGAGTGCTGCACGAAGGCACGCACCACCGAGGCCGTGCCTTCCGGGCGGAGCGCTATGTCACGCCCGCCCCGGTCCTTGAACTCGTACATCTCCTTTGTGACGACGTCGGACGAGTCGCCCGAGCTGCGGCGGAACACCTCCGCGTCCTCGAAGCCGGGACTGACGACAAGGCCGAAACCGAAGCGTTGCGCCAGGGTGGCAAAGCGCCCTACAAGCTCAGACCAGCGCGCGCTCTCCGGGCCGAGAATGTCCTGGGTTCCCTTGGGGGACTGGAAGCGCGTCACCCGCCGGCCGGTGCGAGAGCACCGCTCCTCCCCGGAACGAGCCGGTAGGCGTCGTAGACACTGTCGAGCAGCCTGAGATTCTCCAGGAGCGAGTCGAGATGCTCCGGGTCGGCAAGCTCGAACTCGAAACGCATGCGGCTCACCCTATCCGGCGTCGTGTGGGTCGACGAGGAGATGATGCTCACGTGGTGCTCCGACAGCACCTTGGCCACGTCGGCCAGCAGCCGGTTGCGGTCCAGCGCCTTGACCTCGATCGCGGCCACGAAGACGCCGGTGCGGTCCTCGTCCCATTCCACTTCGATCAGGCGCTCCTTCTCGTCGGCGGCGAGCGCGATCGCGTTCGCGCAGTCCTCCCGGTGCACCGATACCCCGCGACCGCGTGTCACAAAGCCGATGACCCGGTCGCCCGGCACAGGGGTGCAGCACCGGGACAGGCGGACCATGACATCGTCAAGGCCCTCGACGTAGATACCCGTGGAGGCACGACGGTGGCTCGGCCGGCGGGGCTGCAGCGCCGTCGTGGGCAACTGCTCCTCGCCCTCGCCCCCGCGGAGCTCCCGCTCGATGCGCTGCACGAGCGCCTGGCCCGAAACGTGGCCTTCGCCGATCGCGGCATGGAGCGAATCGAGATCGGAATAACCCATGGATGCCGCCACGGCGACGAGGGTGGGCGAGCTCTGCAGCTTCTGGACCGGCAGCCCGCCTCTTCGCAAAGCGCGCGCCAGTTCCTCGCGCCCCGCCTCGATGGCGTCCTCGCGACGCTCCCGGGAGAACCACTGCCGGATCTTGTTGCGGGCACGCGGCGAGGCGACGATCTGCAGCCAGTCACGCGACGGGCCGGCGGAGGGAGTCTTGGAGGTGACGATCTCGACCGTGTCGCCCGAATGCAGCTTCGAGTCGAGCGGGAGCAGGCGCCCATTGACGCGCGCGCCCACACAACGGTGCCCGACCTCGGTGTGGATGGCGTATGCGAAGTCGACCGGGGTCGCTCCCGCGGGCAATGTGACGATCAGGCCTTTCGGAGTGAAGACGTAAACCTCGTCCTGCTCGAGGTCGACCTTGAGCGTCTCCAGGAACTCAACCGGGTCGGGGGTCTCGCGTTCCCAGTCGACTATCCGCTGCAGCCATGCGATCTCGTCTGTCGAGCGAGCTCCCCGCTGGGCTCCGGGCCTGCTGGGCGCGCCGGACCTGGAGCCCGCCGCCTCCTTGTAGTCCCAGTGGGCGGCGATCCCGTACTCGGCGCGCCGGTGCATCTCTTGGGTCCGGATCTGGATCTCGAGGGGCTTCACGCGGGGGCCGACGACCGTGGTGTGCAGGGACTGGTAGAGGTTGAACTTCGGCGAGTTGATGTAGTCCTTGAACCGGCCCTGCACCGGTGGCCAGAGGGCGTGCACCGTCCCGAGCGCCGCCCAGCAGTCCTTCTCCGCGCTCACGATCACGCGGATCGCCACCAGGTCGTGGATCTCGTCGAATTCCTTGCCCCGTACGACCATCTTCTCGTAGATGCTCCACAGGTTCTTCGGGCGCCCGGTCACCTCCGACTCGATCCCCGCCGCAGCGAGCCGGGAGCGCACGACTTCGATGACCTCGGCGAGCTCCACCTCGCGTCGTGGGGCGCGGGTGGCGACCATCTGCGCGATCTCGGCAAAGCGTTTGGGGTGAAGAGTCTCGAAGGCGAGGTCCTCCAGCTGCCATTTCACTTCCTGAATGCCCAGGCGATGTGCCAGCGGCGCGTAGATGTCCCGGGTCTCCTCGGCCGTGCGGCGCTGCTTCCACTCGGGCATCACCGACAGCGTCCGCATGTTGTGCAGCCGGTCCGCCAGCTTTATGACCAGCACCCTCCAGTCGCTGGCCATCGCCACGAGCATCTTGCGCATCGTGGCGGCCTGCTGCGCCTCCTTCGAGTCGAAGCGAAGCCGGTCCAACTTGGTGACCCCGTCCACGATCGCCGCCACGGCGGGACCGAACTCCCCTGCGATCTGGGCGAGGGTCACCCCGGTGTCCTCCACCGCGTCGTGCAGCAACGCGGCGGCCGCGCTCACGGTGTCCAGGCCGAGTTCGGCGATGATCGTCGCGACGGCGACCGGGTGGGTGATGTACGGCTCACCAGAGAGCCTGCGCTGGGATTCGTGCGCCTTGGTCGCCAGGGCGTGCGCCCGCCGCACGAGATCGAGGTTCTCGCCGGCGCGCCGGGCGCTCAGAATCGCGAGGATGCCGTCGACCTCCGCCGTCGGCGGCGGGATGAGGGCCCGGGCAGGGTTCTCCGGGGACGCCTCTGTCGGCTCACCAGTCGACCCGGAGAGCACAGGATCGACTACGGACATGAGATAAATCTACCCGGTGAAAGGGACTGGACCAGCCTGTTCGCGCCAAGTTGGCGGTCGCTCCGTCCCGCCTCGCAACTAAACTCGCAGCTGAGGACCGTGACGAACCCAAAGCCCGAGACGACACCAGCAGGAAAGACAGCTCCGTGACCGCGACCGGGGATCTTCGCCCCGACCTCGAGGACAAACTCGAACCACCTCGAGCCCACACCGAGCGGCCGTCGCTCCGGCCGGCCCTTGTGGTGCTCGCCTGCGCGGTCGTCCTGTCCGTCGGTGGGTTCGCCATCGCGCTCATCGGCAGCGGGCAGGCCACGCCATCGGTCGTCACAGGCCTCGCGACACCCGTGCCGGGCGTGGACCTCTCGGCAGTTGGCGCGTCGCAGGTCCTGGCACGCATCTCGAGCGGCGGAACCCCGCCCCCCGACATCCGCGGGGCGCTCGTCGTGCCGAACGGCGCCCACATCGTGAGCACGACCGCGCAGGACGCCGGCGTGGACCAGTACGACCGGAGCATCTACTTCGAGCTCGACACCAACTCGACCGAGCTCCTCAGCTTCTACCGCACGGAGCTGCGCCGAGCCCGCTGGTCACTGCTCGGAACCTACCGAGTGCCCGCGGGTGGGGACGAGTTGCTGGCCCAGCGGACCGGCTCCGACGGCTATGAGTGGGAGGTCGGCGTCGTGGTCACGACGGTCAGTCCCTCGATTTCGCCTTCGCTTGCCGGTGACGGCCAGACCTCACCTGTCATGGGGTTGAGGCTCCGCCTGTTCGAAGTCCCCGACGGCGGCTCTTGAGGGCCCTCGAGGACCTCCGGGTTTGCCTCAATTGGTGAGGTGACGGGGCTGAGCAGGACGGCCCAGGTCAAAAGGTCGAGCGGGTAGATGAGGTAGCCGAACCGCGTCGCCGGCGCGAGCAGGGTGGCGAGCAGCATGGCAAGACCGCAGAAGGCGGCGGCTCTCTGCGGGTTCGTGGGCATCCACTTCAGGAGCCCGTAGCCGACAGCCGCCAGGCCCAAGAGCGTGAGCATCGTGATCAGCTCCGGCTTGGCCGCCGGGAAGAGCGTCACCAGCTCCTGGCCGAGGAGGGGGCTCGCCGCCGGCGACTTCACCTTCGTGAGCCCGAGCGGGAACCGGATCGCGTTCAGGATGAACGCGTGCGGCGCGAGGCCGACGCCGACGCCGAGGACCGGGACCACGACCGCCGCGGCCGCCAGTGCGTACCGCCAGACAGCCCGGCGGCCCTGTCGGTCCCACACGCCCAGAACGAGCAGGATGAGCAGAGGCCACGCGGTGAACTTGAGAGTGCCGGCAAGACCCATCGCCACCCCGGACCAGACGGGTCTTCGCCGGGTCGCAAGAGCAAGCCCGAGCAGCATCAACGCGAGCACCGGAAGGTCGTCGCCGCCGGTCACCATCGGCAGGGCCCCGCTCGGCAGGATGACAACCACTTGGAAGATGCGCCAGCGCCGCCGTGAGGTCGTGTCCGCGACGAAAAGCGCCCCGGCGATCACGAGGAGGGAGAAGCCGGTGAGCGGGATGCGGGCGTCCTTGAGCTCGGCCGGACCGGATATCGCGTTGACCAAGCCGAAGGGGATCATGCCCGGCAGGTAGGGGAAGAACGAGTCCTCCGACTGGCTCGTCACCGAGGTGCCGATCGTCTTCGGGTTGGACAGGTAACAGTTCTTGTGATGCGCGACTCGATCGGCGCAGGCCTCGATAACTGTCACCTCGTTCTGGACGTGCGCACCCGGTTTCGACTGCGCCCGCAGGACCACCTCGACGCCGAGCGGCACGAGAACGACCGTGACGAGAAGCCCGAGCACGAGATAGCGGCGCAGTAGGTCGTCGGCCCTGCTCGTTTCCCCGCTGGCGACGGCGTCGGCGGCGGCGGCTCACCCACCAGCTGGCGACCGTCGCGATGAGATAGGGGCCGAGGGCCATCTCCGCCCACTGGCGGTAGTCGTCGCTTCCGGCCAAGGCGATCGTCCCCGACGCGAAGATCGTCGCCAGCAGATAAAGGAGGGCATCCTGATCGAGGACCGGGAGTGCGACAAGACGGTCACGCCAGCGAAGCAAGCTGCCCGTGATCGCGGCCATCTTTCAGAGCGTATCGGCCCGGCGGCCCGCAATGGCGAGCCCGACCTGCCGGGCACGCGGACCCGGGCGAGCCTGCCCGGGAATGGCCCTCGCTCAGCGGTTGGGCTGAGGCGTGTAGCGCAGGTAGGGCTTGACCGCCCGGAAACCCTTTGGGAACTTCTCCTTCGCGTCCTCGTCGCTGATCGCCGTCACGATGATGACGTCCTCGCCTTGCGTGCCAGTTGACCGGTGTGGCGACCGAGTAGCCGGAGGTGAGCTGCAACGAGTCGAGCACGCGGAGGATCTCCTCGAAGTTGCGGCCGGTGCTGGCGGGGTAGGTGATCGTGAGCTTCACCTTCTTGTCCGGGCCTATCACGAACACGGAGCGAACCGTCAAGGTGTCGCTCGCGTTCGGGTGGATCATCCCGTACAGGTCGGAAACCTTCCGCTCGGGGTCCGCGATGAGCGGGAAGTTGAGCGCGTGACCGGTGGCATCGGCGATGTCGCCCTCCCACCGCTCGTGCGAGTCGACCGAGTCGACCGAAAGGCCGATGACCTTCGCGCCGCGCTTGTCGAACTCGCCCTTCAGGCGCGAGACCTCGCCGAGCTCGGTCGTGCAGACCGGCGTGAAGTCCTTCGGGTGCGAGAACAGGATCCCCCACTGCTCGCCGAGCCACTCGTGGAACCTGATCGTGCCCTCTGTTGTCTCGGCCGTGAAGTCGGGCGCGACGTCACCGAGCTGAAGTGCCATTGCCTTCTCCTGTCCTTGGCTCCGATACGTCCTCGGCCCCCCATGGCCTCAGATCTAGTTCGATGACATTAGTGGACTTTGCTCGGTCGGGTCGGCAGCCGGCCACGACTGTCCGTGAAGCCGACCTCTCAGGGGAGCAGCAGACGCCCGAGCCGGCGGGACGCGCCCACGAGGCCGACCACGCCGAGACAACCGAGGTAGCAGGCATGCACGAGCAACGCCGGGCCGAGCACCCCCGTGTCGAGGCCGCGCAGCAGCGCCACCCCCTGGTACAGGGGCGTCACCGAGACCACGATGCGAAGCCAGTCCGGGTACAACGACAGCGGGTAGAACACGCCGGAGAACAGAAAGAGCGGGACGATCGCCAGCGACACGAGATCGAAGTCCTGCCAGCTGCGCATGTAGCACGTGCCGAACATCCCGACTGCTCCGAACGCGAAGCTCACGAGCATGGCGGCCGGCAGGCAGGCCAGCGCCCACCAGGAGGCGATCAGCCCGAGCGCAGCCATCACGGTGAGGAACGCGACCGAGTAGACACTGCCGCGGATGAGGGACCACGCCAGCTCTCCGACCGCGACGTCGCGAACGCCCAGCGGTGTCGCGAGCACGGCATCGTAGGTCTTCGCGATCTTGAGCTTGAAGAAGATCCCGAAGGTGGCGTCGAATATGGCGCCGTTCATCGCCGAGGAGGCCAACAGGCCCGGCGCGACGTAGTCCGTGTACGGGATCGACCGGCCACCGATGGCCAGGTGGCCCACGAGGTGGTTCAGCCCGAGACCTATCGAGAGCAGGTAGAAAAGCGGCTCGAAAAAGCCGGACACGAGGAATATCCAGCCGCGCCGGTATGCCACGACATTGCGCTCGACCAACAGGCGCGCCCGGCCGTGCCCGATTGCGAACCGCGGGAGGACCCGCAGCGGCGGCGAGAACGCCGGTGCGCCCAAGCTGTTCACGAGGGCCGCCTCACTGCACCAGCCTCCGGCGGTAGGTGATCCTCGCCACGACCACGCCGCCCACCATCATCACCAGGAGGTAGGCGGCATGCCCGATGGCGTCCCAACCCGAAACCCGCCCGAGCACGAGACCACGACAGAGGCTCACGCCTTGGTAGAGCGGCGTGCAACGAGCGACAACCTGCAGCCAGCCGGGCAACTGCGCGACGGGGAAGAACGTGCCGGAGAACAGGAAGAGCGGGACGATGGCGAAGCGGTAGAGCACGACGAACGACTTGTCCGTCTCCCGCGTGGCGCTGAAAGCCATCATCGGAGCGGCGAAGGCTGCCCCGGTCAGGACAGCGGCCGGGAACGCCGCAACCGCCCAGGCGGAGGGCACCGTGTGGAACAGCGCCATGACGGCGAGGAAGACGCTCGAGGCAAGCGCCACACGAGTCACGATCCACAGCAGGTGGCCGTAGAGGACATCGGTCACCTCGAGCGGCGTGGCCAACATCGCCCAATAGGTCTTCAGCCACTTGATCCCCGCCATCACCGGAAAGGTCGCCTCGTTCACCGCGATCTGCATTGCCGTCCCCACGAGCAGGCCGGGCGCCAGGAACCACAGGTAGGGCACACCGCCGACCGCCCGATCGGACGATCCGTGCGCGATCAAGTGGCCGAGGCCGACACCCATCGCGGCGAGGTAGAGCACCGGGTACAAGAAGGTCGTGGTGAGCGATCCCCTCCAGGTTCGCTTGTACGCGAGCAGGTTGTACTGGTAGGCGCGCAACACCGGCGGCATGCGCCTCCGGCGCGAAGGGCCAGGGCCGCCCTGCGGCCCGGTCGGGACGGCCGGTGGCGACGGCGGCGTGAAGGTCAATCGACGAGGCTCCGCCCGGTCAGGTGCAAGAAGACGTCCTCAAGAGTCGAGCGCCTGACGAGGGCCGCGATCGGGGACGCCCCGCGGGACCTCACCGCGTCAAGGGTCGCATCTCCCTCGTCGGTGTAGAGCAACAACCGGTCGGGCAGCACCTCGACGCGCTCGGCGAGGTCAGCGAGCCTTTCGCCGTGAACCTCGTGGCCCTCGGGCTCGAAACGCAGCTCGACGACCTCGCGGGTGGACCACCGCTCGATGAGCTCGCGGGGCGAGCCGGCAGCTGCGATGCGTCCGGCGTCCATGACCACGAGCCGATCGCACAGTTGCTCGGCCTCGTCCATGTAGTGGGTGGTGACGACAAGAGTCACGCCTTCGCGCTTCAGGCGGTAGAGACGGTCCCACAAAAGGTGGCGCGCCTGTGGATCGAGGCCCGTGGTCGGCTCGTCCAGGATCACGAGGCTCGGCGAGGACACGAGTGCCCTCGCGATCGTGAGCCGGCGGCGCATGCCCCCCGACAGCGGGTCCACCCGCTCATCGGCCCTGTCGGTCAAGCGTGCGAACTCGAGCAACTGGTCCACCCGCTCGCGCAGCTGCTTCTTCGGCAGGCCGAAGTAGCGCCCGTAAAGATAGAGATTGTCTCTCACGGTGAGCTCGAGATCGAGCGTGTCGTCCTGAGGGACAAGGCCGATCCGGCTCCGTATCTGTGGGCCTTCGTGCATCGGGTCCAGGCCGAGTACTTGCAGCGTCCCGCCAGAGATCGGCGACAGGCAAGCGATCATCCGCATCGTCGAGGTCTTGCCGGCGCCGTTCGCGCCGAGAAACCCGAACGCCTCCCCGACTTCGATGTCGAAGTCCACCGCGTCGACAGCGGTGAACTCCCCGAAACGCTTCGTCAGCCCTCGGGCCCTTACGGCGGCACCGGTTTGGGATCCTGTCCCTGTCCCGCTGCGCGCCGCGGGCGCCTCCGGGTGGGCTTGCCGAGCCTGATCACCCGGATCTGATGGCTCTTGGCCCATCAGCGCATCATCACCAAGCGCATCACGAATGTCACCTGCCCAATAGCTCATGTCTGTCCCGGCCGCTGGAGGTTAGCGGGGACTCCGCCCTCGACCACGCCCTAAACTTGCTCGCGCGTGCGACAAGCTCCTTGGCGCGGTTTCAGAACAGGCATCATCGCCCTTTTCGTGACCATGGGAGCTGCGACCGGAGCGATGATCCCGTTCCGCAGCAGTCTGAGCTTCGCCACAGCTGCTCTCGTCTTCGTCCTACCGGTCGTCGGCGCCATGCTGCTCGGCGGCCCGCGGGTCGGACTGCTCGGCGTCGTCGTCGGTTTCCTCGTGCTCGACCTGGCCTTCATCCCGCCGTATTGGACCCTAGCGGTAGGAAGCGGCCAGAACTGGCTGGCGCTTGTCGTCTACGTCGCGGTCGTCCTTTTGGTCGCGGTCGTCGTGTCACGCCTGCAACAACTGCGAAGTGACTCGGCACGCCGCGCGGCCGACTCCCGCCGTCTCCTCGAGCTGTCGGAGCTGCTCGTCGCTGACAAGCCGCTCAACGAGATGCTGGCCGTGGTCGCCTCGAGCGTCCGGCACGCCTTCAACTTCGAAACCGTCGCCCTCTTGCTGCCCTCGGTAGGCACCGACCAGCTCGAGGTCGTCGCGTCCGACGGCGGCGAGCTCGGGGCCGAGTCGCTGGATCGCCTCCTACCTGCCCCGGGCAGTCCCGCCTCGCTCACCGGCAGCGTCGTGGCCGGCGCGGTGCTCCGACAGATACCGCTCATCGCCGCGGCGCGCCCGGTCGGGCTCCTGGTCCTCCGCGGACGGGAACTCGACGTCCACGACCGCGGCCTGCTCGCGACCTACGCCAACCACGCTGCCCTCGCGATCGATCGGGCGCGGCTTCGCGACCAGGCACTGCAGGCCAACCTGCTCCAGAAGGTCGACGAGTGGCGTGCGGCACTCGTCAGCGCCGTGGCGCATGATCTGCGCACCCCGCTCGCCTCGATAAAGGTCGCCGTGTCCGATCTCAGGGAACCGGCGATCGTGCTCCCCGACTCGGCGCGCCGTGACCTGCTCGAGACGATCGAGGAGCAGACCGATCGCCTGACACGCCTCGTCAGCACCGTGCTCGACCTGTGGCGCCTCGAGGCGGGTGCGCTCAAGCCGAAACGCGAGCCTGTCGTCGTGGACGACCTCATCGATGAAGCCGCCGCGCTAGTCGAGAGCTCCCTCGATACCTCGCGACTGCACAGGTCCGTGGCTTCTGACCTTCCGCAACTCGAGGTGGACCCGACACTGATCGCGCAGGCACTGGCAAACCTGCTCGAGAACGCCGCCAGGCACAGCCCGCCCGGCGCCGAGATCCTGGTGGAGGCGACGCGCCGGCCAGGGTCGGGCAACGAGGTCGAGATTGCAGTCTCGGACTCGGGCCCGGGAGTCCCGCCCGACCAGCGCGAGCGGATCTTCGAGCTGTTCCATCGCGGGGCCGACGGCGGGCGCGCCGGCCTGGGACTTGCCATCGCCAAAGCCTTCACCGAGGCCCATGGCGGGCGCATCGGAGTCGGAACAGCACGCGGAGGTGGGGCGCGCTTTACCTTGACGGCGCCGACAGCGTCTTCCTACCCCGCCGAACCGCCGGCGGGCGACGTGGTCTCCTGATGACGCGTGTCCTTGTCGTCGACGACGACCCGGCACTGCTGCGAGCGCTGCGCATCGGTCTCGAGGCGAGAGGCTTTGAGGTGACCGCGGCTCTCACGGGCGCCGAAGGCCTCTCACGCGCCGCGCAGGCGACGCCGCAACTCGTCGTGCTCGACCTCGGTCTCCCCGACATCGACGGCGTCGAGGTCTGCCGGCGGCTGCGGCAGTGGACGGACGTGCCGGTGATCGTCCTTTCCGCTCTCGACAGCGAGGAGCGCAAGGTGCTCGCTCTCGACAGTGGCGCCGACGACTACGTCACCAAGCCCTTCGGGATGCAGGAACTGGAGGCCCGCCTCCGGGTCGCGCTCAGGCACGCGGCGGCGCGCAATCCTTCCCCGGTGTCTGCGGCGGTGACCGTCGGCCCGATTTTCGTTGACGTCGCCTCGCGAGCGGTCACGGTGGGCGGGACAGCGATAGAGCTGACCGCCCGGGAGTTCGACCTGCTCACATACCTGGCGCGCAATGCCGGCAAGGTATGCACCCACCGGACCATCCTCCGTGAGGTCTGGGGCCCCGGCTACGGAAACGAGACGCACTACCTGCGCGTCTACGCGAGCCGCCTGCGTCGCAAGCTCGGAGTCGAGGGCGGTCCCCTGCTGCGCACCAATCCGGGGGTCGGCTATCAGCTGGTTGACGAGCGGCCGACTCGCCCACCTGGCGCTGGCGGCGGATCACCCCGCCCCGGTGGCCGCGAGCCGTCCGGGACAGCTGCGTCGTCTACTTTTCAGCGATCCGAGCCTTCCGGGGGCGGCGGCGGCATGGGGCCACCCGGCCAGGGCGGCGTCGGACCGCTCGGAGGCGGCGGCCAGGCGGACGGGGGGAACTGGGAACCGCCGGTTCCGTAAACGGGGGGCTGTTGACCGGGCCACGGCGGCTCGGGATAGCCGCCCGGCCTGGGCCCGGAACCGCCCTGGCGATAGTGCCGGAGCTCCTTGTCGACAGGCCAGTCCGCGAACGCGAACACGAGGATCATCACGAAGCCCACCAGCGGGATCAAGAGCACGAGGGCGTACCACGCCGAGTAGCCGGCCTTGGGGAGGATCTTGACCGCGGCCACGATCGCCACAACAACAAAGATGAGCTCAAAAACGACAGCACCCCCGCCGGCCCGGGTAGCGGCGGACAGAATCTCCATGCTCGACCACCTCTTTGTGGGTGCGCGTCGGCACCGCTGCGGTCAGACGCCGACCACCCGCCTTGTCAAGCGAGCGTAGACCGCACACACTCCTACCGCACCGATCTGGGTTTTGACGCCAACTGCAAGCCAAGCTGGGCAATGCTGGGCACCAAGAGAGGAGGCCCGATGCTGGGGCTCGTCACCCCGGTGCCTTACCTTGCGGCCGTCGTGCTCGCGCTTGCGATCGGCATCGCGCTCTGCGTGGGTGCCAGGCGCAGGCCCGGGCCGTGGACCGTCGTGGCAGCTCGCCTGATCGCGCTCGTGCTCGTCTCCGACGTCATCAGTTTCATCGTCGCCGAGATCGTGGCGAAGACCTGGTCCCCGAAGACCGACCTGCCCTTCGCGCTCTGCGACGCCGCGGTTGTGGTAGCCGCGGCAGGGTGCTGGTGGCGAAAGCCCCTTCTCGCCGAGCTCACGTACTTCTCGGGGCTGGCCGGCACCCTCCAGGCCGTCATCACACCAGACCTCAACGCGGGCTTCCCCCACCTCGTCTTCTTCCAGTACCTGGCCGGCCACCTCGGCATCGTCCTCGCTGCCCTCTACCTCGTCATAGGGTTACGAATCGCTCCTCGACCCGGATCTGTGTTCACCACCTTCGCAATCACGGTCGCCTACACGGCGGTCGTCGGCCTCATCGACGCGCTCAGCGGTGCCAACTACATGTTCCTCCGTCGCCCACCCAGCACCTGGACCCTGCTCAAGCTCCTTGGCCCGTGGCCCTGGTACATCGCCAGTGCCGCCGGTGTCGCGCTCGTTCTCCTCATGCTGCTCGACTCACCGTTCTGGATCGCCCGGCGCCGCCATGGCTGATCGCACGAAGCTCGATCCCCGCCTGCACCTGCACGGCTGGCGCGAGCCGGCAGTTCTCGGCGCGGCGTTGCTAGCCATGGCGGCTGGTTTCGCGCAGTTCGGAGCCGTCGCAGCGCTCGGTGACGTCGCGAAGCATTTCGGTCACATAACCCATGGCGCGACGATCGCCGAACAGGCCGGCCTTTCCGGGACCAAGCTCGGGATCGGCCTGGCCGTCATCCGGCTTGCATCCCTTGGCGGCTTGCCCCTGGCGGGGTTGGCCGACCGGTTCGGGCGCCGTCGCATGCTGCTCACGACGTGCGCGATTGGGCTGGCACTCACGGCGGTGTCCGCCGTCAGCCCCACGTACTGGTGGTTCGTGGCCATCTTCGCACTCGGACGACCGCTGCTCAGCGCCACTTCCGGGGTGGCACAGGTCGCCGCCGCCGAGCAGACCGCATCCTCGCAACGGGCCAAGGCCGTCGCGCTCATTGCCGCCGGCTATGGGATCGGGTCGGGCTTGATCGCCATCGTGCACAGCCTCGGCGCAAGCACGCTCGGCTTTCGCGGTGTCGTGCTCCTGGCACTCCTCCCCCTCCTTGGACTGCCTTTCATCGCCCGATGGGTCGTCGAGCCCGACCGATTCAAGATCGCCGCGGCAGCCAAGGAGCACCCGCTTCCCGTGCTCGGGGCGGTCGGCCCGCTCTTCAGGCGCCGACTGGTCATCGTCGCTGCCCTCACATTCATCTTGTCGGTAGTAACCGGACCCGCGAACAGCTTCTTCTTCCTGTACGCGCAGAACGTGCTCCATTTCGCCGGCACGACAACAGCCCTGCTGGTCGCCTGCGCCGGAGTCACGGGGCTCGCCGGGCTGCTGCTCGGCCGCTTCCTCGCCGACCGGGTCGGGCGCCGTCTCGCCGCAGGTGCCGCGATGATCGCCATGGCGCTCATGGGCATGGTGACCTACAGCGGCTCAAGACTGGGCGCCATCGTCGGCTATCTGCTCGCCGTGCTCGCCGCATCCGTCTTCGCACCTGCCGCCGGCGCTCTCACCAATGAGCTCTTCCCCACCTCCGTCAGGGCTTCTGTCATCGGGTGGGAGATCGCCGTGGGCGTTCTCGGCGCCACGGCAGGATTGCTGGCCTTCGGCGCGGTAGCTGACGTCGACAACCGCTTCGGGCTCGCGGCCGTCGTCGTGTTCGCAGCCACCATTCCCCTCACCGGCCTCTTCGCCCTCTTGCCCGAGACGCGTGACAAAGAGCCCGAGGACCTCTGGTCGGTGGGCAGCTGACCGCCACCGCCAGGATCGCGCAGGGAGCCGCGCGCCAGCTCACGGCCCCTGTGCCAAACAGTTAAAGGCGATCTCCACAACGCTCAGCGCGCGAACACGTGCCATCCCAGCCAGACCCAGCCGATGACGAGAACGACCCGGCCCGCGACGTGTCCTCGCGCGCCACGAGCCAGATCGGCCGCGGTGGGCCAACCACGCTTGAGCATTCGGCTCGCCAGCTCGCTGGCGCAGAGCGCGATGGCGGCAACCACCCACAGAACGGTGTTCATGATCGCCGACCAGGTCGCCTCCCGACGACCAAACCACAAGCACCCCAGCACAGAAAGGCCGCTCCTCGCGCGACTCGATGTCCTGGTCCGAGTACTTCGTTAGCCAGCGAGCTGAGGGTCGGATAGGCGCTCCTCGGAGCATGAAAGAGCTCCCAGAGCTCCACCGCGACGACGAGGAGGGCCGTGAGCAACCAAGCGACCAAGCCAGGCAGTCGCCACGAGGTATCGCGGGCCGCCGTCGGCGGGCCAGGCTGGCCGCGGTTCACCTCGCCTTCACGCCACGCCAGCGGAGGCCGTTGCCAGCGCGCCAGCGCCGCGCTCACGGCAAGCATCACCGTGGCCGCCGAGAACGTGACCACGTTCGCCTCGACACCGAAGGGAGGTACGGCAGCGACAAACCAACCGCAAACGGCTAGCGCCACGAGGATGGCTGCCGTGACTGTCGTCCGAAGCGGCCAGGTCACGATCGTCGTACTCGCCTGCTCAGGGCTTCGCATACGGCGCAGATTGCGCGGCCATGGCCGTCGAGCCTCTCAGTCCCGGCGGCGATGCCCATGAAGCTGAAGGCATATCTCCTCGATCCTCTGGCGCCGTCGCGGGTGCTCACGACGATCGCCACTCTGGGGGACAAACCGTCATGGTAAGCCGCGCAAGTCTCCGAGATCCTGATCGGGCGGGGCCGGTCCGAACCGTGAACGTAGGAGGGCTGGACCGGGAGGTCCGTGAAGTAGCCTCTTGGTGCCAATGGTCGCCGAATCGGCATGACCACCGGCTTCGGGGGAGGAACCAATGACAGACCACTACCTACCTGAGATCTACTCGCGGTTCCGGGCCCGGTTCCCCGAGTTGTCCCACAACCTCGAGGCCCTGGCGGAGTCTGCGAACACGGGCCCGTTGGACGAACGCACAAGCCGCCTCGTCAAGCTCGGCATCGCTATCGGGGCCATGGCCGAAGGTGCAGTCCGCTCCAACGCCCGGCGGGCCCTGAAGGCGGGCGCGACGCCGGAGGAGCTGCTCCACGTCGTTGCCCTCACGGTGACCACGCGGGGCTTTCCCGCTGCGGTGGCGGCCTATTCCTGGATCGAGGAGGTCCTCGCCACAGGATGAGAGCCTGCCGGTGACGGCTCTCTCAACGCCGATGGGAAACGCCTCAACGTGGGGAAGAAACGAGGAAGGACGGCCGGCATCTATGTGACGCGGCTTCGGCTCCCCGTCGCTGACCGGCCGCCGAGCCGACAGTCGGCGCAGATCCTTGCCGATCCCGACGTCAAGTTCGGGTGCGACCCGCCGAGGCGGCGGCGCAGGACCGCCTGCTGGGGCCCGGCGACGAGCGGTACGCCGCAGCGTTCGCAACTCACAACCGGTCCCGTGGCCACTACTTGGCCTCTTCTCGACAGGAATCCCGCGTCGGCTGCCCTCTCAACGGTTATCACGGCCTCAGGGCACGAAGTGACACATGCCCCGCAACCGTTGCAGCGACTCGAGTCGACGCTCAAATGGAGAACTCCGCCGCCGTTCTGCTCCGCCGCAAAGGCGCCCGTCGGGCAGACGCCCACGCAAACCTCGCAAAGCGAGCAACCGGCCGGGTCGACGCCTACCACCCCGAGCGAGCATCCGGCGCCCTCCACCCGCCACGGTGCCCGCGCCGGCCCGAGTGCTCCCAGAGCCGACAGCGCCTGCATGGTCGCTTCGGGCTCTCGCAGTTCGATCCCATCGCCCCAAGGTGCCAAGGCGGTCGGAGCCGACTCCCGACCCGCGGGGGCCTTTATGAAGGCCGCTTCTCCTTCCGAGAACCCAAGCGCTTGCATGAGGGCGCGGACGAAACCCTCGAGATCGCTGGCGCGGGTCTCGCAGTCCTGGTCCTTGCAACCGAGGACCCGGACGTTCACTCCGGCACTGACGAGCTGCAGGATCCACCCCGCCGTCACCATCTCGACCGACGGCACCCGAAGCACCAGCCAGGCCTCCCCAATCAGGGGCACCGGCTCAGCGTGGCGACAGACGATCGAGACGCCGACGACGGACCCGTCCCGCCGGGCGACCGCGCCAAGAACTGCGGCAGCGGCGCCCAGTCCTTCGAGCTCGGCGCCCGGAAGCACGAGCGCGGCGTTCCGACAGCAAGCCACACATGCCCCGCAGCCCGTGCAGCGATCGCCGTCGACGACCACTCGACGGCCCTGTTGACGCAGCGCCCCGTGCGGGCAGGCTAAAACGCAGGCTGTGCAGGCCGCTGCCGTCGTGCAGCGCTCCGGTCGCCATACCGCGACGAAATGGCGAGCCGTGTTGACGCCGCGCAGCAGAGACCGGCGAGTCACTCCGCCGACCAACAAGCTCGTCCGCTCCCTCACCGGCGCGGTGACGTCGGCCACGGCGACACGCACCACCGCGGCGCTCACAAGGGCGACGGATTGCTCGAGGGCCACGGTCGCGCTGCAGCCGTCCGCCGTCTTGAGGTCGACGATCTCTGTTCCGGCGGGTGCCGCGCCCGCACTCCGCAAACGTGTCCGTAGTTCTCCGTCTCGCTGCGGGTCAGCCCGGCAAGCGACGACGACACGGTTGGGCCTGGCGGCCGCAAGTCCCTCACTCAGGGCCTGCGGGGTCTCACAGATCTCGCCGAGAAGCAGCGCGGTCACTCCGGGCAGCTCGCGGCGCAACCGGGCCGCAAGCTCCCCGGGGCGAAGAGGCACTGGCGGGGCACCGACGTCGCCACAGATGACGACGACAGGGATCTCCCGCGACTGCATCAGCCCGTTTCGGCGAGGGCGAAGTGACCCTTGATCGCAGCCAGCCAGTCGAGCGTGAGAACCGCGAGGTCTCGGTAGAAGGCCTCCGCCGCCTCGTGGGCGACAGCCCGGCACAGGCGCGGCAGCCACCGGGCGAGGTGCTCTTCGAAGATCCGGCGAGCCAACGGCGCCGTCTCCTCGAAAGACAACGCGTAGGCCATGGCCTCGAGCTCGATGGCGATGTGATCCGGCAACTCGACCGATTGCGACGACATCTGCAGCCCCAGGTCCGAGTAGACCTGCTTCAGCTCGGCCGTGCACGGTCCCATGAGGGTCCGGCGTATGTCCACGGGGACGTCCTCGCGCCAGAACGACTCATAGGGCGGACACGGCACTTGGCCGGGGCCGACGAAAAGGCGTTCGTACTCGTCGAGCAATCGGGGCGCTTCCTCGAGATCCGGCACTCTTACGGGCTCGCGTAAAGGGTCCGACGAGATTCGGCTGTCCGTCTCGGCCTCGAGGTCGCGGGCCGCCGCCCAGCTCGCTACCTCGTCGGCGACCGGCCTGCTCCAGAAGTGAGAGAGAAGGTCGACGGCGACGACGATCGTCTCCGCGTCCGGCTTGTCGGTGGCTGGGGGGACCGCAGAGGTCTGCTCGGTGGGCGCCGTCTGGCGATGCTCCCCCGCACCGTTGGAAACGGGCGTCCCGGCCGTCACGAGCTTGCTTTCCTTTCGATGCCCGCGGTCGCGCGGTGTTGGCCCCTGGCCGGCAACGGCTCCATCACGTGAAGGCTCCGGTAGCCGATCGTCACGATGGCGGCGAACAACGCGACCAGGCCGACGATGATGCCGTACTCCACCCAGGTCGGGTGATAACGACCGATGAGCTGGAACGAGGTCGTCTGCGCGTTGTAGGTGCCGACGGCGTTCCCCGGCGGGTACTGCGTGAGGGGGTTGATGAAGCCGATGACCACGAGCTCGACGCGGAAGGCATACACGCCGATGATGACCAGAACCGAGGCGAGCCCGAGTGCTCCCGGCATCTTCTTAAGGCGCGGCACGAGCAGGAAGGCAAGTGGGACGATGCCTCCGACGATCCACTCGACCCAGAAGAGCCAGGCCCAGGGTCCTCCCGGCATCACGAGGTTGAGTGCCGAGCGGTCGGCCGGAACGTTGCCCCACAGGACGGTGATGTAGTCGGCACCGACGAAGAACAGGTCGACGAGGAGACTGACGATGATGAAGCCGCGCAGCCACCTCCTCGTGTCCTCGGACAGCTCGACCTTTCCGAAGCGCTCCGCGCACAGCGCCAGCAGTGTCACGAGCGCCGTGCCAGACAGGACCGCCGATACGACGAAGAGCGGGGCCATGAGCGAGGTGTTCCACCAGCTCCGTGCGATCTGGAGCCCGAAGATCCAGGCCGTTATCGAGTGGAGCAGGACAGCCGTGGGCAGCCCGACATAGGCCAGCACCCGTATGCGCTTGCGCCAGCGGCTCGGCTCGGCGGCGTGACGCTGAAGGACGTAGAGGTCGACGACCGAGAAAACGAAGTAGACCGTGATGATCAAGATGTCCCATATGAGCGGCGAGGTCCAGTTCGGGTGGATGAAGATGTTGATGACCCGGAACGGCTGGCCGAGGTCGGGGATGATCATGAGGGCCGCCACCGTCACGCACGCTGCGGCCGACAGCACGCCCAGGCGGGAGAGAGGCTTCAGCGCCTTGATGCCAAACACCTCCGCGCTCGAGGCCATGATCAGCCCTCCGGCTGACAGGCCGATGAAGAACGCGAACGTGAAGATGTACATCCCCCAGGACACGACGTCGCGCATGCCCGTCGCGGCGAGCCCGTAGTGGAGCTCGTAGATCCACGCGGCGAGACCCCAGGCCATGAGGACGACGAGCGCGGCGTACCAGCCCCAGATCGGCCGGTAGGCACGTGTCGAGCGGACGGGAATCGCTGCGGTTGTTGTGGCCATGGCCGCCTCCTCAGCTCTCGCCCGGCACGCGCCTGGCGACCGGGAGGTAGTAGACGTTCGGGTCGGTGCCGAGCTCCGGGTGGAGCTGCTCGCCACCGCCGTTGTTGACGAGCTCGCTCACCTGCGAGTCCGGGTCGTTCAGATCACCGAAGATGCGGGCGCCGAGCGGGCAGGCCTCGACACAGAAGGGCAGCTCTCCGACGTCGATGCGCTCCACGCAGAAGGTGCACTTTTCGACCACGCCCTTCGGGCGCTCGGGTGTGAACACGAGGCGGTCCCCGGTCCAGTACTCCTTGCCGTAGCCGACGACTCCGCCGGGGGCGAAGGTGGCGTCACCCCAGTTGAAGATGCGGACTCCATACGGGCACGCCGCCATGCAGTACCGGCAACCTATGCACCGGTTGAAGTCGATGAGCACCGTGCCGTCGTCGCGGCGGAAGGTCGCCTGTACCGGGCAGACCTTCACGCAGGGCGCGTCGTTGCAGTGTTGGCAGGCAACGGGCAAGTAGGCGAGCTCGAGGTCGGGATAGGTGCCGTAAGGCACGTCGATGTTGTCGCTCGCCGGTGCCTTCGCGCTCGTCGACTGGTTGGGAGCGGTCGTGAGGACCCGGTTCCACCAGTAGCCGAGCGGCTCGTTGTTGATCTGCTTGCAGGCGACCGCGCACGTCCAGCAGCCGACGCAGCGGTTCGTGTCGATCACCATGACGTGGCGCGGAACAGAGGTCTTCTTGGCAGCCATGGCGATCACGCTCCTGATTTCTCGACTTGGACGAGGACGTCGTAGTACGCCGCGTTCGAAGGGAAGTTGGGGATGAGCGACTGGGCGGGTTTGGCGATCTGATGGGTCAGGTTGTTCGGATGACCCTCGATGTAGTGCTTGACGCGGATCGTGTCCCAGCCACCCTGGTAACAGTTGACGACGCCGGGCTTCATCGACTCGGTGAGCCGGGCTCGGACCTTCATCTGGCCCCGGTCGTTGTAGATCCGCACGACGTCGCCGTCGGCGATACCCCGGGGGGCGGCGTCGCGGGGGTTGATCTCCAAAAAGCCGTCACCGCCGTTGTTGAGCTCCTTCAGCCACGGCAGGTTGACGAACTGCGAATGGGTGCGGAACTTGGTATGGGTCGAGAGAAAGACGAGCGGGTACTTCTCGTAGAGCGGGTTCGTCGGTGAAGCCTCGATGGGCTCCTTGTGATCGCAGAGCGCCTGGTCGTAGGGGACGAGCATCTCGACGTAGAACTCGATCTTCCCGCTCTTGGTCGGGTACTGCTGGTTGAAGAACGGGACGTACGGCATCGGATCGGTGTTGAGGCGGACTGCCTCGGTCGTGAGCCGCTCCCAGGTGAGCCCCTTCACCGACGGGTCGGCGTCGGGCTGGCCGAGCTTCATCATCTGTTTCAGGTACTCCTCGGGGGTCTCGGTGAAGTACTCCCCGTACCCCATCTTCTCGGCGATCATGTTGATCGCGTCGAGATCGGACTTCGACTCGAAGAGAGGGTCGATGATCTTCGGCATGTACTGCAGGTAGAAATTGTTGGAGGAGAGAAGGTCGGTCTTCTCGAAGTACGTGCAGGCGGGCAGCACGACATCCGCCAGGTCGGCGGTCGCCGTCAGCGAGTAGTCCGAGACGACGATGAACTCGAGCTGCTTCATGGCTGCGATGACACGGTTCCGGTCCGACATCTGCTGGGCGAAGTTGTCGATCGGGAACCAGGCGGCCTTCACGGGGAAGGGCTTGCCCTGCTCGACGGCGTCGCAAAAGTCCATCGGCTCGAGCAGGGTGTAGATGCTGGTGCCCTTGGGCGCCCAGAAGTCGAACAGGTCGAAGGGAGCGAAAGTCGCCGCCATGCCACCGGCGAATGTGGTCACTCCCCCGCCGTGGACCCCGATGTTGCCCGTGATCGCCTGCAAGGTCAACAACGCCTGCATGTGCAAGTCGCCGTGGTACCAGTGCGAGAGCCCGAAACCGACTCTCACGGCGAGGGGCTTGCTCGACCCCCACACCTTGCCGAGGGCGACGACCTGCGAGGCCGGCACATCTGTCAGCTTCGCGGTGTACTCCGGTGTGTACTTCGCGGCCATGTCAGCGAGCGCCTGGAGGGCGGTCCGCGCCTTAAGACCGGCCACCGCGTGTGTCCCGAGGATCGCCGCGAGCTTCAGCGAAGGGTCACTCGCCGCCTTGACTGTGTTGTCCGACTCGTCGAAGACCACGTAGTCGTCCTTGGCGCCGGGTATCACGTCTTTTGCGCGGAGCCACTTCTCGGTTCGCGGGTCGATGAGATAAGGCCCCACCGTGCTGGCGCGGATGTAGTCGGCGTCGTAGGTGCCGCTCTGGAATACCTGGTTGATGATGCCGTCGATGAGGGCGGTGTCGGCTCCCGGCCTGATGGGCACCCAATCGTCGCTCTGGGCACAAGTCACGGTGAAGCGCGGGTCCACCGCGATGAGCCTGGTGCCGTTCTGGTCCCTCGCATCGCACATGATCCGCCAGTCCGGGATGGAGGTCTCAGCGACGTTGTTGGCCCAGAAGACGATCGTCTCGGCGCTCATGAAGTCGACCGACTCGTGACCAGTGAAGAACCCGCCGGCGTTGGAGGGGTTGGTCGGGTCGACAAGGACGTAATTCCATCCCGCCGGGGTCGCGGAGTCGCCTTCGTTGTCTCCTTCGGAGTCACCCGCGGAGGCGCCTATGACGCTGGCGAATCGGAAGCCCGCCCCGACGACGCCCTCGATCAACGCGAGAGAGCCCGTGTAAGGCGCTATCCAGACAGACGTCTTCCCGTATTTCTCTTGAATCTGCTTGAAGTTCGTGGCAATGAGCGTGGTTGCCTCGTCCCAGCTGATCCGCTGCCACTTGCCCGATCCTCGTGGCCCCACCCGCTTGTAGGGGTACTTGATGCGGTCCGGGCTGTAGGTGTTAGAGATCTGCGAGAGGCCTCTCAGGCAGATCCGCGGGTGGAAGGTCGGCGCCGGCTCTCCTGAGACTGTGGTCGTCCCCCAGCTCGCCGGGCCGATCATGGTCACGCGCCCGTCTGTGACGTGGACGAGGTGCCCACAAGCGCCGTCACAGTTGTTGGAGTGGCCGGTCCGGTAGACGACCTCCTTGCCTGTCAGGAACTCTTCGGAGCTCACGAGGTCGCCGGTGGACGGTTCCAGGAAACGCAGGTGGTCCGCCACCAGCAACCCGCCCGCTACCGCCGCGCTCCCGCCGAGAAACGATCGCCTCGAGAACTTGGACATCAGGCCTCCCCGCCTCGCCGCGCTCTTGCATCTGCACACATGGATCCAGCTAACGGTTCGCCGGGGAAACAGACCAGGGCCGAAAGACCCTCGTCAGGAGGGCATCGGTCAGTAGTTCAGGATGGCCAAAGGCCGGTATTGTCACAAGTCGGACAGTACGGTTCGACCGCCGTTTACAACTCCCGGAACTTGAGCCAGCCCGTGAAGAGCTCCAAGGCCTTTCAGCCCCAGGTGGATCGGGTGCGCGGCATGCTGCTCCTGCCGTCCTCTGGCACAACGCCTAGGACCTGGTGCACGGAGATGCCGGCGCTTTCGAAGCCGATGACCGACCCGGCCATGTACAGCCTCCAGATCCGCGCGCGGGCGAGGCCGACCTGCTTGACGGCCGCCTCCCAGTTGGCTTCCAGGTTCGCAACCCAACAGCGCAGGGTGAGGGCGTAGTGCTCCCGGAGCGATTCCACGTCACGACATTCGAACCCGGCGCGCTCCATCGCCAACACGACATCGCCCACGTCGATGAGCTCGCCGTCGGGAAACACGTAGCGGCCGAAGAAGCTCCAAGACCCGAGCTTCGATCCCCCTTGTTCGGAGATGGCGTGGTTCAACAGCCTTCCCCCCGGCTCGAGGAGACCGCGCAAAGTCTCGAAATACTCGCCCGTGCGGACCTTGCCGACATGCTCGAACATACCGATCGAGGAAATGGCGTCGAAACGCTCCCCTCTCAGATCCCGGTAGTCCTGCACGCGGATCTCCACACGGTCACCGAGACCTGCTTCGGCCACGCGCTTTCTCGCGTGGCCGGCCTGCTCCTCGCTCAAGGTGATGCCGACGACGGTCGCGTTGCATCTGGCTGCGGCGTGCATCGCCATCGATCCCCAGCCGCAACCTACATCCAGCAGTCGCAATGGCTTGCCCTCGCGCAAGCCCAACTTGCGGCAGATCAGGTCGTGCTTTGATTCCTGGGCCTGTTCCAGGCTCATCTCCGGATCGGCGAAGCGTGCGCACGAATAGGTCATGGACGGCCCGAGCACGAGCTCATAGAACTCATTGCCGACGTCGTAGTGGTGAGTGACCGCTTGGACATCCCGACGCCGGGAGTGCCGGAACCCTGCGACGCGGGCCTCCTCGGGCGGCGGAGCCAGGGGAAGGCCTATGGCACCGGCGTGATAAGCGGCGCTGAAGGCCGCCGGCAGAGCGCGCAAGCCCGTCCGCAGGTCCCGGGGTGCAACTTCGTGCAGGCTTGCGAGCATGGCGACGATGTCACCTTCAACCTCGATGTCGCCCGCGACGTAGGCGCGGCCGACGCCGAGCTCGCCCGGGGCCCAGAGGATGCGTCGCAACGCGTCGGCGGAGCGGACATGGATGGTGCCGGCGCCGTCCTCAGGCCCGATGGAGCTCCCGTCCCAGAGCTCGAACCGAACAGGGGTCCGATCGCCCAGCAGGTTGCGGATCAGCGGAAAGAGCGCTGCGGCCGCGCTGCGACGTCCCGGAGAGGCCTGCAAAGGTTGCGAGGCCAACGGCCTGAGCTGATCCGCACCACCCGGCCGCGGAGTCGACGACTTGTCCGTGATCATCGGATACCTCCCACCCCTTTTTCGCCTGCCCGCCCGTGGGCGACGATCTCTCCCCAGTCTCCCGTCTTCCCCATTGCCGGCAGAACTCAGCTCGAGGTTACCGGCGCCCACTACGCCATCCCCCAACCGGGGACCGTGCGGCCCACGACACCGTCTCGGCCCGCCGAGGACGAGACGGTCCCGGACCCGCAAGGATCTTGACCGTTGCCCAAGTTTCCCCGACGCCCGCGTCAAGTTCAAGGTCGCGTCCTGAACCATGTGCAGAAACTGTGCCCGGCGAACGGGCGCTACTCCGAGAGCGCCAGCCTCAGCACTCCGCTCGTGGGTCGGTGTAATTCTTCGAGAAGAGCTCCACAGGCTTCGAGGCAATCCTCCATACGGCAACCTGAGCCTCCATATAAGCGTGGCCGGAGACGCTCAGATAAAAGGCCGAGCACGGCAGTCCTGCCACGAGGGTCCCAGTTCTCTGGCCGATGGCGACGATCACGTCCCCGTAGCCGAGAATGTTCGCTACTGCCAGACCCGGCCCGAACCCGACCTTCATCTGCGAGGCGACCTCGACCGCGGCCGACGACAGGGTGACCGACGACTTGCTCGTGACGAAAGAACCTTTCACATTCATCGGGTTCGTCGCACCCGAGTCCGAGCCACCCGACTCGGTCACGGCCTCCGCTCCCCCGTAGGTCAGCGTCTCGCCGCCCCGAACCGTCGAGTTCTTGCTCGAAAGAGCCACATTCACGAGCAAAGCGAACGAGACCTTCAGCAGCATCGGGACCCCTGCTATGGCAAAGGGAATGTTGAAAGTCATCGGCAAGCGGAGAACGGGGAGTTTGAAGTCGCCCTTGCTCGGGTCGAGGATCTGGTAGGTAATGCTGACGCCCCCTACGGACAGGAACGAGAACTTGCTGCGCACATTGCGGCCGTTGACGATATCGAAGTTGCCGGAGAGGTTTGCCTTCGCGATATAGCCAGACAGGGTCGCTTCCAACGTCAGCCCGCCTGCGCTCTTACCTGGCACGCACGATTGACCCGTGATGAAGGACGCTCCGACGCATCCCTGTATTGCCCAGTTGAGTCGGGACAGGGTGGGGCTCACCGAGATGCGGTATGAGAAATCGTTCGTCGCTTTGCCTACGTAGGACAGGCCGACATCTGGGACAACAGGCTTACCGGAGGTGACCAGAGCCACTTGCGGCGCAAGGGATCTCGCCTCGCTGGTGGCGTCCGAAGGCGGCGATCCGGGCGCGAGCGTTCCGAACGTGTTGGCGAAGTCGATCGGCTCGGAGAAGTTGATGTCCGCGGTCTTGAAGATGTCGGTGAGTGCGGCTGGCCGCGTGGTCACGGTAAGGCGAGACCCGGAATGACTCACCGAGACAACCACGGCCACTGCGTAGCCCTGCAGCAACATCACCTTGCCCGGAGCCAGCTGGCTGAGCGAGCCGGCCACGCTCTTGAAGACGTACGTGCTGCCATCGCTCGAAGCACTGAGAAGATCGGCAGCCACAGTGGAGGCATTGACCGTGACAACGTTCGGAGCCAATGCGACATGCGGGACGAGTGTGCCAAAACGCGTTCGAGTCGAACTCGCGATACCACCACTGCGGACGGTGAGCGGAACTGTCGCGACAGACGGCGGGACACATGCAACCAGAGTCACGAATACTGACACGATCGCGAGGGCCGCCCCTACAGCTGATCTGGACTTTTGCATCTCCAAAAACTATCACTGCCACTGCATTTTCCCAGGCTCATCCGCCTCTTGATTGCGGGCGTGACGGCAGTGTTCGGCTCGCCCCGTGACGACCGTCCGTCGCTACCGCGCCATCCGCGGCACTCGAAAAATGTCTCCTCCACGCCGTCGCTGGTTCAAGTCGGGCACCTCTTATGTGGACGTCCATGCTCCGGCAATCGACGGCAGGCAACCCTGCCAACTGTGCGTCTCACTGCTGCGTCAAGTGAAGAACAGGGACACCCGAGGGAGCCTCAGGATTCGGACGATTGCTCTTTCCTGCCGTGCGGGCGCTGATAATCCGAGCCACATAAAAGGCTATGTAGTCGGCAAGAAGGACACTTCCCGCCATGTTGAGATGCACGCCGTCAAGGCGCACGACGGTAGCCCGGCCATGGATCAAGACGGCACTCTCGTAGCTGGCTTTAGGACCGTTCAGAACGGCGCCTGGATTGATGAATGTGACCCCGTGGTGCCTGGCGGCTTGCTGTGCACAGACCTGGTCGATCACTCGCATGTACTCCGACAACTGGGGGTCCTGCATTGCCGGCTCGCCGATCCAGAGCACTTCGGAGCCTTCATTGACGAGCGTGGTCATGATCCCTGCGACCCTGTCGGCATAGGCCTTCCTCCACAACCGGCTCCCGACAGGCTGGAAGGTACCGTCGACGATCAGGTCCTGCCCATCGTTGGCACTTCCCATGTAGATCACAAGCTTGGGCCGCCGCGCGGCGACGACGGCGAGCAGATGACGCTGCCAGTCGAAGTACTCAGGGCTCACAAGGCCAGAGCCGACCTGGTACTCCGCCAGGGTCCTCAACTCCGGCGATGTCACATGGTAGGTGTCCCAGGCCCACTCGGGCCCGGCCGCAGTCGAGTCCCCGGCGAAATAGATAGGTGGCCCGGGCGGGCCCGGCACCGGCGCCCGCGTAGCCCAGGCCGCTTCGCGCCGGGCACGCGCGAGCACATCTTGTGCCAGGGCCACGAGCTGGGCCGTGTGCAGCTGCGAGAAGTCGCCGACCTGTTGCCACAGCAACCAGTACGTCGTGCCCGCCGCAGTGAAGTAGAGGTATCTGTTATTGGCGACCATCGCCTGTTGGCCGAGGCCGCGCACGCTCTCCAAAGTGGTCACGTACTGGGTGGCGTCTTGGAACGAGGTCCGTGGCTCCACGGACAACGCCAGGAAAGCGTCGCTGCCGACCAGCCATTGGCAGTACGGGTATGCGGGCGTTGCAGGACCGACGGGACCGCCGAACTCATCGTGGATCTGCGCCCGACCCAGAAGCGAGCACGCCAACCGGGTGGCCCGATTGCCAAGTGACCCATCGTCGAGGCGCAGACTCGGACGCGGTCGGGACGCGGGCAGCGTCGTCGGCGGAGGCTCGCTCGTCGTGGTGATCGCCGGACCGCTCGTGGTCGTGGTCGCGGACGTACTCGTCGTCACGTGCCGGTTCTGGGACGCGACAGCCTGGCAACCAGCGATCGCTCCTGCCGCGACGATGGTGAGGGCGATCCTCCACACGCGCCTGCGAGCGCGCACCCATCGGAATTTGAACCCGGCCACCTCACGCAGGCTAGGGCGCTGCACACGTCGGGAATCGTCACCCGAACCGGGCGTTTGCCTCACCAGGATCCGGGATCGCCCTGGGCAAAGCCCGCGACAGGCAGGGACGCTCCCGACGGGACAGAATCTGGCCGTGCCCGGCGACGGAGGTGACCCCGACCCCCGCCGGAGCGGTGTTGCCGTGAACGTCGTGGACGCGGCCCCGGCCCATCGAGACTCAGACCCGAACCGCGAACCGAGCGCGAGCCCTCAAGGTGCCTTCCGCCGCGCAGCGCGGATTATGCGATCACCGGAGATCGGCCTTCTCGGTGTCTACGCGGCGGTGCGGATCGCTCTCCTCGTCGCCGATGTGCTCTCAGCGCACGTCAGCTACGGCTCGAACATCCCCGGGCCATTACATTCGTGGGATTCGAACCGGTACCTCGCGATTGCCGTCCACGGCCATGCGCCGCTCGCTCCGCGCGTGGGCAGTGGCCTCAGCTACAGCGCGGCTGGCTTCATGCCGGTGTTCCCAGTTGTCATCCGTCTGTTCACCCTGTTCGGCCTCTCTGCACCCGTTGCCGGCCTGGTCGTGTCGATCCTCGCCGGCGCGGTCGCGACGCTGATCGTCCTCGAGCTGGGCACGGTCCTTGTCAACGAGGCGACCGGCTGGAACGCCGCAGTGCTCTTCATCCTCTTTCCCGGTATGGGGATCTCGTGGGGGCTCCTGTACTGCGAATGCGTCGCGCTGGCCCTTACGGCGGGCAGCTTGCTCCTCATGGTCCGAAGGAGGTGGATCCGGGCGGGGGTCCTGGGGGCGTTCGCAACCGCCACAAGCCCGCTCGCCTTGCCACTCGCGTTCGCAGCGGCTGTGCCGGCCGTCCAAGCGCTTCGAAACCGTGAGCCCCCACGTGCGCTGCACGCCGTGTTCCTGGCGCCGACCGGCTTTGTCGCCTTCCTGATATTCCTGGCGGCGCGCTATCACGATGTCTTTTTCTGGTGGCACGTCCAGCACCAGGCCGGGGGGGTGCCGGTCGATTTCGGTCGGTCACTTCTCGGCCTTCTGGCACACCTGGGGCGGATCGGGTTCCAGGGTCCCGCCTGGTTGGAGGGGACGGGACTGGCGGTCGTAGTGGCGGGGGCGCGGGTGCTTTGGCGAGCCAGACTCCCCGCTTGCGTCAACCCCTATTGCCTCGGTGTTGTCGTGGTGCTTTTTGCGAGCAGCAACCTCGGGTTCAAGCCGCGCCTGCTCACGTGGGCGTTCCCGGCCCTTGTCGCTGTGGCAAAGGTCACACGCCCGGGCACATGGACGGCGATCGTCATCGAGCTCGCGTGCCTCCTGCCGCTCGTCTTGCTCGCGTACACGATGCTCGACAACACGATGGCTCAGCCGTGAACCTGCGCGCTATCGAGCTGCGTCGTGTCTGCTTGCCGCTGGTGTCACCTTTCCGCAGTGCGCACGGAACCGAGTCCAGCCGTGAGGCGCTGCTGGTCCGCGTGGAGTCCGACGACGGCGAAGGTTGGGGTGAGTGCGTCGCCGGTTCAGATCCCCTCTACTCCTCGGAGTACCTCGATGCGGCTTGGCTCACGCTCGGGCGCTACCTCGGGCCGAAACTCCTCCGTGCGCCTGATCTCACCGCCGTTGACGTTCAGCCTGTCCTCCGCGAGTTCAAGGGCCACCGGATGGCGAAGGCCGCCTTGGAGATGGCCGTGCTCGACGCGCAGCTGCGCGTGACGGGCATCTCTCTCGCCAGCTTCCTTGGTGGTGTCTCCGACGCAGTGACCCCGGGAGTCGCAGTCGGCATCATGAGCTCCGTCGGCGAGCTCCTGGACTGCGTCTCCGAGTACCTCGACGCCGGCTACCGGCGGGTCAAGCTCAAGATTCAGCCTGGCTGGGACTTGGTTCCGGTCGGAGCGGTCAGGGACCGCTTCGGAGTCGACCTTATGCTACAGGTGGACGCGAACTCGGCCTACCGACGCAGTGACATAGGTCACCTCGCCCAGCTCGACCGGTTTTCCCTGCTCCTCATCGAGCAACCCTTGGACGAAGATGACCTCATCGGCCACGCACAGCTCGCGGACCAGATCGCGACACCGGTGTGCCTGGACGAGTCGATCATCTCCGCACAGACCGCCGCCACGGCCATCTCCCTCGGCGCGTGCTCGGTCGTGAACATCAAGGCGGGACGCGTCGGGGGTTACCTCGAGGCACGCGCCGTGCACGATGTGTGCGTGTCAAAGAACGTCCCCGTGTGGTGCGGCGGCATGCTGGAGACCGGTCTCGGCCGAGCCGCGAACCTCGCCCTGGCTTCGCTGCCCGGCTTCACCTTGCCGGGCGACATTTCCGCCACGGACCGTTATTTCCACCAGGACATAACTGCCCCCTTCGTGCTCCGCGACGGCACGATCACCGTTCCCACCGGCCCCGGCCTTGGCGTCGAGGTTCTGCGCCCTGTCCTGGACAGATTCACGACTCGGTCCGGGACGTTCACAAGAGCCGACGACTGAGCTCGCGCGTGGATCGTCAGACGGGACTCATTGGCCCCCTGCCACTGGTCGCTCCGGTCGCCGGTCAGATGCGTCGTTCGATCGGCACAGTGCGGCTCGGTGGACGGGCACAGGGCGAGCTGTGGCAAGCGTCAGAGGCCGGCTATCGCTTGTCGACTCCGGTGTCGAGGCCACGTTGGGTCCGGCGCGTGGTCGAGGAAGAGCTCAACCTTCCTCACGCGTGTAGGGGATTCCAAGTGATGCCGGTGTCCCGACGCGCCGGTTGGCCCAGCTTGTCGAGGCCGCGGCCAGGGCGATGACCGTCATGAGGAACGGCAGGGCGGAGTAGAACTCCGACGGAAGGACCGTGATCCCCCGCGTCTGAAGTGTCGGTCCGAGCGCAGAGAAGACACCGAAGAGGTAGGCCCCGAGCACGAGCAGGTCGGGGCGCCAGAAGGCGAAGATGACGAGGGCGATGGCGATCCACCCGTCGCCAGCGGTGAGACCGTCGGTCCAGATGGGGGCGAGGGCGAGCGTGAAGTAAGCGCCTCCGAGCCCTGCGAGCGCTCCGCCGATGAGCGTGTGCGTGTACCGGTAGGCGGTCACGTTGATACCCATCGCATCGGCAGCCGACGGGTTCTCGCCCACCGCCCGCAGATAAAGGCCTGGCCGGGTGCGGTACAGGTAGTAGAAGACGGCGATGACGAGCACCCACGAGGCGTAGACGAAGGCGTCCTGGTTGAAGATGAGCGGCCCGACGATCGGCAGGTTCTGCAGACCGAACAGGTCGATTCCGTTGAACTGATGTTTCCCGGCCACGCCGCCGATGTTCCAGACCTGCCCGAGGTAGGAGGACAGACCTATCAGGCCGGAGAAGATCGTGATCGCGAGACCTGAGACGATCTGGTTCACCCGGATCGTGATCGACAAGAACGCGTGTATGAGTGCCATGGCGGAGCCGGCCACCATGGAGGCGAACACCGCGAGCAGCAGTACCACCCAAGTAGGCCCGTGCATCTTCTGCGAGACGCAGAACGCGCTCACTGCCCCCATGAGCATCATGCCCTCGACACCGAGGTTGAGGACGCCCGAACGCTCCGCGAGCAGCTCGCCGAGGCCGGCAAGGACGAGCGGAGTGCCGAATGCGATCGCCGAGACGAACACGGCAAGGACGATGTTCGAGTTCATGACGACGCGCCCGTCTCGACTGCCGCGCTTGCGCCCGCCGGCGCAACCGTGCGGCGACGCAGGCCGATCCGGTAACGGGCGAGGATCTCGCCACCTAGCACGGTGAAGAGGATGATCCCCTCCATGGTGCCGACGAGACCGGTCGGGAAGGAAGGACCCTCGAGGGCGAAGCCTGCGTTCGTGAGGCCGCCGATCAGAAGCGACACCAGCACGACGGCGAGGGGGTTGTACAAAGCGAGGGCCGCGACGACGATGCCGGTGTATCCATACTGCGCTTGTTGGAGCCCGCGGGGATCGAGCACGTGCCCGAAGTCGCCGATCTGGCTGGAGCCGGCGATTCCGGCGATGCCACCCGATATGGCCATCACCGAGACGATCTTCCGCTTGGTGCGGATACCGGAGTAGTTGGCTGCGGCTGGCGAATCGCCCATCACCCGCATCTCGAATCCGTAGCGGGTCGAGCGGATGAGCACGAGCAGGCCGACGGCGAGGCCGACGCCGAGAATGAAGCCCATGGGAAGCGTGAAGGTCCCGATTGCGATCCCGGGCCACGATGCGTTCGCGCCGAGCGTCTTGCCGGTCGGGAACACCGACGCCCCGGGTGTGGTGAGGTCCCGCCAGTAAGAGTCACTGTCGTAGATCAGGTAGTACATGAAAAAGCCGGCGACGTAGTTGAGCATGAGCGATGTGAGGATCTCGTTGGTGCGCAGGTACGCGCGCAGGAGAGCCGGAATGGTTGCCCAGACCATCCCGGCAAAGGCACCGCCGAGAACCATCGCGATGATGAGCAACGGGCGGGGCCAGTCCCCCAGCACGAGGCCAGTCGCCGAGGCCCCGACGGCACCCATGTACAGCTGGCCCTCACCACCGATGTTCCAGGTCCGCATCCGGAAGGCGAAGCCGGCGCACAGCCCGGTGAACAGCATCGGCGTGGCGTACACGAACGTGGCCGTGAGGGCCCCGTCGGCGGTGACCGAGGCCGAGTACATCTGGTGATACGTCGAGAACGGGTTGTGGCCAGTCGCGGCCAAGAGAATGCCGACGATGATCGCAGCCAAGACGAGGGACACGAGTGGCACGGCGACTTTCAGCCACTTCGGAGTGTCGAGGCGGCGCTCGATCCGCAGCGGGCCTGTCATGCCGCTCCAGCCATCATCAGCCCGATCTGTTGACGGTTCGCGCCGGCCGCGGGGACGATCCCGACGATCCGGCCGTTGTAGAACACCGCAATGCGGTCCGAGAGCTCGAAGATCTCGTCCAGGTCCTCGCTCACCATGACGACGGCGACGCCTTGCTGGGCCGTTTCTGCGAGAACGCGCCGCACGTACTGGGTCGCTCCGACGTCGAGGCCGCGGGTGGGTGAGGCGGCCACAA
Organism: uncultured Acidimicrobiaceae bacterium; assembly: GCA_963719125.1. Lineage (GTDB taxonomy): Bacteria > Actinomycetota > Acidimicrobiia > Acidimicrobiales > Bog-793 > Fen-455. The sequence continues at coordinate 85,558 of CAVRAT010000011.1, forward strand.
GGACTCGCGGCTCAGAAGACAGCTCACGAGCGAGGAGAACCTTCTGGATGTTTCCGCCCGAGAGCTGCCGGACAAGCGTGCGTGGTCCCGGTGCGCGGACGTCGAAACGCGCGATCATCTCCTTCGCGTTGGCGTTCGCCTTCCGGCTCGAAAGCAGCGGGCCGGCGCGCATCGTCTTTCCCCGGTAGGACTTCAACATCAAGTTCTCGGCGATGGAAAGGTTGGGTGAGATACCGGTGCCCATCCGGTCCTCGGGCACGTAGGCAACCCCGAGATCGATGGCCGCACGGGAATCGCCCGCGGGAAGTTGCGTGCCGCCGATGCTGATCTTGCCCGCCGTGGTCGCTCGCAGCCCCGTGATGACCTCGGCAAGCTCGCGTTGGCCATTGCCTGCGACGCCGGCGATGCCGAGGATCTCGCCGCTGCTCACTTGGAGCGTGACGTCCTTCAGTGCATCGGTGCCGAGGTCGCCGCGCGCAGAAACGCCCTGCAGCTCGAGAACGACCGGACCAGGATCCTCCGTGAGCTTGGCAGTCGCCTCGAGGGAGACTTCCCGCCCCACCATCAAGCCGGCCAGCTGGTCGGCGTCGGTACCGGCTGTCGGGACGGTGGTGATCGAACGGCCCTGGCGCAGGATCGTCACACGGTCAGCGACCGCAAGGACCTCGGGCAGTTTGTGGGAGATGAAGATCACGGTCCTGCCGGCGGCAGCCATGTCCCGCACAGAGGAGAAGAGCTGATCGGTCTCCTGGGGCGTGAGCACCGTGGTCGGCTCGTCGAGGATGAGGATCCTTGCACCGCGGTAGAGGGCCTTGAGGATCTCGACCCGCTGGCGTTCTCCCAGCGACAACTGCCAGATCCTCGCCCGCGGGTCGACGGGCATCTGGAAACGATCGGCCGCCTCGGCGACAGCCTTCTCGACTGAGCGCGGGGCGAAGCGCAGCTTTCGCGGCTTTGACCATCCGAGCACAACGTTCTCCGCCACCGTCATGCTCTCCACGAGACGCAGGTGCTGGTGGACCATGAAGATGCCCACGTCCTGGGCATCTTTCGGGGAGTGGAAGCGCACGGCGCGGCCGCCTATGAACAGCTTCCCCTCGTCGGGGCGGTACAAGCCCATGAGGAGATTGCACAACGTGGTCTTGCCAGCTCCGTTCTCACCGAGCAGTGCGTGCACCTCACCAGCGGCAGCCTGGAACGACACGTGATCGTTCGCGACGACGCCGGGAAAGCGCTTCGTCATGTCGATGACCTCCACGGCCAATGCCCCCGGCACTCCGCCGGGGGCATTGGCCGAGAGGCTTGACGCCGGGTTCGGACCTACGACAGGAGCCGTCTGTTCGTTCCCAGCGTCAAGCACGGAGTTGGTCATGGAGCGCGTTAGCCCTTCGGGTTGCCGATGACGCCCTTTACGAACCAGCTCAATGAGTACTTCTGCATCACCGTGAGGGTCACGCCGGCCTTCACGCCCACAGTCCCGTTCTGCTCAATGATGGGTCCGGTGAACGGGTCGAACGTCCCCTTGATGATGTCGGCCTCCTTGGCGAGTATCGCCTTGCGAGTCGCGGCCGTGACCGACGGGCCGAACGGGGCCATGATCACGAAGTGATCGGCCAGGCTGCCGTACCAGAAGTGGCTCTTCCAGGTGCCGTTCATTGCCGCTTTGACTTCCTGGATGTAGTAGGGGCCCCAGTTGTAAGTCGTCGCGGTGAGCCAGGCCTTGGGGGCGAAGCTCTCCTGGTCGGAGTCGTACCCGGTCCACTTCAGGCCGTGAGCCTCTGCCACCTGACCGGTCGTCGGGCTGTCCTGGCCGTCGCCGAGCACGTCCACGCCAGCAGCGACGAGGGCCTCAGCAGCCGTTCTCTCCGTCGCCGGGCCGAACCAGGTGTTCGTCCAAACGACCTTGACCGTCGCCTTCGGGTTCATCAGCTGCGCGCCCATGGTGAACGCGTCGACCTCCCGGATGACCTCCGGGATCGGATAGGGAGCCACGAAACCGATCTTGCCCGTGACCGACGCTGCGCCGGCTGCCATTCCAGACAGGAAGTCGCCGTCCTCACCGGCCCCGTAGTACTCGGAAAGGGTCTTGGTCACCGTGGTGCCCGTAGCCTGCTCGAAGAGCACGTTCGGGTACTTGGCGGCGGCTGTGACCAGCTCCGGCTGATAACCGTACGAAGTGGCGAAGATGATGTTCGCTCCGGCGTCAACCAGTTGCGTGATCACCTCTGAGCACTGTGGTCCCTCGGGTACGTCCTCCTTGTACGTGGTCTGGACGCGCCCACCGAAGTACTTCTGCACTTCGAGGCGGCCGACGTCATGGGCATGGGTCCAGCCAGCATCGCTCGGAGCTCCGACGTAGATGAACGCCGCCTTGAACGGGTGGCTCTTGGTCCACTGGCTACCCGGGGCCGCCGCCGCCGTCTTCGTGCTTGCGCTCGAGGACACACTGCTCGCGGCGCCGACTGCGACAGCGCCGACCATCGTGAAAGCGACGAACACGCTCAACAACCTCTTCATCCTGCTCATGACCTCTGTCTCCTCTCGGGATGACCGTCAACTACCGCCGGCCATCTCATCCGTTGTGCCGACCGGGAAGGCCCGGGTCACCGGCTCATTTCCAAGAATGCAAACTTTGCGAACGCGTGTACAGGGTCGTTCGGCCCTAACCGGCCGAGGCGTCTTCCCGCTGGTGCGCCCGCAGCCTACATTTCGTGGCGGTCGGGAGCCCAGGACGGCGACCAGGCGCGTGTGGTCCCCGTCAAAACGACAGGGCGGGGCCTTTCCTGCACCCGGATGGCCCGGCCCGCTGTCTTCCCCCTCCCGATGCGACCACGCGGCATGCGGCAGAAGCGGGCCTATCCAGCTGAGCAACAAGCCGCGAGGCTCACCGGTCCAGGTGTGACGTGGAAAAGACTCACGACACGCGACAACGCGTGGGACAATCTTGACGAGGCACATGGCCTCGGTCGCACCTGGTTCAGGTAGCGACGTTGGGGTTTGTGGAATGGGGCTTATCAGCAGCGTCAAGCGAATGGAGAGGCTATGGACGATATGACGCCAGGGGAGGGCGCCGGTGTTGTGATGGGCGGCAGCGCAGGGGCCCTAGCCCTCGATGCTCCCCCAAGCACCGAGGGCTACCAGATGGGCAAGCTGGAACAGCGTGGCATTGAGCTGATCCCGGAGTCGGACAGGAAGATGCGCCCGGCCGGTCTTTTCTGGATGTGGGCCGGCGCGATGTGGAACGTCGAGTTCCTCGTCTACGGGGCCTTGATCGTTTCGTTCGGGCTCTCGTTCTGGCAAGCGGTGTGGGCGATCCTCATCGGCAACATCTTCTACTCCTTGCTTGGGATAGCAAGCCTCCCCGGGCCTGAGACGGGCACGACGGCGTTCATGGTCAGCCGGGCTCCTTTTGGCCGCAACGGCAACCGTGCTCCTTCCCTGTTCAACTGGATCACCCAGGTCGGCTTCGAGATCGAGGGTCTCGTCATAGTCGTGCTCATCGTCGAGGCGATGTTCAGCCGAGAGGGAACGGCCCTCAACACGGCCGCGAAGGTCATCGTGATCATCTGCGCGGTGGCCGTGCAGTTCATAGCTCCCTTCCTCGGCCACGCGACCATCACCAAGGTGCTGCGGTACTTGTCCTACGTGTTCATCGTCGTGTTCATCGTGATGGCAATCCTCGTCATCCCGCACGCCCACGTGACGAGCTTGCACCAGCACACCTCATGGTGGCTCTGGACGACCGGTGTGGTGCTCATCGTCTCCGCCGGTGGGTTGGGTTGGACCGAGAACGCCGCCGACTACTCGCGCTACCTACCCCGGGACACCCCCAAGGCGACGACCTTCTGGGCCGCAACGCTCGGTGGGGCGATCCCGTCGATCCTGCTCGAGCTCCTCGGAGCGGCCGCCTATCTAGTGAGCCCGAAGGTCACAGCAGCTGCTGCAGTTCCGGCGGCTTTCGCCAGCTGGTTCTTCTGGCCCTTCTTGATCCTGGCGCTTCCACAGCTCTTCGCGATCAACTCGATCGACATGTACTCCTCCGGAGTCACGCTCCAGGCGATCGGGATCCCGCTCAAGAGGTGGGGCTGCGTGCTCGTCGACACCGTCATCTCAGGTGCTGTGACAGCCCTCGTGATCTTCAAAGGCAACTTCTACACAGACCTGTCGGGCTTCCTCGATTACATCGTGGTCTGGCTGGGACCCTGGTTCGGGATCCTCCTGGTCGACTACCTGCTTCGCCGTGGTCGCTATGACGTCCTTTCATTGGCGGAGAAACGAGGCGGTCTGTACTGGCGCAACGGTGGCTTCAACTGGAAGGCGCTCGTGTCCCTGGCGGCCGGCATGTTCGGGGCAATGATGTGGATCGATGCGGCGTACTACTACCCGCTGAACTACACATCCCCGATTTCGAACGCCACGAACGGCGCCGATTTCAGCTGGATCTTCGGCATGATTGTCGCCGGTGTTCTGTACTGGATCCTGTCGATGTCGAGCGTCCGCAAGGAGGCGGAGGCCTCTTCGACGAGGCTGGACGCGCCCGTTTTGTAAGGACGCCGTGGCAACCTCCCTCGGAAGCGCAGGTTCACGCCGTCTTCCGGGGGAGTTCGCCGAGCACGTGCTCGTCATTCCTGTCCCCCGAGGCCCAAGTTGCAGGTCGGAGACCCAAAGGTGCGAGCGCAAGGGAGCTCGCCCGCTGGCGACCAGCCCGGCCCGCTTTTGAGGTCTACAGCGGTTGACCGGGTGTCTGCTTGTGCAACGACCCCCAGGCCAGGGGGGCGCTGGGGGTCGTGCACGCATGGCTAGCTCATTTATCTATATCGGCCCATCCCGGTGACTGCTTGAGCGAAGCCGCTTCGTGGGCGTGGCTGCGGGTGAATCCACCGATCGAGACACGGCGGTGTCGAGTCGGTCCCGAGCTTTCTCCACTCAGGCAGTGAGAAACACGAGCCAGGCACTTGGTCGGCGTGCCTCTAGGCGACGGGCGGACAGCTCCGAGCGGGCATCCGGCCGCCCAGGTCGTACCAGACCGCGCCGGCCTCAAAGCTCGCGGTGGGCGGCCCCAGGAGCTTTGTGAGCAGCTCGATCCCGCGAGTGCGCACCGCTCCTGGGCTCGTGCGAAGAACCAGCGCCTCAGCCCCGTATTCGCGAGCCACCGCCTCAAGGGAACGACAGGCGCTCCCCAGTCGCACACTGGAAGAACTGGAGGAAGCAGTGAGGATTGACGACAGCTCGCTCAACTCCCGGCCTTGTGCGATGTAATAGCCGCCGTGACCCATTGCTCCGGGGACGAGCGCATAACCGCCGACGAGCCGGAAGCTCATCTCGTCGACTGCTTGCCAGAGCATCGGCTCGTCGTTGTGCGCACGCGGGTAAGGAAAAGCGAGCACGACACCGCCGTTCGGAACCGAACGCGCGAGCGATGCCGTCAGCTGCGGCGCAATCGCCCGCTGCTCTTGGACCACGGGGAACTGGTCCAGGAGCGGGACGAAGGCGACGACCACCAGGACGAGCAGCACAACGGTACGCAGGCCCGGGTCCGATCGGACCCGGGACGCCACATTGCGGACCCGGGGCTCGGCTCCATGTCGCGAACCCGGGCGCGAGCTCTGAGAGTTCTCGCTTATCCAAGTCCTCGTGCGGTCGAGGCCGACTGCCAGCACGATGGCCAGGAAGAGCATCTCGATGCCCGTGATCCTGACCGGCTCGAGGTCGACAAGAACAGGGACGTGCTCGAAGAGCGCCTCTGGGAGCCAGATCCCCAAGGTGTGCCCGTCAACTGTGAGGCGCGGACCGAGCGAAACAAGGAACGCAGCGCAGGCGCACCCGAGCGCGAATCGGACGATCCCGAGCCTGCGCCACAACACAGCCAGTGCCAGAAGGCCGATGAACAGCGGAATGCCCAGGTAGCCGGACGAGTCGGACACCTGAGGCGACGCTCGCAGAACGGGCCGGAGAAGATCCGCGTGGAACGCCGCTATCACCCCGGCCGGCTGAATGCCATGGGCAATCCGGCGGGGCCCTGCGAGGAAGTATCCGATCGGGTAGCCTCCTATCGCCGCGAAACAAGCGCATGCTGCGACGAGCCCCGGCGCCGCCGCGCGGATGCGAGCAGGGACCTCGTGGCGTTGCGTCAGGCCAAGGAGAATCAGGCCGATCGCCGCTATGAGGGCGCAGTACACAAGTACCTCCGGGTCGATGAGGAGCTGCGCTGCACTCAAGAGCCCGAGCGCGACGCCGATCTTGACCGGCGATCTTTCTTGGGTCACGAACAACTCGTCGAGACACCAGAGCAGGAGCGGAGGTATCACCATGAACGCGAGGTCGAGGTGTACGGAGCTCTCGAAGGTCATGTACGACCCGAACCCGTAAAGCAGGCCTGCCGCGAACGCGGCAGGCCACCATCTCACCCATCTTCGAGCGACCAAGAACATCGATGTGGCCGAGCCAGCGAGCGCGACGCGCATCAAGAGGTTGAAGGACGCGACAGGTCCCAAGGCGAGTGTGACCGGCGATGCCAGCAGCCCGAGCAGCGGAACGGAGGTGTTCGAGGCGAGGTTTACACCAAGGGGAAAGTCGATGTAGTTGGTGAAGAGGGGGTTGAGACCGTGCCCGAGCGCGAAAGGTGTCCATGCAAGGAACCACGACATCTGCGCCGGGTCGCCCGCGCCCGCTCCCACGATGTGGGGCAGCTTGCTCGCGTCCAGGGGCATGACCGGCCAGTACGCCAAGACGGCGAGAACCACGTAGGCGCCGATTGCGAGCGCGACCAAGACGGCTGGTCTCCGCACCGCCTGCATGTCGCCAGAAGGCCTCATTGGGACGTCGTTCCTCTGGGCCGAGCCTTCGGCTTCGCCGCCACCCGCGCCCGAGCGCGTTGCACCGATGCGCTGGTGCAGAAGGATAACGGTTCGGGCACGTCGCCGGAGACAACTGAGAAGTCACCTTGAAAGGCGGTGACGGCCTGCCAGAATTGGCCTTCGCACCGGTGGCCGCGTCTATCGTTCAGCGGAACCCATGGCGCACTCCCCCTCAACCGTGACTCTCGGTCCGCGGAACCGGGAAGGACTAGAGACTCCCGGCGCGATTCCCCGCCGCTGGTCACATGTCGCACGAGCCGACAAGTGGGCGGTCGCGCTTTTCGTCGCGATACCTCTACTGATGGGAATCCCGCCCGCACTTGTTGGAAGGCCCCTCTTCCCCGGGAGCGGCACAGCGGACAACTTGACCCAGAACTACCCGTTGCGAGTCCTGTCGGGCGAATTGTTACGGCACGGTCACCTGCCGCTTTGGGACCCGTACATATGGAGCGGAACGCCGCTGCTCGCGGGATGGAACGCGGGATCGCTGTACCCGGGCACTTGGCTCTTCGCCATCCTGCCTGCCAGCGCGGCTTGGACGATCAACGTCGCGTCGGTGGCGGTGATCTGCGGCATCGGGATGCACGTGTTCCTGCGCCGTCTCGGTTGCTCACCGCTCGCAGCGCTGCTGGGCGCCTTGACGTTCACCTACACGGGGTTCATGAGCGGCCAAGCGGTGCACCTCGGCCTGGTGCAGGGCATGAGCTTCACTCCGTGGATGCTGCTCGCGGTCCACGAGCTCGGAACGCACCCGGAGCCGCGCACAGCTCGGCGCTGGATCGCATTGCTGGGTGGATGCGGCGGGCTCGTGGTGCTGGCCGGCGATCCTCGCGCCGCCTCCAGCATCGCTTTCATCGTGCTCACGTACTTCCTTGCTCTGTGCTGGCGAGCGTGGCGAACAGGCAGGCGTGTCAGCGTCGCCGGCGTCGGCGTCGCAGTGGCCGCTGTCCTAGCAGTGGTCCTCTCCACCGCACAGTGGCTGCCGGGACTCAGCTTCCTGCACGAGTCCGAACGGGCGGCCGTCACCTTCACCCGCTTCGCCGCAGGATCGTTGTCGTGGCATGACCTGGAGCTGCTTTTCGTGCCCTTCCTGGTTGGCGGTAACGGGACGTTCGGGCTGCCCGGCTTTCTGGGCTCTTACAACCTTCCCGAGCTGAGCTACGCCGTCGGAATCGTGCCGCTCGTCGCCGCCTTTGCTCTCTTCAGGCGGGCGATGCGCCGTGGCACGACCGAGAGGCCGCTCGGGGTCTGGTACGCACTGATCCTCGAGGGCGCCCTGCTCTCAGCCGGCGCGAGCACGCCCCTCGGCCACATTCTCGTGGACATTCCCCTCTACGGTGGCCAGCGCCTCCAGAACCGCAACGCCGTGATCGTGGACCTCGCGCTCGCGGTGCTGCTCGCCGTGTTCGTCGACGTGCTGAGGTCTCCTTCCGCAAGCCGCCGGGCGGCGCCGGACCCGGCACCGGAGGCCGACCCGGGGCTCACGCGGAACGAACGCCTCGCCGGACTCGTGCCGATCGGCATCGTCGCACTCCTCATACTCGCCGCGTACGTGCTGGGACGACAGATTCAGCGCGGTTTCGGTGTCTCCGGCTACCACCCGAATCTCGCCGTGGATCTGAGCCCGTACTTCGCAGCGGTGCTCGTCATCTCGGCCGGAGCTGCGCTGCTTCTCTGGCGCGCGCCCCGTCTCGGCTGCAGCGGTTGCCGGAAACTGGTGACCATCGTCGTCATCGCCGATGTGTTGATGTCTGTCCTCAGCGGGTCGTACACGTTCCCCGCCAAAGCCACCATCACGAAGAGCAACGCCGCCGTCACCACCCTGGCGAAGCTGCTCGGACCTCAGGGCCGCTATGCGATCTTCAACCCCGCACAAAGCCTGCCGCCCGGGCTCCGCGGGACGATCCTCGCGCTCGGCCCTTTTAGTCTCGGAATCCTGCACCAGCTCCAAAGCGTCCAGGGGTACTCATCCGCTGTCGCCGGTAGCTACCAACTCGTCACGGGGGCCCATGACGTCGAGAACTTGCAGCCGGTCGCGCTCACACACGCTGACCTTGACATCTTGAACCTGAAGGAGCTGGTGACACTTCCCGAGTACCTGGTCACGGAGATCCCGGACAACCGACCTATTCCGGTCGCGCAAGGAACGCCGGTTCCTCCCGGAACCGAGCGTGTGGCAGTGGCGCTGGACGCCATCGCGCCCGACAAGCCCCTGCCTCACCTTCCCCCCTTCCTTCTTTCCCCTGCGCGCTCGTCGACCTGGCTGCTCCCGGGCCCCCTCGCTCTCGACTCGGTCACCGTCGTGGTCGTGCCTTACAAAGGGGAGACACCTCGCACGGTCGCGATCGGCATCCTCAATGCTCGCAACCAGATTGTTGGCGACCGTCGTGTGCCGGTCACGGACGCTCAGGCCCAGGTCGCGCTGAACGGGCGCGTCGCATACGGACTCCAGGTCGCAGCACCGAACAGCACTTCGGCCGCCATCGGTGCCGTCGAAGTGACCACGGTGCATGCGATGGCGGTCAACGCTGGTCCGCTCACACACCGCCTCGTTCTCAACCAGGTTCTCCAGGGCGTGCTCGAACCACCGAAATGGCGGTACCAGACCGAGATCGGCGGGCTGCCCGTGTTCACCAACATGGTCACGCGGGGAGCCTCGTGGGTCGAGGCCGCGGGATCCACGACACCTCTTGCGCCACAGCTCCCGCTCGCTCGCTCGGTGACCTCTCCCGTCGAGGCGTGGCAGAACCCGCAGACCGTCGTCTCGACGCCGATCCCGGCGTTGCTGGTCCGAAGCGAGGCTTACGACAAGGGCTGGGTTGCGCGACTCACCCCCATCGGTGGAGGCTCGTCGGTGACCGTGCGGGTGAGACAGCTCGGGATACTCCAAGCGGTCCCGGTCCCGGCCGGCAAATTCACCGTGACCTGGGTCTACACGGCCAAGCTGGTGAAGCTGGGCGTTATCACCAGTGGCATTGGCGTGCTGGCGCTGGTTCTCCTTCTGTTCCCGCCCAGGCGACGACGCCGACCGAAGTCCGCCCCTGGCTCTCCGGAACCTGGACCTGCCTCGTAGCCGGACCCGATCGCGATCCAGAGCGAGTCGCAGCCGGGTCGGGTGTCGGGCCATGATGGCTGACCACACGGCAGCCGGACGGCCTCATCAGCAAGCACGACGTGGATTGCGCTCGCATCCTCGAATGGATCGGACGCGGTCTCGAACCTGTACTCAGGCGGCAGGTCCCGCGGCCAGCTGCATGGTTCCGCTGTGGTGGCTGCCTGTGGAGTCCGTCCAGCCGATCCGCACCCGGTCACCGGGGTGGTACAGCTGCATCAGCGTCGTGAGGCCCGGCGCGGAATGGACCGCTTTGCCACCGAGCGACGTTATGACGTCGCCCACGGCCAGGCCGACCGATGCAGCCGGGGAACCCGTCACGACTTCGTTTATCACCGCTCCCGACGGGGAGACCCCACTCTGAGTCGAGTACACCTGGACGCCAAGGAACGCTGTACGCCCGATGTGCACGCTCGCCGAACCTTGACCGGACGCGATCTTCCTGGCGATCGCCGCAGCGGAGTTGATCGGGATGGCATAACCCTCGGTGCCCGTCGTCTCGAACGAGAACCCGACGGACGCCGCCGTGTCCATCCCGATGACCTTCCCTGAGGTAGTAGCGAGCGGCCCGCCCGAGTCACCGGCCCGGATATACACGTTGACCTCGATGAGGCCGGTCAGGTTCTCCGGGTTGCCGCCGTCCTGTTCGGTGGCCGTGATCGACTGGTCGAGCGCGGTGACCGATCCTCCTGCGATGCTGGGGGTTCCGCCCGCGCCCCCCGCATTACCGATTCCCACGACCGCTTCGCCCACCCGGACCCTGGATGAGTCGCCAAGCGTCGCGACTTTGAGGCCGGATGCACCGTTCAACTTCAACACCGCAATGTCACCGGAGCGGTCGTAACCGAGGACCGTGGCCGTATAGACGCGGCCGTTTCCCAGGTCGGTCACCCTGATGCTGGTCGCACCATCAATCACGTGGTTGTTGGTGAGCACGTCGCCGTTGGACGTGAGCACGATCCCCGTGCCGGCCGCTTCCTCATTCTCATAGCTGAGGGTCGTGTCCACATCCACGATTCCGGGCTCGACCCGCGAGGCTATTGCCGCGGGGTCCGACGGGCCTCCTGCCGCGGAGGAGACGGACCCCGAAGAGCCGGAACCGAACGGGAAGCTTCCCGAACCGAAGGGCAACGTGCCAGAGCCGGAGGGCAACGTCCCAGAGCCGAAGGGGAAGCTGGGCGAGGTTCCCGATGGCAGGGAAGGGGACTTCGATGTCGACTGCCAGGCGACGCGGCCGATGCCGAATCCCGCAGCGAGACCGACCACAAGCAGCCCCACGACCAGCCACACGGTCGCAGTCTGACGCCTCCTGGGTGGCTGTGGCGGTGACACAGACCAGTAACCCGCCGGGAATCCGAGCCACTGTGCCCCACTGTTGACTCCTCCTGGCGCGCCGGCTGGAGGAGGAGAGGGCGTCCAGCCGACAGCGCCAGAAAATAGGGAGGAGGAGGAGGAGGAGGAGGAGGAGGAGGAGGAGGAGGAGGAGGAGGAGGAGGAGGAGGAGGAGGAGGAGGAGGAGGAGGAGGAGGAGGAGGAGGAGGAGGAGGAGGAGGAGGCGTCCAGCCAGCGGCGCCGGAAAAAGGTGGAGGAGGAGGCGTCCAGCTTGTCGCGACCGAATTAGTCCCAGCGGGCGCGTTGGTCGTGGATTCGGACATACCAGGAGTCACAGGGCGCGGCGACGCGAAACCATCTGCCGCCGCCTCCGTAGGTTCGTCGCTCTCGTGCTCGTCGTCCATCGCCCTTTCCTCCTGCAGGGACGGTAGCGCGCATACAACTGCTCACATTCAGTAGACCGCGCCCACCTGAGGATTTCCTGAGTTGCGCCTAGGTGGCTGGTGTCTTTCGCGGGCGTAAATGCTCGCGATCCGGTCGCAGCTGAGAAGAATTACACATAGGTAATTCTCTACCGGGAGCGATCGATGACCCTGGGCGTGGCTGATAGGCAAGCCAACCTGTTCGACGACGTAGAGCAGTTCTGCGACAAGGTGCTCGACGAGTCATCGATCTACACGTTCATGCACCGGGAGCGTGATCGCCTGTTCCCCGACGAGGAGTTCTCCGACCTGTTCGACAACCAGGGCCGGCGCTCGGTACCTCCGTCGGTGGTGGCGACGGTCATGGTGCTCCAGCGCCTCGAAGGACTCTCAGACCGCGAGGCCGTCGATCGCTACTGCTTCGACAACCGCTGGCGCTATGCAGCAGGCGTCGGTGGCTACGACACCGGTGGCTGGACGAGCTTTTCCCACACCGTGCTCGTCGACATGCGCGAACGCCTGCGACGATCCGAGCGCCCCGATCGCATCTTTGACGCGGCACTCTATGCGGCCAAAGCTGCGGGGCTCGTCGGCAACCGCCGGGCGCTCGACTCGACGCCGCTTTATGACGCCGTGGCGACGATGGACACCGTCACTCTTATCCGCTCTGGCATCCGGGCCCTCTTGAAGCTCGCCAGCCGCAAGCTGCGGGCCGAGCTCGGGGCGTTGCTCACGAGCGGCGACGACTACGCGAGCTCCTCCAAGCCGCAGATCGACTGGGAAGATGCCGAAGCTCGCGAAGCGCTCATCGACAGCCGCGCCAAGGACGCCTACGCATGCCTCGGCCTTCTCAATGGTCAAAAGCTCGACCCTGTCGTCACCGAAGCCGCCAAGCTGCTCGCCACGGTGACCGGCCAGGACCTCGTAGAAGGAGACGACGGCGTCTTTCGCGTCGCCCGCAAAGTCGCCAAAGACCGGGTGATCTCGACGGTCGACCCCGAGGCCCGCCACGGGCACAAGACCAAGACCAGAAGCTTCGACGGCTACAAGGGACATGTGGCTGTCGACCCCGACTCCGAGATCATCACCGCCACGGTCGTGACGCCGGGCAACGCCGGGGACACGAGTGTCGCAGAGGACCTCATCTCCGAGCTTCTCGTCGGTGATGACACCGGCCATGACGACCTCGACGAGCACGCGGCCACGGCCGATGTCGACGAGAACGACGAAGATGTCACCACTGTCTACGGCGACAACGCCTATGGAACCGGGGCATTCCAGGAACGTCTCGACGGCGCTGGCATCGACTCGCGCTGTAAGACTCAGCAACCCACCGCACCCGGCGGGCTGTTCACCAAGGACTGCTTCGTCATCGACCTCCACGAAAGCGCCGTCACCTGCCCGGCCGGTGTGACCGTCGAGATCCGCCGCCATGGCATGGCCTACTTCGGTGACGCCTGTACCAACTGCCCGCTGCGGACCAAGTGCACCACCGCTTCAGGCGGGCGCACCGTCGGGATCAGCCCCTACGAAGAAGCTCTCGCCCGCGCCCGCAAGCACCAGGCCGAACAAGCCTGGCGCGACGACTATCGCGCCACCCGTCCCAAGGTCGAACGCAAGCTCGCTCATCTCGTCTACCGCAAGCACGGAGGAAGGCGCGCCCGCATCCGCGGCACCGCCAAGGTCGACGCCGACTTCCGGCTACTGGCCAGTGCCGGGAACCTCGCTCGCCTCGCGCGCCTTGGACTCGGATGGACCGCTGCCGGGTGGGCGATCGAGTGAGTCGGCCGTCCAGCGCGAGCAAACACCAACGGCTGCCCAACCCCATGTGGCTTCTGGGCTCGCCTCGCACGGGCCACCCGCGGGTATCCGGCATACGGGCCGCGATGACAGCCACACCATCAACAACAATCCCTCAATTCACACCAGCCTCTTAGTGGTGGGAGGGCAAGCCCTCCCCCCAGCCCCCTCTCACGCGGCTCGGTGATTCACTGAGGTTGTCGGGACGGCAAAGCCGTCCCTCAGGCGACAAACTCTCGCGATGGCAAGGGCTGCAGTGGTGAACATCAACGACGTCCTCGAAGGTCACGTTCGCTTGGAGCTCGACTGTCTGGACCGCATCTACCTCAACGCCTACGTCAACAAGCTCCAGGTGGAGGGCCAGGTTGCCCACTTCTTGCGCGACCACCTCGGCAACCCGGTGCCCTCTCCGGCGTTGTTCGAGAAGATCGGCAACCGGTTCCGGGCGGCGGTTCGGGCCTTCGCAAAGGACAACGACATCCCCGTACTCCGTCTGGCGGCCCCCGATCGCACCCGTTGGGACGACCGCAAGCTCGACCATGTGAAGCCATACCTGGATCGCGCCGCTCGCGAGGGTCGCAGTGGCGTGGTGGCGATCGTCGCCGTCCAGGAGCTGGCCTGGGTGTGGAGTGGCAAGAAGTGCGATCCCAAGCCCGGCCAGAGCCGGTTCTCCTTCGTGAAAACCCGGCGTCAGTGCACCGCCTACTACTTCTACGTGCTCGACGGCGACTTCGGACCCGGCTTCATCAAGATCGTCAGCTACTTCCCCTATCCGGCAAAGGCGTGGCTGAACGGTCACGAGTGGGTGAAGCGCCAGGCCGATCGTGCCGGCCTCCGCTTTTCCGTGCTCGCCAACGGCTTCGCAGCTTGCGACGAGCCCCGCCGCCTGCAAGCCATCGCCGACCGGCTCGGTCCCCGCGACATCCAGGCCTTCTTCGACCGCTGGATGACGGTCATCCCCACGCCGCTTACCACCGCCGACCGCGAGGCGGGCTTTTGGTGGGAGCTGTCCATGCGCCAGGTCGAGACCTCCACCACGCTCGTCTTCGACGACCCCCGTCGCGCCCGGGCCTTCTTCGAGGCTCTCGTCGCCGACAACGTCGGGATCGGTCGTCCCGGCGAGGTCGCCATGGTGTTCTCGCGTCCTCTGCGTCGTCCCACCAAGCACATCTACCGTCAGCGGGTCTTCGGCACCGGGACCGAGGTCCGCATGGACTTCAGCTACAAGCACTCCCGGGTCAAGCAATACCTGAAGGAAGGGAGAGCACTTCGCATCGAGACCGTCATCAACGACCCGAGGGACCTCGACGTCGCCCGCCGCCTCCAGCATCTTCCCGAGCTTGAGGCCAAGGCGCGGCAGGTCAACCACCGTCTCCTTATGATCGAGCGTGCCGGCCAGGACTGTGCCATCGAGACCGCTCTGTTCGAGCGGATCTCACAGCCCTACGCAAGGGAGGGCCAACGAACCGGAGCACTGCGCTTCGGGGATCCACGCGTCATGGCCCTGGCCGGCGCGCTCGGCGTCATGGTCCACGTCGTCTCCGGCTTCACCAACAAGAGCCTGAGGAGCCTCGTCGCCGGCCTGCTCGGCGCGGACTACACCGCCAATCAGATGACCTATGACCTGCGCCGCCTCCGTCTCCACGCCCTCATCGAGCGGATCCCTCACACCAACACCTACGTCACCACGCCCGAGGGGCTCCGTGTCGCGGTCTTCTATACCAAAGTCCACGACCGAGTCCTCGGTCCGCTGCTCAGCCCCGACCTACCGCCCGCACCTCAGGCGATCCGTCGCGCAATGGCGACCATTGATCACGTCATCGCGGACTACGTCACGGACGCCCGGCTCCGAGCCGCCGCTTGAAACTTGTCACAAAGTCCAACGTCTCCCACCCCTAGGAGTTCTAGGCAATCGCTGAGAGACCAGACTGCGCGCTGGGCACGGCCAACAACAACCTGCCTGCGGCGACGCTTCGTGGAACCGGGTGGCGGTGGTTAGAGTGGTCGGTGTTGTGCCTGGGTCCGCGGCGCGGCGTTGGCACATTTCTCGCTGTACACAGCCCGCAAACAAGGGACAACCGTGACAAGCACGTCCACCGTGCCAGGAACCGCCCGCCAGGGACACACAACCGGCGCCATCGACTGTCGTGACGAGGCAACAGCGAAGCGGGGGCGTGACCAGCGGACTGCCCTTCGGCAAGGGTCGTCCTTCTCTCGATGAGCACCTCTGTTTCCGGACCTGAGCCTGTCGGCACGTCGCAACCTAAATCAGCGAACCTGGCACGACGCTCTGAGATGACCGAAGCGCCGGCCGGTCAACTCATCACGGACCGTCGGTTCATCCTCGCCGTGCTGTGTGTGAGCCTCCTCATCGTGAGCCTCGACAACACGATCTTGAATGTGGCGTTACCAGTCATCGTCCGCACGCTTCACGCCTCGTCAAGCTCGCTGCAGTGGATCGTCGACTCCTACGCGATCGTTTTCGCCGGGTTGCTCCTTGTCGCCGGCAGCCTCGGTGACCGCTTGGGCCGCAAGTGGGTGTTCATGGCGGGACTGGCCATCTTCGCGGCTGGTTCGGCAGTGTCGGCCTTCTCAGGTACAGCCGATCGGCTCATCGCGGCAAGGGCCTTCATGGGAATCGGTGGTGCGGCCATAATGCCCTCGACACTGTCGATCCTCACGAGCACCTTCACCGAACCTCGTGAGCGAGCCCGCGCCATCGGAATCTGGTCGGGCACGACGGGCCTTGGTGTTGCCGTGGGTCCCGTGGCGGGCGGCTGGCTGCTCGCCCACTTTTGGTGGGGCTCGGTTTTCCTCGTCAACGTGCCAATCGCACTCCTTGGGCTGCTCGCAGCTACCTGGTTCGTGCCCAACTCGAAGAACCCCGACACAAAGCGTCCCGACCCGGTCGGTGCCGGCCTTTCCATCGTGGGCATGGGATTGCTGCTGTGGGGGATCATCGAAGCACCGAACCGCTCCTGGACCTCCCCGCTCATCCTCGGCGCGATAGCGGCCGCGATAACAGTGCTAGCCGCGTTCGTGATCTGGGAACGGCAGTCCTCCCATCCGATGCTCGAGGTTTCATTCTTCAAGTCGCAGCGGTTCTCGGCAGCCGTGGGAACGATGGGCCTGGTCATGTTCGCTTTGATGGGAGGGCTGTTCCTCCTCACTCAGTATCTGCAGTTCTCACTCGGTTACACCGCTTTCGAGACCGGCCTGCGCATCGCGCCGATCGCAGCCGTGCTGCTGGTAGTTGCTCCTCTCTCAAGCGTGATCGATCACCTCGTCGGGACCAAGCCGGTCGTCTTCGCTGGAATGGCTCTGCTCGCACTGGGCTTCGGGTTGCTCACGCGAGTGACAGTCCACGACACGTACATGGACGTGCTCCCAGCGTTCCTAGTGCTTGGTTTGGGCACCGGTCTCGCCTTTGCCCCCTGTACCGAATCGGTGATGGGGTCGTTGCCTGTCGACCAAGCCGGCATCGGCGCGGCAACCAACGGCGCCTCGTTGCAAACCGGTGGGGCGCTCGGAGTCGGTGTGCTCGGCAGCCTGCTCAACACGCGCTACCAGAACAGGCTGGCACCGGTGCTCGCCCACTACAAGATGCCGACGTCGATCCTGCACCTGATCACCGGCTCGCTCGGCGGAGCTCTCGCCGTGAGCCAGAAGATCGGCGGTGCGCTCGGCCCCGAGCTCGCCAGCTTTGCTCGGCAGTCTTTCGTGAATGGGATGGACCTCGCCGTCATCGTCGCAGCGTTCGTGGTCGGCACGGCCGGAGTCGTCGTGCTCGTCGTGCTGCCGAATCGGGGCGCCCGTCCCTTACAGGACGAAGCTCGCGAGTCCGCCCCCGCCCGGTCGGGACAGGGCTGAGGGTCCAGCACCTCACTGGCAACAATGGCCCGGTGAGGCCCGCCAGCAAGCCTGCCCGCAACGGCGTGCCCCCCGGCTACCGCCACGACGGGTCCTGACTCTTCATACCTGAGGCAATCTTCACCGCGCGACGACTCGTTACGATCACGGCATGCCAGCAGATCTGCCGACCATCCTTGCAACCTCGGGCGGACTTACACGCGGGTCGCGCACCGATATCGCGTTCGCACCATTGGTCCTTTTTGCCATCGAGCTAGCGGGGGTGGATGCCCGGCGCCCCCGGCTGTGTCACGTAGCAACGGCCGGCGGCGACCAACGCTGGTGGAATGCCCTGTGGGATGAAGCCGGTCACGCGGCGGGAATAGACGTCGTGCACTTGAATTTGTTTCCGATGCCGAGTGTCGAGGACATGGCAGGGTTCCTGCTCGACCAGGACGTGATCTGGGTCGGCGCTGGCAGCGTTGCCAATCTGCTCGCGATCTGGCGCCTTCACGGTCTCGACCGGATCCTTGCCGAAGTTTGGCAGGCGGGCGTTGTTCTCGGCGGGGTGTCCGCCGGCTCTTTGTGCTGGCACGTCGGTGGCACGACCGACTCTTTCGGGCCGGCTCTGCGCCCCGTGACCAACGGCCTCGGCCTGCTCCCGTATGCGAACGGAGTCCACTACGACTCCGAACCTCAACGCCGCCCATTGTTCCAGCAGCTCATCGCCGATGGCGTGTTGCCCGACGGGTACGCCTCTGACGACGGGGTCGGCCTGCTCTACCGGGGCACCGCTCTTGTCGAGGCAGTCACCGAGACGAGGGGCAAAGGTGCCTATGCGGTCCGACGAGATGGCGACCGGGCGGTAGAGGACCGCATCGAGCCGAGGAACCTGCCAGGCGCGCTTTGAATCCTCCCTCAGGTCTGGGCACGGAACCTCAGACAGCGAGTGGGTTCCGCTCGAGACCGCCGACGATGCGACTTCCGAGGGCGCCCGGTTTCGGCTTGACACGGTGCGCGCGTATTCGGGTCCACGAAGCTGAGGCTTTTCCCTGTCCTCTCGACATGACAGTCGCAGCTAGCCTGCCCCAGTGACCAACGAGCCACCTGAGATCAGGCTCCCCCCTCGCGAAGTCGTCCCGCCCAAAGGCCTTTGGCGATTCGTCATCACCCGAGTCCTCGCGGTGGCCGCCTTGGGCTTCATAATGGCTGTCGGACTGAACCACTCCTCCAAGACCATGATCGCGGCAACCATTTTCCTCGTCCTCATGATCATGATCGCCGCGGTACAAGTACCACTGTTCAAACGGCGCTGGCGCCGGCTCGAGGAGAGCCGGCTCAGGAGCCTTCCCGGTGATCCCATCTACGCGGGTCCTGCCCGCGCGGAGAGCCTGCCGGGAGGCGTCGGGGGTCGCCCGGTGGCCGGGGAGCTCGTTCTCGACAGCCAGGGCATCTCCTTCACGCCCCGGCGCACTCAAGATATGCCCTCTCTCAACATCGCTTGGGGCCAGATGACTCATATCCGGCTCCTTCCGATCTCAACAGCCCCGGTCGCCGGCTCGCTCGAGCTGACCCTGCACGGGGGTGCCACTCAGAGCTTTGTGATCCAGCGTTGCGAGTCCCTCGCTGCCAAGCTGCAGCACCTTCCCGAATGCTTATGAGTCATCACCGCTTTGTTTCGCGGCCCTTACCTGGACCTCACAGACCTGATACAGGCTAGCCCTGACGACTAAGAACAGGGTTACATGCACAGGCCTACGTGCCTAGTCTCTACCTCCCCTACGCACGACCATTGTCACCGTTGTGCCAGTTCAGGTTAACGCGTATTAGCCTCGAAAATTCATCCGACCTTGGGAAGCTGACGGCAAGCGGTCGAATATCGGCGACAGGAAGACAACGAGGGCGCCTGGTCGTGGCCGGGCGCGTCGGGTAAGAGATTCGTGCTCTCATCGGATCGGATGTCACGCCCTCGGGAGACTCACCGTTGTCGGATCGAGCGCCGGGACCCCGCTTGTTATGGGAAAGCCGTCCGCAGCCTTAAGAACGCTCGCCTGAGTGCACCAGCCCACGGCCAGGTCTCGTCCAGGCGCAAGATGAGCCGTCGGCCGTGCCGCGCGAGGAGGGCGCCAATGTGCAACAGCCGGTAGCGAAGCGTCTTCGGCTCGGCCTTTTTGAGCTCGCCGTCGAGGCAGATCATCTGCACCCAGGCGAGGAGCACTCCGGCAATGAGACTGATGGCCACCCAGGCAAGGTTCTGGGTGAAGCTCGCGAAGGGCAGGTTCTGTAACCCGCAGTCTTTCCAGCACCGGACCCGGTCCTCAACGCGGGCATGGCCGCGGTGGCGGCACTCGAGGGCTGCGGCGTCGATCTCGAGGGCATTCGCGTTCGTGATGAAACACGTGTGCCGAAAGCCCTCCGAGGTGTCGAACAAGCTGAGCTGGGCCCCGGGATGAGGACGCTCACGCTGGCAGATGAGCCGTGAGTCTTCACCCCAGACCGACAAGTCCATGAGATCTGTGAGCTCTGCCACCCATGCGCCGTCGCGAACGGTCCCGTCCGCCTCGAGCGCTTCGACCCAGTCCTCTTCTTGGAACAACAACAAGGCCTCTCTCACGCCTTGATCGACAGAATGGCCGATCGAGTACTCGATGTTCGCCTCAACAAGGCCGGCGACAAAGCCGTGGGTTGCCCCGGCCGAGTCGGCCCTTAAGAGAATGTGATGTCGGACGAGGCCCGGGTCGTCACCGGGCTCGTGCCCTACCTGGTACTCCGGCGGGAGGGAACCGATCGCCTGGTCCAACAACTCGAGGTGATCATCGGCGTCGTTCGAGCCGGCGTTGCCCGGACGCAGTATCGCCCCGAGCGGCTCTCCGGTCGTGTCGCACCAGGCCCCGAGGGGATGGAAGCCGAAGCCCTTCTTGTAGGTCGGGCGAGCGTCCTGCTTGTCGGAGAACGCAGTGACGAGCGTGGCGTCAAAGTCGATCGTGATGTCGCCCGGTGGTGCCGCGGCCCAAATGTGCTCGCGTGCATTGGCCACCGCCTTTCTGATCGCGCGCAACTCGGGAGCGGTCGTGGCCTTCACCGCCCTCCAGGCGGTCGTCACCGACGCGACCTCTCCGAACAGCTCTGAGCGCGACCGGAGCGCTTCGAAGTCGTTGAGGCAGTCGCCCCCGTCCGCGATGGCGACGGCGAGGTGAGTGAGCACGACGCCAGGGTCGTGGGTGTTCCACGAGATGCCGCAGTCGGCCATCGCCACCGACAACGCGTGTGTCAGCCCGGTGCGATCGGCCAATTCGCACAACAAAGCGCTACCCGCGTGCGACACGAGATTGCGGCCGTCGGTGGTTACCGCGACCCGACGAACTGAGCGGCTACGATGCACCTTCAAGGAGGCCTCCTCCTGGGTTGGTTGACTGCCTAGAACACAGTCATTTTCCCAGCTGAGGAGGCCTTTTACGCGGATACTGGCAGCCTCATGCCGATATCGCGCGAATAATCGAGGTTAGGAGTTGTGGCTGTGGCCGATCCAAAGTCTCGCTGTTCGTCCCGGTCCTGTTCGACCATGAATCGGTAGCCGCGCCTGACTTGCCCTCGAGATAGCGACGCGCCTGTACCCGCCACTTCGGACGCCGGCGCGACATGAGGCGCGGTTACGCGATAAGCCTCGCCACAACGAGCGCCCTGACAAAGGCTGGATGGCGTTTTCTCATTCGGCCATGTCAGCCGATCTCCGGAACCTCACAACAAACAAGGCGCACGACTCGGTGGTCCCTGGCTTGACGCCCTTGGGCCTATTACAAAGCCGCCTTCGGTGTTCTCTCGTCGAGGCCCCAAGGAGCGCCGCTGTCGTTCAACAGCTCGAGGAACGGCTCGGACGGAAGCGCCTCCGGACCGAGCAGGCCGACACCCGACCAGGCTCCCGAGTCGAGGAGCTCAAGGGCCACTATCGGGTTGACGGCGGTCTGCCAGACAACTGCCTGCGAGTCATCCACCGACATGCACCAGTCGTTGTCGACGGCGTGGTACAGGTAGACCTCCCGCGGAGAGCCGTCCTTGCCGATGCCCGTCACCCAGGTTCCGGCGCAGGTGACACCGTGCATGAGGTCCCCGATCGTGGCTGGGTCGGGAAGGCACGCCGCGACGACGTCGCGAGGCGCGACCTTCTCCGCGCCCACCGAGACCTTCTTCGTCGAGTCGAGCCCGAGCATGTGGAGCGTCTTCAGCACACCGATGAAGTCGTCCCCGAGCCCGTACTTGAATGTGACCCGCTTCGCGTCCAGCCAACGCGGCATGAGCAGGACTTCTTCGTGCTCCACGTTCACGCACTCGACCGGGCCGATGCCGGCAGGGAAGGTGAACGTCTCCGGCTCGCTGAACGGCTCGGTGGTGAACCATCCCCGCCCCTTTTCCCAGATGACGGGAGGGTTCAGGCATTCCTCGATCGTCGTCCAGATCGAGAAGCTCGGGCAGAAGTCGTAGCCATCGATGACGAGGTTGGCGCCGTCCCTGACACCGAGCTCATCCACAGAACTGAAAAGGTTGTCCGCCGCGTGGCGCGCGAACACGTCGGACAGGCCCGGCTCGACGCCCATTCCGGCAAGAGCCAACAAGCCGCGCTCCTCCCACTTCGGGGCGAGCTCGAACTGCTCGTCTCCGAGCTTCACACCTGTCTTGGAGTAGGGCTCCTCGGCATGTGGGTGCGAGAGGGACATGGCCATGTCCATGTAGTTGACGCCCGCGGCCAGAGCCGCGCGGTAGATCGGCATGACAAAGCGGGGATCGACCGCGTTGAGGACCACGTCGCAGTTCTCGGCGCGGATCAGCTCGGTGATCGCCGACTCGTCGGAGGCGTCGAGCTTGAAGCCTGAGAAGCGGTCCGAGACGGAAGCCGCCTTCTTCGCGCGCTCCGTGTCGTAGTCGGTCATAACGACCTTCTCGAAGCTGCCGCGGCGCGCCGCTATATGGGCAAAGGCACTTCCGACTCCACCGGCTCCTACCACGAGAACTCGCATGAGAAAGTCCTTTCTCGGCAATTCGTCCAAAGATCAACAAGCGGCGCCACCATGAAATGCAACTGCAGAGGTGCGCCTACTTAGTTTAGAGGAGGTCCGACAATTCTCCATGGGCCGAAAGTCCCTATTCAGGCCCGCTTGCCAGTGCGACAATTCCTATAGAGCCCTCAACGCGACAAGGAAGGACGGCACTGGGTCGAGAAGTGATTTCGAGGTCTAGGAGCAACCACGGAGGGCGAGGAGCGCGGCAGATAGGAAGGGCCGAGCAAACCAAAAGCCAATGTGCACAACGGAGTGCACAGGGAGGCAACTGAAGTGAGCAACAACGTCAAGACCATCTTGAACGACCTCGCGGTGCGCAACGCTGGCGAGCCGGAGTTCCTGCAGGCGGTGAGCGAGGTACTGACCTCGCTCGAGCCCGTTGTCGACCGTTACCCCAAGTACCAGGAGATGAAGGTCCTCGAGCGGCTCGTCGAGCCGGAGCGGGTGATCATGTTCCGGGTGAGTTGGACCGACGACAACGGCGAGATCCAGGTCAACCGCGGCTATCGAGTCCAGATGAACAGCGCCATCGGGCCCTACAAGGGCGGGCTCAGATTCCACCCGTCGGTCTACCTCGGACTGCTGAAGTTCCTCGCGTTCGAGCAGGTCATAAAGAACTCCCTCACCACCTTGCCCATGGGTGGCGCAAAAGGTGGGGCCGACTTCGATCCGAAGGGCAAGAGCGACGGAGAGGTGCGCCGTTTCTGCCAGGCGTTCATGACAGAGCTCTACCGTCACATCGGCCAGTTCACAGATGTGCCGGCCGGTGACATCGGCGTCGGTGGCCGGGAGATCGGCTACCTGTTCGGGCAGTACAAGCGGATCGCCAACCAGTTCACCGGTGTGCTCACCGGCAAGGGCCTCAACTGGGGCGGCTCGGAGATCCGCCCGGAGGCCACCGGCTACGGTGCGGTCTACTTCGCCCAGGAAATGCTCGCCACGCGCGCGGAGAACTTCGAGGGCAAGAAGTGCCTCGTCTCCGGCAGTGGCAACGTTGCTCAGTTCACAGTCGAGAAGCTCATCGAGCTTGGTGCCAAGCCCCTCACGGTCTCGGACTCGGACGGGTTCATCCATGACCCCGACGGGATCGACACCGAGAAGCTCGCCTTCGTCATGGAGCTGAAGAACGTGAGGCGGGGACGGATCCGCGAGTATGCAGATCGCTTCCCGACTGCGACCTTCACGCCAGCGAAGGACGAGGGCTTCAACCCGCTGTGGGCGGTCCCAGCGGAGTGTGCCTTCCCGTGCGCGACCCAGAACGAGATCAACGGCACGGACGCCCGCAACCTCGTGGCCAACGGGGTCAAGCTCGTCGCCGAAGGTGCGAACATGCCGACGACACCCGAGGGGGTCGACAGGTTCCTGGAGGCCAAGCTCCTCTACGGCCCGGGCAAGGCCGCCAACGCAGGCGGTGTGGCCGTCTCCGGCCTGGAGATGACCCAGGACATCGAGCACCTCTCGTGGACCCGGGAGCAGGTGGATGGCAAACTGAAGCAGATCATGCGTGCGATCCACACCAACGTGCGCCACGCAGCCGAGGAATACGGCAGGCCGGGCGACTACGTCCTGGGTGCCAACATCGCCGGATTCGTCAAGGTGGCAGACGCCATGGTGGACGAGAGCACCGTCTGATGTCGACCGACCCCGCCTTGTTGCATTCCAAGGAAGGGGTCGACAAAGGCTTGAAGTCGGGGGCAATCGGACTCGTCTCGAGCGTGGTCATCGGGACCGCGTCCACTGCCCCCGCCTACAGCCTGGCTGCGACCCTTGGTCTCATCACCGCTGAGGTGGGCTTCCATGCGCCATTCGTCGCGATTGCCGCATTTGTGCCGATGCTGCTGATCTCGATCGGCTACAGCGAGCTCAACAAGGCGGACCCCGACTGTGGGACGACCTTCACCTGGGCAACGCGAGCCTTCGGGCCGAAGACGGGCTGGGCGGGTGGCTGGGGGATCATCGCTTCCGACGTTCTCGTCATGGCGAGCCTTGCCGAGGTAGCCGGCCAGTACGGCTTCCTGCTCTTCAACGCAAAGGGCATCGGGGACAACCCGACCAGCTTCTGGGTGCTCCTCGTCGGCGTGCTCTTCATCGTGATTCTGACCTATATCTGTTACCGGGGCATCGAGGTTTCAGCGCGAGTCCAGCAAGTCCTGTTGGCGATCGAGCTCGTCATGCTGGCCGTCTATGCCGTCGTGGCACTGGTAAGGGTGGCAGTGGGCCACGCTCCGCCCGGCCACATGGTGCCGAGCCTGTCCTGGTTCAATCCGACGACAGTCTCTCCTTCAGCGCTCGTCGACGGCCTCGTCCTGATGCTGTTCATCTACTGGGGCTGGGACACCTCGCTCTCGGTGAACGAGGAGACGACCGACAAGGACAGGCTCCCGGGGTTGGCGGGGATCATCGCCACGGTACTGCTGCTTGCAACGTACGCACTCGTCACCATCGCAGCACAGGCCTTCGCCGGTGTCGGCAAGACGGGCATAGGCCTGGCGAACCCGGCGCACCTCACCGACGTGTTGTCCGTGCAGGGCACCGCCGTGTTCGGATCCGCATGGATCGGCTCGGTCTTCGCGCACCTCTTGCTGCTCATGGTGCTCTCGTCGGCTGCCGCATCCACACAGACGACGATCCTTCCCACGGCCCGTACAGTGCTCTCGATGAGCGTGTACAAGGCGGTGCCCGACGCGTTCGGGAAGATGCACAAGAGGTACCTGACTCCGACGGTCTCGACTGTGCTGATGGGCGGGGTCTCGATCGTGATGTACGCGCTCATGAACTACCTCTCCGGAGGGAACGTGATCGCGGACGCAGTCACGACGTGCGGCGTGTGGATCGCCTTCTACTACGGCCTGACCGGCTGGACCTGCCTGTGGTACTACCGGAAGGTTCTCACGCGAAGCTCGCGTGACCTGCTGATGAAGGGGGTCCTGCCTGGCCTCGGAGGTCTGATCCTGTTCGCTGCAGGGGCTTGGAGCGTGGAGCAGGACTGGTTCTTCTCGAGCGGTCAGAGCTATACCTCGTTGCAGTTGCCGTTCGCCCCGCACTGGGACATCGGCGGGGTGTTCATGGTCTTCCTCGTCAGCGCGCTTATCGGTCTTGTCTGCGCCGTGGTGTGGCGGTTCGCGGGACCGTCGTTCTTCCGGGGGGAGACGCTCAACCGCTCGACACCGACGCTCGTTCCCGAAGGCGCCGCGTTGCCACTGGCACCGGCAAGCGCAGAAGCCCGGGCGGGACAAGGAAGAGATGCATTCGGCGGCGGTTCTCTCTGAGTGTCTGCCCCACGGCGCTGAGTCTCAGGTCTCACGGTCGCAAAGCTGAGTGGCCACGGGTTGTGACCGCGTGCCAAGAGGGCGGAAGGGCTCGGCTCGCACCGGGCGCAGGCAGTTGACACTGGGTCCACCGGCCTGGACAGGCCAGATCGTCTGCCCAGGCCGGTTGTCGCGGACAGATGACCGATCCAGTGCCTGCTGTGATCCATAGAGACGTCCTCAGGCGTCGGCCCTCAACGTTGATAGCCGACGCGCATCGATTGCAGGCGCTGGCTACTGTCGGCGTGCGGCGTGGCGAACGGCCTTCATGCGAATAAACAGAGGTGGATCTTGCGGCCAATGTCCCTTGCAATTGTCAGCGGCACCATCGCCGTCGCCCTCTTGCTGCCAACGAGTGGAGCTGGCGCGGCTCTCGGTCGACCGCCGGACGCCTCGAACCCGGCTGCAGTCGCTCTGGGCCAGGCTCCGGCCGTCAAGGCCCTCCCCAGGGTGCTCTCGTGCCTTGGCGTCCCCGAAGTGAGACCGGCGAACTACGTCATGTCCTGTGCAGACGCCAACGCGTCTTGGAAGAAGGTCAAGTGGGTGAACTGGGGTGTCAAGACCGCCCTCGGCAAGGGCGATCTCTATCAGAATGACTGTCAGCCCAACTGCGTCTCGGGCCAGTTCCGCACCTACGCCGCGACGCTGGTCCTATCGGGGGCGACCCAGACCAAGAAGTACGGTCCTCTCTACTCCAAGGCCACCTTCTCGTACTCGGTGGAGGGCAAGCACGAGAGCGAGACGTTCGGGCTCGCGACCTGACGCCGGGGATTCGGTGAGGTCGTGGAGCAAGACACGTCACCCGTCCACGGCCAGTGGGGAGGGACCTTCGGCCCTGGGCGAATGGCGCCACCAGAGCTACGGTGCAACCAGAGGTAGGCCATGTCGATGGTCATCTCTTGTGACGCAGTGGCGCCGCCATCCAGACGATCGCCAAGCGCTCGCAGCGAGACTCGGGGCGGGTCGGACGCCGACTGGCCCCTGGGAGCGGCCCGTTGGGCTCCAAGACCATCGACGGCAAAGGGCGATTGCGGAAAGGAGCAGTGCCGTGGAGGAGAACGTGGAAACGTACCGGCCGTTGTTCATCGGCGGCGAATGGGTGAATCCAACAGACGGCGAGACCGACGACGACGTCAACCCTGCGACCGGGAAAACCATCGCCAAGGTGGCAGTCGCCGGCAAGCAGGACATCGAGCGTGCGGTGAGCGCGGCCCAGAAGGCCTACGACGACGTCTGGTTCGATACGCCACCGAAAGAGCGCAGCGCGATTCTCCTCAAGCTCGCCGATGCCATCGACGCCGACGCGGCCAAGCTTGCCCGGCTCGAGTCCATCGACGTCGGAAAGCCCATAACGGTCTCCAAGGCCGACATCCCGTTCATATCCGACAGCCTGCGCTTTTTTGCCGGCGCCGCCCGCTGCCAGGAAGGCAAGTCCACCGGAGAGTACGAGAGGGGCTTCACTTCCATGATCCGCCGGGAGCCTCTCGGAGTCACAGTGGGCATCTGCCCCTGGAACTACCCCCTGATGATGGCCGTCTGGAAGCTCGGCCCCGCTCTGGCGGCAGGGAACACCTCGATAATCAAGCCCGCGCAGATCACACCGCTGACAACGCTTCGCCTGGCCGACCTCGCCGCCGACATTGTCCCCGCGGGTGTGTTCAACGTCGTCACGGGCCGCGGCGCCGTCATCGGCGACGCTCTCACGCGTCACCCGGCGGTCCGCCTCGTATCGGTCACCGGCGACACGGCCACCGGCAAGGTCATCGCCGCCGCCTGCGCCGAGACGGTCAAGCGTGCCCACCTCGAGCTCGGCGGCAAGGCCCCCGTCGTGGTCTTCGACGACGCCGACGTGGAGGCCCTGGTCGAGACCCTCAAGTTCGCCGGCTATGCCAACACAGGCCAGGACTGCACGGCGTCTTGCCGCGTGGTCGCGGGCCCGAAGATCTACGACGACCTGCTGTCCGGGCTCGTACCCGCCGTCGAGTCGATCAAGGTCGGTGACATCACCGACGCCGAGGTCGAAGTAGGACCGCTGGTCTCCGCCAAGCAAAGGGAAAGCGTGAAGGGCTTCGTCGACCGGGCGCAGACCACCGGGGCCAGAGTCCTCACCGGCGGCGAGGAGATCTCAGGACCGGGCTTCTACTACAAGCCGACCCTCATCACCGACGTCGACCAGAAGGCCGAGATCGTGCAAAGGGAGGTCTTCGGGCCAGTCGTCACCGTGCAGCGTTTCTCGGACGAGGACCAGGCCGTTGCCTGGGCCAACGACGTGGAATATGGGTTGGCATCCTCGGTCTGGACCCGTGACATGTCACGCGCGATGCGTGTCGCCCGCCGGTTGCAGTACGGCGCCGTCTGGGTCAACACCCATTTCTGGCTCACCCCGGAGATGCCGCACGGTGGCTACAAGCAGAGCGGTTACGGCAAGGACATGTCCATGTACTCCCTCGAGGACTACACCCAGATCAAGCACGTCATGACGCCGTTGGCCTAAAGCTTCGACCCGCCGGCACGGCGGAACGCCTCTCGGTAAAGCCGGGTTCGGACGACCAAGGGCAAGGAAAAGAACAGGAGGGCCGGTCGTCCTCCACGACGTCGACCGAGCTCCGCCGCGGCCTAGAGCGGTTGACGGCCACTCGACGTCGTCCGGCCCGGCTCTGCCGAGAGTCGCGCGGCAGGCGCCGTTACCCTGACCTACTGGTGAAGGATAGAAAGCAGCCATGACCGAGCGTGCGTTCGAACTGAGCAGGAGAGACCTGCTTCGCTTCGCCGCACGGGGCGCGGCACTCCTCGGCACCGGCGGCTTGCTGGCGGCATGCAGCCCCGGTACCAGCACGACGACCACGACCACCGCGGGACCCGCGACGCCGCTCCTCCCCCATCCCGGCGGGACACTGCGGGCAGGCTTGAGCGGCGGCAGCCGTCGGGACACGCTCGACCCGCACAACTGGGTGAGCCTCATCGATGCCGCCCGGGTGTACTCCCTGTTCAACCCGCTCATCGATTTCGACCTCGACGCTCACACCGTGAAGAGCCTTGCCGACGAGCTCGAGCCCAGCCACGACGCCATGACCTGGACCATCCGGGTCAAGCCCGACATCGAGTTCCACAACGGCAAGACGCTCAGCGCCGAAGACGTGCTGTTCACATTCCAGCGGATCGTGGACCCGAAAAACCCTGCACTAGGTGCCCTGTCTCTGAAGGCCCTCGACATAGCCAACGCGAAGAAGCTCGACAAGCACACCGTCCGGATCCCCTGTCACACACCGTTCTCCATCCTGAAAGACATCCTGGCCTCGTACCACTTCTTCGTAGTGCCGGTGGGCTTCGACTTGAGGCACCCGATCGGGACCGGTCCCTTCAAGTACAAGTCGTTCATCCCCGGCTGGGAGAGCACCTTCGCGAAGAACGAGCACTACTGGGAAGCTGGCCTCCCCTACCTCGACAGGCTCGTCATCAGAGACTTCCCTGGCGAGGTCAGCCAGGTCAACGCCTTGGGCAGCGGCGACGTCGACGTGATCGACCTCATCTCCACGTACTCGATCGTCGCGGTGCGCTCCGGTGGCAACGACGTCATCATCACCTGGGGTGGCGGCTACACGCCCTTCACGATGCGTGTCGACCGGCCGCCTTTCGACGACGTTCGGGTCCGCCAGGCATTCCGCCTGGTATGCGACCGCCAAGGAATGCTCGACACCGTTTTCAGCGGCAACGGCAGGATCGGCAACGACGTGTTCGGTCTGCGCGACGTCCTGTACGACTCGGCCCTGCCCCAGCGCGTCCAGGACCTCGACCAGGCCAGGAGCCTGCTCGCACAGGCGGGCCACTCCAACTTGACAGTCACACTTGTCACGAGTGCCATCGGGACCGGAACCGTGCAGGTGGCCCAGGTACTCTCACAGCAGGCGGCACAAGCCGGCGTGACAGTGAACCTGAAGATGGTCACGCCCTCGGAGTTCTTCGGCCCGAACTACCTGAACTGGACGTTCGCTCAGGACACTTGGAGGTACTACCCCTACTTCTCGAACGTCCTTCAGGCCACGGTTGCCCGCGCCCCGTTCAACGAGTGCCACACGGACAACGGTGCCTACACGAGGCTCTATCAGCAGGCGCTGGCGACAGTGGATGAGACCGAAAAGGTGGAGATCGCCCACGAGATGCAACAGATGGAGTACTCGGGAGTGGCGAGCGGCTACATCATCCCGTTCTTCAACCCCGTCATCGACGGCTATGCCTCGCGAGTGAACGGTGTGGTCTCGAGCAAGACGGGCCTTCCCCTCGGCGCCTACGGCTTCAAGAACATGTGGCTGTCATGACAGTCCCGTGGCGACCACCAAAGCGACCGCGCCGGACGGCGTGAGAAGGAACGGCCCTGCGACCTGTCAGTCGTCGCGGTTCAGGTAACCATCGGCAGTCAAAGGGAGCGACCGCAGGCGACGCCCGGTCGCGTCGAAAACGGCATTGGCGATGGCCGGAGCAACAGCGATCATCGGCGTCTCGCCGGCCCCTGCCGAGGGCAGGTCAGCACGGTTCAACAGGACGACCTCGATCGGGGGGACGTCTGAGATGCGCGGGATTCGATAGTCGGAGAACGTTCCGTTGGTGATCGTCCCGGCGTTGAAATGGACCGCTTCAAACAGCGCACCGCCTAGAGCGACGACTGTGGCGCCCTCGATCTGATTGAGGACGGTGTCGGGATTGACGACGGCGCCGCACTCGTAGGCCGTGACGAGGCGGATCACTGTGAGAAGGTCATCAGGGCCGATGGCGACTTGGGCAGCAGTGGCAACCCTCCCCTCCTTTTCGAGTCCGCAGGCTATGCCCCGGCCGCTGTTCTTGTGCACTGTCGTCCATCCGAAACGCTCAGCGGCAGCCCGCAGCACAAGAGCGAGCCGTTCGTCGACAAGGTTGGCGAGGCGAAACTCGACCGAATCTCGACCAAGCCGGTGAGCCACTTCGTCCATGTGTGACTCCCGGGCGAAATTGTTGGCGGTGGCGGCCAAAGCCCGGAACGAGGCCTGGGCGAGCGGGCTCACAGCCGGCTGGTAGTCGATCCGCTGGTTGGCCACCCGGTAGGGGGTGGCGATCGCGGCTCGCCCCGAGTTGATATTGGTGAAGGTCCAAGCCGACAGCGCGCCGTCGCTCGTGGCCCCGGCTTTCACGTCCATTACTGCTGCCGGGCGGAGCGAGCCGGCGGCGAACTCCTCGCGGCGTGTCCAGCCGACCCTGACCGGTCCGCCTATTTCGCGGGCCAGCATGGCCGCCTCCGTGGCGACACCACCCGCATGCTTGCCGCCGAACCCGCCCCCGGTCGGCGGCACGATGACGCGCACATTCTCCTCGTCCAGGTCGAGAGCCGCGGCAACCTCGGCGCGGACCGGGAAAGGGGTCTGGGTTCCGGTCCAGATCGTCAGCCGTCCGCCATCCCAGCAAGCGAGCGCAACCCTCGTTTCCAGGGGTGCAGGTGCGACGAACGCAGTCGTGTAGCTGGCGTCCACGCGGACGGCCGCGGCCTCAAGCGCGCCCCCGGCGTCGCCTTGTTCCTGATGGAACGGCCCATTCCAGCTGTCGCCCCCGTCCAGCGGATGTGAGCGCAGGAACTCTTCGAGGTCGTCGTCTGACGGCGCCTCCGGGATCTCCCATGTTGGGTTCAACAGGGCCAGTGCCATGCGGGCTTGCACCCTGTCACGGGCCAGGACTCCTACACCCACGGGGGTTTTCACGACCACGACGTCGCTGCGGCCATCGAGTGCGCTCGTATCGAGGTGACCGAGCTCGGACCTGAAGACAGGAGGTCGCAGCATGGCACCATGCCACAGGCCGGGCATGCTCAGGTCTGAGGCATAGCGCAGCGAGCCGGTGACGACGTCGACCGTGCCGGACGGTATGCGGGGCGACCCGGCGATCTGCCATTGCGACGCTCGGGTGACATCGGGCTCGCCCGTGACGACCTCGATCCTTCGCTCCCCGGGGGCCACCGGTAACAAGTCGCGGGCGAACGCGGCAACCCGGCTGAGGGCGCCGCCGGCGTCGGGCATCGACCGGCTGCCGAAGGTCCCCATGTCGTAGGGGCATAGATCGGTGTCCCCCATCGCAAGTCGGACGTTCTCGAAGGGAACTCGAAGCTCCTCGGCGACGAGGAGGCGCAACGCGGTGCGGTTGTCCTGGCCCACGTCAACCTTGCCGGTGAAGGCCGTGACGATCCCGCCGGTTCCGGCGTGCAACCAGGCGCCGCCGCTCGTCGACCACGTGCCCGCTGCCGGCGTCTCGGGCGGGAGCACCACGACGAGACCGTCCCCGAGAACACCGAAATAGTCGCGCTCGGCAGGCTCGGTCATGTCCCAAGGCCGCGCAGGTCTGTAACCGGGCTGGCTTGGATCAGGCAGCTTCCAATCACCGGTGGCGGCCGTGACCGGCCAGTCGTCGTTATTGCCTGGCTGCGCCATCAACTCGACAGCCCTGTGCACCGCCTTGCGGACGCGCGTGTAGACGCCACAGCGGCAGAGATTGCCCGAGAGCGCTTCGCTCACGGCACTGTCGTCGGGATCGGGGTCGCGGGCCAGAAGAGCGACCACGGACAACACCATGCCAGGCGTGCAGTAGCCGCATTGAGCCGCGCCGAGCTCGACAAAGGCCTCTTGGACCGGGTGGAGCCGGCCCTTGCTCGCGAGCCCTTCGATGGTCGTGATGCTCGCCCCCGCAATCTCGTCAACTTTCTGCTGGCAGGCGCGCACGGGCTGCCCGTCGACGAGCACCGTGCACGACCCGCAGGCGCCCTCCCCGCAGCCCGGCTTGGCACCCGTCAGGCCCAGCTCGCCTCGTAGCACTGACAGCAACGATGCTCCTGGCGGCACGAGATGATCAGTCCCGTTGACGATCAGGCTCACCCTTGGCGGCGTTCCATCTGCGTCGATGGGACTTTGCGGCCGGCTTGGCGCGCGACTCTCCCCGGTGTTGGACATGGCAACATCCTGCCCGGTCGAAACCGGTGGTGCTAGCACGAGGCTGCCGTAACGGGCTGACCACCTCGGTCTCGACGCCTTGCGCATGCATAATCGAGACAGGGATGTCTCGTGCCGTTGAAGGGGGGTGAGGCACGGTGACCAACTCGTGGTTCGTGGTGACCGCCAGCGCATTGCGAGTCGCCTGGTACCGCTTGCGCGCCACCTTGCACAAGCGCTGGAGCGGCTACCTCACCCTGGTGCTCCTCGTCGGGCTGGTGGGTGGCATCGGGATGGGCGCCATAGCGGGCGCCCGTCGCACGCAGTCCGCCTTCCCGGCCTACCTGGCCGCCACGGACGCCTCGGACCTGCGCCTCCAGACATACGACATCACGGTTTTCGACGGCATCGAAGGCGGCAGCCTGACCGGGAGGCTTGCCCATCTCCCCCTCGTCACACGCGTCGCGAGCGCCCCGAACCTTCTCATCGCCCCACTCGGGCCGGACGGGAAGCCACTCGCCTCCGCCGTCAACAACGACTTCGTCTCGGCGATAGGCAGCGTGGGGGGTGAGAACTTCACCCAGGACCGCGTGACCGTGGCCGAGGGCCGGATGGCCGACCCGCAAAGGCCGGGCGAGATGGTCGCCACCGCCACGGCGGCGAGGATGTCGGGCTGGCATCTGGGCGAGACCATCCCCTTCGGCGCTTTCAGCGTGGCTCAGATAGCGGGGGGAGCCAACTTCCTGACCGCCAGGCCGTTGGTGCGGTTCTCGGCCAAGCTCGTCGGAATCGTCGTGTTCCCGAACCAGATCGTCAACGACGACGTCGACCGTTTCCCGACCTACGTCCTCATGACCCCGGCCCTCACGGACCGGCTACCCGCGAGCCTGGCGTACCCGTCCTACGGGCTGAGGCTCAAGCACGGCAGCGCCGATGTCGCCGCTGTGGAACGAGAGATCATCCAACTCCTCCCAAGGGGTAGCGTCTACACCTTCCATGTGACCTCGGTGACCGAAGGACAGGTCGAACGGGCCAGCAAGCCCGAGGCGATCGCGCTCGGGATGTTCGGGGCCATCGCCGCCCTGGTTGCACTCCTGATCGGCGGCCTGGCCATCAGCCGGGGTTTTTGGGAGGAGGGTGAAGACCTCGACGTCCTGCAAGCACTGGGCGCCGACCCCATGACACTGAGATGGGGGGCGATGCTCGGACCACTCGGAGCCGTTGTCGTCGGGGCGCTGCTCGCCGTCGGAGTCGCGGCGGCGCTCTCGCCCCTGGCACCGATCGGGCCGCCACGTCAGGTCGACCCGGCACCGGGCTTCTCATTCGACGGGACCGTTCTCGGCACAGGATTCGCCGTGCTGGCCGGGGGCCTAGGAGTCCTCACGGTTGCGCTCGCTTACCGAAGGGTGATGCGAAGGCGCCTCGGCAAATGGGTCGAACCTGTCGAACGCCGGTCAAGCGTCGCGGACGTGGCTGCGCGCACCGGGCTCTCCGCCCCGGCAGTGGCCGGGCTGCGTTTCTCGCTCGAAAGGGGGCACGGCAGAACTGCGGTGCCGGTGCGCTCGGCTTTGCTCGGGGGCGTACTGGCGGTGGTGGTCGTGGTGGCGACGGTCACCTTCGGCAGCGGGCTCAACACCCTTGTGTCGCATCCGGCCCTCTACGGTTGGAACTGGAACTACGCCATCGACTCGCCAAGCGGAAGCAATGTCCCGCCCATCGCTCGACAGCTTCTCGACCGCGACCCCGACGTGGCTGCGTGGTCCGGCTTCGGTTTTGCGAACGTGCAGATCGACGGCCAGACCGTGCCTGCTCTCTTGGCGAAGGCAAACGCCGAGCTCGGCCCACCGATCCTGTCGGGTCATGCGGTCGACGCGAAGAACCAGGTCGTCCTCGGCGCGGCAACCGTGGCCGCCTTGCACACGAGAATCGGGGACACGGTCGTCGTCAGCTACGGGTCCCCGAAGGACACCCCGGTCTACGTCCCCCCGACCCGACTGGTGGTTGTTGGCACGGCCACCATGCCGGCCATCGGGACCAGCGGTGCCCTCCACCCCTCGATGGGAACAGGAGCAGTCATCCCTCAGGGCGTCGAGCCGCCGGCGTTCAAGCGGGCGCTCACCCAGCCCGACCCCAACCAGAACGGCCCCGCTGTCGTGGTGGTGCGGCTCCGCAACGGCGTCCCAGCCGCCGCCGGGCTGGCATCGCTGCAAGAAGTGGCCGAGGCAGCCGACAGGGTCATGGCCGCCGACCCCGAGGGGGTGGGTGACACCTACAGCGTGCTTGGCGTCCAGCGTCCCGCCGAGATCGTGAACTACCAGTCGAGCGGCGACACGCCGGCCATCCTGGCCGCAGGGCTCGCGGCCGGGGCCGTGGTGGCCCTCGCGATCACCCTTGCCGCCTCTGTTCGCCGGCGCCGGCGGGACCTTGCCCTGCTCAAGACATTCGGATTCACGCGCCGCCAACTGGCGGTGACGGTCGCCTGGCAGGCGTCGGTGGCGGCGCTCATCGGGATCGTCATCGGCGTGCCGGTCGGGATCGCCCTTGGCCGGTGGCTTTGGGTTCTCTTCGCCCGCGACATCTACGCCGTCCCCGAGCCCACCGTGCCAGTCTTGGAAGTCGTCCTGGTCGGCCTCGCAGCGCTCGTGCTGGCCAACCTTGTGGCCGCCGTCCCTGGTCGCATGGCCGCGCGAACACCGACTGCGCTCGTGCTCCGGGCGGAATGAGCCCGACAAGGGACGGACTCCACCCGTAACAAGCGGCGCGCCGCGTGCCCGGAAACAGCCGGGCCGATGCTCGGACCGACTAGCTCGTGCGGACCTTCACGGCCGTGCCGTAGGCGCAGATCTCGGTCCAGTTGCCACCCATTTCCGAGGTGTCGAACCGCATGGCCAAGATGGCGTCGGCACCTTTCGCCTCCGCCTCTTCGACCATGCGCTGGGTCACTTCCTGGCGACTGGCGATCAGGTTCTTCGTCATGCCCTTGAGCTCGCCACCGGCCAGGGACTTGAACCCGGCCCCGATCGGGAGTCGATGTTGCGACTGCGCACGGTCAGTCCGAAAACCTCGCCCAGGACCTCCGTGACCTCACTGCCCGGCAAGTCGTTCATTGTCGAGATCAGCATCAAGACCTGCTGTTATCCGTCGACGAGGCCAACCTAGCCAACGGGCAGGTCGCGAAGGGGCTCGCACGAGTTGGACCAGAACAGGCGGCCGAAGTACACCGCTCGAGAGACGGAGCTACCCGCGGCCACAGATCATGCCGTGATCAGGGCAACATGCAGGTCACGGTGTCCTGCGAGTCACCGAGACTTGGATAACGGCTCCACTGTGCCGTGACCCGCAGGAGAGTGGCTCGTGGTGGATGTGGAGACCTGCTCAGGTTCTGGTTTCGTCGGCGTCTCGAACGTGCTCCAAGTGTCCTCGCTGTCGCGGACGCTGCAACATCCGCCAGATAAATGGTTACACCTCACGAAGGCGCTGCCTCGGCGCCGGATGTTCCCAATATCGGGTGCGGCTCTCAACTCATGGGCCAGAGAAGGTATACGAGACGGTCGACCAGGTCTTCGATCTCGTTTGCGGTCGCCTCGTAGGCCGAGATCGGGCCCCCGTAGGGGTCGGCGACATCATCGAGCGCGGAGTCCCCGAGCAGATCACGACGTTCCCGGCCCTCATGGGCTTTCGCCAGCCACGCACCAGGCGACTGGACCCGTGCCCTTGGGCCGAGTTCGGCTCCACGACGGACCAGCTCTTTCAATGTGAACGTCCGAGACCAGGCGTCGGCTACCAAGAGCACCGAATGGCGAACGTGCGCCCGCTCCATCCCGAGCACGAGATCGGCGCGCTGCAGGTCGCCCTTCACGAGCTGCCGGCTCAGTTGATCTGGGAGGGCGATACCTCTCTTCGCCAGGACGGCGGTACCTTCCGGTGGCCTCTCGTGACCACCTTCTAACAGACCGGCTGACACAACGGTGGCGGGCAACTCGCGTTCAGCGATGCGTGCCATGAGTAGAGCCTGAGCCATCGGTGAGCGACAGATGTTTGCTGTGCAAACGACGAGGATCTCGATCGCCCGAGCGTATCGAACGACGCCAACGCTGGCTCAGCTTCCCTCTCGAAGTGCCCGAAACTTGGCGATGGGATCAAGGGCGGTCTCAAAGGGCTGACACCCTGCTCACCCTCAGGACCAGCCGCCGTCTTCCGCCGACGGCATGAGACCGCGTGACTTGGCCGTTCGTGGGACCACACAGGAATACAGGTTCCGTCACGCCGGTGACTCGCAGCCAACTATCAATGCCCATAGTTCCCTACTTCAGCGAGATCCCGAGGTCGAGGCGGCCGGCAAACCAGCTGATCGTGTTCAGTAGACCGTCGGCCAGAGTCACCTTTGGTGTCCAGCCGAGCAGCTCTTTTGCTCGCGCGATGTCCGGCTTTCGCCGCGTCGGGTCGTCCTTCAGTGCCTCGAGGTGGAGTACTTCGGACGACGAGCCCGTCGCGTCGAGTATCCGCCTCGCCAGTTCGAGCACCGTCAGTTCCGCCGGGTTGCCCAGGTTCACCGGCCCGGTGACACCCCGAGCATCGAGCATCGCCACGATTCCGGTAATCAGGTCGCTCTGGTAGCACAGGCTGCGCGTCTGCCTACCGTCTCCGTAGATCGTGAGCGGGCGGCCCGTTAGGGCCTGCACGATGAAGTTCGAGACAACTCGCCCGTCACCCTCGCGAAGGCGCGGGCCATAGGTGTTGAAGATCCGCACGATCCCGACGTCGACACCGCGCTCGCGCGCCCAGGCCATCGAGAGTGCCTCGGCAAACCGCTTGGACTCGTCATAAACGCTCCGCGGCCCGATCGAGTTGACGTTGCCCCAATAGGTCTCGGGCTGGGGGTGAACGAGCGGGTCACCATACACCTCGCTCGTCGACGCGAGCAGGTAACGAGCCCCGTGGTCGGCGGCCAGCCGAAGACAGGCCTCGCTTCCCCGGCTGCCGACGTCGAGGGTCTGGAGCGGGAGCCGGAAATAGTCGACCGGCGATGCCGGGCTAGCGAGGTGCGCGACGACATCGACCGGCCCGCCGATCGTGAGCCCCTCGGTGATGTCGGTACGGACGAACGAGAAACCCGAGTCCTCCAAGAGGTGCGACACGTTGCTGCCGTCACTCGTCGATAGGTTGTCGACGCAGACGACTTCGTACTCACGAGCGAGCAAGGCCTCGCACA
This sequence comes from uncultured Acidimicrobiaceae bacterium, assembly GCA_963719125.1. Classification (GTDB taxonomy): domain Bacteria; phylum Actinomycetota; class Acidimicrobiia; order Acidimicrobiales; family Bog-793; genus Fen-455. Next base: position 123,445 of record CAVRAT010000011.1, read on the forward strand.
GGTGCGAGCCGAGAAAGCCGGCCCCGCCTGTGACCACAGCCCGCCTCGCCAGCCCAGCGGTCACAGGATGCCGATGCCTTCGTATTCGAAGCCGGCTAGGCGAAGCACCGCTGGGTCGAGGAGGTTGCGAGCGTCAACGATGGCGCGGCGCGCCATGACGCCGCCGACCTTGTCGAAGTTCAACCAGCGGAACTCCTGCCATTCGGTGGCGAGCACTACCACCGAGGCGCCCTCGCAAGCGGCGTAAGCGTCGAGAACGACCTCGACGCCCTCGACGGGTCCGCGAAGTGTCGGGTCGTATGCGGTCACCCTGGCGCCGCCCTGGCGGAGACGCCACGCAATCTCGAGCGCGGGCGAGAAACGCAGGTCGTCCGTGCCCGCCTTGAACGTCACACCCCACAGGCCGACTCGCACGCCCGATAGGCTGCCACCGGCAAGCCGGGCGGCCTTGCGAACAACGCGCTCGTACTGGTCCTGGTTGACGGCTATGACACCTTTAAGAAGGCTGAAGTCGTAGCCAGCCTCGTCGGCGATCCGGACGAGAGCGGCCGTGTCCTTCGGAAAACAGGAGCCGCCCCACCCCGGGCCGGGATGGAGATAACTCGAGCCGATGCGCGGGTCAAGCCCCATCCCGAGGCAAACCTCGCGAACATCCACGCCGATGGCTTCGCACAGCGCGGCCACCGCGTTCACGAAGCTCACCTTCGCCGCCAGGAACGCGTTGGACGCGTACTTTATGGTCTCGGCTGTGGACGGGCCGGTGAAGATCACCGGTGGGTCCATTCCGGCAAACAACCCCGAGACGCGTACGGCAGTCTCCTCATCGAGCGCTCCGATCACGATCCGGTCAGGATGCAGGAAATCGTGCACGGCAGAGCCCTCCCGGAGGAACTCGGGGTTGGAGACAATGCGCACGTCACTTCTCCCGAGCGCTCGCCCCACGGCATCGGCCGAGCCGATCGGAACCGTCGACTTGTCGACCACGATCGATTCGTCTCTGAGGTGTGGCCCTATCTCGGTCGCCACCGCCTTCACGACGCTCATGTCGGGTCCGCCGTCGGGGCCCTCAGGTGTCGGCAGGCAGAGAAGGGTGAACTCGGCGTCGTCTACCGCCCAAGTGTTGTCAACACCGAATGCGAGATGGCCGGACGCGAGACCCACTCGGATGAGGTCCTCGAGACCCTCCTCGAAGATCGGGATCCTGCCCGAGCTCAGCAGTTCCACGCGTGCCGTGTCCCGGTCGCTGCAGCGCACGACATGACCGAGGTGCGCCAGGCAAGCCGCCGTGGTCAAGCCGACATACCCGGCGCCGATAACGGCGACACGACAGGACGCGGGTGACGTCACGCGCGGCTCATGGTGGTCGCGGACCGCGCCGTCGCGGGGGGAGCTGATGGCGGGTGCTGATGACGGTAACCGAGAGGCGCTCACCAGTCTTGAGAGCCAACAACCCGTCTCCGAAAGGGCTTGTGGACACCATCGCCTTGCGCGGATAGGGCCTACCGAAGGCGGCTCCCCTCATTGTGCCGCGCTGAGCTTCAGCGTGAACCCGCGAAGTCCCTTGACACAGTTACCCTTCTTCCCGCAGACGTCTAGGCACCGGACCTTCCCTTCGTGATGGTCGATGATCCCGGCCGAACTCCGCGTGGGTACGACCACGCTGACTAGGTGCGGATCCAGCACAACCGTCATATTGCCATAGCGAAGGTGATACTGACGGGCTGTCTCCTGCGAGGCGACGGCAGGGATCCAGAGCGGGAATGCACTCAGAGTCGACTACATAACTGGAGGGCATCAGGCGAGGGGAACCACTGCCTCAGTTTCCACAAGGGTCGGGGCAACCTCGAGACCCATGCCATCACTTTCTCAGGACCCGGCATCGGGCAGCGATCTCCGCCCATCGCTCGTGGGCTCGAACAGGGCAGGGCCAATTGCCCACTTTGTGGCCACTAAGCACTCCACTGTCACGACACTTTGTGAGAAATCGGCTTTTCTGCAGCTACGCGCGCTGACGACGATGCCGTTCGTGCAAGATTGGCATTTGGGCCGCGGTGAGATCCCTCTCGGCCGTTCGAAACAGCTGCCGGCGCGGCGGCGTTTGAGCCACCGACCAGGCCTGGCACCTGTTTCACGCTTATGGCTGGTCCGACACTTTCGCCCTAGCGGTCACCGTCCAGGCGACTGCACTCCAATCGGGCGACGGTGACGGTCACCATCGGCTGATGTCGTCAAGCGAGGAACGCCTTGTGATCGTCGCCACTCTGATCGAGTCGGTGAAGGGCTCACGTTTTAGGGCTCGTGCTATAGGCGTACCGCGCGTGTCGTATGCTTATTGGCACTTGCGAGCCGCGTCGGTGGGCGGAGCGGTACACACCGGAACAAGGGGGACACCGTTGTGAGGGCGGCGACTATTGAATGTCCTGGTCGTGAGAGGCGGTCGACTCCTCTTAAGGAATGCATGCCCGTTGTCGCGGTTCTGCTCGCGATTCTGGTGGCCTTCGCTTGGCCGGCTAAAGAGGCGACAGCACAAACGCCGACCCCGCCTGCCCCGACTCCACCGTTTCAGGTCAAGACCATCGGCCAAAGCGCAGGCGGGACTCCGCTGGTCACTTCCAACACGCCCACAGGCCTGGCTCCCGCGACGATCGGGGCCGTCTATAACCTGAGAACCGGGCTGGTGTCGCCTACGAGCCCAATAGGTGCCGGGCAGGTCATTGCCATCGTCGACGCCTACCACGACCCGAACGCGTTGAGTGACCTGAACGCCTTCAACGCGGAGTACGGATACCCTGCTCTTGGCACCTGCTCTGCAAGGCCACCGTTCACGACCACCACCGGGGCGTGCTTCTATCAGGCGGATCCCGAGGGAACTACCCCCGTGGACCCGAATGGGGAGTGGACACTGGAGGAGTCGCTCGACATCGAGTGGGCGCACGCGGAGGCTCCCGGAGCCACCATCGTGCTCGTCGAGGCGGCGACAAGCGGCTACGACGATCTCATGAACGCGGTCATCTGGGCGAACGACAACGGCGCCACCGAAGTGTCGATGAGCTTTGGCGGCATCGAGTTCAGCGGCGAGACCGTGTACGACTCGGATTTCGACGCGAAGAGCACCAGCACCGGTGCACCCATCCTCTACACCGCCTCCGCCGGTGACGGTGGTTCTGAGGCCGAATACCCGGCCGCATCTCCCAATGTCATAGCAGTGGGCGGTACCACGCTCAACGGGTGCAGCAACACGAGTTGTGCACACTTCTCGAGCGAGACGGCGTGGTCAGGTTCAGGGGGCGGGGTCTCGGCCTACGAGAAGATCTCGGCGTATCAGACCGGCTACGGCGGACCGGTCTACTCGGAGTCCTCGGGCGGCATCTCCGCTCTCACCGGCGGCATGCGCGCCATCCCCGACGTCTCGTTCGAGGCGAATCCGAACACTGGTGTCTCCGTTTACGACAGCACGACGTACTCCGACAACGGCCAGAGCGGCTGGTTCACGATCGGCGGCACTAGTGTCGGAGCCCCGAACTGGGCGGGCATCTTCGCTGCCGGTGCAAGCAACGCCACCGCTCTTCAGAGCGCGCAGGCTATCTATGGCGGTGGGTACGCGTCTTATCTGAAGGACATCACAGGCGGCTCTAACGGCTACTCGGCCGGTACCGGCTACGACCTCGTGACCGGGCTAGGCAGTCCGGTCAACTATCCCCCACTTCCGACTGTCACGGGCGTGAGCCCGTCGTCGGGGCCGCTGGCTGGGGGAACGGCGGTCACTGTGACCGGAACTGGCTTCGTGCCAGGGAGCACTACCGTCGACTTCGGTACCTCGCCGGCGACCAGTGTCTCCGTATCCTCACCTGACCAGCTGAGTGCCACCTCGCCGGTGGGAACGAGCGGCGCAGTCAACGTTACTGTGACCACTCCTATCGGCACCAGCGCTACGAGCTCGTCAGATCTTTTTGCGTACGTCTCTTCACCCCAGGGCAACTGGGTGGGCAGCTACGGAGGATCCGGCTATGCGTTGGCGGCCTGGAACGGCTCGTCGGATGCGACCTATCTCCCCGGCGTCACGCTCAGCTTGGTCCAGGGCAACCGTTACCAGTGGATCTCCTCGACCACAGACGTCCGAGCCCTGGAGAGCCCCGACCAGTCGACCCGCAAGGCGACCTGCTGGTATGCGAGCTCACAGCTGGAGCTGCAGCTCTCGTTCAGCTCGGCATACAGCGGGAACCTCGAGCTCTACGCCCTCGACTGGGACTCCACCTCCCGCAGAGAGACGATGGACGTCAACGACGGTTCCTCACCGCAGGTGGCCGCCCTCACCAGCTCCTTCAACGCGGGAGCATGGATGGTGTTCCCCATCAGCGTCGCGTCAGGCGGCACGGTGACCATCACCGTTCAGCTGACAGGTGGAGCCAACGCCGTACTGTCGGGGATCTTCCTGGGGGGACCTGACGACATCGCAGCTTCTTCGGCACCCCAGGGCAACTGGGTGGGCAGCTACGGAGGATCCGGCTATGCGTTGGCGGCCTGGAACGGCTCGTCGGATGCGACCTATCTCCCCGGCGTCACGCTCAGCTTGGTCCAGGGCAACCGTTACCAGTGGATCTCCTCGACCACAGACGTCCGAGCCCTGGAGAGCCCCGACCAGTCGACCCGCAAGGCGACCTGCTGGTATGCGAGCTCACAGCTGGAGCTGCAGCTCTCGTTCAGCTCGGCATACAGCGGGAACCTCGAGCTCTACGCCCTCGACTGGGACTCCACCTCCCGCAGAGAGACGATGGACGTCAACGACGGTTCCTCTCCGCAGGTGGCCGCCCTCACCAGCTCCTTCAACGCGGGAGCATGGATGGTGTTCCCCATCAGCGTCGCGTCAGGCGGCACGGTGACCATCACCGTTCAGCTGACAGGTGGAGCCAACGCCGTACTGTCGGGGATCTTCCTGGGGGGACCTGACGACATCGCAGCTTCTTCGGCACCCCAGGGCAACTGGGTGGGCAGCTACGGAGGATCCGGCTATGCGTTGGCGGCCTGGAACGGCTCGTCGGATGCGACCTATCTCCCCGGCGTCACGCTCAGCTTGGTCCAGGGCAACCGTTACCAGTGGATCTCCTCGACCACAGACGTCCGAGCCCTGGAGAGCCCCGACCAGTCGACCCGCAAGGCGACCTGCTGGTATGCGAACTCACAGCTGGAGCTGCAGCTCTCGTTCAGCTCGGCATACAGCGGGAACCTCGAGCTCTACGCCCTCGACTGGGACTCCACCTCCCGCAGAGAGACGATGGACGTCAACGACGGTTCCTCACCGCAGGTGGCCGCCCTCACCAGCTCCTTCAACGCGGGAGCATGGATGGTGTTCCCCATCAGCGTCGCGTCAGGCGGCACGGTGACCATCACCGTTCAGCTGACAGGTGGAGCCAACGCCGTACTGTCGGGGATCTTCCTGGGTTAGGGCTCTCGTTTGCCATCGGGTGGGACCAGCCCATTGCCAGCAGCATGGCCGTGGGGCCGTGTCGGGTGCCAATGGTCGACCAGGACCGTCACGAGGGGCTTCGCACTGAGCTGGAACACGTTGCAGGGAATGCCTGGACCGGGACTGGGGGGATCGATGTGTTCGCTGATGCAAGAGGCTTGGCCGCCGTGGACACGTTGACCGAACCATTGGTGCGGGAGGCCAGTCACGCATAGCCTTTGCCCTCGAGTTACGTACCCTGGCGTGCACGAATCTGTTGGGGAGTGAGCAATGACCGCAGTACCGAAAGATGCGCGTATCTTCGTTGCTGGCCATGCCGGCCTGGTCGGATCTGCGGTGCTCCGAAAGCTAAGAGCTGAGGGTTACACGACTCTCCTTGTCGCTCGGCGCGACCAGCTCGACTTACGCGACCAGGCGGCGGTCAACTACTGGTTCCGGGCAAATCGGCCCGCGTACGTGTACCTCGTAGCAGGCACTGTCGGTGGCATCATGGCCAACTCCACCCGACCAGCGGAGTTTCTCTACGACAACATGATGATCCACGGCACCGTGGTCCACGCGTCGCATCTCTACGACGTGACAAAGTTGTTGTACCTCGGAAGCTCGTGCATCTACCCCCGCCACGCTACCCAGCCGATCACCGAGGACCAGCTGCTCACAGGCCCGCTGGAGCCAACCAACGAGGCCTACGCCCTGGCGAAGATCGCTGGCATCAAGCTGTGCTCCTCCTACCGGGTGCAGTACAGCCGTAACTTCATCTCGGCCATGCCGACCAACCTTTACGGGCCGAATGACAATTTCGACCTGAACAGCAGCCACGTCCTGCCCGCGCTGATTCGCAAGTTCCACGATGCGAAGGTGAGCGCGGCAACCCAGGTCGAGATCTGGGGGACCGGTGGCGCCATGCGCGAATTCCTGCACGTCGACGACCTCGCTAGTGCGTGTCTGTTCCTCATGGAGCACTACGAAGAAGAGGGTCACATCAACGTCGGCACCGGCGAGGACTGCAGCATCCGGGCGCTGGCAGAGCTTGTCCGCGACATCGTGTACCCCGCGGCCAGGCTGGTGTTCGACACGAGCAAGCCCGATGGCATGCCCCGCAAGTTGCTCGACGTCTCCAAACTCCGATTGCTCGGCTGGTCGCCCACGATCGGCCTGGAGGACGGCATCCGCTCCACGTACCAGTGGTTCCTCGATGCGTTGCAGACCGACGAGGTGCGAGGCCGAGAAGCAGTCCGCGTGGTGACCTGATAGCCCGCGTCGTCTACCGACACGGTTCCTTCCTTGCGGAGCTGCCATGGGCTAGGGGCTGCGAGGTTGGTGGTCTGATCCGCCGGTCCTCGACCATCTTCGGGCACCACGTCCCCGGCATCTACCAGTGCTCCCACAAGGGCGACGTTCGTACCGCGTATCCGAGGTCGTCGCCGACTGGAACACTGTGAATGGCCTGGAGATCTCCGGGATCTTCGTCAGCAACGGCATCCTCTCCAACGACAAGAGCACTCACCGCTGCAAGACGTTTACGATCCGCACCATCAGCTATGTCGTCGCGTCGCTGTCGACGAAAAGCGATCGGTCGCGCCTAACCCTCCGTGCAAGCCACCGGACCGGCGTCTACAAGGACGTGCGGAACTCAATCTCTCTGGGTAACAACAGAGGATGGGTGGGTAAGCTTCCGGGGCGCGTGGTCACCAGTGAATACCGTCGCGCAAGGCAAGCAACATGAACGAGCATGTACCCAGACGGCAGCTGGTGACGCACAGCCAGCATGAACCAGAGAGCGCCTCGATTCGCCGCGCGAATGGCCGGGTCAAGCGGGCCTTCGACCTGACGGCTGGCGTTTTGCTAAGCATCGTGACCGCACCAATAGTCGCCTTGCTCGCTATCGGTTCGGCCGTGAGCTTCCGCGCCTGGCCCCTGTTTGTGCAAAAGCGCCTCGGTCGGAATGGCCGACCGTTCTGTTTCGTAAAGCTGCGCACGTTACCGACCGACACCCCAGCCGACGCCGACAAGTACACGATCGCCGGCACCGACACGACCCGGTGGGGCCGGTTCCTGCGCGCCTCGCACCTCGACGAGTTGCCCCAGTGCTGGCTCGTGGTCACGGGTCGGATGAGTCTGGTCGGCCCTCGGCCTGAGATGCCGGCCTTAGCGACCACGTTCGACGCCTCCTTCATGGAGGAACGCCTAGCGGTGCGTCCCGGCATCACCGGCCCATGGCAGGTGAGCACGGCGTGTTCGGGGCTGATCGGCGAAGCGCCCGAGTTCGACCGCCTCTACCTAGCCCACGCCGGGCTAAGGCTCGACGTCTGGGTCTTGCTTCGAACGACCGGCGTGCTGCTCGGCCTGCCGCCATTACCCCTCGAGCGCTTTCCCTCCTGGACACGCAACGGCTCAGCCGTCGCTGGCGCGCCGACACCGGATGCTTACGTAGCCGCGCAAAAGGCAAACAGCAGACGCAAGACGGGACCTTCGTCGTGAGCGACACTGCCGGTCGCTCCTCAAACACGAACGGCTGCACGCCCTCGTTCACCTGCTGCTCGGTGCGCATCGACGCACACACGCTCAAGTCGGCCGTCGACGCACTGCTTTCGCGGCCTGATCCGCGCGAGGGCCGGGCCGTACACCTGTGCAACGCCTACACCTTGTCGTTGGCCCTACGCGACCCTGAGCTGCGACTTCGGCTCAACAAGGGCGACCTCAACCTGCCCGACGGCATGCCGCTGATCTGGGTAGGCCGGCGGCTCGGCCTCGTCCATCTCGAGGGACGGGTCTACGGGCCCGACCTGATGCTGGCAGCCATGGACCGCGGTCGCGAGCTGGGTCTGCGCCATTACCTGCACGGTTCCACTGACAAGGTGCTGACGGTGCTCGAGGCCGAATTGAGGCGGCGCATCCCCGGGGTTGACATCGTGGGGCGCGACGCGCCGCCCTTCCGCGAGCTCACCGCCGAGGAGAAATTCGCGCTCAAGCAACGCCTGGTCGGCCTGCGACCCGACATCGTGTGGGTGGGCCTGGGAACGCCGAAGCAGGACGCGTTCGTCCACCACTTTCGCGACCGGGTCCCGTCGACTTTCGTGGCCGTTGGCGCGGCGTTCGACTTCATCTCCGGAGCAAAGCGCCAGGCGCCTGTGTGGATGCAGGAGCGCGGCCTCGAGTGGGCTTATCGCCTGGCTCGCGAGCCACGGCGACTAGGCAGGCGCTATCTCGTCGGCAACGCCCGCTTCGTGGCCAGCATGGTGCACGACCGCCCGAGGATCGCGGTGCCGCAATGACGACGAGTGGTCATTGGTGAAGTTAAGACAGCCGGTGAGGCGGAGCCCGTTCGCTCGTCATGCGGCCTTCACAGCTCGGGCGCGGACAGTGACGAACTATGAGTGGCACCAGGCAAGACGACCCTGGACGTGGCTCTTCGGTTTCCGCGAGTACACCAACTTCACCTATGAGCTGATCACTGAGAACGTCGTTGAGATGGCTTGGTTCGTAGCGGCAGTGACCGGGTTCGGGTTCGACGAATCCTTCGGGTACATCGAGGAGCTTCACAATGACCAGGTGTTGCTCCATCACCTCCGCCGTGCTGTTGCCGAATCACCGTTGTGCTGCGTCACGGATCCTGAGCCAGCGTTATGGGCGTCGAGCCGCATGGTACGCGATCCGGCGCGCGTTCGGAGATCACAGCGGTGCACGCGTCCGCGGCATGGCGGCCCGATCGCTGTACGAGCGTTCGTATCGACCGAACATAGTGATCCGGTCGCTACTCAACGTCTACGAGGGGCTCAAACCATGACGGAACCCAACTCCGCTCGTCTTTTCCTGAGCGACGAGAACCTCTGCGACTCCCTGTTGTCTAAGACCACCACCTGGGACTACCTGTTCAACGCCACGTCCGCAATCCAGCAGATCCGCCCAACTGGTTCGTTCTTCATGGTGACCAAGCCACGCTCGCCAGCGTCTCTCGCCGCATCATGAGGGTGCTCCTCGTGCTCGGTTACAGCTTTCCAACGCAGCAGGCGCTCTGGGAGGAGGTGTCGCGGCGAGGAGTTGATCTGCACGTCGCTTACACGCTCGATATCCCACGAGGCGGGGCGGTCGGCGCACCCGACTTCGGGACACAGCATGAGCTCGCCGGTATCCGCGTCCGCGGGGATCGCCTCACCTGGATGGCCTACCGGGGACTCATCCCGCTTGTCAAGAAACTCCAACCCGATCTCGTTCATGTCCTCAACGAACCGTGGTCAGTGGTGGTCTTCCAGGCGATCCACGCACGAGCTCGTCGCGTCGTAACCCACGGAGCCGAGAGCCTGTGGGATCAGGGTAGCCCTCTCGAAGCCCTTGTTCGACGTCACGCGACCCGCCGCAACCTCTCCCGTACGAGTGGCTTTGTCTCCTGGAACAGCGAGGGAGTCGCTTGGGCGCGCCGGCGCGGGCTACCGCCGGCCAGTCCGACGACCGTCCTCAGCGCGGAACTACCTCATCTCGAGCGCTTCAGCCATCCTGAACGGCGACGAGCCGCAGGTCGAGACGGATGGGGGTTCGACCAGGAGTTCGTCGTCGGATTTGTTGGGCGACTGGTCGCCGGGAAAGGACTGGCCTGGCTGCTGGAATCGTGGAAAACAGCCAGTCTTCCCGATCACTCTCGTCTGGTCTTCATCGGGCAAGGTCCGATGGAAGAGGCGATCCGCGCTGCTGCGACTTCCGACCCACGGATCCGGCTCATCGGCCCTGTACCCTTCGAGCAAGTGCCCACGGTGATCGCCTCGCTCGACGCGCTGGTTCTGCCTTCGCTGACCACAAGAGACAACCGCGAGCAGTTCGGGCGGGTGATCACCGAAGCTATGGCTTCAGGGGTGCCGGTGATTGCCAGCGATTGCGGCGCCATTCCCGAGGTCGTCGGAGACGCTGGGATCATCGTAAGCGAGGGATCGACGGCAGAGCTTGCCGCGGGACTCCAGCGCGTGAGTCAGGACCCCGTGTTTCACAGCGCGCTCGCTCAGGCCGGCTTGGTACGGGCGCAGACGGCCTTCTCCCCTGCCACAGAGGCTGAGCGCCTGCGTGGCTTTTGGAAGGCGGTGGCGGAGTGATCAGTACATTGACGGACACTGTCGGCAGCGCTCACTTGACATCGATCAGCGAAGAGCCATGACCGACTCGAATCCTTTTCACATGCTGCCCACAGTGGCCACTACGCGAAGCGGCTGGGCAGTCCTCGATATGTTACGCGTCGGTCGCGGCGGGAGCAGCCCTCTGCGCTACGAGAACTTCACCGCCGATCGGTTCGTCGAACTGCATCGCCTCTCAACCGAGCTCGGATCCCCGGTCAACAAGAACCGGATCGCCGATGAATCCGCAACGTTTGCGCCGAACCATCTGGTCGGTGGGAATCCGGTCCGATTCCCGAGGGAAATGACCATCAGGCGCGACGAGGAGGGGGTGTTATCGATGCCTCGCTCGACGAAGCTGCTCATCGGGGCCCACAGTGTCACCCCCGTTGTCCAAGTACGACTACTCCCTCTCCGGCCGTTCAGATAAGGCTCGCCGATGAGTCGACGGAGGCGGCCTCAGATGGACAGCCTGACAGATTCCGCGGCTCCACTGAAGGTGCTACATGTGTTCTCCGCGCTCCGGCACTCGGGCGGCGAGGTCATGATGCGTGTGGCGGCGGACCTGTGGGCCGAGCATGGTGTCGCGTGCGAGATCGTGGCGGTTGCCGACGTCGTCGGCCCCTACTCCCACACGCTCGAAGAAGCCGGATACCGCATCCACCGGCTGTCCTCCCCGGCGCCTCGACTGCTCACGTCGTTTCCCAGATTGCTCCGCGCCGTCAAGCCCGACATCGTGCACTTGCACGTCGAGCGGGCCAACTTCTGGCTCGCCCTCGAGGCCCTCGGCTCCGGGGCGCGAGTGGTGCAGACGGTGCACAACTGCTTCCCGTTCAGTGGTGCTCTGCGGATGGAACGCACCATCCAGCGCCGAGTGCTGAGCAATCTCGGCGTCGATTACGCCGCAGTCGGCCCGAGCGTCGCACTGAATGAGTGGCGCATCTTCCACAACCCGACGGAGATCATCTGGAACTGGTGTGACCTCGAGATGTTCAGCCCGGCCACTGACGCCGACCGCGATGCCGCTCGAGGAGCACTCGGCCTGCACGGCGACGACCAGGTACTGGTCAGTATTGGCAATTGCTCACCGGTCAAGAACCACGAGTCAATTCTCCGGGCCATGGCGATGGCATCGATGCCGTCGAACGTGGTCTACCTCCACGTTGGCGACGACACATGCAAGGCGGGCGTCGACGAGCGCGGGCTCGCGGCAAGCCTCGGCCTCGGCGACCGGGTCCGATTCATTGGGACCGTAGAAGACGTGTGGCGGGTGCTCCACGCCGCTGACCTGTTCGTCATGCCGTCGCGCTACGAGGGAATGAGCATTTCCGCGGTCGAGGCACTTGCCACCGGAACACCCATGCTCGTGACTCCGGTTCCCGGGCTACGCGATGTAGCGGCGTTGAGTAGCGCTATCGACACCGTCGAATCAGAGCCTGTCGCTTTATCAGAGGCGATTGCGCGCTGCCTGGCTCGCAAAGACCGCGATCAACGATCAAGGAGCCTACGTGCGACGGCCGAGCGTTGGTTCTCTCCCGCGCGAGGGGTAGCCCAATACGCGGACCTGTACCGCTCATCTGCTCGCGCCAGCGCCGCTTCGTTCGCGCCGGTCGAGCCGGCAACGATCGCTGCCCTGCTCACCTGTCACAACCGCCGGGAGCACACGCTTGAGTGCCTAGAGAGCCTCCGTGCCACGGCTATTCCGGGAATCACAGTTGACGTTCACCTGGTCGACGACGCGAGCAACGACGGCACCGCGGTGGCAGTGGCTTCGGCCTATCCAGAGGTTGAGATCAGCCGCGGTTCGGGTGACTTGTTCTGGGGCGGAGGAATGCGTCTCGCTTTCACCCGAGCAGTGCCAGCACGCCCCGACCACGTGCTTTGGCTCAACGACGATGTCGTGCTCGACCCAAACGCGCTCGAGCGACTGCTCACAACCTACGCCACCCTGTGCGCTGAGCGACAGCCACTCTCGGTTGTCGTGGGCTCCACTCGCGATCCGCAGACGGGGGCCACCACCTACGGCGGAGTCCGAAGGACCAGCCGATTACGGCGGATGGCCTTCGCCCCTGTCGCACCGACTGACACACCCCAGGTCTGCGACACCATGAACGGCAACGTGGTCCTCATCCCCAGGTCGGTGTACTCGGTCGTGGGGAACATGGATGAGAGGTTCACCCACGGCGGGGGTGACACCGACTACGGGCTCCGGGCTCGCTCGACCGGGTGCCAGGTATACCTCGCTCCCGGCCACGTCGGCACCTGCAGCGTGAACCCGCGCGTCGGCACATTTCGAGACGAGACACTTAGCCGCCACGAACGCCTTCGCCTCGTGGCCTCGCCGAAAGGGCTCCCGGTCGTGGAATGGACCGCTCTGTGCCGTCGCCACGGCGGGCCACTCTGGCCCGTTCTGGCGCTCTCGCCCTACGTACGGATCATGGCTGGACGACGATCACGATGAGGGTGGCCATCGCCAGTGAGACAAGTCGCCGGCGACTGGCCGATCTACTCGACCACCCGACCGCAGTTCCCGCAGGGCTCGGCGACACGCCGCCACTTCCTGAAGTCCGAGCGCTGATCGCCTGCGGTCACGATGTCTCCCTCCTCACCTCCTTCCGGATCGCACTAGCGAGGCCGTCTTGCGAGGTGATTGGCTGAAAGGGTACAGGTTGGGCCCTTTCGGCAATGTCGCGCCGCCCACGACGGGTTCAGGATGGAGCGGCCGTTCGTGCCGGAGACACTTCTGCGGTGCAGGCCGGAGGTCGTCGACGTCCATTGGACCCACGGGTTCGCCCTCGGGGAATTGGCCACTGAACTCCCAACCGTGATCGCTTCTCCCGATGCCCCACTGGTCGTGCTGCGTCCAACCTTCCCGCCCCGCGAGGGGGACCGCTTTCCGCCCAGGTGACGGCTTCAGTCGACCGGTCGGTTTGCGCAGCGATGGCCGCTCTCGTCGCGCGTAAAGCAAGACGCCCGATCGCAGTATCCCCGCACGTTGAACGCCATTTTCGCCGCGCGCTGCACTACCGAGGCGACATCACGGTAATCCCGAACATGATGCCATCGATATCACGTCGACCAGTCCCATCCGTTGGACGGTGACTCAGCGAGAGAACCAGGTGTCTCACGATTCTCTCTTCATAGGGTGCGCGGAAGCACGGGATTGCGGCGATCGATGCCTTCGCTGAGGTTCGAGCCGGGTTGCCTTATGCGTCGCTCCACATGATCGAGCAAGGCCTCGGGCCGCGTGGTCCAGCAGAGGCTGGGGCACCCAGCGTGGCCCGGTCGATGGGATCACCTTCGTCGGGCCGCTCTCTCACGATAGAGTGCTCGATTCCCTGGCTACGGCCGACATCCTCGTCCACCCTGCGCTCGAGGAGACGTGTTGTACGGTCATCGCCGAGACGCGACTCGCCGGTATGGCGGTGATCGGAGGCGCATACAGCGACGGAGTCCCCTGGCAGCCCGACTACAACCGGGCCGGTTGGCTCGTCAACGTGCGGAGGACGACTAGCCTTGCCGCGGCGATGAGAGAGCTTGCGCTTGACTCCGCGACCAGGTCGAAACTGGCTCGTCCCAGTGCCGACCTCGCCCGACAACGCCACGACCCGGAGCGTCTCACCACCTCGATCGTGGCTCCGTTCGGTGCGCGGCCCACGACCGCCGAACCAAGACCGATCGGACCGGTTGAATGGAAGGCCTAACGCTCGAGTCGCTACTCCTTGCCGCCATCGTGCTAGTCCTCGTTGCGCTGCTTTCCGCGGGGTTCGCCAGCCGAGCGGCGAGCGCAATCCCGCTGGTATTGCTGGTTGAAATGGCTAGCGTCTCCTCCATCCCGCAATGGGTCATGGTGGGCCAGTTCCACGTGTACCCCGGAGACATCATCACCGTGGCTCTGGCCGCAGCGACCCTGGTGCGATGGCAGCAACACGGCGACGCCCTGCGCCCGACCCGGGCGCTGGTCGTCCTTCTGGCGATCCTGTTGCTAAGCATGGCGCGGGGCGCAGCGGCCTTCGGTCTTCAGCCGTCGGTGGTGGCCGCCCGCGAAATACTGCTCATGCTCGCTGCAGCGATCTTCTTCAGCACGGTTCGCATTACGCCACAACTCGTCTGGGCCGTGAGGAACTGGCTGCTGATTGTCTCTGCCGTGCTCATACTTGTCGCTGTCAGCTTCTGGTTACAACATGGCCTCGGCACCTATGCAGCGACAGGTGATCGAGCACTTGACGCGCTGCAAGCGCTGTTCGTTCTTGAGACAACGATCATTATCGTCGTCTTTCCGCCCTTTCGTGGCCCGGTTCTCCGTTGGGTCTTACCGCTGGTTGGCTTCCTAGTCGTGGTGCTCTCGGTGCAAAGGACGGTCTGGGCAGCTGCGCTCGTCGCAGCTTCTGTTCTCGTGGTCGCCCGCCCGAAGAGCAGTGGGTCGAGATCGATCGCGGGCCGCCGTCTCCTCGTAACAGCAGCGGTGTTCGCAGTCGTTCTCCTCGTTGCCGCCGGTCCGCCTGGGGTGACGAGCAGTCTCACGGCGGGGTATCAGGAGACCACTATTCAGAACAACACCTTCAGTTGGCGTCTCCAAGGGTGGTCCGCAATGATCAGCCGCCAGAGAGCCGGCCCGGTCGCGGACCTGGTCGTCGGATCATCAAGCGGAACCGGAAACCAGAGCATCAACGAGGCCGTCTTTCTGCGCGCTGCTCACAGCCAGTACGTGTGGACTTTCACCATGACCGGGATCATCGGACTTGGGCTGCTCGTGTGGGTGTACGTCACCGTCCTAAGGAAGAGCCGTCGGCGATTGCGCTCATCTTCTGCCTTCGTCAGCCAGGTCGCCCTGCTGTTGACCGCGTTGCTGGCGCTCCAGCTCACCTTTTTCGTCGGCTACTCGTCAGGAGGCCTCGTCGGGCTCATGCTCGGCCTTGCATGCGGATTCGTCCACGGAAGCGACCAGGACCCGTCGATTGGTCGCCGGCCTAGTCATCAGTTCGGCCCAGAGGTATGGGGAGAACGAGCAGTAGTCCCTCGGGCGAAGGCGCGTTCCGCGCTCGAGGGTCGACAATGAAGATCGGCTTCGCGTCGCCGCTGCCCGACGCCGACTTGCTGCCCTGGTGTGAGGTCGAACCCGGCATGGCACTGCTGGTCGGACTGGGAGGAACGGACACGACGACTCTGCCCCGAGGGTTTTTGCAGAACGAATACCATGCAACGACAACGCCGTTTGACCCTCTGCTCGAGACCCCGGTCATCCTCAGGGGTGATTACCATCTCCGCAAGGACCTTCAGCTTGTACGCCGCCGGATAGGACTGTCGGGTAGGACGAGCCTCCGGATCCGAGCACCACGACACGACGACAGTCAGGGAGGACAATCCCCCGACATCTGCAGCCAGCGTAATGGCCAACAGCCGCCAACCCCTTCTGGACGGCGATCCGAACCTGCTTTCGATCAGCGCACATTGCCCGTCCGTCAAGTCGCTCGGGTACCGAGCCTCGTCCATCCCACAAGGTCTCTTTCCGCGCGAAGGCGACCAATCACCCAAGCGCTCACCGCGACAGCTCAGGGCACCAGCCAGAATGTGCAGCGGCATGCGTGCATCGCCAACCGGGTAACTGGCTTGGTCAAACGACACGACCGGCCCGAACTCAGGCGGCCGCTGCAGTACTGGCCGATCAGCCGAACGTTGGACGACCCAGTTCCGGCGCTCCCGCTGGGCGAGTCGGTGTCGACCGGGACGCAGCAAACGGCATCATCAGTCTGTGCACTGGCTCGTTTCTTGGCCCCTCGGGCAGCATGAACCCCCTTAGCAGCCCCCGATTGGCGAGAACCAGAGCGTCTCTTCGAGCGCGGCGAGACTGGGCACTGGACCTTCGCTACCTTCCCGAACACCTCATCGAAATCCGTCGGCGAGTGCCGAGTCAGCGAGGTTCCGGGCGCCTTAGCTTGTTCAACATCGACGTCCACATAGGCCCCATCGGGGACTTCCGAGCAATCACGACAGCCATGGGGGTAGACCTCACCGACTGGACCATATCGGGTCATGCCGATGTGATCGGCCGCCACCGAGAGCCCGTCGTCGGGTTCAATGCATTCAACTGGTCTCGGCTATCGCCAAGAGTGGTCGACAAGTTTCTGGATCGCTATGGGCGCTATCTCGACCAATTCGACGGATTCGTGACGACGACTACACCAGCATTCGCGACTCTCTTCTTACGTTTACAGAAGCCGATCATTGCGATTTGCACAACGAGGTACGAACAACCGTTTACCGACAAGCCAGACCTGTGGCACTGGCTGAATGACCAGCTCCGCAAGGGCATCGCTGACGGCCAGCTGCATTTCGTAGCAAACAACCTGGGTGACCAGGCCTACCTTCGGCACTTCACGGGAATCGTGAGCACATACATCCCGAGTCTCTGCAGCTACACGAATGCGCCATATACACCGCGTGACCGGCATTTCGCCATCGCATCGAGATCGGCGGCGTGCACGCAGAGGATCACTGAGCACCCTCATAACCTCGCCCGACCAATCGGTGAGCTGCTACCAGCCCGGGCGGCGTGGCGAGAGCGAAACTCGGTGAGAGGTTGGGTACACATTCCCTACAACGTCAGTCAGATGGCGATCTTCGAGCAGTACTGGGAGAACGTGCCTATCTACATCCCTGACGATAGGTTCCTTCTCGATCTGTGGCACCAAGACCCAGGCGGGATCTTGAGCCAGCTTTCGATGTACCAAGTACTCGGCCTCCCCACCGATCACTTGGCCGTGGGTGACCCGAATCGGACACATGACCCGGGCGTAATCCGCTGGTGGCTCGAAAGGTCTGACTACGGGCCCGAGCGGGAACTCTCCGAGATCGTTCGATTCTCGTCGTTCGAGCATCTCGCGGAACTCCTCGCGACTCAGGAGGACGTAGCGCTGTCCGAAAGAATGCGACAGTCGAACATTGTGCGCAGAGATACTGTCGTCGCATCCTGGGAACGCGTCATCGAGTGGGTGTGGGGGCGATCATGACACTCTCCGATGGCATCGCGGGTGGCGGTATTGGGCAGAGGGCGCGGCACAAAGGCGTCAGGTCGCGCATTGTCGCGGGCGCACGCGGGGGCTTCGAATCTGCCTCCCTCTCCGTGCTCTTCGAGGAGCAGCTGCTCGAATGCGAGCCCAACCCTATCGCTCCTTGCCTCAGAGCGTCTCCTCCCTCGGGCACTCTGCTTCTCAAGCCGGGGTCGGGTTCGGGCCGACGGGTGCGGTGGCTGCACCAAGAAAGGCGTCGACGATCGGGCTCGACTGGAGCCCCGGGTTCTCCCCTCTCGCGGCAAGCCACAGCATCGGCACAACTTCCTAGACGGCGACCCGCGTTCCTTTCTCCTTCGCAACAAACCTGTGGCCGGCGTCGTTTCCCTTGGAGCGATCGAACACCCGATCGAAGAACCAGAAGGGCGCGTTTGAATGAACCACCATCTGAAGCCCTGGCAAGTGAAGACCTTCACGCGTTCTGCCTGTCCGAACCTCGACGACAAGAACGCCACCCTGGTCGGCCGCTGCCTCCACGCATCAGAACAGCTGCTCGCCTTCAGCGTCGACAAGAAGACTTCGGTCCACGCCTCGATCGTACCCAGCCGTCCCTGACCATGAAGTCGGCTCGCGCACGGACCATGCCCCGCGATTACAGGCGCCCCGGCATCACCAACCTCTTCGCCAAGAGGAACGTCGCCGCAGGGAAGGTTCCCCGCGATACCAGGAGCTCGAACAAGCCCACCGACCTGCTCGCCTTTCTCAAACTCAGCGACGTCCGCGCGCCGCTTCACCCCACAGACCAGGTTATTCGCCGCAATCTCTCCGCCCACAAGATCACCTCGATCGCTCCGTACCTCGCGGATCGAAGATGCGCCCGTTGGTATCAGCACTTCGCGCCAGTACCTTCCTCAGGCCTAGACCTCCTTCAACGGCGGCTCTTCTCTCTCATCGAACGTCCGCATCAACGCTTCCCCTTCCCGTCCGTCGACGATTTCTTCACCGCTAACAACACCTGCGCAGACCATTGGAACTCTCATGGCCACACCTCTTAGACCGGAACTCTTTCCCGGACGACACCGGACACAACGCGCAGAACGCATAACGACGAGCAGTGTCGCCGGTATGCTCGCAACGCTGAAAGTGGTCGGTGTTAGATCCCTTCATGGCCACTTGGCTTGGCTTGCGATCTGTTCCTTCTGTTCCGGCCTAGCGCAAGCCAGTCTCTTAGTCCTCGTAAGTGAGTTTGCGGTCAACAGCGCCAAAGGAAAGAACCACCTGCAAGTGCACGGCTATTTCCTCTCTATTTCCGACGCCGTCTTCCTGTCAGCAACTCTCTTGATCGTATACTCGCTAGCCAGTGTCGCTGCCGCTATGAGCAGCAGTTCTCTCTCAAGCACCGCTTTGGCATCAGCCCGAAACAAGCTGATTGACGCCTTCTTTGGTGCGAGTTGGACTGTGCAGTCGCAGGAGCGGCTAGGTCATGTCCAACAGCTCCTTACGGTCAACTGTGAAACCGTAGGTCAGATTGCACTAGCAATAGCCGCCGGCCTCCAGGCGCTGCTAACGGTCGTGGCGCTTCTTGCTGCTGCCTTTCTGGTGAGTCCCATCGCCGCAGCAGTAGTTCTGCTGTTCGGCATATTACTGCAGTCGGCCCTGCGTCCTTTCAATACATGGGGCCGCAAAGCCTCAATTCGCTTGTCGGAAGACAGCCACACTATGGCAACGCTTGTTACCGAGTATACGAGGCTGACGGCGGAGTTTCGCCTGTTTGGTGTCGAGCACGAGGCCACTGCAGAACTTCACCAAAGTAACGACATAGCTGCCAGGACGTTTCGAAAGCTGCGGATCTTGTCACAGCTCAGCGGGGTGACATATCAAGCGCTCGCCCTTGGCTTTGTCGTCTGCGCGTTCGCGGTCGTGGCTGGTCATACGGGAAGTAACCTGGGCTCGATAGCGGCGGTACTGCTCTTACTGTTACGGTCAATGACCTATGGTGCCACGGTCCAGGCGACGGGTCAACAATTGCGGTCCTATAGTGGCTTTCTAGACACTATTAGATGCGAGTTGGATCGCTTTTCACAGAGCCGTTGCGGTGCGGGAACGGGTGACCTCCCTACGAGATTCGATATCAATGTCAAGAACGTGTCGTTTGCCTACGACGACAGAGTACCTGTTCTCCACGAGGTTTCCTTTTACCTCCCAGGTGGTCAAATTCTCGGGATAGCGGGGCGGTCTGGGAGTGGAAAGACAACGCTTAGTCAGATTCTCCTCGGAATGCGGCAGCCGGCCGACGGAGTCGCGCTGGTCGGAGACGTGTCTGTGGCGAGGATAGCCAAGGGAGGGGGGGCGAGTCCTGTAGCTCTGGTTGCACAAGACCCCGTTCTGCTGCAGGGATCCATCGCTTTCAATATCTCCTTCTTTAGAGGCCTGCTCCCGCAAGATATTGAGGCTGCGTCGCGGGCGGCGCACCTTCATGAAGATGTGACGGCAATGCCGGATTTGTACGAAACATCGGTCGGACCGGGTGGTACAGCCTTGTCGGGAGGCCAGAGACAGCGACTGGCAATCGCTCGAGCACTCGCTGGCGCTCCTCGCGTGCTCGTCCTGGATGAGCCTACAAGTGCCCTCGATGGTCGATCCGAGAGTCTGATCCGACAAACCCTTAGCGAACTTCGTGGAAGAGTGACAATCGTCGTGATCTCGCATCGTCTTGGCCTCGTCGAAGATTGTGACTTCCTCCTCGTGCTCGACGAGGGTCGAGTAGCGGATTTTGGGCCTGGCAATGAGGTTCTGGCACGCGATGCTTTTCGACAAGTTGCTCAAGCTGTGACCAGTGATGCGACAGACGAGACGCTGCGAGAACCGTGACCGCCTCCAGTCTGCATGGGCACAATCCGACCGGAGTTTGGCGCGACTTTCGCGTCATCCCAGGTAGATGGCATCGCGCGGGAAAAGTGTTTCCACTACGCGTGAGATAAAGGCCCTGCTCAGGCGATTGTGGCCTTGTCCCAGGTCGAGGTGTCGACTTTGAGGGCCTTAAGCACCTTGGCCTGGAGAGCGCTTCGCCGGCTGACGAGCTCGATGTTGTGATCGCCGGCCGAGACGAGCTCGAGGCGGATCTCTTTCAACAAGGACAAGGCCCGACGCGGCGTCATGGACTGGAATGGGAGATCGGGGTCCATCACCTTGGCGTTCACGAGGTCCTTGGCCATGACTGCCTCGATGGTGGCCGCCATCACGCACAACGCCACGTGGCCCCGCACCCGACCCTCGGTCCAGTGGAAGATGGGTCTTAGGTTCAAGAAGTCCTTCAACACCCGGAAGCGGTGTTCGACGTTCTGCAGGCTGCGGTAGTAGCGCACCACCTGGGCGGCCGGCACCTCGTCTTTGTCGAGTGAGGTCGTGATCACATAGCGCCCGCAGAGGAGCTCCTCGTCATATCTGCGCGCCTTCTCGTCGAAGTCCCAGGAGAACAAGCCCTTCCGCACCGTGATCTTGAAACAACGACCCACTCCCGAGTCACGAAGAATGCGGTCCGCGGCGGCTCCGATCTTGGCTGGGTCCGATAGGCGGCCGGCACGCACGCGGGCCTCGAGGGCGATGAGGCCGTCCTCCACCTTGGCGCACAGCGTCCGGTGCCTTGCACGATCCCGGAAGTAACGCACCGGCGAGAAGACGACGACAAAGCGGCGGTTGTGATGGGTGATCTCGGCACAGAAGCACCGTGCTTCTGGCACCGCCGTCCAGCTCGTGTCTTTGGAGGTTGTCATCTCGAGCACGGATGCGACCTCGTCGTCGTGATGAAGGCGCGTGGCCAGCACGTGCTCGAAGCCTCTGGCGGCCACCTCGTCCAGGTTGTCCTCTGAGATGAGGCCCCGGTCGGCCACAAGGGCGATGAGACCGACGCCAAAGCGCGCCTGCAGGTCCTCCATCACGCCGGGCAGTGTCGAGACGTCAGAGGTGTTGCCGGAAAAGACGTGATGGGCAATGGGGATGCCGTCTCCGGTGACCAACAATCCGATCACGATCTGGGGCCGGTCTGATCGGTGGTCCCTGCTGTAGCCGAAGGCAAGCGATGAAAAGCGCGTCTGACCGACGGCCACGGTCTCGAAGTAGCTCGAGGTGATGTCGTAGCAGACAAGGCGGAGATCGAGGTTCGTGAGGTTGCACAGCTGGCTGTAAAGGTGCACCTCGGTGGCATCTTTTGCCTCCGAGACGGTGTCGATCGCCCGGTAACACTGGTCGAGGCCCGGTGGGTTCACGCCGGGGGGAAGGGCGACCGAAGAGAGCCACTCGGTGATCGTGCGCCGCTTGGAAGCCGGATCTGTGAGGCGGTTGGCCACCATCGAGAACACCGTGTCGGAGGCCACCCGCGATCTCCGGCCGTCGCCGAGGGAAGAGAAATGCTCGTCGAGACCGAGGCGACAGAAGTAGGACCAGACAGCCGCTGTGGCACCGAAGCTCGGCGCGCCCTCGCCGGACAGCTCTCCAGCCTCGAACCAGTTCCCCTCCGCGTAGGCACGAAGTGCCCTGATGATCCGGTCTATCTGCCCGCTCGAGCGCAGCTCGGAGACCTCGCCGAGGCGCAAGAGCGTGCGGTGGGTATTGCGGCCATCCTCCCGGACGGCCTCGACGAGAGAAAGGTACTCGTAGGACTTGTCGCCACGGCGCCGCACCGTCCGTTTCACGAACACAACCACATCTTACAGCACTGTAAGTCAGCTGTGGTGGATGTGTCGCCCCTACATTCTAGGTCGAAAGTCCGGACTTATCCACAGCTTGCCCAGGTCAGGGGCTTGCAGAGGGTCCCCCGGACGAAAGTCGCGCCAAACTCCGGTCCGACCGGAGTCTGGCGCGACTTTGCGCGGAAGAACTGTTTCCACTACGCGTGCGGTGAGAGCCCTTCTTAGGCGACCGTCGCCTTGTCCCAGGTCGAAGTGTCGACCTCGAGGGCCTTCAGCACCTTGGCCTGGAGGGCGCTTCGCCGGCTCACAAGAACTTCAAGGGCTCGACAAAGAAGCTCCTCACCGTTGCCAAGTGATGAGCCGTTACTTTGTCACTAAAGGGTTGCCGTCGATCGGTAACAGCATTCTCCGGAAAATGCGGAGAGCATCAAGGTGTCCGTCAAAGCGAGTCCAAGCTCTGTCAGCGAATGATTGTAGCATTTGGAGACGGATAAAGGCAGCCGACATGCAACTCAACGGGAGTGTCCAGAACATGTCAACCCAAATATCTCAGAGCCGCTGGGAGCAGGCGCAGCAATGGGAACTTGCCCATTGGAGGCGCGAATCCCGGGGACTACGGGCTTGGCTACGCCGGCTCCGCGGCCGAGGTGGTGATGATTGGAACCACTGGTGGGCAGCGCGATTTGATAACTATCGGTTCATACCGCAAGAGCTCGACAATGTGATCGAACTCGGTTGCGGGCCGTACACTAATGTTCGTCTGATCGTTGAAGATAGATCAGTGCGACATCTAGTTTGCAGTGATCCCCTGGTCCTTCACTACTGTGCTCTGCCGGGATCCTGGATTCGAAGAGCCGTGAGGTCGGGCAACTTGTCGCTCGATGACCACGCGATAGAAAACGCTCCTTTCAAAGAGAAATACTTCGATCTAGTAATAATGATCAACGTGCTCGATCATGTGCAAGACGCCTTTCGCTGTTTAGCCGCAGCGACTTCATTGGTGAAGCCAGGTGGACTGCTCCTCCTCGGACAGGATCTGACCGCTGAGGAGGACGATATCGAAGACGTCGGCCACCCCATTCGGCTTCATCTCACGGACATCTTGCCCTACCTGACGAACTTTGAACCGGTTCTCCAAGAGACTCTGACCCGGAAACAGGGGCGTAACCCCTCTGTCCACTATGCGACCCTTGTCTTCGCTGGACGCCGGCCTCAGATGGCCCCGGTTAGTGACTAAGGGTCCACGGATCAATTACTCGCGCGATGTAGTCTAGCCGTGTGGAGGTGAGCGAGGAGGCTCTGGCACAGATGTTCGCCATGCTGACCCCCCACCTCGACGAGCGGCGCAAGCGCCTCCTGGCGGGCGCGCAAGCCCGGGCTCTCGGGCGTGGCGGGATCGCAGCCGTCGCTCGGGCGTCGGGGATGAGTCGCACCACTGTCCAGAGCGGGGTTCGCGAGGTAAACGAGGGGCGCCGAGCCCAGCGGGAGGGTGCGTCGCCCGGGAGCGGGACGGCCACGGCTGATCGACAAGGATCCCGATCTGTTGTTGGAGCTCGACGATCTCGTCTCGCCTGAGGCGCGGGGAGATCCGATGTCGCCTCTGTTATGGGGGTCTTCGCGAACGGGGGTTGATTTCGACGGCTTGATCTAGCCGGGCATCCACCACTGAGCTGGCCCCGGGCTCCAAAGCTTCGGTTCTGACAAAGGAATCGAGCAAAGGAGCCAGGGACCGTGGCTGACGGTATCAACTTGCGCCTGCGAAGGCGTGACATGAACGTTTTTCGCACCATCGACCAGGACGGGCGACGACCAGTCGTGCACGTGGCGGGCAAACACCCCGTGGCCCTCTGTCCGAGTTGCTCGAGGTCGTCTGTGACGACCAACGGCACCGGGTGGCGCGACGTGATCGATGTCGTGCGGACTGTGGTCGTCACGCTCTCGATCTGCGTGCGGCGCTTCGTGTGTGAGTTCGAAGACTGCCCGCAGCGAAGCTTCGACGAGCGTTTCGAGGGGATCGGAAGAGGTGGGGCATCTGATCGCGCCCTGGCGTTCTTCGCGGATCTGCAACGAGGACGAGCGACAAGACGCGTGGCGATCGACCTCGGTGTGCCGCAGCACTACCTGCGCCTCGCCGTCGCCAAGAGACGCAGGGCCGCCTTTCATCGTCACCACGGCCGGCTCGGTCGCCACCTTGCAATCGACGAGTGCAGCGTTCGGAAGAACTTCGTCTACGCGACGGTCTTCTCCGACCCACAGGCCGGTGTCGTGATCGACCTCGCCCCGGGACGGGACGCCTCGGCGGTGATGTTCTTCGCCCACCTCTACTCACAGCCCGAGCGGGCCACGGTCCGCGTCGTCACGATCGACTGCCACGCCCCCTATCGCATGGCCGTCCGGGTGCTGTTCCCGAACGCTCTCATCGTCGCCGATGCCTTCCACCTGCACCGCCGAGTCGCCTACGCCCTCACCGAGGTGCGCCGGGAGGCCTGGAACACCTGGCGGCAGCGCTCCAAGAGACTGGGCCGGGTCTTCAAGTCGGTGCGCTTTGCCCTCATGCGACCAAGAGACGAGCTCGAGGCGGACACGAGCCGGCGGGGAGAGCACCAACGCATGCTGATCTTCGACGCCACGAACCTCGATCGTCGTCTTGGCCTCGCCTATGAGCTGAAAGAGGCCTTCCGGGCCGCCATGGCGATCGGCAAACGCGGTGACGAGGAGAACTTCGCCGTTGCCATCGACTTGTTCGTCACCTGGTGTCGCGAGGCGCGGATCGAGGCCTACGTCACCTTGGCCAACACGATCGAGGCCTGGCGCAAAGAGATCCTGAACTACGCCGCATCAGGCGGAGCCTCGAACGGTTTTGCCGAGAGCCTCAATCACCTGCTGAAGAACCAGAAGCGCCAGGCGCACGGATATCGCACTTGGGAAGGCTTTCGCGGCCAGATGCTCTGGACCTTCGGTGAAGTGGTCGACCCCGACACGGGCGAGGTCACGCCTCTACGATCTGTTCCGCGAGGCGAAGGAGCCCGGTGGGTTCAACCTCAATTCGCGTAGAGCCTGTTATGGACGGCCAAGTCGACCTATCAGCTGGCAAACGCCCTCGCGGGGAAGGGCTTTACGGTCTCGCCGAACACCGTCGGGGATCTGCTCGCCAACATGGGCTATAGCTTGCAGGGCACCTCGAAGCAGAAGGAGGGTCGCCAGCACGTGGACCGAGACGCCCAGTTCGCTTACATCAACTCGACCGCCGGCTCGTTCCTCGCCGCCGGCGAGCCGGTCATCAGCGTCGACACGAAGAAGAAGGAGCTCGTCGGCGAGTACTCGAATGCCGGCAAGCAGTACCAGCCGAAGGCTGAGCCGGTCCGCACCCTGGTCCACGACTTCATCGACCCGGACATGGGAAAGGCCATCCCCTACGGCGTCTACGACATGGGCGCCAACGAGGGCTGGGTCTCGGTCGGGGAGGACGCCGACACGGCTTCGTTCGCCGTGGCCACGATCAAGCGCTGGTGGGAGCAGATGGGGCGACCTCGATACCCCGAAGCCACGAAGCTCTTGGTCTGCGCCGACTCCGGAGGCTCGAACGGCTACAGGCTCCGAGCCTGGAAAGTCAAGCTCGCCAAGCTCGCCAACGAGACAGGACTCGAGATCACCGTCTGCCACTTCCCGCCCGGCACCTCGAAGTGGAACAAGATCGAGCACCGGATGTTCAGCTTCATCACCATGAACTGGAGAGGAAGGCCGCTCGTCTCATACCGCACCGTCGTCCAGCTGATCGCCGGCACGACGACGAAGAAGGGCTTGAAGATCCAAGCCGACCGCGACGAGGGCTACTACCCGCTTGGGGTGAAGATCTCCAACAAAGAACTTGCGGCGGTTCCGCTCACCCACCACGAGTTCCACGGCGAGTGGAACTACACGGTCCACTCATCACAGGATTAAAGAACTTTTGGTAATACACTGACAGCTGTGCTAGTCATGGGAAACTATTCCTATGACTCCTCCCGCTCGTTCCCGGGCCCGTGAACCGGCAACGCTGTCCAAGCCGGCAGCACCAAGACGCGTCGCTCCGCGCCGTGACTTCAAGGCGCTCGAGGAGCGTCGCATGCGGGCGGGTGCGATGTTCGAACGTGGAGTCTCCCAGGCCGAGGTCGCCCGGGAGCTCGGGGTGTCGCGCGAGACCGCTTCGGAGTGGTCGTCCGCGTTCCGCAGCGGTGGCCTGGCGGCTCTGTCCGGCGCGGGTCGTGCTGGGAGGTTGCCGAAGCTCTCCGACGCGCAGCTTGTCGAGGTCGAACAAGCGCTATCGAACGGCCCCCGGGCCAACGGCTTCCCGACCGAGCTGTGGACGCTCGCTCGCGTCGCGACCGTGATCGAGCAGCTGACCGGTGTCGCTTACTCCACGACCCAGACGTGGTGGATCCTGCGCGAACGCCTGGGATGGTCTCGCCAGCGCCCGGCGCGAAAGGCCCTCGAGGGCGACGATGAGGCGATCGCCGCCTGGGCACGTGATCGTTGGCCGGTTGTAAAAAAAACGCCCGGCGCCGACACGCGTGGATCGTCTTCGAAGACGAGTCCGGTTTCTCGCTCCTCCCCTCGGTGAGGGCCACCTGGGCGCCGAGGGGCAGGACCCCAGTGCTCACCCACCACTTCAACTGGAAGCGCCTGTCGATGGCTGCGGCGCTCGCCTACACGCCCGACCGATCCGACGCGACCCTCGTGTTTTCGATGCAACCGGGTTCCTACAACGACGAGTCGCTGATCGTGTTTCTCAGCGAGCTGCACGGTCTGCTCGAGGGGAACAAGGCCACGGTGATCTGGGACGGGCTCTCCTCGCATCGCAGCGCCAAGATGAAGGCTTTCGTCAGAAGTCAGCGACACTGGCTCGTTATTGAACGACTCCCGCCATATGGACATGACCTCAACCCGATCGAGCAGGTCTGGGGAAACGTGAAAGGACAAGAGCTCGCGAACCTCTGCCCCGAGTCGATCGACGAGGCGGCCCGTACAGCCGACTCCGGGCTCTCGCGCGTCGGCGGCGACACCCAGCTTTGCTTCGCTTTCCTCAGGCACTGCGGTCTTTCTTTATGACCAGAGTGTCAGTGTATTACAGAAAACTCTTTAATACTTGCGCAGCCCCTAACCAAGAATCGGTTGGACAGACTCACTCAGCGCGTGGTCGAGACCTGGCCTGAGGAGATCGATCCCAGTGGCCGCCAGATGGGACTACAGTCCGTCTCCTGACTTACCGCGAGTTTGCGCCGCAGTGGACTCGGATGGCAACGCCCTCACCTACGACAGCAGCTCCTGGTCGTCTCCAGACAGCATCGACCCGAACGGGAACTCTTTGCACTCCGCCTCGTGCTCGACGACCCGACCTACGCCACCCGACGCCTCGGGCGTTCGGCCGCCGATCCGTCTCCTATCCACGTCGCGCCACTGATCGGTTGGCCTATCGCAAACCTAATTCCCCCGGCAGGTATTGCAGCCCACGTCCAGGATGCGCATCGCTCTCCCCAGGTGGCGCGCGAACTGGGCATAGCGGTACACGGTGAAGGAGTCGTTCTTGGAGGCCATCTGCGCCGCGTTGAGAGTCTCATAGTCCTCAGCCACCGGTGTCTCCAGCGTGCGTGTGCGAACCCGATCCACCTGCGCGATGCGCCGAGGCCGGCCGGGCGAAATGGCGAGCGAGGTCCTGGGCTCGCCGCTCCCAGGTTTGCTGAGCCGCCGCCGCTCGTGCGGCACGAGACGCCTTCTGCCAGAGAGCGGGTTCGGTGAGAAGCTGAATGACTCCTTCACCCATGGCTTCGGCGAGGCCCTCGCCTTGCTGCAGCGGCACTTTGACGCCGGCGGCGGCCGGCATGAAATCGCTGATCCCATGAATGTCGAGCGCCACGACGGGAAGCCCTCGGGACATGGCCTCGAAGACCTGCCGCGCCAGAAGACTCACGAAGGCTCGAGAAAAGCATGACCGAGCTCGTGTCGTATCTGTCAATCACAGCAGAAAAAGGCACCTGACCCAGTCGGCTGACCGCACCAACGAGGTCGAGCGCTTCGATCCGCGCCGTCGTAGTCGCATCGTCCAGACCGCCGCCGAGCATCACGAGTTGCGCTGAGGGCACCGACCGATGCACGTGTGCGAACGCATGAAGTGCCAAGGTGACACCCTTGAGCGGAAGGTTACGCCCGACCCAGAGGACTGTCGGGGCCGAGCAACCTGGAGCTTCGCGCTCCTCAAGTACGATGGCTTCGGACAACACCGCTGTGTCCAGGCAGAGCTCGACCTGTTTGGCGCCAAGAGCTCGCGATCGTTCGGCTGTCTCGCTGTTGGTCGCCAAGACGAGGTCGGCGGTTCGAATCGTGCGGCGCGCTCGCGGATTGAACGGGAAAGAGGGGGACGGGGCCGCGAAACTGCCTAATGCGCGGACAGTGCCTGGTGGTGGGAACGCGTAACATGAACTGGTGCGGCGTGTCCTGGCGATAATCCTGTTCATCGTCGGAGTCGCCGCCATCGTGGCTGGTGTGCCGTACCTCACCCAGCCGGCACGCTCGCTGCCGACGTTCTTCCCCGGGTACGCGGCTCACGCGGTCGGCAAGCACACGAGGCGTGGCTACGCCGGTATCCCGCTCAGCGCCGTGCTCGTCATCGTCGCATTCGTGGTGGCATTGACCGGTCCGCGCCGGCGGACCCTGTCCTGAGATCCTGACGTCGGTGCCGGCCGGTTGCTGTCTCGGGCATGCAGGCATCGAGGGTTCGGTGACCCTTGGATGATCGGTGGGCACGAGAGGTTCGAACTCGGGAGTGACAGGCCACTTAAGGTACTGGTTGCCGCCTACCAGGTTTCGCCTTGTCGGGGAAGCGAGCCCGGTAACGCTTGGCATACGACCTCCGCACTGGCCGCGATCGGTGTCGACGTACACGTCATCACCAGCGCGAAATTGGCGCGCCGAGATCGAGGCGCACGGTCGTCCCGGTGACGGTCTAACGTTCCACTACGTAAGCAGTCGGGCTCTTCCGAAGGGATTCAGATCAGGGCAGCGCAGTGTCTACGCCGAATACCTCGCATGGCAACGCGGCTGCCTCGAGGCTGCAGTGGGGCTTGATGCAGAGCATGACTTCGACGTTACGCACCACTTGAACTGGGGCAGCCTCTTCTGGGGCTCCACCCTCTCACGGCTCGGGAAGCCCTTCGTCTTCGGGCCCATCGGTGGCGGCCAGACCTCCCCCGAAGTGTTACGTGAATGGTTCGGCGAATCCTGGCGTCGCGAGGCCGAACGGAATTGGGCGTTGCGGGTGGCGCTCAGGTTCAATCCGCGAGCCCGCCGCACGCTTCGAGCAGCGGACCTCGTCTTGGCAACCAACAGCGAGACAGTCGCACGATCGCGAGCCCTCGGCGCCACACGGGTCGAGCTCTGCCTGGACACAGCGGTCTTGTCCGAAGCCATCGTTCACGAGGAGCGCGAAGCTCCAGGTTGTTCTGCCCCGACAGTCCTCTGGGTCGGGCGGAACCTTCCGCGCAAGGGTGTCCGCCTAGCGCTCCATGCGTTCGCACACGTGCATCGGTCGGTGCCCTCAGCGCGACTCGTGATGCTGGGCGGCGGCCTCGACGATGCAGCCACCACGGCCCAGATCGAAGCGCTCGGCCTCGTTGGTGCGGTTAACCGACTGGGTCAGCTGCCCCTGCCTGCTGTGATCGACTGGTACGACACGAGCTCGGTCATGCTTTTCTCGAGCCTTCGTGAGTCTTTTGGCGCGCAGGTCTTGGAAGCCATGTCTCGAGGACTTCCCGTCGTGGCGCTCGACATCCATGGGGTGGGCGATTTTATGCCGGCCGCCGCCGGCGTCAAAGTGCCGTTGCAGCAAGGCGAGGGCCTCGCCGGTGCCTTGGGTGAAGGCGTCGTCCAGCTTCTCACCCAACCCGCTCTCTGGCAGGAGGCATCTCGTGCCGCACGAGCGGCGGCAGCTCGGCATACCTGGGAGCTGCGAGCCCAGGACCTCGCTCGCCATTTCGCCCGGATGGCCTCGGCGCGTCGCGCAGATGGGTCGGGTTCGCACATACACTCTGGAGACACCAGTGGATGAGGACTATGAGGCTCTCAACGCTGCGCAAACGGTCTCTGAGACCGATTCCATCACCGCGCAACGGTATGTCCAGTTCGCGCGCCACCTGGGGAGCGCGATGTCCATCCTGGACGTGGGCTGCAATACCGGGCAGGGGGGCGTGGTACAGGTCCATGATGAACGCCCGGTAGGCGGCGTGACTCTACCGGGCGAAGGGCACTGCGGAGGGCCTAAGCTCGATGAAGAGTGACCTGGGGAGGTTCGACATGCGAACGGTTCTCCGTCCCCTTCTTGCAGTAGCGGCGCTGCAAGCCCCTAATGGGGATCGACTCGCCAGCCCGATCTTTTCTCGGACCTACGTATCCCGCCGCCAGCGACGCCATCGAGCTGACCGACACCCTGCCGGCTTACTGTTGGTGTCCAAGCGTGCTTGACAGACTCGCAAAGAAAGCCGCTCCGGGTCTGTCCGCCGCGATCCCGCCTCGACTGAGCCGGGCAGTCAGCATTTACCTCGACATCCTGCAAGGCAAAGGATCAGGCACGGGCTGGGACATGGCTGGTGAGACCGCCGCGGATGCGACCGTACTGCGCGGCGTCGATCAGCCAATAATCCTCGACGGTGGCGCCAACTACGGCCAGTGGGCGAGATCCATTAATGCGGTACTGAATAACCCTAACGCGACCTACTTCCTAATCGAACCTCACCAGGTCTGCCAGGAAGCACTTCTGCGGCTGGGCCTACCAAACCAGACGGTGATCCGGGCGGCTCTCGGTGATCAGCCTCGCGAAGCGGTGCTATACGGCGACTCACCAGGCTCCGGTGCCGCATCGCTCTACGAAAGGCACGACACCTACTTCGGTGACATGAGCGCGCACCAGGAGCTCGTTCCTGTGGTGACGCTCGACGACACGATCCGTGATCACTGCATTTCTCGACTCGACTTGGTCAAGCTCGACGTTGAGGGCTCGGAGCTTGCCGCGATGAATGGAGCCAAAGAGTCGTTGTCGGGCGGAGTGATTCGGGCATTTGCTTTCGAATTCGGCTGCGCCGACATCTACTCTCGGGCATTCTTCCAGGACTTCTGGAACCTGCTCACACCGCTTGGCTTCAGATTCGCGCGAATCATGCCCGGTGGGCGCCTGCTGCCAGTCGAGCGGTATAGCGAGGAACACGAGCACTTCCGCGGCGTTAGCAACTACCTCGCCCAACGTTCTAGCTACCTCGCGTAGTTGCATTAGTGCCTTGCGAGCGGCGCCTGATCGGACGGTGGCATCCCGCGAAGCTGGCCGCTGACGTCATCCTCGGTCGTCCTCGGACTCGCGATGTGGCATTGCGGGAGCACATGAGGACGACCCCGACGGTGAAGGTCGTAGCGGCCGTCTCGGTGAGCATGGCAGCAGCCACGACGGCGGTGAGCAAGGTGGAGATCGTGTCAATGCGAGCGATGCTTGCGGTAACCGCGGCAGGGCTCACGTGAAAGAAGGGCACGCTCAGACGGTGGTGAATGTCGCACGAGACGACGAAGGCGACCGACATAAGATGGACTGAGAATCCGACGCCGACCCCGACCGAGATTGCCGCTGCGACTTGCCAGGACCTACCGCGTGAACCACCTGACGTCCTCACTGGCCTCGGTGCTCGCGGGAGCGAAGCGCTCGGACTCTGCAGCACTCCACCTCCTTCCATCGACCGCAACGAGCCCACGTCGCCCGGCGGCTATAGAGCCGACTTGACAAACACGCCAACCACCTGCCCCAAGGCCGCCCACGTCGAAACGTGAGGCGTCCGTTTACCGCGCCGGTAGTCTGACGCGGACGCCTTCGAACAATCGGCCGCTTCCATGATCTCGGCAAGCGGCACAGTCCCGAGTCTCGGCAGGATTTCCCGTCGGAACAGCTCCGGGTCGTAGACAACGCCAGGATTCACCTTGTCCCACTCCGTGAGTGCTCGCTTGCGGGCCGCGATGGCGGCGCCACGCTGGCCACGAATCTCGGGCGTCGACGCAGGATCGGCGGCGATGCAGGCCTCGCAGCGGACGTGGCGAGGATTTGTCACAGCTTTTCCACAGTCGGGACAGGTCCACAGTGGGAGTGCGGCCGGCTGGACTGCTGGGCACTGGAGGACCCTGCTGGCAGCCGCACGACGAGTCGCCTCGACCTTGCGTGCCTTCACGACTGCCTGGGCATCGCGAAGGCGGCGGGACGTGAGAGGCGTTACGGCCGAATACGAGCCGTGCATCGCCTTGCCGAAGACGTGGGCTACGTGCTCGGCGATCGGGCTGAGAGACTTGGCCCATAGCGGCATCGTCTCCGCGAGATCATGGGTGAGCGGCGATCGCAGGCGGACGTGCCCATCGCTGGTCTCGGTGAATTCGACCTTACGGAAGGTCCGGCGTTCGATCATGTCGAGCGCGAAGGCGTCGACCTCGGGACGCACGGGCTCCATGATGTCGAGTGCGAGCGACTGGCGACTCTTGGCGTCAGCGTGGACGATCCCGAGTCCACAGTCGAGCCCAACTGCCTGACAGGCCAGGATCGCCTCTGCCTCGACCAGCGCGTAGAGGTAGTTCAGCAGCGCGTTCACGGGCCGCTCGGCCTTGCGGTTCGAGGCGGCCGATGCGAGCACCGAGCGACGCCCTTCGTAGCGTGACCAGTGCGGTGGGATCCGGCTTCTGTCTTTAGCCGCAAAGCTTGGGGCGCACTCGGCGCGGCCAGACCAGGTTCCGAAATAGAGCGCTGCAGCCGAGGCGTCGAGCTGCCTTAGCTCGTCGACTGTCTCGGCACTTTCGACGGCAAGGGCGAGACTGCCTATCGTCTCGGCCGTTTCCTCGTCGCCGAAGCGTTGAAGTATGAGCTTTCCCTGACCAATGACCTTTCGGGACATGAGCCATCGGGCGACGTCGAAACCGTATGGCTCGAAAGGCGCGAGCGCCTGAGTCCGGCGAAGACGGGCGTCGTCCGTGAGTCGCGGCGTGGATGCGAGCTGCACCGTGCCGTCATGTGAAAGCACGATGACTCC
Organism: uncultured Acidimicrobiaceae bacterium; assembly: GCA_963719125.1. Classification (GTDB taxonomy): domain Bacteria; phylum Actinomycetota; class Acidimicrobiia; order Acidimicrobiales; family Bog-793; genus Fen-455. The sequence continues at coordinate 156,784 of CAVRAT010000011.1, forward strand.
GATCCCAAGTCGGGAGCACCAGTGCAGGGCATCAATCGAGAGCGTCCCGGTCGTGCCCATGACCACGAGTCGGCTCAAGCGGTGAGTTGCCCTGTCGAAGCGCCGTGTACGGCAGTGATCTCCGATGCCATCAGTGACGACCAGTGCGCCCCGCTCGACCGAGAGCCGGAGCCCCATCCCGTCGGCGACGCACACGCCGGCCGCTGACCCGACTTCGGCGGCTCAACTCCTCGATCGCGGGCCCGCACCGCTCTGACCTGGGCGAGCTGTGGATAAAGTCGGGTTTCCGATGTGTCATGTAGCGACAAATAGGTGCTTGATCTAGCGTACATACGCCATTAAGCTATGTCCGTGTACGTGAAGGTTGACCGGGTCCGTAGCGGGAAGAAGACTTACAGCTATCTCACCTTGGCCGAGTCCTATCGAAACGAGTCGGGCCAGCCCCGGCACCGGGTCGTCGCCCGGCTCGGCGAGGTCTCGGATCTCAAGAGCTCGGGCGAGCTCGAACGCATCGTCGAGGCACTGTCTGTTCAGCTGGGACGCGGAGCCAGCATCGAGCTCAGCGCCGAGTCCGCTCCCTCCTATGGAGCGATGGCCGCCTGTGATGCCTACTTTTCCCGGTTGTTGTTGGATGAGCTCTTCGAGGCCATCGGCCGGCGCCGGCGTTCGGTTGGTCTCTCCGATGCGGTCTTCGCCATGGTCGCCAACCGACTACAGGACCCATCCTCCAAAAGGCGCTGTGTCACCGACTGGCTCGGGGCCGACGCGGCGTTACCAGAGGGTCGAAGAGCCCCATCGCTCGATCGGCTTTATCGGGCTTTGGACGCCGTCGCGGATGCCAAAGACGAAATCGAAGCGCATCTATTCACCGAGCTGTGCAACCTTACGAACCTCGACCTGCGCCTTGTCTGTTACGACCTCACTTCTACCTACTTCGAGGGTGAGGAGAAGACCACGGACCGTTTCCCCTCAAAGGCATTCGGATATAGCCGCGATCACAGAGGAGACCGGCCCCAAGTAGTCATCGGTCTGCTCGTCACCTCCGACGGCATCCCGATCGCCCACCACGTCTTTTCCGGCAACACCGCCGATCGCTCGACTCTTCCCGAGGTGATGGCCGATCTCCAGGCCCGCTTCGGGGTCGGACGCATCGCCCTTGTCGCAGACAGAGGCCTCATCTCAGAAGAGAACCTCGCCCTTGTCCAAGCGGGCGGCTTTGACCACGTGCTGGCGACGCGCCTTCACCGGGACCCGACAGTCGCCGCGGTCTTAGAAGCTGCCGCCAGCGAACGGGCCGTCTTTGTGCCTGTCGGTGACGACGGGACCAAAGCCACCGAGGTCGTCCATGAGTCACGTCGCTATGTCGTGGTCGACTCTCCCCGCCGCCACCTGCGCGACGACGCCCGGCGCCAAGAGCTCCTCGCTGTGACCGAGGACGGCCTCATCGCCCTCGCGAACCGCGTGCGCAAGGGCCGCCTGGTCGACCCGGCCAAGATCGGCGCCGCCGCCGACAGGATCCTTCGCGACTCCGGGGTCTCCCGGTGCTTTTCGACCAAGATCACCCACGGGGTCTTCACCTGGGACTACGACGAGAAGGCCATGGACTACGAGGAGAACCTCCTCGCCGGGCGTTATGTGATCACGACCTCGCTCGACAACAAGACCGCCTCGACAGCCCAGGTGGTCGCCCACTACAAGGCCCTGCAGTCAGTCGAACGGCGCTTTCGGGTGCTGAAGGACTTCTTAGCGCTGCGGCCGGTCTTTCACTACACCGAAAAGCGCGTGCGGGGTCATGTCGCCATCTGCGTGCTCGCGGCTGTGATCGAAGCTGTCATGGCGCTTGATCTCGCCGGAGCAAAGATCACCGATCCGGACCTCGAGGGCCAACAGCTCAGCGCTCGTCGGGCCCTTCGCGAGCTCGAGCGCATCCGCATGATCCGCTTTGTCGACGCGAACGACAACGAACGACAGGTCATCACGCGCCTTGGCCCGTTCCAGGCCAAGATCCTCGCCGCCTTCGGCGTCGACACCTCCTCCTGGCGCTCGCGCGTCGCCTGAGCAAGCCCGATCACGGCTTGTAGGGCAAAAACGGCTTCACTGCGACCTCGTGAGCAGGACTTTCAATTCTGAGCCGCCGAAGTCGGGGCTGAGGTGTCACGGCTGTAGGTGTCACGGATCGCGGCGACCGATTCGGCGATGTCCTCTCGAGCGAACCCTAGGGGTTCCAAATCGCTCGGGGGCCGTCGCGGTGGTGCAGATGTAGATAGCGTCGCGGATTGCATCTGGAGCCAAACCTCCTGGTGCCGGTCCCCGGGCCGCGCGAACGGTGCCGGGGACACCTAGTGTCACCCCAAATTCTACGCTCTTCCAGGTACGTCGCGGTCGCCGCTCGACAACGGTCTGGGCTGGAATCGCGCGCGAGCGGGTCCTCCAGATGCCGACGTCAATTGCCAAGAGGCAACGCTAGACCTCGTCGATCCCGAGGTACGGGCGAAACGCGGGATGAATGACCATCGTGTCACCGGTTCTAATTGTTCGATTCGGAACCTCGAGGGCGTAGCTATCCATACCTCCCTCCCGCACACCGACAATTCCGACTTTGTACATAAGGGCCGGGTACTCAGCCGAACCCATCATTCGGAACCATCTATGATCGAAGGCGTCGAAGACCTTGTCGTCGTTGATGACGATCTTCTCAAACCTATTCTCCAGTGACTTTGCCGTCAGCGTCGGTTTAACACCACGAAGCACTTGTTGTGCAAGCTTCTCGACATCTGGATATACATCACCGAAGTCGGCACCCACCTCGCTGAGCTTTGCCTCTGAGTATCCTGGGGTCACAACCTCCAGGTGTTCAGCCGTGATCCGCTCACCTCGTGCCACCTCAGCGCATCGGTTACAGAGTTCGATGATATCCCGAGGACCATTCACACAGACGGCCGTAAATCGTGAGGCGAAGGCTTGAAAATCATCGAAGGCAAACGCTGTCTCCCATAGAACCTTACTGCTCTGTGCGCCGTCGATGCCTCGACGAAGTGCGACGCGCCTGGCGATCAACTGCACGAGCGCGGCACTATTCCACGACACGAGCTCGATGTCGCTCGACACTTTGTCATACTCTCGTTGGTGCTCGAACCAGTATCGCCAGATCCCGTACTTGACAAACAGAAGGGCGTGGAGGCGAGCACCCAAAGCCCGATTCAATTCGCTGACGGCGCGTGCAAGGCCCTCGAGGAAGTCCGCATTCTGTTCGATGCCTGGAAAGACGTCTTCCACGTCATCGATGAGTATGTAGCCGCGCTTGCTAGATGCCAACAGCGCTGCAGCTACCTTGCGGACCATATCGTCCCGAGTGTCCTGGACAAAGCCTTTATGCTGTGAACGTTGATCCAAAACAGCAGCGCGAACCGATCGAAAGCGGCAGCACTTCGGTTCTGTGAGGTTAGCTTCGGGTAGGGGTTCCATCCACAGTCGCGGACACTGACTTGGCGGACCGGCTCGTGCGGGCCTTGGCGTCTTGGAGCCGGTAGCTCTCTCCTTTCGTCTCGATGATCTGGCATCGGTGCGTGAGCCGGTCGAGGGTCGCCCCGGTGAGTCGCTCGGAGCCGAGCACCTCTGTCCACGATTCGAAAGGCAAGTTCGTGGTGACGATGAGGCTGGTGCGCTCATAGGCGGTCGAGATGACGTCGAACAACAGCTCGGAGCCGACCTTGGAGGCAGGCACGTAGCCGAGCTCGTCGAGAACCAAAAGGTCGAGCTTTGCGAACTGTGCCTTTAGGCGGAGGAAGCTCCGCTCGTCTCTCGCCTCGATGAGGGCGGTGACGAGCTCGGTGGTGCGGATGAAACGGACCCGATATCCCTTGGCACAGGCCTGGGCGGCAAGCGCGGTGGCCAAGTGGCTCTTCCCGGTGCCGGGGTTGCCCACCAACAAGATGTTCTCCTTCCGGTCGATGTACTCACATCTCATGAGCTCGGCAACGAGCACCTTGTTGACTGACGGCCTGGCGGCAAAGTCGAAGGTCTCGAGCGTCTTTATGGTCGGAAAGCGTGCTGCTTTGACCCGACGCTCGGCTGCACGCTTCTCCCGTTCCAACAGCTCGAGCTCAGTGAGCCGCAGCAAATAGGAGAGGTGATCGGCGTTGTCGGCCGCTGCCTGGGTGGCCACCTTCTCGCACTCCGCGGCGACGGTCGGCAATCGCAGCGCCTTCAGGTGATGGTGCAAGAGCAAAACGGACTTGGTCTCTGTGGTCTTCACGATGCAGCTCCGGTCTCGGTGAGTGTCCGGTACTCGGACAGGTCGGGTGGGTCGATGACGAAGGACTTCAAGTGCGGACGGCCGTCGAGGCTGAAGAGCCCGACGGGTTGTTCCGCATGGTGAAACAGGATCAAGGCGACGGCGTCGGACCCCGTCGCCCCGATGCAAAGGGCCGCTTCGACCGCCTTGGTCAGAGCCGGCACACTGGCACCCTCCAAGAGCCGCAGCACCTTGATGAACTCGCGGGTCCCCAAATGACCGAGGTCGGCTTCGAGCCGACGGCGCAAAGTGGCAAAGCACCCCGGCAGCTCCCAGGACTCGAGCGGCCGGGCGAAGTCGATGGCCCCAGGCTTGCGCTCCAATAGAGCCAGGTAGTGCAAAGGGTCGAAGCTGGTGTGCTCCTTGCCCCAGTGGCGTGGGTGCCGGGCAACGACGGTCGTCCCACTCGTGATGGCCACCTCCTCGATGCCGCCCATGACCGTCACCTCGTGATGGGCATAAGCGGTCGGCACCGAGTAGTCGTTGCGGTCAAAGCGCACGAGCGAGAGCGAGTTGGCATGCCCCTGGGCGACGCGCCGAGGTTCGAAGGCCTCCCTCGGCAACGCCAACATGGCGGCGCGGTCATCTGCCAGGCGCTCGGCCTTGGTCCCCACCTTTCCCCGCACACGGCGGAACAGATCGGCATAGCAGCAGGCGGCGAGGTACTCGTTTAGGGCGGCCCAGGACGGGAACGACGGCACCGGGACCAGCAAGTTGCGCCGGGAGTAGCCGACGTGGGTCTCGACGTGCCCCTTCTCGTTACCCCTTCCCACCCGGCAGAAGTGATGGTGGAACAGGTAGTGGCTCTCCAGGGCAAGGAACGCCCGGGTCAGTTCGCGCTCGCGTCCCATCACCTTGGTCACCGCGATGGTGGTGTTGTCATAGCTGGTGCGCACCGGCACGCCACCGAAGAACTCGAAGCCGGCCACATGGGCTGCTTGGAAGGTCTCGGTGCACTCACGCGGATAGGCGGAGAGGAAGTACGCGTCCGAATAGGGCAACGTGATGACCCCGAGCGCGGCCTTGCACCGCTGACCGGCGATCTCGACCACGGCTTCCCCGAAGTCGAACTGGGCGTGACCGGGCGGGTGCGAGAGCGGGACGTAGGCCTCCTTGGAGTAGCGCTTGGCCGACGCCACGGCTGTTTGAACCTGGGAATAGCAACCGGGATACCCGTATTCGTCGCGCAGGCGCTCGAAGATCCGCTTGGCCGTGTGGCGCTGCTTTGGCGGAGCGGTCTTGTCGGCGGCCAGGATCTCGTCGATCACGCCCAGAAAAGGCCCGAGTACGGGCTTCTTTCGTGCTCTTGACATCTGATATCCGGGAGGCTCAGGGTTGGCAAGGATCTTGGCCAATGCCTGGTGCCCGATCCCGTAGTCCCGGTGGATCGAGCGCTTCGATGCCCCCTCCACCAGGACCTTGCGCCGGATCTCAGTCCATTCGTCCATGTCGGTATGCACCTTTCTCCCGTTCTGCTCGTCCGCTCAGGCACGAAGCCTTGAAGCAGGAACGAACAGATTCAGGGATGCTCAGGTGCTGCCGTTTTCGATCAACGCGTTCCGGTGTTCAGGTGCTGCCGTTTTCGATCATCATTTACATCGGGGCCACCTGCAGCTGTCTGCAGATGGGCTCGACCCCGAGCTCAGATCGGTTGGCGTCGATGAAGCGCACTATCGCTGGGATGGGCGGTCGAGCTCCGCCGCAAAGAAAGCCGAGGCTCTCCTCAAGATCTCATTGGCACGGCGGAGCTCACGGTTCTCCTGCTCGAGATCCTTGATTCTCTTCGCGTCCTCGGTCGTGGTCCCGGGCTTCGTGCCGGCGTCGATGTCGGCCTGGCGCACCCAGGAGCGGATCGACTCGACGCCATAGCCGAGCTGGCGGGCCACGCGCTGGATCGTGCCCTGCTCGGTGCCAAGCTCTGAGCGCAGCTGGCGGACGAGTCGGACAGCCTGCTCCTTCTCGGCCGGGGTGTAGCGCCGCGTGGACGGGCTCCCGGGTTTCCTCTCTGTTGGCATGGCTCCATCATCCTTTCCAAGATCAGGAGCCTCCAAGAAACCCAGGGCGGTTCACCCCCGACCCCCTGCTTGCCTTCCTCGAAGGCCTCTAATTATGCCGACCTCATCAGCTCGATCGCCGCCTCCAACAAGGGAGTCCCCGACGAGGTCGGCATAACGCGGAGGTCGGCATGACCCAAGCTATGCCGACGTCGGCATAGCTTGGGGTTCCGCATCCAGCGGCATCGGAAGCGAGGCACAGACAAGCGCTTCGTCTACACCTACCCCTCGAAGAAGGCACTTGCCTCGATCAAGGCGAAGGTACGGAGCGCGACCAGAGGAGCAACGGACCAGTCGCTCGATGTCCTGTTGTACCGGCTAAACCCGATGCTGCGAGGCTGGACTAACTACTTCCGGCACGGCGTGTCCAAGACGACCTTCGACTACCTGCGTGCCTTTTGCTGGCGCCGGATGGTGTGCTGGCTCCGCCACAAGCATGCCCGTGCAAATTGGCAGTGGCTCCGTCATCGCTACCTGCCTGGGTGGTGGCCGACGGAGGGTGAGGTGAGGTTGTTCAATCCGGCCGGAGTGGCGGTTACCCGTTATTCCTACCGGGCGGCACGCATCCCCTCACCGTGGGCGATTTCCGAAGGCGTCGCCGCATAGCTCAGGTACGGACTTGTGGAGAGCCGGATGCACGGAGACGTGCACGTCCGGTTCGGAGGTGCGGACCGGGGAGACGGATCGGTCGAGAGGCCGACAACGCGCCCCGGTCCGACCCCTACAACTTCCGCTTCCCCGAGCACTCCCCGGCCGAGCCGGTGCTGTACGCCTGGGGCATTGAGACCAACGGCAAACCGCATCTCGTCGGCCTCGCCGCGGGCAGCTCCGAGTCGACAGACGCCTGGGTCCACTTCCTCGAAGGCCGCGTCACCCGCAGGCTCGCCTCACCGCTTCTCGTCGTCTCTGACGGCGCACCGGGGCTCGTCGCCGCCATCGAGCAGGTCTTTTCCAGAGCGCTTCGCCAAAGATGTGTCATCCGTCGACTTCGCACCGCAGTCGCCAAGGTCTCCAAGGCCGACCACGAGGCGTTCAAGGCGACTGGTGGGAGGTCTTCGACAAGATCGAGGAACCGCCCGGTGAGCGGGCAGTCGGCGAACCCCGCCGGCGCATCGACGCCTTCAGGGCGTAATAGGAGCGCGCCTATCCCGGAGCTGTCGCCTGCCTGGTCGAGGACTTCGAAAGCCTGAGCGTTCACCTCCGATTTCCGAAACAACACTGGAAGCGCTGCCGGCACACCAATCTCATCGAGCGCACCTTCGGCGAGACACGCCGCAGGACCAAGGTGATCGGCCGGCTCCCAGGGGAGAGGACCTGCGGCGCCCTCGTCTTCGCGGTGCTCGACCGGCAACGCTGCGGCTGGCGCGAGATGACGGTGACGCCACGAGCGCTAAGCCGCTTGCAAGATCTCCGGCGCGAGCTCATCGAAGAACAACGAGATCCCGACTCAGAAGAAACGGTCACAGCCGCGGCATAAGCTCTTGTCGGAACCTGCATCTCGAGCTATTTACACCGCGCGTGGGCCCCCGCCTCACCGTGAGCCAGTCATATTTGAGCCCCTAACAATCTCGCTCACGCAGCGCGCGCCGGCCCCACTGAAGTCGCCTGTGATCGGATATGCTTAATGAGCCCAATACAGAGGTAATTATGCTTTCCCGTTCAACGCTGACTCGTGAAATTGCACGACTTCGCTGGAAGTCAGCGAGGTTATCATCAAGACTGTTGGTCGGACGATCAGCTGGCCTAGCGGCTGAGAACTTCATCCGGTCAATTATCGAGAAGATGAGCGACCAGTCCGTTCGGTCACATGTCGAAGATGTTCAGGTCCTCAGAGGTGCCTACGTTGAGAGGTATTCCTTCGATGAGGCACTCGGGCCAGAATACCGACGCTCCAAGGCATACGATGAACGGTATCTGTACCATCTTAATGACGTTCGAGTGAGCCCCCTATCGGGATTGGTGTGGCTTCCGGACGGCCGAATGCTGGGTGAGAGTTACGGATCGCTGATCCGATTGCTAGGCTGGGGTGCGGTTGCCGACGAAACGACTCTCCCGTGCACTTCACGGATCAATCAACCGGTGATTGCCCTTCCCGATACCGGCTACTATCACTGGCTGCTTGAAGTCTTGCCTGCGGCATTGCATTGCCTGCAAGCCGAGCCGCAGGCCGCCCTTCTCGTTTCGCCCCACCCTGCGCCATACGTCGAGCAGGCGCTGGAGATTCTCGCTCCGCCCGGAGGAGTGATACGGTCGCCGATGCCTGCCTCGGCGGATCATTTGATCCTTGCTGCCATTGAGTCCTTTTCAGGATTCGTGCCTCAGGAAGATGTCGCCATCCTTCAACAGCAGATATTGCCTCTCGTGCCTTTTCCGGCGAATGAGCAACCGATCTACGTTTCTAGGAGAGGTAGCACGCGTTCGCCCATAAACGAACTCGAAGTGGAGAAGGCAATGGAGGCTTTGGGGTTCAACGTCGTCGAAGCCGAGCGCGCACGATTCACAGATCAGGTGGAGGTGTTCAGGTCGGCACGCGTGATAGCTGGAGTGCATGGTGCAGGCCTGGCAAACCAAGTGTGGAGTATGTCGCTTCGCGGAATTGTCGAGATACAGACGCCCGGGTACTTCAATGATTGCTTTGCCCGACTGGCGGTGTCACAGGGTGCTGCCTACACGCCGTCGATGTGCCAGCCCCTGGCGGGTGGTGGCGAAGCGGTCGTGATCGAGGAGGTCGTGCGGGCGGCAAGAGTTCAGCTTTCCGGGTAGCTGAAAAGGCCAGTTACGCGGCCGGTGCACCGCGGCGATGCCTGTCGGGCGCTCATATTGGGTGATGCCCATTGACACCACTTGCGGTTCTTCATTTCAGGGACTCAGGTGAGCTCAGGGTGGGCTGCCATCCGACGCGCCCAGGGAGCTTTCCCTGTTGTCCTGTCTCCGACCCCTTCGGTCCTCCTTCCCCCGCCGGCCGTCATCCATTCCACGATCGCCCACGCTGGTACGCAGCGGACGAAGTGCAGAATCACCCAGCCCAGCGCGACCGGTGCCGACGGTCGGCACGGTTGTAAGCGGTTCGACTCCTTGTGCACAGCCAAGCGTCCGACGGCCTGTGTTCCGCCCCTGCGTGAGGGCGGTTCGGCCTTTTTCCAGGCCCTTGTCCTTGGCCCCTCCGCTGACGGTGGGGAGCTGAGGCCGCACGGAGCGAGGATCAGGGCCTCATGACGCCGCGCGGACGAGTTCGTGGCGGCGGGATGCACCCTCAAGCCTCGTTCTTCTGGGCGAAGTAGTTAAGATTCTTCCGATGGTTGGTATGGTGCTAGCGGTCAGAACCACGCCTTGACTTGCCCGGCTCTGCCTTCCGTCAACTCGAATTGCGCGGCCCTATGGCATCTTTAGGGGACTGCAGCTTGGCATTGACAGATTAGAGGTGGACAAATTCACTCAGAGCCGACAGGTCGTAGCGCTGAGAGGTGGTCTGGGCAACCAGTTGTTCCAGTTCTCCTACGCGCTCTACTTAGCTCGGCACGGTTGGCGGGTTAACCTTGATCTTTCCTGCGTTCGTCATGGCGTCCCCGCCATATTCGAGGTACCAATCATCGGGGACCAGGCCCGCCAGGTGGCCTTGGAGGCGACACGCTTCATCCCTTCTCCATCGGGACGGCTACCGCTTATGGGAAGACTGTTGCGTAAAGTAATGAGGCCAGGCCGGATTGTTCTTGACGAATCGGCTCAGGGGCCGGAGCCATCTTCAAGCGTAACGCCAGCGTGGTGGTTCGGTTATTGGCAGCGCTTGAGCTACGCGGAAGCCGTCATCCCGTTGTTGAGGACTGGCCTTGGCCCCGCACGGCCGTCCGAGACCGTCCACCAGGATCGGCCTGCAATAGCCTCAGTTCACGTACGACGAGGGGATTACGCTGGCAATCCGATGGAGTTGCCAGCCGAATGGTATCGGCGGGCACTAGATATGGTGTACGTACTTGGTGGCGACGCCGTCGAGACCAAGGTGGCCACCAACGGTCCAGAATGGTGCGAACAGAATCTCGACTTCGGGCGCGCATATAGAATCCTACCCGCGGGAACGGCGCTGGAGGACATGCGGTCCCTCGCGGCATCAGATTTCATAGTCGTTTCGCGAAGCACCTTCTCTTGGTGGGCTGCCGCCATCAGCGATGCGACGGTCATAGCGCCGGACCCTTGGTTTCCTGAAATGCCACGGGCAGAAAATCAAGACCTCCTCCCTGGGACGTGGCTATCTTGCCCCACATAGTGGAATTCTAGAATGCAGGGGCCAGCGTGTGGCTCAATTCGTTGACGGTACCTTCATCGAGGTGCGAGCAGCCTTCCGAGGACTCGAACGCCAGGCCAAGTTGTCCGGATTGTGACGTGCTGCCGACGTGGTGACCCGTCCCCGCTGCCCCTGAACCCACCACTTGCTACCTACCGGCCTCCAGCCAACGACGCCGCCCGTGTTCGCACGTGTGCAGACCGGCGTCACCTCGCTGGCCCTGTCCTGCCACCCGGCCCCTCCGCAGCCACGTGGGCGAACGTGGGTGCCCGTCTGCCAGTCTCGAGGCCTTCGGTGCCTGTCGGAATACTCACTACTACCAGCATTTTAGCAGTGTTTCCGCACCCGTCGCTCAGACGTGGGCGCAGCTATAGATGAGTTCCCGTGAGCCTTCGAGCGAAGATCATGGCGGCGGCGCCGCTGCCGGTTCATCTGGTGAAGTTCGCGCAGGAAGAGCTCCAGTCGGCTCGGGCGAAGCCTATCCGTAGTGCGCCGGGGTTCACGTTCCGTGGCAGTGAGCATCAGATGAGTGGCGCCTTTGAAGCTGACGAAATCGCGTATGTCCGCGAGCGGCTAGCCGGGTGCGATGTCTTTGTGGATGTCGGCGCGAACTACGGGCTATACACGTGCGTTGCCCGATCGACTGGTGTGCCAGCCATCGCGATCGAACCTTTCTGGGCGAACCTTCGGCTCCTTTATCGGAACCTCGCTGACAACGGGTGGCACGACACTCTCGTCTACCCCGTCGCACTTGGAGACGCACCGGGCCTGCTGACCCTCTTTGGCAGCGGGACAGGGGCGTCGCTCATCGCCGGATGGGCAGGGGCTGTCCAGCAGACGACGGTTGCGGTTCATACGCTCGACTCGCTGTTGCGTGGTGCTGACGTGTTAGGCAAGCGATTGCTAATCAAGATGGACGTCGAAGGCGCTGAGCACATGGTGCTGTCAGGAGCTGCGGCGACACTGGCCGCTGATCCTGCGCCAACGTGGATGATCGAGATCAACCTCGACGAGCACCATCCCGCGGGACGCAATCCGAACTTCGCTGCAGTCTTCGAGATGTTCTGGTCAGCCGGTTATCGGGCTCTTCTCAACGAACTGGGGCGCGTGAACAACTGACCGCGCCCAGATAGGTATCCACCGGCGCGGCAAGGGGCCTCGCCATTCTCGTGGCTGTCCAAAGCTTCGAGAGAGGGAGACCCCCGCCATGGGTGACGGTACCGAATTCGATGACGCGTTGTTGGGACTGCCTGGGTTCAGGGTGATGGCGGTGACCGAAGACGGCGATGAGCTGCTCGTCGGCATCGAGACGATCCGCCAGGCGGCGGGGTGTCCTTCCTGTGGGGTGATAGCTAGGACAAAGGATCGGCTCCGCGTGGTCGTGAGAGACCTGCCGGTGTTCGACCGGCGCGTGCGACTCGTCTGGTCCAAGCGCCGCTTTTCTTGCCCGGACCCTGATTGTCCCCAGTTGACTTGGACCGAGCGCTCAGACGAGCTCCCCGATCGTCGCGTGCTGTCCACGCGTGCGGGACGTGAGTGCACGCGAGCCGTCGGCCAAGAGGCGCGTTCAGTCGCCTCGCTCGCACGCTGGCTCGGTGTCTCCTGGGCGACGGTGATGGCTGCCGTGCGCGACTACGGGACACCGCTTGTCGACGACCCAGGGCGAGTCGAAGAGGTGAAGTCGCTCGGCATCGACGAGACGGCGTTCTTGAAGGCGAACGCCGAGCACCCGACGATGTATGTCACCGGCTTGGTCGACCTGGAGAAAAGAGTGCTCATCGACATGATCGAGGGAAACCGGGCCATCGACGTCTCGCGTTGGCTCTCGAGCAAGGACGAGGCCTTCTTGGCCGGCATTGCGACCGTCGCCTGCGACCTGCACGAGGGCTACCGCTCCGGGCTGCACCCCCATCTCGACCATGCCCGCCAGGTGGCAGATCCGTTCCATGTCGTGGCGGCGGCGAACCGCTGTGTCGACCATGTGCGCCGCAGGGTGCAAAACGAGCTCTTGGGCCACCGGGGACGCAAGGACGACCCGCTCTACAAGATCCGCCGCGTGCTGCTCACAGGTTCGGAGCGTCTCAACCAAAGAGGCGTCGACCGCATGGCGCTCGGGCTTCGCCTGGGAGACCCCGACGACGAAGTGCTGGGAGCCTGGCTCGCCAAGGAGTACCTGCGTGACGTCTATCTCACCGATGATCCGCGCGAGGCCGAGGTGCTGTTGGACCGTGTGATCGCAGGTTGCCTCTCCGACGAGGTCGACGAGATCGTCTCGCTCGGCAACACCTTGAAGCACTGGCGCACCCAGATCCTCGCTCACCACCTGACCGGCGCCTCCAACGGTCCGACGGAGGCGATGAACCTGCTCGTAAAGAAGATCAAGCGCTGCGGGCACGGCTTCAAGAGCTTCGCCAACTACCGCCTACGCGTCCTCTTGCACTGTGGTGGGATCAAATGGGACGCTCATCCGGCTACGACAATGCGGGCCCACTCACCCCAGTTGGTCGCGTAGAGATTCCCTAACAGTTGTCAAGGCTCTCATTTTCACCGAGCGTGGGGGCGCGCAGAATTCGACCCTCTCGCGACTTTCGCCTCCAGAGGTTGCTGTTACCGAGTGAGCCGGGCCCGATGGATTGCTGCCGACTGAGCGCGGGTTCGGCTGCGAACCGTTGTCGGCACGGCAAGGGATGCGGCGATGACTTTTGCCTCGTGAGCTGTAACGGCCTGGCCGTCGAGATCGCGAACCTCATAGAAAGAGCCGGTCACAAGGGTCGACCAGGTGCGAGCAACGAGTTTGCGTGCGACGGCGCAGGTCGCCTTGGCGTGGCAGTGGCCCCGCTCGACCATCAGCTTGCGATAGAAGTCGGCGAGTTGCGGATCATGGGACCGGGCGACGTTGGCGGCCTGATAGAAGGCAAGGCGGAGCACGGGCGGGCCCTCTTTGGTGATCGCTCGCGAGGGTGACTCCATCTGCCCGCTCGACCAGTTCGACGGGTTCAAACCGACGAAAGCCTGGGCTTCCTTCGCCGTCTCGAACTGGGTGCCGTTGGCGAAGAACGCCCGAACGGTCGGGGCGATCTTCGGTCCCATGCCCGGCAGCGACAGCAACAGCGGGTCGTCACCAAAGAGGCGTCCCCAGTATTTCTGTGCCTGGTCGCTGGCACGTTCGAGACGGGCCTCTGCCAAAGCGAGGTCGTCCAAGAGCTCGGTTGTTTCCCACTCGAGTGCGTCGAGATCGAGATGACCGTCCCAGAAGCTCGCCCAGCTTTGGGCGGCGTCGCGAATGCGCTGCGCTCGGGCTTCGACCCGCGCCACACCGCGGGTGTGCTTCGCGACGACCTCGGTGATCGACGACACCCGGGCTCGCCCAAGGCTCTCGAGATGCGGCCATCGACGTAGCACCGCCAGTGCAGTCAAGCGTGATCCGGAGAATGCAGTCCAGACGTCGGGGAATGCCCATCTCGCTTGGGACATGACGCGTCGCAAGCACCTGTTTGCCTCAACGATTGCCTTTCCTCGACGTTGTGCTGCTCTGCGCAGCGCCAGTTCACCCGGAGTAGGGATCCGAGCCGGCTCCAGGGAGAAGAACTCTCCGGCGCGCGACAGCACCGAAGCGTCGATTGGATCGGACTTGTTCTTGCCGGCGAGAGCGGAACGAAGCCGCGCCGAGTGCCGGTTGCCAACGAGCGCCAAGTCGATCCCGGCGTCTCGAAGCGCCACCGACAGGGGCAACCATGTCATCGACGTCGGCTCTGCCACTGCCACCGAGGCGGGCCACTGCGACAGACGCTTGGTCAAGGTCTCCATGCCCACCAGTGTCGGCGGAACGACGAAGTCCTCGAGAACGTGACCGGGGCCACCGGCATCTGGGCGACGGACCACAATATGGTGATTGGCGACGACTGCGGCGTCGATTCCGATCGCGACGGGGTTAGCCTCGAGTTGCACGAGGGTCCTCCTTTCTTGAGAGCGCGCCTCGGTTCCTCGGTCAGAGCTCACCGATGCGACGCGTGATGGATATGTAGTTGGGAGGACCCTCGGGCGCGCTCGCGCCGTCAGGTCCGTGCTCCCGTGCCACCCCGCCAAGAGGTGGATGACCGCGTAGGTCACCCGTGCTTGTAAGTCATCCGATGCGGCGGACGCATCCGGCGGCAAACCGCCGCCGAGCGCATCCCATCAATTCCCTCAACCGAGTCCACTCGGGAGCGGGGCCCCGGCGACGATCTCTTTCACGAGCCCGAAGCTCAGCCGAATTCCGTCACTGCCAAGGCCCCATCCCAAGGCCCACCCTACGTGGTCACCGCTCCATCAGAGCAGCCCGAGTAATTGATACAAGCCGGTTATCGCGCGGAGTCGGTCGACGCACGCCGCGAGGTCACCAGCGAGCACGTCGCCGAATGGGCTGTCACTGGACGCAGGTCCTTCGGTGGTCACAACTACGGGTTCAAGCGGGTGAACGTCAGGTCGTAACCGCGAAGATCGACCTTAATGTCGTCAGTCTCGGCACGCCGGCGGTGTAGTCCGTCTTCGCCTCTTTCGTGGCGATGGCAATCGTTGCCGTAACCTCGAAAATTCGTCCGGCCTCGGGAATCTGACGGCGGGCGGTCGAGTGTTGACGATAGGAAGACAGCGCAGATCTTTGGCTGTGGCAAGGCGCGTCGGCCCAGAGGTCCCTGCTTTCATCAGATGTCGCGCCCTCGGGAGACTCACCGTTACCGGGTCGGATGAACGGACCCCGCTTGCCATGGGAACGCGGTCCGCAGCCTGAGGAAGGCCCGCCCATGTGCGCCCCGACCTCGGGGGCATTTGTCCTACCACCCGCCTCTTTCCCGCCACGTGGGCTAACGTGGGCGCCTGTCGTGGCCGATCGCCGGCCACCAGGCGGCACGCGGAATCAGCCGGCCTCCACTCACACCCCGCCCCGACCACCTACCTATGCCACCCGACGCCTCGGGCGAGCGGTTTCCGGCCACGCGGACCCGTTCATCCACCTAGCGCCTCGCGGATTGAACCTGAGCGCCACCCCCAACGCCCAATTCCGTTCGGCCTCGCGGCGCCAGGATTCGCCGAACCATTCACGCAACACTTCGGCGGAGGTTTGGCCACCACCGATGGGGCCAAACACGAACGGCTTCCCCAGGCGCGAGAGGCTGGAACCCCAGAAGAGGCTGCCCCAATTCAAATGGTGCGCAACGTCGAAGTCATGCTCTGCATCAAGCGCCAATGCGGTCTCGAAGCAGCCGCGTTGCCACACGAGGTACTCGGCGTAGACGCTGCGCTGCCCGGATCTGAATCCCCTTGGGAGAGCCCGACGGCTCACGTAGTGAAACGCGAGACCGTCACCGTGGCGATCGTACGCCTGAATTTCGGCGCGCCAATCCGCGCTGGTGATGACGTGTACGTCGAGACCGATGGCGGCTAGTGCGGAGGTGAGGTGCCAACCGTTACCGGGTTCGCTCCCCCGACAAGGCGAAACTTGGTAGGCGGCAATCAGCGCCTTCAGCGGCCTGTCACTTCCGCGTTCGAAACTCTCGTACCCACTAATCATGCAAGGGTCACCGAACCCTCGATGCCTGCATGCCCGAGACAGCAACCGGCCGGCACCGACGAAGCCCCCAATCATCGACCCATCCAGATCTACTTCCGCCTCATGCTTCCCCCGCGCGCGGGTAGGTCGTCCTTTGGTGCCTGGGCAACGCTGGCCCAACGTCGATCGGTTGGGAGCCGTCGCCGTTGCCGCCCACCCCAATGGGTGCGTACGCACCGCTGCCGGCCATCCTGGTGGGTGTGTACTCGCCGTACCCGTAGTGTTTGCCGTACCCGTAGCCGTACCCGGTTGACTTGGTGACCTCGTTCAGTACCACTCCGATGGGCGTGACGTGGACGAGGGACAGCGCCTCGGCCGCCCGGCGCAGGTTCTTGCCCCGGGTTTGGCCAGCGGCAACCACGAGCAACGTGGCGTCAGCCGCCTGGGACAGGATCACCGCGTCCGTGACGGGCAGTAGCGGTGGGCTGTCGAGAAACACCAGATCGAACCTCTTGCGCAGCTGGTCGAGTACCTCGGCCAACTGGTGGCTACCCAGCACGCCGGTCGGGTCCGACGGTCGCTCCCCCGTGGCCAGGATCGACAGTCCGTCAATCCCTGGCACCGGCTGGAGTGCATCCTCTAGTGAGCACCGGTCGAGCAGCACAGTGGTCAGGCCCACGCGTTCCTCCAGCCCGAAGAACTGGCCGAGGCGTGGTCTGCGCAGGTCGCATGAGACGATGACGACCCGCTCGCCTGCAGTGGCCAGCACCACGCCCAGGTTAGCCACCGTGCAGCTCTTCCCCTCGGCCTCACCCGGGCTGGTCACTAGGACCACTTGGGCGTGACTGTCCAGGGTGGCGAACTGCAACGAGGTCCGCAGCGAGCGGTAGGCTTCCCCGGCCACCGAGTTCGGTTTCGTAGCGGTGACAACGAACGCCTGGTCCCTGTTCTTCCACGAGCTAACCATGGGGACTAGGGCCAAGACACGCGAACCGGGGGTGAGTCGCTCCACCTCCTCCTTCAGATATACCTTGTCGTCGAGGTTTGCCACCACAAAGGCCAAGGCGATCCCCAACAGCAGCCCAAGGATGAACCCGAGGAGGGCATCCAGTAGCGGCTTGGGTGAGCTCGGCACACTCGGCGCTGTGGCCGGGGTGACCACCTGGATCCCGCCGATGGCCACTGCCCCGTTCACCTGGATCTGGGCCAGCTGTTCCTTCAGCGCGGCCTCCTGGCCGAGCAGTGCGGTGCCCTGGGCCGACGCCAGGTTCGAGTGGAACGACTTGATCTGGGCGGCGGTCGAGGCGATTTCTCGGCTGAGCTGCGTTTCAGCTGCGGTCAGGTTGCTGATGGTGACCGATCGCTGATAGGTGATGAAGGCAGTCGCATAGGCATTGGCGATCACCGCGGCCCTTGCCGGTTTGGCCGCGGTGGCGGTTACCGAAATTATGTTCGTTGAGCCCACCTCGGCCGCACTGACATTGGGAACGCTCCCCAGGTGCCGGGCGACAGCAGACCTGACCGGGGCGCTGGTCACCAGCTGCAGCTCGGTGAGTACATCAGTCGACGTGATCGGTTGCTCGCTCGCACTGGCGGTGACCCAAGCATTCTCGGGTTGGAGCAGGAGCTGTGTGGAAGCTGAATACGCCTTGGGCTGTATTAGCGAATACGCGAGCGAGGCCACCAGGCATAGCACAGTGACCGCGATCACCCACCACTTCCGCCGCCGCAGGATCGCGAGATAGGAACCGAGGGTGGGGCTAGAAGCTTCGTAGGGGTCAGTCATCCACCCACAACCTGTCTGGCTCCTGTTGTTCCGCACACCGTAGGCGGCCGTCCTTCCTGGCTGGAGAGCCGACCCCTCTTCACCTCTCCGAGACAATACAACACCATATTGACGCTGATCAGCCCATTGGAACCCGGTTGGCCAGCGATGGTCCTGGTGGGGGTCACTCTTGGTGACCGCTGAGCTCCGCGGCACGGCAAGCGCGGTGTAGGTCTGAGCGCTCCTATTCGCCGCCGTCCCTTACAGTTCGGCTAACCAGTCACCTTTGCCGATGTCGACACCTGGTCGGGGAAAAGCAGCGGCTGGTAGTACATGCCGAGGTGATAGCGCTCTTGGGGATTCCAGCTCCCGACGAGGTGGAGCACGATCGCTGCAGTGGCGCCTGCCGGCACTTTCACGAACGCCGAGTAAACGAAGCGGCCGAGCTCCTGCTGGTCGGTCATAACTAACGGCACCCCGTTCAAGCTCGAGCCATCCGCCTCCCATGGCGAGTAGACCGAGACGTACAGCTCGCTCTCACCTGGGATCGTGGCTGCTACCCCCGGCTCTGGGTCGATTATGAGCGACGGAAGGCCGGATGTAGGGCTCAGGTTGTGAAGCTTCACCGTCAACACCGCCGTGATCTCGTCAGTTGTTCGGTTGAGAACTGCCCGGTAGTTGATCGAGCGCCTGAGGTACCAGTCGATCTTGTTCCCCTCCGCATTCTGTGTGACGACCCCGAGGAAGTCGCCGTCGACCGAGGGCATGGAGCCGGCCACGTGGACAGTCTCGAAGAATCGCTCCGCTTGCGGAGTCTCGCTGTACAACAACAGGTGACCACCGCGAAGCGCTGGCAGTAGGTCGCTCGCCAGCGTTGGGAGCGACGGGAGTTTCCGGGCGACGAGATCGTGCCAGAGTGACTTGATAAGCGCCTGCACGAACTCGATCCGGAGCGAGTTGTCATCACTGAAGTGGATGAACTCTTCATTGGCGAGGACCGCAACGGCGTTGTCTGCGTCGACTTGGGCTGGCCACTGGGGCGCAGTGATCGGCCCTGTAGCTGCAAGGAAGTCTGCCATCGCAACCGGATCCAAGCTAATGACCCCGTTCACTCTCGCACCGCCGCACTCGGGATAGAGATTGGCGGCCACCTCACCCACCGAGGGAAAGTCCGGTGACATGGGCACGTTCTCCCAATAGTCCTCCGGTTCGAATTGACTGTAGCGGGCGAGGTAGTCCTCTGGGCCGATGAGGTGCTTGCCGGCTGGATTTCCACTCGTATCGAGCTCCCCGACAGAGCCGACCTTCACGAGGCTGAGCTTCCCGTCGACGGCGGTGACCTCGGCAAAGTCCCCAACGACTCCTCCGCTCGCTCGCGATTCGGCCGGGTTCTCAAACAGAATGAGGTACCGGCGAGGACCATCTGTGCCGAGTATGTCGGGTACTGCCCGGGTGGCGAGGAAGGCAATCGTAGCGTCGTGTTCGGCTCGAACGAGCTTTCGCACCTCACTGTCGAGCTTGGCCTTGAGCGGGCTCACGAGCCACGGCGAGCGGAACGGCCCGGTCTGTTGCAGCGAGAACTTGAGCGAGGCGAGGTCGCTCGCGAACGCCGGCTCGAGACGCGCGAGTGCCTGAACGGGGAAGGTGCCGTCGGTGATCCGCAAGGCGGCAACGTTGCCGTTCTCGGCCGTCAGGAAGGCCGTGTGGGCAAGGTCGGCCCCGATCCCCGCCGCCACTCGCATCGCGCGCACCTGCTGCGCGACTCCGGGTACGAGCTCGCCGCCGCGCGCCCACGCGAGATCGTGCGAAGCCGCAGCGAAGTCGCCACCTGCTGTGGCGAATTGTGCACGCGAGATACGCTGATCACCACGTTCCGCCGCGTGGAGACCGGTCTCGGTCGCCTGGAGGCCAGCCTGCATCGGGCTTCTCGCCCGGAGCACCGACACGCCGGCGATCGCAGTCAAGGCGACCGCTGCCAGAAGAACTGCGGCACATGCCGAGACCACCCACCGGCGAAACCTCCGGGGTGCACCTACGACGCCTGGCACGAACACGAGCAACGCCGCGACCGCTGCGAGGACGGACGGAAGGAGGAAGGCGTGCGGCCACCCAAACCGCAACGCCACCTGGACTATCACCGCGCCGACTGCAGCCTTTGTCGGTGATGTCACTGCTCGTAGCACAGTTCGGGGATGAGGTGTACCCGGGACGGCTCGCTCCTGCTTGCCGAGGACAGAGAGCGAGCCTCCGAGCGAGACGCCGAGAACGGCGACGGCGGGAATGGCGGTCGGCTGCCCGAGCGAGCCCAGCACGGCCACGATCGAGGCCGTCAGCAGCCACGGCCACGCGGCCGATACCGCCGCCAGTGCCAGAGTCGCCCCAAAGACAGCCCTCAACGCCACGTCGAAAGGTGACATCCCAGTTGGCGAGCCGTGGGCGAGGCCAGCGGTGATCGCGCTCGCGAGCGCTACACCGAAAACGAGGAGAGCTGTTGTCTCAGTCCTGGTACCGGTCCGTGCGCCGGTGGAAGCCGAACCCGAGGTCCACCACCGCCTCCGTGGGTGGGTCTCGGTGATGCTCGCCGACCCCTCGGTTTCGTTCATTGGCTCCAATGATGGCTGCTGACGGTTGACGGTGGTACTCCGTCGCGAAGGAGACGCTCTGCGCGGGTGCTGAGACCTCGAGGCGAAGTTGGCCCTTGAGGATACGGGCTTGACAAAGTCTCCACGGTGTGCGTCCGTGCACTACGCTGCCATTTTGTATAAGTACCGACGGAGGGCGACATGGTCTCAATGCGACTTACTGTCAGGGTGTCTGTCGTGTCCATCCTGCTCGCAAGTTTGGTGCTCATGGGGACGGGGGTGATGGCGAGCGGCGCCGCATCAGCCTCTCCCTCAACCTGCTACCCCCCGGGTTCTAAGAGCTGTACGGGAACGTTGAAAGCGGTTCCGAGCACGGTCGTTCGCGGAGGGACGGTCACGATCACCGGCAAAGGGTTCTCGGCTAACGCAGCGGTCAGCATCAACGTTTGCAACGTCAAGAAGGTCACCACGGCCGCTTTCAATGTGGGACTCTTCGTGGGACAGATCTACGCTCAGATCACGATGCCCCACAACACACCGCTCGGTGCCTGCAAGTTCACTGCGACGGGCCGCGGTGCGAACAAACAAACCCTCACGCTCACCACGACGGTGACCGTCAAGAGCGCCACCACGACCGTCCTCAAGCTGGGGTGTCAACCAAAGATCGTTTGCGATCCCTTGGTGGTGACCTACGGAGATGAACAGGTGGAGCTGATGTCGGTCAAGGTATTGCCCGAGTTCCCCGCCCCGACGCCTACCGGGAAGGTCACGATCAGCGAGGGCAAAGACAACCCCCCCTTGTGCGTGATCACGCTCTTGTCGGGCAAGGGATCGTGCGGGCTGACGTCCAAGGAGCTTAAGAAGGCGGGCACCTACCACATCGTCGGCACCTATGGCGGCAGCTTGACATTCGTCGGCTCGTTTGCCAGGGAGACCCTCACCGTCGTCAAGTAATGGCCGCTTTGTCGCTCCACCGATAGCTGTCTGATCGGAGACGAAGCAGTCGACTACGCAGGTCATGATGGCCACCCGATCCGATGGCACGTGGGTATGGGACGCCGAGCCACAGCCCTCCGGGCTCGACGCATACCCCACGACACCACTGTGAGCGCGCGTTTCCAATGGCTTTGTCCGAGCGCCCAGGACCGAGCACAGTTGGCTACCGAAGATTGACAACACGATGTGGTCCAAGGCCGGATCTTCGTCTTGGGCAAGCAAGGCAGTCACGACCGCCGTGAGCCTGCCCGCCATCTCCTCGGCGATGTTGTCCAATGATGTCGCATGGAACCGTCGCTTGTGCAAAGACCGCGCGCCGCGTTCAAGATACCGGCGCGGCGGCGTCGTCTTGTCCAGCGCTTGTCCTGGGCTTGAAGAGAACGATCGTTCTCGACGCCGCTGTCCCGGAGAGTGCAGACTCGATGACGCAGGACCGCTCGCCACTATTGGAGGGTCATGTCAGACAACTCGCAGACCGGTGTTCGACGACCAAGTGGTGGAGGGCGTCGCTCCACATCCGTAGTGCTTCTAGCCGTGAGCGCGATCGTCGTGGCGCAGTTCCTCCTGGTTCTCATGTTCGCCTGGTCATCGTCACGCGTGGCGCCCCGAAATCTTCCTCTTGCCGTGAGCGGTCCCCCGATAGCCGCGCGAGCACTGGCCCACGGCCTGGAACATTCCCAACCCGGCGCGTTCAAGGTCGCTCTCCTGCCCGACGCTGCGGTTGCCCGCGCCGCGGTGGTCAAGCGGCAGGCCTATGGCGCGGTGTCACTGTCCACCGCGGGCGCCACCCTTTACACGGCCTCAGAAGCAAGCCCGAGTGTCGCGCAGATCCTGGTCCAAGCCATCCCTGCTGCAATCGCGCATCTTGTCCAGCATGCCACCGTGACCATCACAGACCTGGCGCCAAACCCCGTCGACGACCCGAAAGGGACGGCGATCCCCACCGCCCTGATCCCCTTGACGATGACCTCGATCGCCACCGGCGCGGTGATCGGGCTCCTTTCGCGTGACCGCCTCACACGACTGATGGCACTGCTCGGCTACGCCATCCTCGCCGGGCTGCTCGCCACCGTGGCCGTTCAAGGCATGCTCGGGGGGCTGACCGGGGCCTGGTTCTCCAACGAACTCGTAATCTCTCTCGGTGCCGGGTCGATCGCGGCCGTCACCTGCGGACTGACCACAATCGCGGGGATCGTGGGGATCCTTGTCACCCTGCTGGTGGCGTGGTTCTTCGGCTTCGCATTTTCGGGTTCGACGACCGCCTGGCAGCTGATGCCCGCCCCGTGGGGACAGATCGCCCAGTACCTACCCGTCGGGGCCACCAACACCTGCCTGCGATCAGTCGCCTTCTTCGACGGCGCCAGGGCCGGAGGACCGCTGATGGTGCTGGGCGCATGGGCGCTGGTCGGGATCGCGCTCACCTTGATCAAACACCGTCCCGGCAGGATTACGGGGTCAGCGGAGCTCGCTTAGCCGGCTCCAAGCACCCGAGTGGCGACCGCGTTTCCGCGCGTGAGGACGGTACACAAGGACCGATCCCGCGAGTCCGCGACCGGCGGCGGCGCGATCGAGCCTGATCTAGTACCGTCCCGGCCTTATGGCGCATCAGGAGCCCCCAGAGCCTCACCCAAATCACGGGCCGCTTTCCTACGGAGTCTTCCTCCCTCCGTTCGACGAGTTCGCGGAACCGAAACGACTCGTCGCACTGGCGCAGTCGGCGGAGCGGGCAGGTTGGGACGGCCTGTACCTGTGGGACCACATGCTGACGATTCCGGGGATGGCCGTAGCCGACCCGTTCGTGATGGCGGCTGCCATCGCCCAAGCGACCGAGCGGATCCGCCTCGGGATGATGGTCACTCCGCTCGCCCGCCGGCGCCCATGGGTGTTCGCCCGGCAGGCCGCGACACTCGACCGGCTGTCGGAGGGCCGACTCGACGTCGGCGTCGGCCTCGGCCACGATGGCTGGAAGGAGTTCAGCTCGTTCTCTGGTGAAGTCGTCAACGCGGTGGAGAGGGCGTCGTTCCTCGATGACTCACTCGAAATCCTGAGGCGCCTGTGGTCAGGTGAGCCGGTTGAGTTCGAGGGGAACCGGATCTGGGTGAACAGCACCGCGTTTCTCCCGAGGCCCGTTCAACAACCGCTGCCGGTCTGGGTGGCCTGCAGGTGGCCCCACCTTCGTCCCATCGCCCGCGCGGCGCGCAACCAGGGTTGCTTTCCTATCTTCGATGAAGGAGGCCGCGAGATGCCCGGGTTGCCCGAGCCCGAGCAGGTGGCGGCGGTGCGGGCAAAGCTCCTCGACGAAGGAGGCCCGACCGACATCGACATCGTCTGCCGCGGCGCGTCTGGGCTGGTGCCCGCTTACGAGCTCTCGCCGCGGTTCGCTGCGCTCGCGGAGGCTGGCATGACGTGGTGGCTCGAATCGTTCGGCCGCGGTGAGCCACCCGCGGCAGAGGTGGAGGCGGTCGTAGCCGCCGGACCTCCTCGCTAAGCACGTCTGCTGTCGGTCCAGGGTCTCCACCTCGCCACCCCGGCGATCCACCGACTTTAGAAGGTAACTGCCTGCGACCCCACCGCAGGTCCCCGGGCGTCCCGTCGAGGCTTTGTGCCTTTGCATGACCGCGCGGTCCCCGAGTGACGCCAGCGGTTATCGCTCATCCGTTGTAGCGGCGGGTCTCTGCGAGTTCGATTGCAGCCGAGACCGTTAGGCGCAGAAGGTTGGGGATAGGAGCGAGGGAAGGGTGCAGGTACACAAACCGCGTCCTAGCTGGGAGAACGTGGGAGGGTGTCAGCCCGAGAGCGAGTCCGGTGGGGCCCTCAGCGCCGGCGATGCGACACGTTGTAGTCCGTCGTGTCCTCAAATCCCCGGTAGTCAGTCTCGTAAAAGGCATGAACGTGCATTTGGCGTCCTGTTATCCGCAGGACCTGTGCATGTCCAAGCTTTGGCACCCAACACGCGACTTCGCATGAACCATCCCCCTTGAGCTCCAGCACAGCTCCCAGCGCTGGCAGCAGATCAGTGCCCGCAGGGCCTACCGTGATCCCGTTCCAATCGTCTCGCCGGCACTGAACCTCGCCATCCCACCTCGTCCTGACAGGGCGCACTCTCGCCGACCGATCCCAGCAGTCCCCGACCCGTCACGTCCTCGCGATGCTGTAGCTCGCAGACTGGGGCAGGCGAACCCGGGGACTATGCACCCCGGAATGGTTCCTGCTTGATGTGCTGCCCTGTCTGGCGCACGTGACAAGATCGCCGAGGCGGCCGGGTGTTGTAAGGCGTCCGCGTCCGACGACCGGCGTGGGAAGCGGACGCCGCACGTGTCGACGTGGACAGCTTTGGCGGAGGCGTGCGGAGCAGAGCGGTCAGTTGCGGACTTTCGCCTCTAGTGCGAACCTTGCACTTCAGCATGATTGAACTATCAGCAGTGGTGACCGCTTAGGCTCCGTCTAAGCGAAGGGCACGTCCAGATCAACACAGACGGATGGCTCGATTGGGGGCAGGCGTCGGATTGCGTGTGGTACGCGCCGCAGCCGACGAGCCCCTTGCCGTCTTCTGGCTTATCGCCTCTGCCTGGCCAGCTGTCCAGCTTCATCCACGCCGAGCACACCTTGCCGCGCGACTTCATGGGAGCGACCCGCCGGTTGACCACATGGGTCAGCAAGCCCGATACCTCACTACTTGTCGCGGTAGGGGCGCGGACGGTGGCGGTCACGCGGGCTTTGCTTATCGAAGGTCCGAACCATTAGGAGGCAGGATGCCGAAACTAGCTGCCGCTCGTCTGTTCGGTGCTGTTGTGCTGCTGTCCGCTGTGACCTCGGCGATATTCGCCGGCGTGTTGATATCCTCGGCGTCGGCTTCGCCGACCGTCGAACCTTTGGCCGGTTGGTCACAGGGAACGCCGATCGACCCCTTACAAGGACAGCCGACCTCAATCTCCTGTCCGACAGCGAGCTTCTGCGTCGCTGTAGAGGCGAGCGGCGACGTCTTCACCTACAACGGCAGCTCCTGGTCATCGCCCGAAAGCATCGGCGCGAGCGGCGGCCTGTGGTCCGTGTCCTGCCCGACGGCGAGTTTCTGCGTCGCAGTCGACGGTAATGGCGACGCACTCACCTACAACGGCAGCTCCTGGTCGTCGCCAGAAAGCGTCGACGGACTGGAGTTCGTATCGTGCCCGACGGCGAGCTTCTGCGCCGCGGTGGACGAGAGCGGCGACGTCCTCACCTACAACGGCAGCTCGTGGTCGTCACCCGAAACCGTCGACGCGAGCGGGGTTCCGGACTACGTCTCCTGCCCGACGGCGAGCTTCTGCGCCGCGGTGGACGAGAGCGGCGACGTCCTCACCTACAACGGCAGCTCGTGGTCGTCACCCGAAACCGTCGACGCGAGCGGGGTTCCGGACTACGTCTCCTGCCCGACGGCGAGCTTCTGCGCCGCCGTGGACTTCGTCGGCAACGTCCTCACCTACAACGGCAGCTCCTGGTCGTCGCCCGAAAGCATCGACGTCGGGGACCAGCTGACTTCCATCTCCTGCCCGACGGCAACTTTCTGCGTCGCGGCGGACCTTGGTGGCAACGTCATCACCTATGACGACACATCGTGGTCTTCCCCTAAGAGCAGCGGCGCGGGCGAGGATGGGTCCGTGTCATGCGCTACGGCGGACTTCTGCGTCGCGGTCGGAAACAACGGCGATGCAGTCACGTACAACGGCAGCTCCTGGTCGTCACCCGATAGCATCGACGCGAGCGGGCACTTCTTGGACTCCGTCTCGTCCGCGACGGCAAGCTTCTGCGCCGCGGTGGACGACGCCGGCAACGTCCTCACCTACAATGACAGCGCCTGGTCGTCGCCTCACCGCGTCGACGTGAGCAAAGGCGTCATGTACTCCATCTCCTGCCCGACGGCGAGCTTCTGCGCCGCGGTGGACTTGTGGGGCTACGCCCTCACCTACGACGGCACCTCGTGGTCGTCACCACAAAGCATCGACCCGGGAAACGAGCTGTACTCCGTCTCGTGCCCGACGGCGAGCTTCTGCGCCGCGGTGGACGACGCCGGCAACGTCCTCACCTACAACGGCGACGCGTGGTCGTCGCCCACGAGCGTCGACCAGGCGACGCTATCCTCCGTCTCGTGCCCGACGGCGAGCTTCTGCGCCGCGGTGGACGACGCCGGCAACGTCCTCACCTACAACGGCGACGCGTGGGCGGCGCCCGACAGCATCGACGCGACGGGGGTCCTGACATCCGTCTCCTGCTCGATGGCGAGCTTCTGCGTCGCGGTGGACTGGGATGGCAACTCCCTCACCTACGACGGCAGCTCCTGGTCGTCTCCCGACGAGATCGACACTGGAAACCAGCTGAACTCTGTCTCCTGCCCGACGGCGAGCTTCTGCGCCGCGGTGGACGACGCCGGCAATGTCCTCACCTACAACGGCATCTCGTGGTCGTCGCCCGACAGCATCGACCCTGGGTCCGTCGACACCGAAGGCTACCTTGTCTCTGTTTCGTGTCCGACGGCGAGCTTCTGCGCCGCAGTGGACATCAACGGGAACGCCCTAACCTATGAGAACAGCTCCTGGTCGTCTCCCGACAACATCGACGCGGGCGGGAATTTTTTGTACTCTGTCTCGTGCCCGACGGCGAGCTTCTGCGCTGCGGTGGACGAATACGACGTGTTCACCTACTCAGCAGTCGGCTCAGCACCCCAGGGCAGCTGGGTGGGCAACTACGGGGGATCGGGCTACGCGTTGGCGGCCTGGAACGGAAGCTCGGATGAGACCTATCTCCCCGATGCCACGCTCAGCTTGGTCGAGGGCAGCCGTTACCAGTGGGACTCCTCGACCACAGACGTCCGAGCCCTGGAGAGCCCAGACCAGTCGACCCGCAAGGCGACCTGCTGGTACTCGTGGTCACCGCTGGAGCTGCAGCTCTCGTTCAGCTCCGCCTACAGCGGGAACCTCGAGCTCTACGCCCTCGACTGGGACTCCACCGCCCGCACAGAGACGATCGCGGTGAACGACGGCTCCCCTGTTGTGGAGACGGTCTCACTCACCAGCTCCTTCAACGAGGGCGCATGGACGGTGTTCCCCATCAGAGTCTCGTCAGGCGGCACGGTGACCATCACCGTTCAGGCGACAGGTGGAAGCAACGCCGTGCTGTCGGGGATCTTCCTCGCTTAGAGCTCCCGCTCGCCATCGGGACCACCCATTGCCAGCATCATGGCCGTGGCGCCATCTGGGGTGCCCAAAGTCGATCAGACCGTAACGAGGGGCTTAGGGCTGAACGCTCGCCGGGACTGCTTGGACTAGGTCTTGATCTTCGGGCGCCGGCACCTCGAGGCGTTACTTCGGCTTACGGCCTGAAGGCTCGCTCCGAGGCTTCGAAACCTGTTGGCTTCATGAGTGTGACCCGAGGCGCACCGGACGGGTAACCGCCGATGGTGCCTTGCCTTCGAAACTGCGAAATCGGCGCGCGCCGCCCACGCGGCACCGTTTTGGCTGGTGTCAGTTTGATGCCCACCCACAGGGTCCCGATCGACCGAGCGAGCTTCTATCTGGGAAGCCACCGACCGAGGAGCCAGCGAAGCTCCGCAGGGGCTCGACACAAATCGCAGGCGGCTTGCCAGGCGCCCGCAGACAGGGGCGGCGGCAAAGACGTGGTCGGCAGCATACTTCCGAAGTAGCGCCGTCTTGGCTGCGCCCAGGTCGCTTGCGTAAGCGATGTCAATGACGGGTCGCCAGACGAGGAAGATCAGCCGCTGGTCGGGAGTAGGCCTGGTCTCTGTGTCGAACACGAGCAGCTGCTCGACGTCCGAGGGCGCTTCGCGCTCGTACATCAGCACGTCTGACTTCTTCGGGACGAGCCGCTTCCGGACGTTCCTACGACCCGTCGCCACCATCCTATCGACGAGGCGAATTGGGCGACGGGCCTAGTCTTCACCGCCTTTCGGAAGCAATGGTGCTGTGTGCACGCGGCCCCGATCCTCACCATCCTCCCGGTTTCAGTTGACAAAGGCATTCAATACTTTGGGCTTTGAAGCAGTGTTACTGACGAAAGCCGATGTGTAAGGTGTACCCCAGAGCTCGCTGACGATGAGGCAGAGATGAGGGGACGGCTGTCTGTGATCAGGGCAACGCCGACCGATGCCGGTTCGCGTTCCTCGGTCCGGCATCGCAAGTTGCAATGGCCGCTCATGCCCGTGCGTCTGCTCGCCGAATCACCCGGCAGTGGCCGCCACCTAGCTCCAACGGCTGCGTGCTACCGCTTCCGTCACCTGGGCGCAGCTACCACCTCGTGCTTGCTCCTCGGCACGCTTCTTGGCACCACAATGACGATTGCACCCGCTGGGGCTTCGGAGACCAGTCCGGTGTCCCGAGGTGCCACGCAGCTCATGCTGTCCACCAATGCCGGCACGAACCCCGGTGTGGGCACGACCACTTTTCCCCACGCGATCGGCTGTTCGAGCGGGGGGAACTGCACCGCAGTCGGTGGGTACGTGGACAGCCCGGGCAAACACCAGGTGATGGTCGTCACCTCGTTGGCAACACCGACCACACCGACGATCAGCAACCTCCCGGCAAGCGGTACCTACGGTGGCAACTTCACCGCGATCGTGAGCACCAACGGGGACGGAAGCACGTCGGTGACCTCCAACTCGACGAGCATCTGCACCGTCAGCGGCTTCGTGGTGTCCTACGTCGGAGTTGGCACCTGCTCTCTCACCGCACACGTTTCCGCGGGGACCGACTACGGCGCAGCTGACGGGAGTGCCCAGACCTTCACCGTCGGCCAGGGGTCCCAGACGATCAGCTTCACCGCCCCAGCTTCGGGGTCGGTGGGCGGCTCGGCGACTCTGTCAGCAACGGGCGGGGCGTCGGGTAACGCGGTGGTCTTCTCCGTCGACCCATCGAGCGGGGCCGGGGTCTGCAACGTGTCGGGCCCTGACGGCACAACTGTGAACTACACCGCTACGGGCAGCTGCGTGATCGACGTCAACCAGGCGGGCAACGCGAACTACGCGGCGGCCACTGAGGTACCTCAGACGATCGCCGTCGGCCCAGCACCCCAGGGCAACTGGGTAGGCAGCTACGGGGGATCCGGCTACGCGCTGGCGGCCTGGAACGGAAGCTCTGATGCGACCTATCTCCCCGATGCCACGCTCAGCTTGGTCGAGGGCGCCCGTTACCAGTGGAGCTCCTCGACCACAGCCGTCCGTGCCCTGGAGAGCCCCGACCAGTCGACCCGGGAGGCGACCTGTTGGTACGCGAGCTCGCAGCTGGAACTGCAGCTCTCGTTCAACTCCTCTTACAGCGGGAACCTAGAGCTCTACGCCCTCGACTGGGACTCGACCGCCCGCGCAGAAACGATCGACGTCAACGACGGCTCCTCGACCCAGACGGTGGGCCTCACCACCTCCTTCAACCAAGGCGCATGGATGGTGTTCCCCATCATCGTCGCGTCAGGCGGCACGGTGACCGTCACCGTGCAGCTGACAGGTGGAGCCAACGCCGTGCTGTCGGGGATCTTCCTCGGGGGACCCGGCACCATTGCAGTTTCCTCTTCACCCCAGGGCAACTGGGCCAACAGCTACGGGGGATCCGGCTATGCGCTGGCGGCCTGGAACGGAAGCTCGGATGCGACCTATCTCCCCGATGCCACGCTCAGCTTGGTCAAAGGCGTCCTTTACCGGTGGAACAACTCAACCACAGACGTACGTGCCCTCGAGAGCGATGACCAGTCGACCCGCAGGGCGACCTGCTGGTACGCGAGCTCACAGCTGGAGCTGCAGCTCTCGTTCAGCTCCGCCTACAGCGGGAACCTAGAGCTCTACGCCCTCGACTGGGACAGCACCGCCCGCACAGAGACGATCAGCGTGAACGACGGCTCTCCTGGCGTAGAGGCGGTCTCACTCACCAGCTCCTTCAACGCGGGAGCATGGATGGTGTTCCCCATCAGCGTCTCATCAGGCGGCACGGTGACCATCACCGTGCAGCTGACAGGTGGAGCCAGCGCTGTGTTGTCGGGGATCTTCCTCGGGGGACCCGGCATCGCAGTTTCCTCTTCACCCCAGGGCAACTGGGTAGGCAGCTACGGGGGATCCGGCTACGCGCTGGCGGCCTGGAACGGAAGCTCTGATGCGACCTATCTCCCCGATGCCACGCTCAGCTTGGTCGAGGGCGCCCGTTACCAGTGGAGCTCCTCGACCACAGCCGTCCGTGCCCTGGAGAGCCCCGACCAGTCGACCCGGGAGGCGACCTGTTGGTACGCGAGCTCGCAGCTGGAACTGCAGCTCTCGTTCAACTCCTCTTACAGCGGGAACCTAGAGCTCTACGCCCTCGACTGGGACTCGACCGCCCGCGCAGAAACGATCGACGTCAACGACGGCTCCTCGACCCAGACGGTGGGCCTCACCACCTCCTTCAACCAA
The DNA here is from genome assembly GCA_963719125.1 of uncultured Acidimicrobiaceae bacterium. Classification (GTDB taxonomy): domain Bacteria; phylum Actinomycetota; class Acidimicrobiia; order Acidimicrobiales; family Bog-793; genus Fen-455. The sequence goes on from CAVRAT010000011.1 coordinate 187,702, forward strand.
GGCGCATGGATGGTGTTCCCCATCATCGTCGCGTCAGGCGGCACGGTGACCGTCACCGTGCAGCTGACAGGTGGAGCCAACGCCGTGCTGTCGGGGATCTTCCTCGGGGGACCCGGCACCATTGCAGTTTCCTCTTCACCCCAGGGCAACTGGGCCAACAGCTACGGGGGATCCGGCTATGCGCTGGCGGCCTGGAACGGAAGCTCGGATGCGACCTATCTCCCCGATGCCACGCTCAGCTTGGTCAAAGGCGTCCTTTACCGATGGAACAACTCAACCACAGACGTACGTGCCCTCGAGAGCGATGACCAGTCGACCCGCAGGGCGACCTGCTGGTACGCGAGCTCACAGCTGGAGCTGCAGCTCTCGTTCAGCTCCGCCTACAGCGGGAACCTAGAGCTCTACGCCCTCGACTGGGACAGCACCGCCCGCACAGAGACGATCAGCGTGAACGGCGGCTCTCCTGGCGTAGAGGCGGTCTCACTCACCAGCTCCTTCAACGCGGGAGCATGGATGGTGTTCCCCATCAGCGTCTCATCAGGCGGCACGGTGACCATCACCGTGCAGCTGACAGGTGGAGCCAGCGCTGTGTTGTCGGGGATCTTCCTCGGGGGACCCGGCATCGCAGTTTCCTCTTCACCCCAGGGCAACTGGGTAGGCAGCTACGGGGGATCCGGCTACGCGCTGGCGGCCTGGAACGGAAGCTCTGATGCGACCTATCTCCCCGATGCCACGCTCAGCTTGGTCGAGGGCGCCCGTTACCAGTGGAGCTCCTCGACCACAGCCGTCCGTGCCCTGGAGAGCCCCGACCAGTCGACCCGGGAGGCGACCTGTTGGTACGCGAGCTCGCAGCTGGAACTGCAGCTCTCGTTCAACTCCTCTTACAGCGGGAACCTAGAGCTCTACGCCCTCGACTGGGACTCGACCGCCCGCGCAGAAACGATCGACGTCAACGACGGCTCCTCGACCCAGACGGTGGGCCTCACCACCTCCTTCAACCAAGGCGCATGGATGGTGTTCCCCATCATCGTCGCGTCAGGCGGCACGGTGACCGTCACCGTGCAGCTGACAGGTGGAGCCAACGCCGTGCTGTCGGGGATCTTCCTCGGGGGACCCGGCACCATTGCAGTTTCCTCTTCACCCCAGGGCAACTGGGCCAACAGCTACGGGGGATCCGGCTACGCGCTGGCGGCCTGGAACGGAAGCTCTGATGCGACCTATCTCCCCGATGCCACGCTCAGCTTGGTCAAAGGCGTCCTTTACCGGTGGAACAACTCAACCACAGACGTACGTGCCCTCGAGAGCGATGACCAGTCGACCCGCAGGGCGACCTGCTGGTACGCGAGCTCACAGCTGGAGCTGCAGCTCTCGTTCAGCTCCGCCTACAGCGGGAACCTAGAGCTTTACGCCCTCGACTGGGACAGTACCGCCCGCACAGAGATGATCAGCGTTAACGACGGCTCCTCGACCCAGACAGTCGGCCTTGCCACCTCCTTCAACGCGGGAGCATGGATGGTGTTCCCCATCAGCGTCTCATCAGGCGGCACGGTGACCATCACCGTGCAGCTGACAGGTGGAGCCAGCGCTGTGTTGTCGGGGATCTTCCTCGGGGGACCCGGCATCGCAGTTTCCTCAGCACCCCAGGGCAACTGGGTAGGCAGCTACGGGGGATCCGGCTACGCGCTCGGCGGCCTGGAACGGAAGCTCTGATGCGACCTATCTCCCCGGCGTCACGCTCAGCTTGGTCGAGGGCAACCGTAACCAGTGGAGCTCCTCGACCACAGACGTCCGGGCCCTGGAGAGCCCCGACCAGTCGACCCGCAGGGCGACCTGCTGGTACGCGAGCTCGCAGCTCGGGCTGCAGCTCTCGTTCAACTCCGCCTACAGCGGGACCCTCGAGCTCTACGCCCTCGACTGGGACTCTCTTTCCCGCAGCGAGACGATCAGCGTGAACGACGGCTCCTCAACCCAGACGGTCGGCCTTGCCACCTCCTTCAACCAAGGAGCATGGGTGGCGTTCCCCATCAGCGTCGCGTCAGGCGGCTCGGTGACCGTCACCGTGCAGCTGACAGGTGGAGCCAGCGCCGTGCTGTCGGGGATCTTCCTCAGCCCCTGGAACCTGGTGTTCGACTCGGAGTTCAACGGCTCCTCGCTCGACACATCCCAGTGGTCGACGGGGTGGCTCGGCTCGGGCATCACCCAGCCCGTCAACAGCTATGAGCAGGAGTGTTACGACCCGGCGCAAGTGAGCGTGGCCAACGGGGAGCTTGACCTGACGGCGATCGCCGAGGCCGAGACCTGCGGAGGGGTCACGCGGCCTTACGCGTCCGGCATAGTGACCACCGATGGACTATTTAGCTTCACGTACGGCTACATGGAGGCTCGCATCTGGCTGCCCGGCTCGGGCGAGATCGCTGACTGGCCGGCGTTCTGGGCCGTCGGCCAGAACTCTCCCCCTGATGGCGAGATCGATCTCGTTGAAGGACGCAACGGACTAGCCTGCGCACACTTCCACAACTCGGCGGGCGCACTCGGGACTTGCGAAAGCGGGACCTTCACCGGCGGGTGGCATACCTTTGCGGCCGACTGGGAGCCGGGATCGATCACGTTCTATTACGACGGAACCGAAATCTACGAGGACACCTCGGGAATCACCTCTGCACCGATGTACCTGATTCTCAACCTGGCGCTCGACGGCTCGCCGTCGAACACGGTTCCGGCAACGATGAGGGTCGATTACGTCAGGATCTGGCAACACTGATCTGCGACGTCGACGCCCGACGCGCAAGTCGCTGCCGCCGTAAAGCGCTCGCGCAGCAACGAGGCGCCTGACCCTCTGACCGGAGATACCTGTGGGGAGCGTGCCGTCAAGCCCTCCGCATCTTCTGCTGGCAGAGCACGAAGACTCCGGACGGGATCCACGAGGAGCGCTCACAACTAACGCGAGCGCGAACGACCTGGAGGTCGTCGCGAAGATGGCGTGATTCTCTTTGACCGCGCTCACTTTGAACTGCCACCACCGAGTCCGCTGGGTGTCTCACTTCGCGGTCTCCCATCTACCTCCCGACACGGCGGTGAGGCCTCACCACACCAAGAGGCATTCCCCAACGGCAGTGAATACCTCGCACTCTCCTCCGGACGCTCGCGGCACGACACCGCAAGCGATTTCTCAGGCTCCACTCAGCTAAGACACAGCTGAGTTCCCTAGGCTTACTACGGGGCACGACGGGACGAGTCAGAGGAGGAAGGGTCGAGCCGTGCGTGACAACGTGACCATTTCCTACCGGGGAGCCAGTTACGAGATTGGGCGCGGGCCTGCCTTCTATGGGATCTGGGGCGTCGGACAGACGTGGTCGCAGCCATTGGAGTGGTGGCCGGACACCCCTGAGGGCTGGTACGCCGCCTGGTCGCGTTTCATAGCGATCGAGCGGCCGGAGACGATCGCACCAGTCGCCCCGGCTGACGAGCAGGTCGCGGCAGCAGGTGGGCAAGCCGCGGAGCCGGTCAAGCGGGCGGTCCTCCCCGCCGCGCTCCTCGCCGTCGGCGTCGCCTGCGGCATCGCCGGACTGTTCCCTGACTATCTGAACGGCGAGAGCCTCGCCCGCCAGACCTACCAGTTGGTACCTCACGCGGTCTACTTCGCGGTCTGGAGCGCGAGCGCTCTGCTCCTGCTCCGCGGTCGAGGCGGTCTGCGGGTGGGAACGCTCCTCGGGATGGGAACGAGCACCGTCACCTTCGGCCTGTACTTCGCGGACGCGGGCACGGCCATCGCCCAAGGCGCTCACGTCATGGGCGCGGGGCTCGTGCTCGCGCTCGTTGGCTGGCTCGCCTGCTCCGCCGGCTCGACGATCGCTTTCGTTCTTCGACACGAGGGCGCCGCCTTCGGCCCTCCCCGCGGTCCCGATCGCCTTCCGTTCCTGGCGTTCCTGTTCGCCGCGCTCGGAACGGCAGCCGCCTTCGCCCCCTCCTGGGACAGCTACGTCCTGCAGACCTCGGCCGGAACGACCCAGTCGTTCACAGCCGGCAACGTCTTCTCGAACCCCGCGCCCGTGATCGCCGGGAACCTCGCCGCCATGGTCGCGTTGGTCGCGGTTGCAGTCGTGGCCGCGCTATGGCGCCCGATCCTTCACGGGGGTCTCTTGCTGCTCGGCGCCATCGTCCCGATGCTTGGTCAAGCGGCATCGGCGGTGATCCAGATCGGGGGGCACACTTCTCCCTCGATGTTCGGGATCTCCTCCGCGGACGCAGCGAGGGCGGGACTCACGATCACCTCGGGTCTCACGCTGGCGTTCTGGATCTACTGCGTCTTCCTCCTCGCACTGATCGTTGTGACGATCTCAGCGGTCGTCGCACCGCGCCCGTTCGAGCCCGTCACTTCCCCATCCGCGACGAGTGGTCCGGTTATCGGTCACGACTCCCCCACGATCGCTACAACACCACCAGGACCTTCACCGTTCGGACCCGAGCCGCCGGCGGCGGGCTCGGAGTCTGACGCAACCAGTCCGGCCTCGCCGCCGGTACAGCCCTGAGGCCAACCCGCCAACCAAGCAAGGAAGCGTGTCTGAGGGCGTCCTGTAACGGCGCGTCACGATGTTGGACTGGAGATATGTTCCCTGCACGTCCGGCGGGAGGGAGACTCGCAGATGGAAGAGAAGATCAAGGTCTACGGCGCGAGCTGGTGCAGCGATTGCAAGCGCGCCAAGCAGTTCCTTGCTGATCAGCGGGTCGCGTTCGAATGGCACGACATCGAACAGGATCCGCAGGGCCTCGAGGTTGTGCACGAGCGCAACAACGGGAACAACGTGATCCCCACGATCATCTTTCCGGACGGCACCAGCCTCTCCGAGCCTTCCAACGAAGAGCTTGCCGACAAGATCGGCCTCGACCGCAAGGCGATGATGCATGTCTACGACATCGTTCTCGTCGGCGGTGGTCCGGCGGCACTCACCACGAGCATCTACGCCGCGCGGGAAAGCCTCTCCGCGCTGATCATCGACTCGAAAGGCCTAGGTGGCCAGGCCGGAGTCACCGAGCGTCTCGACAACTATCCAGGCTTCCCCGAGGGCATAGGCGGGGCCGAGCTAGCCGAGCGTATTGTCACGCAGGCTCGTCGCTACGGCGTCGAGATGATCCAGGCCCTGTCGGTCGAGAAGATCTCGCCGGACGGGGACCGGCTCGGGATCCTCACCGCCAACGGCGATCACTATCATGCCCGTGCCGTGCTCGTCGCAACCGGTTCGAGCTACCGGCGCACCGGCGCACCTGGTGAGCAGGATCTGATCGGCGCGGGCATCCACTTTTGCGCTACCTGCGACGGGCCCTTCTACAAGGGTGCCCCGGAGCTGATGGTGCTCGGTGGTGGGAACAGCGGTCTTGAGGAAGGCCTCTTCCTGACGAACTTCGCTGACAAGGTGACGATCGTCGAGCACAACGGCCAGCTAGCCGCCCACAAGCTCCTGCAGGACAAGGTGTTGGCGCACCCAAAGATGCAGGTACTGCTGAACCGCAACGTGAAGGAGTTCCGGCCCACGCCAGACGGCAGGGGCAAGCTTGGTGCCGTCATCTTGGAGGACCGAGCCACGGGCGAGATCGAGGAGCACCACCCTGCCGGCTGCTTCGTGTTCATCGGCCTGGACCCCAACACCGCCTTCGTCAAGGGCCAGGTCAACTTGGACGAGCGCGGGTTCATATTGACCGATGCCAGCTTCATGACTTCAGTGCCGGGGGTTTTCGCAGCCGGTGACGTCCGGGCGGGATCGACGAAACAGCTCGCTTCCGCGGTGGGCGAGGGCGCAGCCGCTTTGATACAGATCCGCCAGTACCTCGACAAGCAGCTCGCCACAGCAGGGATGGGCTAGCGATCGTGCTCGGCACCCGACGCCATCGTCGCGGCCCCAAAGCACCCTTGCCAGCAAAAACGCGCGACGACTCATGGCGAACGGGTCACCGGGGCGCGCCTTAGGTACGCCGCCGCGGTCATCATGGCAGCCGAGCACGCGGTGCCTTACCAGTACAGTCTTCGCACCATCGATGATGGGGGGCGAGATGTACAGATCGGTGCTGGTGGCGACGGACGGTTCCGAGACGGCCGCAGAGGCTGTCCGGGTGGCGATCAACCTCGCCAAGACATTTGGGGCGAGGCTGCACATAGCGACCGTCCATCGCCCGGAAGTGAGCGCGAGAGCGTGGTCCGATGCCAGGGTTGCCTACCGCGAGGAGCACGACCCCGCGGGCGTCGCCGCGACACAGACGGAGTCGATGGCCGTCCAAGCCCGCGCAGAGGGCGTGCCAACGCAAACGCACGTGGTGACCGGCTTTGTGGCAGAACGAATCGTCTCCATCGCCAAGGAGCATGACGTGGAATTGATCGTCGTCGGGAACAAGGGCATGCGAGGACTTAAGCGCGTGCTCGGCAGTGTGCCGAACGCCGTCGCCCACTCCGCCCCGTGCGCAGTGCTCATCGTCAACACGACATAGCGCCGATTGACCTGAGCAACTCGCAACTGCCCCATTGCGTCGGGTGCGGCCATGAGATCGACAGGTCTCGCCAAGGCGCCTGGCCCTTGTACACCCGCAGCGTGATCAAGGGCTCAGGAACGGCTCGAGGCTGCGAAGGAACCACTCCGAGATCACCATGACCGCCAACCCGTCGATCTCGAGGCGATATGTCCGCGCCAGAAGGCAGTCGTCCGGCACCGCAAGGATGCCACCTGCCGATGGGCGCGTTGCCTCAGGACCGGGAAGCTGCGACCGAGTGAAGTCGATCCCCTCCATGGCAAGGATTCGCCCTATCGGATCAGCACTGGTCTCGAGTCGCCGGTAGAACGCGGCAGGAAGGCGACTCGGGACGAGCAAGGTCTCGACGTTCACGAATGGCTGCGCCGACGTTCTACCTTGAAGCACGGCTGAGCGCTGGACTAACGGATGACCCTTCTCGACGCCGAAGAGGTTGGGTGTGTCGGCCGTGACTGTCAGGTGCCGCCGTTCGCACGCGTCGACCGGCTCCCCGACGAGCTCCTCCAGGACCGACGTCACAGTTCTGCCGGTCTCCGAGAGCGCCGACTCCAGGTGCGACCGCATGGCCATGGCCACCATTGAACCGCACGCTCGCTCGCGGTTCGGGCCAAACCTCCGATCTGGGTCGGAAGCCATTGCCGATTTCCCCCCGGCCTGCTGTAGGTGCGCCATGAAGAAGTCTCCTCCGCGCTCGGCTGGTTGCCAGTCGGCCCGTCGCAGAGCGCCGCGACGTGCATGTCACGCTCGGGCAACCGCCCCGGTTTGGTTATTGCCAACGGCGGTGAGAGCACTACAGTAAACGGTTACTCATTCTGTAGGGGGCGTCGGGGGCCCGAGGCGCCCGGTCGTTTCGGCGGGGAAAGGAGCACCAAGATGGATGTTTCCGCGGTCTCAGCTACCGGTGGCGCAGGGCCGGCCACAAAGCGCGGTTCAGCCAAGCCCTCAGCGCCGCGACCCATGCGCGGAGGGTGCCTGACGGGCGCGCAGGTCGCCGCCTACGAGGAGGAGGGCTACCTCGTTCTGCCCGACTTCCTCAACGACGATGACCTGGCCCCGGCGCGCGAAGCGATGATGCAGAAGGTCGACTTGATGGCCGCCGACCTCCTCGCTGCCGGTCTGATCACCGATCCCCTCGTCGACGCGCCTTTCCGCACCCGTCTCGCGCGCCTGTTCGAGGGGCTCGGCGAGAAGGAGTTTCTCGCATACGGACGTAGCTGGCGCGACCGGATCCCCGGCTATTACCTGTTGATGAGCAATCCGAAGATCCTCGACGCGATCGAGAGCCTCATCGGCCCTGAGATCTTCTCGAACCCCGTCTACAACGTGCGCCCGAAGGTGCCCCGCGTCGCGGCCGGCGCTGTGCCGTGGCACCAGGACAAGTCGTACTGGCCGGACGCGAACTCGAATCCGGTCATCACGGTGTGGATCTCACTTGTCGACGCCACCTTGGAGAACGGCTGCCTCCACATGATTCCCCGAACCCAGCACAAGCGGTTGCTGAGCTTCAGCGCCGAAACGTACTCCGGGACCGGCTACCTCGAGGTCGAGGACCGCCATCTCAATCAGACGCTCAAACGTCGTGTACGCCCGTTGCCCGTCAAGGCCGGCACGGCCGTACTCTTCAACGACCGGCTCATCCATTCCTCGACGCCGAACAACTCTGACCACGTCCGCTGGAGCGTGGACCTTCGCTGCCAGCCAACCAATCAGGACCCTATGCCCCAGTACGGGGCAGGGTTCCTCGCGCGCAGCCACAAGTACCCAGACCGTGTCGCGAGCCTGGAGGACTGGCTCGCCGAGCGCCCGGAGGCATTGCCCACCAGCTGATCGTCAGCCGCAGAGCTCGGCAGCTGTGTCCGCCTCGAGCATCGAAGTGGGCCGATTGAGCCTTATCGGTGAGTTCTCCTGTGACGAGACGCGCTCGATGGACAGGGCCTCAGGGCGCCCACGACACGGTGGTGGCGGCGGTCATCGCCGCGAGCGCCTTGCCGTTCACACTGAGCGGGCCCGACGCGATCTCTTCCAGTATGGGAGCCTCCGTCCCACCGACCTTGATGTGCCCGGCCTGGTAGGCGAGATGGCCACCCGCCGAAGTGGCCACCAATGCGCCGTTCTCGTCACCAGTGAGCACACCCTTGGAGGACACCCATAGCACCGCGGTTCGCATCGTGCTCCGTCCGGTGCAGTCGATCATGGTGGCATCCAGCGTGTCGGTGGGGTCGAAGACGAACTGCTGCACGCGCCAGCGCGGCCCGGTCGGCAGGGAGGCGGCCCTCACGGTGCCCCGTGCCGTGTTGAACACGAATATTCGCGAAGCGGGCCCCACGCCGCATCCGTCGGTGTGATCGCCAAGCTCGGCCGCGAAGACCTTGCCGTCCGGAGACACGGCGGTCACCTCGTACGGAGGCCCGTTACGGGCGGGTTTCGGCAGCGCCTTCAGCTTTGTCACCGTGCCGCTGACACTGACGCGCCAAAGCTGCGTACCGGTCTTGATGTCCGGCCCCATGATGAAGCCTCCCGAGTAGCCGGCAACGTTGTCACTCGTCGGAACCCGCACCGACCGGTGGCGCACGGGCCCCCCGACCTTGTAGGTGATCAGCGTCGACGGCGAGTTCAGATCCTCGCCGGCCACAAGCAGCGCCAGCCCGGAGCTGCTGACAGACAGACCCTCGGAATACTGCTGCTTGACGGTCCACGACGCACGCCGATGAGTGACCGTGTCGTACCAGCCGATCGCTCCCTTGCCGGTGGTCAGGTCAGTCTGGTCCCAGCCGAGGTAGCGCCCGCCCGAGGACCACTCGAAGTCAGTCACGGTCATCGCCTTACCGGCGCGACCCACGCGGACGGGCCCGACTGTCGTGAGAGAACCGTCTTGAACCAGCGTCAGCTTGCCCGCCATGAGCACCGCGAGGGCGGGAATACGGGTCGCAGCCGACGGCTGACCGTGCTGCGCCGCCACCGTGCCCGGTAGCAGGGCGACGACGAGAGTGGCGCCGACCAGGACGGCGAGACCGCGGCACACCACATTGGTCCTATGTGCAACGAGAAAGCGTGGAAGGTTCACGCGCGCAGTCATATCAGGGCCCGAGGGCGCCAGCAACGATGCTGGGGCTGGCAGCACCGCGGGCGCACGGGCAGGGTCGCCTTTCCTCGTCCGTTCGAGCCGCCATGACCCCGACCACCGCCCCGTTTGCGTGCTACAACGGCCAAGTTGTGCTCGCGACCGGACACCCGCGCCCCTCCTCGCTCACCGACTTGGAACCCGCAACCGGGGGGGCCGCCTGCTGGGCGCGTCTGGTTCCGGCTCCGGTCGTTTCCCGGTCATAGTGCGCCTTTGCTGCAACCGCCGTCAGGGCCGAATGTCACAAAGGCTGACTCGAAGACGCGTCGGTCGGGCTGGCGGACAATAAGAGGGATCCTTTCAGCGACGCTTGGCTGTTTCGGGCTCAGAGCCTCGCGCCGGAAGACGCGCCGTGGGCGCCCGGCACTCGAGTGCGCAGCTTGCGGGGGCGATGCCAGCGATCGTCCCGTCACGGCCGGTTGCGCGCCGAGCCCGAGATGACCCACGCGACTTGCCGGCATGGCCCCTGGACCGGTCCTTCATCGGGCCGCCGCTGGCGATCTGCACCTTGCAGCGAGGTCCCCAACGTGGCAACCTCGCTCGCGCAGGAGGACGAACGGGATGCGAACGCCGACTTGCACTTGGCCTCTGCTCATTCGCCGGCAGGAACCACGACCATGGCCGTCCTATATCGCCTGCCACTAGAGGTTGCAGAGCTAAGATTTTCCGAAGAGGTCGAAATGTCAGGAGTGGGTCACATCTCGCTCCCCAAGGCACCGCAAGGTGTCACTGACGTCCGATGGTGAGTTCGTCTGGCTGGCATGCCCAAGCGGCTGGCGCGGGGCCCATCGGAAAGCTCGTCGCCAGTCAATCCTGAGAAGGCAAGGAGGGGCTCTATGGCGCGACACACGGGCGTATCTGGCGCCAGGGTCGGGGCCGTCAGCGAGCGCCGGAAGATGGCGTGGGAAGGCTCCACAATTTCGACGAAGTACTGGCACGTTGTTGACAACGGGCGCATCCAGTGCGACATGTGCCCGCGCGCCTGCAGGCTTCGCGAGGGCCAACGCGGTCTGTGTTTCCTGCGAGGTCGGTTTGAGGATCAGGTCGTTCTGACAGGCTACGGGCGCTCGAGCGGGTTCTGTGTCGACCCGATAGAGAAGAAACCACTGAACCATTTCCTGCCTGGCAGCGCCGTGCTCTCATTCGGCACCGCCGGCTGCAACCTCGCCTGCAGGTTCTGCCAGAACTGGGACATCTCGAAGGCGAAAGAGTCGGGCTTGCTCACCGATGCGGCCTCACCTGCCGACATCGTCACAACCGCGAAACGGCTCGGGTGCCGCAGCGTCGCGTTCACCTACAACGACCCAGTGGTCTTCCACGAATACGCCATCGACGTGGCAGAGGCCTGTCGTGAGGCGGGAATCAAGACGGTGGCGGTCAGCGCGGGCTATGTCTGCCCTGAACCCCGGAAGGAGTTCTACTCCCACATCGACGCAGCCAACATCGACCTCAAGGCCTTCAGCGAAGAGTTCTACCGTCAGGTTTGCGGCGGTCATCTCGCAGCCGTCAAGGACACCCTGCGTTACGTCCATCATGAGACCTCGGTCTGGTTGGAGGTGACGACGTTGCTGATCCCGGGCCTCAACGACTCCGACGAGGAACTGAACGCGCTCGTGTCTTGGATCGCCTCCGATCTTGACAGCGACGTCCCTGTTCACTTCACGGCCTTCCACCCTGACTACAAGCTCCTTGGCCCGCCGCCGACACCGGCCGGCACGTTGCGTCGCGCCCGCCGCGTCGCATTGGCCACGGGGTTGTCTCACGTTTACACCGGCAACGTTCACGACCCAGAGGGATCCAGCACCTACTGTGCAGTATGTGGTCAGTTGCTGGTCGAGCGTGACCGCTACACGATCAAGCAGTATCGCCTCTTTGATGACGGCCGCTGTACCAGCTGCGGGACACAACTTGCGGGTGTCTTCGACGGCCCTGCCGGAGTCTGGGGGGCTCGGCGCCTGGCAGTGCGCATGACACCGGTCGCGTCATGAGCTCGGCGATACGTCCGCCTGCCGTCGCCGGCACGTTCTATCCGGAGGATGCGGCAATCCTCGCCGAAACCCTACGCCGCCTACTCAACTCCGCTCGCTTCAAAGCGTCGGGCGGACCTGTTCCCAAGGCCATCGTCGTTCCCCATGCGGGCTATGTCTACTCTGGGCCAGTCGCCGCGAGCGCCTACGCCCGAGTAGCTGCCGCCAGAGGTCACATAGAGCGAGTCGTGGTGCTCGGCCCGGCGCACACTGTCACATTGGAAGACATCGCTGCTTCAAGCGCGGACGGCTTCTCCACACCGCTTGGTGTGCTTGAGGTCGACTGCGCGTCGCGAGACGCTCTCATCGGGGACGGGCTCGTGTCGATCTTCGACCTGGCGCACCTCGCCGAGCACAGCCTCGAGGTTCAGCTCCCGTTCATTCAGTTCGTTCTCGGTCCGGTGAAAGTGCTGCCCCTCTTGATCGGAACGGCATCGACCGCCGCGGTCGCACAGCTGCTGGGCCGCGTTTGGGGCGGGCCGGAGACGCTGGTGGTCGTGAGCACTGACTTGAGTCACTACCACGACCGTGAGACCGCGCGTCGCCTCGACAGCCGGACCGCCACGGCGATTGTCGCCCGTAACGCGGAGGCGGTGTCCCCCGCCGACGCGTGCGGGGCCTCGGTGCTGCGCGGCCTGCTCAGCTTCGCAACCAAGCGTGAAATGAAAGTTGAACTGTTGGATCTGCGCACATCGGCCGACACCGTGGGCAATCTGACGCGGGTGGTCGGGTACGGCTCCTTCGCCCTGACATGAGCCTCTTGTCGGCGGCTGAGGTCCGGGGAACCAACGGCGAAGACTGGCCCGTCGCGGTTTCTTGCTGAACAGCGGTCCCGAGGGTTCCGCAATGGCATGGCGCGCTCAGCTCTGGGCGACGCTTTGGAGCGCACGACGAGACCATGTCGCCCGGCCCGCCCGGCCTCCTCGTTGCGGCGCTGGTGCACGTGCGCGCCGAGTTGCACCCCTGAAACGATCCGCTTCCCAGGCGCCGCTTGAATCAGGGGAGCCGACAGGGTCGAGGGCGCCCAAACGAACCGAGAGGAGCCGGGCTTGTGTCGATATCCGAAGAACCGTCGGTCGCGGTCATCGGGCTCGGCCGTATAGGCGCGGGAATCGTCCGGAGCCTGTTGCGCAGCGGCCGACGGGTACGCGTATTCAACCGAACGGCCGAAAAGGCTGCACCGTTAGTGGCGGCCGGCGCGACGCAACGGAGTTCCTCCTGCGCAACAAGGGCGTCAACACTCACGACCTCGTCGTCGACGGTGGGCTACTTGTCACATAAAACGCATCGAGCAGCGGAGTCCCACCGTCTCGAAACCGCACTCTGCAGATTGGATTGGCGAAGGCGCGCCATCTCGGCGGCCTGGAAGCTCATCCCCGGTACCAAAGCGCCGACCACCCCGGAACGGTGAAGTCAGTCGGCTGCGGTGTTGACGATCAAGAGGTTGCAGGGCGCGTGATGGGAGATCTTGTTCGGGACGCTTCCGAGCACGAAGCGCGTCATGCCGCTCATCCCCCTGTTTCCCACCACGATCAGGTCGGCACCGACATCCTCGGCGACGCCGATTATGGCATCGGCCACCTCAGCTGCGCTTGGATTGTGCACTTCGACGGAAATGCCCTCACGTTCGGCCTCAGCGAGCAGCCGTGCACCGGTGCGCTCAGCGTGCTCGCGCATCCTGTCGACTTCAAGCTGGCCTCCGCTCGAATCGGCGAAGCCGGCCTTGACGGCTAGATGAACCACCTGAACGGCGTGCAACTTCGCCCCTGACAGCTTCGCAAGCTCGAGGGCGTGTCTATAAGCGACCGATGCCCGTTCGGAACCGTCTGTGCCGACGACAATCGCCTTGTACATACCAGTCGCCCCCCCTTGGCGGAGACACGGCGGGATTCATGTCTCCGCGTGGCTCGAAAATCGTGTACCGCAATCTACCGTCGCCCTTCATCGGCGGCAACGGAAACCGCGCCAACGCAACCGCGACCCCTGTCGGGCGTGAGTGCCACTCCCATTGACCCGGTGCGGCAAGTAGGAGGATAATCTCTCGAGCTAACCGAGGGGGAAGGCATCAGGGGGGGTGCCGTGCAGCGCACGGGCAAGCTGGCCATCACAGTGATCCTGCTGGCCGCCGTAATAGGTGGCGTGGGTTTCGCGCTGTCGAACCTCACCTCCCAGCCGATCACGGTCGACTACACATCGAGCCCGGGCCAGCCCGTCAACGTCACGATGCAGACCCTGGGTTCCTACGGCCACGGCCTTCACGCGACTTGGGTGTCATACATGACCCGTTCGCCTGAGGGCCGGTGGTTGCACACCACGATCTGGCAGGTGCCGGCGCACACGAAGGTCAACGTGACGATCTACCAGTACGACTCCGGCAGTCCGTTGCGAAATCAGCAGATCGGCGTGGTCGAAGGCACGATCGGCAACGTCGCCACGCTCAACGGCAAGGTCTTCTCAGTCGTCAACTCCAACGCCGGCAACGGCGTCGGGCACACGTTCTCGATTCCCAGCCTCGGGATCAACGTGCCCCTCTACGGAAACAACGCGAACGCGAACCTGTGCGGGGCCGCTCCCTGCACCACCTCCTCGCCGCACAACGTCATCAGGTTCTCGTTCCGGAGCCCCGGCCCCGGCACTTATCCCTGGCAGTGTTTCGTCCCCTGTGGCCTCGGCTTCCTGTACGGGAACGGTGGCCCGATGCAGACGGTCGGCTGGATGGACGGCTTCATGAAGGTGGTCTCCTGATGCCCAGCGACGAACCCGGATTCACAGAGGGGCCGCGCGAGCCAGTTACGACCGGCGACCCTGCACCAACGCCCCCGGCTCGCCCTCCAACAAGGAGCGGTCCGACCGGTGAGGCACGCCATGGGTGGCGCATGGTCGGCTTGTGGGTCTTACTGTCCGCGATCGCCGATCCGCTCTTCTACTACCTAGCCGGGCCCCATATCCCGCCAGGGACGATGAGCAACACGGCCGACGGTGCGCAGTTCGACTTCAACATTCTGTTCATCGCCGCTCTGCCAGTGATCCTCGCGGTATGGATCTACATGGGCTACGCCATTGTCAACTGGCGGGCCTCGCGTAACGGCCCCGACCCAGTCGGTGGGCCCGAAGCCCGTAGCAACTTGCCGATCCAATTCACCTGGATCGTCGTCACTACGGCGCTCGTGCTGTTCCTCTTCGGTTTCGGGACGTATGAGCTCGTGCAGCCTGAGGGTGCAGGGGGCGGACAGGGACCGGCGCCCATCTTCCTGCCGGCCTCTCACGACGTCCTGCCGATCCAGGTGATCGGCCAGCAGTGGAAGTGGACCTACCGCTATCCGACCTTCGGCGGGTTCGAGACGGCGGACCTCGTCGTCCCCGATCACACCGCGATCGCCTTCCACGTCACCTCGTTGGACGTGGTCCACGACTTCTGGGTCTACCAGCTCGGCGTGAAGGCCGACGCCAACCCCGGCCAGGACAATGTCGCCTACACGACCCCGGACCAGCTGGGCAGCTTTGTCGTGCGCTGCGACGAATTGTGCGGCCTGTGGCACGGTGCCATGTACGACTGGGGGAAAGTGGTGACACCTGCCCAATTCCAGTCCTGGGCTGAGTCCACCGAACGCCAGCTGGCCACCAACACGAAGTTCCTCCCTCCGTTCGCTTGGACATACACACCCGATGCGAACGGTGCTGACGGTGGGTACTACCCCGACAACGTGGACCCCTACAGCCCTGTGCTGACCTACGGGGCAAAGCAGCCCGGTGAGCCGCTCCCGGTCACGACCACAGGCAAGGACAGGAAGTGATGTTCGAGCGCGACCGGGACCATCTCGGTCATGGAGGTGGCTGAGCGGCATGGCAACGGACACAGCCGACCTAGCGGGGTCCGCCTTCCCGGGTGAGGTCGCGGTCGCGCGAGCGAGTCTCGACAGACGCCCCGACTGGCTCAGGCCACATCTGGGCTGGGCGGTGGTAGGTGCAGTTGTCGGGTGGTTCTTCGGCCGATACGTGGGCGACCTGATCGCGGGGAGCTGGCCCGTCAGTCAGAACACGACCATGAACAACGTCGCGGTTGTGTTCGGGTTGTCCTTCGGGGTCCTCGGGTGGCTCGTCGGCATCGGAGGGCTCACCTACCCGTTGTTGAAGATGCTCGGTCGCGAGCCGGCGCCTACCCATCCAAGCCGCTCCTGGCTGCGGTACTTCCGCCTGACCGAGGATCACAAGGTTGTCGGCCTGCAGTACCTGATCGGAGTGCTGGTCTTCCTGTTCACTGCCGGACTGCTGGCGATGGCCATCCGGACGGAGCTGCTCAGTCCGACCAGCCACGTCTTCGGCCCGGGCACTTACATCGCCATCGTCGGCGAGCATGGCACGATGATGATGATGATGGCCTCGTCGGCCGTCGTCGGCCCCCTCGGCAACTGGTTGGTACCGCTGATGATCGGCTCGCGAAGAATGGCCTATCCCCGAGTGGAGGCCTTCTCGTTCTGGGTCTTTGCGGCCGGGTATCTGGTCATCATGACCGCCCTGCCGCTCGGGGGATTCACGACTGGTTGGACGGGCTATGCGCCCTTGCAGACCCAGGCCAACCCGGGCATGGACGCTTACCTGGTCGGTTTCGCGGTCATCGGCCTCGGAATGATCATGGCGGGGTTCAACCTTGCCGCCACGATCATCAACTACCGCGCGCCGGGTATGACCTGGAGCCGAATCCCGATCTTCGTCTGGTCGATCCTGGCCACAACCGCCCTGCTCGTGTTGGCCACCCCCACACTCATGGTTGCGGGCTACCTCGGCGTGTTGGACCGCACAGTTCAAACCGCGTTCTATGTGACCGAGCACGGAGGAAGCAGCTTCTTGTGGGAGAACCTCTTCTGGTTCTTCGGTCATCCCGAGGTCTACATCATGGCGCTACCGGGCTTCGGCATCGTCATGGAGATGCTGCCGGTGTTCACACGAAAGCCACTCTTCGCCTACAAGGTGGCCGCCGCTGGGATGATCGGCGTCGCTCTGCTGTCGTTCTTCGTCTGGCAGCACCACCTCTTCCAGAGCGGCATCAACCCCGACATGAGGCCGTTGTTCATGTTGACCACGGAGCTGATCTCCATTCCAACGGGCTTCTTGTATCTCGTGACGCTCGGGACATTGTGGAAAGCGAAGATCCGCTTCGAGGTTCCGATGCTCTTCTGCCTCGGAATGCTGTTCAACTTCCTCATCGGCGGGATCACTGGTGTATTCCTCTCCGATGTCCCCGTTGATGTGACCGTTCACGGGAGCTTTTTCGTGATGGCCCACTTCCACTACACGATCATGGGTGGGCTGATCTTCGCCTTGTTCGGAGGCCTTTACTACTGGCTCCCGAAGATGACGGGGAAACAGCTGAACAAACGGCTCGGCCAGGCGCATTTCTGGACGTTCTTCGTCTTCTTCAACTTCACTTTCTTCCCGCTGTTCCTCGTGGGCCTCCTGGGCCAGCCGCGACGCGTCTTCGAGTACGCCCACAACCTCCAGACCCTGAACGACATCTCTTCGATCAGTGCTTTTCTACTGGGGGCTTCCTTCCTAATCTTCATCTTCAACTTCGTGTGGTCCGTCTACATCGACCCCGTGAAGGCCGCGGACAACCCATGGAACTCGAATGGTCTCGAATGGCAAACGGCGACACCCGTGCCATGGTTCGACTTCGAGCGGATCCCTGTTGTGCTCAGCGACCCGTATCACTATGGGGAGCCCGAAGCGCCTCCTGTAGCGGACCTGGGTGTCCTGTCACTCGCGAAAGTCGGCGCGGTCAGCCCGGACCAGTCCGCCCGGCCACGAGACGTCGAGTCGCCAGGAAACCTCGATCCCCATCCACCGATCATGTGAGCAGAGGCACGATGGCTGACAGGACTACTTCAACTGAATCCATCCCGATGCTGCGGGAGACGCCTGAGGAGGTCGCCTACGAGCTGAGAGCTCACGAGGGAGCCTTGTGGACAGGCAGCCGGATGGTGATCGGCATCTGGGCCTTCGCGTTCGCGGCCCTGGGCTTCGCTTACTTCTACCTGCGATCGGCGAACAACGCCAGCCTCTGGCGTCCTGCCCATATCACGGCGCCCACCGGCGCCGGCGCGGCGGTGTTCGCCTTTTCGCTCGCGAGCGCCGCCCTGGTCACTTACGGCATGCGAAGGTTCCAATTGGGCTCCGAGCTCGACTGGCAGGTCGCCGGCTGGACGGGGATTCTTTGCACTCTGACCGCAGTCGCACTGCAAGTCTGGCAACTGACGGTACTGCCCTTCTTCCCCGGGTCCAGCGGGTACGCGTCGTGCTTCATCGGCTGGGCCGGGATGAACATCGCACTGCTGCTGTCAGGGGGTTACTGGCTCGAGACACTGCTGGCACGTCAGCTTCGCCTCCGTCGTGCCGCGCTCGAAGACGGGGGCATGGTCCGCTCCGCCCTACCCGCCGTGAGGCTCTTCCGCGCGAATCTCGAGGGCTGCACCTACTACTGGGTCCTCATCGCTTTCGTGGCACTGCTGTTCTGGACTCTCTTTTACGTGGTATGAGGGCGATGGCCATGCGACACGAGAAACTGGATGGTGTTCGAGAGAGCCCTCCCGGCTCGAAAGGTGGACAATAGGAAAGGTGAGTGAGTACTTCTTGGGCCCACAGGTCCTCACCCTCGGGATCCCGCTCGGGTTCTTCTTGTTGGTCTGCTTCTGGGGGTTCTTCCAGCGCAGTCGCGTTCGTTGACCGTCGGGGTCGTCGAAACACGACCAGTGACGAGGACGCACCAGTTTCGACGGTTGTGCCTCGGTGCCGCGGTGTTTCTCGCCGTGGTCGTCGCGGTGCCGCCGTTGTCCGTGCTTGCCCGTCGTTATGAGTTCGTCGAGGCCTTCCAGTTTGCCGCCTACGCCATGGGCGTCCCGGCGCTGTTCGTGCTAGGCGTGCCGCGGGCACGACTGGGTTCTCTACGCCTTCCGGGCGAGGTGAGGGCCCGGGAGGCGGCGCGGCCTGATCGGTCGGACGGCTCGCCGTGGCGCCGACCGGTGATCGGGCAGAGCGCTTTGTCACTCGGGCTCTTCATGGGCGCGGTCGTTGCCTGGAGGACACCGTTGGCAGTCGACGCGATCGAGCACCACCCTTGGCTTCTCACTGCGGAGGCGGTGAGCCTCGTGCTGACAGGCGGTGTGCTTTGGCTGGAGCTGGTGCAGTCCCAAGCACCGGTTGCCCTTTGCCCCCGGCCGTTGCGCGCGGCAGTGGCGGCCACGGTGGCGATGTGGACGGTGTGGACAATCGCCTACCTGGTCGGCTTTTCAAGCTCCTCGTGGTACCCGGCTTTTCGTCACGTCGCGGGCCACTGGCCAAGTCTGGCGGCCGACCAGCAGTTCTCGACCGCTGTGCTGTGGCTCGTGGCGACGGTGACGTTCATGCCCGTCGTGTTCTGGAACGTGCTGGCGTGGCTTCGCTCCGACGAGCAGCAAGACACCGGCACCTACCCGCATGGGACAGGGTCAGAGCAGGGTCCGGCTATCTCAAGCCGGTCAGCCGGTCTGGACCTCTGAGTCCGGCAACACCGGCAGGGCCGGTTCGGTGAGGTGGGCGGAGACGATCTGGTCAGCAGCGCCGATGTCGGCAAACGCCGCAGCTCGATCGGAGGCCAACGCCCGTTCCCTGGCGGCGAGGTCGCGCAGCGCGCTCTGATCGTTCGGCCTGGTCAGTAGTGTCTCAAGGTCGGAGATCGCGCCGAGGGCGTCGGAAGTCGCCCACAGTGTCACCGTGTCGACAACCTCACCGAGCCGTTTGCCAGCAGCAGAGCCGGGTACCTCGATATTGGAGAGCTCGAAAATGCTGTCGTCGGTGAACGAGCAGGCTGCTAAGTCGTCGCGCAGAAGCGACGACGCCTCACGCTGATCGGAGGATGAGAGCGAGCCTGCGACCTGATCCGCATGAATCGAGAACGACTCTTTCACCGCAAACGTGCAAGGGCCAACATCGGCGTTGATCTCGCTCATGACGCTTCGCCCAGCCGCTACATCGGCTGCAAGCGAGCTGTGCACAGGAAGGTCAGAGATCACTGTGATGGCGAGCACGGCGATGGCGGCAACAGTCACAAGCAAGGCGCGCCGCTTGTACCAAGGTGTCGACGGCGCCTTTGCAGCGCCGGCGATCGCCTCGGCGTCTTCCGCTCCCAGTGCGTGGTTCGTGCTCATCGGCTCTCGGTCAGCTCGTAGGCATAGGTGGCGATGCCCGTCGCGAACTTGCTGATCTCGTCGCTCGCCAGCTCGTAGGAGCCTGAAGGCCGGCGCTCGTTCGCGAAGGGCGTGGCGCTGAACCGGAAGCGTCCATCACCGTCGAGGAAGTACATGACGTCGTTGTGTTCCACCGTTCGCGTGGCGGCGTCGAAGCTCACCGTGATCCCGTAGGACCGCCATACCGCGTTCAACTCGGAGAGTGTCCCGGTCAACATGTGCCAGTTGGGGAGGTGGCCGAGTGCGGTCTTGGTGAGCACATTCGAGAGGCCCGAGACGGCGGTGGCAGCCGGGTCGGTATTGACAGTGAGGAAGATCACGCGCCCGGCCGACGCTCCTAGATCTGAGTCAGCCTTCCCGATCTCCTCGGCGAGAACTGGGCAGATGTCATCGCAGCGCCCGTCGAAGAACGTGAGCACAACGACCCTGGACCGCTCGTCAGCGAGCGAGACTGTCTGACCGCGTTCGTCGACGAGCGAGAAGGGTCGAGCCTCCCCGGGCGTCATGCGGTTCAGTCCCATGAAAGCCGCTGGTTCCCCCGGCACAACGGACTCGTGTTCGCTGCCGGCCGCCAAAGGACGCGACGCAACGATCGTGGTCACCGTCGTGGTCGGAGTGGGGTTCACACCAGCCGCATCGAGGACATGCTCCAACAATGCGCCGCCGACTCCAAGCACCGCGGCGGCGCCCAGGACAACCCACACGAACTTCCGTGGTATGCGCGTCGGGCCGGCTGCGAACGCCGCCGCCCGGTCCACAGGCCCTGCGGCGGGAGACCCGGTCGGCGAGGGCTGCATTGCATCAGTCATGGGTCCGCTCGTCTCTCGGGTCACCACGGATGGACAACCGCATCGACGCCCATGGCGACGAAGACCATTGTGAGATATGTGATCGAGAAGCCGAACAGCTTCATGGCGCGGCCGGGTCCGGGAGCGCGCCAGAGACGGACCGCGTAATAGAGGAACGCCGCGCCAAACACACCGGCGGCAGCGGCGTAGACGGCGCCGAGGTGGGCGACCGGCACTAGGACGAACGACAGAGCGACGAGGGCAACTGTGTAGCAGAGGATCTGGCGGGTCACCTTGGGCATGTCAGCGATCGACGGCAGCATAGGTACCTGCGCCGCCGAGTAGTCCTCGCGGTAACGCACGGCGAGCGACCAGAAGTGCGGAGGGGTCCAAAGGAAGATCAGGCCGAACATGACGAGCGGCGCGACGGAGAGCCCTCCGGTGACGGCACTCCAGCCGACGAGCACGGGTACGGCGCCGGCGGCGCCGCCGATCACTATGTTCTGCGGCGACGACCGCTTCAGCCACATCGTGTACACGCCCAAGTAAAAGGCCGTGGCCGAGACGGCCAAGATGGCCGAGAGGAGGTTCACCGCGCCCGCCAGCAAGGCGAACGCCACTGCCTCGAGGAAGAACGCGAAGCAGACGGCCGCACGCGGGCTGATCGTTCCCGTGACGAGGGGCCGGTGCCGGGTGCGCTTCATGACCGCGTCGATGTCACGGTCGTACACCATGTTCATGGCGTTCGCGCCGCCCGCCGCCAATGTGCCGCCGAGAACCGTGAGCGCGACCAGGCGAATCGGAGGCAATCCCCTGGCCGCCACGAACATCGTGGGCACCGTCGTGATGAGGAGAAGCTCTATGATCCGCGGCTTTGTGAGCGCCACATAGGCTTGGACGCGAACCGCCACCTGGTGCGTGGCCCGCCTCAGACGCTCGCCACGATGCACCCGCAGCCGACCGCGCAATGGGAGGACGGGGCTCGCTACTCCGCCAGCGGTGACGCCCAGGTCATGACGCATCCGACGAGGGTAATACTGAGTCCATCGTCAACCGGTCGTGCGGGCCGTCTGCAGCGGTCGTCGACCTGCATTGGGGGGTGACGGCCCGTCGTCTAGCGCCCGCGAATCGAAACGCGCCAGCAACTGCCCACCACGAACCGTGTCGGGGCAGGCACCCATGGCCGACTCGAGTCGTATGGCCCCGGTCTTGCCGCCGTTATCCTGTGGCAACCAGGCCGCTGTGACGTGGAACGATCGGCGCCAAGCACTCGGCCACTCGAGGGGGGAAGGTTCAGTCGGCCATGCCGGGCATGGGGTCAGGTATCCAGACGAACAATCCCATCATCGTGGGGGCGTTCCGGAACCTGCTCCAGCATCAGGCAATCTTCGTCCTGGTGCTTCTCGCCGTGATGGCCGTTGGCTGGCACGTGCTTCGCGGCGCTCAGCTCCGCAACCTGGCGAACGGCGACAGGAACAAAGAGGTTCCGCCTTGTCCTGAAGCCAACGCGAGGCGTCTCACACGGATCTCCTTCGGGCTCCTTTGGATCTTCGACGGCATCCTCCAAGCCCAGGCCTCGATGCCGCTCGGGATGACGGCGCAGGTGATCGAGCCGAGCGCTGCGTCCTCCGCTTCATGGGTTCAGCACCTCGTGAACGCCGGAGGCACTATCTGGAGCAACCATCCCGTCACCGCGCCTGCCTCGGTTGTGTGGATCCAGGTTGGTCTCGGCATCTGGTTGCTCGTTGCTCCGCGGGGCAACTGGTCACGGCTCGCAGGCTTGTCGAGCGCTGCTTGGGGACTCGTGGTCTGGGTCTTCGGCGAGAGTTTCGGAGGCCTGTTCGCCCCGGGTCTCAGCTGGGCCTTCGGGGCCCCGGGTGCGGCGCTGCTGTACAGCCTTGCCGGAGTGCTCATTGCCCTCCCAGACCGGGCCTGGACGAGCCCGCGACTCGGGCGGGCGATGCTCTCCGTGCTCGGAACATTCCTCATGGGCATGGCCTTGTTGCAGGCGTGGCCCGGCCGCGGGTACTGGCGTGGGCAGCTACATCGTCAGGCCACGCCCGGAACGCTTACCTCGATGCTCCGCCAGATGGCCCAGACACCCCAGCCGCGCGTCCTGTCGTCATGGGTGACGGCCTTTGGCTCCTTCGACGCTGCGCACGGGTGGGTGGTCAACCTCTTCTTGGTGATAATCCTCGCAGGGCTCGGGCTGGCCTTCTTGAGCGGACGACCAAGAGCGCTCCGTTTCGCCGTGCCGGTTGGTCTGTTGCTCTGCCTAACCGACTGGGTGCTCGTCCAGGATCTCGGCTTCCTCGGTGGTGTCGGGACCGACCCGAACAGCATGATCCCCATGGCCCTCTTCTTCGTAGCCGGGTACCTTGCCTTCGCGCGTGTTCCCCACGCCGAAGTCCTGGTACCGGTCACCTCGGCAACTGAAATGCCGATGTCGATGACGGCGCGCCTGACAACGCGACCGGCCTATACGTTTCGTGTCCTGGCGGCGCTGTGCGCGATAGCAGTCACCCTCGTGGGCGCCGCGCCGATGGCCGTCGCTTCCACCGACCCGAACGCGGATCCCATCGTCTCCCAGGCGATCGACGGGACGCCCAACGCTGTTGACTACCCGGCATCATCTTTCGGACTGGTCAACCAAAGTGGGCATTCGGTGTCGCTCGAGAGCCTGCGCGGCAAAGCGGTCGCCCTCACATTCCTCGACCCCGTCTGCGTCTCGGACTGCCCCGTCATCGCTCAGGAATTCCTTGCGACTGACCAAATGCTCGGCTCCACGGCTCGCCGAGTGGAACTTGTCGCAGTCGTAGCCAACCCCGTGTACCGCTCGACCTCGTACCTCGTGGCCTTCGATCGTCAAGAGGGTCTCGAACACATTAGGAACTGGGATTTCCTGACGGGCTCAACTTCGCAGCTGGGCTCCGTCTGGCATTCCTTCGGGGTTCTCGTTGCCTATTCCACGGGCGGCTCGATGATCGCCCACAGCGACATCGCCTACGTCATCGATCCGAGAGGACGCGCCCGTTACATCATCGACGCGGACCCGGGGCCAGGGACACAGGTGACAAGGTCATCATTCTCGGTCGTCCTGGCGAGCGCCATCCGGAGCGCGCTGGAACGATGAACACACCTTGGGCGCGAAGCAAGTGAGCGGGGCCAGGTCGTGACCTACATCCTTCAGAACTGGTCCTACGACCCGTTCCTCGTCGTCGTGACAGTGGTCGTGATCTGGCACGAGCTGGGCTTGCGCAATATGAAACGGCGTTCGCGCCCCGAACGCGTCCGAGCCCGCCGCCGCAGGTCGCTCCTCTTCTACGGCGGGCTCGCTGTCCTGCTCCTCGGCGTCGTTTCGCCGATCGACTACTGGGCCGACGACTATTTCTTCGTCCACATGATCGAGCACATCCTGATCATGTTCTTCGCGCCGATCCTCATCGTGGCCGGCGCCCCTTGGCTGCCGCTCGTGCACGGCTTCCCGGTTGCAGCAAGGCGGCGCCTCGGCCGCGCCGTTCTCCTCAGCTCTTGGGCAAAGCCGCTCCGGGCCCTCGGCCGGTTCCTGTCGGGTGGGATCGTCGCAGTCATTCTCTTCAACGCCGCGATGGTCATCTGGCATGTGCCCGCCCTGTTCGATCTCGCCGAACGGAATCAGACGGTCCACATCTGGCTGATGCACTCCTCGTTCTTCGTGACGGGGGTCTTGTTTTGGCTGCAGCTCATTCCCTCCCATCCGATAAAGCCGAAGCTCTCCACTATCCGAGGGATCTGGGCAATCCTGGCCACGAACGCTGTGATGATCCTTCTGGCGATGTCGCTCAGCATCTTGTCCTCGGCCCCGTGGTACTCCGTGTACGACCATTTGTCAGGGATCCGGCTCTCGCCGTTCGCCGACCAACAGATCGGAGCCGCCATCCTCTGGGTGTGCGGCGACTTCTGGGCCTATCCGGCGCTGGTGATCTTGATAGGCAGAGCCATCCGCGAAGAAGGGAGCGGAAGTGCCTTGGTCGACCGAGTGCTGGGAAGAAAGATGGTTCTCTCGCTGGAGGAGACAACGAAGGGCTGACCGCGCCTGCTGTCGGACCAACATCGACACGGTGTCACTCACGCCTGCGCCGCACGTGCGTCTTGAAAGGCGGCGATTGAAGTTGCGCTACCGTGCGGGATCCACGCTTCTGGTCCGTAGTGGAACCTGGACGCGTTGTCTAGCAGCAGCCGGCAGGAGCTCCGCCGTGAGCCAGGTTCCTGAGCCTGTCAAACGGCGCGCTGGACTCAGCGTTGTCAAGGCCGAGAGCATCCCCGTCCGTCCCTGATCGCAAACGAGTCGCATGAGAGCGGGTCGACTACCGAGGCCCACTGCCCCCTGAGCACGCGAGCAAGAGGCCAAACCGGACACCCGTCCGGTCCGGCGGAGGTGGCCACGTCGAACGACGGGTCGGTCGCGGCGGGCCCCGCGCAACTGCTACAAGCGGGGAGCTCGCCTCGCTCAGCCGATGAAGGAGTCGACCACTTTCGGGTGCCCGAAGCTCTGGAAGAAGATGCCGGGGTAGGGTCTCGTCCAGAAGCCCGCGCTCGGGTTGTCGCTCAAAGTCGAGCTCTCGATGGTCATCGTGCCCGTGTTGTCGTCACTGACGAAGAAGATGGCACCGCCACCCGCACGGGCATGATTGTCGCGGATAACTGTACCCTCGATCTCGAGCGAGTACGTGTCGCCGTCGCAGTAAATGGCACCGCCGCTGCCCCCGCCGGGGGTGCCCGGCGAGGCCGGGTTCGCGCCGTAGCCGATGGCGTCGTTATCGGTCATGATGCTGTTGAGCACGACCCAAGAGACCCCGATACTGCTGAGCGCGCCCCCGTTGGAGCACCGCCCGCCCCGGAAGGTGTCGCTTGTGATGTAAACCGGCCTGTTGCGCCACTGGGCCAGGGCGCGGACTGCGGCGCCGCCGAGGTCCGGGCCGACGTGGAAGCAGCGGTTGTCGATGAACCGGGAGTTGACCACCTTCAGCTGGCCTCCCAGGTCGAATATGGCGCCTCCTCCCCCACCACCGAAGCTGGTGCCCTTGGACTGGCTGACCGTGGAGTTGCCGTCCATGAAGGTCATGTTCTGTACCACGAGCTCAGGCCATTCCTGGTCGTAGCAATCCGAGGTGGTCCACCGCTGTCTCTTGTCGCAAGTGTTCATGTAGAGGATCTGGCGCTTCCCGGCGCCGCTGAGGGTAACCGTCCCGCCGCCGTCCAGAACGATCCGGCGGCTCGTGTTCACGACCTTGGCCGTGACAGTCATTGTTATGGTCGCGGGACCGGGACCGCAGTTGAAGGTGATGACGCCACCGCTGGCGACGGCCCTGACGACCGCGGCGGACGTGCAACTGGCGGGTGTGCCGGTCCCGATGACATGGTCCGGGTGGTCGGTGCTGACAGCGTCACCGGCAGGCGGTACGCGCGCATGGCCGGCCGGGTTGCCGAAGTCCGGCACCGGGCGCGTCGATGCAGGCACCGAGACCGAGGCGCTTGCCACAAGAGGAGCGACGCCGCTCACTGTCAACGCGACTCCCCCCGCCAGCAGCGCGAAAAACCCTGCCAGACCACCCCTGTACCGCACGGCGCCTGATGTTACCCCCGATGTCTGGTCGCGCCCGAGGGAGATGTTCTGGCGTCACGTCTGCCGGAGCCACCCGTCCTGACGGTACGGCCGGCGAAGTCTGGCGACACATGGAGCATCTGGGCTCGGACGAGCAGTCTGCCGCAGGCATTCCGGTTGATGACCGCCCAACTGGACCGAATCTGTCGGACAGCGGCCGGCATCCGGCGTCGATCGGGCAATCCGTCGGGGTTTTCGACGAACCGGGTGATGCCAAAGCAACCGAGGTGATCGGATTCGCGGAGGCAATCTCGGGATCGACGAATCAGATCGTCGAGACGCTGCGTGCCTTCGCGTCTGCGGAATGGCCAGGGTCAAGGTCCTTCACGATCCGAGCAGGATCGACACGCTCGAACGCCTCGCTCCCTCACCACTCTGGTCTAGCTCGGCCCGAACGGCCCCGGTTGCCAGTCCCACCATCGCCGGTGCGATCGTCCTGTTGCCACAGGGCGATCCGCCGCTTTCATCGTTCGACTCGTGCCGCGACCACCTGGAATCGCCGGTGGGCTGATGGTTCCGAAGACAGGCGGGCCGCCGGCGGATGCACGAGTCAGACCAGCAATCCCGGGCAGAACTGAAGCCATCACTCACTCCGTCACCGCGCTGGATGCAGGAACATCAGCTCGTTCTCATACTCCCCGCCGATCACGGCGCGTCGCCGTCTCGGCGGCCCGGACTGCTGAATGGGACATTAGGGTCGTCGCATGGCTGACTTCATTGGTGCCGATCTCCATGGAGCCCAGTTCGAGCGTGTCGACCTCAGCGGCGCGCTGCTCCGCACCGTCGACCTGAGCAGAGTCGGGATGCGGAGCGTGGACTTAATCGACGTCGACATCCACGGCGAGATCCAGAACCTGACGATCAATGGCGTCGACATCGGGCCCCTAGTCGACGCCGAGCTCAACAGGCGGTATCCCCTCCGGTCGAAGATGCGCCCGACAGACCCAACCGGCTTCCGCGAGGCGTGGGACATCCTCGAGCAACTCTGGGGCGCGACCGTCGAACGCGCCCGCCGCCTGCAACCTGAACTGCTGCACGAGTCGGTCGACGGCAAGTGGTCGTTCATCGAGACGCTGCGCCACCTGGCGTTCGCGACCGACTCCTGGATAAGAAGGGCGATCCTCGGTGATCCGTCGCCGTGGGACCCTTTGGACCTGCCATGGGATGAGATGCCCGACACGCCGGGCGTGCCCCGCGACCGCGACGCACAACCTACGCTCGACACCGTGCTCGAGCTGCGCCGGGGCCGAATGGCCACCGTGCGCCAGGTCATCGAAGATCTCAGCGACGCGTCGCTAGACGGCGACACGGAACCGGTCGAGGGACCAGGCTGGCCGCAACCCCGCAGCTACCCGGTGCGCATGTGCCTGCTCATCATCCTCAACGAAGAGTGGGAGCACCGACTGTACGCCGAGCGGGACCTGGATGCCCTGGAGGCGCGCGGTGCGTAGTGGGGGCGCCGAACGCGCTCCTCAGGGCCCTGTCTTGTCGAACAACTAGTCACGCTGGGACTTCCAGCTGAGGCTTGTGCCGGACGCGCGAGTTAGTACAGAACAGCTCACCGACCGCTTCCGGCCGGTTCGTCGGGACAAGCCGAACAGTGGATTTGGAACGATCGCGACTGGCACAAGCGAGCCCCGTATTACGGCACCCGCAAACAGCATCGGCTGAGAGATCAAAGGCCGACATACGCGACGAATTCCAAGCTCAGAGCCAGTATCGGAGGGTGGCTTTGAACCCTACGCCTTGCGGGCACTAGCCCGAAGCGCGACCGCGCCTCATCCGGAGGGACAAGCCCTCGGATCATAGGAAGGAAGAGGTTCGACCGCTGGGCTCGGCGGGCCAAGAGTGCTAGCCGAAGTCAGCTCCACCGTGGCTGACATCAGCTCCACCGTGGTGGTTGCGGTCGGGTCCGCCGTGGTTGCCGTCGTGCCCGTAGCGGCAGCGTGATCGGCCAGCACGGAATAGTTCGAGCCTGTGACCACGGTGACGTCTGCGCCAGCGTCTGTCGGTCCCTCGGCCATCGCGACGATGCCCTGGAGATCCTCGACGACCCGTTCGGCACCAAGGAGATGGCCCGGCGCGTAGTAGACGACAGTCTCGGAGATCGGGCCGATCGGTGTCGCGCTGCCTGTGCCCACGACGTGGAACCCGAGCGACGAGAGCTGAGCGGCGGCTGTCGTGGCCTGACCGGTTGTCCCTGTCTCGTCCAGAACCGAGACCGTGACCGAGCCGGGCGCGACCGCTGCGCCCGGCGGCGCCTTGAGCCCGAGGAACTCGTCAATGGCTTGCTGGTCTTGAGGGTAGGTGGGCAGCACGACTGAGCCGTAGTCGTAGCCCTCGTACATGTAGTCGGCGAAGTTCTCTATGTTCGGCATGGTCAGCTCAGGAACGGTGCCGATGTTGGTCGAACGGAAGACCCGCAGGAGGTCAACCATGTCGCCGAGCGACAACTTCGAGTCGATCTCGAGGTCCGGGGCGACAGCACTGAGAAGGGAGTCGTCGGTGAGCGGGTTCGAAAGGCCTCGCTTCGCGACTGCGGTGGCCAGCACCCGGAGGAACTCGTGTACTCGGATGATGCGCCCGAGATCGCCGCTGCCGTCGTCCATCCACTGACCGTCCTTGAAATACCAGTAGTTACGCGCCCTGACCAAGGCAAGGGCATCGAAACCGTTCAGGTACACGCAACCGGTCGTGCGGATGTGCAGCCCGCTGCTGTCGTCGCGAACCCGGTAGGGGAAGTACATCTTGATCCCGCCGAGGGCGTTCACGATGTTTTGGAAGCTGTCGAAGTTGAGCTCGACAAAGTGGTTGATCGGGATGCCGAAGTTCTGCTCGATCGCGGCAACGAGCTGGCCGGGTCCGTCCGCCAGAGCAGCGTCGATCTTGTAGAAGCCCCTGGGGCGGACCTTGTTCATGACGAGGTCACGCGGGATGGAAAGGACCGAGACCGAGTGACTTCGTTGATCGGCGCGCAGCAGCAAGATCACGTCCGAGTTGACGCCGGTGATGCCTGCTGCACAGCTCCCAAAGGCCGACGTCTGTTTGTTGTTCAGCACGCAGCGGGACGTCGAGCCGATGAGGAGGAACGTCTGGGCACCGACATTCGGACCCGAGGTCGCCGGCGGGGTGATCTGCGGGACATTCACAATATGGACCTGGTGGAGCCGAAAAGCGACGAAGGCCACCTCGGCCCCGGCCAGAGCCACGACGACCACCAGGAGAGCCACCGACATCCTGATGAGATTGCGGAGCCAACGTGGTCGGCGCGGCCTCCTGCGGCGCCGGCCGAACCGCCGTCGAGTGGAAGACAGGTCAGAACTCGGGAGCTCGCTGCTGGGAACGTCGGCCACAAGAAGCAGACTAGAGATGCCCCCTGAAGATCTCATGAAGCCAGAAGCGGTCGTTCGGCCGGCCTAGGTGGCTGGTGTCTTTCGCGGGCGTAAATGCTCGCGATCCGGTCGCAGCTGAGAGAGAATTACACATAGGTAATTCTCTACCGGGAGCGATCGATGACCCTGGGCGTGGCTGATAGGCAAGCCAACCTGTTCGACGACGTAGAGCAGTTCTGCGACAAGGTGCTCGACGAGTCATCGATCTACGCGTTCATGCACCGGGAGCGTGATCGCCTGTTCCCCGACGAGGAGTTCTCCGACCTGTTCGACAACCAGGGCCGGCGCTCGGTACCTCCGTCGGTGGTGGCGACGGTCATGGTGCTCCAGCGCCTCGAAGGACTCTCAGACCGCGAGGCCGTCGATCGCTACTGCTTCGACAACCGCTGGCGCTATGCAGCAGGCGTCGGTGGCTACGACACCGGTGGCTGGACGAGCTTTTCCCACACCGTGCTCGTCGACATGCGCGAACGCCTGCGACGATCCGAGCGCCCCGATCGCATCTTTGACGCGGCACTCTATGCGGCCAAAGCTGCGGGGCTCGTCGGCAACCGCCGGGCGCTCGACTCGACGCCGCTTTATGACGCCGTGGCGACGATGGACACCGTCACTCTTATCCGCTCTGGCATCCGGGCCCTCTTGAAGCTCGCCAGCCGCAAGCTGCGGGCCGAGCTCGGGGCGTTGCTCACGAGCGGCGACGACTACGCGAGCTCCTCCAAGCCGCAGATCGACTGGGAAGATGCCGAAGCTCGCGAAGCGCTCATCGACAGCCGCGCCAAGGACGCCTACGCATGCCTCGGCCTTCTCAATGGTCAAAAGCTCGACCCTGTCGTCACCGAAGCCGCCAAGCTGCTCGCCACGGTGACCGGCCAGGACCTCGTAGAAGGAGACGACGGCGTCTTTCGCGTCGCCCGCAAAGTCGCCAAAGACCGGGTGATCTCGACGGTCGACCCCGAGGCCCGCCACGGGCACAAGACCAAGACCAGAAGCTTCGACGGCTACAAGGGACATGTGGCTGTCGACCCCGACTCCGAGATCATCACCGCCACGGTCGTGACGCCGGGCAACGCCGGGGACACGAGTGTCGCAGAGGACCTCATCTCCGAGCTTCTCGTCGGTGATGACACCGGCCATGACGACCTCGACGAGCACGCGGCCACGGCCGATGTCGACGAGAACGACGAAGATGTCACCACTGTCTACGGCGACAACGCCTATGGAACCGGGGCATTCCAGGAACGTCTCGACGGCGCTGGCATCGACTCGCGCTGTAAGACTCAGCAACCCACCGCACCCGGCGGGCTGTTCACCAAGGACTGCTTCGTCATCGACCTCCACGAAAGCGCCGTCACCTGCCCGGCCGGTGTGACCGTCGAGATCCGCCGCCATGGCATGGCCTACTTCGGTGACGCCTGTACCAACTGCCCGCTGCGGACCAAGTGCACCACCGCTTCAGGCGGGCGCACCGTCGGGATCAGCCCCTACGAAGAAGCTCTCGCCCGCGCCCGCAAGCACCAGGCCGAACAAGCCTGGCGCGACGACTATCGCGCCACCCGTCCCAAGGTCGAACGCAAGCTCGCTCATCTCGTCTACCGCAAGCACGGAGGAAGGCGCGCCCGCATGCGCGGCACCGCCAAGGTCGACGCCGACTTCCGGCTACTGGCCAGTGCCGGGAACCTCGCTCGCCTCGCGCGCCTTGGACTCGGATGGACCGCTGCCGGGTGGGCGATCGAGTGAGTCGGCCGTCCAGCGCGAGCAAACACCAACGGCTGCCCAACCCCATGTGGCTTCTGGGCTCGCCTCGCACGGGCCACCCGCGGGTATCCGGCATACGGGCCGCGATGACAGCCACACCATCAACAACAATCCCTCAATTCACACCAGCCTCCTAGGCAAGCCTTGTCACGAGCCAAGACGCAACGCTTCGGCGGGTTCCGGTTTCTCGACTCTTCAGAGCCGAGCTCTTGTCGGGTATAACGGAGCGTCATGAGGATCCTCGTGGCCGAGGACGACGAAGCTCTCCGATCCGTGCTGGAACGGGGACTGAAGAAAGCTGGCTACGTCGTAGATGGCGTCGCCGACGGATCGGACGCGCTCGCCTACCTCCGATCCTACGAGTACGAGGTCGCCATCCTCGACTGGCGGATGCCAGTCGTAAGCGGGATCGACGTCCTTCGGTCACTACGCCGTTCGGGCGCCCGTGTGCCTGTCCTGATGCTCACGGCTCGGGATATGCCTGCCGATCGGGTGCTCGGCCTCGACGAAGGCGCCGACGACTACATGGTGAAGCCGTTTGACTTCCCCGAGCTTCTTGCACGACTGCGAGCGCTGCAGCGCAGACCTTCAGACGCGCGCCCACCTCAGCTGTTGGTGGGAGATCTTGTCTACGAACCGGCCACACGAACCGTTAGGGCTTGTGGCAAGATCGTCGGCCTCACGCAGATCGAACTCGGCATCCTAAAGCTTCTGCTGCAACGCTCTCCTGCCGTCGTGTCCAGGCGGTCGATAGCCCTGCAAGTTTGGCAGTACGAGGCCGATGCCGTTGGCTCCAACACGATCGACGTTCACGTTGCCCACATTCGATCGAAGCTCTCCGGGGCCCAGGTCCGGATCGATACCCACCGCGGCGTCGGCTATCGCCTCGTGCCCGCATGAGCCTGAGACGACGAGGCACCGTCAAGAACCATCTCGCGCCCTCACTCAAGGTCGCTCTAGCGGCGACGTTGGTCGTGATCGTCGTGTATGCGGGAGCGGTCGCCGTCTTCGACGTCTTGGTAGCGCACCGCCTCGTTGCCCAGGTCGATCGCCAGCTCAACAGTCGCCTTGCAACGGCCCGGCACCGATCACCCGCGCTTGCCACCGAGGAGCCAGACTCGCCGGGCGGGGGCATCCAGTACGGGCTCGGAATCTATGGCGAGCCGATCTACGTCTGGGAGGTTCGCCCTCAGAGCCGGTTCGCGCAAGCAAACGTCGCATCGCCGCCGTTGCCGTCCCTGTCCTGGCCTCGCGCCGGTGCCGGATCGGTCACCAGGAACATCGCGGGTACCGACTACCGGCTCTTGTCGGTGCGTTACAGGGGCGGCCTCCTAGTTGCCGGTGAGAGCCTGACCGAGCTGGCTCACGTCGAGAGCGTCCTCATGAATTCGGAACTCGTCGCCGCGCCAGTGCTTCTCCTCGCGATCTTCTTGGCGTCGCTGCTCATCGGCCTCCGCTCGGCAAAGCCCATCGAGCTTGCTCATCGCCGGCAGCTGGAATTCACGGCCGACGCCTCCCACGAGTTGCGGACGCCGTTGAGTGTGATCGAGGCGGAGTTGTCGTTGGCTAGGAGTTTCGAGGGCGATCCGGAGCCTTCGACCATCGATCGGATAGCGCGAGAGAGCGAGCGTTTGAAGCGGATCGTCGAGGACATGTTGTGGTTGGCCCGCTTTGACGCGGCCCCGCCACCCCCGGCTTCAGGCTTGACTGATGTCGCAAGAATCGCCGAAGAATGCATCGAGCGCTTTCGGGCTCCTGCGGTTACGAGATCACTCGACCTGCAGCTGGAACGTGTTGGAATGGCCGCCGCGATAATCACGGCACCCACTGAGTGGATCGACCGTCTCGCGACCGTGCTCGTGGACAACGCTTGCAAGTACGCGGGCGAGGGCGGCTCGGTGCGCATCGAAGTAGGTCGGATCGGTGCACGGGTCGTGCTCGCGGTCGAAGACACCGGCCCCGGCATTCCGCTCGCGGAACGGGAGCGGCTGTTCGATCGGTTCCGGCGCGGCAGCAATCAGGCTGGTGGTCACGGGCTAGGACTCGCGATAGCCGATTCAGTTGTTCGCTCCACCGGAGGTCGATGGCGAGTTGACACGAGTACCAGATTCGGCGGTCTTCGCATGGAGGTTTCCTGGCCGGGCTAGCACGATCCCAACAAAGCTGGAGGTCCGGTCCCGAGCGTCGGTGCACTCGTGAATATTCCTATCCCGGCCGACTCTGTAAACCTTGCCCACATCGAAACGTGCGGTGTCCGCCTCCCCGCCAAATGTCCAAAGAGGACGCCTTCGAGCAACTGGCTGTCGCGACAATCTCGGCGAGCCTCAAGCTCCCGAGGCGCTGGAGAACCAAGCAGCCTGAGCGTCCGACCGAAAACAACAGGGTCAGGGAAGTTGGCGATCCAGAGACTCTCAGGTGATTGTCAGGTGAGCACCAGAACCGTCAGATCCGTGCGGCAGCGCTGCCAGCGAGGGTCGGTGCCACGGCGGGCATTCTGTTCACGATTGCTCCAATTCTGCCGTGACCGGTGTATGGCGATACCAGAGAAGAGTCGGGCTTGCACCTACCGCCGGTTCGAGCTGAGTCGCAGTTCAGCGCAGCGGATCATCCACCGCCCTGCGGCGCCACGTGGTTTGGTGTGATATTTGGTCAATGAGAGACGCCGTGTATTACAAGGAGCACCTTGCCGCCGAGCGGTTGCAGCAGTGCTATCAGCTCGCACCGGCACGCGTGAAGCAGTACCTTCGCGCCGAAGTCGAGTTCGTAGTGGCGAGGTTGCGTCCTGATGACGTCGTACTGGACCTCGGATGCGGCTATGGACGTACGATGCCTGCCTTCGCCGGGTCAGCGCGTTTGACCGTCGGCACCGACAACTCACTGGCCAGCCTTCGACTGGCGCGACAGCGACTTGGTGAAGCGAAAAACTGCGGCCTCCTATGCGCCGACGCGAAGCAGCTCGGGTTCGCGTCGGCGTCCTTCGACCGCGTCGTCTGCATCCAGAATGGGATCTCTGCTTTTCACGTCGACCGGCCGGTGCTGGTTCGGGAGGTCGTCCGCGTGCTGCGTCCCAGCGGTATGGCGCTGTTCTCCACCTACTCGGATCGGTTCTGGGAAGATCGCTTGGACTGGTTTGAGCGTCAGTCTGCTGCCGGTCTCATCGGAGATATCGACCGGATCGCCACTCGTGACGGGGTCATCGTGTGCAAGGACGGCTTCACCGCGGGGACCGTGCACGAGGAGGAGTTTCGCACACTTGTCGCCAGCCTCGATGTGGAGCTCGAGTCCTTTGAAGTCGATGACTCCAGCGTCTTCTACCTGGTAAGCGTGTGACGCTTACGGACACGGAGGCCACCGGTTGCCGGCACTTTCGCCCTGGCGTCCGTTATCGAATGCAGGTCACCCGGTCAGTCGAACGGCTTGGCAAGGGACGACGGGGCACAGCACCCAGCCGGGTACGGTCAGCTTGCAGCCCCAGCCCAGCCCGAACGAGCTTTGTATCGGGATGCTCTCGTCAGGCGGTGCCGATACCTTCTCTCCGACGACCGGCTGGGACGTGCTCACGCCACTCGGCGCCCCGCTCATGGCGAGTTATCGGCCCACACAACCCGCCACTTCGTAAGGCTTCTACGTCACCGGCTCGACCGTCTACTGGTCGAGCATCCTCGCCATACTGGTCGTGACCCCGTGACCGATCAATGGCCGAGCTATTCGACGGTGCGGAGCGATTCGCGGCACTAGCCCCACGAATGTCGACTGCGAGTGCTTCACAGAGGCAGTACCCGCCGTGGAACCCATCTCGCCGGGCGGCTCGTAAGTGACCGTAAAAGCAGCTGATGTGCCAGAGCCTTGGATCGCACTAGGCAAGGCCTCGACGGATTCGTCAGTTGTCGTCACCATCTCAACTGCATCGGAATAAGGGGGCAACGCCCAGGAGCCGGACGGCACTATCAATCCGAGGTCCGTAAACGTTACCGACCCGAAGTCCGCGAGGGGATAGAGCGCTTTCGTGGTTGAGTTTTCGGGATCCTCTGCTATCCACTCGGCTGACGTTCCGGGACCAGAATCGATCTCGGGGGCTGAGGACGACGATCCACTGGTGAGATCCTCGACGTAATAGTCCCAGTAACCTGACGCGTCCTGGTAAACCTCGGCGTCAATGACATCGCCGGAAGCGACCACAAAGAGGGGCACGCTTGAGTACCCTTCAGCTTCATCCGTCCACCAGGCATAGTCGCTCTCCTGCCCGTTGACGCAGTAGGAGGTCGTTCCGTCCTGGAAGAGACCGGGCTGATCAGCAGCGCCGTTGACACCCACCCAGTCCGATGTGAAGCCGCCCGGTACCGAGGAGCAGTCCAGCGTCGGGACCGTCCACGTGGCACTTACCGCTTCATATCCGCCGCTTTCTCCGGTAAGGACGTATCCAGACCAGTTGTTAGAGGGCGTGCCAGGGAACGATGTCGACGGCAGCGTCGTAGTGGTGGTTGAAGTCGGCGGCAGCGTTGTCGTGGTAGTCAAAGTCGTCGTGGTAGTTGAAGTCGTCGTGGTAGTTGAAGTCGTCGTGGTAGTTGAAGTTGTCGCCGTGGTCGGTGTTGGCTTCCCGGCCTCAACGACCCTCAGGTGATCGACTGTCCTCGTCGTACCACGCACGACCAGGTTGAGCGTGTAATCCTTCGCGGCAGTTGACGTGTTGGCATCGAACGTGGCCGGTCGAACCACCCTGCCGTTTGTGCAGGTCACAGTTCCATCAAATCCTGTGATCTTGGGCGACGACGACCAGATGCACGTCGTGGCGTTGTGAACCATCACGGGCCACTTGATCGTGCCTCCACTGGCGGGTACGTGACGAATCGGGACCGCCGCGGTACTCGCAGCACTTGCCAGCGAGGGAACGACGAGGGCCACAAACGCCGCTACTGCAATGAGAGGACGGAGAACCGCTCGCATTCGGACCTCCCCAGGTCTCTTGCTTCGAGCGTACCCCCCTGACTGCCCTGCGAAGGTTCTGCGTCTGGATGTCGCGTGACTGTGCTCCTGCGGCCGTACAGGAAGGTCGACAGCGTCATCTCCAAGCCGACCAATTCCGCGAGAGCGCTTCACGTCGACACATGCGGTGTCCGCTTCCCGCGCCGGTAGTCGAACGCGGGTGCCTTGGAGCAACCGGCCGCTTCCGCGATGCCGGAGAGATCCGCATTGGCGGCGAAGCTTGGACGCCCGCAGAGCTGGGTGAGCAAGGTGGAAACTGGCGAGAGTCGCCTCGATGCGACCGGGCAGATCAGGAGCAGGTCCAGCGGATGGTGCCGGAGTCGATCTCCCCCAGAACATCGTGGGCGCCACTGAAGCTGAGCGACCCGGAGCCGTCGGCGTTGACCTTCAATTTGGCACCGGTCATGCCGAACTCGTGCGAGCCGAGATCGACCGCCTCGAGAGCCGCGGTCCAGGGGACGGAATACGTCCCCGGACCGTGGTACTCGCCGGGTTTGAGACCGACCACCATGTAGAAGTATTGGCCGCCCGCCGTTTCGGCGACCTCGGGGAGTTCGGAGTAGGCGGCGAACCAGTTACTGCACGACCTCACTGGCGGGGGTGGGTATTTCACCCAGAAGCTGCCGCCGGCGGGCGCGGCCCCGGTCATGAAGACGGTAAAGGTGAGCGTCATGGCACCGCCACCGGCGGAGGTGGTGCTGCTGGCAGGAGCGTGAGTGCTGCTCGAGGCGCCGCTGGCGGACCCGCCGCTTCCAGCCGAGCCACAGGCCGCGACCAGCAACGCAACCGCTACGGCAGCGGCTGGTACTGCCCGCGCAGCGAACCTCATCTTCCGCTCCGCCTGCAAGCGCACAGACGTCTAGCGGTGAGCCTCCCTTGCGTGAGACTCTACACCGGCGATCAGCCTCCGTTGGACTCCAACCTCAGCCCAGCTGCGCGGCGAGGTGACACCCCGCCGTTCCCGAACATCTTGAGATGAGTCAACGAATTGCCAGGCTTTGAGCAGCTCTGCATTTGTGCTCGTCGGGAAGCAGAAGTGGTGATCCACGGGATCGCGGTACGCCTGACCCTTCAACCAGAGGGCCTTCAGTTCGTCCTGCGAGTAGTCGCTCCGCTGTTCGATTCCAGCGCGACCTCGCCGGACTGTGGGCGGCTCGTCGCGGACCGTACCGGGTGGTTTACGAGATCGACGATGAGGCAGCCGCCGTGACAGTCCTGCGGATAGATCATCGAGCGGACATCTACCGCCGCCGCTGAGAGTTCACTCTGCGCCGGGCCGCCTTTTTGGAGCAGACGATGGCGCGAGCGCTACCAGGCGTAGTCCTCCGGGGCAGTCTTGCGACCGGGAAAAAGTTCCTCCAGGCGCGAGAGGGTAGCCTGGTCGAGGTCCACCTCCAGCGCCCGCAGCGCACCATTCAATTGCTCTACCGTGCGTGGGCCGATAATTGGCGCCGTCACCCCGGACTGGCGAAGCAACCAGGCGAGTGCCACTATGGCCGGCTCCTCCCCGAAGCTCTCGCAGAGGTCTTCGTAGGCTTCCACCCGGGCCCGCTCTCGCCCCAGGGTGTCTTGGGACCTCTCACGCTCCTGAAGACGACGACTGCCTCCGCGGTCCTTGCGCAGGATCCCTCCCAGCAACCCCCCCTGGAGCGGGGACCAAGCGATCACGCCCAGCCCATAGTCGGCGGCGGCAGGAATGACCTCCAACTCTATGTCTCTGACAAACAGGTTGTAGAGCGACTGCTCGCAGACCAGGCCCATGAACTGGCGCCGTGCCGCCGCTTCTTGAGCCTTCGCGATGTGCCAGCCGGCAAAGTTGGAGGAGCCTGTATACAGGATCTTCCCCTGGTGACGAAGCACTTCCATCGCCTCCCAGATCTCCTCCCACGGGGTATCTCGATCTACGTGGTGCATCTGGTACAGGTCGATGTGGTCGGTCTGCAATCGGCGTAGCGAGGCGTCGCAGGCTCGACGAATGTGCAGGGCTGAGAGCCTGCCCTCGTTGGGCCAGCTGCCCATCGAGCCGAAAACCTTGGTCGCCAGCACCGTCCGGTCACGTCTCTCGCCGCCCTGAGCGAACCAGCGTCCGATGATTCCCTCGGTGACCCCTGCTCCCTCCTTCCAACCGTAGACGTCGGCGGTGTCGATGAAGTTGATCCCGACCTCGTGCGCCCTATCCATGATCGAGAAGGAGTCGGCCTCCTCAGTCTCGGGACCGAAGTTCATGGTTCCCAAGCACATCCTGCTGACCAAGAGACCACTACGTCCAAGATGAGTAAATTCCACGAGTGCGCAGCCTAGAACTCGCAGCATGGGTGTGCTCATTTGACTTGGTCATGCGTGGGACCGCAGTAGCTACCTGATTTGACTACACCTAGGAGCCGCTGCAGAGGGTCCACTGTTCAGCGGTCCACTCGCCGGTTCGGGAGGCATGGAGAGGTCCAAGGTGGAACCGTTCGAACAGATCCGGAGGGCGCACGATCGGGAAGAAGTGTCCGTCCACGCGTCGGCCGAGCGATTCGGGACGCACCGACGAACAATGCGTCAGGCGATCGCTTCCGCGAGCCCGCCAGAGTGAAAACCACCTCCGGCGCGGGTGGCGCCGGTCCTCGGCCCATGGAAGCCGATCATCGATGGGCGGCTCGAGGCTGACAAGGACGCTCCGAGGAAGCGGCGTCACACCGCACCGTGTCTTTGAGCGCCGCGCCGAGGAGCACGGAGCCCATGTCGGCGAGCCGACTGTCCGTTTGCCGGTCGTCTGATTGAATGGGTTGTGAACGGCGCGCCGCAGTGCGGATCTCGTCCAACCGGCGCAGGAGTTGAGAATGGCACACCTACCTGACCTATTGGCCACCTGTTGGACGTCGGCCGGCGACCTGGTTCCGGGCCGCAACGGCGACGTCAGTCCCTTCACCGTGGAGGAGCGAGTCGCGGCGGTCGCGAAGGCGGGGTACCGAGGGTTCGGGATCGCCGCCCCCGACCTAGCGGTCGTCCGCGACACCATCGGCTATCCGGCCCTAGCACAACTGCTCGACGAGAACGGGCTCCGTCACGTCGAAGTCGAATATCTGCAGGACTGGTGGACGAGGGGAAACCGGCGCCGCGCCTCCGATGAGATGCGGGAGGTGCTGTTCGAGGCGGCAGCCGAACTCGGCGCGGACCACGTGAAGGTAGGTCTCGGCGACCGCGAGGATGGCCTAGACGAAGAGCGCTTCGCCGGTGAGTTCGACCGCCTCGCCACCGAAGCGCACGCCCACCGAACCCGGATCGGGTTCGAGCCTCCGGCAGACTCCATGATGCAAACGATCGCCCCCGCCTCCGAGCTGGTGCGCACCGTCGCCAATCCCGCCGGCGGTCTGCTCGTGGACATCTGGCACATCTTCCGCAGCGGGACCAGCTACGACCAGCTCGTCGAGATGCTGCCACCGGAGTACGTGTTCGCCGTCGAGCTGAGTGACGGTCGCGCAGAGCCGGTCGGCACTCTCTACGACGACACTTTCGACAACCGGCTACCGCCCGGAGAGGGCGAGTTCGACGTGGTGGGTTTTATCCGCGCTCTGGACGGTCTGGGCTTTGAAGGCCCGTGGGGGCTCGAAGTGATGTCGACAGAGTTGCGCTCCTTGCCTGTCGAGGTGGCCGTCAAGCGGGTGTTCGACGCGGCTGTGCACGTCTTCAAGGTGGCCCGCGCCGGGAGGGACCGAGCCGGAGGATGACGCCAGAGCCCGGTGCGGTGGCGCTAGAAGGGCTCCGCGCCGAGCTCTGCTAACCAACAGAGACGACGCCAGTTGACCGGGCCGTGAGCCTGCAGGTCACGCGATACAAAGAACCGTTTACGCGCTTGTCGCGCCAGCGTTTCCCGGAAGCTAGTGTTCAATTGAAACAGCGCCGCGCTAACTCCGGCAGCACGAAAGTCCTGGTCGCAGGCCGTTTCTAAGCCCTCGAGATCGTCGGGGCGGGGTTAGGTAGCGGCTATTTGCTCTCGACGTGCAGTCTTTCCACCTTCAGCGCCGTTCGGCCTCCCGTTGGCTTGCATTGCCCGTTGGAGTCTCCAGGGCCAGCCCTGCGCCTTCGAGGCGAACAGTGACATCAGCGGTCAGGCCGGTGATCTTGACGGCGTCGGAAAGCAGGTTCAGGACGGCGGCTTCGGCCACCTCGAGCTCTCGTCCCGGGCTGTGCGCGAGCCACCAGCGCGACAGCCGACGACCACCGTCACGGACTGCAAAGACGGTCCGCATTCCCCCGCTGCGTTGCTGACGCTCTCGGCGCACCTCGCGGACAAGACATCCCTGTTCGGCAGCGGCCATTGCATCGGCGCGGTGTTCCTTGGCGAGATCGACTAGCTGCACGGGCCGACGCCTAGGGTTCCAACCGCGAACGCGCCAACAATGAGGCGCCTTTTGAAACTCACCATATCCCCCCTCGAAGAACCGAGGGTGAGATGCCCCCCTGGTGCGGCAACAGTACACCTCGCCGTCGGCTCGCGCTGGGACCCTGTCTCCTGCGTCGCTCGATCGCCACGCTTCCTCCACGGGCCCCGGCGGTCTCAGCCGTGAGCGGGCGCTCGCGATCCTCGGTCATACCGGTGCTCGACAGCCGCGACCGACGGCCTCATCCAGGCCAACCCTTGCCGGGTGCGCGGCGCCGGGATGGAGCGACACATCGGGTGTCCGATCGTCGGGCCGGAGCTCGTTCTCGAACTGGCGGACGCGATGACCGCGCGATGAGCGAAGGGGCAGAGAGGCGGCTGCTGGCGGAGCTGGCCGTGGCAGTCGATCGAGTCTGGGAGTCAGAGGGCGAAGCCGGGCAGGTGCGCCTTCGGCGAAGAATAGACGGCGAGGGCGATTGGGCAGTGAGCTTGATCAAGCCAGCCCGCCCCCTCTGCTCCTAAACAGACGCTCTGAAGGCGCTGCCGGCAACTAGGCGCGGTGTTTGTGACTCGATTGTGACTTCAAACGCCTGCTCGGGGTGGTTCAGTTCACCCCTTAACTTTGTGAGCACGACATATGTCGTCAAGTCTTTGGTGTCGGAGGCCCGACGGCACAGATCTCCGACTGGTAACGGGGCGTAGACGTGGAGGAACACCTGCCGAGTCGGGCGGGAGCTACGAAGAGGCCCAGTGAGTCCGTGGGAGGCGCAATAAGCCCATTTACGGGACCCCGAGCTTCGGGGAACTGACTAGGGGTCATGGAGGCGTACGCGTGCGACGTGGGCGTAGCCGTCACCGCGAAGCCAAGCCGTCTTGCGGGGCTCGACGGGGCCACGGAACCGGCCGAGCCGAGCCGGTCGAGCAGCCCGGGTGGCTGGCCGTGGTGACATCATGTTCGAAGGCGCCCACCAGTCACCGACGCCCCAAGTCACAGGAGGCAGCCATGCAGGCCCCAGCCGACCTACCCAGTTACCCGAGCCAGAGTGCCCCTTCGTCGCGGCCCATGATCGTCACGACGACAGAGAACATCCCCGAGGCCCGGGTGGTGACGACCCTCGGCCAGGTGTTCGGCCTCACCGTCCGCTCCCGCAGCCTGGGAGGCAACATCGCCGCCGCCCTGAAAAGCCTCGTCGGCGGAGAGATAAGGTCCTACGTCAAACTCAACGAGGACGCGCGGCGCCAGGCGCTCGACCGCATGGTGCAAAACGCCGCCGCCATGGGGGCCAATGCAGTGACCATGATGCGCTTCGATTCCACCGAGATGTCGAGGAGCATGAGCGAGATCGTCGCCTACGGTACCGCCCGGGTCGTCGAGTGGCTGCCCGCGCCCCCTGACCCAACCGGCGCGCAGAGGTAAGAGGCCCCCATTGAGCGTCGGGGAATGGGTGATCGTAGCGGTCGTGGTCGTCGGGGTCGTGTTCGCGCTCTTCGGCTGGGACCGTTACCGAAGTAGCCGCAAGGTTGCCAGCAAGTCTTCTCAGCCGACGAGCGAAGTCTTCACCGACCCTTCGACGGGCAAGCCGATGCGGGTTTGGTACAACCAAGCAACCGGGGAGCGGGAGTACCGCCCCGACTAGGTGCCACTGCGGGCACAGCGGGGCGAGGTATCGGGGACGAGCGAGGGTACCGGGCGGGGCGGTTTGGGGCTCTCGTTGCGGGGCCCAGTGAGGGAGCGGGTAACGTCGCCGTTCCAGCTCGCCGGCGTGCGGGCGCAGGCGTCCACGAGGTACTCCCCGGGAGTCGCCCCTGCCGATTACGCGCACCTGGCGATTGAGCTGACGCCGGCATTCTGAAAACCGACGGCACGGGACGATCGACGGGCCAGCAACCGGTGAGGATGAGACGGCGGGCAGAGTCGGTTCGCTGGCGCACAGAGGGCCTGCGGGCGAGCATGCTGGTCGTAGTCGGTAACCAGGGGACGCACGATGGTAGGAGCAAGAGATGAGATTTCGAGCCGAAGTGGAGCCTCCGGAGCCCATGAGGGGGCTTGAGGTTCCCGAGGAACTGGTGGAAGCATTGGGGCGTGGCAAACGCCCGAGGGTGACCATCACGATCAACGGACACTCTTGGAGAAGCAGGGTGGCGAGCTTGCGCGGCCGGAACCTGATCGGGTTGAGCAACGCCAATCGCAAGGCCGCCGGTGTTGTGACGGGCGACCGGGTTGAGGTCGAGCTCGAGTTGGATCTTGAACCGCGTGTCGTGGTCGAGCCCGCTGACTTCGCCACAGCCCTTGATGCCGAGCCGCTCGCTCGAAGCGCGTTTGATCGTTTGACCGATAGCCAAAAGAGTCAACACCTGCGCCTGATCGAAAATGCGACGAAGCCCGATACTCGCGCACGGCGGATCGAGAAGATGCTGGCCACGTTGCGAGACTCCTCCGCCACCTCGGCTGGTTCATCGCGGACCTGAAGGGATGCGGCAGTCGCCCTCCCAGAAGTGCCGATAGGCGTCACTCAGAACGTCTGCGCCCTTTATCGGCGTCAACGGACGGTGGCCGCGCCCTATCGAGGCTACGAGTGCGCCCGAAGCGCCGAGTCGGTGCGTGGTCCCCAGCACTTCCAGCAGCGCGGTGGGTGTCGTTCTGGCGTGTCACCGTTTCGACGACTGGGCGATTCGCCGTCTGACGGTGACGCCGACCTTCGTCTGGTCGCGCGGAGTCGACAGTATCGCTGCCGGAGGCAGTGGAGTTGTCTCAGGCGGTTGTGAAACCCCTGGTGAGTGACAGTCTCGAAGACTAAAATTCGGGTGACCACAGTCCGCGAGTGCCGATTGCTGGTCACCGCCGTGGCCTGCTTGTTTGAGCCACGGGTGTCGTGGCACGTCGGGAGGCGACATGGCACAGACACTTGGAAGCGGTTCCTGGGGTTTCGGGGTTACAGCCGCCCTAGTGGCCTGCGTTGTGGCATTGGCGGGGTGCAGCTCCAGCACGTCGCCGCCCGCGGCCACGTCGACATCGACGGCTGCATCAACCTCGACCAGCACGACAGTTGCATCCACGGGCTGTAAATCTCACAAGGCCGACTCCTATTCGCGGGCTGTGCTGTCTGACTCGCCGATCGCGTACTTCCGGCTCGACGAGTCGTCTGGGCCGACGATGTGCGACTCGTCGCAGTCGGCGAACAACGGCACCTACGTTTCGGGCGTGCACTTCGGCGTGCCGGGGGCCATCGCCGGTGACTCGGCGGTAGCTGCCGTCTCACAGAGCTCAGGTGTGGGTACCGGAGGTTCCGGCTCGGGCTTGACCGGCGATCACAGCTTCACACTGGAAGCGTGGTTCCGCAGCACCGGAGCCGTTCGGGACCAGTCGCTGGTCAGCATGGGCGAGGCAGGCGAGGGCAATGTCGCCGGGCTATCAACCTGGAC
Organism: uncultured Acidimicrobiaceae bacterium; assembly: GCA_963719125.1. GTDB lineage: Bacteria > Actinomycetota > Acidimicrobiia > Acidimicrobiales > Bog-793 > Fen-455. Next base: position 231,936 of record CAVRAT010000011.1, read on the forward strand.
GAGCGACACTGGAAAGGGCACTCCCAGCCAATTGGTTCTCGACCTCTACGCTGGGGTAGAGAACGCGAGCACCCTCCCCATCTGGGACACCAGAGCTGTCGGCGTGAACCTCTGGGACGGCAAATGGCACTATCTCGCCATCACTTACAGCGCCGCGGCCTTCAAGGTAACCGGCTATGTCGACGGGCACGACCTGGGCACGCTCACCCCTGTCACAGCAATCAACCTGCTGGCAAGCCAGATCCGGATCGGATACTGGCTTGACACCTACATCAACCAGGGCATGATCGGGGATGTGGATGAGGCGGCGGTATACCCAACTGCCTTGTCTCCGGCACGGATCGAAGCGCACTTTCTTGCCAGTGGAAGATCCACGTCCACGTCCACGTCCACGTCCACGTCGGTCCCGGCAACTGGCAAGAGGGTCGCGTTGGGGACGAACAATCCCGCCCAAGGAGACTGCACCACGAACACCAGCGAGGCGGCTACCTCTGTGGGGTTTGTGGTGCTGAACGTTACGGCCAGCTCGTTCCAGGCGGAGATCCAGCTGCAAGCGGGCTCCTCGAACACGACCTACGCGGTGCTCATGCAGCAGGTCCCAGGATCGTGCCCGCAAACGTCGGACAACGGCGGCACACTGACCACCGACTCGACCGGTCGCGGCCATGCGTCCACGAGCGTGCCGCGCGTGCCCGGCGCGACAGCCTTCTTCCTGCAACTCCTCCCTGCCGGGTCTGGGGCGCCTCAGTACACCAGCGACCGTGTCTCAGCCGGCTCGTAAGGGAAACCGTCGCAGCCCTGTCGCTGTCCGTGGTTGGTCGCTGGCCGAGGAGTTACGAGCAGCCAAGAGAGGCATGCGGGCCAGGGAACGAACCCGTATTGGCGGTCGGCCACCAGTTCGAGCCGGAACTGGAACAGGTTGGTGCCAGCGCCCGCCGATGGTCGACTCCTCCCGTAACAACGTTAGAACTGGGCGGTCGCGCGTCCCCAATGTGTAGATCAAAGCCGGTCCAGAACTGACACGCAGAACATCGCGGTCGAGGGCGGCGCGCCCTATCGAGGCTACGGATCGCGGCGCCAGCAGCCAGCGAGGGCTCAGATGAGCGGTCGACCTGGCCGGCATTTGCGGCCGGTCGCGGACGGCCAGCACCCTGGTCGACCAGGGGGTCGGAGGCGGAGCGGCACGCGGCAGTACCGGACAGGCGATGTGGCGAGGAAGCGGAATGCCCAACGCCCGGACGCCAGACCACAGACGGCCAGCCAGCGGGCCCATCTCACTGGACGGTCCCAAAACGATGATTGTGGGCGCCGTGTTCCGTCAACACCGCCAAATGAGAGGAGTGGCTATGTCCAAAGAAGAGATTGACGACTATCTGGCCTCGCTGGAGGAACCAAAACGGAGCACGTTGACGACCCTTCGCCTTTCGATCCTCGGCATCATCCCCGAGGCAGAGCAGTGCATCTCGTACGGACTGCCAGCTTTTCGGGTGCAGGGCAAGGTAATCGCCGGTTTTGGAGCCTTCAAGAACCACCTCAGCTATCTACCTCACAGCGGTTCGGTCTTCCCCGAACTTGGTGACGAACTCGCCAAGTACAAGACTTCGTCCGGGGCACTTCAGTTCCCCGTTGATGCGCCATTGTCAAAGGCGCTCGTCAAGAAGTTGGTCACGACCAGGCTGCGCCAGGCCCTCGGCTAAGCCATCCTCAAAGTGCCGCTGCCGATCGGGCAATGATCGCGAGCACCGGGACGGCCGCAGTTAGGACTGCGCCCGGTTTCGCGCTCAAAGGCAACGCATAATGACGCCCCGAACGACTGTCCGACGATCGACCTGCCCGCGCCATATCAGACTCGGTCAAGGGTGCGCACCCGAGACGAGGACGCTGTTCGGCCCACGAAGGCTAACGCCGCGACCTCAATGTGCCAGTGATCCTCTCGTACCCGGTTGGCCGACAGGTCAGGGGCACCTCGCAGGTGCAGAACTTCCGATCTGAGCGCCCTCTCTCTCTGCTGCCGCAGTCCCGACGTCGCTCCGATCGATTCTGGTGCGGCGGTGATGTGGGCGGGTGTGACGGCCGGGTCGTGACCAAGTCGTTCGCCACCCGCAAGGCCGCCGACGCCTGGTCCACCCAGGTCGCCCACGACAAGCTGAAAGGCGTTGCTATCGACCCCCGGTCCGGCACCGAGCTGTTCGCCGACTACGCCCGGAGTTGGCTCGACACCCGCCGGGTGAAGGGCCGGCCGCTGGCGCCGAAGACCCTCGAGCTGTACGGCCTCCTGTTGCGGGTCCACATCGGCCCCACGTTCGCCAACCGCCAGCTGGGCGCCATCACCCCGGAGACCGTCCGCCGCTGGCACGCCAAGGTGTCGAGCGACTCCGGCGCCATGAGCGCGGCGAAGTCCTACCGGTTGCTGCGGGCGATCCTCTCGACAACGGTGACCGACGGTCTCATCCAGGCCAACCCCTACCGGGTACGAGGCGCCGGGACGGAGCGATCCGTCGAGCGTCCGATCGTCGGGCCCGAGCTCGTTCTCGAACTGGCGGACGCGATGACCGCGCGATTTCGCGCGATCGTCCTCCTCGCCGGCTTCGGGGGCCTGCGCCTCGGCGAGCTCCTCGCGCTTCGCCGACGGCACGTCGACCTGGACGCCGGCACGGTCACCGTCGAAGAGCAGATGGTGAGCCTCGACGGCGGGCGTCGTCTCCTAACCGAGCCCAACACCGAGGCCGGCCGGCGCGTGGTCGCTCTCCCCCAGCTCGTCCTCGACTCTCTCGCCGGGCACCTCGACGGCGTCTCCGAGGACCCGGACTCGCTCCTCTTCCCCGCCGAAGGCGGTGGCCTGCTCCCGGCCACGACCTTCTACAAGCACTGGCGCCAGGCCCGCCACCAGGTGGGACACGACGAGCTGCACCTCCACGACCTCCGTCACGCGGCCGGCACCGGCGCCACCGAGCGCGAGCTGATGGCCCGCCTCGGCCATGCCAACCCCGCCGCCAGTCACCGCTACCAGCACGCGGCCAGAGACCGGGACCGCGCCATCGCCGCCGGCTTGGACGTCATCCTCCGGGGCCTCCAGAAGAGCGACGCGCGATAGACCGCGCGATAATCGGACGGGACAAAAAAGTAGGCCATTCCGACATCTCGCCGAAATGGCCTCTCAACTGGATTCTTATCCGGTGTCGGAGGGGGGACTCGGTACAAGACTCCACGCCGTATCGCCGGGACCGACCTCTGGCTATGCGTACCTTGACCTGGACCCCTGCACTTCTTCCCTCGAGGGTCGTCTGAGCGAGTCCCTCTGCCCCTTGAGGGTCTTGTAGCAGGTGTGCTACAACTGGAGCGTGGCTGAAGTTGCTTCCCGAGAACTACGCAACGACACCCGAGGGCTACTGCGCCGAGTTGAGGCCGGAGAAGACGTCGTGATCACCGTCGACGGGCGACCGGTCGCGGTGCTGCGGCCAATCGGCTCCCGGCCAAGGTGGGTATCGCGTGGTGAGTTCGTGCACCGTTTCTCAGGCCGCCAAGCCGACGCCGCCCTGGCCGACGACCTCCGTGAGCTGGCCCCCGATACGACCGACGACCTGCGTTGAGCCGAGGCATAGCCGATACCAGTGTGTTTATTGCCAGAGAGTCCGGGCGTCTCCTCGCCGAGACCGACCTACCCGACGAGTTGGCGATCTCCGTGATTACGATCGGCGAGCTGCGCGCGGGGGTATTGGCCGCCGTCGACGTCGAGACCCGCGACCGGCGGCTGGCAACGTTGAGCGAAGCACTGGCCCTCGATCCCCTGCCCGTCGACCAGGCAGTCGCCGAGGCTTGGGCGCGGTTACGCGTTTTGTTGCGCGACATGCAAAAGCGGATACCGGTCAACGACTCCTGGATCGCCGCGACGGCCATGTCGCTAGGGGTACCGGTGGTAACCCAAGACGAGGATTACGTCGAAGTGCCCGGGCTCAAGATCGTCCGAGTTTGAACTACCACGGGATGTCCCACGACAACGCATTTGGCGTCGGAGAGGGTGGTAGGGCCGACGTCGCGAATCTGCGACTTGGCTTCGTAGGGCCGTTCGCGGCACCGGCGGGGGCATTGTGCCGTCTTGCCTGTCTGATATCATGATGGCATGAAGGAGCGGAAAGTTCTTACTCTGCGAATGGATCCCTCGGAGGCTCGAGAGGCCGAAGTGGCAGCGCGCGCCGAGGGTGTGTCGGTAAACGAGTTCATCCGCGAGGCTCTCGCTGCGCGCATCACGGAGCGACGCAAAGACGAATCGTTCAAACGTCGTATAGCGGAATTGATTGCGGAGGACCGAGAGATCCTTGAGCGCTTGGCCAAGTGACGCAGTTCCTTGATCTCACGGACTTCTTGCTCATCGCTGAAGCTGTGACGGGAGTGCGCGCTGAACTCCTGGCGCGGAGATCGAGGATCGACCTCGCAGAGTCCGCGCTGGCCGCACCCCAGGCTTCTTTCGGCGGTGTCGAGTTCTAGCCCGACTTTGTCGATCAGGCAACAGTGCTATGCGCGCACCTCGCGTGGAACCATCCGCTGCTCGATGGCAACAAGGGGGTGGCATGGCTTGCGCTGCGCGAGTTCTGCCGTCGCAACGGCCATGATGTCCAAAGAACGGTTGACGACGCGGTGACGGTGATGCTCGCCGTTGCTACCCACGACATCGACGAGGCGGGGCTTGCAGCCTGGATCCGCCCCCGGCTTGTCGAGATCGGCGCGTAGCCTGATCGCCGTCTTCCCTTGGTGCGACGTCGCGATCTCAAGCGGGAGCTCCGGACTGCCTGATCTGAAGCGAGGGTCGACAACAAGCCCTGGATCGGAGGGCGTTCGAACTGGACTTTTGTCCGGTGTCGGAGGGGGGACTTGTCCGGCTGCGACACTCGAGATCAGCTGGCGTCTCTCGGCATGAGCCTGCGGGCCCGCTCGTCGCGATTGCTCGCGCGCCCCGACTGGAATATACCGAACCAAGACCCTTAGCGGTTTCGACGGATGCCTGGCTAGACAGTACCGAGTGGTGGAGCGATCACCCTCGAAGTTCGATGCTGCGCTTCCACATGCAATCGTCAAGGCAGGCAGAGCCCGTGCACAGACTGCCCCCCGCCCGTGAGCTTTACCGTCAACTCGGTTGTCCTCTTTTCGTGGTGGCTAAGGAGACGAGCGCCTTGTGCCGTCGCCTTCAACAAAGCCGTCTTAGTCCGGCCAGCGCCAATGGAGAACTCACCCCTGGCGACCACAATCCCGTGCCGCACGCCGTTGCTCGTCACCTCGATGGACAGGCTGGCTGATCCCGTACAAGACACGCCTGCGCCACAGCTCAGTGCGACGTGCACACCATTCCTGACGAGGCTGCCGCTGCGGCCAACGCTGATCAAGCGGGGAACCAGCGCCAGCACGAAGTCGGGGTCAGTGGTGAACTCGACAACGAGACGGCCTGGTGAGTTGGCGATGCCAGCCGATCTGAGTCCGTTTGGAGCCACCACGTAGATGACATCACCTGGCCTGATCGCGGGGTCGGTGATGTCAAGGTTCAGCAGGATCGTGGCCCTTGGCGATGTCCCGTCGGGCGCCGTCCAGGCGACTGCGAACGAGACCACGTAAGCCTGCCCGTCAGGGATCTCAGCCTTGAGCGAGGCGGAGTTGGTAGCCGGTGCGATCGACAGCACGCTTCCGGCAGGTACGGCCCCAGAGGGAACTGACACCGTGACATGAGCGCTGCCGCAGCTGTCCGAAAGCACAGCGCCTTGCGTACTGACCGTGGTGTGCACCGGGTGGCCGTAGACGCCGACCGGCGTATCCGGTGGCACGGGCAGTGTGGTTGTCGTCGTCGTGGACGAGGTGGTGGTGGCGACAGGCACCGTCGTCGTCGTAGACGAGGTGGTGGTGGCGACAGGCACCGTCGTCGTCGTAGACGAGGTGGTGGTGGTGACAGGCACCGTCGTCGTCGTAGACGAGGTGGTGGTAGGCGGCTCGTTCGAGTTCGACGGGCCGTACGCGACGAGCGAGTCTGTGGTCGGCACGACGAGTAGGTCGTCGCCGGCACCGAGCCCGCTCAACATACTTGCCGCGGTCTCATTGGGGGCAGGGATCGATGCTCCAGCATTCGCCGACCAGGTGACTGCGCCCGTCTGCTCGTCGAATGCATCGACCGCACCTGATGACCCACCGACGAAGACCTGCCCGCCGACGACAATCGGCGCGGAGTCAAGCGTGCCGTCACCCGTCGAGCTCCACAAGACCTGTCCTGTCGACCAATCAACCGCCTGCAAGGTGCCCGCGTTCATGGTGAACATGATCGGACCATCGAACGCGGGCGTCGTTGTTGAAGAAAAGGTCCCTACCACCTGTCCTGTGGTTGCTGATAACACAACCGGCGAGAAGAAGCCTTGGGGAGCGTCGCGCACATAAAGCAAGTTGTCGCTAAGTACTGGCGTCGAGCCGCCTCCGCCGCTGCAGTAGTCGTTGTCAGCCGCGTAGTGCCAGACCAGGTCCCCCGTCGATGGCGCCAGATCAAAGACCTGCTCGCAGCTGTAAGAGACATAGATGCCAGTTGGACTCACCGCGGGCGAGCTGACATTGCCGCCCAAGACATCAGAGTCCCACAGCTGTTTCCCGGTGGACTCGTCGAAGGCGAGGACGCTGTCGAACCCGCTACTCACGTAGACAACGCCGTCACTCGCCGTCGGCGGCCCCATGGGTTCCCCTCCGGGATTGGACCAGTCCTCGCTTCCGGTAGTGGCGTTGAACGCCGCGATGTCCGTCGAACTGGTCACGAACACCTGGCCGTTGTCGTAAGCAAGAGAAGAGTAATAAGAAGCAACGGCCCCGATCGCGACGGGGCCCCACAGTATGTTCCCGTTCGAGGCGTCGAGGGCGTAGAGCTGAGAACCGTAGTTCTGACAGTGTTCAGGGCAGTCGCCGGGGGTATTCGAGACGGTCACGAAGACTCGATCACCGACGATCAGTGGATACGAGACGGCAGCACCAAAATAGTGATTCCACTCCTGCACAGCTGAAGACGGCACGGTCTCGTTCGGCTGATTGCCATCATGGGCTGGATCGATCTGGTAGGCGACATCTTGTGCCTCAGGCGCTGCCGCTTGTTGCGGCACCGCTCGAACCGGCGAGCCCGCGACGACGAGAACCAGGAAGGCCACGACCAGCGCGGAACTGGCGCCTTCGGCTCCGCGTCGGGACCACCGCCATCGCCTCGAGGCGCCCTGTCTCAGCCCCTTATGGCTGTCCATACAAGGAATCCTTCCGTAAGAGGCATCGTTGCAGAGGGAAATGGGGACTGCAATCTCGGACCGTGCCCGCAACAGATGTCAAGCAGGTGCCGGCCTCAGCATCAAGGAGTGTGCTGCTCCGAATGGCGTCCTTTCCTCAGGCGAAGCAGACTGCGACCGTTGTCGGCCGTGGTGCCGGAGGGATGTGAGTATTCAGGACATCGTTCGCGGGTGTCGCGCGACATAGTTCGCACCTCTGAGGAGGTGCGCGATGTCGATGGCGAGGCTCGTGATCACTGCGGTGACACTCGAGGGGCGCTCGAAAAGCGCGGTCGCCGCCGAGTACGGACTGTCTCGCCGCTGGGTGCAAAAGCTCCTCCAGCGCTACGCCGCTGACGGCGAGGCGGCGTTCGAACCAAGGTCGCGCCGGCCGCACTCGAGCCCGAACAAGTTGCCCGTCACTCTCGAGGACGAGATCGTCGAGCTGCGCAAGTTCCTCGCCGAAGAGGGTCTCGATGCCGGTCCTTCGACAATCGCCTACCACCTCGCCGAGCGCCACGGTGAGGCTCCCTCGTTCTCGACGATCTGGCGGGTGCTATCTCGTCGGGGCTTTGTCGTCCCCGAGCCGCACAAAAGGCCGAGAAGCTCGATCGTCCGCTTTGAGGCCGAGATGCCGAACGAGCGCTGGCAGGCAGACATCACCCACGTCCGCATCGCCAGGTCTTACGAGGTGGAAGTCCTAAACCAGCTCGACGACCACTCACGGCTGTTGGTCGGTTCGGACGCGAAAGGGATCTTCAAGGCCTCGGACATCGTGGCCTGTTTCGAGAAGGCGACCGTCGCCTACGGGACGCCGGTGAGCTACCTCACGGACAACGCCGCCGTCTTCACGGGCGCCTACCGGGGCCTCGGCTGGGTCGCCCTCGAACGCGAGCTCGTCTCCCGGGGCGTTGTGCTGCGCCACTCCCGCCCATATCACCCCCAGACCTGCGGCAAGGTCGAACGCTTCCACCAGACGCTCAAGAAATGGCTCGAGCACCAGGACCAGGCGCACACGATCGCCGAGCTCCAGTGTCAGCTCGATGTCTTCCGGGACTACTACAACAACTTCCGCCCCCACCGCGCCCTCGGGCGCAAGACCCCGCAGTCGGCCTTCTTGGCGAGGCCGAGGGCCGTCCCCCACGACGGCCCGCTCGCCGTCGGTCACTTCCGCACCCGCCGGGACGTGGTCGACCTGTCCGGGAAGGTGACCTTGCGTTACAACTCCAAGCTGCACCACATCGGCCTCGGCCGTGCCTGGGCAGGGACCAAGATCCTCCTCTTGGTCCACGAGCTCTCCGTGCGGGTCATCACCGAGGACGGCGAGCTCGTCCGCGAACTCACCTTGGACCCGACGAGGGACTACCAGCCGATCCCCGGATGATGTGAACTATGTCTCGAGACAGGTGCGCTCTATGTCTCGCGACATCACAGTGGTGCCGGAGGGAGACTTGAACCCCCACGCCCTTGCGGGCACTAGCCCCTCAAGCTTCCCTCCTGGGACTTTGGCGAACTGGCACAAACCTATATGGCTCATAAATAAAGGGTTCTGTCTCCTGCGATCGTTCACGGTCGACAGCGGACGCGCGATAATCGCGCGATAATCCTGCGCCGGACTCCAGTCGCGCTGCTCCAAAATCTGAGCATCGCGCGACTCTGTTTGCGACACTCTTCGAGCCCTTCGGAGTTGCCAACGCGAGAACCGCCTCCAAGCTCCCCTACCGCGGCAGGGCCGAATTGAGACTCTGTTCAGCATGTGCGACGAGGCGCTTAGCCGCCTCTACCGCTCTTCGAGCCTGGGCGGCCCTCACTGGAGCCGGGTCGTATTCGGCCGGTGTTTTGAGCGGTAGAAGCTGGCGAAGATAACGCGCACCTTGTGCATCTCCGATTGTCTTGAGATGTTCTGCCGCGTCGGCATGCTCCCCCTTCGAAACTGAGCCGACAAGGGCGCACGAGATTGCATCGCCAGCATTCATGCCAGCGTGGACAGCGTTACTCGTGGCGGCGCTGTTGTTCCCGAGCTCGAGGGAGAACTGCGCAGCCTCGAGAAATTCTCTGGCTTTGCCCAGATACTTCGGAGCCTGAGACGGGGACAGCTCTCGTGTCGTCCTGATCCGGCGCGCTGTCATGGAGCTCGCCTTGTCCGCTCGGGCGTTGAGGCCGTCGTTTTCCGCACGCCTGGCACCGCCGCGGCTAGCACTTTCGGCACGTCCGCTGCCCGCCGGGAGACCTCCGCGCGAACCGCTCGTCGCGTCGCTGGCCGTGGGATTGTCTTGGCGGTTTGCACCTCTGGCTTGCGAGCCGATGGCCGACGGGACGACGAACTCTGGACAGCCTGGGAAACGGTTGTGGCCCGATCCTGCAACGGAGCAACGATCTGCTTGGGCTCCTCGCCAGCGAGCGTGATGGCGTCATCGACGATGGTCCGCCAAAGCGATCGCGTCCTTGCCAAAGCAGGGAGTTCGCGTCGTGAGGTTTCGATGACATTGACCGGATTACCGACGACCACTCGTGCCAAGTCCTGCCAGTTGCCGAAGCTGTCGAGCCAGGACGGGTCGTCGGGCTCGACTTCATCGAGGCGCACCACCAAGACATCGAGGTCGCTCTCGGCGTCGTCAGTACCTCGAGCAAATGATCCGAACAGGGCAAGACTGGCCGGCGCGGCTCGAATTGACTTGGCGAGTTCACTGAGACGCGAAATGGCCGTTGAGCGCGCATCCGCCAGCGCGAGCAGTGCCAAGGCGGGGGAGTTCATCCGTTCAAGTTTCACGAGGGAGGCGCCTGCCACCTCCCGCCGGGAGACGATGCCGAGGACAACGAGCCGTCGGATCTCAATGCTGGCGCGATCGCGTGAAACGCCGGCGAGCTGCGCGACTCTACGGATCGGCAGCTCGGCGTGCGTGCGTGCTAACACACCCAGCACCTTTCCTGGCGTACCTGGGATAACCGCCTCGAGAGGTCGTGAATAGTCCACAAGAATCATTGTAGGGAAACATCGGCATAGGTGTCGGCATACCCGACAATGGGTCATTGCTTCACGAGCTCCGCCTAATAGAACAGCGCAAGACGAAGGACGGCGCCAGCGGGCGCCACATAGTCGGCGATTGCCGGCGAGCGATCGGCAACAATTCGAGTTCATTCGCCCGGCCGACCTCGGGCGATCTTCCGGCTCGGAAGAAGGCGGATCGCGACGCGACAGAACGTCGATCAGGTCGCACTCCGGGCGTCGAGAGTGGCCGCAAATATTTGCCTGGGAGGGGCGTCCCATAACGTCGATCGGCTCGCGGTAGTGCTCTGTTGGCAACAGGGGCGTTATCCGCCCAGATCAACAATTCGGGGACGCTTGGCAAAGTACGCACGAGCCCGAAGTCTGGTCCGAAGACCATCCCACCGACCCGGCAACTGGGCGACCCCCGAGGCACGGCTCCAGAGAGATGGCGGGTGACACAATTGAGCGGACCGGCCGATCGGCTGACACAGAAAGGAGACTGAAGATGTCGGCAACTCTCAAGCTGACGCACAAAGCGATCGGAGTGGAGGTCCGTCGTGGCACGTTCGATGTCGTGATCGACGGTGAGCGTGTCGGGTCGCTCGAAATGAACGACACGATCGAGATACCAATCGAAGCTGGACATCACACCCTGCAAGTCCGCAACGGCCGAAACTTGAGCCGCACTCTGACCTTCGACGCGGCCGATGGCCAGGTTGTCGCGTACCGATGCACCGGAAAGAGGTTCTTGCCGATCTTTCTCGTGTCGTTCGTCGTGCCACGCCTGGCGCTTTCGCTCCGTCCGGAGTAGCAGGGGCTCTCAGAATCGAAAGGTTCCTAAAGTCGTTCACCACCCGTAAAGCGGCAGACGCCTGGGCCACCCAGATCGCCCACGACAAGCTAACTGGCGTCGCCATCGACCCCCGATCCGGCGACGAGCTGCTCTCCCACTACGCCGGGCGCTGGCTCGACACCCGTCGCGTGAAGGGCCGGCCACTGGCGCCGAAGACACTCGAGCTGTACCGAGTTCTCTTGCGGGCTCACATCGAGCCGACGTTCTCCAACCGCCAGCTGAGCGCCATCACCCCCGAGGCCGTCCGCCGCTGGCACGCGAAGGTGTCGAGCGACGCCAGCGCCATGAGCGCGGCAAAGTCCTCCCGGCTGCTGCGGGCAATCCTCGCCACCGCCGTGGCCGATGGTCTCATCCAGGCCAATCCCTGCCGGGTGCGAGGCGCTGGGATGGAGCGCTCCGTCGAACGCCCGATCGTTGGGCCAGAGCTCGTGCTTGAATTGGCCGACGCGATCGGAGCGCGATGGCGGGTCATGGTCCTCCTCGCCGGCTTCGGCGGCTTGCGTCTTGGCGAGCTCCTCGCGCTTCGACGCCGGCACGTCGATCTAGACGCCGGCACAATCACCATCGAGGAGCAGATGGTGAGCCTCGATGGCGGGCGCCGCCTCCTGACCGAGCCCAAGACCGAAGCCGGCCGGAGAGTGATTGCTCTCCCCCAGCTCGTCCTCGACTCCCTCGCCGAGCACCTCGGCGGCATCGGTGATGACGCGGACTCGCTCCTGTTTCCTGCCGAGGGTGGTGGCCTGCTCCCGACCACGACCTTCTACAAGCACTGGCGCCGGGCTCGGCACCACGTGGGACACGACGAACTGCCTGGAAACCTTCGAAACCGTCGCCACTCCACCATCTGGGCCGCGCCCGGTGCCATTCCGAGGTCTCGCACACCGACTCGAAACTTAGGTCCACGCCCTATGGGCACTAGCTGATCGGGCTAGTGCTCGCGACGCGTGGTCACGTTAGGCGCTCCCTGAGACGCGGATACGGATCTTCTCAGACCAGACCGGATTTCGGCGCCAAGGATGCCCGGCGTATGGCCACAGCTCGCAGCCGATGCCTAGACGCGTGACCTCGTTCTTGCCAGAGACGACGGACCTCCCTCTCGAGGTCTGCCAGCTCTGTGCCCAACTGGATCACCGGCTGTAGCCGCGTCAACAACCTCGTTCGCACAGCATCTAGCCGACGCTCGACACATAGAGCCTGCCCGATCGCACGACCAAGGCGACTGTGGCTGTCGGTGAGGTGAGAACCACGGCGCTCACCGCGTTCCGTGCACGGTGAGGGTGGCGTCGAAGTCCCCCGCGACAGAGAGCAAAGAGGGCATCGATACTCCACGGAGGGCGATGGCTGACCACCAGCTCTTGTTCCCGGCTTCCACCGTGAGCTTCGCGGCGGCAAGCTCGTCGAACGCGAGGCGAGCGGCAGACAGCGGGTCGGCACCCTCCGCCCACGATCGGTCGGGCGTACCCGTCAGGCGGAGGTGACCGACAAGGATGCCGTTCTGTGACAGTCCGAGGCCCTGGGCCGCAACTGCCGCAGGCACGGCAAGGGCAATATCGAGCGGAGGGGCTTCTGGGATGGTTCGCGGCTGTGTCGCCTGCGCGCTCACGAACCTGGCGAGAACGACGAGGCGATCAGGTGTCCAGAAGAGTGCGTTGGTGGGCCAGCACGTGATCAGCGCCAACCCGATCCCGTTCGGTGGTGGCGGGAGAGACGCGCCAGGTTGGGTGACCTCAATCCGGTCGACCTTGAACACGAGGCTTCGGCAGTCGTCGATCCAGGACACCCGGTCACCGGCGTGGACGGCACCCAAGCCCGAGAAGTAGCTCGCGTCGTGTGCGAGCAGGAGGCTGATCCCGTTGCTGCCCGGCCAGACAGAGGCGGGGTCGTGACCCACAGCTTCGTTGAGCACCGAGTCGCCAAGGCCCTGCAGGACTGGAGCTTCGAGCCCGATTGCAGGAACCGCGAGGATGGCCGGCAGCTTTGGAACCGGATCGCTGGCGCGCGTCGAAGTGGCGTTGCAGGACGCCTTGACGGAGGGGCCGATGGATCCCGATGGGGACCGACCAGCCAACCCCTCACGATGACGAACTTGAGCTAAAAGCGCCTGTCCTCCCACGCCGGAGCGGTGCATCCACCAAAGCGGGTAGCCGATCCCGATCACGCACGCAATAAGAAATACACCCCCGACCGCGAGCAGCGCCCAGGACCGATGACGGCGATGACGGCTTGCCGTGAGCTACGCCCGCCTGCGCCGGACGCGCACTGCACGCCCCACGAACGCGAGACCCAAGAGTCCGGCGAGGCCAACGAGCGCCCAATAGGGCCAGCCAGCCCAGGGCTCGCCCGTGTGCGAGGGGGGAACCGTCGTCGGCGGAACGACGGGCGACGTCGTGGTCGTGGTCGGCCTCGTGGTGGTCGTGGTCGGCCTCGTGGTGGTCGTGGTCGGCCTCGTGGTGGTCGTGGTCGGCCTCGTCGTGGTCGTGGTCGGCCTCGTCGTCGTCGTGGTCGGCGACGTCGTGGTCGTGGTCGGCCTCGTCGTGGTCGTGGTCGGCGACGTCGTGGTCGTGGTCGGCGACGTCGTGGTCGTGGTCGGCGACGTCGTGGTCGTGGTCGGCGACGTCGTGGTCGTGGTCGGCGACGTCGTCGTCGTGGTCGGCGACGTCGTGGTCGTGGTCGGCCTCGTCGTGGTCGTGGTCGGCCTCGTCGTGGTCGTGGTCGGCGACGTCGTGGTCGTGGTCGGCGACGTCGTGGTCGTGGTCGGCGACGTCGTGGTCGTGGTCGGCGACGTCGTGGTCGTGGTCGGCGACGTCGTCGTGGTCGTGGTCGGCGACGTCGTGGTCGTGGTCGTCGTGGTGGTCGGCGACGTCGTCGTCGTGGTCGTGGCCGCGGTTACGAAGTTGTTGGTGACGGTGGTCGTGCAGGTCACGGTGCTTCCGCCGCCATTGGCAGAACCATTGCACTGATTGATGCTCACGGGCAGCGCCGTCGCGGCACCCGAGACTGTGCACTGCACGCGCATCGCGGCGCCCCCGCCGTTCCCGGACCCGTTGCACTGGGTGACCGTGGCATTGGTCGTACTGCCGAGCGGAGTGCACACCACGGTCGGCTGGGTGCCGCCGCCCGTGCCCGATCCGACGCACTGGTCGACCGTGACGCCTGTCGTCGGCGTGCCGACGGGGATGTTGTTGTTGACCGTGAGGTTGCACGTCACATTGCTGCCGCCGCCATAGACGATGCCGTTGCACTGGTCGACCGAGGTGACGAGTTGGCTCGATGTGGTGACGGTGGTCGTGCAGCCGGAGGGCGGAAGCACGCCTGCGGCCGCCAGGCACGCGGTGGCGGTGACCGTCGAGGTGGTGACGCCCTGGGCGGAGATGGTGTTCTCGATCGTGATGGTGCAGGTCACCTCGAACCCGGCTCCAGTGGGAAAGGCCGGGGGGTCGCACTGGGTGACTGCGGGCGCGGTGGCGGCCGCAGCAGTTACCAGGAACCTTGGAGTGAGCCCAGCGGGAATCGAAGAGGAGCTGACCGGCGTTGAAGCCGCTTCGGTGACGACATGGACCACGGATGTGGGTAAGGACGTGACAGTCACGCGTGCGACTGCTGGCGTGCTTTCCGCAAAGGCGGCGTCGGGCAGAGCTTTCCACGTGCCGACGACCCCGCCGAAGATCACTATGGTGCCGATCACCGCCAGAGCCACCGCAAACCGACGGCGCAGACGACCCGCGCGAACCAAACGGCTCACGATGTCATGAACTTTCCCCATCCGTCGCGAGGAAACCGAAGAGCCGCCGAGGAATCGAAAACGGGTCACAGGGCGTGGACTCTCATCGGCCACTTGTTTTAATCCAATGACAGGTAACTTCCAAGGTCCGCAGGCGGACACCGCCCGCCCCAACTCTCCGCTCTCTCCCGTCCTTCTGCCGCCCCGGGGTGCCCCGCCGATGGTCCCCTACGCCCTGGCTGGCCTGGCTGGGGGGCTGGGGCGCTGACTCGCCGCCCTGCCTGGGTCGTGGTCCTTCTGCACTAATCGAGAGAGTCAACCGACTCGACGGACTCCCGCACGAGTATCGCATCGCTCCATGACCGATCGTCCCGGACCGGGACCTTTCGGCCCGACCAAAGCGTTCGCCTGAGGCCTGAATGCTCTCGGGTCACCGCCAGGGCTTACTCCTCCTTGGGCCATTCCCGATCCAACGAGTTGATTGCGCTCGGCTCTCGCCGATTGCCCTCACGAAAGTGGGCATTCTCCGGTTCCCGAAGGCGAAATCGAAGGCTTACACCCTTCAGCCTATCGGGATGCCAGCGACGCGACCCGATTCGGTAGGCCTTGGGTCCCTTGCTCCGAGAAAGGAGGGCAACGACGGCCAACTGGTTGCCGTTCTTCTGAGCCCCCTCATCGGAGATCACCGGGCCGAGGCGACCCGGTATCTGGTCGCTCACCGGTGTCGATGAGGTCTCGAGCGACCTCTCGCAGCTTGACGTTGAGGTGCTGGGAGGCCTGGCGCAGAACATGGAAGGCCTGGTCAGCACTGATCCGCTCGCGTTCGATGAGGATCCCCTGGGCCTGGCCGATCAGCTCTCGCGTGACCAAAGCGGCATGAAGGTTCTCGGCACGGCGTTCCTCGTCCTCGTGAGAACGCGCGGTGGAACAGGCGAAACCGGCCATTGACGCGAGGAGCAGCCCTCTTGCCCGGTCTATGACCCCGAAGGCCTGGGGGTAGCGGGCATAGAGGTTGAGGGCCCCGAGCGTGCCATCGGTTGCCATCGGGAGCGCCAGCAAGCTGCGCATCCCCACGGCGGCAGCCTCGGGCCCGAAATTTGGCCAGCGGGGGTCGGTACCCAGTTCGTCGGCGTAGAAGGTCAGCTTGTGCGCGATGGCGTCGAGGCAGGGCCCCTCGCCGGTATGTAGCTGAAGGGCATCGACCTCGACCACGATCGGGTCTGTGCACGCCCGAGTGGTGATCTCGTCTCCCTCGAGGAGGAAGGCGCCGGCGAACTCGCAGGCCTCGATGGTGACGACGGAAAGGTCAACTGCCCGCGCCAAGATGTCCTCGACGCTGCCGGCCAGGAACAAGGCCCGGGCGACTTCGGTAAAGGCGTTGGCCGAGGCGATGGCGGCGTCCTCGATGGTGCTGGTCTCGTGCTCAGTTGAGGCCACGGCGCCTCGCTCAGTCGTTGCTTCCCAGGTTCACCCCAGCTAATCGGGAAAATACCAGACTGTCGCCCTTGTCCACCCAGCTGCTGAGGTGTTAGGGCTTTGAGGCGACCCTGGCGCTCCTTCGGGCGCGCATTAAGGGCCTGTACTGACCGACTACGTCGGCGCGGGCAGCAAACCGCTCCGCCGCTAGATCTTCTTGGTCCGCGGAACTCGTGACATTGTGACAAGTTTTCTGGACAGCGAAGCGGCGAGGGTGGAAGATAGTTACGGACGGGCATCTCGTTTCGCCTGGGAATATAGACCCCTTGTGGCGCCCAGGGTCAGCTCAACGAGTGCGAGTCTGCGATATGTGGCGACGCGCCGTCACTTGTTTATAGGCTCGTCAGAAGATGCGCGCGGTCTATCGTGGGTTCACTAACTTGGGCAGTCCGCCCGAGGGACGGCTTCGCCGGCCCGACAACCTCAACTTGCACGCGGTCGCGTCAGGAGGAGGCCGGGAGGGGGGCCTGCCCCCCTCCCGCTAAAGATCTGGTTCGGTGCCTTGAGCATCCCCCACTGAGCCGGACACTCCGATTAGGAGGATTGTCATGGAAGAACAGGGAAACGAGGACAGCCCGCGCCGACGCCGGCGAGGCCGTTATCCGAAGGAGTTCCGCAGAGACGCCGCGGCGCTCGTGATCGACCAGCGCCGGACGGTCGCAGACGTCGCCCGCCAGCTCGGCGTCGTCGAGCAAACGCTCGGCAACTGGGTGCGCCAAGAACGCATCGACCGCGGGATGAGCGAGGGGCTCTCGAGCGAGGACCGGGCCCGTATCAGCGAGCTCGAGAGGCAGGTGAAGCGCCTGACAAGCGAGCGTGACCTGCTCAAACGATCGGTGGCCTTCTGGGTGAGAGAGTCGGACCGGTGAGCCGCTATCACCACGTCGACGCCATGAAGGCCGCGGGTTTCCCGGTGCGTGCATCGTGCAAAGCGGCCGCCATCTCAGCCTCGAGCTACTACGAGTGGAAGGCCAGGGGCCCGAGCGCTGCCATGGCGGCCGAGGGCGAGCTTCTCGGTGAGATCCGGGAGATCTATACCGATTCGGACGAGAACTACGGGAGCCCGCGCGTCACAAGAGAGCTGCGCAGCCGCGGTCGTGTCGTCAACCACAAGCGTGTGGAACGCTTGATGCGCCTCCACGAGCTCGTCGGCATCACAGAGCGCCGCCGGGTCCGCACGACGATCCCGGCCGAGGACGCCCCGCCGCTTCCTGACCTCGTCGAGCGTCGCTTTGCCCCAGGTGAGCCCGATGTCGCCTGGGCAGGCGACATTACCTATATCCCGACAGGCGAGGGTTGGCTCTACCTTTCGAGCGTCCTCGACCTCGGCAGCAGACGTCTCATCGGCTGGAAGATGGACGACAACATGGCAACGCCGCTCGTGGCCGACGCCCTCAACGCAGCGGTTCAGCTTCGCGGTGGAGCGCGCGGGGTGATCTTTCATTCCGACCGTGGATCGCAGGGCGGATTCGAGCGGTCGTCGCAACACCTCGATGATGGAGGTGTCAGGCAATGGGCGTCAGTCGGCAACAGAAGGCGACGTGGCCGATGCGCGGCAAGTTGCGCTCGCCGGGGCGGCCGCCCGGCTGGCAGCGGGACCAACGACAGAGTTTTTGGCTCGAGATCGCCAAGGGAATCTCGAGCGAGGAAGCAGCGGCCGCTGTCGGTGTGGCATCCGCGGTTGGCACCAGGTGGTTCCGTGAGGCTGGCGGGATGCGACCCCTCAGCCTCCGGCCGTTGTCCGGCCGTTACCTGTCCCTGAGCGAGCGCGAGGAGATCGCCATCCTCAAGGCCAAAGGCCGTGGTGTCCAGGAGATCGCCCGTCAAGTTCGGCGCTCCCCGTCGACGATCAGCCGCGAGTTGCGGCGCAACGCGGCCACCCGACCTGATTCATCCGGATATCGGGCCATCACGGCCCAATGGCATGCGGACCGGCGGGCAAGGAGGCCGAAGGTTGCCAAGCTGGCGAGCAACGAGCGGCTCAGGGCTTATGTTCAGGACCGCCTGGCCGGGGTGATCACCCGGCCCGACGGGAGCGAGGTTCCAGGTCCGACCGTGCGCTTCGTCGGACGCCGGCATGGCCGGCGCCAGGACCGGCGCTGGGCGAAGTCGTGGAGCCCGGAGCAGATCGCGCACCGCCTGCGCCTCGACTTCCCTCATGATGAGACCATGCGGATCTCGCACGAGGCGATCTATCAGGCGCTCTACGTCCAAGGGCGAGGCGCTCTAAAGCGTGAGCTCGTGGCCTGCCTGCGCACAGGGCGGGCGCTGCGAGTCCCCAGAGCCCGGACCCAGGGGCGCCACAAGCAGTTCGTCACGCCCGAGATCATGATCAGCGAACGGCCGGCCGAGGCAGACGACCGGGCTGTGCCGGGACATTGGGAAGGAGACCTGATCCTCGGATTGAACAGCTCCGCGATCGGGACCCTCGTCGAGCGCACCACCCGGTTCACCATGCTGCTGCGTCTGCCGCCCATGGCGGGCCACGGCGAGCCGAGAGTCAAGAACGGTCCTGCCTTGGCTGGCCACGGCGCTGAGGCGGTCAGGGACGCCATCGCCACCTCGATTACGACCCTGCCCGAACAGCTCCGCCGGTCGCTGACATGGGATCAAGGCGCCGAGATGGCCCAGCATGCCCAGCTGCGTATCGATACCGGTCTGGCCATCTACTTCTGCGACCCTCAGAGCCCCTGGCAGCGAGGCACGAACGAGAACACCAATGGCCTGCTGCGCCAGTACTTCCCGAAAGGGACCGACCTCAGCCGCCATAGCTCAAGCGATCTCGAAGCTGTCGCCGCCGCGCTGAACAGCCGACCGCGAAAGACACTTGGATGGAAGACCCCCGCCGAGGCTCTCGATGATCACCTACGCTCTGTCCAACAAGGCAGTGTTGCGACGACTCCTTGAACCTGGGCAGTATCTGAGCGGGACCTACCGTGATCTGTGCACCTCCTACGGCATTGCCCAGTCCGCCGGCCGCGTCGCCACGTGCTTCGACAACGCCGTCGCCGAATCGTTCTGGTCGAGCCTGAAACGCGAGCTCGTCCATCGCTATCGCTTTGCCACCCGAGACCAAGCCAAGGCGGCGATTACCGCCTGGATCAAGCGCTACAACGCCGTCAGGCTGCACTCGAGCCTCGACTACATATCGCCGATCGAGTGGGAGCTCAACTACTATCGCCAGCAATTGCAAGCCGCATAGCCGAGTGTCCGGCTAGCGGGGGGAAGCCCACCTCACGCTCAGAGCGAGCTCAACACCTCGACTATCGCTCGAACATTCCAGTTGTTCAACCTTTGGTCCTAAGGGACCGATAACAAGTGGAGGAGGAATTGCTCAAGGCGCAGCGCGAAGTTGCAAGTGTTGAGGACGGTCCTTAGGTGACGATCCGTAAGTCCGAGGAGGTAAGGCGAGACGACCGGTGGCAGGGTCGGCCTTTCCTGTCGGCACTGGTGCGCGTAGTGGTGTTTCTCATACCGGTCGCACTCTCCATCGCCTCGGCGACGATCACCGCGCATGTCCTTCCCAGGCCCCACAGCACGGGTTGGTTAGTGGGATGGTGGACAGCCGTCCTCGCCGTGCCGACCGTCGTCCTCGTGGCGACCGACCGGCTCGCCCGTCGAGCCTTGCCGCTGGCGGTATTGCTCAAGATGACCATGGTCTTCCCCGACCAGGCGCCCAAACGCCTGGCCGTGGCCCGCAGGGCGGCGAGCACACGGAACCTCGCTCACCGAGTGGAGGAGGCGCGAACACGCGGGACCGTCGACGAGCCCGTCTTAGCCGCGGAGAAGATCCTGGCCCTGGCGGCGGCGCTCAACACCCATGATCGTCTGACCCGTGGTCATGGCGAACGGGTGGGGGCCTTCACCGAACTCATCGCCGACGAGCTCCACCTGCCGACCGCTGATCGGGACCGCCTTCGCTGGTCCGCACTGCTTCATGATGTCGGCAAGCTCACCGTCCACCCTGACATCCTCAACAAGCACGGGAAGCTCAACGATGACGAGTGGGCTGTGATAAAGAATCACCCACTCGAAGGGGCCAGGCTGACTGCGCCCCTGGCGGGCTGGCTCGGGGTGTGGGCTGACACCATTGTCCAGCACCACGAGAAATACGACGGCACCGGATACCCCTACGGGCTGGTAGGCGACCAGATCTCGCTCGGTGCGCGGATCGTGGCAGTCGCCGACTCCTACGACGTCATGACAGCCACCCGCTCCTACAGGCGCCCGATAAGCCCTCAGGCGGCGCGAGCTGAGCTGGCCGCCTGCGCGGGCTCACAGTTCGATCCCCAAGTGGTGAGGGCATTCCTCGACGTCTCGATCGGGCGGTTCCGCCCGATCGAGGTGGCGCCGCTGGCATGGATCGGTTCGCTACCTTTCGTGGACAGCATTCCCCAGATCAGCCAGGTGGCCTCGACACTCGGGCGAACAGCAGCAGCCTCAGTTGTGGCAGCTGGGGCGGTCACGGCGGGCTCGTTGCAGACAGCGGCCCAGGCGACGACTCTGCCTCATCTGAGCCATGCGACGGTCGCGATCGGGACACACCGGTCGGGGGGGACCGGCACCTTTTTGGGCAGTTCACGAAATGGGAAGGCGCTTACGGGAACCGGACGCACACGAGTCACCACGGGAAGGTCGCGGCGCAAAGGTGCAACGCCGCACCTGGGCTCCGCCGGCACGAGAAAGCTTTCAGGCTCACCGGCGACTACCACCACGACGACCGTGCCCAGGCTGCCGACGACCACGATGACGACGACCACGATGACGACGACCACCACCACGACGACCGTGCCCAGGCTGCCGACGACCACGATGACGACGACCACCACCACGACGACCGTGCCCAGGCTGCCGACGACCACGATGACGACGACCACCACCACGACGACCATGCCCAGGCCACCGACGACCACCACGACGACCATGCCCAGGCCACCGACGACCACCACGACGACCATGCCCAGGCCACCGACGACCACGACGAGGACCATCCCCAGGTCACCGACGACCACGACGAGGACGACCATCCCCAGGTTCATCGACGACCACTACGACGACGACCATCCCAGGTCACCGACGACCACCACCGCGAGGACGACCTTCCCCAGGTTCATCGACGACCACTACGACGACGACCATCCCAGGTCACCGACGACCACGACGAGGACGACCATCCCCAGGTTCATCGACGACCACCACGACGACGACCATCCCAGGCCACCGACGACCACCACGAGGACCATCCCCAGGTTCACCGACGACCACCACGACGACGACCACGACGACGACCATCCCAGGCCACCGACGACCACCACGAGGACCATCCCCAGGTTCACCGACGCCCACCACGACGACGACCATCCCAGGGCCGCCGACGACCACCACCACCGTCCCCACGTCACCGACGCCCACCACGACGACGACCATCCCAGGGCCACCGACGACCACCACCACGACGACCATCCCAAGCCACCGACGACCGCACCATCAGCACTGACAGGGCGGAGCGCGGTCGCCCGGGACGGCCAGGTCACGGTGTCGTGGTCGGTGCCGAACGACGGTGGCCGCTCCGTCAGCTCGTACACGGTGACGCGGTGCGTTAGCGGTGACCTACCGACGTTTGGGAGCCGTTGAGCAAGTGCGGCTCAGGACATCGCTCCGTGCCGTGGACCTGGAGCGTGTCGGTGTACGAGGTCCCGAAGAAAACTCCCTGGTGCCAGCTCTGCGAAGCGTGGGCCTGGAGCGTGTCGGAGGGGGGACTTTCCCACATACGACACGCGAGACGATCTGGGATCTGGCCGCTTGAGGAGGCCTTCTTCCTCAGTTCTTCCCGCTTTACGACGAGGCGCGCACGGCTCCAGCTGATGCCTGGTGTGTTCGCTCCGCTATCGGCGGACTCAGACCTTGCGGTGTCCGAGAAGCTGAGATCACACGTCACCGATGAGCATCGTCATGGTCATGGGGTCGACCGGCGATTCGACGAACCCGTAATGCCGGTAGAAGCTCTTGGCTTCCTCATCCTTGTCGTGGACCAGCACGAGCCGAACCCCGACGGTCCCGGCCACCTCGATGGCCTTGAACATGAAGTGCTTGAAGAGCGCGGCACCGAGACCCAGCCCGTTGTGCCTGGCGTCGACCGCGATGCGGATGGCACGCAGCTCCTCAGGCTGGTTGCGACCGAAATTCCTCCGGGCGAATGACCGAATGATCGACGTCATTGACCGCGAAGGCTGCACTTCGAACTACCGACCCATGCTCGGCCCGAGATCTGGCGGGATTTCAGGAAGTCCCAGCTCGACTCCAACAGCTCGCCTCCAAACGCCCTCCATTTGGCGCAACCGAGAGCGAGCCTGCCTGTTGAGCTCTGGCTCACCGGTGAGAAACACGAACGCCTCGTGCACGAGTTTGTCGATCTGAGCCGGAGTACGAGCCGACGCCCCGGCAATGATCGAAGGGGTTTGAGAGGTCGCCGGGTCCTCGAGCAACTTCAGAATCTCGTAACGGTCCTTCCTGCCGGGAAGGCTGTCAGGCCGATCAAGCAGTGCGGCGATCTTGGTGGCCGTGTGTGCCGCACTGGTTAGCACGCGGTAGCCATTCACCATCTCGGCAGCGGATGTAAGTAGCTCGACGCGCAGTTGCAGGTTCGCTCCGAGACGGGACTGGAATGGCGCATACAAGTCGAGGTGGATAGAGCGCCACGTTGCTCGCCACTTCGTACCAGCCAGGTGGTGTGACTCGGAGAGATCACCAACAATCCCTTCGAGGATCGCCAGCTCGCCACGGGTGACGATCAGATCGACGTCATGACTCATCGGGCCACCAGTACGGACCCAAGACCCCCAGCCACCGATCAAGATCGCGGCCGGTACCGTTGCCAGCACCTCCCCGAGCACAGCCCGCGAGAGGTCGGTCTGTTCAGACGAGTAGAAGTGGTTCGTCACTAGCGGCAACTTTCTGCATGTCGAGCTCGGCAACAAAGCGAGCAGCCTGCCATCCTGGCAGTGCGAACAGATCTACATACGCCTGACAAAAGGGCGTCACGCGGCCGTAGCTGCTGAGGAGGCGATCCGGTTCGGCTACCAATACCTCGGTGCCGTGTCCGCTTCGAGCGGCTGGTAAGTCCGGAAGGCATGGATCGCCATAGAACAGGACGATGTCATAGTCGGCGATGGAGTTGACACCGTGCAAGTGGGAAACCACCGCCCCGAAGCCCCCGAGAATCACCTCCGAGTTCGTCGCCGACCGCTCGACGTCCACAGCTGGTGCATCGACCCGAAATCGACTCACGATGTCGCGGCTTACCCGGCGGTGGGCGGCAAAAAGAACTAACAGTCTCGCTGGATCAAGAACCTGCAAGCCATCGAGAGGCCCCACGGCGACCGCACCGATCTCTACGGGGTGCCCCAATGAACGGTGGGCGGTTGAGACTGGGATGTCGATCTCGCCCGCGAACGCCGTGA
Source organism: uncultured Acidimicrobiaceae bacterium (assembly GCA_963719125.1). Lineage (GTDB taxonomy): Bacteria > Actinomycetota > Acidimicrobiia > Acidimicrobiales > Bog-793 > Fen-455. The sequence goes on from CAVRAT010000011.1 coordinate 255,703, forward strand.
CCGATGGCCACCGACGATGACCCTCTCGAGCACCCACGAGGAGATGGCGCCACACGACCTCGATCACTGGCATCATGGCTTCATTCTACCCGATTTCCAGTATTATAGGGAAACAGGGCACAACAAGATCCGGGGTGCGACCGCTTGTTCCGTGCGCGAAGCATGGCATTGTGCCGAGAAATGGCTTCCCCGGGCCGCCTTCGGCGGCGAGGAGTCAGAAGCACTCGGCCAGCGTGATGTAGCGGGTCAACGAGCAAGGCGTTCGAGCAGCTCCCGGTCGCGCTCGAGCAGCCGCTTCGCGTGATCGGTGAAGTCTTTGTCGGCGCGCACGCGCTCGATCTCCGCTCTCAGCGACTCGACGAGCACAGCGTTGACGCTGGTTCCCCGAACACGCGCGACCGCCTCGGCACGGTCCGCGATCTCCTCGGGCAGTCTGACGGTGGTCTGCATCGAGATACTGTTTCCGTCCGGTGTTCGTATCCGATCTTCGCCACTTCCTCGACATGCCGGACGACGCACCTGGACCCGCGAGGAAGATGGCCGAGCATCTCGGCTCCATCGTTAAGGCGGCGACCGCATCGAAAACCGGCACAGCCTGGGAGACCGCCCTCCCTTGCCGGCGCCGGCCCGGCAACCGGCCCTGCGCGGGTCACATCGTCGTCTTCAGGCCGGATCTGCCCGCCACCATCGACTGGAGGTGCAGCGCCTGCGACGACGAGGGTGTTATCAGCGGCTGGGAAGGCTCGTACTTCGACCTCCGGCGGCCCCGTGCCCAGCGAGCTGACTTCTCTGTAAGCGAGGTTCCGGTGACTGACGAAGTATGCGCCGCGTTGCGGGATCTGCGACTGCTCGACAGCGACTGCGAACGCCTCGTGTTCGGGGCGCGGGCGTCGACAACGTGCATTGTTCTCGTCGCCTCCGAAGAAGATCTCGACGAGCTGATCGGCTACGTCGCCGCCGAGGCCAATCACGAGACCAACCGCCGGCGTCAAAAGCGCCTCGACCTCGCCTTCGCCGCTCTCAATGAAGCGCTCGAGGCGATGGGTTCCTGAGCCTGTGAGGGCGAAGAGCTAACCGACCCTGCTTCGGCCGACTGTTGTCGCTGCCGCCGGCACCGGATCAGAAGTAGGTCGCTTGCTCAACTCGGGGTGAAAGAGGCTCGCGCCAGGAGCTCGTGGTGTGGCGTGACATGACGGCAACCCCTTCCGTGTCGTGGCGGCTCCGAACCGCTATGTGGGCCACGTGCACCGCAGGGTGCAAAACGACCTCATCGGACATCGCGGTCGCAAGCTGGTGCCGCTGGCGCCGTTCAAAGATGCGCCGGAATATCGCCAGAGTCGGCGTGATACCCCGGGGAGCCAAGCGGGAATCCCGACTACAACCGAGTTGTACCCACACACCCGGCGCACCCTCGTTGGCCTGCGCTGTTCCTGCCGCTGTGGGGGTACAAGTCGGTGTCGGAGGACCGACGCGAAACTTAGGGTCCTCCGCAAGTTAGTGCGCGCGTAGTATTGTGAGGACGTGGAGGTCGGACCTGAGGAACTCGCGCGATTCTTCGAGGTCGTCCTTCCTCACCTGAACGAGCGCCAGCGCAGGGTCGTGGCCGGTGCCGCCTCCGAGATGCTCGGCCGGGGAGGCAAGAGCGCTGTCGCGGTGGCATCGGGCATGAGCCGCAACACCGTCATCAAGGCCGAACGCGAGGTCGCCGCCGGCATCGAGCCCTCCGAACGCCTGCGTGCCCTGGGCGGTGGTGACCGTCCTCTCATCGACAAGCAGCCCGGACTGGTCGAGGCCTTGGACGAGATCGTGCATCCCGACACCCGCGGCAATCCGATGTCGCTTTTGCGCTGGACCTCCAAGTCGACGCGCCACCTCGCCGATGCCCTTGTCGCAAAGGGCTTCAAGGTCTCCGACGACACCGTCGGGCGGATCTTGAAGTCGCTCGGCTACAGCCTGCAGGCGCCCGCCAAGGAGAAGGAGGGCACCGCGCATCCCGACCGGGACGCCCAGTTCTCCTACCTGAACGAGCAGGCGACCGCCTTCGTGAACGACGACCAGCCGGTCATCAGCGTCGACACGAAGAAGAAGGAGCTTGTCGGGGAGTTCAAGAACACCGGGACCGAGTGGCACCCGACGGGCGAGCCGACGAGGGTGCGCACGCACGACTTCGTCGACAGAAAGCTCGGACGGGCCGTTCCCTACGGGGTCTATGACCTCGCCAACGACGAGGGCTGGGTCTCGGTCGGCAACCGGACCGACACGGCCGAATTCGCCGTCGAGACGATCCGACGCTGGTGGTATTCGATGGGAAGGCCCCGCTTCCCCGACGCCACCCGCTTACTCATCACCGCGGATGCCGGCGGCTCGAACGGCTACCGGGTTCGTGCCTGGAAGAAAGAGCTCGCCCGCCTGGCCGAGGAGACCGGTCTTGAGATCACGGTCTGCCACTACCCGCCCGGCACCTCGAAGTGGAACAAAATCGAGCACCGCATGTTCAGCTTCATCTCGATGAACTGGCGTGGACGGCCACTCGAGTCCTACCGGACCATCGTCGAGCTGATCGCCGCCACCACGACGAAGAAGGGATTGCGCATCCGCGCCGAACGGGACGAGGGCTACTACGAGACGGGGGTCAAGATCTCCGACAAAGAACTCGCTGCCCTGCCCCTCACCCGGCACGAGTTCCACGGGGACTGGAACTACACGCTCACCCCGAAGACTGCTCACTCAAACGTGCGGTGAGCCCTTAGCTCCACGCCCCCTCGAGGCGGATAGTGGCTGGTCAGAGCTTTGCCGGGTCGCCTAATCCCCTGGCCTGGAAACCTCGAAACCGTCGCCACTCCACCATCTGGGCCCCGCCCGGGGCCATTCCGAGGTCTCGCCCACCGACTCGAAGCTTAGGTCCACGCCCTATGGGCACTAGCTGATCGGGCTAGTGCTCGCGACGCGTGGCCACGTTAGGCGCTCCCTGAGACGCGGATATGGCTCTTCTCAGACCAGACCGGATTTCGGCGCCAAGGATGCTCGGCGTGGCAGGCGGGAATCATCTCTCTGTTGCTGTTTCCGCGCTCGCCATGACTGCGAAGGTGACAGCGGCCGGGTGTGCACGGGAGAGCAAGCGTCCCGATCGGCTCTTCGACGACCCGCTCGCGGCCGCGTTCGCGGCCAGAACCTGCTCGAGATGGCGGCGACCGAAAATGAGGATTCTGTCGAGGCACTCTCGACGGGTCGTGCCAACAAAACGCTCGGCGATCGCGTTCGCGCGAGGGGCTCGAACGGGCGTGCGGATGATTCTGATGCCCTCCGTGCGGAGGACTTCGTCGACGCTGGTGGTGAACTTGGTGTCCCTGTCCCGGATGTGGAACTTGACTGCTCGGGAACGCTCTGAGAGCACGGCGCTCACGTTGCGCGCCTGCTGGGTGACCCACTCCCCCGACGGGTTGGCGGTGACGCCCGAGATGTAGACGCGCCGCGTGCCGATCTCGGCAAAGAACAGGACGTAGAGCTGGCGGAGCAGCACCGTGTCGACCGTGAAGAAGTCGCAGGCCAGCATGGTCTTTGCCTGTACTCGTCAGAACTGCGCCCAGTTCGGACCCGCCCGTCTGGGCGTGGGCTCGACGCCATGACGGCGAAGGATTGCCCACACACTCGAAGGCGCAAGTCTGACGCCCATCGTGGCGAGCTCCCCGTGGATTCGGCGATATCCCCACATCGGGTATCCTTTGCCAGTCAAAGGACGAGTTGCGAGATGCTCGGCGGCAGTGCCGGTCGTCCAGGCCATCGATGCGCACAGGTCCATCGCCGCCGCCGCCAGCGGAGCAGGGTCTCGGGTTGGACGAGAAAGTGGCCTCGGCGAAGGGGTGAGAGGAGCCGGCTCAATCACGCAAGCACTGCTCGATCCGCCGGCCGCAGGGCCGGACGAGCAACCTGGCGGCGCAAAATGCAGACCTCGTGGCCGATCATGACGACCTCGATGGCCAGCTACTCCTGCCCACACCTCGAGAGCCGGAGCAGCTGGACCAGACGAATAAAAGCCAGGTGGAGGAACAAGAGCGCCACATACCCTCTTCGCCATCAGTGTCGGCCAACGAAAGGCCAGGTCGGATGGCCTGGATGGGTTTGTCGGCACCCACAGGCTGCTCTTCGCCGGCTCGAGTTCAAGGTTGCGGGGGCCAGCACACCCGCAGCCAAGTTACGCCAGGATCCCGCCGATAGTGCGACGTGACGACCGTTCCCGGAAAAGCCGGAGAGGGCCCCCGCAGTGGGGGGCCCTCTCCCTGCTTCCGACGGCCCGAGCTTCGAGCCGTTCAAGGGGTGTGCTAGTGACTAAGACTTGCCTTAGGTTAGGAGCTCCTCGCAATTTCTCCACCCTTACCCGCTTTTCACGGGTCCCGGCATCAATCCAGCCAAAGCACAGCTAAACAAGGAGATGTGCAAGTGAAGAGGACGAGCTGTGGAGATCGCGTGGAGATGATTCATGGACGTCACAAGACATCCTTCGGGCTGCCTGTTTGCGCATCGGCAGCGAGCCCACTAGTCGGCTCTTGTCGCGTCCGGGTCGCCCAGGTATGACCTGCTTACCCTCATGTCGGTCGATGATCATCCAGCCTCGAAGCGGTCACGACCAGCCGGTTCCCTGGCACTAAGAGGCTGCCGTTGCGCTGCACGTTTCCGCGTAGGAACTGGAAAAGGGTTAGTCGAAAGTGACCCACACGCCCATCCGGCTCAGCGTGTGCTGAGGGGTGTCGCGACCAGGGTCGCCGTGAGAACGGTTGTGGTCGACCCGCGGATCACCTGGAGTTGCAGGTGCTGGCCGACTTTGGCACTTGCCACCAACTGGCGAAGCTGGACGGCATCGGTTATAGACGCCCCATCGATGGCCACGATGACGTCGCCTGGCAGGAGACCGGCAGCCTTGGCCGGAGAGCCTGCCGCGACGTGAGCGATCACGACTCCGGTGGTTGGCACCAAACCGGAGGCGTCTCTGATGGCGGGCGTGAGACTCACCCCCTCGATCCCGAGGAAGTCATTGGCGGTTCCGTCCGTCCCACCGGCGCGAAGCTGGGGAAGCAAACTCTTGGCCTGATCCACCGGGATGGCGAAACCGACACCCTGAGCGGAGACATCTACGGCGGTGTTGATCCCGATAACGCGGCCGCTGGACTCGAAAAGCGGTCCCCCTGAGTTTCCGGGGTTGATTGCAGCGTCGGTCTCAAATAGACCCTCCAGGCTGACGTTCTGGCCGTTCTGATCAGTGGTGATCGACCGTCCTTCGCCGGAGATGATGCCCTCGGTTGCCGTCGGTGTCCCAGCTGAAAGCCCGAGGACACTGCCTACGGCTACGACGGATGTCCCGATCGTAACGTCAACCGAGGTTCCAAGAGTGACCGTCGGAAGATCCTCCACGCCTTCGATACGGACGAGTGCTACGTCGTCCTCGGAGGAAGCGCCTACGAGGCGTGCGGGCAGTGCACCCCTCGTGCCATATCGAGTCACGGTGATCGAGGTGGCCCCATTCACGAGGTGGGCATTGGTGAGAACTTCGCCGTCGGGTGTTATCACCATGCCGGTCCCGACACCCACCCCACCTGTACCAAAGCGCGTTTGAATCGAGACCACGCCGGGCAGAACCTTGACCAGCAGCGCCGGTACGTTCAGGACTCCCGGGCTTCTCGGCGCCGCCGCTGAGACAGGGGCAGGCGAATGCCTATCGAATACGGTGACGCTTCCAGCACCGACGAGGCCGCCAATAATGCCCGCGAGCGCGGCCGCGACACCCATACGCCGCCAGCCGGGCAGTCTTTGGAAGGTGTGGCTCTGGAAAGGTCCCCACGGTTGAGACATCTCCCAGCTGCCTTGGGACTGTCTGTCCTTACCAGCGGTGGGCTGCTTCGTGATCGTCACCAGACGTGCCCAACGCACTCCAGAGTGCCGAGAGGTGTCTTACGCAAAGGGCAAGACGCGTCATCTCGGCCCGGCCGTTCGCCGAACAGCCGGGCCAAGACGCTTTCTGAGGAGGGCCTGCTGGCGACCACACCCCAAGGCAGCGGTGCGCGTGCCAGGGTCATGACCGACCTTTGCCGGCGCGGCTGCCAGCTCGGGCCATGATCCCAGCGACATCGCCGTCCATTGCCCTACCTCCTCAGTCCTGACCATCATTCGGCAGGACACGACTCAGTTCAGCGCAGGGATGCGAACGCCACGTGAGGGTGGAATGGAGACGAAGTGGAGATAGCGCCCGACAAGTTCTCAGTCCGGTGGGCGGTCTGTAACCAGGGGTAGGCGGATGACAAAGCGAGCTCCTTTGCCGGGTGAGCTTTGTAGTTGGATCTCTCCGCCATGGGCCTGCACGAGCTCATGCACGACGGTTAGGCCGATTCCGGTCCCGCCCGCTTTGCGACCGGCGGCACCACGGAAGAACCGTTCGAAGATTCGGTCTTGTTCATCAGGATCAACTCCCGGTCCGGTGTCTGCTACCTCGAGATAGGCGTTGGACGCAGCGGCGCGAACGACGAGATCGACCCGACCCCCCGGCGGGGTGAACTTTGCTGCGTTCATGAGCAGATTCGTCACTACCTGGCGCATCCGATCAGGGTCAGCCCAGACCACAGCCGGCGACAGAGTCCGCTCCAGGTCGAGCCCTGTCGCCCGGAAGCGACCGGTCAGAGAGTCGGCCACACCAGCCGCTATCGCAGCCAAATCGACAACATGACGTTCAAGGCTCAGGCCAGCCGCCTCGGCCGAGGCAAGAGTCTGGAGGTCCTCTACGAGGCGCCCTAGGCGAATGGATTCTTGGTGAAGGGAAGCCAGGGCCTCGGGCGTGGGGTCACGGACACCGTCCACGAGGCTCTCCGTTTCAGCCTGCAAGATGGCGAGGGGTGTCCGCAGCTCATGAGCCACGTCGGCCAACATGGTCCGTCGCATTTGCTCTTGGTGTTCGAGAGACGCCGCCATAGCGTCGAACCTACGGCCGAGCTCGCCTAGTTCGCCAGGTCCAGCGGGCTCGCCGACACGGCTTTGGCTGACACCACTCTGGAGTGCTCTGACTGCAACTGTCAGCCGATGGATGGGCCTAACAAGTACCGGGGTAGCAAGCCCGGCCACCACTACTGCCACCAGAATGGCCAAGCCGGCGCTCACACCCAAGGCCTCGGCCAGTTCGGTCCGCAACCGTCGGTCCGCAGGCGTCAGGCCCCCGGCCGGGAAGGCGAGTCGCAAGACTCCCACTTCCTGTCCTGAGACCAGCAGGGCCTTGCGAACCTGCGTCGCGTCGGGGGAACCCAGCAGACCTTCCGGGCCATTGCGCAACAGAACGCTGCCGTCAGGAGCATCAAGTGCAAGAGCGGCTCCCGCGATGCCAGCCAAGTCGACGGCAGGCTGGAGATCGGCTCCTGTCCATGCGCCGTTGGCCCGGTAGGCGTTGTCGAGAACAGAGGTAACCGCCTTGGCGGTCTGGGCGCGCTGGGTCGCGGCCAGGCGCCCAACGTCATTGTTCTCAATGGTGAGGGTCACCAAGGCGAAAATGGCAATCACGGCCAAGGCCACGCCTATCAGGGTGACCGCCAAGCGGGCACCAAGGGCGCCGAGCTTCCAGGTGGCCACTGCGGCTACTTGTCGCGGTGCAAGCCCAAGCGGTAGCCGCCGCCGAGGACAGTCTGGACCACGCGGGGAGAAGACGGGTCAGCTTCGACCTTCCGCCGCAGGTTCTTCACGTGCGAGTCGACCGTGCGCTCATAGCCCTCGAACTCATAGCCCCGCACCCGGTTGATGATCTCGTAGCGTGAGTAAACCCGCCCGGGAACGGTCGCTAAGGCCACCAGAATGCCCCATTCGGTTGGCGTCAGCTCGACGGTCGCGCCTCGAACCTCGACGCGGCGACGCTCCTCGTCGATGACCAGCTCGCCTTCTCCGTATGAGGTTGGAGCAGCAGCCTCGGCCGGCGAACGTCCTCGGTGGAGTACCGCCTGAACCCTGAGCACGAGCTCGCGGGGGCTGAACGGTTTGGTCATATAGTCGTCGGCCCCCAACTCGAGCCCAGCGATGCGGTCCTTCTCTTCGCTCTTAGCCGTGAGCATCACGATGGGGACATCCGAGGTCGCCCGCAGCTCGCGGGCCACCTCCTCGCCCGACACGTCGGGGAGGCCGAGGTCCAGCACCACCAGGTCGACTGGGCTGTGTTGGGCGAAGCTGAGCGCTTCGGCTCCCGAGCCGGTGGAGAGGACCGCGAGGCCTGCTCGTTCCAAGTAGGAGCGGATGAGTTCCCGGAGCTTGTACTCGTCTTCGACCACCATCACCGTGGGCATCCGGTACCACCTCCAGCCTCAAGTATTGGCGCGTCCTTCGCCCAGGGCGAGTCAAGTGACATCGGAGGCCCGGATCTCTTCACGCGGGCGCCTGATCCGCTCTTGGCAGGCCCCGGTTGAAACCACAGGCGGAGTTCTGCGCTCTAGACCGTTCGAGCCCAATCTCCACCTTGTCTTCACAGCGATGCCAGAGTCCTTGCACATCGGCGGCGTTAACTCAGGAGAAGCGTGTGCAAGGGGATCAAGACGTCCACTGATATGTGAGGAAACGAGTCGGTGGCCCAAACTCACGATTCACGTCATGCCACTTTCTCCCTAAATCTGAGGTGTCAAATGCGTAAGTCCCGCATGGTTCAGCTGCCCGCAGTACTCGCCGCAGCAGCGATCTCACTTCCGTTGTTGGCGAGCAACCGCGTTAGCGGCTACCGCCAGTCCGAGGACCACGCCATCGGTTGCAACGCAACTGGCCGGGCTTAAGGGTCCCGCCCTGTCCCCGGCCTTCTCGGTTGCCTCGGTGAGCTTCGCACCCTCTGACCGCCAGGGGGCCATGTCCGCGAACTGGACGGTCGGATTCACCACCAGCACGAGCGGGGCGCTCACGATAGGCAACACCATCACGATCAGCGCTCCCGATTCGACGACCTTCCCCTCGGCGAAGTCCGCCTACAACGTGAACGGCACCACGGTGACCGCGATCCCGACGACGGCCGCGGGCAGGGTCACAATCGCCACTCCGGTGGCGGTCGGGAACTCAAGTGCGATCTCGGTCGCGATAACCGGCGTTGACAACCCGGGCGTGGGCACCTATCCGAACACCTCGTTCAGTGTCTCGACGACCGCCGACACCACCGCCTCGAGCCTCGCCAGCGGGCTCAGCTTCGGCTCCGTCGTCTCAGGCGTGTCCGTTAGCCCGTCCTCGTCGGTCGGCGCTGGTAGCGCCACTTGGACGGTCGGCTTTAACGCGAGCACGAACGGCGCGCTTGGGATAGGTGACACCATCACGATCAGCGCTCCTGACTCGACGACGTTCCCCTCGGCGGCCTCGGCCTACAAGGTGAACGGCACCACGGTGACCGCGACCCCTGCGACGGCAGCAGGTACGGTCACGATCGCCACTCCGGTGGCGGTGAGCAATTCCACGACCGTCTCGGTGCAGATAACCGGGGTGATCAACCCGGCAGCTGGCACCTACGCGAACACCTCGTTCAGCGCGTCCACTATCGCCGACGCTGCTGCCAGCCCCGCCAGCGGCCAGGCCTTCTCGGTGGGTTTGGTGGCGACCACGACCGGCCTCGGGCTGTCTTCGGCCTCGGTGGCCTACGGCTCTGAGACCTCCGAGGTCTTCACCGTCACGGTCACAGGCCACTCGGGCTACGGCTACCCCAAGGGGACGGTCGCGGTCTACAACACCTCGACCAAGCTTTGCGACGCCACCTTGGCCCCGATCAGCGCTTACAGCTCCTCGGCCTCCTGCTCGCTCACGGCCTATGAGCTCGCCGGGGGCGCCTACAGCCAGGTGTTCGCCACCTACAGCCCGGCCATCCCGTCGTCTTCGCTCCCGAGCTACTCCTATGGCACCTCGAGCTCCACCCCGGTCCAGGCCTTCTCGGTCGCCTCGGTGACGGCCACGGAAGCAACCACGACAGGTCTCGAGGTGTCTGCGAGGAATATCACCTACGGCGACGAGCAGGTCGAACAGCTCTCGGTCAGCGTCTCGCCGCAGTACCCAGGCAAAACGCCAACTGGGACCGTCACGATCAGTGGCGCGAACTGTCAGATCACGCTGTCGGAAGGCAGGGGCTCGTGCACGCTGCCGGCTACTTACTTCAACGCGGGCAGCCGCAACATGGTCGCCACCTATCTCGGAAGTTCAGACTTCAAGCACTCGGCTTCGGCGAAAAAGACCATCACCATCGACACGGCCACGACGACGACAAGCCTCGAGCTGTCCGCGACACAGGTCACCTACGGACATGAGCAGGTCGAGCAGCTCTCGGTCAGCGTCTCGCCGCAGTACCCAGGCAAAACGCCAACTGGGACCGTCACGATAACTGGCGCGAACTGTCAGATCACGCTGTCGGAAGGCAGGGGCTCGTCCGCGCTGCCGGCTACTTACTTCAGGACTGGCAACCACCTGATGGCAGCCACCTACAACGGCAGCCACAACTTCAGGCGGTCGGTTTCGGCGATGAAAACCATCGCCGTCGTCAAGTAGTCCTGAATTTCGACATCGATCTGGGCCAGCCTTCTTCCTGAGCGCCGACCTCTAGACACCAAGCGAGCCATCGCGGGTCGGCATCCATGATCGACATCTCGGTGCTCCAGGTCGACTCACCGATCTCGTACGTCGTAGCACTCGTCATCCCGGGCCTCGACGCCGTCATTCCGGTCCTTCCGAGCGAGACCGCGATCATTGCTCTCGGCGTAGCAACAGCCGGCAGTGTGGACTTGCGAATCGCGGTGCTCGTGGCGCTCGCCGCCTTCGGCGCGTTCCTTGGCGACAATCTGTCCTACTTCCTCGGTCAGCATTTCGGACCAAGAGTCGATCGCCGATTTTTCTCGGGTGAAAAGGGCACCCATCGCCACACGTGGGCCGAGCGTGCACTCGAGCACCATGGTGCGCGTCTGATCATCGTCTGTCGCTTCATCCCAGGAGGTCGAACAGCGGTAACGCTCACATGTGGCCTCATCGGCTACCGGCATAGGAGCTTCCTCGGCGCGACAGCGATCGCCGGCTCGATCTGGGCCACTTATGCCTTCTTCATGGGTCGCCTCGGTGGCAAAGCCTTCGAGAACCGTCCATGGATCGGGCTTTTTCTGGCGCTCAGCGCGGCGCTCGTCGTCAGCACTCTCGTTGAGATGGGTCGCCGAGTTTCCCTTCGTCTCCGAGCGCGGCGTGATCTCGGTTCGCAGTGACTCGCGCCAAACCCCGACCAGCTGCGAGAAAAGTACGACCATAGCGAGGCCTATGAGCAACTGGGCTTCGGTCCGCGCCTGGCTCGGCGCAGCAACGAGCTTTGCATGCGCGGCGATCCTCCAGCAGGAGGCGGCACGGTCTGTGCCAAACGGTGATTCAGGCTGCTAATGCACCAACCGAAGTGGCTTGCCGGGATATCGATATTGCTTGCTGGCTACGGACAATTGAGTCTCACAGCCGATTGTCATGACGTGGACCCGAGACGGACGGACCGGTGCGCAGCCGTCGCTCTCATGGCTTCGAGGACACCGAGGAACTCGTTGGCCCAGTGCGCACTCGTCCAGCTCCGAACAGCGTGGCGTAGGGACGTCATGCGACGTCTCTGCTCCGCTATCGAGGACTTAAGCGCGGCCAAGATCGCCCTCTTGAGCGCCTCCCGGTGGTGCGGGTTCACCAGGTACGCGGCCGACATCGATTCGGCTGCTCCGGCGAATTCACTGAGCACGACGCTCCCTGAGTCGTGTAGGCGGCTGGCCACGTACTCCTTGGCCACAAGGTTCATCCCGTTCTTATACGAGGTCACGAGAAGGACATCGGCTGCACAGTAGAGCGCAACTAGCCTCGATTATTCGCGCGATAGCGGCATGAGCCTGCCAGTATCCGCGTAAAAGGGCCTCCTCAGCTGGGAGAATGGCTGTGTTCTAAAGCAGTCAGACAACCCAGGAGGAGGCCTCCTTGAAGGTGCATCGTAGCCGCTCGGTCCGCCGCGCCGAGGTAACTACCGACGGCCGCAATCTCGTCTCCCACGCGGGCACCGCGTTGCTGTGCGAGTTCGCCGATCGCACTGGACTGACACGCAGGTTGTCCGAGGCGATGGCCGACTGCGGCATCTCGTGGCACACCCACGATCCGGGCGTGGTCCTCACTCATCTCGCCGTCGCCATTGCCGATGGAGCCGACTGCCTCTGTGACATCGACGCCTTGGGGAAGAACTCTGAGCTGTTCGGAGAGGTCGCGTCCGTGACGACCGCCTGGAGGGCGGTGAAGGCAACGACCGCTCCCGAGCTGCGTGCGATCGCAAAGGCGGTGGCAGGAACACGCGAGGTCGTCTGGGCCGAGACGCCGCCAGGTGACATCACGATCGACTTCGACGCCACGCTGTTAGATGTTCACTCCGAGAAACAAGATGCCGCACCGACCTACAAGCGCGGCTATGGCTTTCATCCCCTCGGGGCCTGGTGCGACACGACCGGAGAGCCGCTCGCGTTGATGCTCCGTCCGGGCAACGCCGGCGCGAACGATGCCGACGACCACCTCGAGTTGTTGGACCAGGCGATCGGCTCCCTCCCTGTGGAGTACCAAGCTGGCCACGAGCCCGGTGACGAAGCGGGCCTCGTCCGACATCACATTCTCGTGAGAGCCGACTCGGCCGGGGCGACCCATGACTTTGTCAGCGGCCTTACAGAGGCGAACATCGAGTACTCGATCGGCCATCCTGTCGACGCAAGTGTGAGAGAGGCCTTGTTGTTGTTCCAAGAGGAGGACTGGGTCGAAGCCATCGAGGCGGACGGGACCGTCCGTGACGGGGCTCAGGTGGCAGAGCTCACAGATCTCATGGACTTGTCTACCTGGGGTGAAGACGCACGCCTCATCTCCCGGCGCGAGCATCCTCACCCCGGTGCCCAGCTCAGCTTGTTCGACACCTCGGAGGGCTTTCGGCACACGTGTTTCATCACGAACGCGAGTGCCCTCGAGATCGACGCCGCAGTACTCGAGTGCCGCCACCGTGGCCATGCCCGGGTCGAGGACCGGGTCCGGTGCTGGAAGGACTGCGGGCTACAGAACCTGCCCTTCGCGAGCTTCACCCAGAACCTTGCCTGGGTGGCCGCCAGCCTCATCGCCGGGGCGCTCATCGCCTGGACGCAGATGACCTGCCTCGACGGCGGGCTCAAGGTGGCCGAGCCGAAGACGCTCCGCTACCGGATCCTGCACGTTGCCGCCGTCCTCGTGCGTCACGGCGGACGGCTCATCTTGCGGCTGGACGAGACCTGGCCGTGGGCTGGCGCGCTCAGGCGGGCCTTCTTAAGGCTGCGGACCGCTTTCCCATAACAAGCAGGGTCCCGGCGCCCGACCCGACAACGGTGATTCTCCCGAGGGCGTGACATCCGATAAGAGCAGGGATCTCTCAACCAACGCGCCCCGACACGGCCAGACACTCGCATTGTCTTCCCAGCGTCACCGCTGAACCGTGCTCCGTCAGATCAGCTTCCCGGGGCCGGACGAATTTTCGAGGCTAGTTCCTCGATGGGGAGGCTCTGACGGAGGTAGTGCACCGCCGGAGCGCCCATCTGTCCGAAATCCCTGTTCAGGTCACCTATTAGCTTCTCGAGTTGTCTTCGCTCGTCGCAATAGGTTCCCAAGTTGTCCCGGGTAGGAACGGCGACCTGGATCATGACGCACTCCGGCACCGAAATCGTGCCCTCGGCGAGCATCTCCTTATAGGCCATGAGACGGGAGACGATACCCTTGGTGTAGTCGAGCCGGTCTACGCCGAGAAGGATCTTTGGCCGACCGCCGAGTCGCTCTCTGATCACCTGAGCATGGCGGCGTAGCCGAAGGGGTAGTCGCCCACTGCCTTGCGGCCCGCGGCTGCCTTCGCGAGGCGGCCCTTCCGCGGGCGCTTCGCGATCATCTTGCGGTCGAGCTCAGCGAAGACACCCATGACCTGACGGACGGCGGTTCGCATCCGGTCGTCCGGGTCGTCACGATGTACCTCACCGACTGCGACGAGTCCATGGTCTATCCCGACAATCGGCGCATGTGTCGTGGCGTATCGAAGTCTGCAGGGTCGATAGGCTCGGTCGATGAACCAGGGCCGCTGCCCCTGCCATCCCGGGACTAAAGCACAACGCCTGTTCGGAGCAAGCGATCCGATCACCGGAAACCGATTCGAAATTGTGGAATGCGCAGCGTGCGGTTTGGCTTGCACTGCCCCTCAGCTATCGCCTGACGAACTCGACCGGTACTACCCCTTGTCCTATTACGGTGCATCCCAGCGGTACAGGCTGGACCTCGACAGGAGTTTGTCACTTGTCAATCGAGCTCGAATCCACCGCATCGAGCGAATGACGGGTGGCCCGGGTCGAGTGTTGGATGTGGGCTGTGGCCCGGGCTGGCTTCTCCACCAGATGCAGCGTCGAGGCTGGGAGACACGTGGGACCGAGCGTTCAGCCGGTGCCGCACACCATGCCCGAAACGTGCTGAATCTCGATGTTCGGGCTCAGAACCTTGACGAGCTTCTTGCCGAGGACGTCAGCTATGACGCTGTAGTGCTTTGGCACGTTGTCGAGCACATGCACGATCCCGCGAGGACATTGCACGACGTCGCGCGCGTGTTGCGTCCCGGTGGAGTGTTGATGATCGCTGTACCAGACTTCCGGTCTCTCGAAGCCAGAATCGGCAAAGCCGGCTGGTTTCACCTCGATGTTCCTCGCCATCTGTTTCACTTCACCTCTGCCACGCTGACGAACCTCCTCGCTGACGCCGGTCTTGAGCCCCGCGAGGTAGTGCACATCGCGCCGGAATACGACGTCTTCAGCTTCGTGCAAACGCTGCAGAACATCATGGGTTTCCCCTTCAACCTCTTGTATGGCATCGTGAGACGGCGCGAGACGCGCCTGGCACATACGCGTCAGTCTTCGCTGCTGTCTGTTGTTGCAGTGATCTCCGCAGTTCCATTGACGCTGATCGGTCTCGTGTGGGCGCCGGTGGCCGCAGCTCTCGGCTGCAGCGCCACCATCACTATCTACGCGCAACGCCCAGCGGCGGTCGTTTAGCGACTGAAGAGGTGTGGCCGCGCTCCAAAGCTTTGCGGGACATGCAGTTCGGGCGGTTCAGGTGGGCCCATCACCTAGTTGCGGCGTGAGGCAAACCGCTAGTCGGGAAACGGTCAACTAAGAAGTTTCAGGCCACGAACACGTAGGCCCGACCGACACTCTTGGCGTGGCCGTCGGCACCCACGACGGTCGTCGTGCCCGAGATGGCCACCGAATAGCCGAAGTAATCAGCGGCGACAGTATCCGAGCCCTTCAATTCGCCAGCCTGCTTCCAGTCGGTCGCCGTGCTGGTGAACACGTATGCTCGGCCGGCAGCCTTGGAGAAGTTCGGCGCACCCGCGACGGCGGTCGTGTTCGAGATGGCCACTGTGTAGCCGAAGTCATCACCGGCGACGGTATCGGAGCCCTTAAGTTCGGCGGCCTGCTTCCAACCCGTCGCCGTTCTCGCGAATATGTAGGCCCGGCCTGCAGCCTTGGAAAAGCCTGGTGCGCCTGCGATGGCTGTCTTGCCCGAGATGGCAACCGAGACGCCGAAACCGTTGTCGGCAACGGTGTCAGAACCCTTCAGTTCGGCTGCCTGCCTCCACCCGGCCGCCGTATTGGTGAACACATACGCCCTGCCGGCATCCTTAGCGTGGTCCGGTGCACCTACGATGGCTGTCGTGCCCGAGATGGCCACTGCGTATCCGAAGCCATCATTCGCGACGGTGTCGGACCCCTTCAATTCGGCCACCTGCTTCCAACCGGCCGCCGTGCTGGTGAACACGTACGCCCTGCCGGCACTCTTGGTATGGTCGTCGGCGCCCACGATGGCGTTCGTGCCCGAAGTGGCCACCGAGTCGCCGAAGTAATCACCGGCGACGGTATCGGAACCCTTCAGCTCGGCAGCCTGCTTCCAACCTGTCGCCGTTCTCGCGAATATGTAGGCCCGCCCCGCGTTCTTGGCGAAGCCCGGTGCACTCACGACGACGGTCGTGTCCGAGATGGCCACCGCGTAGCCGAAGTAGTCACCGGCGACGGTGTCAGAGCCCTTCAGCTCGGCGGCCTGCTGCCAGCCTGCCGCTGTGCTCGTGAACACGTACGCCCGGCCGGCATCCTTGGCAGAGCCCGGCCCTCCCACGACAGCGGTCGTGCCCGAGATGGCCACCGAGACGCCGACGGCATCACCGGCAAGAGTGTCGGAGCCCTTCAGTTCCGCCAACTGTCTTCCGATCGACGGCGCGGCTCGCGGACTCGCGGTGACCGCCGAGGCAGGGCTCGCCAGGAGTGGCAGAGAGGTTGCTACTACCACGAGCAGGCCGCCTATGAGTGACCTACGCATGTGACCTCCGATCACGACAACGCCATTGTCTGCGACACGTGTCTCGTCGTCGACTAACGTCGCCCGCAGCAAGCGTGGGAACAACAAGCCTCGCGCCCGCATGGAGAGGGAGCAACGTGTGCGGCCTACCTCTTCGGTGGATTGGCGTCGTGCCACCCGGACCCAGGATGAAACCGTCACATTGAGTGTCCCCGGCGGTACGAAATCGCCACAAAGACTGGCACCCGAGGGTCTTGGCGCCTAAGGCGAACTGTGGATCTATTGTCCCGCTTGCTCTGACATCCGGCCGGAGCCAGCAGGTGGACGCCGGTTTCGACCTGGAAGGCACCGACGGAGCTGGCGCGTGTAGATGCCCACTCAGCAGTCCGAGGTGGCGATAGAAGGACCACGAGTTTCCCACGACGTGAGGATCGACGCTCCGGACACGCAAGTGCCGTCGACGGGTCGGTGAACGGCTGGCGATCATGTGCCGGAGGTGCGAGCGGCCACCTGAGCTTGATCGCTGGACGACGGAGAGGCTGCGACGCTGAAGGCGACGGACCACACGAGGACGTGGTAGCCACCGACAACGTAAGTGTGCGCCGGGCGTCCCCAGGTCTTGGCCGCAGAGGCACTGTCGACGCCCTGGTAGACGGGCGTCTCGTAGACGAGAAACTGGAAGTGCTGATCGGCGTACCAGCCGGCGGAAGACAGCTTCATGTACCGGCCGAGCTTGCCGTCCGGGTCCGCCCATACCGGTCGTACCGTGACAGCGCCCCTGCTCTCGACCGTGGTGATGCTCGCTGCCCAATAGCCGCCGACCCCGTTTCGGAGATCATGCGCCTCGAGCCAGGAGGCGAGCGTTGACGCACTCTGGACCGGGACGGGCTGGGCAACGGTGTTGCCAAGGCCCGCCGCAAAGCACAAAGAGACAGCGGCGCCGACACAACAGATCGCTCGGGTCATGCGACCAGGTCGTAGCCGGTGCCAGGCCCGGGCGACCATCCGGCCACTCAATACGCTGGCGAACACGACCGTCGGAACGAGATAGCGAGCGCCAGGCACTCCGCTGACGGCCAGGACGACGAACGTAACTGCCGAACCGAACATCGCGAGGACCAACACGTCGTCGAGCCACCAATGCGCGGTCTCCGTTCCGGGACCGGTCACCCCTCGACGGCCGTGGACGACGCCTCTTGACAGGTTCGCCACCGCAACAAACGAGCAGGCAACGATCAGAAGAGCGCCTAGGACGTGTACGTCCTGCAGGGCGCTAGGGACACCCCCGGCGTCAAAGCCGTACGTGAAGCCGACGAGTCCTGCTCCGTAGCTCAGCACGTGCCTCAAGTTCACCAGCATCTGGGCAAAGGTCGCGAAAGGCACCCCGTCGACGGACTTGAACGCGCCCATCACTCCGGCGAGCCAACTGAAAAGCTCGCCGGCAATGACTGCCGCGACGGACGCAGTCACCGCCGCGACACCCGCTCGCCACATTCTGTTTCGCAACATAGCGACCACACCCGCGCCAAATATCGGCACGATGCCATAAGCAACCATCAAGAAGTCGCCGAGAATCCCGAGGCAGAGTGCGGCGACCGCCAGTGCCCACCTCCAGTCGAACCGGCCCCGCCTCAGGGCGGTGAATGCGACAAGAGCCAAGACGGCCGTGCTGACGTGGTCTGGACCGCCGAGCAGGAAGGACGCCATTGCGTTGGTGGGAAGCGCGAGCAACACGACGGCAGTGGCGGCTCCCGCCACGGCGGCACCCTTCTTGTGCCCCCAGCTGGCGACAAGGGCACCGACCACGATGGCGATCGCGACCGCGAGAGCCGGCTCCAAGTTGAGAAGGCCGGGCCTAAGGCCACCGATGCGCACGGCCAACGCGTAGAAGAACGCGTCGATCGTCCAGAACGAGTCGTGGGTCAGGATCCAGCCGCGCAGCAACACATTCCCGCTGCCCACCGCTTGACCTTCGAGGATCGCGGTCGCCCTGTCCGAACCACCGAGATAGACGTGTGTCGAGACGGCGTAGAGGATCGGGGCCAGCGCTGTGAGGGCGAACAACGCTCCGACCACAGTGCCAACTCGCCGAGCGGTGGCGTGCGGTGCACCGGAGCGAGCTGGTAGCACGGTCAAGCGATGACCGCTCATGGGGCGGTCTCGAATAGCTCCGCGGAGAACCCGCGGCGACTCAGTGGCACGCTGCCAGTAGGAATCGTTACTGATTCCAGCCGCAGGCCCGCCCTCGATCAGTTGATCTGCCTCTGCGCTGGCCATCTCTTCACTTACACGCGCGACGTCGGTATCACACTGGAACAAGCCCAATAGCGCCATCGGTCACCGCTCGCCGTAGCTTCGTCGCCTCCCGGAGCGCTTCCCACGCCAGCGTCGCCTGTTTGTCCGTTTCGGCATTTTCGGCTTGTATCTGCGGCCAGTCGTGCCTTGGGAGTCGTCTCACTTCAAGCTGTCAGGCCAGGTCGATCGTCAGCGCGAGAGACATGCGAGGCCTGGCGAGCCACCGAGGAGGAACCGGGTGCCGTCGTCTGGACCGTATCGGTTCATCACCACCCCAACTCCTCTTCACCTTGCAGACGACGACGTTCCCGTACGGACGTGCGGGCCCAGATTCCGTAGAGTGACGGATCGTCAAGCGCGCTAGTCCGGCACTCTTCTAGGACAGGACACTGTGCGCAGATACGCGTTGCAGGACCGAGCGCGCTCCCGCTCGTCGGAAAGAAGAGATCCGATCCCATACCCCGACAGGCGGCATCGACTTGCCAATCCAGGCGAATGATCGGGTCGTAACTGTCAAACGGACCCGACATGGGTGGCGCCGGGACTTCGACGGCGTAAGTTCGCGCACTGAGCCCGACGTCTAGCACGGGGTGTCCGAGAAGTTGGCTCGCCCGCCACTCATTGGAACTGGCATCGTTCCTCCCTCGGTTGGTGCGCCCGCCGGGCCCTATCGGCTGACCCGCAAGACTGTCTCCGACACTAGGCGGATGACCGCGGATGCTGTGGAACCTGGACTCGGCCGGGCGCGCTCTCAGACTAAGGCGCTCACCTGTGAAGAGCCTGGGAGACTGCTTGGAGCACGCGGGGAGAACGTCTCTGTCGTGCCAACCGGCAGCGGAGAGGACTCAGCTCGCCGTTCCTTCCGCAGTTCAACGGGCCGCCGAGGACACGGCCATTCTGGCGCGTCGTCGTCGCGTTTGGAATCCTGCCTTACTGCCTTCGCTACGAGGATAGGCAGTCGCTCCTCGCGTCATCGTCGGGACACTGGGAGGTCAAGCAGCCCACAAACGCCATCTTGAAGTACCTCTACGGTCTCCCCGAAACCGAGGCGAATGAAGGCCTGCCAGGCGGTCGGGCCTGACCCGGAGTTCGATCCTGTCCACTAGATATCTGGAGCCGGGCCTCGGTGGTGCTCGACGTGAAAGGTCCGAAAACTCCGATGCACGGTCGGCTGCATGAGAATCGACAGGAATGCGGGGACAGCGATGCCCAGGGAGGTGTAGTTGACACAGCGGAGCCATGCAGTCGCCAGGCGAAGTTTCTACCTGTCTGATTGCCGAGCCCGCGTTGTGTGGGCGACCGACGCACACGTCGAAGCCGCCGTGGGGCGACCTGTGATCAAGCGACCCGCTCGTACTCGTGGATGATGCCGCCGAGTATCTCTCGGCAGGTGACGGTGCCATCGTCGATTGGCGGGAGTGGGAGGGAGCGGGGGATCGGCGGTCCGAGGTGCAGGCCACGGTGTGGACGAGCCTGGTTGTAGTGACGGACGTACTCGTCGAGCACCGATTCGAGATGTCGTCGTGAGACGACGAGGAGATGGTCGAGGCACTCTTCCCGGACGGTCCGTACCCACCTCTCCGCGATCGCGTTCGCACGGGGCGAGCGGACCGGGGTTCGCATGGTCTCGACACCGATGGAGGCGAACACCTCGTCGAAGCTGACGGTGAACTTGGTGTCCCGGTCGCGGATGAGGAACCGGAATCGCCGGCCTGCCTCTTCGAGGGCGACGGCAAAGTTGCGAGCCACCTGTGTGACCCTTGGACCGTTCGGGTTGGTGGTGGCCCCGAGGACGTGCACGACGCGGCTCTGCGCTTCGATGACGAACAGCACGTAGTAGCGCCGAAGGAGGACGGTCTCGACGTTGAAGAAGTCCGTGGCCACAATTCCTTTGGCCTGGGCAGAGAGGAACTGGGTCCAGGTCGGGCCCTCTCGCCGGGGTGCCGGTGGGAGACCGTGGCGGCGCAGCACGGTCGCGACGCTCGTCTTCGATACGCAGACGCCGAGCTTCTTCAGCTCGCCGACGATGCGCAGATAGCCCCACCTGGGGTTGTCTCGTCCCAGGCGGCAGATCAGCTCCACGGTCTCTTTGGCAAGGGTAGGACGACCTGGTCGGCGGTGCGCGTATGTCCAGCGCTTCTTGACCAACGAGCGATGCCAGCCCAGGATCGTCTGTGGGCTGACGAGGAACGACCTCCAGCGCTCCCGAGGTACGAGGCCAGCCAGGAGTGCAACGAGAGCACGGTCGGACCAGGTGAAGCGGGGACGGGCGACCTGCCGGCGAAGCACGGCCAGCTGGTGGCGAAGCACGAGGATCTCCGCGTCCGTGGCCGCGGCATCCATCCGATGGACGCGAACGACCTCAATGACGCGCCGGATGAGACGATAGAGGAAGGACAGGGCCACGAGCGGTAAGCCTCGCCGGGCGCGTTATGGCCGGTCAAGCCGGGACAGGGAGTTTCTGGACCCTTCAGCCTCCACGTCACCTACCGGCGTGTGGGAGCCGTTGAGCAGGTGCGACTCCGGACCTCACTCCGTGCCGTGGAGCTGGAGCGAGTCGGTGTACGAGACACAGACACAAACTCCCTGGTACCAGCTCTGCGAAGCGTGGAGCTGGAGCGTGTCGGAGGGGGGACTTGAACCCCCACGCCCTTGCGGGCACTAGCCCCTCAAGCTAGCGCGTCTGCCTATTCCGCCACTCCGACGTGGCTGCCTTACCGAGGCTCACCGAGCGTCGAAGGCGTCCCGTACTGTAGCCCAAACACATTCCCCAGCAGCCAACCGCCCCCGTCGACAGGCACTCGGCCCACTCTTCGAGCCTAAGCGGCCGGGACAGTCGTCTGGATTGCCCAGTCTTCAGCATTCCATAGTGGGCCCGCCGAACTCGGGCTCTCGCTGACGTTCACAATGTCAGATTGCTGTAAGACGCTGACGGGCTCCTGGAACAGCGGAAGCGTCGGAAGGTCCTGATTCAACGCCGCGTCCAGCTTTGAAAGCAGCAGCGCTTGCGCGTTTGTGTTGAGCTCGCCCATGATCCTCTCAAAATACGCGGCGACGTCCGAGTCCTCGAGACCTGCGATATCGCGGGTCACTGTTCCCAAAGTGGTCGCTCCGGGCTCTGTTCCCAAAGGCGTCGGTACTCTCCACAGCCAGATTCCGTCCGAAACCTCACCGGCCGGACGGAGATTGGGCGGAAACGAAGCAGGCGTCGGAAGCACCGGGTTGGTGTAGATGATGGCGTTCCATGTCGGGAAAGGAGGCATCACATAGGGAGCGAGCGCGAGCTGGTACCTGCCCTGGGGCAACGTGGTCTTCAGAAGCTTTTTCATCGCGACGTTGTGGATGATCAACCGGACGCCGCATGAAGCCCACTCGGCTTGTAGTTGCTGCTCGAGCATTTCGATGACGCGGTTGCCTCGCGGACCCGTGAGGGTCAAGTTGAGCCGGTTGCCAACTCCATACGCGCGAAGGATGCCGTACCGGTCAGGGTCGTAACCAAGTGACTTGAACAGCTTGGCCGCCTCGACGGGGTTGTACACCACATCCGAGACAGCCTCATCAGCGGCTCCCGGCTGTCCTTGTGCAAACACGCGGCTGCTCGCACTGACCGTGAGGGAGTCGTAGAGACCGACCGAGTTCGCCGCGAGCTGGGCTGGGTCGGTGACAAGCGCAAGCGCCGTGCGCATGAGCTTGTTACCGACGACCGGGTCGTCGAGATTGAAGACGAGCTGCCAGAGAACCGGCGATGGTGTTGTCGTGACCGAGAGTGCACCGTTCGCTGCTTCGTCGCTAGCGATAGCCCCGTTGACTTCCGGACCGGGCGTTACCTCCGCGATCGAGACTCTCCCTTTCTGCAAGCCCGCCAGGGTGGCTCGCTCCGACCGCTCCACGAGGAACACGATGCTCTGCAAGTGAGCGGGTGTTCCCCAGTACCTGGAGTTGCGCGTCAGGACAAGCTTCTTGCCCTTCTGCAGCGAGCTCACGATAAAGGGCCCGCCTGAAATCAGATCTGATCGGTGAAAGCCGGAGAAGGCGGAGACCCAGCCTGTGCGCCCGGCTATGTGGGCGGGAATCAGGTTTGCGAAGAGTCCCTCCCAGTCCGAGTACGGACTGTCGAACACGACTCTCACGGTCTTGCCGTCATTACTGCCCGTGATCGACTTGACGTCGCGGTAACCGGCGAGGAGGCCAGTCGAGGCCAGGCTCGGTCCGAATCTCAGCTGCTGCTGCCAATTGTACTCGAAGTCCGCAACCGTGATCGGGTAACCGTCCGACCACGTCGCTTTCGGGTCGATCACGTAGCTGACGGTCATAGGGCTCAGGTCGACGACCTCGGCACTGTCGATGAAGCCCGTCGTCTGCGGTTGGAACTCGGGGTCGATCACGAAGGCCTGGGGCCAGACCTGCTCCATCACCATTTGCGTCACGCGGTTCGCACCTGCGGGCGTCGATGGGTTGAAATTCCTCGGCAAGTACGGCACGGCCACGGTGACCGTCCCACCGGCCGCGAAGCCAGGGTTCAGCTGCGGGGCTCCGCTTGTCGGGACAGCCGCCGGAGGCGGCGTGCCGCTGCAGGCCGCAGCAATGACGACGACGCCTCCCAGGAGGGCGAGTGCGGCCTTCCTCAGCTCCACCGAAGTGACAGAGCAACCGTGACGAACGCGAAGACAAGCACGAACACTACGGTTATCCGGTCAAGATTACGCTCGGCGACAGTCGATCCGGCAGCCGCAGAACCGGTGGACGCACCGAACATGTCCGAGAGTCCACCGCCACGCCCGCTGTGCAGAAGCACGAGTACAACGAGCCCGAGCGCGACCACTAAATCGACCGCGACGAGTATGTCGGTCAGCACTTAGGGGAACCTCCTCTCGGGCTTCTTGCCGGGCAGCAGGTTACCACCGCCCGGGGCTCTCCCCCGCTCGTCGGCTTGTCGCGCTGACTGTTTTACCTGGCCGGGGGAGCTATTCAGGGTCGTTCAGCGTCCCGACCTTGCTATCGACACGAACTTGTCCGCGTCGAGGCTCGCACCGCCGACAAGCAAGCCATCGACGTCCGGGCAGGCGAGGAGCTCGCCGGCATTCGCTGGCGTGACCGAGCCCCCGTACTGGATCAGCATCGACCGCGAGATGTCGCCGCCGAGTGCTTCCAGCTCACCACGAATCGCCACCGACATCGCCTGTGCATCGTCCGCACTCGCAGTGAGGCCCGTCCCGATCGCCCAGACCGGCTCGTAGGCAAGAACGATCGACCCGAGAGCCTCGGGGCCACGGTCCTTGAGCGCAGCGACGAGCTGGCTCGACACCGTCGACTCGGCCATCCCGGCTTGCCTCTGCGCGAGCGTCTCTCCCACACAGAGAATCGGGGTCATGGCGTGCCTCAGCACCGCGTCCAACTTGAGCCGGACAATTTCGTCGTTCTCTCCGAAGAGCGCGCGGCGCTCCGAGTGCCCAACGATCACATAGCGAACGTTGAGCTTCGACAGCATCTCCGCGCTCACCTCGCCGGTGAAAGCGCCCTTATCTTCGAAGTGACAGGTCTGGGCCCCGAGCGCAATCGGGATGGAATCGGACTCGAGCGCGGTCTGCACAGACCGCAAGGACGTGAACGACGGGTGCAACGAGACGTCGGTCCCATCCGGAAGCGGGGCGGCTCGCAGGAGCGCGGCGAGCTTCTGCACGACCTGGATCGCCTCGTGATGCGTGTGGTTCATCTTCCAGTTGCCGCTGACCAGCACCCTGCGGCCATTGCTATTCGCGCTCATAGACTCGCGTCCGATCTCGTGGGCTCTACGACAACTGTTGGGGTCTCTTGGTACCTCGTTGCGTGGTGCCTACTTGGCATTTGGGGCTGCACGAAGCGCGGCAAGACCTGGGAGGTCGCCGAACTCGAGCAACTCGAGCGTGGCACCACCACCGGTCGACACGTGGTCGATCTTGTCCTCGAGACCGAGCTGAGCCAGCGCGGCCGCGCTGTCTCCGCCGCCGACAACCGTGCGGCCAGGACACCGCGCCATCGCCTCGGCGATTGCCTTGGTTCCCGCGGCAAAGCGGTCGTCCTCGAACACGCCCATCGGCCCGTTCCAAAGAACCGTGGCCGCCGAGGCGATGACCTCTGAGAACAGCTCCACCGTGGCCGGCCCGATGTCGACACCTCGCCAGCCTTCGGGAATCTCCAGACCGAAGGTCTCGACGTCCGGGCCCGTTGTGTCTGCGACAGGCTCTTCCGACTCGGCCTGCGCCTCGATGCTGAGCTTGCGGCCGGGCGCGAGCGCCCTCGCGTCGACGGGCAGGATGATGTGCCCGGGGGAAGCAAGGAGCTCCTTGCAGGCCTCAAGGTGGGTTGGATCGATCAGGGAAGCTCCGACTGTGTGACCGAGCGCCTGGAGGAACGTGAACGACATTCCGCCGCCGACGAGAACAGTGTCGGCCCGCGCCGTAAGGGAGCGTAGGACCCCGATCTTGTCCTTCACCTTGGCCCCACCCAGAATCACGACAAACGGCCTCTCCGGCTCGTCGAGCAGGCCGGTGAGAACCTCGACTTCGCGAGCCAGCAGGCGCCCAGCAGCAGAGGGAAGGTACTGAGGCGGGCCCACCACAGAGGCGTGGGCCCGATGTGAGGAGCCGAACGCGTCATTGACGTAGGCGTCGTGGCCCTTCACCAGCTCGAGGACGAACGCCGGGTCGTTGGCCTCCTCACCCGGCGAGAACCGAAGGTTGTCCAGCAGTTCGACGCCGTCGATCAACTCCCCGAGCCGTGCCCTGACCGGTGCCATGTCGTACTTGGGGTCGACCTTGCCCTTGGGACGGCCGAGATGCGAGCAGGCGGTGATGCGAGCCCCGTGTTCGCGCAGCCAGAACAGAGTCGGCAGCGCGGCACGGATCCTGAAGTCGTCGGCCACCACGCGGCCGCCTTCGGGCGCATCGGCGAGTGGGACGTTGAGGTCCAGCCGGACCAGGACGCTCTTGCCTTCCAGGTCCCCAAGATCCTCGAGAAGCGGCACACTGCGGGTCATGGCAGCCCTATCACGCTGCGCCGATGAGCAGCGCGAGGTCGATCAGACGGTTCGAGTAACCCCACTCGTTGTCGTACCAACCGAGCACCTTGGCGAGCGTGGTCGACTCGTCGATGGCGATGGCCATCGTGAGCGTCGAGTCGAACGTGCAAGAGGCGGGGCTTGCGAGGATGTCGCTCGAGACGATCTCGTCCTTGTTGTAAACGAGGATCCCACGGAGGCGCTCGGTCTCCGAAGCGACCCGGAAGGCCTCGTTGATCTCCTCGGCACTCACCTTGGCGCCCAGTACGGCCGTGAGGTCGGTGATCGAGCCATCGGGCACCGGCACACGGAGGGATCCACCGTCGAGCCGGCCCTTCATCGCTTCCAGCACAAGGCTCGTCGATCGGGCGGCGCCGGTCGTCGAGGGGATGATGTTGACGGCCGCGGCGCGCGCCCGGCGCAGGTTGGAGCGCCCGAGGTCGAGGACCGACTGGTCGTTCGTGTAGGCGTGGATGGTCGTCATGAGTCCCTGGCGCAGACCGAAGGAGTCCTCGAGCACCTTGACCATCGGTACGAGGCAGTTCGTCGTGCAGGAAGCAGCCGAGACGACGAAGTGCTTGGCGGCGTCGAAGGTGTCGTCATTGACCCCGACGACGAAAGTGGCGTCGACCTCCTTGCCCGGAGCCGAGATGATCACGCGCTTCGCACCACCTTCGAGGTGGCCGGCCGCGGCCTCGCGGGTGGTGAAACGGCCCGTGGACTCGATCACGACGTCGACACCCAGGCTGGACCATGCAATCGCCTTCGGGTCCTTCTCCTCGAAGACGGTTATCTCACGACCGTTGACACTGAAACCCTTCTCGGTGTGGACAACTTCGGCGTCCAGCCGGCCGAAGGTGGAGTCGTACCGAAGAAGGTGCTCGTTGACATCGCGCGAGACGAGGTCGTTGATCGCGACGATCTCGATGCCGGAGGGTTGTCCGGTCTTTGTCTCAAGGGCGAGAACGGACCGCAGGAAATTCCTCCCGATCCGTCCAAAGCCATTGACGCCGATACGAACGCTCACGTCCATCACCTTTCTCACAGTCGCTCTTTTGAAGCGGTTTCACGGCCGAGGGGAACAAGGCCATTCTCTCTCACCTATCGAGCGCACCGCAAAACGCCTTCGTTCACTAGCAAAGCGAGTTCCGCCCCGAGCTTGCTCGGGTCGTGTGCACGCAATCCCGCCCCGCCCACATCCGCTAACAGGAGGGCGACGTCGTCGGGGAACTCACCGAGCGGGAGCGCAGCGCTGTCCGCCAGCACGACGTCGGGGTCGACACCGTGGGCGCGCAATGCCTGGAGTAGCCGCGCGACGTCGAAGCCGGCTGTCTCGGGCAGTTGCTCACGCAAGTTGGCGACATAGACGCGCTGGGCTCGCGTCCCAGAAAGGGCCTCGCGGATCCCCGGCACGACACAGGCCGCCAGAACACTGGTGAACAGCGACCCCGGGCCGAGCACGACCTGGTCGGCCTCGGCGATCGCTTGCAGAACGGCCGGCGGCGGGATCGCACTGGGCGGGGCGAGTGACACCGCCGCAATCTCCTCACCCTTGCTCACACGGACCTGCCCGATGAGCTCGCCGGAAGCCGTCTGCGCCTTCAAAACGACGGGGCCCTCGGTGGCGGGCAGCACGCGTCCCGCCGCCCCGAGCACGCGGGCCGCCTCTTCGACACCGGACACGAAGTCCCCGGTCGTGGCAGCCAGCGCGGCTATCAAGAGGTTGCCGAACGCGTGGCCGGCGAGCTCTCCTGAGACGAAGCGATGCTCGAGGGCGTCGCCGAGCGGGGACGGTTCCGGCAGCAGCGCCCCGATGCAGCGCCTGAGGTCGCCGGGCGCCGGAATGCCGAGCAACTCCCGCAGCCGACCGCTCGAACCGCCGTCGTCGGCGACCGAAACGACGGCTGTGATCTCGGTCGCGTACCGGCGGACCGCCTTCAGCGTCTGGGCGAGCCCGTGGCCGCCGCCGATTGCAACCACTCTCACGGCGCGGGCGGCCCCTTGGCTCACAGGTCGATGTCCCGGTGGTGGACGACCGGCGTGTAGCCACGCCTTCGGATCCGCTCGGCAATCTCCTCGGCCAGGACGACCGATCGGTGCCGACCACCCGTGCAACCGATGGCAATGGAGAGATAGGACTTGCCTTCGCGCACGTAGGCAGGCAGCAACAGGGCGAACAAGTCGTCCAGGCGGCTAAGCAACTCCTGGGTCTCCTCGTTGTCGAGCACGTAGTCGCGCACCTCCGCGTCCAGGCCGCTCAGGGGGCGCAGCGCTGGAACCCAGTGAGGATTGGGCAAAAAGCGGCAGTCGAACACGAGGTCGACGTCGAGCGGGAGCCCGTGCTTGAAACCGAACGAAACAACCGCAGTTTGCATGCCCGAGCTGGCGCCGACGCCGTCGACGAGCTCGATCAGGCGGTCGCGCAGCTCGTGCACGTTCAAGGTCCCGGTCTCGACCACCACATCGGCCTCGTCGTGCAGCGCGTCGAGCATCTCGCGCTCTTGCTGGATGGCGGAAAGCACGCTGTCGGCCTCCACCGGGTGCCGGCGACGGGTGCCCTCGTAGCGACGAACCAGGACCTCGTCGGGAGCGTCCAGGAAGACCACACGAACACGAGCTCCCGTCGAACGCAACCTTCGGATCTCCGGTGCGAGCTCGGCGATGCCCTCGTAGCCTCCGCGCCCCGACACGAGGCACACGCGCTCGTACTCCGCGCCCGCCTGGCTCGTCAGCTCTGCGACCTTGCCGATCAGTGCTGGAGGCAGGTTGTCGATGACGAACCAGCCGCGGTCCTCGAACGTCGCCGCCGCTGTGGACCGCCCGGCTCCCGACATGCCGACAAGGATCAGATACTCGGCCATCGGCTCTAGTTTCCCATCTCCCCGGCGCCTGGTCGCTCAAAGCGGAGCAACAACAACCGCGGGATAGCGGACTCGAGCTCGAGATCGGTCGAGCCCTCGAGGAAGGCTAAGGGCGGCTCTGGCTCCTCGAGGCGCGTGAGCACGCAGCCGAGGCCGGTGACGGGATTGACGTAGCGCGACAGGGGGCGGTGGGCGAACGGCAACCACACCCCTGGATCCACCTCCTCCGCGACGATCTCCTCACGCAGGTACGGCCCGACGCGCCAGTAGTGCTCGCCAACGATCTGGTCGTCCACGAAGCCACTCCCGGTCCCTTGGAACATCGGGTGATTGACGAAAAGCAGGAACCGTCCCCCGACGGCGAGCACCCTGACCGCCTCGGCCAAGAGGGCATCGGGGTCCGAGGAATGCTCGATAACGAGGCAGCACACGACCGCGTCGAACGAGCCGTCCCGGAAGGGGAGGCGCTCGCCGACCCCCCGCACGTACACTGGCCCACCGCCTTGGGCAACGGCGCTTCTGAGCTGGCCGACCGACGGCTCGAGCCCGATGACGACCTCTCGTTCGGGAGATCCCCGCACAAGGCGCCGGGCGAGATGGCCTTCACCGCTCCCGAGATCGAGCACGCGAGCAGCGCCCTCGAGGTGCGACTCAGCGAGCGGCAGGATCTGGAGCTCGTACTCGAGGTCCGCCCCGTTCGTGAACTTCTCCCGCCACCAGGCGGCGTGGCGGTCCCAGGGATCCCCGGTCGTGCTCATCCCGCCTTCGATCCTCGCCGGGCGTGCAGGTGTTCGTAGACGGCGCGTCCCACGGCCTGCGGCAGCCAGGTGAGAGCGAGGAGGTCGTCAAGCGACGCCGCCTGTACCGCTCTCACCCCGCCGAGCTCGGAGACGAGCCGGCGGCGGCGAGCCGGGCCGAGGCCTGCGATGCCGTCGAGCGTGCCGCGGGTCATCCTCCGGCCGCGCAGCTCGCGGTGGAACCCGATGGCGAACCTGTGCGCCTCGTCCCTGGCCTGTTGCAAGAGGTAGATGGCCTCGCTGTCGCGAGGGATCTGGATCGGGCCCAACCGGCCGGGCACGAACACCTCCTCCAGCTGCTTGGCAAGAGAGGCCACGGCTATCTTGCCCGTCAGGCCGAGCTCCTCAAGGACGCGTACGCCGACTCCGAGCTGCCCCTTTCCTCCATCCAGCAAGAGCAGCTGGGGCGGGTAAGCAAAGCGGGGAGCACGCCGGCGGCCTCCGTCGGCGGCGACCTCGTCCCCGGCCAACTTGTCGTCACCATCACCGCCATCGGTGCGGGCTGCGTCGTCGGTCGCATCGTCCGCCGACGCGGTGTCGCTCAGCCGCCGTAGACGCCGGGTGAGCACCTCGTACATGGCGCCGTAGTCGTCGTTTCCTTGCACGGCCGTCACCTTGAACCGCCTGTAGTCACTTCGCTTCGGGAGCCCGTCCTCGAGCACGACCATCGAGCCCACGTAGTCGGACCCCTGCATGTGGCTCATGTCGTAGCACTCGATGCGCAGCGGCGCCTCCTTCAACTCGAGGGCCTGCTGCAATTCCTCGATCGCAGCCGCGCGGCTCGTAAGGTCACTTGAGCGCCGCAGGCGGTGACGCTTCAGCTGCTCCTCGGCATTCTGGCGGGCCGTTGCCAACAACTCGCGCTTGCGGCCGCGCACGGGCACGCGCAGCGTGACCTTTCCGCCGCGCAGTCCCGAGAGCCAGGCCTCGTAGGTGGCCGCTTCCTCTGGAAGTTCGGGGACGAGCAGGTCCCGGGGGATCCCGATCGGGGTCTCGGCGTAGTGCTGCTCGAGCACCCTTGCGACGAGTTGCGCCGTCGTGAGCGGCTCCACCTTCTCGACGATGAAGCCGTGGCGGCCGACGACACGCCCCCGCCGGACGTGGAAGACCTGCACGGCCGCCGCCAGCTCGTCCTCGTCCATAGCGATGGCGTCGAGGTCCTCGGGCATGTCGGTCACCATCTGTTGGCGCTCGACGGCCAGGCGCACCGTCGCCAGTCGGTCACGCAGGCGCGCCGCCCGCTCGAATTCGAGCTCCCCCGCCGCTCGTCGCATCTCTGATTCGAGACGGTCGACGACGGGCTTGGTGTCGCCATCGAGGAACTCCATGAGCTCGGCCACGAGCCTCGCGTACTCCTCGGGCCCGACGGCACCCACGCACGGTCCCGAGCACCGTTCGATGTGATACAGCAGGCAGGGCCTCCCGAGGAGCTGGTGGCGCCGCAGCTTGGCGTCCGAGCAGGTTCGGATCGGGAACGACCTGAGCAGCAGGTCGAGAGTCTCGCGGATCGCGTAAGCGTGGGCATACGGGCCGAAGTAACGGGTGTCCCTGCGCTTCGCGCCCCGCATGACGGTGGCTCTCGGCCACTCGTCGCCGACGGTGACCGCGAGGTACGGGTAGCTCTTGTCGTCGACGAGGCGGATGTTGAAGCGGGGCCGGTGCGCCTTGATCAGGTTGTACTCGAGCATGATGGCCTCGACGTCGCTGCCGACGACGATCCACTCGACAGAGGCTGCCCGTTCGACCATCTGAGCGGTGCGCGGGTGGAGGTGGACCGGGTCCTGGAAGTAGCTCGAGAGGCGGCTGCGAAGCGACATCGCCTTGCCGACGTAGATGATCCGGCCGGCCGCGTCCCTGAATTGGTACGAGCCGGGGGCGTCGGGAACCGATTGCGGGCGTTCGAGCACTAGAGTGCAGGTTACGGCCGGCCTGGTATCCCGGCTGACATATTCGCTTCGTGACCGACATACCCGCGGTTGGGCGACCAGGCTGTCCCCGCCGGCCGAAAAACGAAGCGTTCTATAGGGGGTCTCAGAAATGTTCCGCCTGCAGCCGCCTCTCCCCGACGACTACACCACGGCACCCAACGACGAGCTGGTGGCGCGCGTCGCCGCGGCCCGGTCCCGCCTCGGCAAGCGACTCCTCATCCTCGGGCACCACTACCAGCGTGAGGAGGTCATCCAGTTCGCGGACGTGAGAGGCGACTCCCTCGGTCTGTCGCGTTACGCTGCCGACCAGCACGACGCCGAGTTCGTCGTCTTCTGCGGGGTGCACTTCATGGCCGAGTCCGCAGACATCCTCACGGGACCGCACCAGCAGGTGATCCTGCCCGATCTGAACGCCGGCTGCTCCATGGCCGACATGGCAAAACTCGACGACGTCGAGCAGATCTGGGACGAGCTCGCCGAGGTCACCGACATCGAGGCGATCGTGCCCATCACCTATGTGAACTCAGCCGCCGCGCTGAAGGCGTTCGTGGGCCGCAACTCCGGCGCCGTCTGCACCTCCTCGAACGCCCGCGCAGTTTTGACCTGGGCTCTCGATCTTGAAGCCCCGGGGGGCAACGGCGGTCCGAGCGTCGCATCCCAAGGCCCGGGGGACCTCCCGAACGGCCAGGGCCGCGGGAAGAAGGTCCTCTTCTTCCCCGACCAGCACCTCGGCCGCAACACCGGCTTCCAACTCGGCTACGGAGCCTCGGACATGCAGGTCATCGATCCTCGCGGGCGCCTCGGCGGCCTGGCCGACGCCGACGTCAAGGAAGCCACGCTCCTGCTCTGGAAGGGCCACTGCTCGGTACACCAGCGGTTCCGCACCGAGCACGTCGAGGCGTTTCGCACCGAGCACCCCGACGGCATCGTGATCGTGCACCCCGAGTGCTCGCACGAGGTCGCCGAGATCGCCGATCGGGTCGGTTCCACGGATTACATAATCCGCGCGGTCTCGAGCGCACCGGCCGGTTCCACGATCGCAGTCGGCACGGAGATCCATCTCGTCGACCGGCTCGCCCGCGAGCACCCCGACCGGACGGTGCTGTCCCTCGACCCGTTGGTCTGCCCCTGCTCGACGATGTTCCGGATCGACCTGCCACACCTCGCCTGGGTGCTCGACGGTCTGGTTGCGGGGGAGGTCCGCAACCGCATCACGGTCGACGAGGCCACCGCCGCGGACGCGCGTGTGGCCCTCGAGCGGATGCTCGCGATCGCGTGAAGTCTCGGCTGACTTAGCCTGAGCCGATGACCGAAGAAGGCTTGACACAACCAGAGGCCGCCGACATCCGCCTGGCCGTCAACGGCTCGCGTGAGGCAACGGGTCGGCTCCTCTCGGCGCTCGGGGCCGTCGACAACTTGGACGTGACCCGGCCGAGCCTGCTGCCTGACTGGACTGTCGGCCACGTGCTCACCCACCTCGCCCGCAACGCGGACTCCTTCGTGCGGATCCTCCGCTCGGCGAGCGAAGACAGCCCCGTGCCCCAGTACCCAGGTGGCGCCGCCGGGCGCAACCAGGACATCGAACAAGGAGCCGGGCGCCCGACCGACGTGATCATGGCGGACCTCGAAGACTCGGCGGCGCGCCTGGACTCGATCTTCGATGCGGTGCCCGTGGTCGTGTGGCAGCGTCATGGCCTGCGCACCGACGGTTCTCCACTCCCCTGCCGTCTGCTGCCCATCTCGCGTTGGCGCGAGGTCGAGGTGCACCACGTCGACCTCGGTCTCGGCTATGCGATCTCGGACTGGCCGGCCGAGTTCGTCAGCGCCGACCTGCCCCACGCGCTGGACCGGGTGCCCGAATGGCTCGGAGACCCGGCACAGCGTGCCGCCTTCCTGGCCTGGATCTACGGCCGCGCCGACGGGCCGGCCGGCTTCGTGCTCCGGCCTTTCTGAAATCTGTGCCCGCCTCGCGGGACGGTCCTCAAGCCTCGATCAGCTCGATCCTGTTGCCGAAGGGGTCGGCCACGTAGCAACGGCGCACACCCGCGAGCTCTGCGTCCCAGGTGACCGGATGGCCGGCGGACGCGAGGGCGTCGACAAGGCTGTCGATGCCCTCGACGACGAGCGCCGGATGAGCCTTCGCGGCCGGCCGGAAGTCAGGCTCGACTCCGAGATGGACCTTCACGTCCCCGCTCGAGAACCAACACCCGCCCCGCGCCGCCAGGACCGGCGGCTTCGCACGGACCTCGAGACCGAGAGTCCCGCCATAGAAGGCCTCTGCTTCCGCCTCCAACCCTTTGGGCATCGCGACCTGGACGTGGTCGAGGCGGAGGACCCGGTGGCCCACGTGGGCCGCGTCGCGGCCGCCCGGCGGCGTGACCCCGGGGACCGACGCCAGCTGCGAGGTGATCAGCTCGCGGTCCTCCTCCTCGAGGGTGTCGACCACCTCGCGGCACAGCCCGGCCCAACGGTCGCGTTGCGCAGCGTTTCCGGCCGTGGCATGCGCGCGGGCCATCCCCTCGTAGCAGGAGGCGAGCCGCCAATCTGTCCAGCTGTTGCGAACGACGCGCTCCAGCGCGCGCTCAGCCCTCGAAAGGGCCAGGGCCGCGCAGCCGAGCAGGCTCGCCACATGCGCGATCTGCCAGTCGCCCACGGCGCGCTGCTCGTCCCCACCGATCGAGTCCCACAAGTAGCGCGAGGCGAAAGCAGCCGCGAGCATGTCGTCGTCATCGTCGGGGCTGCGATCGGGTCTGTCGATCAGCTCCCAGGCCCGGTTGAAGGCTGTGATCGCCTCCTCGCGGCGTCCCGGCGGCACGTCAGGGTCGTTTCCTTCGGCCATCTCAGACCCCTCCTCGCGGCCTGGGAACCCCAGGTTCGGTCGCCGGCCCCGCGGGCTCGGTTCCGACCGGGCAAGCCGGGATGCGAGACATCACATCCCGAGCAAAGGCGCCAGGAACCGCCCCGTGTAGCTCTCTTGGGTCTTGGCCACCTTCTCGGGCGTGCCCTCGACGATCACCGATCCTCCGCCGTCCCCGCCCTCCGGACCGAGGTCGATGACCCAGTCCGCCGACTTCACGACATCGAGGTTGTGCTCGATGACACATACCGTGTTGCCCTGGTCGACCAACCGGTGCAGCACGTCGAGGAGCTTGCGGACATCCTCGAAGTGGAGCCCGGTGGTCGGCTCGTCGAGCACGTACAGCGTGTGCCCGGTCGATCGCTTCGCGAGCTCGGAGGCGAGCTTGACCCGCTGGGCCTCACCACCCGACAGCGTGGGAGCCGGTTGGCCGAGGCGGATGTAGCCGAGTCCGACGTCCACGAGGGTCCTCAGGTGACGCGAGATGACGGGCTGCGCCGCGAAGAGATCGAGCGCCTCCTCACAGGACAGGTCCAGCACCTCTGCGATGTTCCTCCCCCGCCACGCCACCTCGAGCGTGTCGCGGTTGTAGCGGGCTCCCTTGCAGACCTCACACGGGACATAAACGTCCGGAAGGAAGTGCATCTCGATCTTCAAGGTCCCGTCACCGGCACACGCCTCGCAGCGCCCTCCTGGGACGTTGAACGAGAAACGTCCCGGTTGGTAGCCCCTGAGCCGCGACTCCGAGGTCTGGGCGAAGAGCTTGCGCACGCTGTCGAACATGCCCGTGTAGGTGGCCGGATTCGAGCGCGGCGTGCGGCCGATCGGCGACTGGTCGATGTCGATGACCTTGTCGAGGGCGTCCGCGCCCTCGATGCTGCGGTGACGGCCAGGAACGACACGGGACTTGTAGATGCGCTGCATGAGTGCCCTGAGCAGGATGTCGTTGATCAGAGTCGACTTGCCAGAACCCGACACGCCCGTCACCGACACGAAGCATCCGAGCGGGATCTCAACGTCGATGCCCTTCAGGTTGTGCTCGCGGGCGCCCCGCACGACGAGCCATTCCCCGCGGGGCTCGCGCCGCATGGCCGGCACTGCGATGGAACGTTTGCCGGAAAGGTACTGCCCGGTGATCGAGGCCTCGCAGTTCACGAGGTCGGCGACCGAGCCTGCGCAGATCACCTCGCCGCCGTGCTCGCCGGCGCCCGGGCCGATGTCGACGACGTAGTCGGCGATCCGGATCGTCTCCTCGTCGTGCTCCACGACCAGGACCGTGTTCCCGATGTCGCGCAGTCTGAGCAGGGTCTCGACAAGCTTGCGGTTGTCGCGCTGATGCAGGCCCACGGAGGGCTCGTCGAGCACATAAAGCACACCGACCAACCCGCTGCCGATCTGCGATGCAAGGCGGATCCTCTGCGCCTCACCGCCGGCCAGTGTCGCGGCGGCGCGGTCGAGGCTCAGGTAGTCGAGCCCGACATCGACGAGGAACTGCAGGCGGGCACGGATCTCCTTCATCACCTGAGCCGCGATCATCTCCTCTCGCGAGCTCAGCTCGAGGCGTTCGAGGAGGTCGTGGGCGGCTCGGATCGAAAGCGACGACAGCTCCGCGATGCTCCTGCCGCCGACTTTGACCGCAAGCGACTCCGCCCGCAGCCGCGTGCCGCCGCAGTCCGGGCAGGCGACCTCGCGCATGTAGCCCTCGACCTGCTCGCGCACCCAGTCGGAGTCCGCGTCACTGTGGCGGCGCTGCAGCCACGGCACGACGCCTTCGAACTGAGTGTCATAGCTGCGCAAAGTGCCGTACCGGTTGCGGTATTGAACGTGCACGCGTCTGGTTCCGGCGCCGTAGAGGAGGATTTTGCGCTGTGGCCTGGTCAGCTTGGACCACGGCTTGTCCATGCTGAAGCCGCTCGCCTCGGCCACCGCCTTGAGCACGCGGGAGAAGTACTCGGTCCGAGCGCCCGCCCACGGTCCGATGGCCCCTTGGGCAAGGGAGAGATCCGGGTTCGGCACCACCAGGTCGGGATCGACCTCGAAACGGGTGCCCAGCCCGTTGCACGACGGACACGCGCCGAAAGGCGAGTTGAACGAGAAGCTGCGCGGCGCCAGCTCATCGAGTGAGATCCCGCAGTGAACGCATGCCAGATGCTGGGAGAAGGTGAGTACCTGCTCACCTTCTGCGCCTTCTCCCGCGTCGTCCGCGATACCGTCCTCGGCGGCGTCGGCTGCCTTGGCGGCTGCGGCCTTGCCATCCTCCTTTTTCCTGCGCGCCTGGGGCGAGGCCTTGGCGTCTGGCATGAGCAGTATCTCGGCGATCCCCTCGCCGAGGCGCAGCGCCGTCTCGATCGAGTCCGTGAGGCGACGCTCGATGCCGTCGCGACGCACGAGGCGGTCGATGACGACCTCGATGGTGTGCTGTTCGTAGCGGGCGAGCTCCAAAGCGGCCCGCTCGGACAGCTCCATGAGCTCACCGTCCACACGCGCCCGCGCGAAACCCTGCTTGGCGAGGTCGTCGAGCAGGGCCGAGTACTCACCTTTGCGGCCGCGCACAACCGGAGCGAGTACCTGGAATCTTGTTCCGTCGGGCAGGTCGCTCAGGCGGTCGACGATCTGCTGGGGGCTCTGTCGGGTGACCAACCGGCCGCAGCTGGGGCAGTGAGGCTGGCCGATGCGGGCGTACAACAGGCGCAAGTAGTCATAGATCTCCGTCACGGTCCCGACCGTCGAGCGGGGGTTGCGTGAAGCTGACTTCTGGTCGATCGAGATGGCGGGCGACAGTCCCTCGATGAAATCAACGTCCGGCTTGTCCATCTGCCCGAGGAACTGCCGGGCGTAGGAAGACAACGACTCGACGTAACGCCGCTGGCCCTCGGCATAGATCGTGTCGAAGGCGAGCGACGACTTCCCCGAGCCCGACAGCCCCGTGAACACGATGAGACGGTCGCGGGGAAGCTCTATCGAGACGTTCTTGAGGTTGTGCTCGCGGGCCCCGCGAACAACGAGGGTGCTTGGCACGGCCGCAGACTACCGACCGGCCGCGGCGAACGAGCCGGATCCATTTGGGCGCAGGTCAGTGCGGCGTGTGACCGGGCTGGAGGTCAGGAAGAAGGTCTGGGGCGCTCAACCGACCTCCCTCAGTTCTCTGCGGAGGGATCGGATCTCGTCTCGCAACCTTGCCGCATACTCGAAGCGAAGCTCGGCCGCGGCAGCCTGCATCTCATGTTCGAGCGTCGCGATCAACCTTCCGAGTTCGTCGAGGGGAAGCTCACCCTTGCCGGTGTTCCCCCTCATGGACACATCGAGCAGGTCGGCGGCACGTTCGACGGCTCGCCGGCCGGCGCGGCGCGACCTGTCGGACCCGGCACGGCTGGGCAGAGGTGCACCTGTGCCGAATCCGTCGCCTCCGGCGCCCGCCGCGCTACGGAACTGAGCGACGAGGTCGGTCACGGCCTTGCGGATGGTCTGCGGGTCGATCCCGTGCTCCTTGTTGTACTCCTGCTGCACGATCCGGCGGCGCTCGGTCTCGGCGATCGCTCCCCTCATGGAGTCCGTGATCACATCCGCGTAGAGGATGACCCGGCCGGAGACGTTCCGCGCCGCGCGGCCCATGGTCTGGATGAGCGATGTCTTGGAACGCAGGAAGCCTTCCTTGTCGGCATCGAGGATCGCCACGAGCGCAACCTCGGGAAGATCGAGCCCCTCCCGCAGGAGGTTGATGCCCACGAGGACGTCGAACTCGCCGAGACGGAGATCCCTCACGATTTCGATCCGCTCGATCGTGTCGATGTTCGAGTGCAGGTAGCGGACCTTCAGGCCGGTCTCGAGAAGATAATCGGCCAGGTCTTCGGCCATCTTCTTGGTGAGGGTGGTGACGAGGACCCGCTCGCCGCGGGCAATGGTCGTGTTGATCTCCGCGATCAGATCGTCGATCTGGCCCTTGGTCGGCTTGATGACGACTTCGGGATCCACGAGGCCCGTCGGCCGCACGATCTGCTCGACCACCTGGCTCGAGACCGAAATCTCGTACTCGGACGGGGTCGCCGAGAGAAAGACGCACTGGTTGATGCGAGCCTCGAGCTCCTCGAAACGCAACGGCCTGTTGTCCATGGCTGAGGGGAGGCGGAAGCCGTGCTCGACGAGGACCTCCTTGCGGGACCGGTCGCCCGCGAACTGCCCATGGAGCTGAGGGACGGTCACGTGGCTCTCGTCGATCACGAGCAGCCAGTCGTCGGGGAAGTAGTCGAGCAAGGTGTAGGGGGCCTGGCCCGGCTCACGCCCGTCCAGATGACGGCTGTAGTTCTCGACGCCGTTGCAGCTGCCGAGCTCGGCGAGCATCTCGAGATCGTGCTCGGTGCGCATCCGCAACCGTTGCGCCTCGAGCAGCTTGCCCGCCTGCTCGAGCTCGCGCAGGCGCTCGCCGAGCTCCACTTCGATGGAGGCGATCGCGTGACGCGTGCGCTCGTCGCCCGCGACGTAGTGGGTGGCGGGGAAGATGAGCAGCTCCTCGAGATCGCCGAGCAGTTCCCCGGTGAGCACGTCGAAGCGGCTCAGGCGCTCGACCTCGTCGCCGAACAGCTCGATGCGGACCGCGTACTCCTCGTAGGCGGGGTGGACCTCGATCGTGTCGCCCCGGACGCGGAACCTCCCCCGTACGAGGTTGGCGTCGTTGCGCTCGTAGTGCATCGCCACGAGCCGAGACAGCATCGACCGTTGGTCGTGCGTCTCTCCGGGCGAGAGCAGGAGAATCTGGTCCTTGTACTCGTCGGGGGACCCGAGCCCATAGATGCACGAGACAGATGCCACGACGATCACATCCCGGCGCGTGAGCAGGCTGGCGGTCGTGGAGTGCCGCAACCGGTCGATCTCGTCGTTGATGGACGAGTCCTTCTCGATATAGGTGTCCGACGAGGGAAGGTACGCCTCAGGCTGGTAGTAGTCGTAATAAGAAACGAAGTACTCGACTCGGTTGTCCGGGAAAAAGCCGCGCAGCTCGCCCGCGAGCTGGGCTGCGAGCGACTTGTTAGGGGCGAGCACGAGGGTCGTGCGCTGCACCTGCTCGATGGTCCAGGCAATCGTCGCGCTCTTGCCGCTCCCGGTGATCCCGAGCAGTGCCTGGAAGCGGTCACCCCGCTCGATCCCGCGGGCCAACGCCGCGATGGCGGCGGGCTGGTCGCCGGCCGGCTGAAAGTCGGAAACGACACGGAACGGGGGCACCTCGGCATGGTACCGAGAGGGTGCGCGCCGGCGAGCGGCGCGCGGCGTCTCAGCCGCCGTGGCCTCCATGCTCGACAGCCCGCCCCGC
The DNA here is from genome assembly GCA_963719125.1 of uncultured Acidimicrobiaceae bacterium. Classification (GTDB taxonomy): domain Bacteria; phylum Actinomycetota; class Acidimicrobiia; order Acidimicrobiales; family Bog-793; genus Fen-455. Next base: position 295,138 of record CAVRAT010000011.1, read on the forward strand.
GGCCAGGCCCTCGATCCAGTTCCATGCGCGCCCGACCATCTCCTCGAGCTCGTCGAGGGTGCCCGTGTTCATGATCACGTAGTCCGCCCGGGCGATCCGCTCCTGTCGGCTCGCCTGATTGGCGATGCGGGACTCGGCGTCGGACCGATCCATGCGCCGCTTGGTCACCAGCCGTTCCAGAACGAGGTCGAGGGGCGCGTCCACAACGATCACCCCCGCGAGACCGTAAGGATCGGGTCCGGCGCCCTCCACCAACAGGGGGATGTCGAGCACGACCACACGCTGGCCGGCAGGTAGCGACGCAAGCCGGCTCACAACCTCTGAGCGGACCTCGGGGTGGACTATCGCGCTCAGATCGGCGAGCGACACCGGGTCGCTGAAGACGATCGCGGCCATCGCCGAGCGATCGAGGCTGCCGTCCGGCGCGACCACACGCGGACCGAAACGCTCCACCACCTTCGCGTGCGCCCTGCGCCCAGGCTCGACCACCTCTCGCGCCAGCTCATCGGCATCGATCAGCACGGCTCCGCGCTCGACCAGCATCGCGGCGACGGTCGACTTGCCAGAACCGATCCCGCCTGTCAGGCCGACGACGATCATGTCGCGCCGAAAGCCCGGGGTGGAACTTCGGCCGGCACCTTCGGTGCCTCGCCGGGCGGTGACATGGGCGCCTACACTAACCGGGCCGTGGCTCGTATGAGCAGGACCCGCCCGCTCTTGGTGCGAGCGCTGGAGAACGCTCTCCTGGCCGGCTTCGCGTACGTCCCCCTGCTCGTCGCCAAACCAGGGATCCTCGCCGACGACACCAAGCAGTACCTCTATCTCGATCCCGGCCGGCTCCTCAGATCGGCGATGTCGATGTGGGACCCGTCGGTCGCGGCCAGCACCGTCACTCACCAGAACATCGGTTACTTGTTCCCGCAAGGGCCCTTCTACTGGGCGTTCGCTCAGCTCGGAGTGCCCATGTGGGTGGCGCAGCGGCTCTGGATGGGCACCCTTGTCTTCGCGGCCGGAACCGGCGTCCGCTACCTCGCGAAGACCCTCGGCGTGAGCGGCCCGGGCCCGGTGCTCGCAGGACTTGCCTACGCGCTCAGCCCTTACTGCCTCCAGTACATCCAGCAGACCTCGGCGATACTCCTCCCCTGGTCGGGTCTCGGCTGGCTCGTCGCGCTCGCGGCGCTTGCCGTGCGCCGGGGTGGGTGGCGCTACCCCGCTCTGTTCGCGTTGGTGGTGGCGCTCATCGGGGCAACCAATGCCACATCGCTGATCTATGCCGGCATCGCCCCGGTCGCATGGCTCTTCTACTCGGTGCTCGTGCTGCGCGACGCACCGGCGCGTCGCGCCTTCGGTGCCGGGGTGAGGATGGGTGTGCTCTCGCTCGGGGTCTCGCTCTTCTGGATCGCCGGGCTTCGAGTCGAGGGCGCATACGGCGTCGACGTCCTCAAGTACACAGAGACTCTCCCGGCGATCGCGGGAACCTCCCTCGCCTCCGAAGTCGTCCGCGGTCTCGGTTACTGGTACTTCTACGGCAGCGACCGGCTCGGGCCCTGGAAGCAGGCGGCCGTGAGGCTCGAGGAGAGCGCCTGGCTCTTGACAACGAGCTTCGCGGTTCCCTTCCTCGGTGCGCTCGGCGCCGTCTTCTCCCGTTGGCGCACAAAGGCTTTCTTCGTCCTTTTGATCCTCGTCGGGGTGGTGCTGGCCGTGGGCATCCACCCGTACCCGGACCCGTCGATCATCGGGCGCGGCCTCAAGGCGTTCATGTCCGGCTCGTCGGTGGGGCTGGCCCTGCGCTCGAGCGACCGCGCCACGCCTCTTGTCGTGCTCGGGTTTGCGGTGCTGTTGGGCGTGGGCGCCACGGCCCTCTGGTCCCGCTTCCCCCGTACAGGGCTTGCTGCGGCTTGTGCGCTGGCGGTGGTGGTGGTCGCCAACAGCACTCCGTTCCTCCAAGGAGGCGCCATCGCAGTCAACTTCGAGCGGCCGGAGAAGATCCCCTCCTACTACGCCACGGCCGCCCGCTACCTCGACGCCCAGGGCGACTCGACGCGGGTGCTGATCGAACCGGGGCAGAACTTCGCCGCCTACGACTGGGGAACCATGTTCGACACGATCTGGCCCGGGATCATGACACGACCCGAGGTCCTCCGGGAGCAGACCATCCAAGGCTCGTACCCGACGACCGATCTCCTCCAAGCCTTCGACCTCACCCTCCAGCAGGGCACCTACGAGCCCTCGACCTTGGCGCCCATCGCCCGGCTGTTCAGTGCCGGCGACGTCGTGCTGCAGTCGAACCTCGCCTACTGGCGCTACAACACCCCACGGCCACAAGAGACCTGGGCGCTGTTCGATCCCCCACCGGCGGGAGTCGGCAAGCCGGTGGCCTTCGGCAAGCCGGTGCCGGTGGTCGCGCCGCCTCGGTACAGCCTCACCGACGAGGAAGCCTTGGCGGAGCCGGCGGGCGCGCCTTGGCCGCCCCCTATCGCCGTGTTCCCGGTCTCCCAAGCGCGCCCTATCTACCGGGCGGATCCGGCCTCTGCCCCTCTCGTGATCGACGGCAGCGGGCCCGGTGTCGTCGCCGCGGCAGCCGCCGGACTGCTCGACGACAATCCCACGATCTTCTACGCCGGGACCCTCGACACCAACGCGAAGCTGCTCCACGAGGTACTCACGCCCGGAGCTCAGCTGGTGCTCACCGACTCGAACCGCAAGGTCCTCGAGCGTTGGTCCTCCGTTAGCGACAACATCGGCGAGACCCTCCCGGTCGAGGCGGAGCCCTCGAGGCCGGACCCGACCTCGGTGGCGCTGCCTCTGTTCAAAGACGTCCGACCTGACGCCGAGAGCGTGGCGGTCTACACCGGGGCCCGCTACGTGGCGGCCTCAGGGTATGGCAACCCTGTCAGCCTCACGCCCGAGGACAGGCCGGCAGAGGCCTTCGACGGCAACCTCGACACGGCTTGGAGCGTCGCTGCCTTCTCAGATGCCACAGGCAACTGGCTCCAGGTTCGCCTCGACCATCCCGTGACAACGGATCACATCAACCTTGTCCAGGTACTGGGCTCCACCGTCAACCGGTGGATCACCCGAGTGACCCTCGGGTTCGATGGCACCCACGCCATCTCGGAGAACCTGAACTTCGCTTCCCGGACCGCCGCCGGCCAGACGGTCCGCTTCCCGAAACGCTCCTTCACGACGCTGCGGATCAGGATCGACGGCACCACGTGGTCGGGACGGAGCTCGATGCTGGCGGCCTCGGGGGTCGGTTTCTCCGAGGTCCGGATTCCGGGCGTCGCCGTGGCCGAGACGATCCAAATGCCTTCGGACCTGTTGCGGGCGCTCGGTGCCTCCTCCCTCTCGCACCGTCTCACGATCGTGATGACCCGTGACCGCGTCTCGCCGATACCCCCCCGCACGGATCCGGAGCCGGCCTTGGACAGGACGTTCTGGCTCCCGACAGCGCGCTCGTTCTCCCTAAGTGGCACGGCACGTGTTTCCGCACTGATCCCCGACAACGTCATCGACACGCTGCTCGGTGGCCCGACGGTCTTCGGAGGAGCTGTGATCGGCTCGAACGAGAGGCTTCCCGGTGACCTCGACGCGAGGGCCGTTTTCGCCTTCGACGCCAACACGAAGACCTTCTGGAGCCCCGGCTTCGACGGACCGGCCCAGATCGGCGCCTGGATGCAGGCGTCGCTCGCCCACACCGTCAGCTTCGACCACCTCGACCTGAAGCTCATCGCGGACGGGCGGCACTCCGTCCCCACAAGGATCAGGATCACGACCAACACCGGCGGTGACGAGCTCGTCTCGGTGCCGCCTGTGCGAAACCGCGAGGCGATCAACGCCGTGGTCAGCGTTCCGGTCAGCTTCCCGCCGCTTACGGGGAGCACGATCAGGTTCACGATCGAGGCCGTTCGACGGGTCACGACCATCAACTGGTACACCCGCAAGCCGATCGTCATGCCGGTCGGGATCGCCGAGATCGGACTCCCCGGTGTCCGCTTCACCCCGGAGTCGGTGAAGGCGCAGATCCCCGCTGTCTGTACTTCGAAGCTTCTTCGCATCGACAACCGGCCGGTCTGGCTCAAGATCTCTGGGACGGTCGGCGCCGCCGAGAAGTTGCAGGGCCTGACCGTCTCCGGCTGCGGGCCCGACGCCAAGGGCATCGTTCTCGGTCCGGGCAACCACACGCTCGATGGCACCTGGGGGAAGACCACCGGCTGGGATCTCGACCGGCTCGTGCTCGACTCCGCCCCAGGAGGGACGGCTCTCCCGCCCCTCGCCGGCGGCAGAGTGGCGCCGGCGCCCGGCACGATCGCCACCTCGACGACACCCTCCCTCGTGACACCCGTGGTCCGTGTCCTCGGGTCGACCGCGACATCTGCCGAGCTCGCGGTCAAGGGCGCCACGCGGCCTTTCTGGCTCGTGCTCGGCGAGAGCCAGAACGCCGGCTGGGAGGCCACCGGGCCAGGCGGGCGGTCCCTCGGAGCACCTCAACTGATCGACGGTTATGCGAACGGCTGGTTCGTCACGCCGCCGCGGAGCGGTACCTTCGTCGTCACGCTCCAGTTCGGTCCGCAGAGGGTCGTGACCCCCGCCATCCTGGCGTCCGGTGCCACTCTGGTGCTTTGCTTGCTCCTCGGTTTGGTCCCCGTCGGCCGCTTGCGCCGCCGGCTCGTACGCCGTCGATCTCACGGGGCCGAACGGCGAACGGCCAAGCCGGCCAACGGGGTGGCCGCAGCCGCGGAAGGCACTCCGCAACACCGACCATCAGGCATCGCACGCAAGGAGCCGCTCGACGCGGCCCCGCTCCTGGGACCGCCTTTCCAGGCCAGCCGGCGGGCGCCCCACTTGCCGTGCTGCGTCCTTGTCGCCGCCCTGTGCGGCGCCGTGGCGATGGTGGTCCTGCCGCCGCCGTGGGCACCCTCCATCGCCGGCGCGACCGCGGTCGCTTCTTTCGCGGGCCTCCGCTGGGGCCGCGCGCGCTCGATCCTCGGCCTTGCCGCTGCCGGGTGCATCGGCGCCGCCGGCGCCGTGACCGTCCTCGATCAGCTTCGGCATCACTACTCGCCCGGAAGCTCCTGGCCCCACAACTTCGAGACCGCCGGGGTTCTCGCGTTCGTCGCAGTGGTCGCGCTCGCGACCGACTCGATCGTCGGGCTCGCCCGGCGCCACAGCCGCGTAGAGTCCGCGAGGAACGGCCCGCAGGACAAATAGCTCCGCCGGCGTCCGTACGTGGGCGGCGGCGCCACGCGCGAGCCAAGAGATACCGCACCTTCGCCGTCGCGGACCCTGCTGAGTCAGCGGGAGCTTCGCTACCTACGCAGGTGACCGAGAGCCTCCGCGCAACCCCCGGTTCCGTGCGTCAGCAACCAGGGCCGCCAGGGTCCCACGTGCCGTCGCTTCCCATGTGAGCATGGTGACGCGCTCCGAGGCGGCGCGGCCGAGGCGGCGCCGCAGCAGGGGGTCGCAAAGAAGCGTCTCGAGATGGCGCTCGAAATCGTCATCCCGATCGGCCAGCATTCCCGTCACGCCGTGATCGATCGCGTCGAGGTGGCCCGGTATCCGCGTGGCGACCGCCGGTGTCCCGCACGCCGCGGCCTCGCTGACGGTCATGCCCCAGCCCTCCCGCACCGACGTCGACACGACCACCCACGCCCGGCGGTACAGCTCCACGAGCTGGTCCGCGCTCAGCCTGCCCGGCATCGACACATAGCTGTCGGCGCCGAGCTCCCGGAGCCTTGCCTCGAGGCTCGAACGTTCCGTGCCTTCGCCGACGATGATCGTCTCGAGATCGGGGACCCTCTCGTGGACTTGCGCCAGGATCCCCAGCAATCTGGGGAAGTTCTTCACGGGCACGAGGCGCCCGACCGCGACCACGAGGGGCCTGTCCGCCCGTTGCCCGCCCGGCGAGTAACACGGGTTGATCCCCGGGGGGACGACGCTGACGCGGCCTGACCGCACTCCAGGCAGGCGCACGATCTCGCCGCGGGACGACTCGGAAAGTGTCACGATCCGTGACCTGCAATAGAAAGGCGGGGCAAGACGTGACTCGAGCAAGTTGCCCGCCTTGGCCAGTGACGGCGGCAACACCATCGGCCACATCTCGCCGTGGACGTGGTGCAGGAACACGACTCTCGGCAGACGCGACCACAGCGGGCTCAGCCACGGCATCCCATTCCAGACCTCTACCAGCCCGTCGACCGGGCCGAGGCGGCCTGCGGCGATGTCCATGGGTCCGGTCGCGAACACGGCGTAACGGCCGGATCTGCGGACGACCCGGTAGCCATCCCTTTCCACCAGGACGGATCTGCCGGCCACCGACGACGTCCTGAGCACGACGTCGATGCCCGCCGCGGCCCATCGTGTGGCCACCTCGTGAGCGTGGAGCTCGGACCCGCCCGCCTCTGCATCGTCGATGTCCCGCCAAGCGAGCATGGCCACTCGTCGCAGGCCGGCGTCCATGGCGAGCTGTGCGAGCTCGGCGATGGCCGGAGCTCTCTGCAACTGTGCCGGGCCTGGAGCGGCGCTGCCGTTGGCGGTCCCCGTCTCTGGAGCCCGCGAGCCCGATCTCTTGGGCGCGGGTGACATCCGGCGTCTCATCGGCTCCGGCTCATGACCCGACCCGCACAGGTACAGCTCGGCCGGCGCCTGTGCCACCCGGCAACCCACTCGCCTGCCGGCCGAACTGCTGTTCGTGGTAGTCGGCGTCGACGTTCACGGCCCAGGTGTCGAAAGGCTCCCCATAAAGGCTCTCGACCGTCAACATCGCCGTCAACATCGAGTGGTCCTGGTTGTTGTAGCGGTGCATGCCGTTGCGGCCGACCGGATGCACGTTGGGCGCCTCTGCCTCCAGCCATTCCCGGATCGCCTGTACGTTCAGGTGATAGCCCGCGTCATAGACCGGGTACGCCTTGGGCATCCTCACGACGAAGCCTTTCTCGACGTCGCCGGGGCGAACCAATCCGAGCGTCTCCAGCTCGGCGGTCCCGAGGGCCACGAGGTCCTCGTCCGCCATCGACCACAAGGCGTCATCCTCGAAGACGAAGTACTCGAGCCCGAGGCAGGTCCGGGCCTGTTTCACAAGATCGGGGGACCACGAGCCGAAGTTCTGCACGCGCCCCACGCGCACCTTCTCGGAATGCACGTAGATCCAGTTGTCAGGGAACCCGCGCTCGGCCGGCAACACCAGCGCGACGGTGAGGAAGTCGCGGTAACGAAGGCCGCGGGCCGCCTGCTGAACCTCCGCGGGTGCCGGCGGGTCCATCACTTGAACAAGCTCCGAGAGCGGCATCGACGAGATCAAATGGTCAAAGGGCCAAGTCGCCGTCGCGCCGTCCCGGCCCGCCCCAGCACCCTCGGCGGTCGCAGGCGCCGCGACCGATCGCGTCTGCGCCGTCACCGCCCTGCCTTCGGACCTCCGTATCGACTCGAGCCGCGTGCTCAACAAGACGTCCGAGCCGTGGTCCTCCACGAACGCCCGGGCATGCTCCCACATCATCCCCGGACCGAGGCGCGGGTAGTGGAACTCCTCGATGAGCGAGGTCATGCGGGCTTTGTTGTGGTTCGGGGCGAACGCGTTCCGTATCACGTTCCCGAGCGTCAGGCTCTTGATTCTCTGCGCTGCCCAGTCCGCCTTGATCTCGGCCGGTGGTATCCCCCACACCTTCTCGGTGTAGGCCTTGAAGAACTTCCGATAAAGACGCCATCCGAATGCCCGAGCCGTCCAGCCCTCGAATGTGTCGAGGTCGCGTGGAGGGTGCACACGTACCCACAAGAACGAGAGGCCGCAGCGGATCGCCTCGAGCATTCCGAGGCCACGCAGCGCATTGCCCAAACGGATCGGGTAGTCGTAGAAAGTCCCCTCGTAGTAGATCCGGCTCAGCCTGCGCCTCAGCAGGAAGTCCTCCGGTCCAAGGATCTCGCGCCACAGGTTCTGGACCTCGGGCACCTTCGTGAAGAATCGGTGCCCCCCGATGTCGAACCTCCATCCCTCCCGTTCCACGGTGCGGGAGATCCCGCCCACGACCTCATCCATCTCGAAGACCGTGCAGGTGGCGCCCCGTTTGGCCAGCTCGTACGCGGCCGTCAGGCCCGCCGGGCCGGCGCCGACCACGATGACGCGGCCGGGTCCACCGGCAGCTGGCAAAGGCGCGTCAGCGTTCGACTCGTGCGCGCGGCTCATGGTCGGGCCATCATCGCACGGGCGGTCCGGACCGGCTCATCTCAGGCCCCGCCCCGTCCGGGCCTCAGGGCACGTACTTGCCCAGAAAGGCAAGCATCGCGTAGGCGATGAGCAGTGAGCCCGACAGAGCGACGACCACTCGGTAACTCCTGCGGCCCTTGGTGAGCATGGCCGCCGCGATGACGAACGGGAAGCAGCCGAGTCCGTACCGCTCGAGTGACTCGAGGTTGGAGGCCGTCAGCACGACCGCGAGCACGGCGACGGCGTACCAGCCGTAGGCGGCTGGGAGCCGGCGAAGGACGAACACTGCCAGCGCAACCAGCACGACGGCCCAGAAGGCGTGCTGAGCCGTGCCGAGGTGCGTGAGGTGCGCAAGGTCGCGGGCGTCGCGGGCGAAGGTGACGAACGGATCGGCGGCCGCTCCCCGGCGCGACCGCGAGAGCTGCTCTCGCAACGGGAGCAGGAAGCTCCCCACCACCTCCTGGGTCCAGCCGAGGTACGCCGCGGCTCCGGCCGGCGCTGCGAGCACGGCGCCGGTGCCGATGATGCGTTCGCGACCGCTGAGCGCCGGCCAGCTCGTGGCCACCTCTATCGCCGCCGGGACCACCAACAGCATCCCGACGGGCCGGCAAAGCCCGGCTGCGAAGGCGGCGCAGATCGCAAGGGCGTAGCGGCGCTGCCGCAGGCCGAGGAAGGTGACGAGCGACGTCAGGAGCAGCAGCGACTCCGCATACCCCATCACGAGCACGAAGGCCGTCGGGGCGAGGGCGAGCAGCCACACAGCCCGGCGGGCACACGCCTCGTCACCGAGCTCGACCATGACGAGGCGGTAGAGAGCCGCAAAGGCCGCCAGGGCGGCGACGTTCGCGACGATGATCACCGACATCCCGGCCGTCATCCCGGGCACTGCCCGCAACGACCTCGCCAGTACCGGCAGCAAGGGAAAGAAGCGCAGCGTCGCGCTCCCGAGATTCGCGTAGCCGTGCGCTGCGATCCTGTCGTACCAGCGGGCGTCCCAGCCGAGCAGGCCTGAGTAACTTGCGTCGTGCGCAGCCGCACCCAACTTGAAGATGCTCGACGAGAGCCTGGCGGCGGCGAGCGCGACGAGCACGATCGCTCTGGACACGACGAATGGGAGCACGGAGGCCCGCAGGGCCGGCACCGCGACATCCCACTGCGCTCTGGCAGTGCGTTGGCTGATCGTCCTGTCGCTCACGGCGGCGCGTAACGGTAGAGGTTCTCGCCCTCGAAGATCTCGAACGGCGTGTCGGAACCCCTCTCGCCGACGACCGCACGCTGGGGCCGTCTCGCGGCAAGTTCGCCGGCAATTGCCTGACAGTCGTTCCCGAAGTTGAGGTAGCCGGGCGCCCACACGTACCAGATCACCTTTCCCGGTCCGGCCCGTGACACCAGCAGCCTCGCGAAAGTGCGCGTGCTCGCGTGCGCGACGGTCGTCGCGTAGTCGACCCAGTTCACGATCTCCGGTGGGTCGGCGCGGGGGAACGCCACCTCGTCGAAGCGACCGTCGAGGGCGCGGCTGACGGCCGGCCCGAGCTGATCCGGGCAGAACGCCACCACGTCACCGGGACGTGCTTGGGCCAGCACCGCGGAAGCGACCTGCGCGGCTTGTGTCCGCGTGAGGAATGCGTTCGGGATCGACGCCGCGAGACCGAACGCGATCGCGACGCCTACGACCCCGTGGCGAAGGCGTCGATCAGTCAGTGAAGTCACGCCGTATGCAACCACCAACAGGCACGGCGTCAATATGACCGCCGAGTAACGGTCCGCGAACGTGCTTCCGGTGAGCTTGCCCGCGATCAAAGCCACGAGGAGCGTCCCAGCCGACACCAGGGCCAGGCCGCGGACTCCCGGTCGCGTCCTCAGATCGAGCACGACCCGGCGCCCGTCCAGGGCGCTGCCTGCGATCGCGAGCAGAGCGAGGAAGGCGAGCACGAGGGCGAGTGCCCGGCCAGCGTCGGAGTCGCCGCCAGCGAACTGCGTGAAGGTGTAGACGAGCGCCGTGAAGTCCACAGGAGTCGCCCAAGGCGTGCCCGTGTGGTGCAACTGGAAGAGGAATGTCGGGACCCACGGGCCGAAGGCAACGGTTCCCGCGGCCAGAGCGACGAGTGCGGCGCGGCAGGCGCGCGAATAGGGGCCGGACCTGGCGAAAAAGGCGGCGCCGACGGCGGTGACGGCCACGAAGTACAAGGCCCAGTAGTGGCTGTACTCCAGGCCACAGGTCACAACTGCGAGGGCCAGCGCGTTCCAGGTCGTCGGTCTGCGGAGCACCGCGATGAAGGCCAGCACCCCCAGGCTCGACAGCAAAATGACGAGCGAGTACATGCGGGCTTCGGTGTCGTAGTACACGGCGAAGGGCGAAGTGGCCATGAGCAACGTCGCCGTCCACGCCACTGCCCGACCGGCCCGCCCGTGCGCAACACGCTGCGAAATGCCGTCCTCAACCTCCGGCTCAGCGGCGCCGGGCGCGGCCGCGCGCCAGGATTGAGAGCCGACCCTGTAGCCGGCGACCCACACGACAGGGAGCGTGACAACACCGATGACCCCCGACAGCGAACGCGCCCCGAGGTCGCTCGTTCCGAACACCCTCATCCAGAAATGGAGGAGCACGTAGTACAAAGGCGGTGCCCCGTCGTCGCGAAGCAGATGTGGGATCAGGTGCAATGGGGCCCGGGCGATGTTGACCGTCAGCGCCTCGTCCAGCCACATTGGCGAAGGCGTCCAGAAACGCAGCACGACTGCGCCGGCGAGCACGGCCCCACTTGCCGCGGCGACAACGGTCTGCTCGGGGGTTCTGCGCGCAGCGCTGGCGCGCGCCTCAGTCCTTCGGGAAGACGGCGTCGGCACCTCGGGTGACCGCACCGGCGCATTCACCGGGTGCATCGACCGCATGGTAGTCGCGGCCTTCCATCCTCAACCGGCTAGCCGATGCGGCCGTGCGCCTCGAGAGCGCCCTTGCCCACCCGAGCCCAGCCGGAGTGGACGCCGCGGGCGGCCCTAGAACTCCTAGGGGTGGGAAACATTGGACTTTGTGACAAGTTTCAAGCGGCGGCTCGGAGCCGGGCGTCCGTGACGTAGTCCGCGATGACGTGATCAATGGTCGCCATTGCGCGACGGATCGCCTGAGGTGCGGGCGGTAGGTCGGGGCTGAGCAGCGGACCGAGGACTCGGTCGTGGACTTTGGTATAGAAGACCGCGACACGGAGCCCCTCGGGCGTGGTGACGTAGGTGTTGGTGTGAGGGATCCGCTCGATGAGGGCGTGGAGACGGAGGCGGCGCAGGTCATAGGTCATCTGATTGGCGGTGTAGTCCGCGCCGAGCAGGCCGGCGACGAGGCTCCTCAGGCTCTTGTTGGTGAAGCCGGAGACGACGTGGACCATGACGCCGAGCGCGCCGGCCAGGGCCATGACGCGTGGATCCCCGAAGCGCAGTGCTCCGGTTCGTTGGCCCTCCCTTGCGTAGGGCTGTGAGATCCGCTCGAACAGAGCGGTCTCGATGGCACAGTCCTGGCCGGCACGCTCGATCATAAGGAGACAGTGGTTGACCTGCCGCGCCTTGGCCTCAAGCTCGGGAAGATGCTGGAGGCGGCGGGCGACGTCGAGGTCCCTCGGGTCGTTGATGACGGTCTCGATGCGAAGTGCTCTCCCTTCCTTCAGGTATTGCTTGACCCGGGAGTGCTTGTAGCTGAAGTCCATGCGGACCTCGGTCCCGGTGCCGAAGACCCGCTGACGGTAGATGTGCTTGGTGGGACGACGCAGAGGACGCGAGAACACCATGGCGACCTCGCCGGGACGACCGATCCCGACGTTGTCGGCGACGAGAGCCTCGAAGAAGGCCCGGGCGCGACGGGGGTCGTCGAAGACGAGCGTGGTGGAGGTCTCGACCTGGCGCATGGACAGCTCCCACCAAAAGCCCGCCTCGCGGTCGGCGGTGGTAAGCGGCGTGGGGATGACCGTCATCCAGCGGTCGAAGAAGGCCTGGATGTCGCGGGGACCGAGCCGGTCGGCGATGGCTTGCAGGCGGCGGGGCTCGTCGCAAGCTGCGAAGCCGTTGGCGAGCACGGAAAAGCGGAGGCCGGCACGATCGGCCTGGCGCTTCACCCACTCGTGACCGTTCAGCCACGCCTTTGCCGGATAGGGGAAGTAGCTGACGATCTTGATGAAGCCGGGTCCGAAGTCGCCGTCGAGCACGTAGAAGTAGTAGGCGGTGCACTGACGCCGGGTTTTCACGAAGGAGAACCGGCTCTGGCCGGGCTTGGGATCGCACTTCTTGCCACTCCACACCCAGGCCAGCTCCTGGACGGCGACGATCGCCACCACGCCACTGCGACCCTCGCGAGCGGCGCGATCCAGGTATGGCTTCACATGGTCGAGCTTGCGGTCGTCCCAACGGGTGCGATCGGGGGCCGCCAGACGGAGTACGGGGATGTCGTTGTCCTTTGCGAAGGCCCGAACCGCCGCCCGGAACCGGTTGCCGATCTTCTCGAACAACGCCGGAGAGGGCACCGGGTTGCCGAGGTGGTCGCGCAAGAAGTGGGCAACCTGGCCCTCCACCTGGAGCTTGTTGACGTAGGCGTTGAGGTAGATGCGGTCCAGACAGTCGAGCTCCAAGCGAACGTGACCTTCGAGGACGTCGTTGATGTTCACCACTGCAGCCCTTGCCATCGCGAGAGTTTGTCGCCTGAGGGACGGCTTTGCCGTCCCGACAACCTCAGTGAATCACCGAGCCGCGTGAGAGGGGGCTGGGGGGAGGGCTTGCCCTCCCACCACTAAGGGGCTGTTGTTTTAAGCAACCACGTTGAGGGTGCTCGCGATTTCTTCTTCCACATAGAAGAATTGGCGTATGCAGGGAAAATCCGGTCCAGATCGTCAGATGCTGGACGCCGCCGCTTTCTGCCGGGGCCTCGTCGAGGATCACACGATCTACTCGTTCCTGGCTGATCACCGAAACGAGTTGTTCAAAGACGAGGACTTTGCCGACCTGTTCCCCTCCGGTAAAGGCCGTCCCTCGGTCCCGGCGGTCCTCGTCTGCTCGGTGATGGTGCTCCAGGCCTTGGAGGGCCTGTCGGATCGCGACGCCATCAGACAGCTGCGGACCCGCATCGACTGGAAGGTCGCTTGTGGACTCGCCCTCGACGACCCGGGCTTTGACTTCACCGTGCTCACCTACTGGCGCACGCGCCTTCGCCACTCGGAGCGGCCGCAACGGATCTTCGACGCCATCCGTGCCGTCGTGGAGGCGACCGGTGTGCTCAAGACAAAGCACCGCAGGGCGCTCGACTCGTCCATCCTCGACGACGCCGTCGCTACCCAGGACACCGTCACCCAGCTCATCTCGGCGATGAGAAGGGTCCGCCGGTCGGTGCCTGAGGCCGCGAGTGTTCCCCTCACGACAGCGAGCGACGAAGGTGGCAAGCCGGTCATCGAATGGTCCGACCAGAGCGCCCGCAACGCCCTTGTGACAGGGCTCGTGAACGACGCCGAGGCGGTCCTCGCCGCGGCCGAAACCGCTCGGCTCAGCCAAGAGGGCAACGACGACGTCGGCCTCCTCGCTCTCATCGCGGGCCAGGACGTCGAGCCCGGTGCGAAAGAAGGCACCTGGCGCATCGCGAAGAAGGTCGCGAAGGACCGGGTCATCTCGACAGTCGATGTGGAGGCCCGCCACGGTCACAAGTCCACGGCCGTGCGCACCGATGGCTTCAAGGCGCATCTCGCCACCGAACCCGACACCGGGATCGTCACCGCCCTAAAGCTCACGCCGGCCAACCACCCTGACGGGCCGGTCGGCGTCGCTCTCATGCAAGACGAGCCCGACGGTCTCGAGGTCCTGGCCGATTCGGCCTATGGCTCAGGTGCCGTGCGCACCGCCTTGAAGGAGAAGAACCACCGCCTCGTCATCAAGCCCCTCCCTTCACGTCCCCACATCCCCGGCGGGTTCGCCCGCGACGACTTCTCGGTCGACCATGACGCCCGCTGTGTCACCTGCCCGGTCGGACTTGTCGCCCGGCTCTCTGCAGGTGGCATCGCGAGCTTCGCCCCGCACTGTCTTTCCTGTGCGGTGCGGTCTCGTTGCACCAAGGCCAAGAGCGCGGAGCTTCACCGTTTCTGAGCACGACTCTGAGCTCGTCGCTGCCAGAGCGGACTGGCGCGACGCCGAGCTCCGCGCGACCTATCGACAACACCGCCCGATGGCCGAGCGCTCGATCGCCTGGCTCGTCGCGAAGGGGAACCGGCGGCTTCGCTATCGCGGTGTCGAGCGCAACGAGGCGTGGCTCAACCGACGCGTCGCGGCGCTCAACTTACGCAGGCTCATCGTTCTCGGCCTTACGAGGAGCGAGGGCACCTGGGTGTTCGCCGGCACCTAACGGCTCCTCGGGAGCGTCCCAAGGAGGGAACGACACCTGCGGTCGAAAGACCTACCAGCGCGGCCGGTTCTCACCCTCTACCCCGGCTCTTCGGTGCGGGCTTACCCCCGAGACCAAGACCAACGCTACGCCGGTCTTGGGTGGCGGGAAAGGCCTTGTTCAACAGGCCCCTAGTCCGCGGGTACCTCGTCGGCCGGGGCCGACGGGACCGGAGGCTCGTCAATCCCCTCCTGTTCCGCGGCCTCCTCCGGCTGCGATCCGGCCGTAGCTCCCACGAGGTCCTCGTCAGGGACCAGCGCTTCGGAAGTGCCATATTCGGACTGGGCGGCCCCGACGGTGTCGCCGGCACCGGCGGTCGGTTCCTCGACGACCGTCACCGCCGCGCCTTGCTCAAAGGCCATCGCGCTCGCGGCCTCGTTGGCCGCGAGGAGGTCTGCCCAGGCCGCCTGGCTCTCCGTCTCCGGGGTGAAGTCGGTCGCCGAGTAGTCGTAGCCGATGTAGTTGCCTTCCGCGTCGTAGGCGTGCTCGCCGAAGGCCTCGCGGTACTCCTCGGCGACCTCGCCGCCTTCGGCGGCCTGCTTGATCGAAAGGCTGATCCTGCGACGCTGAAGATCGATGTCGATGATCTTCACCCATAGCTCCTCGCCGGGCGTGACGACCTGCTCGGGCAGGTCGACGTGGTGCGCCGCCATCTCCGAGATGTGCACGAGGCCCTCGATGCCATCGCCCACCTGTACGAAAGCACCGAACGGCACGAGCTTGGTGATCCGGCCGTAGACGAGCTCGCCGATCCGGTGGTTTGTGGCGAACTCCTGCCACGGGTCGACCTGGGTCGCCTTCAGCGACAGGCTGATCCTCTCCTTGTCGAGATCGACATCGAGCACCTGGACGTTGACCTCGTCGCCCACCGCAACGACCGAGGAGGGGTGGTCCACGTGCTTCCAGGACAGCTCCGAGACATGCACGAGCCCGTCCATGCCGCCGAGGTCGACGAAGGCGCCGAAGTTCACGACCGACGACACGACGCCCTTGCGTACCTCACCAGGCTTCAAGTTCACGAGGAACTCGCCGCGCTGCTCGCGCTGGGTCTCCTCGAGCCACGCCCGCCGTGACAGCACGACATTGTTGCGGTTCTTGTCGAGCTCGATGATCTTGGCCTCGAGTGACTTGCCGATGTAGGGCTGGAGATCTCGCACCCGCCGAAGCTCGACGAGAGATGCCGGAAGGAAACCGCGAAGGCCGATGTCGACTATCAGCCCGCCCTTGACGACCTCGATGACGAGGCCCTTCACGACGCCCCCGGACTCCTTGACCTTCTCGATCGTGCCCCAGGCACGCTCGTACTGGGCGCGCTTTTTCGACAGGATCAGGCGACCCTCTTTGTCCTCCTTCTGGAGCACCAGAGCTTCGATCTCCTCCCCGACCGAGACGACGTCGTGGGGATCGAGGTCATGGCGAATGGACAGCTCACGCGCCGGGATGACGCCCTCGGACTTGAAGCCGATGTCGAGCAGCACCTCGTCCTTGTCGACCTTCACCACCTTGCCAGTGACGACGTCCCCGTCCTCGAAGGCGACGATGGTCTGGTCGATGGCGTCCTCGAAGGACAGGTCACCGAGGTCGTCCTCCACGATCTTGCGGGGAACGTAGACCCCGTCGGCGTCAAATGTGCCGTGACGCTCCTGGTCCTCGGAGGAACCGGGTGCACTGGTGCTCATAGTGTCGGACATGGGGAGTAGGTCGCTCTCTTTTCGGACAGGTCATCAAGAGCGGCGGGCGCGCCGACCGCCGCTGACGATTTGGATTGGATTCGGAATGGCGCTCGCTGGTGCGCTGTCGGCCAGAACTTGGTCACCGCCGTAATGGTCGCGCAACAATGGTACCCGTCGGCCGGGCCAAGCTCACAATGTCACACGATCGGCTCGCCCTGCGCGAGGGAATCGGACACGTCGAACTCGGCACCGGCGTCCAGCGCAGGCTCCTTGCCGGCCGCCCAGCTGTCTCCGATTGCCACGTGCACAGCCATCGGGACCCGCAACTCGAAAGCGTGTTCCATGGTTTCGACCGTCAGCGCAAGGACCTCGTCGCGCTCGGCGGCGACCGCCTCGACGAGGATCTCGTCATGGACCTGGAGCACGATCCGGCTTGAGAGCCCGCGCTCGCCGAGGGCGCCGTCCAGGCGTACGAGCGCAACCTTGAAGATGTCCGCCGCCAAGCCCTGGATGCCGGCGTTCATGGCTTGGCGCTCCGCCGCCTGGCGCACGCGGAAGTTGGCCGAGTCGAGCTCGGGGAGATAGCGGCGCCGGCCGAGCAGGGTCTCGGTGTAGCCGCGCCCACGGGCTTCGGCAACCGAGCGCTCCATGTACCGTTTCACGTTCGGGAAGGCGGCGAAGTACTGCGCAAGGATCGCGGCCGCCTCCTCGACCCCGACCCCGAGGCGCTGGGAGAGCCCGTACGCCTCCATCCCGTAGGCGAGCCCGTAGGAGATCATCTTCGCCTTCGAACGCATCGCCAGCGTCACATCACCGGATTCGACGCCATAGACCCTGGCGGCGGTCGCGTTGTGGATGTCGAGCCCCGCGGCGGAAGGCCTCGACGAGGCCGGGGTCGTCGGACAGGTGGGCGATGACGCGCAGCTCGATCTGGTCGTAGTCCGCGATCAACAGCTCGCAGCCGGCGCTCGGCACGAAGGCCTCGCGGAAGCGGCGCCCGATGAGGCTGCGGACCGGGATGTTGTGCAGGTTCGGCTGGTCCGACGAGAGCCGGCCCGTGCGGGCCACAGTCTGGTTGAACGAGGCGTGGATGCGCCCGTCGGGTGCGACCTCGGCGAGCAGGCCCTCGCCGTAGGTGGAGCGGAGCTTCTCGACCTCACGGTACCGCAGCAGCGTGTCCACGAGCGGGTGGGCGTCGCGCAGGCGCAGAAGGCTCTGGGCATCGGTGGAATAGCCGGTCTTCGTCCGCTTTTGCGGAACGAGCTGCAGCTTGTCGAAAAGGATGTGGCGCAGCTGTGGAGTCGAGTTGACATTGAAGTCCTCGCCCGCCAGCTGCTGGACCTCGGCTTCCAGTCGTCGCGCCTGCGAGGTCAGCTCGTCACTGATGGCCTGCAACCTGTCGGTGTCGACCGCGATCCCGGCGAGCTCCATCTTCGCGAGCACCCGGATCAGGGGACGCTCGACATCCTCGTAGAGGCGGGTCGCCCCGGTTTCCTCGAGCGCGCGGCGGATCCCGGGAGCAAGCCGGCCCAGCATTGCCACCTGCGCCGCCGCCTGTGTCGCTGCCTGAGGCAGGACGCCGCCCTCGCCGACTTGCTCATCTGCCTGGCCCCCGCCACCCAGGTCGAAGCCGAGCTGCTCGGAAACCTGTGCACGTTGGTCGTCCTGACCGGCCCCGGAGCCGAGGGTCGGCACGAGGCTCGCCAGCCCCGACAGGGAAGCTTGGCCCTCGCGGGCGTCGAGGAGGTAAGCCGCGACTGCGGTGTCGAGGTCCAGTCCCGTCAGGCGGACCCCCAGTGGCTCGAGGGCGCGCATGAGCTCCTTGGCCCGGTGGGCCAGGATGCGACGGGTGGAGCCGTCTCTGCCGGCGCCGAGGACGTCACCGAGGGCCGAGGCGATCCCAGGCTCGGCGATCTGCCTGCCGTCCAGAAAGCCCACGACCAGCGGCCGGCTGTCCGCCCAGGCCGTGTCATCGGCCCCCCCCTCCTCGGCACCGGCCGCGCCCGTTTCCTCGAGCGCGCCAAGAGCGAGCCCCGCGACGGCGGACCTGCCCGCGACGCCCGCCCACACCGCCTCGACGGCGATCGGTCCCGGCGAGGCGGCCAGCGACGTCAACCACGCTCGGGCCACCTCGCTCGCTTCGAACCGTACGACCTGGACGGGCCGCAGGGCTGTTTCCTCCGCACGCGCAGGACTCGCAGCAAAATCGGCCGAGCCCTCCACGCCGGCGCCCGACGACCGCCTGGCCAGCGGCTCCAGACGGTCGAGCTGCTTGAAGATCCGATCGCGGGGGCCGCGTATCTCGAGCAGGTCGAAGAGGCTGCGCATCTCCTCGCGATTGGACCGGCCAAGGGCAAGGTCCTCGGGGACACAGGTGAGAGCCACGTCACGAACAAGCGGTGTCAGCTGCAAGTTGAGCCGCACCTGCGCCTCGTGCTCGGCGAGGGAGGCCTTGAGCTTGGCGGTCTGCTCGCCCAGGTGGGCGTAGAGGGTGTCGACATCGCCGTAGGTGTTGACGAGCTTGGCCGCCGTCTTCTCCCCCACTCCCGGGACACCGGGCAGGTTGTCGGAGGGGTCGCCGCGCAGCGCCGCCAGGAACGGGTACAGCGCCGGCCTCACCCCGGTCCTCTCTTCGATCCCGGCTTCGTCGTAGAGCACGTAGTCGGTCACGCCGCGGCGGTTGTAGAGGACTTTTACGAGTGGGTCGCGCACGAGCTGGTAGGCGTCCCGGTCGCCGGTCACGATGACGACCTCGTGGCCCTCGGTGGACAGGCTCGTGGCAAGCGTCGCGATCACGTCATCGGCCTCGTAGCCCTCGGCGTCGACGGCGGGGACCCCCAGGGTCTCGACGAGCTTGCGGATGAACTCGATCTGCTCGAGCAGGGGTTCCGGCGTCACCGGGCGGCCCGCCTTGTAGGTCGAGGAGAGGCCGTCGCGGAACGTCGGCCCGCGACGGTCGAAAGCTACCGCCATGCCGGTCGGCGACTGGTCCTCGAGCAGCTTCGCGAGCATCGAGACAAAGCCGTACACGGCCTGGGTCTCCTGGCCGGACGCCGTGGACAGCTGCGCTTCTTGCAAGGCGAACCAGGCCCGGTACGCGAGCGAGTGGCCGTCTAGAAGAAGATCGCGCGCCACTACATGCATGCTAAGCCGGGCGCGACCGGCCGTGACAGGTTAGGGGACGATCTCGCCCGCGACTATCTTCTCCGATATCTCGCGCATCGTCGTGCGCTGGTTCATGGCCGTCTGCTGTATGAAGGTGAACGCGTCCGCCTCGCGCATCGCGTGGTCGTCCATGAGCTTGCCCTTGGCCCGGTCCACCCAACGCCGCGTCGCCAGTTGCTGCTCGAGATTGCGCTTGTCGTCGGCCAGGGCGGCGTTCTCCGCCTCGAGCGCCTGCATCTCGTTGAACCGGGCGAGCGCGACTTCGATGGCGGGCATCAGTTCGTCCTGCTGAAACGGTTTGACGAGATAGGCGAGCGCGCCGGCGTCACGGGCCTGCTCGATCAGGTTTCGCTGGCTGAAGGCGGTGAGGATGAGGATGGCCGAAGCCCGCTCGGCGTTGATCTCGCTCGCTGCCGACAACCCGTCGAGGCCCGGCATCTTGATGTCGAGGATCACAAGGTCAGGCCGGTGCTGCCTCGCGAGCTCGACGGCCTCATCGCCGCGTCCAGTCTCACCGACGACGTCGAAGCCCTGCTCTTCGAGTATTTCGCGCAGGTCGAGGCGAACGATCGCCTCGTCCTCGGCGATCACGACGGTTCTGGCCAACGGGTCCACTCCTTTGTCGAACTCATCCCTCTTGGTTGTGTGATTGCGTTCACACTACGAGCTTGGAGAGCAACTCGTCCTGCGCACGTTCCAACTCGACGACCCGGGCGCTGGCGTTGTCGCGGCCACGGATCATCGCCTCGGCGTGCCGTTGGGCATCCTGCCAGTCGCGGTCGGCCAACGGCGTCTCTGAAACGAGTGCCCGAATGCGTGCTTCCTCCGCGGTCTCGAGGAAGAGGTCGAGCTGCTCCTCGGCGACGGCCAGCTCCTGTCGGGCGCGCACCAAACGAGCGTGCACATCCAAGAGGCGGCGTTCCACCTCGTCGCGCTTCACGTGGGAAGTCTACGACCGGGCCCTCGCGTTATTCGCCATTCCCTGCGGTGCCGAGGCTGCGCCACCTCGCGACGCTCGCATCCGGCGAGCACCCTCAACGAAGGACGGCCATGGCGGCCACGCCCATCACACTCACCAGCAGGGCCACGACGTCGATCCGCGTGAAGGGGTGGGTCTCAGGAGCGACGGTAGGGACGCCACCTCGGGCCTCGATCGCTTCCGCAATCTCGCGAGCCCGTCTGATCGCGTTGGCGAGGGCTCCGAAGACGACTTCGACGGACTCGTCGCCGAGCTCCCTGAAGGACCTGGGGCGAGCCGGCCGGCGAGCCCTTCGAGCGGCCCGTAGCACTCGCGCCTCTTCGAGCAGCAAGGGCAGGCACCTGATGGAGAGCGCGATGGCGCCGACAAGCTCGTCAACCGGCACGCGAAGATGGCGCAACGGTCCGAACAGCCTCCCGAGAGCGGGCGACAGGTCCGCCAAGGGTGTCGTCCAACCGAGCAACGCGGCACTCGCGAGCACGTCGACACCCACCATCGAAAAGCGCATGAAGTTGCCGAGACCGCCAAGGCCAACCTTGAGCGAACCGAAGTGAACATCGGGCTGACCACCCGAGACCAGGGCGAGCGCGGCTCCGGCCAGCAGGACTCCGCCAAGCCACCACGGCAGCCTCGGGCTGATTCCCCTCGGCAGGCGCGCCGCCAGGAAGGCGATGAGCACCAGCGCGCCGACGATCCCGATCGACTTCCACGACGGCCAGAGAAGCAGCCCAATAGAGAGCAGTCCGAGGGTGACGAGCTTGGTACCCGCCCACATGCGGTGGAGCGGGCTCGTACCCGGCACGAATCGCACGACATGGATGTCGCCGAGCTGCAGGTTGCGGGTCCGCCTGCGCTTGCCCGCAGTCTCGAGAAGCCCAGCCCGCGCCGAGCCGTTCGCCGTCACGTCCCGCTCCTGGCGCTTTGCTCGCGCGCCACGCGCCCGGCCTCGAGGATGACCAACCGGTCACCCAGCAGCTCCGCGTTGTCGAGGTCGTGCGAGACGACGACCGTGGCGATCCCGCGCTCGTCGCGCAATGAGGCGAGAATCGTCGCGAGTCCTTCACGAGCCTCGTCGTCCAGTCCTGCGTAGGGCTCGTCGAGCACGAGCAGCACGGGATCACGTACGAGCAGCCCTGCGAGCGCGACGCGCCGCTGCTCGCCACCCGAAAGCTCATCGACCCGCCTCGGCCCCATTGTCACGGGGTCCAGACCGACTGATCGCAGGGCCGCCGACGCCCGTTCGTTGTCGGCGCCGTAGGCGACGTCGGACAACACGGTCGGGCGGATGAGCTGGAGACGCGCGTGCTGAAAGGAGATGCCGACCGCGCCAGTGCCGGCGACGACGGGTTGGCC
This sequence comes from uncultured Acidimicrobiaceae bacterium, assembly GCA_963719125.1. Classification (GTDB taxonomy): domain Bacteria; phylum Actinomycetota; class Acidimicrobiia; order Acidimicrobiales; family Bog-793; genus Fen-455. Next base: position 316,908 of record CAVRAT010000011.1, read on the forward strand.
TTCGAGCAGGACCTCGCCCTCCGTCGGGACGAGCAGGCCGGCGAGGATCCACGCAAGCGTCGACTTGCCCGATCCGTTGTCCCCGGTGACGACGATGCCCTCGCCCCGGTGGAGGTCGAGATCGATGCCCTGCAGCGCGCGACGGGCCCACGGGGTTCCGTTGGCGTACACGTAGCCCAGCTCCCGCACGCGGAGGAACGACGGCCGGGGATGGAAGGACGATTCGGGCGGGGCCGGCTGCGGGCTCTTGGTCTGGGGCTCCCCCCGCCTCGGCCGCGAGCCGGCAAGAGGAGTCGGCGAGACTTGGGGCGCAGAAGGTATCAACCGCCCTCCGAGCATGAGCAGCGTCGAGTCGGCCTTTGCCGCCTCGGCTTCGCGGTGTGTGACATGAACGACTGTGATCCCCGCGGCGGCCAGTGACTCGAGCAACGCGACAACCTCGGCCCGTCCGGGGCCGTCGATCATGGCCGTTGCCTCGTCGGAGATGAGAAGGCGCGGCTCACGGGCAAGGCAGGCGGCTATCGCCAGCCTCTGCAGTTCCCCCCCGGAGAGCCCGGCGGTCTCGCGCTCTTCGAAGCCTGCGAGCCCCACCCGGGAAAGCAACGCTCCGACATCAGTTCGCGGTGTCGGCGGCAGCCCCCAGACCACGTCGTCACGTGCGCGAACGCCCAGCACCTGGCTCTCCGGCCTCTGGAAGATCATCGACGTGCCCCGCGGCACGCCGAGTCCGGGATCGCCCGCCCGGCGCACCGCGCCCAGAGTCGGCGACAAGCGCCCGGCAATGAGACGCACAAGTGTCGACTTGCCGGAGCCGTTCGGGCCGACGACGGCAAGAAACGACTTGGGCCGGACGCTCAACGAGACCTGCGCGACGGCCCAGGCGTTGCTGCCCGGATACTGGTACGAGGCTTGGTCGAGCTCGACGGGTACCGGCGAGAGCTCACCCGCGGGCATGCCCGGCAACGGCCCGGGACGCGAGATCATGCCCCTGGCAGGCCAGGGAGAAGGCTCCGCAGGAGCCGGCGAGTCGTGCTCCAAGCGCGCCAGGAGCGGCCAGAGGTAGCGCGCGCAGAGCGCGGCGGCCAGCACGATTGCCAGGAGCTCGAACAATGGCACGGTCAGCCACCAGTGGCCGATGACCCATCGAAGCGTCTCGTCGCCCGTCGACGCGAGCGAACCGGCGCCGCCCAACTTGAGCCCGGCTCGAGCGTCCCGCCACAGGATCTCCACCTGGGCGAAGGCGAGGCGCCGAAGGCCCGGCGACAGCGCCTCTCCCAACAGGGAGATCAGCGCGACCGGGATCCCGGTGGTGAAGAAGGCGATCAGTACAGTCGTGGCCGGGTTCCACCGGCGACGGTAGGCAGTGCCGACAGCAAAGCCAAGCGAGCCGGCGATCGCAGTCTGAACGACGATCCCGACCCCTCCGACGAGGAACGAGACCGAGCTGGCCGCGAGGACCGCCACCACCGCTGTCCGCGCCCGCTGCCGGGCTGCCAGGGCTGCGAACGGAACGATCGCCAAGCCCTGAAAGGCCGCACCGACGAGGGGCACGAACCACCCGAGCACCTCGAGGACAAGCCCGAGGTCACCGAGAACGGCTGCCTCTGCGAGCTCGGAGGGGCGCAGCGCACCTCGCAACTCGTGACGAACGGCGTGCGCAACTGTTGCCGTGGCACGCGGGCCGGCGTTGCCGGATTGGTCAGAAGTCGACCCGGCGCCCATCGCCACCTCGAAAGATGCGGGTCCGCGGTGCCGAGACGGATCGCCGGCCGTGACATCTCCCATCACCTTCAGGTTTGCAGGTCCGAGGGGTGACCGGTGTGCACCGGGCCAGCTACGCTCCTCCTACCGGCCCGGATGGCGGAATGGCAGACGCGGCGGCCTCAAAAGCCGTTGTTCGAAAGGACGTGCGGGTTCAAGTCCCGCTCCGGGCACTCGTTTCTCCCTGGTCAGCGAGCCGCCTCACCGTCGAATCGGCCCATTCGGTCACAAGTTGGTCACAACTCCATCGACCATCGCTGCGACGGCTGCTGCGGCCGTCGAGCCGGCGTCCTCGAACAGGTGCCCGTAGCGGTCCATCGTGAAGCTCGACGACGAATGGCCGAGCCCTCAGCGATGAGGAGTGGCTGCTCCCCTGCTGCGATCAGGTGAGCAAGTGAGTATGTTCAGGTCATGGAACCGCATGCACGGCAGAAGGACGGGCGACGAGCATGGAACACCTTCGCGAGGCTTCAAGGGAGCGGCTCGCCATCGGGGAGTGCGAACACAAGGCCGTTGTCCAAGTAGCCGGCGCCGACTAGGAGACGGTGCTCGGACTGCCGTGCGCGGTGCGAACGAAGGATGGCGACGGTCGCCGGGTCGACATCGATGGTGCGCTTGCCGCGGTCGGTCTTGGCGCGCTCGCTGAACAGCAGCTTCCCGTTGATCGTGGTTAGCTGCGACGCACCTGGATCCGGCACGACGAGTTGACGTCGGCCAGGAAGCCCGGAGACGTCGCCTCGGCGCATGCCGGTCATGCGGCCACGGACGACGGGCGCCAGCACGGGCTCGTCGACGATGAAATCGAGGAACGCGGTATAGCCATGACCGATGACGAGCAGTCCCGTGACCTCAGGTGACGACGACCAGGCACGTCGTGGCGTCGTGGACTTCGACCGCCCTTGATCGCGCCAGCAACGGCCTCATAGGGGCTGCGCTAGGTACTGAAGCTTCGCCGACGATTTCAGTGTCTCAGCGTCGTTGCGACCAGGACTTTGGCGTTCGCCGTAGCTCCCTGAGCGCCGACGAGCTGACCGGGGATCGCAAGCGCCCGTTCACGGATGAGGCCGCTCAGTGGCTGCGGCAGCATGGCGATCCATCGGCGCGGGATTGAGGGAACGTCGCCTTCAGCTTCTCGTGCTGTTTGTAACGCGCCGTGACCTCAGGAGTCCTCTTGGCGCCGTTAGCAAGCGCCAAGCTCTCCGAGATCATGGAGGCGGCTGGATGTTCCAAGGCGTCCGCGTCCGACTACCGGCGCGGGAAGCGAACGCCGCATGTGTCGACATGGAAAGCGCTGGCGGAGCTGGTCGGCTTGCAGTGTGGAACACGATGACATCTGCTTAGCGAGATTCTCATCAAATGATTCAAGGCCTCAGCTCGTCACCTGACAACTGGCTACGACCGCAATGAGTGGCCGACGTTCCGCGTGACCAGCGAAGAACGCGTAGCTCGATGGAGTCCCGGTCGACGAGTCTTGCGGCGCCTTCGCCTTGCCCAAATCGAAAGAAGGACCGACGCCGGAATTACGAGAAGCCAGAGTGGGTTGAGCACTATCACCGTGCGAGAGAGAGTTACGTCGCCCGTGGTCTGATCGGTCAGGTTGTAAACGAGGGTGGTGTGAAACGTGTACCAGCCCAGACCCAACCAGGATGACACCCTGACCGGTATGTCACGGCTCAGCCCAGGAGGAAGCAGCAGAGGCTGCACGGTGAAGTAACTGGGTGTGACTGACGGCCACCCGCTGATCTCGTTTGTCGTCGAGAACTGGAGAGTGGACTACCAACGCTCTTCGCACGCACGATGCCGGATGCCGAGTCGGAGAAAGAGAGGTTCAGGAAAGCAAGGCCGAGCAGCTTCGCTACGAGCTTGCGGTCGCGAGAACCAGGAACATTGAGGACGACGAGCGCTCCGATGTCGTTCTCCACCGCAACCGAGGAGGAGTTGATCACCGGGCTCACGAGAAAGCCCAGGAAGTAGTCATTGGGCAGGAGCCCACTCGGCATGTGCACCGAGATGTGAACATGACGCTCCGTGCGAGCTGGAAGATTGAGCAAGTCAGGGACAATGCTGATGCGACCAGAAAAAAGCGGATCAGAATCGTCGACGAACTTTGTCTGCCCGTTGTCCTGCAGCATGACCAAAGCTGCGATGATGCTCACTTCCAGCAGACTGTGTCCGAGGTTCCCACGGTAAAGGTGGCTCTGGCGACCTTTCCTGGCGATGCGAGGATGGGAGCCGGCGGGGAAGTGACAAACAGGTCGGCGCTGGGGCCCCCCTTGGCCGCATCAGCCGGGACGGAGTGCTCACAAGCACCGGCAGGAGAACGCCAAGAACTGTCAGGAGAGCCGATAGCGACCTTGGCAAATCGTCGAGCCCACGCCTGCCAAAGCCAGAGGTTTGGCAACCGCCATGGTGCTTTTCTTAGTACGTGGGCGTCACTACGTAAGTGATGGTGTCGGAGTAGGTGCCATCGGGAACCGTGTAGTCGACGGCGACCTGGTCTGTAGATAGTCAAGGTGTCGGCGGTGCCGCCGGTGGGACCGGTGGCGGTGAGGAAGTTGGCGGCGGTCGAGGGGTAGCCGACGAACTTCCCGCCGTGAGAATCGCGGCCGCAAGAGTCTGCTCCGTCGGTGCCGCCCGTGCTGAGGGTGGCACTCGCACCCCAGCCACTGCGTCGGGAAGGTGGCGACGCCGGTCGCCTGGCCCCGAGCTCACTGCCGGGATGGTGAAGGCCGGTGAGGTTCGGGAAAGGCCGGTGTCGGCTGCAGCAAGGGTGTAACCGCTGGCGGCATTGGTCTGCACTGTGAGGACGACCGTTTGGCTTGCAACGTTGTTCAGCTGGCTCGGGTCTACGGCCAACGTGAACGACGTCATGTTGTTGGTGAAGGTCAGCGTCTGACCGACGGTCACTGTCACCCGGTCGAAGACAGAGCCAAAGGTCACCGACCGCCGAAGTAGCCGTGTCACGTTCGTGGGGCCTGCCTTGATCGTCGTGATCGTGGAGGTGTACGAGCCGGCGGTGGATGTGTTGGTGAGCCCGGTGAACGACACGTAGATCGGGATACTGGCGGCCACGGCGATAGGTGTCGTGACTGAGTAGGTCAAAGTGTTGCTGGCGAGCGACACAGTGCCGGCACCGAGGCCGTACACCGTCCCTGCCGCCACTGTACCTCCGGTACCTGCGGGCACTGTCATGGTCACGCAGTCAAGGTGGCCGAGTGGCTGTGGTGAAGGCGTAGGAGTAAGTGACTCCCGTCTTTCCGGTCTGGGAGTTGCTCACTGCCCAACTCACCTTGGTGAGTGTGCCGGTGGCGAATGCTGGCGCGCTGAACACGAACAATCCGGCCACGACCAGTGCCACACCTGCCGCACCAAGCCGCAGGCGATCGCTCATCGATCTACTCACCTGGCACTCCTCTCGGTCGCTCGAACACTCTCGGTTGTCCGTACGTCAACATCGACACGCCACACGACAAGCTTGAGAGAATTCGACAAGAACGCGCAACGCCGGTTGCTATTCTCGTCGGCTGACGTCGAAATATGGTGGATAGTCACACAAACGTAAGGAACGTTGGACAGGTGGACTGAAGTTTCACCAGACCGTCCTAATGTCAGGCCAGTGCAGGCAGAGAGAGAGGAACTCCTGAGGCATCTGGCCGAACTCGAGAAGATGACGGCCCGACTGAACGACGTCACCCGCGAGGCCTTGCGACGAACGCGCAAAGTCGGATCCATGCTCGAGCGCGGAAGCTCCGCGCGGGGAGCGATCTCAGCACTCGTCACGGCCGACTTCCGGCAACGGATGAGTGACTGCCTCTCGGAGTATGAGGACGCACGGCGTCAGGTGCGCGTCGACCTCGCCTTGCTAGGTCGCGCAGAGGGCATGAGCGTGACCGAGCTTGCCCGCCAATGGGGAATCTCCGCCAACTCGTTGCGCGCTACTTAGCGGTTGTGAAGGGCTGACTGGCACGACGCGCGCGGATCGATGACGTGTAATAGGCCTACCTAGAGCATGACGTGCCACGACTGCTCGCCACGCGATCGATCGTCGCGGCGATGGTCAGGTTTATCAACCCTGGTGCGATCGGGATACCGCCGGCCGTAGACCGAGGTGCTCAGTCTCAAGCCTCTCGGCCACACGCGCGAGGAAGGAGCGCACTGTCGATTGGGCCACGTGGTGCAACAGCGCCCGATTGAGCTGCCCTCCGAGCTGGCCGAACGGCGGCTCATAGAAAGCAAAGAGCGAGACACGGCAGCGGTCCGTGTTCAGCGGGAGGAGCTCTACCTCGCCTTCGAGCACGGGAAAGAGCGCAGGCAGTCCGCTCGACTGCCAAGACACAGGCACGACCACGGCGACCCCGAGGTCACGAAGGGCACCGTGAGTCACGCGGACTTCTCGCTCGACCCGCCCGCTCGCCCACGACGGTCCGATGCGGAGGTAAAGCGCTTCGCCTTCTCCCTCAGCTTCGCTGGCTAACGGAGCAAACCACGTCCCGTCACCGACAAAGCGCCGCCGTACCGCTTCGAACGGACACGAAACGTCAACCGAGTCCTCAATGAAGAAACGCATGACTCAGCCCCCCCTCTTTCATGACCGCAGGATAGTAGGCGCCCCGCCCCTGTAATGGCCACCGCCGGGGTCACGGTAGGGGCGAAAGTCTGTTCGTCCGTGAGGCCGCAGCCTCGCTTCGCCTCGCGCCACCTTGGACAGTTTCCCTGCGTGCGAGCCTTTTCCTGCGGCAACTGCTCGCTGTTCGAGCCCGGGGCGCTGTCGCCGCATGCACCCAGCGTGGGTGCACGACCGCCGTTGCCTTGCGAGGGAAGCATGGGATCGTGCACCCGGAACGGTTATACAGCGCGATCAGGCTTCGGTGAGCCGCGCATCGACCGGCGCGGTGCCTTCAAGCCGCGACGCTCAACGGTCCCGGCGCTCCTCGCCACGCGCCGGGACCGTCCACAGCTGGTCTGGAAATAGTACTGGCTCCTCGCTGCCACTTCAAGACGTTTTGGCGCGGTTGTGCCATCACCATCAGAACCCTGCGCTGTCTGCTCGAGTCGACAAGTTCTGTCGGCCGCCGCCGACACCAAGTCGCAGCCAAGAGCGCGATGCTCTAGACAGGTGGAGAAGGCAAGTGGCGGAGCAGATCGACCATGACGGAGAACACGACAAGAGAGAACCGACTCCGACGAACAGCCGCGATGCAGGGCTTCAAGTTGCGGAAGTCCCGACGCCGCGACCCGAGCGCACCTGACTACGGTCGATGGTGCCTCATCAACCAGCACCGGAACACGGTCATCTTGGAGAACGTCGACCTCGACCAAGTGGAGGCATGGCTGAACCTGCCATGGGCCGAGAAGCTCAAGTAGGCCTGTCGTGGCGATCGCCGCCCCGGCCGGCACGCTCGGCGGCCCAAAAATGGGCCCTGAACAGGACTGACGACTCCGACATGGACTAGCCGGCACGGCTTCGGCTGGCGTTCGCGTCCCTGCCCCACGACGCAGACGTCGCCTTCTTTGAGCCTCGCGGCGCCGGCCGAGCATCCGCGCCGGTTCCGATCGCGAGCAGGCATTCGCAGGTGGTGCTTATGTAGCACCCATGCTCGAGCGATGGACCCACGTGGTCATTCGCTGGCGCATCTTGGTGATCGCGCTCTGGATCGCGGTGATCATCGTGGGAACCTTCTCGGCCGTGCGCTTGCCGGGGCTCCTGTCAACCTCGCTCGCCGTCCCGGGAAGCGATTCGGGGCAAGCCGACGCCATCTTGACCCAGCACTTCGGCGAGAACGTCGAAGGCACCTTCACGGTTGTCTTCCATGTGTCGAACCCGTCCGCGGCCACCCTGCGCGCCATGGACAACCGGTTCTCCGCTGCCGCTCGGGCGGTGCCGACCGCACACGTCATGGCATTGCGGGAAGTGGCCGGGATCCTCTACGGCAACATCAGCACGGCCCTCGACCTGCAACGGGCTGCGACCTACACGGGCGCCTTGCGCCACGCCTTGAGAGCCTCGGGCCTCCCCAGCGCGTACGTCACCGGAGCCCCTGCGCTCCAGTACGACATCGAACCGATCCTGACCACCGACCTGCACCGGGGCGAGGTCATCGCTGTCGTGGCCGCGCTGGTGCTGCTGACCTTCGTCCTCGGTCCCTCGGTTGCCCTCTTGATACCACTTGCCGTTGCCGCCGGCACGACGACGGCCGCGCTCGCGATCATCTTCGCCCTCGCGCACGAGTTCTTGATGGTGCTCTATGTCCCGAACCTCGTCGAGCTCATCGGACTCGGGATCGCGGTCGACTACTCGCTCTTGGTGGTGCACCGGTTCAGACACGAGCTTTCCGACGAGGAACGAGCAGTCGAGGACGCGATCGTGGCCACGATGGCAACCGCAGGGCGCACGGTGGTCTTCTCGGGCATCGCCGTCGCCGTCGGCCTCTCGGTGGTCCTCATCGTCCCGGTGCCTTTCGTCCGCTCGCTCGGCTTTGCGGGCCTGGTGGTCCCGCTCGTGTCGATCGTCGCCGCACTCACGTTGCAACCAGCCATCTTGTCTCTGCTCGGGCGACGCGGCATGGGTAGCGTTCGCCTTTCGCGTCCGAAGGCCAGCCGCGACCCTCAGCACGGCCTTTGGTCGCGACTGGCGGGCTTGGTCATGCGGCGTCCCGTCGTCGTCTTGGTCTGCTCGGCTACCGTGCTCCTCGCGGCGGCCACGCCGGCCCTCTGGCTCGAGCTCACGCCTGGGTCTGTCGTGGCTATCCCGCAAAGCATCCAGTCGGCCCGCGCTCTGAGCATGCTCCGCGATCGGATCGGACCCGGAGTGATCACACCGATCGAGATCGTGCTCGACGCGGGCGCTCCGGGCAAAGCCGACGCACCGGCCATCTCCGCCGCCACGCTCCGGCTCGCCCACGAGCTCTTGAACGATCCTGAGGTCTTCGTCGTTGCTATCGGCTCGCGAGCGCCCTACGTCGACTCCTCCGGCCGGTACCGCCAGATGATCATCGTCGGGCGGCACGACTTCGGCCAGGAAGCTACCCAGCTGCTCGTGCACCAGATCCACTCCAAGTTCCTTCCCGGAGCCCACTTCCCGCCCGGCCTGAGCGTCTACGTCGGCGGTGCGCCGGCTCAGGGGGCCGACTTCCTCACACGCGTCTACGGAACCTTTCCCTGGATCGTCCTGCTCGTGCTCGCGCTCGCCTATCTCGTGCTGCTGCGCGCCTTTAGGTCCCTCGTGCTCCCGTTGATGGCCGTGGCACTCGACGCGACCTCCGTTGCCGCCACCTACGGACTGCTCGTCGTGATCTTCCGCTTCGGTGTCGGGGCCGACGTGCTCGGCCTCTATCGCGTCTCTCAGATAGAGGGCTGGGTGCCGATCTTCCTCTTCGCGATGCTCTTCGGCCTCTCGATGGACTACGAGGTCTTCTTCGTCACGCGTATGCGCGAATCGTGGGACGCCCGCGGAGACAACAGGCGCGCCGTGTCAGACGGGCTCACCCACACCGGGCGGGTCGTCAGCGCGGCGGCTTTGATCATGGTCGGGGCGCTCTCGGGGCTGGTGGCCGGGCATGTGGCCGGGCTGCAGGAGATCGGCGCCGGGCTCGCGCTCGGGGTCCTCATCGACGCGACGATCGTGCGTGGCCTGTTGATGCCGAGCCTCATGACACTGCTCGGACGCTGGAACTGGTGGCTCCCGGCGCCCATCGCCCGGCTCGCCGGTGTGAAGGTCTCGCCTCTCGTTGGGCACGAGAGGCGAGACCTACAAACAAGTGCGTGACCGGCGGCTACTTGACGACGGTGATCGCGAACCGGAACGCGGGCAGGTGGTATCCGAGCGCAAGTGCGGGCTCATCCTGGGCGTAGGTGAGAACCGGCACCATGCCGTACGGGGTCGCCGCGAACGACGGCGACAACGAGTACAGCATCGGGTAGAGGTCGATCAGGTGCGTCCCGGGACCGCCTGTGGCGTTCAGGTGCAAAAGGACGTCCCCGTTCGAGTTGAAGCCGCACCCGTAGCCGATGTAGCTGTTGTCGTAGTCGACGGTGACGGTGTTGTCGAGCTGGGTCCAGCCGACGCCCTCCAAGTGAATGGTGAACGACTGGCCCTCTTTGACGACGACCGAGGACACGCCTTTGCCGACGATGCTCTCCATCACGTAGAAGGGCACTTCCGCGAGGATCTTGCCCTTCTGCACGAGCTGCACAACGTGCCAGCCGCCGAGGCCGTCCGGAACCGTGATCTTCGAATGGAACGATCCGCCGGACGGGGTCGCCGATCCCAACGGCTGCGACACGAAGACCCAGCACGTGCTCGCGCAGTTGACGCGGTTCCCGACAACCGTGGACCAGACCAGTTGCACCGGCGATCCCGACGACAGCCCCGTCGCCGAGAGCTGCACCTTGGTGTTCGCCCGGCCGCTCGTGGTCGCGAGTGTGGCCTGTACCCCGCTCGCGGCCGAGATTGTTTGCAGCGTTGTCCGGGCGCTCAGCGTCGGAGCGACGTTGACCGGCCAGTCGATGGAGGAAGGTGGCGGGCCGTCGTCCTTTGTCACGGTGAAGGTGACCGTGGCGCCGTTCGTGTACGGAATCGGCGACTGCGGCACGTTCAGGTACAGGTAGCTGATGGCGTTGCCGATCTGGATCGTGTGCTGGCCGACTGGCCCGGCGGCACGGATGGTGGCCCTCGCCACACCGCGCGTCCAGTTGGCCATCATCTCGCCCACGTAGTGGTTGTCCCAGAGCAGGGACGCCCCGCCCGTGTACAGGGTCGCACCGAGGCCGCTGTAAGTGATCGTGATCGGCGTCCCGATCGGGCCACTCGTCGGCGTGACGGTGACGGTTCGCAGCGTGATGAACCCGCCGTGAGCGACCTGTACGCCGTTGACGACGGCATAGATGTCGTGCAGGCCACCCCAGTCCTGGGGCACTGCGAGTGACACCCGGAACGAGCCCTTGGCATTGGTGGTCGTCTTGTCGAGCACGACTGCGAAATCGGTGTCGGAGCGGCCGAGGTAGTTCACCGTGTCCGGCTTGGCCTGAACGAGCCACGTGGCATCCGCGGTCGACCATGTCAGCTCCACGTCCGCGTTCGCAGCCAGGTGCGAGCCGGAGATCGTGAGCGGCGCCCCGGCGACACCCTCATCGGGGTTCACCTGGAGGATCCCCATGTTCGGGCTCGCCTTCGCCGGGCCGGCGACGGGACCGGGGGGCGGGCTGACGCCCGGGATGGCAGGTGAACGCAGCGTCGTGAAGCTCACCCCCGCCGGAGCGGCGTGCGCGGACGACGGGTGGACAGAGCGCTTGCCCGCAGTCGCGGCGCTGGCAGTTGCAACGCAAGAAAACAGGACCAAAGCCCCTACCAACAACCCGATCAAGACGCTTCGGGGTTGCCGTTCTCTCAAATACCTCATAGTCAGCTTTCCTCTCACCTAATATGTTGTCTGTCGACTGCCATCGGGAACTGGCCTTGTCGCTCCAGGTCTTGGTGACGACCGTAACCGCGAAGGTCCGATCGCGCACAGGTCCAAAAGACCCACTGGGTCACCTCGAAAGGCCCGAGGAATTAGCCCAAAAGACCGAGAGGTCGCCCGCCGCCGGTTGACCGAACGGCAGGCGACCTCTCGGCTAAGAGTTCTTGTCCCGCTTTGTTAGCTGCTGGGCTCGATCGTGAGCGGCGACGCCACCTGGGGCGAGTCCTGCTGGGTGAAGACGCCGGTCTCGGACGGGACCGCCGCTGACAGCCCGTCTGGCACCGGATTGGTGACGACCTTGACGCTGTAGTTCACGACACCAAGTGGATAGCTCTTCGCGACCGGCCAAGCGGCCGTCCAGTACGACACCGCCGGCTTTGTCGGGTGAGTGCCGTACACCAGAGGTATTGCGGGCAGTCCCGGCACCTTCACATAGGCCTTCGCCACCGTCACGTTGGACAGGTCGTTCCCCCCGGTGGTCACATGGACGCCCCACATGCGGAACACGACGACATCGCCACGCTGGAACAGGTTCGTCATCGAGCAGGCGGCATCGGCCGCTAGCTTCACAGTCCCACCCCCGCCTTGGACCGTGTCCACGGAGAAGAACACCTTGTGTGGTCCGACCCCTTGGACCGGCGGGGCCAGGGTTGTGGTTGTCGTTGTCGTGGCAGCTCCGGCGTGACCGGTGGCCGCTCCTGCGCCAGCACCCACGACGGCGATGGCAACGACACCTCCGATCGCTACAAGCCCGGCTGCAACCGTGATGATGAGCTTTTTCATGCCATCCTCCCTCTTGTCACGTCTGGGTTCTGTCTCAGGCCTTCACGTTCAGCGTTCCGCTGAGGGTGACCGTAAAAGAGCCGTCTTGGGATCCGCTGGTTCCGCCGAGCTTGAGGGTGCCCTTGAACTTGAGGCTGCCCGACGCGCCCTTGGCTGCGCCGACCCCTCCGGTGGCCACGGCGACACCGTGGAATGTGACCGTCACCGGTCCACTGTCACCGTTGGCGCAGCCCTGTTGCGAGCTCGACCGGATGACGGTGAACATGATCTTGTTGGCGCCACCGGCGATGCTGCCCTTGCCGCCGAACGGGTCACACTGCTGTGAAGCGGCGGCCGAGCCACTGCCACTGACCTTGCTGGCACCGAAGAGCGAGTTCTTCCCCGAACCCGTCACTGAGGAGATAGTGGCCTGGCCGTTGTTGATGAGCAACGAGGCCTTGCCTGTGTAGTTGCTGGAAAACGTGACTTTCTTCACTGCCGGTACAGCCGAGAACACGGGACCTGCCAACAGCCCGGTGCTCAGCACTGCAACGAGCACGACACCTACGATGGGCTTCTTCATCCTCTTCCTGCCAGTCGGTGATTCGCGTATACTTACCGAACGGATAGTAAGTCAGATCTGACCGACCGTCAAGTAAAGAGGGGATGACCAGGGCGTGTCTTACTCCGGGAACAGGGAAGCGGGCTTAACGCAGCCTACCGAGGCCGGCTCGGCAGGCCAGCCGAACACGCGCCAGCGGATCCTCGACATAGCGCTGGATCTCTTCATCACCCAGGGCTACGACGCCACATCCATCCGGCAGATCGCCGAGAGGCTGGGCTTCTCGAAGGCATCGATCTACTACCACTTCGCCAGCAAGCAGGACATCTTGATGGCGCTCCACTACAAGCTGCACGAGGTCGGACGTGAGGCGCTGAGTGCCGTGCAGATGCCGGCGAGCTCGCCGGAAGCCTGGATGGCGCTGCTGGACCAGCTGATCAACGAGATCCTCGAGTACCACGACCTGTTCATCCTCCAAGAGCGCAACCGGGCCGCTATAGCGCACCTGCACCACGAACGCCACGTTTCCGAGCACGACCTGCTGGAGGACTGGTTCCATGCGGCGCTCTCGGATAAGCAGATCGATCTCCGCGATCGCGTGCGCATGGCGTGCGGCTTCAAAGCCGTCATGGGCTTGCTGGATCTGGTGGGTGACGTTTTCGCAGAGGTCCCGTCGCAGGTGCTGGCGGACCTGTTGAGAGAAGCCGCGAAAGACCTCATGGGCCCCTATTTTGCTCAGAGCCACCCGGCTTAGAGATCCCTGGCCGCGTTTTCGCAGCCTGATGGAACGGTGCTTGCAGCTGGCCCCTGCAAGCTTCATCCGTGATAATGCCGGCCAGGTTCATTCTCATTCACAATTGAAGCGGGAGGGTACGTCCGATGCGACGCAAAGTGTTCGATGTCCTGGTCAGCGCAGGTGGCCTGCTGGTCGTGGCCGTGCTCGTGGTGGCCGGAGCGCTCTTGATGTGGGCGCAGAGCTTCACGAACTCGAGCGTGCACAACCAGCTGGCGCAGCAGGACATCTTCTTCCCGGCCAAGGCTGACATCACCCCGGCGCAGAAGCCGTACCTTCTCCAGTACGCCGGCCAGCAGGTGCTGACCGGCGCTCAGGCCGATGCCTACGCGCAGAAGATCGCCAGCGACGTGGTCGGCATGCCCTACGGCGGTGTCTACGCGAAGATCAGCGCCGCCGCCTTGGCCAACCCGAACAACGCAGCCCTCAAGGCAGAGGCGCAGACCGCCTTCGAGGGCACGACGCTGCGCGGCCTGCTGCTCGAGGCCTATGCCTTCGGCACCTTCGGGACGATCTCACTTTGGGCCGGGATCGCCGCCTTCATCCTTGCCGGCCTCATGCTCATCCTCGTCGCGTTCGGGTTCTGGCACTCGAGAAGAGTCCCCGATGACGTGGAGATCCTGGCCCCCCCTTCGACCTAGCGGGAGCCAGCAGGCTCAGCCGACCTCCGACTTCGCCCGCGCCATCACATCTGCGATGGCCGAAGCTGCCCCGCTCGGGCTGAAGGCCGAGCCAAGGTTGACGAACGTCAGGAAGACCTCGGCTGAGCCCTGCACGTAGAAGTACTCGTCGTCGTAGAGCTTCTCTTTCAGCAAGGCGAAGTTGCCGCCTGTCTCCAAAAAGCGGATGTGGACCCCCCCACTGCCCCCGCCGTAGCGCGGCGCAGGCAGGAAGCTCCCGCTGGCCTTGACACCCTTCCCGGCTCCTTGGAGGGAGCTCTCGGCCGCCATCTGGGTCGCAAGGCAGGCGATCGACGACTTGCGGCCGACGCCCGCCAGGTCGGCGAGCGCTCCGGGAGCGGTCTTGAGGAAGACCACCTCCGAGCTCGCGCTCGGCAGGTGCGTGAGCGTCGAGCTTTTCTCGGAATAGGTCGGCGAGGAGACGTCCACGAGGACGGTGCCTGTGACAACTCCACTCGTGCCGAACGGATCAGGGCTCACCGGCCCGCCCTTGGCGATACACGCGACGGCCTGCTTGCCGAGCGCCGCCTCGCCCTTCGGTGAGGCGGTTGGCTGGGCGGTCGCCCACTTGATGCTTGTCGGCAGGTCCGACACCTTCATGTTGATGGCCTTCGCCTCGGCGGCAACCGAGGACGACCCGCCGGATTGCCGGTGGAGGTTGGCCATCGAAGGCGGCGCGGAAACTGAACCCAGGGCGAGAGCTCCGGCGAACCCTCCGGCGACAAGGCGGTAGCAAGATCGGATCATGGATTCAATATAGGCCCTGCCTCGGCACCGGCACGGGCCCGGGACCGCACCGATTCCTCGTCGAGACGCTGGTCCCGGCTGGTAGACAGATGTCGTGGAACCCCTGCTTCGGTCATACCGGCCGGGCGATCGCGTCGCACTCGTGTCGCTCTGGTCGATCTGCGGGCTGACGCGCCCGTGGAACGACCCGAACCGCGACATCGAACGCAAGCTGGCCAGGGACGCCGAGAACCTTCTCGTGCTCGAGGACGATGGCCAGCTGATCGGGTCTGTGATGGTCGGCTACGAAGGCCACCGAGGCTGGATCAACTACCTCGCGGTGCACCCTGATCGGCGGCGTCAGGGACTCGGGCGCCTGCTCATGGACGAAGCAGAGAGGCGACTCCGTGCTCTCGGCTGCCCGAAAGTCAACCTCCAGGTGCGGACCTCCAACGAGGCCGCAAGAGAGTTCTACCGGCAGATCGGCTACAGCGTCGACGAGGCTGTGAGCTTCGGCAAGCGCCTCGAGCACGACGCTCCTCCCCCCAGCTGATCCCCCGAGACCGCGTAGCCCCCCATTTCTGCCACCTCGGCACGTCAGCTCGTCGAAAAGCAAGGCATTCCCGGGCTCTCTTGGATCGAGGCCGAGCTTCACCAACTATTGCGAGAATCCGAGCCCGACTACGTCCCAACGCTCGTTCGTGAGACCGAGGCCGGAACGCTCGAAGGTTTCGGGTGCTGCCGGGACGCCCACGGCCACGCCGGCGATATCGTGGCGCCCCCACCGTTGTTCCCCGACGACCCGGCGGAGCACTGACGAGAACCATGGATCAGACGGAGGAGAACCACTTGGAAGCGATCATCTCGACCACCGACTTACGTAAGCAGTTCCACTCGAGACGCGGGCCCGTCGAGGCGGTGCGGAGCGTCAGCATCGAGGTCGGGCAAGGAGAGATCTTCGGCTTCCTCGGCCCGAACGGAGCCGGCAAGACGACGACACTGCGCATGCTGACCACGCTGCTCCCGATCGACAGCGGGCGCGCCACGGTGGCCGGCATCGACGTCGCCCGCAAGCCCAAGCAGGTGCGCCAGCGCATCGGGTACGTGAGCCAGCTCGGGGGTGCCGACGAACTCGCCACCGGACGCGAGAACCTCATACTGCAAGGGCGCCTCTACGGCGGCGACCGCGTCTCTGTCACCTCGCGGGCGAAACTCCTGATGGAGATCCTCGACCTGAACGAGTTCGCGGATCGCCGCGTGAAGACCTATTCCGGGGGGCAGCGCCGACGACTCGACGTCGCGCTCGGGATCGTGCACGAGCCCGAAGTGCTGTTCCTCGATGAGCCGAGCACCGGGCTCGATCCGCAGAACCGGGCGAATCTCTGGGAGCACGTCCGCTCGCTGCGCTCGCGCGGCACGACGATCTTCCTCACGACGCACTACCTCGAGGAGGCCGACATGCTCTGCGATCGCATCATGATCATGGACCACGGTCGGATCGTTGCAGAAGGGACCCCGCGCGACCTGAAGCGACAGGTCTCGGGTGATTCCGTCCTCCTCAGCCTGCACGACGAGGACGGTGCGCTGGCCCGGGCGCGGCTGCTCATCTCCGCCCAGCCTTACGTGCGCGAGCTGACCACCGACGGCGATCAGCTCCGCCTCTACGTCGAAGACGGGAGCGCGGCGCTCCCCGGCCTCTTGCGCCTGCTGGACGCCGAACGCATCGCGCTCAAGTCGATCAGCCTCTCCGAGCCGACCCTCGACGACGTGTTCTTGCACCAGACCGGCCACTCACTTCGAGATGCCGGCGCCGGCACGACCGAGACCGCGGCATGAAGACACTCCGGGACGTCGGCCTCCTCTTCCAGCGTTACACCATGCAGATGTTGCGCAATCCCGTCTGGCTGTTCGTGGGCTTCTCTTCGCCGGTCCTCTATCTCGCACTGTTCACCCCGATGCTCAAGCACATCGCTCCGAGCCTCGGCGTGCGGGGCGGCGGCGTGCTCGAGATCTTCCTGCCCGGGATCCTCTCCCTTCTCGCGTTCGCGAGCGGGAGCGGCATGGGCTTCAACACGATCTTCGAGCTCCAGTCTGGAGTGGTCGAGCGCTTTCGTGTCACCCCGGCGAGCCGCTTCGCGATCCTCATCGGCCCCATCCTTTCGGGGCTGATGATGATGGTCGTGTTCGACGCGGTCGTCGTGGCGATCGCGGTCGGGATCGGGTTTCAGGTGCACTGGCTAGGGCTGGCGGCCCTCGCTGTCCTGCTCGGCCTGCTCGCCGCGCTGACCGCCGCCTTCTCGACGGCAACGGCCCTCGTGACCAAGGACATCAGCAGCTTCGCCGCGATCATCAACGGGATCAACCTGCCCATCCTTCTTCTGGCCGGCGTGCTGCTCCCGATCTCATTCGGACCTTTGTGGATGCGCGTCGTGGCGCACTTCAACCCCCTTTATTACGCCGTGCAGGCTTCGCGCTCCCTGGCCGCCGGCAGCTTCGGTGCTCCGGCCGTATGGCAGGGCTTCGTCGTCCTCGCCTCGCTGTGCGCCCTGGTCGTGTTCTGGGCGACACGCGTGTTCCGCAAGGCGGTTGCCTGAGAGCGGCCGGGGTCGGCCTGGGGTCGAGGTTCGCACTTGGCCGATCGCCGCAGTCCCAGGCCGCTTAACCGAAAAGACCAGCCGACGTCAGACGCGAGAACCTGAGCTCAAAGGTCAGTCCTTGCCGATTATGACCTCGGTGGCCTTGACGACGGCCTTGACCGCGTCGCCTTCCCCAAGATCCAGGCTCTCCGCGGAGTCCCTGGTGATCGCCGAGACGACTTCTTGACCCCCGGCCAGCCGGACAACGACGGTCGACATGACCACGCCGTGCTGGACGCTGACGACCACGCCGTCGAGCTGGTTCCTTGCGCTTAGTCTCATGGCGGGAGACTAGTGACCAAAGCGGCCCCATGAGCCGCCCGGTCGGAAAACGCCATGGAACTGAGTGCCGTGCTCAACCAAGCCCGGCCGGGATCCTGGACGACGCGGCCAAAGCCATCCTGAGATCCCACCCGGGCCATTACGAAGCAGTCGGCCCCGAGGAGCTGCGGTCCCGCCTGGAGGCCCTCTTCGACATCGTCGTGGACTGCCTGCGGTCCCGGAATCTCGATCAGGTGGTCATGTACGCGGAACACGTTGGCCGCGATCGTTTCACGAGCGGGTTCGGGATCGGTGAGGTCGAGACGGCGTGCAACGTGCTGGAGGAGTCGAGGTGGCGCCACGTTGTCGCCGGAGTCCCGACCGACGAGCTGGTGGAGTCACGCGGCCTGCTCTCGACGGTCCTCGGCATCGGCAAGGATGCCCTGGCGCGGACTTACGTCTCGCTCGCGAGCCACGAGCACGTGCCCTCGCTCGCCTCATCGGGCATGCTCGCAGCCGCCGCGACCTCGGCCGGCACGGCCAACCCGGTAGCGTCGCTTGGCGATGCCGCAGCTCGTGGTCGCGACCTTCAACATTCATGCTGGAACCGACGGTTGGGGTACCCCCTTCGACGTCGTGGCATCTTGCGCCGAGCTCGACGCGGACGTCCTGTTGCTGCAGGAGACCTGGACTCCCGAGGGCGGTGAGGGGCTCGCCTCGCAGGTCGCGAGCTCGCTCGGCTATGAGTCGCACGAGGTTCCCCTCGCCGATGCCCTCTTCCTCAAGTCGGTCACAGGGCCCGGCAAGCGCTGGGGTCCCAGAAACCCGCGTCGCGACCGTTCGCTCTGGGTGGGCGAGGCCGAGAACCTCGCTCGCCTGCCCCGCACGCGCTGGGACCAGGCTCGCCGCGGCACCTGGGGCATCGCCCTTTTGTCACGCCTGCCGGTCACGGGTGTCGAAGCCATTGAACTGGGCCGGCTACGCCGGGACCCTGCACAGCGGCGCTCGGCCGTCCTTGCCGAGGTCGCGGTCGACAGCACCTCGATGACCGTCGTCGGCACGCACCTGGCCCACTTCACGCACGGATCGCCGATCCTGTTGGAACGCCTGCGTAGCAGGCTCCCAGCGGCGGGGCAACCGGGCGTGCTGGCGGGTGACATGAACTTCTGGGGACCGCCGCTGTCGCTCGGGCTCCCCGGCTGGCGAAGAGCTGTGCGGGCCCGCACGTACCCCAGCTGGCGTGCTCACAGCCAGATCGACCACATCTTCGTGACGAGGGCGGTCGAGGTGATCTCGGGCGCGCCGGTGGCGGTTGGCCGCTCGGACCACTTGGCGTTGCGGGCGCGGCTTGCCATCGACTGATGAGGATGTAACCAATCCGAGCCTCGCGAGGTCTGACTAAAGGAGAGGCAGGTCCGGGCAGGGTGCCCGACCCGGAGGGGGAAAGGGGCGAGGGTTGTTGGCGTTCACATTTCCCGGCCAAGGTTCCCAGCGACCGGGCATGGGCGTCGCCTGGGTTGACCACCCGTCGTTCGAGCTCGTCGCCCTCGCTTCTGAGATCACCGGCCGCGACCTGGCCCATCTCCTCCTCGAGGCCGACCAGGAGACCCTGACCCGCACCGACAACGCCCAGATCGCCACCTTCGTCCAGAGCCTCGTCGTCCTCGACGCGGCCGAGAGGATCGGCATCGAACCCTCGGCGGCAGCTGGTCACAGCCTCGGCGAGTACACGGCTCTCGTAGCTGCAGGTTCTCTCGATTTTGAAGACGGGCTCCGCCTCGTCTCGGAACGTGGTGCGGCGATGCAGGAGGCCGCCGAATGTGCCCCGGGGACGATGATCGCCGTCCTCGGCCTCGACGACGAAGCCGTCGAGGCGGCTTGCCGTCGTGTCGACGGTGAAGCCTGGATAGCGAATTTCAACGCTCCCGGCCAGGTGATAGTTGCCGGGACCGCCGACGCGCTGGCCGAGTTCAGCGCGATCGCCAAAGAGCTCGGCGCGAAACGCGTGCTCTCGATGCCCGTCGGAGGTGCCTTCCACACCCCTCTCATGGCTCCTGCCCGTGACCGGCTCCGCAAGGCCGTCGCCACCACGAGCTTCCACGCCCTCGACCCGGTGGTCGTGGCGAACGTGGACGCCCGACCGCACGCTGACCCGGACGAGTGGCCACAGCTGCTGTCCGCCCAGCTCTGCAGCCCCGTCCGCTGGCGCCAGAGCCTCGACACCCTGCTCAGCGATGGCATGCAGACCTTCGTCGAGCTCGGCCCCGGTGGTGTGCTGACGGGCTTGTTGCGGCGCGTGGCTCCTACGACCGACGCCATCGGGGTGTCGGTCTCGACCCCGGACGAGCTCGAGCATCTGGTCGAGATCCTCGCTGACGGCATCGTGGGTGCGGCCCCGACCGGCGAGCGTTTCCACATGACCGAACGCCTCGTGGTCTCGCCGGCGGTAGGGCTCTTCGAACCTGCGGCGGGTCTGAACGGGTATCTCCCCGGTGCGGCCGGACGCTCCACAAGTCCGGTCCTGATCCAGGTCGGAGGACTTCTCGGTAGTGTCGGTACGACCGAAGTTCGATCCGCGTTCGCGGGCTCCCTCGAAGGTGTGCTCGTGCTGGCGGGTGAGCGGGTGACGCGGGGCCAGCCCATTGCATGGTTGCGAGCCCCGATCGAAGACGAGAGGACCTGATGAGAGGCGCACAGATCACCGGATGGGGTCTTGCTCTGCCGGACAAGGTCGTCACCAACGGTGACTTCGAGGCGCACCTCGACACAAGTGACCAATGGATCGTCGAGCGGACTGGCATCAAGGAGCGGCGCCACGGAGGCACGAGCTCCGAGCTCGCCATCGAATCGGCCAAGCGCGCCCTGGAGCGCGCGGGACGCCGTGGCCAGGAGATCGACCTTCTCGTGCTCGCGACGACGACCCCGGACCAGACGGTGCCCGCGACCTCCGCCTGGGTCCACCACCAGCTCGGCTGCCGCGGCGCTGCTTTCGACCTGAATGCCGCCTGTGCGGGTTTCGTGTACGGGCTCGTGACCGCTGTCGCGCTGCTCAACGCGGGACACGAACGCGCACTTGTCGTCGGTGCGGACACGCTCTCGCAGATAACTGACCAGAACGACCGGAACACGGCGGTGCTGTTCGGCGACGGGGCCGGCGCCATAGTCGTCGAGGCCACCGAGGGCGAACCGCTGATCCTGGCGCACGATCTCGGCCTGGACGGGTCCTTGACCTCGATCCTGTACTGCGACAGGGGGGGCTACATCGTGATGGAGGGACGCGAGGTCTTCCGCAAGGCCGTCCGCGCGACCGTCGAGTCTGCGCAGCGCGTGCTCAAGCAGGCAGACGTCAAAGCCGAGGACATCGCCCTTTTCGTCCCGCATCAAGCCAACATCAGGATCATCGACGCCATGGGCGAGCGACTCGGGATCGATCCGGCTCGCTATGCGGTCTGCCTCGACCACACCGGGAACACCTCGGCTGCGTCTTGTGGGATCGCGCTCGCCGAAGCCGCCGACGCCGGGCGGCTCAAAGAGGGGGACCTGGTCCTGTTCTCGGGCTTCGGAGCCGGGATGACATGGGCAAGCGCCATCGTGCGATGGGGCGGGGCCCCGGCGGCTTTGACCGTGGCCGACGGCGCCGGGGCGCGCGGGTGACAGACGAGCAGGACAACGCAACTCCCTCAGACACGACCGGCTCCGGCCCGGGGCGGGTGATCCTCGTGACCGGTGGTTCGCGCGGTATCGGGCTGGCTTGTGCGCGGCGGTTCCAGGCCGGGGGCGACCGCGTCGCTGTCACTTGGCGAACCAAGCCCCCAGCGGAGATCGACGGGCCGGACGGGACACATCAGCTTCTG
Source organism: uncultured Acidimicrobiaceae bacterium (assembly GCA_963719125.1). Lineage (GTDB taxonomy): Bacteria > Actinomycetota > Acidimicrobiia > Acidimicrobiales > Bog-793 > Fen-455. The sequence continues at coordinate 338,401 of CAVRAT010000011.1, forward strand.
CCGGTCTGTTGCGACGTCACTTCGCCGGCAGACGTGGAGCGAGCTTTCGCCGAGGTCGAACAGGTACTCGGGCCCGTCCAGGTCCTCGTCTGCGCCGCCGGCATCACCGACGACACCCTGCTCCTGCGCATGTCCGAGGAGCGGTGGGACAACGTGATCCAAACCAACCTGACCGCCGTCTACAGGACCGCGAAACGGGCGCTCGGGCCCATGGTCCGGGCACGGCGGGGCCGCATCGTCCTGATTTCGTCGGTCGTCGCGTTCATGGGTTCGGCGGGCCAGGCCAACTATGGGGCCTCCAAGGCCGCGCTGGTGGGATTCGCCCGCTCGCTGGCGAGGGAGGTGGCGACCCGCAATATCACGGTCAACGTGGTTACCCCTGGGTTCGTGACCACAGATATGATCGCTGTGTTAGGAAAAGATCGCGTCGCGGCCCTAACAGCCATGGTGCCGCTGGGGCGGCAAGCCGTCCCGGACGAGATCGCCTCGGCCGTCGAGTTCCTAGCCTCAGACGGTGCCAGTTATGTGACCGGCGCCGTGCTGGCCGTGGACGGTGGTCTCGGTATGGGCCACTGACTCATCGCAACCAAACAACCGACGAGAGAAAGCAGCCCACGCATGGAAAACGAAGAGACGTTCGAGAAGTTCAAGGCCTGCGCGGTCGAGATACTGAACGTGCCCAGCGAAAAGGTGACCCTCGACGCAAACTTCGCCAGCGACCTTGATGCCGACAGCCTCGACTTGGTCGAGCTCGTGATGGAGCTCGAGGAGGTCTTTAGCATCACCGTCGACGAGAGCGAGCTCGAGGGCGTCGAGACCATCGGTCAGGCGTACGAGCTCGTCACCTCCAAGCTTTGATGGCCATCGCCGAGCTCGGACCCGACCGGGGTGGTCGCCGAAGGGTCGCGGTCACGGGACTCGGCGTGGTTTCGTGTTGCGGTATCGGCAAGGACGCCTTCTTTGCGGGCCTCAACGGTCCCGCGCCCGAGGGTGAGCATCGGGTCCGGGACTTCGACGCCTCGCTGTGGTTCGACGCCAAAGAAGTTCGGCGCGTGGACCTCTTCGCCCAATTTGCCGTAGCCGCGTCCGAGATGGCGCTCGAAGACTCCGGCCAGCTCGAAGTCGATCCGGCCCTCGCGGGTATTCAGATCGGCACCGGCGTGGGGGGTCTCAGCACGATGGAGGCCCAGATCGGCGTGTTGCTCGAGAAGGGCCCGCGACGCGTATCCCCGTTCCTCGTGCCGATGATGATGGCGAACGCCGGCGGTGCCACGGTCTCGATGCGCCTGGGTTGGCGGGGACCGTGCGAGACGATCACCACGGCTTGCGCGTCGGGCACGCACTCGATCCTCGCCGGCCACCGCCTGATCGCCACCGGACGCTGCGACGCGGTGCTCGCAGGCGGTGCCGAGGCGGCCATGACCCCCGTCGCGCTGGCCGCCTTCGGCAACATGACGGCGCTGTCCACAAGCGGCGAGTCGCGGCCGTTCGACGTACGCCGAGACGGCTTCGTGATAGCCGAAGGGGGAGCGGTGCTCGTGCTCGAGGAGCTCGAGCGGGCCCGGGCCAGAGGGGCGCACATATACGCGGAGCTTCTCGGAGGTGCTTCGACCGCGGACGCACACCACATCACTGCGCCCGCCCCGGGAGGAGCCGGCGCGATCGGCTGCATGGAGCTCGCGCTCGAAGACTCCGGGCTCAGGGCGGCTGACATCGCCCACGTCAACGCCCACGGCACTTCCACTCCCCTCAACGACATGGCCGAAGCCGAGGCCATCGAGAAGATCTTCGGCCGCCCAGGACCCGTGGTCACTTCCATCAAGGGCGTCACCGGTCATTCGCTCGGGGCCGCGGGAGCGCTCGAGGGTGTCGCTTGCGCGCTGTCGATCGAACGACGGCTGATCCCACCCACGGTTGGCCTCGAGCGCCAAGATCCGGAAATCCACCTCGACATCGTCCGGGACACCCCGCGGGAGTGGGAACCCGGGCCGGTCCTTTCGAACAGCTTCGGTTTCGGGGGGCACAATGGATGCATCGTGCTTGCTCCCCTTCCTGATTGAGTCACGGGCCGCGAGGAGTTGACGGTCCCCGAGGATCCCGCCGGCCGGACCGGCCCACGGCCGCCTGACTGCGCATTTGCAGGTTTCAGCGACGATCCTCCGTGGCTCGTCGACCCGGACCAGCTTCCCTGGCTCGGTGACATAGACGTCATCCGAGCGAGGACACGCGCAGAGGTCCCACGCCTCGTGCGCCGCCGCCGAGCCCCCCCTGCCCACCGCATCGTGAAGGTTGGCTGGACGCTCGCGCGCGCCGTCGGGGCCTGGTACATCGTCGACCGGGGTCGGGGCAAGGCACGGTCACGCCTCGGTCTGTCACGGCGGCTGCGGGTCGCATTCGGCACTCTCGGACCCACATACATCAAGCTCGGGCAAATCCTCTCGTCCGGAGAAGGGATCTTCCCCGAGGAAATCGTCTCGCAATTCCGCCTGCTGCTCGACCGAGTGCCCCCGGAGTCGTTCGACTCGGTGCGCCGCATCGTCGAGGCGGAGCTCGGCGGCGCCCTCGACGCGACCTTTGCCGAGTTCGACCGGGCCCCGATCGCCGCCGCCTCCATTGCCCAGGTACACGGCGCCCGTCTTCTGACCGGCGAACGAGTGGTCGTCAAGGTCCAGCGGCCCGACGTCGCCGAGCTCGTGCGGAGGGATCTCGCCGCCATGAGCTTCTTCGCGCCGTTCCTCGTCGGGCGGATCCCTGTCGCGGCGCTCGCCAACCCTCCCGCTCTCATCGAGTTGTTCGCGGAGACGATCGTCGAAGAGCTCGACTTCCGGCTCGAGGCAGCCAACATGCTCGACGTCGGCCACGTCCTTGCCGAGACCGGCCAGCGCTCCATCATCGTGCCGCGCCCGCACCCCCGGTTGGTCACGCGCCGCATGCTTGTGATGGAAAGGCTCGACGGCTTCGCCTGGGACGACGTCGAGGGCATGCGAGCCATCGGGATCGACACGACCGCCGTGCTCCGGGCCGAGATGATCTCGTTCCTCGAAGGGGCGATGCTCTACGGGGTCTTCCATGGTGACCTGCATGGTGGGAATCTCCTCGTACGCGCGGATGGTCGCGTCGCCCTGCTCGACTTCGGCATCACCGGGCGTCTCGGCGAGAGGCAGCGTCTCGCCTTCTTGCAGCTGCTCATCGGCGGCTCGACGAACAACGTCCCGATCCAGGTGAACGCCTTGAAAGAGCTCGGCGCCCTCAAGGCGGACGCCGACGTGCAACAGGTGATAAAGGACCTCGGCTTGGACAAGCCGAGCCCGGACGTGACCGCCCTGTCGGCCGACGAGCTCACAGCCCAGCTCCGGGATCTGACAAAGCACCTCCTCGCGTACGGTGCGCGGATGCCAAAAGAGCTCATGTTGTTCGTGAAGGACATGCTGTTTCTCGACGGAGCTGTCGCGACGCTGGCTCCCGGACTCGACCTGCTCGGAGAAGTGGCCCTGATCGCGACTTACTTCTTCGAGCGCTATGGGGAAAGGATCGCCTCCGAGATCGGCCTCGATCCCCGCTCGGTCCCGATCGACCTCGACGCTTTGCGGTCGTCCATGGGCCTCGCAGCCGACACCGAGCAGTTCACCCACAGCGACCTGCAGGAACGCCGCGAGGCTGTCCGCAAGAAGTTCGAGCGGGGGGACTCTTAGACGTGCCGATTGAGCCGGGTGGTGCCGGTTCTGGCGTGAGCGTGCCACGATGCGGATCGGCGAGCACCATCGGCGCGTTGGCACGTCAGGCTGTGTCGAACCGGCGGATCAGCACACTTCTCTTGCCTTTCCGCCGGGTATCTGGCTACTCTCAACCCAGCCGCTAACCGGCCTTCTCGTGGCGTGACCTCGCCGCCGTCAAGTCCCCACGACGAGAAGGAACGACCATGCGCCCACCGGTGGACGACCGCGCGGTACGGATCTTGCGCGAGAACGTGCCCGAGTTCGAGGATCATTACCTCGACCTGCTGGACATCTACGACGAGGACCTCACGCCGCAGGTGGTCTTCAACGAGCTCGCGGACTTCGTGACCGAACTGTTGCAGCACGGTGATCGCGAGGACACCCTCGAACGGTGCTTCGCGGCCGTCGAGCTGGTCGCAATCGAGCCTGGAGCAGACGGGACCGGTCTCGTCGCGTTCTGCTTCCTCGACCAGCTGGCACCTTTCGCCCTCGAGATGACGCGGAGCTACCTTGAGCCGATCACAGAGACGATCCTCGAGCTGGTGGAACAGGACCTCCTCTACGAAGACGACGGCGAGACAGCGCTCCTGGCCTCCGACCGCCCCTCACCTACCTCGCCGCTCCCGCCCGGCGAGAACCGCCTGCAGGCCGAGGACTGACCGTGGCCGCGCAATGCCGCCGGCACTCGCCGGGACCAGGGCGATCAAGTGCCGACGTCCCGGTTCACGAGGTGGTCGGGGCCCTCAGCTTTGCCTGCTCGAGCAGCGTCTCTTCTGACCTGATGGAGGCCGCGTTGGCGGCAGAGACGGCGTCGTAGACCTCCGAGCGGTGGATCGGCACCTGGCGTGGTGCCTCGATGGCGATTCTCACGTGACGCCCGTCCACGATGGCGCGGACCTCGATAACGATGTCGTCGCCGATGAGAATGCGTTCGCCGACGCCACGAGTCAGGACGAGTGCCATCTTGTCTCCTTGGTCGTCTGGAGGTCGACCCCAATCGTAGACTTGCACGCGGCCGAGGTCCGCCGCCGCGATTGACCCGGCCCGGTGCAAAGACTCGCCGGTGGCCGCCAGGGGGCGGCCGCCGAAGGGGAGAAGTGCCTCACAGATGGGGCTTCAGCCTGCCCATGGCTTGTTGCGGCCGGACCGTCCGCGCCTGTTTGGCAAGATCCGGGACGATCGCGTCGTAAGTAGCTGCGGTGGGGCAGGGATCGCCCGCAACGTAGGCCAAGGACGGCTTTCGAGTCCGAATAGCAAGGTGACCTATGGCTGACGCGGTCGAGGCGATCAACGTACTCAACTTCGCGTTGGACGCGATCCAGGAACGCCAACAGGTCATCGCGAACAACATCACGAACGAGAACACGCCTGGCTTCCAGGCTCAGGTCGTGACCTTCGAGAAGTCGCTCGCTGACGCCGTCGCCGACGGCGGCACCGCGATGGCCACCATCACCCCCGAGGGCCTCCCCTCCGGCACGAACGGCAACAACGTCAGCCTGCCGGCCGAGCTCGCCCTCGAGACGCAGACGAACCTCGAGAACCAGTCGGTCGCGAACTCCCTGAGCTCGGAGTTCGCGATCCTCTCGTCGGCCGTCTCCGGATAGGCAGGAGGACCGCCTCATGTCGATGTTCCCCTCGATTTCCATCGCAGGCACCGGGCTCGAAGTCGACCAGACCTGGATCGACGCCATCGGCGGCAACGTCGCGAACGCCGAGGACGCGGTGACCCCGGGCCAGCCCGTCTACAGGGAAGAGGAGGTGACCGCGGTCGCCTCACCAGGCTCCGGGTCCGGCTCGGCCGGCAACGGCGTCCAGGCGTCCATCACTCTCGGCTCCTCGCAGGGAATCCTCACCCACGACCCGGAGAACCCGCTCGCCGACAAGGCGGGCGACGTGGTCTACCCGAACGTGAACATCGGCCACGAGATGACCTCGCTCGTCGAGGCGCAGGTCAGCTACGAGGTCGACGCCAAGGTCCTCCAGAACAGCGACACCGCCTACCAGGCGATCCTCGCGATCAAGGCCTGACGCCGATGATCCCCCCCATCGTCCCCGTCAGCGCCATGGCCGGCGCCTCGCCCGCGTCGGCAACCCCTGCCACAACGGCTGTCTCGGGAACCGACGGCTTCGCCAACCTTCTCGGGTCCGCCCTCGATCAGCTCAACGAGACGACGTCGAACGCGGCGACACTTGCCATCGAAGGCGCCACCGGTCAGGCGAACATCGCGGATGTGACGGTCGCCGCTACCGAGGCTCAGCTCGCCGTCCAGCTCGCGACCACCGTCAGGAACGAAGGCGTGACGGCACTCAACTCGATCATGTCGATGCAGGCAGGCTGACGTGGCCGTCGTTGCCTTCGACTCCAGCAAGCTGAACGGAACCGTGGCGCGGACGCGCCAGTACCTCAACGGCTTCACACCCGGCCAAAAGGCGATGACCGTCATAGCGGCCATCGGCCTCGCCGTCGGCGGCGCCGTGTTCGTCACCCATGCGTCAGGACCGAGCTACACGGTCCTTTACGCGAACCTGCAATCCTCCCAGGCCGGCCAAGTCACCCAGCAGCTCTCCTCGAACCACGTCCCCTACGAGCTGCAGGACAACGGCACGACGGTGCTCGTCCCTGAGGCCGACGTGAACCAGGAGCGAATCAGCCTCGCCGAAGCAGGGCTTCCCTCAGGTGGGACCATCACGTTCCAGACCCTCGCCTCGACGGGGATCACCTCGTCCCAGTTCGTGCAGAACGTGGACTACCAAGAGGCACTCGAGGGACAGCTCGCCTCCACCATCGAGTCGATCCAGGGCATCTCGAACGCGCAGGTGTCCCTGGTGATGCCCAGTACGTCCAGCTTCGCCGTCGCGAGCACCCAGACCCCGACCGCCTCGGTCCTCGTCGACCTCGCTGACGGGACCGAGCTCACCGCCAGCCAGGTGCAGGGGATAGTCCACCTGGTCGCGTCCGCGGTGCCGAGCCTCGACGCGAACAACGTCACGGTCGTCGACAACAACGGCAACGTCCTTTCCGCCCCGGGCGTCGACGCGTCGGCGAGCACGAGCACCTCTGAGACCACGGCTTACGACGGCCAGCTGGCTGCTTCGCTGACGGCTCTGTTGGCACGTGTCGTCGGTCCGGACAATGCGGCCGTCGAGGTCCACGCCGTTCTCAACTTCAATCAGCAGACCACGACCACGACCGGCCTCGAGCTCAGCAAGGACGGCAAGCCGATCACGACGCCGACGAGCCAGGACACGACCCACCAGACCTACACCGGAAACGGGGCCCAGGCCGCCGGATCACTCGGCTCCACTTCGACCTCGACGAACCAGAACGGCACCTACAACTCGACTGAGACCCAGACCCAGACGGCTGTTGGCCAGGTCTCAGAGACGGTGCAGCAGGCACCCGGACAGGTCGTCAAGACCGCTGTCGCCGTCCTCGTCAACTCGAGCTCCGTGAAACCGTCGCAGCTTCCCAGCATCAAAAGCCTGGTCCAGACGGCGGCCGGGCTTGATCTCGCCACAGGCGACAGCATCGTCGTCACCGCTCTTCCCTTCTCCCCCGCGGCCCAGCAGGCCGCGACGAAGGCCCCGACGATGGTGTCCAAGGTCGAGGGCTTCGCGCCCGACATCGGCCTCCTCCTGCTCATAGTGCTGCTCTTCTTCATGGCCATGCGCAGCTCGAAGAAGCGACGCCCGATCTTCGAAGAGATCCCGATGCGCCAGTTCGGTGGCGCGCTGTCGCCGATCGATGTCGACACCGGTGAGCTGCCGGCCGTGTCGCCGCTCATGTCCGGGATGCTCTCGCAGGTGGCATCACCGGTCACGCGCGAGGTCGACGCCTACATCAACTCGAGCCCCGACGAGGTCGCGCAACTGATGCGTGCCTGGTCCCAGGAGCGGTCCGCAAGAGCGGGATCGTGACGAGATGACCGACGCCGCCGTGACAGAGGCCCCCCAGGTGGAAGCCGCCGAGCACCTTGTTGTGCAGCGAGGTGCTGCCCCGGTGCGCAAGCTCCGTTACGAGAGCCTGACCGGTCAGCAAAAGGTCGCCATCGTGCTCGCCCAGCTCCGCGAGGAGACAGCGTCGATGCTGCTCAAGGCGGTGGGCGACGAAGAGGCGGTGCTGCTGGCCACCGAGATCGCGAACCTCCCGCCGCTGGATCGCGAGGTGGTCGGCCGGGTGCTCGAGGAGTTCGTCGGCAAGGTCGGCGCCACAAGGTCGATCAGCCAGGGCGGTATCGCCCAGGCGCGTCGCATGCTCGCCGCTGCCATCGGAGAGGAGCGCGCCGCCCAGGTCATGCCCCACCTGCAGGGCAACGTCGCCGCCGGGCCGCTCGCCTCGCTTTCGCAGGCGGACCCGAGCCATGTCGTCCCGCTGCTCGTCGACGAGCACCCGCAGACGGTCGCCGTGATCCTCGCCCACATGCCGCCGAACGACGGTTCCAGGTTGCTCGACGCCATGCCGAGCGACTTCCGGGCCGAGGTCGCCGTGCGGATCGCGACGATGGGTCCGGTCTCGCCGGAGGCCATCAGCACTTCGGCGCAGCAGCTCGCCAACAAGCTGCGTGGTCTCGGCGCGGCCGGCTCGTCGGTGCCGGGTGGGGTCCCCGCCCTCGTGGAGCTGCTCAACCGGGCGGACGGGTCGACCGAGAAGCAGGTGCTCGCCAGCCTCGAGGAACGCAACCCCGAGCTCGCCGAGGCAGTGAGAGCGCACATGTTCACCTTCGAAGACGTGCTCGCCATGGAAGACAGGACTCTCCAGCTCGTGCTGCGCGGGATCAAGATCCCCGATCTGGCACTCGCCATCAAGGGCACGAGCGACGACCCCGATGTCATGGACAAGATCAAGCGCAACCTCTCCGACCGTGCCCAGGCCGAGCTCGTGGAGGAGATCGAGGTCATGGGCCCGGTGAGGATGTCCCAGGTCGACAACGCCCAGTCGACCATCGTGCGGGCCGTGCGCGAGCTCGAGGCGAGCGGCGAGATCGTAATCGCCAGACAGACGGATCAACTGCTGTGACGATGCGGTCGGCGGTCCTGCGGGGCGACACGGCGACCCTGTCGGTCATCAGGCCGGAAGTGCTGCCTATCGACGGGGAGGCGCTCGTCTCCGAGCACGCACGCGCTGAACGGGAAGGCCGCGCCGCCGGCTACGCAGCCGGCCTGGCACAGGCGCGAGCCGAGGCGCAGGCAGCCGCCGAAACTGCCGCAGCCGCGCAGGCCTCCGCCCTCGGGGCTCTCGAAAAGGCGATCGCCCAGGCCCGAAGCGTTCTCGAGACCGAGCGGCAAGGCCTCGAGCGCGCCGCGGCCGAGCTCGCCTTCAAGATCACAGAGGCCATGGTCGGCCGGGAGCTCAAGCTGTCCTCGTCTCCCGGCCTCGAGGCGGTCCGACGGGCTCTGGCCGAGTCGCCGGAGAGCGACGGGGCCGTGGTCCGGTTGAACCCGGCCGACGCGGAGGCCCTCGGCGACACCTCAGAGCTGAACTCCGTGACGATCGTCCCGGACCCGTCGATAGGGGTGGGGGGATGCGTTCTCGAGGTGGGGGCCGCCTTCGTGGACGCGCGGATCGAAGCCTCGCTCGCGCGGGTGCGCAACGTGCTCAACGAAGCGGCCGGGAAACCATGACTGCCCTCTTAGAGGCCGTCCGGGACCGAGCCGTGCAAGCGGCCCGCCCTCGCCGCTACGGGCGCGTGGTGCGCATGGTCGGCATGTCCATCGAGGTGGTCGGTATCGGGCTTGCGATCGGCGACGGTTGCCTGCTGTTGCGCGAGGGCCAGGATCCAGTGCTGGCCGAGGTCGTCGCCTTGAGCGGGGAGCGCGTCACGTGCCTTCCCTACGGCGACACGACGGGACTTAGCGTCGGGGCCCTCGTCGAGGACACGCGTGGCCCGCTTCCTGTCAGCGTCGGTGAGGAGCTCCTCGGTCGCGTCCTCGACGGCCTCGGCCGGCCGATCGACGACGGGCCCGCGCTCGTCGGGCTCGAGGAAGCCAGCATCGAGGGTTCGCCACCGCATCCGCTCAGGCGCGGCATGGTGTCTCAGCAGCTGGAGCTCGGGGTGCGTGTCCTCGATGGGCTCGTTCCTTGCGGCAGGGGCCAGCGACTCGGGATCTTCGCGGGCTCGGGTGTCGGCAAGTCCTCTCTCATGTCGATGATCACGAGGGGGACAGCGGCGGACGTGGCCGTCATCGCCCTCGTCGGCGAGCGGGGTCGGGAGGTGGCCGAGTTCGTCGAGCGGGTCCTCGGCACAGAAGGCAGGCGCAGATCGGTGGTCGTCGTGGCCACCTCCGACGCGCCCGCGCTCGTACGCATCCGGGCAGCGTTTCTCGCCACGCGCATCGCCGAGTGGTTCCGCGACCAGGACCGCCACGTTCTCTTGTTGATGGACTCGCTCACACGCTTCGCCATGGCACAACGCGAGGTGGGCCTCGCTGCCGGAGAACCGCCCGCGACCCGCGGCTACCCGCCAAGCGTGTTCGGCCTGCTGCCGCGTCTTTTGGAGCGTGCCGGAATGGCGGAGCGGGGATCGATCACCGGCTTGTACACCGTCCTCGTCGAAGGCGACGACATGAACGAGCCGATCGCGGACACGGCCAGGTCGATCTTGGACGGGCACGTGCAGCTCTCCCGTCAGCTGGCCGAGTCCAACCACTATCCGGCGGTCGACGTCCTCGGCTCGATCTCACGCCTGGCCCCGGCCATCACCGACCCGGAGGCGCTCGCCGCTGCCGGTGAGGTGCGGCGGATGCTCTCGGCCTGGCGCGACGCCAAGGACCTGATCGAGATCGACGCCTACGTCCCCGGCACGAACCCGATCGTGGACAAGGCAATCGCCTTCAAACCCGCCATCGACGCCTACACACGCCAGGCGATGTCGGAGCAGTCTCGTCTCGAACAGACTCGGGCAGGCTTGCTCACGCTCGGCGGCTCGGGGGTCCCGTCATGAAGGCCTACTCCTTCCGGCTCGGGGCCGTGCTGCGCGTGCGTCGCGTCGAGACTCTGCTCGCACGCCAGCGCGTCGGTGCTGCCACGCGTGACCTCGGCTGTGCGGTCGTGCGCGAACGGGAGATCACCGCGACCTACGAGGACGGGACCCGTCCTTCCGGTTGCCTCGACGGCACCGCCTTCCTCGCTACCTACGAGCGCGGGCAGCGCCTGGCAGGAATGCTGGTGTCGGCCGCGGACGTCCGCTCGGCGCGCGAGGCCCGGCTCGGCTCGGAACGCCTCGAGGCTGTGCTTGCGGAACGGCGGGTCGCAGTACTCGAGAGGCTCGACGAGCGGCGCCGGCTGGAATGGCTCGCAGCCGTCCAGCACGAGGACGTGGCGGTGCTCGACGACTTCGCCACAGGCCGCGCGGCGGCCGGGGCAATGACGGCGGCCCGTGATGATTGAACAGATCGCCGCCGTGCCCTCGTTCATCGCCCAGATCGAGGCCCAGTTCGCCCAGCTCGACCAGTCGGCGGCACCCGGGACACCTGCACTCCCGGCGCCGAGCGACCCGTTCGCCGTCCTTCTCGACGCGGCGACGACCACCTCGAGCTCGTCCAGCAGCTCGGTGACGACGGACTCGGCAGCGTCAGAGGTGGAGCCCCAGCTCGTGTCCCTCGCGAGCGCGTCGCCCGCGTCGCTCGAGACGCCTGATGCGGTGGTCGGCTCTTCGACATCGGCGGCGGCGATCGTCTCGGAGGCGTCGAAGTTCCTCGGCGTGCCCTACGTGTGGGGTGGCGAGTCGCCGAGCGGCTTCGACTGCTCGGGTCTCGTGCAGTACGTCTTCGGCCAGCTCGGCGTGCAGGTGCCCCGAGGCTCGGTCGACCAGTCGGAGGTCGGCACGCCGGTGGCCAGTCTTTCGGAGGCACAACCTGGCGACCTGCTCTTCTTCGAGCCCGGGCAGAACGGGGCACCCCCCGGCAAGCCGGGTCACGTCGCCATATACATCGGCAACGGCCAGATGATCGATGCTCCCGAGACGGGCGAGACGGTGCAGGTGCAGGCAGTCCCCTGTCAGCCACTGGCGATCCGCAGGATCACGGTGCCAGTCGACGGGATGGACGCCAGCAGTGCCGAAGCGGTCGCGACCGGCTCCTCAGGCCAAAGCGTCCAAATGGGCTCGATCTCGGTACCGGCACAGTACGCCGGTCTCGTCGAACAGGCCTCCGCCAGCAGCGGCACACCGGCTTCCTTGCTCGCCTCGATCCTCTACAACGAGTCGCGGTTCGAGCCCGACGTCGTGTCCTCGGCCGGTGCGGAAGGGATCGCCCAGTTCATGCCGGCCACGGCGGCCGCGAACGGGGTCGACCCCTTCGACCCGTCATCGGCGATCCCGGGTGCAGCCAACCTGCTCGCCCAGTTCCACACCGCCTTCGGCTCGTGGACCGACGCCGTTGCCGCCTACGCGGCCGGCGGCGCTGCCGTCGAGACGGCCGGCGGTGTGCCGGACGACGGGAGCACGCCCGCCTATGTCGCCAAGACCCTCGCCGAGGCCGGGATGGCGGCGGGATCGTGACCAGGTCCGTCACTCTCGCCGACCTGATGCCGTCGCGCGTCGCCCCGACGGCCAAGCCCGCCGCCGTCAGCGAGTCAGCCGAGGACGCACTGGGGGCCCGGAGTGCGCCCTGTTTCGCGCAGGCGCTCGAAGACGCCGGTTCCGCTGACATGAGCACCGAGAAGGAGAACGGCCAGGACGAGCGCGACCACGACGCGGGTCGGGGCACCGACCCGGTTGCGACCACCGCAACAGCCACGGGGAAGGACGCACCGACTCCCGTCCCAGCCGGAGTGTCGGTGGCCTCGCTCGCGCGGACAGAGACGCCACGTAACCTGCCGACCTGCCCACCTCTGCCGTCGGCTCCGCCTCATCACAGCCTTGGGACACCACACGACCACGCCGCGGCCAGCAACGACGCCTCCCCGCACAAGCCCGCGACCCCGCCTGACAGTTTGCCTCCCGACGCTCTGGCGTCACACCTGGCGGCGTCTGGGGCTACAGCGCAAAGTCCTTCGCCTTCGCAAAGCCCCGTACCGCAGCTGAACCAAGCCGCGGTCGGCACTATGGCGCCGCTTTCGGACACTCCTCCCGTACGCTCGGCGCCACCCACCGCCGGTGCCGTCTCGCCCGCAGCAGGCACCCTCTCCTCAGCCGCCACGGAGACGCTCCGAGCGCACGCCGGCGCATGGGTTGGCGCCGGTTTCACCGAAGCCACGAACGGGCGGACCGCCTCGCCACGACCCCCGGAGGATGAGAGCGCGGACGCGCCGCAAGCCCCACCCGCGCCAGACACCACGGTGACTCGGCCGGTGGCTGCTTCGCCGCCTCCGCAGGCTGTCGCGTCGGCAAACCTGCCTGCATCCCCGCACGGCGATGCAGGCAAGCAGCTTCGTGATTCCAACGCCGGCGCGGACAACGGTGCCGGGCAGGTGCCCGGCCACGCCGCGAACGCAGCGGCCGCAGCGGCCGCCGGCTCACAGCCCGTCGTCCTCGAGTCGATGTCGACACCCGTCGTGACGACAAACTCCGGTGAGTTCGCCGTCCGCCTCGACCACGCCGCGGCACAGCCGCCGCGCTCCGACTTCGTCGTCTCCAACAACGTGCTTACGGCGACGCTCTCCAAACCCCTGAGCGAGGGAAACGGCACCTACTCCGTGACGGCGATGCTCAACCCACCATCGCTCGGCCACATGCAAGCGGTCGTGAAAGTGGACGGGACGAACGTCAACGTCGCCATCGTCGCCCACACCCCAGAAGGCCATCGCGCCATCGCGGCGCACTTGGACGAGCTCCGGTCCGACCTCGCGGCAGGCGGCGGGGACGTACAGCTGTCGCTCTCCGACGGCGGCGCCAAAGGCGACCGACGCGACCGGTCCGAGCCACCGCCCGCCGCCGCTCAAGACAGCGAAGAAACCGACACTCTCGTCCTCACCGTTGCCCCGGCCCACGGGGCCAAGTCGCTGCACGTGATCCTCTAGGAGGGCCGATGATCCAATCCGTCTCCTCAGTTGCCCCGCTCACCGGCACCTCTGCCACGACGAGCGACGACACGACCTCGTCGGCGACGAGCCCGTCTCAGAGCTCCGGGATGAGCGCCCTGCTGGCCCCGAACGAGTTCTTGAGCCTGCTCGTCGACAACCTCAAGTACCAGGACCCGCTCGACCCGACGAGCAGCGCGGACCTGCTCACCCAACTCGCCTCACTGTCTCAGGTTCAGACCCAGCAGCAGATCGCCGAGACGGACCAGACTTCGGCGGCGGCGAACCTCATAGGCGACACCATCACAGGAAGCGACGTGTCGGGGTCCCCGATTACGGGCGTCGTCAGCGGGTTCTCCCTCACCTCGAGCGGACCGACACTCGACGTCGGCGCCAGCTCCGTGTTGCTCGGCAACATAAGCGCCGTCGACCAAACGCCGACCAGTTCCACATCCACGCCATCGAAGACGCCCGGCGCGTCCCAATGACCTACGAGAACAGACCCGAAAGATCAGGACAACCCACAGGAAAGGGATGACAGCATGCCCGTCATATCACTCGCCGCCGCCGACTCGGGTATCAGCACAATGCAGACCGAGATCGACACCATAGGTAACAACGTCGCCAACTCCGACAGCGACGGCTACCAGGAGGCCGACGTCCAGTTCTCGGACATCCTCACCCAGGAGCTCGCGCCGGGAAGCGGGGCCTCGACTGGCCTCGCCAGCACCGACCCGGCCACGGTCGGCGCCGGCGCACAGGTCGCCGCCATGCAGACGAACTTCAGCCAGGGCGCCATCGTGCAGACCGGCGTGCCGACCGACGCCGCCATCCAGGGGAACGGCTTTTTCGTGGTCTCCCAGGGAGGCAACACCTATTACACCCGTGATGGGGACTTCCAGCTCGATGTGAACGGCACTCTCGCCGCCGCCAACGGCGCCGTCGTGCAGGGCTGGGCCGGGACGACCTCCACGACCGGACCCACCGGGCCGATCACCATCCCGAGCAGCATGACGATCCCCCCGCAGGAAACCGCGAACGTCACCATGGGAGGCAACATCCCCTCGGGCGGCGCCGCGTTCACAACGACGGCGACGATGTACGACGCCCAGGGCAACGCCGTGCCACTGACGCTCACCTACACGCCCTCGACGAGCACCTCGAACGTGTGGACAATGCAGGCGAGCGTCAACGGGACAAACCTGTTCAACTCCGGTGTCACGCTCACGTTCGACTCGACAGGCCAGCTCGAGAGCTACACCGTCGACGGCGGCGCCTCCCAGAAGGTCACGGGCCAGGCGTCCATAGCCACGACCCAAGCGCTCCCGACGGGCTTCAACTGGAACGAGAAGGCGATCGACTTCGTCTTCCCTGCGTCCACCTCCAACGACGCCGTCACGCAGTACACGACCGAGCAGACCGTCGGCGTGGCAACTCAGGATGGCTACACCGAGGGAAGCCTCCAGTCATGGTCGATCGGCCAGAACGGGGTCATCACCGGGACCTTCACGAACGGCCAGTCGCAGCAGCTCGGGACGATCGCCCTCGCGAACTTCTCGAACCCCGGTGGGCTCGACAACCTCGGAAACCTCCAGTACCAGACCACCGCCGCCTCGGGCCTGCCCCAGACCGGAACCCCCGGTTCGGCCGGGCGGGGCACCCTGCTCGGCGGAGCGCTCGAACAGTCCAATGTCGACCTTGCCAACCAGCTGACGAGCCTCATCGAGGCGCAGACCGACTACGAGGCGGACACCAAGGTCGTCTCGAGCACAGAAACTGCCCTTCAGGCGCTCGTCACCAACGCCTGATCACTTCCAGCGCTCTGAGGTCCTCACATGTCACGACTCGGATCAGAAATGGCGCGAATCGGCAAGCAACGACGCTTTCGCGCCGTTATTAACTCGGAGGAAGAGTGGGGAGCAACAGCCTCCCTTCTCACTGCGCTGTGGTGTGACGTTTTCTCAGAGGTCGGCAAGCCGATAGCTCCGGAGGGAGAAGCGGTGATCCTGGTCACCAAGAAGGACGGGACGACGACCGCTCTGAACATCGACCGCATCGAGCGCGTCGAGCTCAACCCGGTCTCGCTCGGACGGGAGTCGAACGTCTTTTTGGTCGGCGGGGCTCATCTCGTCGTCGAAGAACCTCCGGAGGTCGTCATCGAGCAGATCGTCGACGCCAAGGCGCGCGTCACGGCTCGCGCCTTCGCGATGCCTGAGAAGGAATGGAGGGTCCCCGCCGAACCACCGGGGCCCGTGCTTCGAGTGGTGCCTACGGGAGGCGATGACGAGTGACTCCCGTTGGCATCGTCGTCGCGCTTGGCTCGATCTTCATGGCGATGATCATGGATCACGGCAAGCCGATGACGATTGTCAGCATCCCTTCGATGATCCTCGTGCTCGGTGGCACCCTCGGTGTCTCGATGGCAGGAGTGAACAAGCACGACCTCCGGCCGGTCCGCGGAGCGTTCCGCACCGCCATAAAGAACAAGGTGTCATGGCATGCCGGTGACTTCAACGAGCACCTGATGAAGGTCGCCAAGGAGGCACGGACCATGGGCCTTTTGGCCCTCGAGAACGGCCTGCCGGAGGCGAAGATCGATCCGTTCGTACGCAACGGTGTCGAGCTCATCACGACGACTTCGGACCCCGAACGCGTCCGTAACGTGCTCGACGCCGAGATCGTCGGCATGCGCACCCGCCACCGCGTCGGCATCAAGTTCTTCCAGGACATGGGCGGCTTCGCCCCGACCATCGGGATACTCGGGACCGTCATCGGCCTCGTCCGCGTGCTGGGCGACCTCTCCGCGCCCGCGACACTCGGACCCGCGATCGCGAGCGCTTTCACGGCCACGCTCTGGGGCGTCATGACGGCGAACATCTTCTGGATCCCGATATCGAACAAACTGAAGCGCCTCTCCGACGACGAGGTTCGCCGCAAGGAGCTCGTCATCGAAGGGCTCCTGGCGGTACAAGAAGGCCTCACAGGTCCCCAGCTCCGTGACCGCCTCGACCCCTTCCTCGCCCCACGCGAGCGTTCCGAGCCGGCAAGGGGCACGACCGCTGAGGAGTCAGCGGCATGAGAACCGGGCGACCCTACCGTGCGGTGAGCTCCACCGAAGAGGGCGGCGAGGAGGAGCCCGCCGGCATGGAACGTTGGCTGCTCACCTACGCGGACATGATCACCTTGCTCCTGGCCCTGTTCGTTGTGCTCTACGCCCTCGGCAGCCTGAACCACGTCAAGTACTCGGAGTTCGCGAAGGGGATGAACGTCTCGTTCAACAACGGGAACAGCCAACCCTCCTCCGCCCGGACCCAGCCCTCGAAGCACCCCGGTGACAATCCGGTCGAAAAGTACGCGGCGTCGCTCGGGACCGTCGAGGCACAGCTCCGCGGGGCTCTCATCAAGGCCGGCCTGATGAAGGACGTGCAACTGACCGCCGGGCCCGGTGGCCTCGTCGTGGGGCTCATCACCGGCAGGACCTATTACGGCGTCGACTCAGCTGCCTTGAGCCCCCTCGGTGCCGAGGTCGTGGACATCACCGGGCAAGTGATCCGCTCGCACACAAACCCGGTCAATGTCGAGGGCTACACCGACAACGAGCCGATCACCGGTGGTCCGTACCGGGACAATTGGCAGCTCTCCGCCGAACGCGCCGTCGTCGTGGTCGAGCGCCTGCAGGACGTCGCCCACGTCAACCCGGCTCAGCTGTACATCGTCGGCTTCGGCCAGTACCACCCGATCGTTCCCAACAGCTCGAAGACGAACCAGGCCAAGAACCGCCGGGTCAACATCGTCATCACGGTGCCGGGCCAGAAAGTAGCCCTGCCATGACCGTCGTGCGGGACCACGACTTTCACCGTACGGAGACCCTCGACCGTCAGTACGTCCCCGCCCTCAACGCGGCCCTCGACACCTTCGCCCGCCACGGCACGGTCGAGCTGTCCACTTCACTTCGCCGCACCACCCAACTCGGCGTCTCCTCGCTGCGCGAGATGTCGTGGCGTGAGGTCACCGCGATCCTCGGCGAAAGGCCCTACCTGGCGACGTTCAACCTCGAGCCGCTGGGCGGGACCGCAATTCTCATGCTGTCCCTCGAGACGGTGGTGAGGATGCTCGATTTCCGTCTCGGCGGTGGCACCCAACCCGCCTTTGGCGGCCACACCGATCTGACCGACACGGACTTCGCTGTGCTCGGCGGCGTCGTCACGCCGCTGCTCTCAGAGCTGGCCGAGAGCCTCTCGCGCGTCAAGGAGGTCGCGGCGGCCCTGGTGTCACAAGAGTCGAGCATCCAGTTCGTGCAGCTCGCCGGCCCCAACGAGATGTTCCTCGTCTCGAGCATGCAGCTGTCCATAGGCGACGACGAACCTGCCGCGATGATCCTCGCTCTTCCCTTCGCTCTGGTACGCCAGATCACCGAGGCGATGCGCTCGGGATCGCGGGCCCGTGACGACGCGACGCTCCTTGTCGAAGAGTCCGTCGTGACCCAGGCCGCCCTCGACGTCTGGCTCGAATTCCCATCCGTGCGCTTGTCCTCGACCGAGGTCTCCGAGCTCGGCGTCGGCGACGTGATCCGCTTCTTCCATCCGCTGAGCCAGCCGCTCGACATGCGCGCCGCGGGCGTTCTCGTCGCCCGGGCACACCAGGGCTCGGTCGGTTCCAAGGTTGTCGCTTCTGTCCTCGAGGAGGTATCCGACGATGGTGAATGAAGCAATCGCCCCGGTCGCGGAGGGAGGTGTCGTGGCGAGCTATCGCGACGTCTGGTCGCGAAAGCCGGCCCGCCTGCGCGACGTCCCCCTCGAGATCAGCGCCCGCATCGGCAGCACGCGGCTCCCCATCCGAGCCGTGCTGGAGCTCGGCATCGGACAGGTGATCGAGCTCGACCGCCAAGTCGGTGCGCCCATCGACATCATCGCCAACAACGACGTGGTCATCGCACGGGGCGAGGTCGTCGAGGTCGACGACGAGTACGGCGTGCGCATAACCGAGGTCGTCCATGGAGCGCTCGACTAGATGGGCAGCTTCATCCTGCTCTTCGGCAGGACGCTCGTAGCACTCGCCGTAGTGCTCTTCCTCGTCGGGGGGCTGTCGCGCCTGGCGCGGCGCAGCCAGAACGGAGGGTTAGCCAAGCGCGTCGGTGCTCCTCCCGGCGCACGCCTCGAGGTGCTGGGGCGCAAGTCCCTCTCCCGTACCGCCTCGGTAGCCATCGTCCGCGTCGGCGAGCACAACCTCGTCGTCGGGGTCACCCCACAATCTGTCACTCTCATCAGCGAGATCCCGGCGAGCGAGCTCGAGCCCGTCGCCACCGAACTGCAAGCCGACACGCCATGGAAGGCGGAGTCGATGAAGACGCCTATGGCATGGGATGCCACCATCTCCAAGCTGCGGGAGTTGACTGTCCGGCGCTGAGCCGAACCGCAGCGTGTCCTTGCCGGAGCGCTACTTGATTACCACCCGCTTTCCCCTGACCGTGCGGGCCGACAGATGACCGGCTCGCTCATCGCCAGCGCGGCTCCGTCGGTCAACATCAGCCTCGGCGGTCTGCACAGCCCGTCGACATCAGTCGTCATCATCGCGGCGCTCACGATTCTCTCGATCGCGCCGTCGGTGTTGATCTTGTTCACGGGCTTCACGCGCATCTTCATCGTCCTCGGGCTGACCCGCAGCGGCCTCGGGCTCCAGAACACACCTCCCAACCAGGTGCTCGCTGGCATTGCCTTGTTCATCGCCCTGTTCGTTATGGCGCCCGTGCTCAGCCAGGTCGATCACCAGGCCCTGCAGCCCTACCTGGAGGGCAAGGTGAACGCGGCCCAGGCCATCAAGGTGGGCGAGGTGCCGGTGAAGACCTGGATGCTCAAGCAGACAGGCGATTCCGAGCTCCAGATGTTCGCCACCGACCAGCACGACAACTTCACGAACCCCGACACACTTCCGATGACGGTCGTCGTGCCCTCGTTCGTGCTCTCCGAGGTGCAGAGCGCTTTCACGATCGGGTTCGTGATCTTCATCCCGTTCCTCGTCATCGACCTGGTCGTCTCGTCAGTCCTCATGTCGATGGGCATGTTCATGCTCCCCCCGACACTGGTCTCGCTCCCCTTCAAGATCCTTCTCTTCGTGCTCGTCGACGGCTGGGCCCTCGTGGTCCACTCGCTGATCACGAGCTTCCACTGAGGCCACCATGGACACCAACACAGTCGTCACCCTCATGGGCCAGGCCATCGTCATGGTCGCCAAGCTCGCCGGGCCGATCCTCGTCGCGACTCTCGTCGTCGGCCTTTCCGTGTCGCTCTTCCAGGCCGTGACGACCGTGCAGGAGTTCACGCTCACGTTCCTGCCCAAGCTCGTCGTGGTCGCGGCGATCCTCGCGCTCACGGGCCACTGGATGATCACCCAGCTCGTGGACTACGTCCAGCAGCTCTACGGGACGATTCCCCAGCTGCTCAGCTAGCGATGATCCACCTGCAGCTGGCGGCAGGAGTGGCGTTCTTCCTGGCCCTCGTGCGGGGAACTGCGTTCCTCTACCTCTGCCCGCCCTTTGCCAACCGCATGATCCCCTTCCTCGCCAAGACCGGGATCGCCGCCGGCCTGGCCATGGCGGCCGTGCCGACGGTGTCGCGCGACGCGCTGCCGCTCTCGGTCCCCTCGATGATCGGGGCCCTCGTCGTCCAGATCGCCGTCGGAGCGCTGATCGGCTTTGTCGTGCAGCTGTTCGTGGGCGCCGTCCAAGGGGCGGGGGCGATCGTGGACCAGTTCTCAGGGCTCAACCTCCCGCCTGCGATCGACCCGTTGAACCTCGACCAGTCGCCGCTGCTCGCCCAGCTGTACGAGTGGATGGCGACAGTGCTGATCTTCGTGTCGGGCGCCTTTTTGATCCTGGCCCAGGGCTTCATCCGGAGCTTCGCGGTCATCGGCATGACAGTGCCCGAACACGACATCCAACAGCTGCCCACCTTCTTGAGCTCGGATCTCGTCAGTTTCTTCGCGGCCGCGGCGGAGATCGCGGCGCCACTTGTGGCGGTCGTGTTCGTGGCGCAGATCCTGCTCGGGCTCCTCGCCAAGTCCGCTCCCCAGGCCAACATCTTCATGCTCGGCTTCCCGCTGCAGATCCTGCTCGTGCTCGGCGGCCTGGGCCTCGCCATCGTCGCCTTGCCGTCCGATGTGACGAACCTCGTCTCACGGGGCGTCAGCCAGCTGTTCGGGGGCGGGTGATGGCAGCCGAGGACAAGAGCCAGAAGACCGAGAAACCAACCCCGAAGCACAAGCGCGAGGCGAAGAAGGAAGGTCGCGTCGCCGCGCTCCGCCGAGATCGGGTCCTGGTTCTCGCTCGGCGTCGTCGTGCTGGCACTCCCCTCCCTCGGTGAGCACGCCGTGTCCGAGGTGTCGGGGTTCATGAGCCTGGCCGCCAGCGCCATGCCGGCCAACGACCCCGCACAGTCGGTCTCGCTGTTGGGTCGGGGCCTGTGGACCGTCGTGGCCGCCGTCGGCCCGATAGTCCTCGCCGCGGCCGCAGCGGCCGCCGTGGCCGGCTACGGCCAGGTTGGCCTGCACTTCGCGCCGGGCGCCTTGGGGTTCAAGTGGAACAAGATCTCCCCCGCCACCGGGATCAAGCGGATCTTCTCGGCCCGGGGGGCATGGGAGATCTCGAAGATGGCCTTGCGCCTGGGGATTCTCATCGGTATCGGCTACGGGGTCGACCGTCGCCTTATCCAGAGCCTGCTCGGGCCCGGGACCTTGCCCATCCAGTCGACGATCTCCACAGCCGCGAGTGGCCTGCTCGGTCTCGTCCGCGACATCGTGGGCGCCGCCTTGGTGTTGGCGATCGCCGACTACGCCTTCCAGCGCCGGCGGTTCAACGATTCCATGAAGATGTCCAGGGAACAGGTCCGCCGCGAGATGCGCGAGACAGAAGGCAACCCCGAGGTCCGCCGAGCCCTGCGGCGCAGGCGCAGGCGGCTTTCCAGGATGCAGATCCTCGCCGGGGTCGCCCGGGCGGACGTCGTCGTGGTGAACCCCACTCACTTCTCGGTCGGCCTCGCCTACGACCGCCGCAAGGACAGAGCGCCCCGGGTCGTCACAAAGGGCGACGACGAGGACGCCCTCGCGATCCGAACCGTGGCGCTCGAGCGGGGCGTGCCGATTGTCGAGAACCCGCCGGTGGCGCGTGCCCTCTTCGAGGCCTGCGAGATCGGCGACGAGGTGCCCGCGCAGCTCTACCAGGTCGTGGCACGCCTGCTCGCTTTCCTCTACCGGCTCACTCCGGCCCAACGTGCCCTCGTCGATATCCACAAGATGGCCGCATGAAGGCAAACTGATGCGCCACCGTGCCGTTAGGAACACGAAGCCAGGATGGCCACCGTTCGGTCAAGGATCGACCCGGACAGACGGTGACACCGTCGGTGAGAGGCAATCCGTTGGCTGACACGACTGCGACACGGCTGATACCCGGATCGACCTACGGGATGCTCGCCCTGCCCCTTGCGGTGGTGGCCGTCGTCGTCATGCTCGTGATCCCGTTGCCAAGCTTCGTGCTCGACATTCTCATCACGCTCAACATCTCGGCCTCGATGCTCGTGTTGTTGACGGCAATGCACGTCAAGCGACCACTGGAATTCTCGGTCTTCCCGACCCTGCTCCTCGTCATGACCGTCTTCCGCCTGGCTTTGAACGTGAGCGCCACGAGGCTCGTCCTGCTCCACGCCTACGCCGGCATGGTCATCGAGAGCTTCGGCCACTTCGTGATCGGCGGATCGGTCCTCGTCGGCCTCGTCGTGTTCCTGATCCTCATCGTGATCCAGTTCGTCGTGATCACCAACGGTGCCGGGCGCGTGGCAGAGGTCGCGGCCCGCTTCACCCTCGACGCGCTGCCCGGGAAGCAAATGGCCGTCGACGGCGAGCTCTCCAGCCAGCTCATCACCCCCGACCAGGCCCGGGCACGACGACGCGAGATCGCCGACGAGGCCGACTTCTACGGGGCGATGGACGGGGCATCGAAGTTCGTCCGCGGTGACGCTATCGCCGCCATCGTCATCACGGCGGTGAACCTTCTCGGCGGCCTCGCCGTCGGCATCATCCAGCACCACGACTCGTTCGCGACCGCCGGCGACACCTACAGCCTGCTGTCGGTCGGAGACGGCCTCGTCAGCCAGATACCGGCCCTTTTGATGTCGCTTTCGACCGGCATCATCGTGACGCGCGCCGCTTCGGAGGACGACCTCGGCGTCAACGTGCTCCTGCAGCTCTCCCGCTACCGCAGGGTGGTCCGCACCGTCGCCCTCATCATCTTCGGTCTCGGCCTGCTGCCGGGCCTGCCCAAGCTCCCCTTCCTCATCGTCGGCGTGGTGCTGTTCATGCTCGGCAGCCGCCTGCCCGCCGATAAGCCCGATACGGCTGCCGAGGACGAGTCGCAAGTTGCCATGCCGCCGCCGCCGGCACCGGACGCCCCGGCGCAGCTTGCCAAGGAGACCGGCGTTATGCCGCTCGAGCTCGAGCTCGGCATGGACATCATCGATCTCGTCGACCCCAAGCGTCACGGCGACCTGCTCGAGCGCGTGAAGGCCCTCCGGCGCACGATCGCCCAGGAGCTCGGGATCGTCATCCCGCCGGTCCACGCCCGCGACAACGAGCGCCTGCAACCCACGCACTACGCCTTCAGGGTGCACGGTGTCCAGGTGGCCGAGGGTGAGGCGCCCCAACGGCTCTTGTTGGCGGTCGGCAAGGGCCTTGAGCGCATCGAAGGCGAGTCCACCCGCGATCCCGCTTACGGCGGAGCCGCCAAGTGGATCCCCAACGAGATGCGCTACAGGGCGACCGTGGCCGGGGCGACCGTGGTGGAGCGCTCCGCCGTCGTCACCACGCACCTCTCCGAGGTCGTCCGGCGCCACGCCGCAGAGCTCTTGTCGCGTCAGGATGTCCGGCTGCTCCTCGACACCGTGAAAGCCGAGAACCCGGTGGTCCTCGAGGAGATGACCGCGGCGGGACTGACGCTGGGCTCTGTGCAGGGCGTGCTGCGCGGCCTGCTCGACGAGGGCGTCCCCGTCAAGGACCTCGTCCGCATCATCGAGGCCATCACCGATCAGGCTGCGACAGCCTCGAAGGACCCCGACAGCCTCCTCGAAGCCGCCCGCATAGCTTTGGCACCCCAGATCGCGGCCATGTTCGCCAAGGGCGGCACGGCCGACGTGATCACCCTCGAGCCGGCGCTCGAGCAGTCGCTCGCGTCCTCCCTCCAGCTATCGGAACGGGGTCGCCAGCTCGGCAACTCCAGCGAGGAGCTCGAGCACCTCGTCTCGTCGCTGGCAAGCGTGGTGACAGAGGCGGAGGCCGCCGGCAAGCAGCCCGTCCTCGTCTGCTCGTCCAAGGTGCGCCCGGCGATACGGCGGCTCATCAAGGCCCGCCTGCCTCACACCGCCGTCGTCGCCGCCCCGGAGATCTCGTCCAACGCCCGCATCAGCACGATAGGAGTGGTCCGCCGTGTCCAGGCCGTTGCGATTTGAGGGAAAGACGATGGAGGCGGCCCGCCAGAGGGCGCTCGAGCACCTCGGGACCGACGTGTCCGAGCTCACCGTCTTGCGCCATGGCAGGGAGCTCTCCGGTGGGCTCTTCGGCTTCTTCCAACGGGAACGCTTCGTGATCGAGGTCGAGGACTCTCTCCCGGCTGCGGCCCGGCCGACCACGGCCGGTGCTCAGGCGAGCCTGGCGCAGCCGGCCCCGCGCCAGGCCGCGGCACCACAGGCCATCCCCGTGCCCGATCGCCTCGCTGCGCTCCTCGAGGCCACGACCGACACCGTCGGCGTGTCGTTCGACCGCGAGCTCAAGGGCGTCATAGAGGACGCGGAGGCAGTCGTGTCCGATGCCGCCGAGACATCGGGCCTCATTTCGGCGTCCGTCCTGCCCGCGACCGAGCCCTACTCGATGCCGGCCGACACCGCCCAAGAGCCCCGCACGATCAGGCTCGGCGTCAGCGAGACCTCGAGCGTCTCGCTCCGGGAACGCCTCGCCGCGGCCGGGCTCGCCGAGGAATACCTGCCCGACCCGTTCTTCTCCCAGCCCGCGCTCGCCCTACCTCTGCGGCTCGGCACCCTTCCGGCTCCCTCTACGGTCCCGTCCCGGCCCGGTGACGTCCTGGTCGTGGTCGGTGACGTGGACGAGTCGGTCAAGGTCGCGGAGCAAGTCGCGCGACGCATCGACGAGGAGGAGGCGGTGATCGTCGTCTCCCACAGGCGCCTCAACCCCTCGCCCGCTCACCTGAGGGCCCACAGCCCTCTCGAAGCCGGGACGATCGTGCTCAAACGCCGCCTGGCGGGGCTCGTGAGCGTCGTCGTGCTCGATTCGCTCTGCCGTGAGGGCTTCGTGCCGAGCACTGTCGCAGGCCTCAAGCCGGACGCCACTTGGGCAGTTGTTCCCGCCTCGTGGGACGAGAGGAGGACCCGCAGTCTCGAGGCCCTCGTCGGTCGCATCGACGCCGTCGCCATCCACGGGTTCCTCTCGACCGACCGGCCGGCCGGCCTGATCGGTCGGAGTTGGCCCGTCGCGTACCTCGACGGATGGGAAGCCAATCCGCTCTCGATCGCGGCGCGGCTCGTCGAGGCAGTCAAGGTGGAACTGTGATGCGCGAGAGGCTCACCGTCTTCGCTGCCGACGTCAACCGTTTCGGACCTCTCGCCGTCGTATCGCTCGCGACGATCGTGTGCCTGCCGAGCCTGCTCGAGTTCCTCTCCGGCCGGCTCGCGATCGCCTCGATGCTCGGGCGCTACTGCGCCGCTTTCGTGCTCGCCACTATCGGGGTGAAGGCAGTCTCCTGGGTTGTGCTGAGGTACGCGATCAAGAACGCCACAGACGAAGAGCTGGCTGCATCACAAAGATCCCCAGACGGAGCAAGTGACCGACGCCGTTAATCGTTAAGGAGGTACAGAAGTGAGCGAGCAGTATGCGTTCATCGAGGACGCAGAGCAGGACGCAATAGACAACCTCGTGGCGACCACACGCCAGCTTGTGGAGGCCGTGCTCGTCGTGGAGCTCCGTCTCGCGGCAGTCGCCGCGCTCACCGAGAAGTTCGGGACCCGGTACGCCGAGCGCGCGACGATCGAGCTCCAAGGGGCAAGTGACCGGCTCAAGGTCATCGAGGAAAGGCGCCGTGCGGCCCTGTCGATCGCGACGTCGCTGCTCGGCAACCCTTCGGTGGCGACGATCGACGAGCTGGTCGACGTGAGCCCCGGGCCGATCCGCCAGTTGCTGGCTGACTCACGGGCAGACCTGATCGCGGCCCGCGACCGGATCGACGTGCTCCGCGGCAAGGCCGAGGACATCCTCGGGCGCCGGATCGCTCTCGTCGTCGAGGCGCTCACCTCTCCCGGGGGCGCGCTCGAGACAACCTACGGTCGTGAGCACCGGCCTCGCTCCCGGGTTGTGAGCGGAGTGTTATGAGCGACCTCAGCCTGCAGATCGCCGCCTCCGGCATCGAGGCCGACCAGGCCGAGCTCGACACTGCCGCCAACAACCTCTCCAACGTCAGCACGCCCGGCTACGCCGAGGAGGTGGTGAACCTTCAGAACATCACACCCTCGACGACGACAGGTGTCGGCGAAGGTGTCGCCGTGAAGTCGGTCACCGAGGACGGCTCTGCTCTTTACGACCAGCTCAACCTCGTCTCCCAGGGCCAGCTCGGCTCCGCCAACGAGGCGGCGTCGGTACAGAACCTCACCCAGAACGTCTTCCCCGAACCGAGCACGACGGGGCTGCAGGCGCAACTGAGCCAGCTCTGGACCGACCTGTCGACGTTGGCCACCCAACCCTCGTCGGCCGGGGCGCAGGAAAGCGTCGTGCAGGACGCGAGCCAGGTGTCGCAGAGCTTGAACGGCGCCTGGTCGCAGTTGTCCGACGTCGCCCAGCAGCTCTCGAACGACCTCGAGGGACAGGGCAGCACCAACGGCGGATTTGTCGGGCAGGCGAACCAGCTCATCAACCAGATCGCCACCTTGAACGGCGACATCGTCGCCGGCCAGAACGGCGGCACGGACGTGAACTCGCTCGTCGACCAGCGCCGCCAGGCGGTGAACCAGCTCGGCACGCTCCTCGGCGTCCGCACCACGACCGAGCCGGACGGCACCTTGACGGTCACGTCAGGTGGCATCCAGCTCGTCAACTCGACCAACGCCGTCGATCTCGAGGCAACAGGCTCCGCCGCCTCTGGCGACCTGGGTGTCGAGACGACGACAGGCAACGTGCTCCCCTCCGGGGGACAGATCGGCGCCCTCCTCACAGGGGTGAACACGACGATCCCGGACTACCAGTCGCAGCTCAGCTCGATCGCCGACTCCCTCGCGCAGAGCCTCAACACCCTCCAGTCCAATGGCGTCAGCGCTTCTGGGATCCCAGGGGCCACATCGAGTGCCGGAGCGCCGCCTTACACCGGGCCCTTGCTGCCCTCGATCTTCGTGAACAACGCCAGCTCGACGACCTACACCCCCGGGGTCGGGTCAGCCCAGTCCATCGCCGTCAACGCGGCGCTGCTCGCCAACCCATCGCTCATCGCCACGGCGTCGGGCACCTCGACGGCCGGTACGGCGACGATCGACCCGACGACTGCTCAGGCGATGGCTGCTGTCGGGCAGGCTTCGGGAGGACCGGACGACCTCTACCAGTCCCTCATAGGCCTCGTCGGATCGCAAACCGCGGCCGCGAACAACAACCAGACCTCG
This sequence comes from uncultured Acidimicrobiaceae bacterium, assembly GCA_963719125.1. GTDB lineage: Bacteria > Actinomycetota > Acidimicrobiia > Acidimicrobiales > Bog-793 > Fen-455. Next base: position 365,769 of record CAVRAT010000011.1, read on the forward strand.
GCGCAGGCACTGTCGGATTCCACGACAGCCCAGCTCTCAAGCGTGGAAGGGGTCGACACAAATCAGGAGACGGTCAACATGCTCTCTGCACAGCAGGCATACCAGGCCACAGCTGCGGTCATTAACAGCACTACGACGGCGCTCGAGGCGCTGCTGGCGGCGGTGTGACATGAGAGTCACCGACATGACACTCGCAAATCAGCTCTCGGGTGACCTCGCGAACCAGCAGGCGACGATCACCTCACTCGACGAGCAGCTCTCGTCCGGAGACGCTCTCATGACGCCCTCGGACAACCCCGTCGCGGTCGCGGACTCCCTCGGGTACAACCGCCAGATCGCCCAGGCCGCATCCGACCAGAGCAACGCCACGATCGCCCAGTCCTGGCTCGGCATCGGGAACCAGACCGCCAATCAGGTGATCGACACGCTCCAGTCCGTGAACACGACCGTGCTCCAAGCCCTCAACACCGGCTCGAACAACGCCCAGACCTACAGCGAGATGGCCCAGCAGGTACAGGGCCAGATCTCCCAGTTGGTCGCGCTTTCGAACACCCAATACGGCAACACGCCCATCTTCGGGGGCACCGCAGGCGTCAGCCAGCCGTACTCCTCTGCGGGCGCCTACAGCGGGAACTCCCAGCCGTTCACCATCAGCGTTGGCAGCGGTGCCCCGGTCGCGGTCTCGGTGCCCGGTGACCAGATGTTCGGCGGAGGGACCTCGGGCGTCCAGAACGTCTTCACGACACTGCAGAACATCGTGACCCACCTCCAGGCGGGTCCAGGCTCGGCCTCCTATGCGGGACTCCAGGCGGATCTGAACGACCTCGGCACGAACACGACCCAGGCCGAGAAAGCCGCGACGACGCTCGGCACCTCGACACAAGCCGTGTCGGCCGCCTCCACCGCGGCCCAGAACACCTCCACACAGCTCCAGACGGTCCTCTCCAAGACCGTGTCGACCGACGTCCCCACGGTCACTGCCGCTCTACAGTCCGACCTCACGACCTACCAGGCCGCGCTCTACGCTGTCTCACAGACGGTGCCCGAGACGCTGGCCCAGTTCCTCAAGTAGGGTCAATCCGGCCCGGTTCCGAAAGGAAGCGTTCATGCCAGTTGCAACAGAGCTGCGTGTGCTCCCCGCATTGGAGCTCACCTTCCCCGTCGGTCTCCCCGGCTTCAAGGGTGCCCGCCGGTTCCGCCTCGAGCCGCTCGGTGACGGTTTGACGCTCAACCCCTTCGGCAGGCTCGTTGCCCTGGAGCCTGTAACTCTGGCCGACGGTTCGTTCGCCGAGGCGGTTCGCCTCATCGTCGCCGCGCCCGGCCTGCTCTGGCCCGACTACACCGTCGAGATCGACGATGCCACCGAGGCCCTGCTCGAGCTCGACGAGGCCCGCGATGCCGCCGCCCTCGTCGTCGTGACGCTCGGCCACTCGATCGAGACCTCGACCGCGAACCTGTTCGCGCCGCTCGTGTTCAACATCCCCAAGCGCCTCGCGACCCAGATGGTGCCGATGGGGTCACTGGACGAGCCCGGACGCTGGCCGATCCACGCGCCTTTGCCGCTCCTCTCGCCGTAAGCGGCCTCTCGCTGCCCCCGGCGAGGGCGGGCTGGGTTAGGACGCTGCCGACAGGACCGGCGGGACGGTGAGCAGGCGCATGAGGAGCTCGCCGGGCCGGTCGAGCCATTCCTCGAAGCGGGCGCCGCACCCCAAAAGACGCACCGCCTCGAGCGCCGCTGTGACGTCGACGGGGCGACGTGCCTCGAGAGCGGCAAGCAGCGTCAGGTAGTAGTAGTCCGGGTACCCGGCATTGAGTGGGGCGAGCGTCGCCGCGAGACTGAGTGCTTCCGAGGCCCGGCCGGCTTCGATCAGCGACAGGAGGACCCACCGACCGAGAATCGCCTGGTCGGCCTCCGGCGATTGCTGGCACTGGCCGGCGAACCAAGAGAAGGCTGCGTCACTGAGCCCTTCCCGCAAGAGGTCTATCCCGAACTGGTACGTCGCGTCCTCGACCGGGAACTCCGAGCGGGCGGGAAGATAGGCCCGCCCGGTACCTTCGACCCCGCCCTTCTTGTGCGCCACGACCTTCCAGCGTACGAGCCGGTATTCGCCGTAGGCGGGCTGGGCGACCGGGATCGCGAAATACTCGTACGGGGACGCCTCGACAAGCTCTTGAAGGCGCGTCCTGTCCTCTTCGTGGTCGAACTCGAGATCGTCGGCGGCGATCTCGACGGTGGCCGGCGGAGCCGGTGGCAGGCTGTCCACGAGTGCCCTGTATCTCTCCAGCAGCTCAGCTGTGATCACCGACCAGTTGTAGAGGGCAGCTGTCTCGAGGCCCCCCGCAACCAGGCCCTCGGCGAGCTCGGGGTCGTCGAGGACCCGGATCACCGCCGCGATGAGGGCCTCGGCGTCGTCGACCGGCACCAGGAGACAATTCTCGCCGTCCCGCCCGAAGGTGAGGATGCCGCCGTTGTTCGTCGAAACGACCGGCGTGCCAGAGGCCATGGCCTCGAGGGCCGGGAGCCCCCAGGACTCATAACGCGACGTCCCGACGTACACCGACGCCTCGCGGACGTATCGGGCCAGCACTTCCTGGGTGGGGTTGACGACCGTCTCGCCCATCTTCGCACCCAACGGTGGGCTCGGCGTGATCCAGACGATATCGACGTCGGGACGGCGCGCAACAAGGCCGCGGGCAACGCGGCGGGCTATGTCGATGCCCTTGAATGCGACGGCGTCAGACCCGACGAAAACGACGGTGTGCTTGGACCGTTCCTTGGACAATGGGCGGAACACCTCTGTGTCGACGGCATTCGCTATCCGGTGGGCGAAGATCCCGTAGCGTTGCGCAAGGGCGGCCTCGGTGTTCTCCCCGATTGTGATCGTCCAGTCCGCCGCCGCGAGCGATGCGGAGATGATGGGCTTCCACTGCGCGGCGACCTCGTCGAAGAGATGCTCGACACCCTGCTCGAAGTGCACCACCGGGGCAATCCCGAGACGTCGCGCCATGATGACCTCGTCCCAGTAGCCCGCGACGATCACGTCGCAGGGCGGCACAGACTGGCAAAGCGGCTGACCGAAGGGGACCTCGACGAACTCTGCCGCGAGGTCGTACCAGTCGGGTCTTGGAAAGTGCGAGACGACCGTAACAACCGCCCCGAGATGAGAGGAGTGGTTGGCGTGCTCGAACAGGACGCGGGCTCCCCCGCCCGCCCCTGTGCGCGGCATCAGGTAGACAACCCGCAGCGGCTCCCCGGTGCGCCTGGTCCGGTAAAGCGGGGGCAGAGACTCACCTACGACCGCGGCCATCGACAGGAACTCGGCCGCGCGGCCGGCGCTGATCGCCACGTCTGGGCTCGGAAGGCTCATCAGAACACCGAGTTGATGACGCCGGCCCTGCACGGCTCGATGCGGCGACGCGCTTCGATCGAGCGCATGGAGGTGACCACTTCCTCGATCCAGGTCCTCACCTGTGCCGCCACACGCTCGGTCTCCGCCAACAGGGCGGCCGCGCTCTCCGCGTGCTCGGGAGGGACGACGCCGGCCGGATGGCGGAGATCCCGCTTTGACACGACGCAGGCGTTGTGCTGTTCGAGCGATCCCGACACCGTCCGGAGGTAGTCCTCCAGCGCGTCCAGGTACTCAGGCCACCCCGGCTGTGGCTCCACCGGCCTCGCCTTTCTCTAGTTCGATCGCGACGGCTTCCATCCACGCGGCATGCAAGGGGGCGATGATGCCCTGGCACTGGCCGATGACGGTCAAGTCCTTGAAGAGGTTCGCCTTCACCAAAAGGTCGATGAGCGTGTTGTAGAGCCGGCGCAGGTCGTCCCCACCGTGGAAGCCTGCCGGCCTGAGGCCGGTCCGGAGCACTATCACGATCTTCTGAGCGTGCTGGAGGCAGGAGTCCGCGTTCTCGAAGTCGTTCGCCTCGATGTAGCGCCTTGCCAGCTCCACGTCGTGCGCCAGCCTGTCGTACAGGCGGACGATGAGCATTGGACCGTTGCTGACCGTCTTGGCCGCGGTGTCGCTGTAGGCAGTTGCGACGTCTTGTTCAGTTAGTGCCATGTGCTCACTCTCCACTTGTGCTGCCCTATGAACTTGACGAACTGCTCGACCCTCCTGTCAACGACCCGAGTGAGTCCGACCCTGTGCCGTACATGCTCGAGAGGTATGAGGACTGGCTCTTCAACGTGGCGAGGGTCGCCTCGAGATTGTTGAACTCCGCCTCCAGCTGCTGTTGTTGCTGGACGACCATTTGCTGCTCGACGGTGATCTGGTCGCCGAGCTGCTTCGAGGTGTGCTGCATCGCCGAGATCTTCGAAGGGAGCTCGCCGCTGGGTGTGGCCGATGCGCTCGCCATCAAGTTGGCGAGGCCGCCGGCGAGCCCGGCGGTGTAATTGAACTGGCCGAGGGACGTGGATGACGTGATCCCGGGCGTGGTCACCAGCAGTGAAAGGCCGGCGAGCGCCGGGTCGGTGACGGGCGCCGCAAGAACCTGTCCGTCACCTGAAGCCGCGACGCCGTTGATCGTGCCCACCACGTTCGAGCCGGCAAACGATGAGCCGACCAGGCCCAGCTGGTCGGCCCCCGACGAGGTTACAGAGAACGAGGCCTGCGAGCCGTAGTCGGACGAGGTGATCTGGAGCGAGGAGGCCGAGCCGTTCTCGACCACCTGGGCCGAGAGGTCGAGGCCAGCTTGCGCGAAGGCGGTGTCGAGCCCGGAGGCGACCTGGGCGAGCGATTGTCCCGCTTGAACCCCGTAGCTGGCGCTCGCGCCGCCGGAGCTCACCGTGTAGGTCTCCGCCGCAGAAAGCGTTGCGGCACCGGATGTGAAGCTCGCCGTGCCGGTGTCGTCGGCCTGCGTCGCGGACTGGCTCACCACGACGGCGTAGCTGCCCGGCTCGCTCTTGTCGTTCGCGTACACGAGGCTCACGTCGCCGTCCCCGGCCGGCGAGGAAGAGCCCGGTGTGAAAGTTCCCCCCTGGGTGAAGAGCTGAGCCACCCCCGACGGGTTCTTCGTGTAATCGCTGGCGAAGGTGGAAGAGTCGAAGTTGATCTGGCCCGTCTTGGCATCGATCGAGAGCCCGGCAGCGCTGCCGGCGGTGCCGGGGTCGGCAGCGCTGGAGGTACCGATCGCCTGCCCGACGGTCGCGAGGATCTGCTGGCCGAGATTCTCGAGCTGGAAGTCGCCGTTGAGCGGCCCGGCCGTGTTCGTGGTCTGGTTGTAGGCGGTGTCGGTCGAGATCGTCTGAAGGACCGTGTTCGCCGCGGTCACGAACGACTGGACCAGGCTCGCGGCTGCTTGCCCGTCAGGACTGACCGTCACCGTCACGGGCGAGGATGAGACCCCCTGGAGGGCGATACTCACGCCCGGCATGAGGCCGGTCACGGTGTTCGATGCCGAGTGCACCTCGTAGCCACCGGGGCCACCGAGGCTTATTACGGCGTCCTGGCCCGCCGTCGTCGTGACGAGCGGGCCAAGGCCGGAGCTCGAGAACACTGAAAGGTCGACGGAGACATCGTTCGCCGCGCCTGTCGTGTTCGAGCTGATGGATAGGGCGAACTGGTTCTGCCCGACGTCGAGCGACTCGGCTGTCACGCCCGCATTCGCGGCGTTGATCGCCGAGACGACCGAGGCGAGCGACCCGTTGCCGACAGAGATGTTCTGGGCGGTGATGCTGCCTGCGGTGAGCCCGCCCGCAGCCAGGTTCGCCTGCACCGAGCCGCCCGAGCCGGAGCTCAAAGTCACGGGTGTGCTGCCCGTCGCGGCAATGTCTGTGACGGTGTTGGCCTGGCCGTCGACAGTGATGACGCCGTCAGTCCCGCTGACGGCGTCGCCGGCCGAGAGCCCGAGTGCCCCATTGGCCGAGCCTGAGGAGATCTGGAGCGTAGCCTGCGATCCTTGCTCGCTCGTGGCGAGCACGAGCTGGCCGGCGTTGTTGATCGTGGCCGTGAGAAGCCCACCGGAGGCCGTGCCTACGGCAGAAGCGAGCTGCTGGGCTGTGTAAGTCCCGGTCGCGATCGTGAACGAGCTCGCTGTCCCGTCGATCGAGACACTGAGCTGGTCGTTCGATGCTGAGATCTGTGTCGAGGAAGCGATCGCCGACGAGCCGGCAACACTGGCGCCGGCCGACGTCTGGGTGACGGCGATCGTATGTGGGCCTGTCGTGAGGCCCGTACCGGAGATCGACCCGATACCGAGGGCGGAGGCGCCTGAGGCAATGAGAAGGTTGCCGCTCGAGACGACGTCGTTGACCGAGGCGACCGTGCCACTCGACACGAGCGTGTCCGCGGTCGCGAGATGGTCGACCGAGAATGTCGTCGAACCGAGAGTGGCCCCGGTGCCGGTGGTGGCCGTGGCCACCGAGGCGTCGGTTGAGCTGGCCGAGATTGCACTTGAGAAAGCACCAGGAGCGCTCACCTGGTCCGCTGCCGTCTGGAGAGCCTGAAGCTGCTGCTCGATCGTCTGGTACGCCGTGACCTGGTTGTTGACGGTTGTTTGCTGGTCCTGGAGCTGGGTCAGGGGCGCCTCGTCGATCTGGAGATAGGCGCTCATGATCTGCTCGGTGTTGAGGCCCGACTCGATCCCGGTGAAGGTGACGGGGGCCGTAGAACCGATGTCCGTCATGGTCTCTCCTCTGGCTCCTCAGTGAGCGAGCCGCCCCGGGCACGTGGCCCGGGAGCGGCTCGGCTCACTATTTCCTCTCCGCTTCCGCCGTCAGATGAGCTTGAGGGCCAACTGAGGGAGCTGTTGGGCCTGGGACAGGACCGAGATGCCCGACTGTTCGAGGATCTGCAGCGATGTGAACTGCGATGTCGCCTGGGCGACGTTCACATCGACAAGGTCCGCGTGTGCCGAGGTCAGGTTCTGCTGGGCGACCGTGACGTTGTTGGACAACGCCTGGATCTGGTTCTGCGAGGAACCAAGGGCAGCAGCCGCGGACGCCAGGGTGCCGATGGCGGTCTGAACGGCCGTCATGGCGGCGGTCGCTCCGCTCACCGAGCTGATGTCCAGGCTACCGAGAGCGAGGGAGGCCGACGTCGTCGCCACGAGGCCGACGGAGACTGCGTCGGCGGTTGCGGCCGTGGGGCCGACCTGGAAGGTCAGCGATGAGGTCGAACCGTCAAGCAGGCCGACGCCCGCGTACGTCGTCGACGACTGCAATCTGGTCCAGCTGTGCGATGAGGGAGCTGAACTCCTGCTCGTCGGCGGCTCCGCCAGACTTGGCGGTGGTCGTGTTCGCTGCCTGGGTTGCGATGGTGTTCGCCTGCTGGAGGATGGCCTCCTGCTGGTTCATCGCTCCCTGGGCCGTCTGCAGCACAGAGACCGCGGTCTGTGCGTTGCTCTCGGCGGCGCCGTAGCCGTTTATCTCTGACTGAAGGGACTGGGCTATCGAGTAACCCGCCGGGTTGTCGGCCGCAGTTTGGATCTGCAGGCCTGAGCTCAACTGGCCGACAACGCTGGACATCGCGGTGTCGGTGGCGTCGAGGTTGTTCTCCGCTCCTAGGGCGGCGATGTTGTCGTTGATGAGCAGCATTTCCATGTCCTCCTTGACTGTCGTGGGCCGGTAACCGCACCGGTCCTCGGAAGGCCTTCCTTGGCCTGTCCATGCAAACGGCCGAATCCCGGTTGGTCTTGCCTAATTCGTCGAAATTTCTTTGCCGATCGGGAGCGACCCTTGCGAGGACCTGATGGCAGTCCCCGCCGCTCCCGGGTCGTTAAAGGAGAAACCGGCGCCCGTGAGTCACCAGCCCGCGGTCCAGCACTGGAGGATGAGTGGCACTCGTGTCGTTGTGCATGATCATGAAGGACGAGGAGGACGAGCTTCCCCTCGTGATCGCCTCGGTGGCCGGCCTGGCCGACGAGATAGTGATCTACGACACCGGTTCGACCGACCGGTCCGTCGCGTTGGCACGCGAGCTCGGTGCCACCGTCGTCGAGGGGTACTGGGACGACGACTTTTCCAGAGCCCGCAACGAAGCGCTCGGGTACTGCGTCGGCGACTGGATCCTCTGGCTCGATGCCGACGAGGCGATCCACGGCGACGCTGCAGCCTTTCGCGCCCGGCTCGCCCGCGAGCGGACCTTCGACTGCTACCTCGTGCCGATCGAGTCCCTCGAGGGCGGGGGGCTCGGGGTCCGTTCAGCCTTTCACGCCGTGCGGGTGTTCCGCCGTGAAAGGTGTCACTGGAATGGGCCGCTGCACGAGCAGATCGTGTTCCGGCACAGTGACGCCCACCCCGTCTCGACTGTCTGCTCGGAGCTCCGGATCCTCCATCGCGGGTACACGAGCGTCAAATGGAACTCCAAGGACGTCGTCGCGCGGAACCTGCGAATCGCTCAGGCCGCCCTCAGTGACCCCGAGGTCGATCATGCTCGGGCGTTGTTCGACTACGGCCGCACGCTCGTCGAGAGTGACCAGCCACGCCTGGGGATCGCGCCGCTCCGCAAGGCCGCCGACACAACGACGCGCGCGACCATACGAAGAAGCGCGTTGAAGACGATCTTCGAAGTCCACCTCGCCCACAGCGAGTTCGACGAGGCGTCAGCCATCGTCGAGGAGATCCGGCGGGGTCTCACAAAGACCATCGGTGCCGACGTCCTCGACGCGAAACTGCTCCTCGCCACCAAGAGGTACGAGGCTTGCCTGGAGGCGATCGAACGCCTGCCCTTCGCCGACACCGACGAGGACGGTTTCGAGATCGGCCGTGCCGCGGTCGGTTGGGTCAAGGCGCGGGCCCTCGAGGGCCTTGGTCGTCCCGGCGAAGCCGCGGACGCACTTCTCGACGCTCTGCGCAGTCACGGACAGCTCGACGAAAGCCTCGGCGCCCTGGTGGGTTTGCTTCACGAGGCGGGCCGGAAGGCATCGGAGATCGCCCTGAAGGCACGGCCGGAGTCGATGCCAGTACTTGTCGCGATGGCCAGCCGACTTTCGGCCCCGGACGCGGACGAAGTCCTGACTTCGTTCGCCGAGGCTTACCCCGAGCGCCTCGAACCGCTCGGAGCGGCCCGCGAAGTGGCCGCGAGGCTGAGCGTGCCGAGGGCGATGTGGTGGTCGGACCGCTTCCGCCGGGCCGGGCTCGGCGAGATGTGCCCCCTCCTACGGATCGCCCGAGACGAAACGCTGGAGCCTTTGTTCAGACTGCTCGCGGCCGCAGGAGGCTACCTGTCGTTCCGGGACCAGCGCTTGGTCGTGCCCGCGCGCGATGCGCTCGCGACGATCGGCACGGAAGGCTACGGCGCCGCCATCGAACAGGTGAAGGCAATATCGGTCGAGCTCGCCGAGCTCTTGTCCGGCACGACTGAGGCCGTACGGCTGTCGCGCGAGGGCACCACCGTCGACGGCTACCTGTGCTTCGCGGACGCGGCTGGGAGCCGCCGCTCAAGTCGTCGACCCAGGCAACCTGCCGTTCAATGCCGCGACCGTGCACGAGCTGGTTGCGGAGGACGTCCTCTCATCGGTCCGCCACGACATCGCGGGAGCGGTGCTGGCCGAGTGGGCGCGTGTCGTGTGCGACGGTGGCCGTCTCAGCCTCGCGGTGCCGAACCTCGAAGCGGTCCACGATCTCCTCGCCGATGGTCGATCCACCGAGCTTCGCCGCCTCCTATTTGGCGGGCGCCGGTTCGGCGACGACGGCGCCGACGAGGCCAACGCGGACGCCTGGTCGCCTGCGGAGCTCGGGCACGCCCTTACCAGTGTCGGGTTCATGGTCGACAGGATCGACGCCGACTCCATGATCACCGTGTCCGCCAGGCGGGCCGCAGTCGTGGCAAGACGGGCGGGCGGCCAAACGCCACCGGTCTGCGTTCTCGTCACCTCAACAGGCGGCGCCGACGCCCTGCTCGGCAGGCTGCGGGCGCTTTGTGAGACCGACGCCGGTGTCGACTTCGAGACGGTCGTGCTCGTCAACGGGCCGGACGAAGCTTGCCTCGCGCTCGTTGCAGCCCTCGAGGGCGACGTGACGAAAGCCGCCAGCCCGGTGGTGCTGGACCCGGCGGCCGCCTTCGACGAAGCGGCACGGTTCGCCCGCGCCGATACCGTCGTGGCCCTTTCTCCACGGGCCCGGCCCGTCGACGGTTGGCTCGCCCGCCTTGTCGCCCCTCTCGGAGATCCAACGATCGCGTTGAGCGCCGCGGCGGTCATCGACGAGGGTGAGCTGATCGTCCACGCCGGCTTCGACCTCGTAGGAAACTGCACTACGCCGTCGCTGGACGCAGCGCCGCGCTCTTCTTACCTGCGCGCCGACACCGCGCTCAGCTCCGACGCGGACGTCGACGCCGTGGGAGCGGAGGCCTTCGCCATCAGGCGTGATCGTTGGGAGGAGTTCCGCGGCCTCACCCCGGGGTGGTCCGAGAGCGACTCCGTGATCGACTTGTGCCTCCGGGCGCGCTCTTCGGGCCTGCGCTGCGTCGTGGCGGCCGGCTGTGCTGTGACGGCCGACCGCGCTAACGAGGACGCCTCGAGCCGCGAGCGGCTGGCGTGGCACTGGGCCGGGCGCACCACCTTGCAGCCCCCAAGACCCCGGCGCGTCTCGGCATCGAGCCTGATGCCATCCTCGACTCTCATCGAGCGTGTCTCGACGGTCATGGCGGTGCCGGCGGTGCCACGCGCGGGCGGAGTGAACCTCGTCGGCGACTTCACCGACTCGCGGGTCCTGTCGTATGCGGCCGCTCTGTCGCGGACCGGCGCGCGCTGTTCCCGGCTGCAATGGGCGGGTGGGGTTCCAGAACCGGTCGGGGACGACACCCCCTATGCCTACTCGACCACGCTGCTTAGCCTCGACGGCGACCAGCTCGTCGACTACGTGGGTGAGGTGGGCCTCGACTCGCTGCGCAACCGGCGGACGATCATCGCCTGGGAATGGCCACTCGCCCGACCCCTTGCGACCTGCACTGCGGAGGCTTCGATGGTCGGCGAGGTCTGGGTCCCGAGCTCGTTCGCCCACAAGGCCCTCAGGTCGGTGTCCCCACGGCCGGTCTTCTGCGTCCCGCCCCCCGTAGTGGTCCCTCACAACGCATCGAGGCGCGACGGCCACCTACCCGAAGGCTTCGTCTTCGCCGCGGTTGCCCGCCTCGGACGCTCAAGGCCGGGCGACGAGGTGCTGGCCAACCCTCTCGCCACGATCGAAGCCTTCGTGAGCGCCTTCGCGCCGGAGTCCGGTCCCGTCCTCTGCGTCGTCCTCTGCGGCCGGAAGACACAGGCGACCGCCGAGACCTGCAGGCTGTTCGCCAACGGGCGTCGGGACGTCCTCGTCATCGAGACCGACGACCCGGCCGTCGCCGACGCCGCGAGCGTGAAGGCGGACTGCCTCGTCTCCCTCCATCGCTCGAGCGCATTCGGAGCCCGACATCGCCCGGGCGATCTCGGTGGGCTGCCCCGTCGTGGCGACCGCCTACGGCGGACCGATGGACTACCTCACCGAGGAGTACGCCGAGCTCGTGCCCTACCAGCTCACGACGAGCACCGCCGCCTCGTACCCCTTCCCGGCCGGGACCGAATGGGCGGAGCCCGACCTAGACGCCGCTGCTGCGGCACTGCGCCTCGTCCATGACGACCCCGCCGAGGCGCGGCGGCGTGCTTGGCAGGGACGCATCGCCGTGACGCGGCTGTGCGGCCCGAAGGCGGCGGCCCGCGCACTTCGGCGGCGCCTGGACGAGCCCTTCGTCGGCTCGGCCGAAGTTCCGAGAGGCCGGGCGGGAGCCGTCCGCTAGTCCGAGACACCCGAACTGTCGCACGCGCCATGCCGCTATCGACAATTCAGACGAAAATTTCCCCGTTTTCGTCACTCTAAGTGACTGAACCCCTACTAATCGCGCGCAACAAATGATATTGTGTTCCAGTCGTACAACCGCTGGACCTGACGGCTGGAGCCCGTCAGCTCCTTGTGGAGCAGCTGGGCTCCTTCGTCTCGTCACTGGCACGGACGCGAAGGAGGTGTTCCGGATGGGCGCTCGCACCAGGTCGGTGCATTCCCGACACGAGACGCTCGACCAGATCTGGTCGGCGTATGCGAGCGAGCGGGACCTCGTCCACCGGAACGAGCTCGTCGTCGCCTACCAGCCACTCGTCAACGAGACCGTGCAGCGCCTGCCCTCCTACATCCTCTCCTACTGGGAGTCCGGCGACCTGCGCAGCTTCGGCCAGGACGGTCTCCTGCGAGCGATCTCACGCTGGGTCGACCCCGACAACGCGAGGTTCGATCACTACGCGCGCCGCTGCATCAGGGGCGCGATCTTCGACGAGCTGCGGCGGCTCGACTGGATGCCGCGATCGGCCCGTCGAGCGCGTCATCTCCTACAGGACCACCTATGACTCGCTCGTCGGCGAGCTCGGCTGCAACCCGAAGCCCGAACAGGTCTGCGCCGCCATGGGGCTCACGGGCCGGCAGGCGACGGAGCTCATGAGCGAACTGAACTCGTCCCAGCTGCTCCACCTCGAGGGCCGAGCCGCTTCGCAGTCCCAGAACGATGGTTCCTTCGTGGAGGTCATCTCCGACCAGAGCGCCGAGCCCGAGGCCGAAGTGCTGGCCTCGGCCGAGGTGGAGGCGCTTCAAGAGGCGATGGCCACTCTCGGCCCGCGCGAGCACACCGTCCTGTTCCTCTCCTTCTTCGCAGGCCTGACCCAGGAACAGATCGGCCTCATCATCGGGGTCGGCGGACCGCAGGTGTGCAAGATCCATGGCGCCGCACTTCGCAAGTTGCGCTCGATCCTCGGACCGAACCGCAACGCGATGGAGGAGGCACTCGCCAGCTGAGCAGGCAGCCCGTCAACATACTCCCCTTCCGCCTGCGCGCCGGCCGAGCGCCATTTGGTAAACAGCAGGAAAGCCGTAGTAAACACCCTGAGTGAACACGTAAGAGCAAGGAGGAAGAGGAACATGTTCGACGATGTCGTCGAGCTGGCCTGCCGGCTCCTGGGCCTCGAGATCGGCCCCTTTGCGTTGCCAATGAGGACCTCAGGAAACGACGGCGGGCGACGATGACGATCGTCGACGACAGGCAAACCCGCTCCTGGTCCATCTCCGAGTGCACCCGTTACCGCTACTCGCTCACACAAAGGTGGGGGCACGGGGAGCGACTCATCACCTGGGTCCTCCTTAACCCGTCGATGGTCGAGGAGATGGTCGACGACCCGACGACACTGAGGGTCGGCGAGTTCTCCCGCCGCTGGGGCTACGACCGGATGGAGATCGTCAACCTCTTCGCCCTGCGGGCGGCCGGGCCAGAGGAGCTATCGCGTGTCGAGGACCCCGTCGGGCCGAAGAACCTATCGTTCGTGCGCCAAGCGGTCACCACTGCCGAGCTCGTGGTCGTGGGCTGGGGTGACGGCATCCAGTACGCCTCGACGCGTCCCGAGACGCTCGACGAGGTCATTCGCCTGCGCCGCGCCAACACGGCCATGCTCTGCTTCGGCGTCACCGAAGCCGGCAACCCTCTCCATCCCGCGTCACTGGACCGCTCGAAGATCCCGCTCGTGTGGACCCCGCAAAGGCCCCGCTGACACACCGCTCCTCCCGGCGATGTGACCAGCGGACACCGCCTCGCTCCGGCTCGGGCGCCCGGCCTGAGCCGGAGCGACGACGACCTCCCGTGCAGCCGACAGCTCAGCTCCGCAGCGTGGCCTGGTAGCGGCCCTCCACGGCACTGATACACCCCGAGCGCAGCTCCGCCACCTCGGCGTCGGTCAAGGTCCTGTCCAGGGCGCAGAAACGCAGCCGGTAGGCCAAAGACCGCGAGCCCTCGCCCACACCCGGTCCCCGATAGACGTCGAAGAGCTCCACCGACTCGCACAGCTCGCCGGCGGCACCGCGCAGCGCCGCTTCGATCGCGGCTGCAGGGACCGGGTCCGCCACGACGAAGGCGAGGTCGACGTCGCTCGAGGGAAAACGGCTCACCGGACGCGCTTGGAGCGGGCGGCGAGGGGCGGCGGCCAGCTTCGCCAGGTCGAGCTCGAGCCAGCCCGCCCGCGGCCGCGCGAGCTCGTATGCCTGCAGCGTCTCCGGGTCGACCTCACCGACGACGCCGAGCACTTTGCCGCCGGCCACGATCTCGGCCGTCCGGGCCGGGTGGAGGCCGGCACGCTCCGCAGGGCGGAGCTCGGCGCCTTCCAGGCCGAGCGCGTCCGCGATCACGCGCCAGGCGTTCACGGCGGCACCGGCGTCATCGTCGACGTCCGCCAGGACAAGCCCCACGAGCTCCCACTCGTCCGGTAGCTCCGGGGCCCCGTCTGCGGGTTCGCCCCGCGAGCCCGGTTCCGACCCGGGCGATCCGCCCGGCAATGCGAAGACGTCACCGATCTCGAACAGCCGCAGCCACGGATGGCGGCGGCCGACGTTGTGGCGCACCGCCCCCAACAGGCCCGGCATGAGGCCTCCTCTCAGCACGGACTCCTCCGCCACCATGGGGTTCAGGAGGGACACGAGCGAGCTCGTCACTCCCCCGCGCAGCTGGTCGCGCGCTTCGACGACCGACATCGTCCACGCCTCGTGCGCCCCGAGCCCTGTCAGGATCCGCTTCAACCGGCGCCGGAGGGTCTGCAGGTCGGTGAGCCGGCCCACGTAGGAAGACCGCCGCTGCGATGTCGGCAGCTCCTGGTAACCGATGCGCCGCGCCACCTCCTCGGTCACATCGACTTCGCGGCGGACATCGGGGCGGAACGACGGCACTTCGACCTCGAGGAGTCCTGCTTCATCCGCGGTCTCGGGCAACCTGGTGGCAAAGCCCAACGGGTGCAGGAGCCTTGCGACCTCGGCGTCTTGTAGCTGGGTTCCGAGCAGGCCTACGACCCGCGCGGTGCGGACCGGGATGCGCCGCGCGACGTACCCGACGGGCTGGGCGTCGAGCAATCCCGATGCGATCACCGGCGGGGCGACCCCGGCGAATCGGGCGGCCGCGACCACGAGCTCGCAGAAACGCAGCGCCGCCCGTTCCATACCATTCGGGTCCACCCCGCGCTCGAACCGCACGGACGCCTCGCTCCTGAGCCCCACCCGCCGGGCGGTGCGGGCAATGGCGAGAGGGGCGAAATAGCCGACTTCGAGCAGCACGCGCGAAGCCTCCGCCGTTATCTCGCTCGACTGGCCGCCCATGATCCCCCCGATGCCGACCGGATGATCGTCGGCGTCGCAGATCACGCAATCGCCGGCGACGGACCCGTCAGTCCCGGCCGGCCGACTCCCGAGCACTCTCGTCACCCCGTCGAGGGTGACGAGCTCCTCACCGGGCCGCGCCGACCTGACACGCAGGCCGTGGCCCCCGAGCCGGTCCAGGTCGTAAGGATGCGTCGGCTGGCCGAGCTCCAACATGACGTAGTTCGATGCGTCGACGATCGCGTCGATCGGCCTCATCCCCGCCAGGGTCAGCCTGCGAGCGATGATGGCAGGTGAGGTCACGTGGGTCACTCCGACCAGCACCTTGCCGATGAGGCGATGACAGAGCTCCGGCGCCAGCACCTCGACGCTCGCGAATGACGAGGCCGGCTCTGTGCCATGGGCGACGACGGGTTCCGGAAGCTGCAGCGGCAGTCCCAGACGGGCCGCAATGTCGCGTGCGACGCCCGCGACGCACAGGCAATCGGGCCGATTTCCCTCGATGGCGAGGTCGAAGACGACATCGGGCTCGAATGCGGCGCCCAGGTAGTCGGCGAGCGGGAGCCCGAGCTCAAGTCCCTTGTCGGTTCCCGGGGACAACTTCGACCCACCCGGCGCGGCGGTCCCGGCCGGGCCTTCATCGCGCCCGAGAACCAGGATGCCCGCTTGATCCTCCGACAAGCGCAGCTCCCGGCCCGAGCACAGCATCCCGTTGGAGACGACGCCACGCATCCGCCGCTGTTCGATCCGGAACTCCCCCGGCAGCACCGCGCCGACCGGCGCGAACACCACGACGTCTCCGACCTCGAAGTTCCACGCCCCGCACACCACCTCGACCGGCTCGGGACCGCCCGCATCGACCACGACCCGGCGGATCTTGTCCGCGTTGGCGATGGCGGCGATCTCGAGCACGCGCGCCAGCACGACATCGCGCAGACCTTCGCCGACCTTCTCGACACCCTCCACGACCAGGCCGAGGGCGTCAAGGTCCGCTGCGAGGGCGGCAACTTCCGCGCGGTCACCCGGCCGCGTCTCGAGCGGTGTCAGCTCCCGCAACCACGACAGTGGAACGCGCACTTCCTCGTCTCCTCAAACCTCGTCTGTTGTGCCTTCGCGGCGCCTTGTCGGTCGGGAGGGGCCCGGCCAGGGGTTCAGAACTGCCCGAGGAACCTCACGTCGTTCTCGATCATCACCCGTAGGTCCGCAATGCCGTGACGCATGATCGCGATCCGGTCGATCCCGAAGCCGAAGGCGAAGCCCGTCCACTCCTCGGGATCCACACCGGTCGCCTCGAACACAGCGGGATGCACCATCCCGCAGCCGCCGAGCTCGATCCAGCCGACGCCCGAACAGGTCCGGCACCCCTCGCCGCCACAGATCACGCACGACATCTCGAACTCCGCCGACGGCTCGGTGAAGGGGAAGTAGGCGGGCCGCAACCGGGTCCTCGTCCCCTCGCCGAAGATGGCACGGACGAAGGTGTCGATCGTCCCCTTCAAGTCCGCGAAGGTGACCCCACGGTCGACCACGAGCCCCTCGATCTGGTGGAACACGGGCAGATGCGTCGAGTCCGGCGTGTCCTTGCGGTATGTGCGGCCCGGGACCACGGCGTAGATCGGCAACACGCCCCTTTGCAGGAGGCGGATCTGAACCGGCGAGGTGTGCGGGCGCAGGAGCACGCTCCACGGCTCGCCGAAATCGACATAGAACGTGTCCAAAGGGCTGCGGGCGGGATGATCCTCAGGGATGTTCAGGGCCTCGAAATTGCGCCACCCTGTCTCGACCTCGGGCCCCTCCGCGATCTCGTAGCCCATGCCGACGAAGACGTCCTCGAGCGCCTCGCGCACCTGGGTCACGAGATGCAGGTGGCCGGCGAGACGCCCCGGCAGGACCTCTGTGAGGTCCAGGCGGTCCGCCTCGAGCCGTTCTGTCCGCGCGGCAGCGACAAGCTCGGCCCGGCGGCTCTCGGCCACCGCCTCGAGCCGGCCGCGCAGCTCGTTCAAGAGCCTGCCCGCCAAACGGCGCTCTTCGGGCTCCTTGGACCCCAAGGCTTGGTACATCTCCGCGAAGCGTGACTTCTTGGACCGGAACGCGACCCGCTCACATTCCTCGAGCGAAGCGAGGTCCGAAGCTCCTTCGAGCGCGGCTGTGGCCTCAGCCTCGAGCTCAGCGATCTCCTCGGCCGGGTCCGTGGTCACGACGCCACCTTCGGGCGCCTGGTGCTTCGATGTGATGGCGACATGCTAGGACAGCCTCAATAGGACAGCCTCAGCCCATGCTCCGACGGCGGCGGGCCGCGTCGAAGCAGAGCACGGCTGCAGTCATCGCCACGTTCAAAGACTCGGTCCCGTCTGCCATCGGAATGGTGATCGAACCGTCCAGAGCGCCCACAACCTCGGCGGGCAAACCGGCCCCCTCGTTGCCGAACACGAACGCTGTCGCGCCGTCGAGGTCCGCAGCCTCGTAGTTCGTCCCGCCTCTCGGGACCGTCGCCCAGCAGCGATAGCCCTGCGCGGCTAGACCCGCGAGCGCTTGAGCCGGCATGACATCTGTCACGAGCGGCACCCGGAACACTGCACCGGCGCTGGCACGAACGACCTTCGGGTTGAAAGGGTCCACGGTTCCCTCGCAGCAGATGACGCCGGACGCCCCGGTCGCGCTCGCAATGCGCAGCACAGCCCCCAGGTTGCCCGGATCGCGCACATCCACGCACACGAGGACCACGCCCCGCTCGCAGCCCGGGCCCGTGCGCGCCAACAGCTCGTCGAGGCGGAGGTCCAAAGCCCCGACGACGGCGCAGACCGCCTGCGGGCTGACGGCGTCCGCCACCCGCTCCATGATCCCGGGCCCGAGCTCGAAGACTGCCAGTCCTGCCCGCTCCGCCCGCTCGACGACGGCTGTGACCGACGCCGACGACCGCCAATCAGCAGCCACGAAGAGCGACTCCAAGGGCGCACCCGCGTCGAGTGCGGCCTCGAGGATCTTCACGCCCTCCGCGACAAAAGCGCGCTCGCTCTCGCGGACGCTCGATCGGCGCAGCAGCCGCCGCAGGCGCTGGACCCTCTGGTCGCGCGCGCCGAGCCTGTTCATGTAGAGCTCCGAGGTGACGCTGACGCTCGAGTCGACGTGTATGCCTAAGAGACGGCCTCGTCAACACTGCCCGTGTCGACGCCGAGCTCGGCTTGGTCACCGAGCGCGTCGACGGCGATCTGGACCAACGCCGAGAACGCCTGTGGGTCACGAACCGCGAGGTCCGCGAGCATCTTGCGGTCGATGTCTAGTTCCGCCTTGTGCAGCCCGGCGATGAAACGGCTGTAAGTGGTGCCGTTGAGCCGCGCCGCGGCGTTGATGCGTTGGATCCAAAGTTTGCGGAACTCGCCCTTGCGGGCTCTGCGGTCGCGATACGCGTACTGGAGCGAGTGCATGACTTGCTCGTTCGCCGCCCGGTACGAGCGCGACTTGTTGCCGTAGAAGCCCTGCGCGCGTTCGAGAACTGTCCTCCGGCGCTTCTTGCCGTGGACTGCGCGCTTGACCCTGGCCATTTCGGGGCTCCCTTCATCATCTCTACG
Organism: uncultured Acidimicrobiaceae bacterium; assembly: GCA_963719125.1. GTDB lineage: Bacteria > Actinomycetota > Acidimicrobiia > Acidimicrobiales > Bog-793 > Fen-455. Next base: position 384,426 of record CAVRAT010000011.1, read on the forward strand.
AGTGCGATCTGTGGTGGTACAAAAACGGAGGCGCCGAGCGGTGCCGGCCGGGAGAGCGGTGACGCTCGACCCGGGGCCCGGTGGCGACCTCAGATCCCGAGCAGCCGGCGGACGCTCTTGCGGTCGGCCGAGGACAGCCCGACTTCGTGGGCGAGGCGGCGAGTGCGAACCGACGACTTCTTCTCGAGCAGGTGGCCGCGGTTCTGCTGCCGGCGCCTGATCTTCCCGGTCCCGGTGATCTTGAAACGGGCCACTGCACCCCGGTCCGTCTTCTGCTTCGGCATTTCGGTACCCCTTGTCTTCGTTTCCGTGTTCGTCTCGTAGTTGCCCTCGGGCCTGCCGGCCGTCCTGCCGCACAGCTCCCGGCCCGCCGACCCGCAAGGGTCTCGGCCCAACCGGTAAAGCTGGCTCCTTCTCCAACGGTGCCGGAGGTTGTCCCCTAGGGCTGCGTCTCCGCCTGCACACGCATCTCCGACAGCGCCTGACCGTTGTCCTGCACTGGTGCGCCCGGCCCGGCGTCCGGTGTCGTCGCAACCCCGCCCGGCGCATTGCCGTTCGAGGCAACCCGGTGCCGTTCCTCGGTCAACTGCTTCGCTTCTGACGACTGCTTCGCCCGCTTGTCCGGAGCCAGCACCATGACCATGTTCCGTCCGTCCAGGCGACCCTCTGTCTCGATCTTGGCCACTCCGTCGATCTGCTCTGTGATCCGCTCGAGAATGCGCCTGCCGAGGTCCGGATGGATGACCTCCCGACCCCGGAACATCACCGTCACCTTGACCTTGTGGCCCTCGCTCAGGAACTTGAGGACCTGGCGCGTCTTGGTGTCGAAGTCTCCTGGGCCGATCTTGGGCCGGTACTTCATCTCCTTGATGCCGACATTGCTCGTCTTGCGTCGCGACTCTTTGGCGCGTTGCGCCGCATCGAATTTGAACTTCCCATAGTCCATGATCCGGCAGACCGGCGGGTTCGCCAGAGGCGCCACCTCCACCAGGTCGAGATCCTGCTGCTGGGCAATGGCGAGCGCCTGCGCAAGAGGCGTGATCCCGAGCTGGCGACCTTCAGCGTCGACTAGCCGGACCTCACGAGCACGGATACGGTCGTTGATCCGTGGCTCATTGGAGCTGGGAACAGTGGTGATTGGGCGTCGTCCTCTCGCTAGGGCCGAGACTGTGCTCGACCGTACGAAAGGGAAGCCGGCATTGCCGACCCGTCACTCTCAAGACCCGGCGCACACATCGGCCGCGCCGACAGTGGCCAGGTGGGAGTCACGCCATGCGGCGCAGCCCCGCTTCCCTCAGTTGTCAGGACGTACGCTAGCAGCATGAGCAGCCTGTGGACACCAGAAGGGGAACATCGCGTGCCGCGGCCGGGCGAAGCCACGCCCGGGACGGCAGCATCCCCCGGCCCGGGAGCGCCGGGTAAGCCGGGAGACCCGCAACCCAATCCCGCCGCGGCCCGCCCTGCGGGCGCCGAGGCGGCCCCGATGAGCGAGGAGGAGCGGGCTGCCGAGGAGGAGCTGGAGGAGGTGGCCAAGCACCTTGCCGCCGCCCCGGCGGAGGACGTCGTCGCGAACCACTGCTACGGGCTCTTCGAGCTCGCGGCCCTGCACCTCTCCCAGCAGCCACCCCAGCTCGACAAGGCGAGACTGGCGATCGACTCCCTCGGGCTCTTGGTGGACGGGCTCGGGGACCGTCTCGGCCAGCATGCCGCGGCACTCGCAGAGGGCCTTACCCAACTCCGCCTCGCGTTCGTCCGGATCGCCGCCGCCGTCCCCGCCTCCGACGGGCATGCCGGCGGGGAAGCGGGATCCTGACTATCCGCCGGACAGGCCCAGCAAGCCGACTATCCCGGCCCAGCCGCCCTCGTTCGCCGGTGGCAGCAACCGGTCCGCGTGCGCGAGCGCGGCTTCGGTTCCGTCCGCCACGGCGAGAGCGACACAAGCCCCCTGCAACATCTCCACGTCGTTGTCCGCATCCCCGATGGCGAGCACCCGGCCCGGATCGAGCCCGCGGGCCGCGCAGTACGCCAGGACTCCGGACCACTTGCTCACTCCGAGAGGCCGGAAGCTCAGATGGAGGCCTCCGTAGGTCCGGTCCGTGGAGGTTGCTGCGGCCACCGGCACCCGTGCTGTCACCCGAGCGGCCAGTTCCCGAACCATGGAAGGCTCGGCACCGAGCAGCGTGAAGGCCAGGACGCGAAGTGTTCGCACGGCGGTCCAGGGATCTTCTTCCCGCACCGAAGCCATGATGCGGAGGATGTAGTCGGGGTGAGTGAAGGGGTGCTCGCCCAGCACGACGTCCCGGCCGGGATCGTCCACGTGGATGCACGGGCTTACGTCGAGCTCCTCGAGGATCTCCAGCACCTGAGCCGCGACCGCGGGGCTGAAGGCGTGGGTGTGGAACGCCGTCGTGGCGCCGAACTCAAAGCCGACCGCGCCGTCGAGGAACACCCCCGGTAGTTCAACCCCGTTGGCCTCCATGACCGTCCAGGCACTGCGCGCCCCCCGGCCGGTGGCGACAAGCACCGGCACAAGGGCGTCGGCCAGGGTCCGAAGTGCCCTGTGGGTGCTGGGGTGAATCCGTCCCTTGCCGTCCCACAAGGTGCCGTCGAGGTCGGTCACGACGAGCGCGATGGGGGGCTGGCCACCGAGCTCGGCCGTCTCGCAGGGCAGCGACGACGCGGCCGGGCCCGGCTGGGGGTCTGACGGTGGTCTCATCGGCCTAGACGGCCTCGTCGAACCGGTACGCGAGCGTCTCCGAGACCGCCTCAAAGCCGAGGCGCCGGTAGATGGCGTTCGAACTGGCGTTGCCGAGCTGGGCGTACAGCACCGAATTGGCGCCCTCTTCGTCGCGGACCCACCCGCACAACGCCCCGACACAGGCTGCCGCGTACCCCCGCCGGCGCCACGCGGGCGGTGTGAAGACAACCCCGATCCTCGAGATGCCGCCCAGCGGTTCTGTGGCGCGAGCCAGGCATCTCGGCCCCCCGTCCTCCCAGAGGAAAAGCCGGCCGGTCCTTAACGAGAAGTCGACAGCCGGGGCCAGCTCGCCGGCGAGCGCGCCCGTCTCGGCCTGGAAGGCCGACCACCCCTCGATCATGATGTCCCGATCGGAGAGCTCTGCGCGTCGGAGCTGGCCGGATACGCCCTCCGGCTGGGCAAGCCGACCGAGCAGGTACAGGCGCTGCGCGTCCTCGACGACCGCGGCCGTCCTCACCCGCTCGGTCCAACAGCCGGCGAAAGCCGAGGCCGTAGGCGCCTCGCCGGCGACACCGGAAAGCTGGTGGCCCTCCTCCGCGATGGCGGTGGCCATGGCGGCGACGTGCTCACGTGGCATCGGTGAGATCGCGGCAGCGTGCCCTGGCGGGGACTCGATGACGAGGCCTGCGACCTCACCGGCCGCCTCTAGCAGCCAGTACCGCCCCGGTGCGCCCGAGTCCGCCCTCTGGGACATGACACTCCAGATCACGTTGAGCTCGACAGGCCGGGCGGCCAGGTAGGCGCCCGCTCGCTCGATCGCGCCGGCGGCGTCATGCGTGGCGTCCACGTGCAGGCTGCCCATGCCCCTAGCCTGCCACGGCGGCAGGCACCCCTACGCTTTCGGGAATGGGTCGGACATACGAAGCCATCGACGACCGGCTGGCGAGCTTTCTCCTGTCACAACCGGTCTTTTTCGTCGCGTCCGCCCCGGTTTCGAGCGATGGGCTCGTCAACTGCTCGCCGAAGAGCAACGATGGCGAGCTGGCGGTGATCGACCCGCATCACGTCGCCTACTTCGACCGCACCGGCAGCGGTGTCGAAACGATCGCCCATCTCCGCGAGAACGGCCGCATCGTGCTCATGTTCTGCGCCTTCGACGGACCGCCGCGGATCGTCCGCATCCATGGCCGCGGCTCGGTCGTGCTACGCGACGACGGCCGTTTCGAGCAGCTGGCGCGCAGCTTCGCGACGAACCGGATCCTGGGTGCCCGATCGATCATCGTCGTGTCCGCCCAGCGCGTGTCCGACTCCTGCGGCTACGGGGTCCCCCTCATGGACTTCCGGGCGCACCGGTCCCAGATGGCCGAGTGGGCCGACCGCAAGGGCGACGAGGGGATCAGGCGGTACTGGAAGTCCACCAACTCCGCGAGCCTCGACGGCCTCCCGGCCCTCCGGGTTAACGCGCAGGCCTGACCAGCCCGCGCACCGTCCGGCGGGCTGCGCCCCGACGGCCGCCATGGCCGGTTCGTACCCCGCCGGCACCGCCCCCGGCGACGCCGGGTCATGGCCCCGCACGGATTCACAGCGAATGCTCCGCGGACTGCCAGGAACGTCTAAAAGTCCAGCGTAAGAGTTACGGGCCAAGCCCACTCGCCAACATCGAGCCGAAACTGGCCGGGTGCCCGCGAGTCTCAGGTTCGGGGCACTGATCGGAGACCGACATGAAGAAGGAACAGGGATGCAAGGTCCTCCCTGCGCTCGTAACCGTCGCAGTCGTCGCGACCGTCCTTTCGACAAACGCGTCCAGTGGCGCCACGACACGCGTCGCATCGAAGACGTCGGGACCAGCACGCTCGAGTACCACCGCTGCGCCGAAGCCGCAAGGTTCAACAGTTGGCGAGACCGCCCCGTCGGGCAGTCCGCCGGCGCCCCCACCCTCCGGCGGCGGATCGGGACCGGGAGGTGGTTCCTCCACGGTGGTGACCGGGACAGGGGCCTACACGCTCTCGGGCGGGCACGCCTCCAAGTCCGCCCTGACCATCACGGCGGCTTCCAGCAATGAGTCGGGGGTCCTCGCCAAGGACTCGGCCAAGCTGACATTGACCGGTGTCGAGGTCTCGACGACCGGCGGCAGTTCCTCATCGGACGACAGCAGCTTCTACGGGCTCGATGCCGGCGTCCTGGCCTTCACCGGCGCCGCCATCGAGGAAGACGCAGGCTCGGTGACCACCAGCGGCAACGGCGCCAACGCTGTGTTCTCCTACGGGTCGAGCTCGTTGATCACGATAAGCGGTACCAAGATCAGGGCCACGGGCCAGTACGCGCACGGGATCATGGCCAGCGGAGGAGGCTCCATCAAGGCCACCGACGTGACTGTCTCCACCGCGGGAGGGAGCAGCGCGGCGGTGGCGACAGACCGCGGTGGCGGCACCATCACGGTCATCGGCGGTACCTACAGGACCTCCGGCCACAACTCCCCGGGCCTGTACTCGACAGGTGCGCTGAAGGCGACCGGAGCCACCTTTGACGCCACCGCTGCCGAAGCCGCCGTGGTCGAGGGGTCGAACTCGGTGACGGTGACCAACAGCCGCCTGACCGGTCACGTGAACCGCGGAGTGATGGTGTATCAGAGCATGTCCGGAGACGCCCAAGGGGAAGAGGGCACCTTCACCGAAACAGGCGGGTCACTCACGGCTCTTGACGGACCTCTCTTTTTCGTGACCAACACGACGGCTGTCATCAACCTCACCGGTGTGAAGCTGTCGGAGGTTTCCGGCATCTTGCTCGACGCGGGGGCATCGAGCTGGGGTACGAGCGGGTCGAACGGTGGAAGTGTCACCGTCAACGCCATGCGCCAGTCCATGACCGGGGCGGTTGAGGTCGACGACATCAGCTCCGCGGTGCTCAACCTCAAAGACGGGTCGAACCTCACCGGGACGATCAACGCCGCCGGGACTGCCAGGAGCGTCACCCTCAGCCTCGACAAGTCCAGTGCTTGGACCGTCACGGGCAACTCACATCTGACCGTGCTCCGCGACTCGGAAGGTGTCTCGGGCTCGAAGATGACCAACATCGTCGGGAACGGCCACACCGTGTACTACGACGCCAGCTCCAACCCGTCGCTCGGTGGGCGGACCTACACCCTTGAAGGCGGGGGCACGCTCAGCCCGGCGTGAGCGCCGAACAAGCTGTCGCCATCCCCGTTCGGAGCCCTCAGTGGACGATCTTGGCGATCGCGAGCTCGACGATGTCTGTGGCGCCGCGTTCTTTGAGCTCCGGGATCAGCACGTTGATCTGGGACTTCGGGACCACGGTCTCGACGGCGTAGCCGGCCTCGCCGAACAGCTTGGATACCGTCGGAGCCCTCATTGAGGGGAGCACGGCGATGATGCCGTCGAGATAGGCGGGCGCGACGTTCAGTTTCACGAGGACCTTCCCCCGGGCCTCCAGGGCGCCCTGAAGCAGCACGAGGAGCTGCCCCATCGCGCGCAGCTTCTCTGGATCGGCGACTGAGACGGGGTTGGCGATCAGCTCGGTGTAGGACAACATGAGGGTGTCGATCACCCGCAGGCCGGCCGCCCGAAGTGCCCGGCCCGTTTCGGTGATCTCCACGACGGCGTCTGCGATGTCCGGGATCTTCGCCTCGGTGGCCCCGAATGAGAAACGGACGTCGGCTTCGAGCCCCCGCTCGGCCAGGAACCGCTTGGTCAGCCCCGGGTACTCGGTCGAGATCCGGCAACCCTGCGGGAGATCGTCGACCTTGCGGACAGGAGAGTCGTCACTGACAGCGAGCACGACCTTGATCGGCTCGGCCGTCGCCTTCGAGTAGCGCAGCTCGCCGAGACTCACGACGTCCGCGCCCGTCTCCTCCACCCAGTCACGACCGGTCACGCCGAGGTCGAACAGGCCCTCTGCCACATAGGTCGGTATCTCCTGCGGCCTCAGAATGTGAACCTCGTCTATGCGGGGGTCGTCAATCGTTGCCCGGTAGGCAACCTCGGAGGCCCTGCGGACGGTCAGGTCAGCTGCGGCAAAAAGCTCGAAAGTCGCGAGCTCCAAAGAGCCCTTCGGGAGAACGAGGCGCAGCATCGCTAGCTCGCCCTTTCTTTCGCGTGCTCTGCAGGGGCCGCTTTGCCCGGGGCTGCCACCGGGGTGGACGCGAGCCGCCGGAGCAGGGTCGCCATCTCGATCGCGGTAGCAGCCGCCTCGGTCCCCTTGTTCCCGAGGGCTCCGCCGGCGCGTGCGAGCGCTTGGTCGAGGTTCTCGGTCGTGAGGACGCCGAAGACCACGGGCAGCTTCATGTCCAGCTGGACGCGCTGGACGCCGGCGGCGCACTCGCCGGCCACGAAGTCGTAGTGCGACGTCTCGCCGCGGATGACTGCCCCGAGGCAAACGACGGCGTCGAAGTCGTGGGTACCGGCCATCGTCATCGCTGCGAGCGGCAACTCGAAGGCACCCGGCACGAACACGACGGTCCTGTCTGTCTCGGTGACGCCACAGCGATCGAGCTCGGCCAGCGCTCCGGCGAGAAGCAGACGGGTCACATGCCCGTTGAAGCGGCTGCAGACGACGGCGATGTGAAGCCCGGTCCCGTCATCTGAGCCCCGGGTCCCTTCCCCATCGATGTCGCCGATCGCTGGAAGGCGGTGTACCGGGATCCCGGCATCGTGAGTTGCGGACTGCTCGCCGAGCTCCACGCCGGGCGACTCTTCAGCCGACGCCATCGAGGTCGCCGGAATCGCCGATGGCCTCCTGCGCGGTCAGCTCGGGCGTCGCCGTCTTTGGTGGCACCTTGTCGAGGCCGTGCAGGAGATGGCCCATCCGTTCCCGCTTGGTGCGCAGGTACTTGACGTTCTCCGGGTTGGACTCCGGCTCGAGCGCCACCCGCTCGACGATGTCGAGCCCGTAACCCTCGAGGCCCCCGTACTTGGCCGGGTTGTTGGTCATGAGGCGCATCTTGGTCACACCGAGCTCCATGAGGATCTGGGCGCCGATGCCGTACTCGCGGCTGTCCACTGGCAGCCCCAGCTCGACGTTGGCGTCGACGGTGTCCCTGCCGTTGTCCTGGAGGTTGTAAGCCCACAGCTTGTGGGTGAGACCGATGCCACGGCCTTCGTGGCCGCGGAGGTAGACGATGACGCCCACGCCCTCCTCACCTATCCTGCGGATCGCCGCTTCGAGCTGCGGCCCGCAGTCGCAGCGGAGCGACCCGAACACGTCGCCCGTGAGGCACTCGCTGTGCACCCGGACGAGCACACTGTCTCTGCTGTGGACGTCGCCCGCCACGAAGGCGAGGTGCTCCTCCCCGTCGAGCAGCGACCGGAAGCCGTAGGCGGTGAACTCGCCGTGCTCGGTGGGGATGCGCGCTTGCGCGACCTGTTCCACGAGCCTCTCGCGGTGGTGCCGGTACCGGACGAGGTCCGCGATCGAGATGATCGGAAGGCCGTGTTCGGCGGCGAACCTCTCGAGCTCCGGGCGGCGCGCCATCCGTTGCTTGTCCCTGGTCACGATCTCGCAGAGCAGCCCGGCCGGGTAACAGCCCGCGAAGCGGGCCAGGTCGACCGTCGCCTCGGTATGGCCGGCGCGCTTCAGGACACCGCCGGGGCGGTACCGCAACGGGAGCACGTGCCCTGGCCGGGCAAGGTCGTCAGGTTTGGTGTCGGGGCTGATGAGCGCCTGGATCGTCGCGGCCCGGTCCCCCGCCGAGATGCCGGTCGTGGTCCCGTGCCGGTAGTCGACCGTCACCGTGAACGCGGTGCGCTGGGACTCGGTGTTCTGGGAGACCATAAGGGGCAGCTCGAGCTCGTCGAGACGGTCCGGCGTGAGCGGCACGCAGATGAGCCCAGAAGTGTGCACGAGGAAGAACGCCACCTTCTCGGGGGTAGCGAACTCCGCCGCCATGACGAGGTCGCCCTCGTTCTCCCGGTCCTCGTCGTCCATCACGACGACCATCTCGCCGCGCCCGATGGCTGCTATCGCTTCCTCGATGCTTGCCATCGGCACGTCGCCCTCCGCCTTCCTCTCCCGCCCCGAGCCTACCGGGCGCGAGACAGCCGCAAACTCGCAGGTCATCGTGGCGTTACTTCGCCCGGCGCCGCCGGCGCCCGCGAGGAGGGCTCACGGTCCGGTTCGACCTCGAGGCGCAGGTCGTCCCCGAGCCGGCACACCGAGACGAGCCGGCCGCGCCAGGCGTCCCGCATCGTGGCGGCACCCGGCCCGGCAAAGAGCGGACGCCCGTCGTCGCCCCCGAGAAACGCCGGCGCCAAATACCACACGTAGCGGTCCACGAGGCCGTCGCGGTGGAAGTCGTGCGCGACGTGCGCGCCGCCTTCGACAAGAAGCTGCAGGACGCCGCGCCGTCCGAGCTCGTCGAGCACGGCACCGAGATCACCGGCGAGCTCGAGCGCGGGCCGGACACGGGCAGCTTTCGGGACGTGGCCGAGCACGACCCGAAGGGGCTGGCGAGAGGGCTCGGGCGCGTCGGCCAGGCGCACGGTGAGCGCAGGATCGTCGCGGCGCACGGTGCCCGCCCCGACGAGCACCGCGTCGGATTCGGCACGCAGGCGATGAACGTCGCGTCGTGCCTCGGCGCCGGTTATCCACCGGCTCGAGCCGTCCGGCGCCGCCGTGCGCCCATCGAGGGTCGCGGCGAGCTTGAGTACCACGTAGGGCCGGCCGGTCGAGCGGTGCACGAGGTACGGGCGGAGCTGGTCGCCCACGGCTTGGGCACACACGCCGTGGGCGACCGTGACGCCCGCCTCCGCGAGGGCCCGGAACCCTGTGCCGGCCACGCGCTCGTCCGGGTCAACGACTCCCGCGACAACCCTGGCGACACCGGCGCGGATGAGGGCGTCGCTGCACGGCGGGGTCCGGCCCTGGTGGGCACACGGCTCCAGGGTCACATAGACCGTGGCACCTCGTGCCCGCTCGCCTGCCACCGCGAGCGCGGCGATCTCCGCGTGCGGCCCGCCCGGAGGTGCCGTCGCCCCTTCGCCCACAACCTCGCCGTCCCGGTCGACGATGACACAGCCGACCCATGGATTGGGCGACGTCGTCGTGCGCACGCCCTGGGCGAGCTCGATGGCCCGGGCCATGTGAACCTCGGGCGCACCCGTGTCTTCTCGGCTCAATGTGGCCTTTCACCTCTGAGCAGCGAAAGCGCGTGCGGCAGCACGTCGAGAACCGCCTCGAGACACTCGAGCGCCCCTTTGGTGGATCCGGGCAGATTGAGCACGAGGGAGGTCTCGAGAGTTCCCGCCGCGGCGCGCGACAGGCGGCCCAGAGGGCTGGCCAGCCGCATCGCCTCCGCCAGGCCCGGCGCCGGACGATCGAGCACACGTGAGGTGCCCTCAGGGGTCAGGTCCCGGGGCCCGAAGCCCGTCCCGCCCGTGGTCACGATCAAGCCGGAGAAACCGTCGGAGAGCTCCGTGATCGCCGCGGCGACGGACTCGATGCCGTCGGCGACAACTCGCCGTTCGACCACCTCGTAGCCCTCGGCTGACAGGCGCGCTGCGACCGCCGCCCCCGAGAGGTCCTCGCGCGTGCCCGCGACGACCCCGTCCGACACGGTGCACACCTTGGCCTGCAGCTGCTCAGCAGGGCTTGGCGGATCCGTCGGCGGCGCGCTCATCTGCCCGGCGAGATCGCGGCGGAGGCTGCGGCGTGTATCAGGCGCACCGTCTCGGCCGGGTCGGGCGAGTGGAACACGACCGAGCCGGACACGAAGCATCTCGCCCCCGCCGAGGCGGCGACCGGCGCCGTGTGCTCGTCGATACCGCCGTCCACCTGGAGCGTGACGTGAAGGCCCTCGCGCTCTGCCTGGGCCCGCGCCTTGCTGAGCTTCGGCATCACGTCCGCGATGAACGACTGGCTGCCGAAACCGGGATGCACCGTCATGATCAGCAGCAGGTCGACCAGGTGAAGATAGGGCGCGGCCGCCTCATAGGGCGTCTCGGGGTTCACGACGAGCCCCACGCCGAGCCCGAGACGGCGCATCTCGGCACACAGGTCCGCCGTCGCACCGACCTCGACGTGCACCGAGCAGGAGTCCGCCCCCGCGTCACGGAACGCCTCGAGGTACTCCCCGGGATCGGTCATCATCAGGTGACAGTCGAAGAACATCCCCGTGCGCCGCCTGATCGATGCGACAACGGGGGGCCCGACGGTGATGTTGGGGACGAAGTGGCCGTCCATCACATCGACATGCAACCAGTCGGTCACGGCGGCAACCTTGGCGATCTCTGTCCCGAGCGTGCCGAAGTCGGCCGACAAGATCGAGGGGGCGACCTTCACCTCACCGGGCGCCAACGAGGGAAGACCGGGCGCGTGAGCCCGTTCGGTGGCTTCGACCACGACTCCACCGTAGCCAACCGCCTCGTACGGGACTGCTACACGCCGAGACACTCGCCCGCCGCCGGTCGCGCCCCCCGCCGCCACGCCTCGAATGGCAGGGCCGCGCGCCCCTCGGGCCTGACTTCGAGCAGTTCGAGACGGCCCAGGCCGCAGATCACCTCGCGACCGACCAAGCTGCCCGGCAAGAGCGGGACGAGCCCTCCTCGGGCCGTCGCCGCATCACCCTGACCTGGCTCCCCGCTGTCACCCCCGGGTGCTCCGTCCGCCGCGACCCGGGCGCGCTCGACGATCAGGCGCCTGCCTCGGAACGTCGTCCAGGCACGCCCGACCCGCACGAGCCGGTCGAGCTCGACGGCGGGGCGTTGCCATGCGATCCGTAGCTCGTCGCGGTCGATCTTCGCTGCGTAGAGGGCCTCCCCCGCCTGGGGCGCGGGCGTTCCCAAGGTCGCCTTGCCACCGTGCAGTCGCTCGAGGAGCACGGCCGTGCCGAGCTCCGCGAGGCGCGCCCGGAGGTCGTCGGCGCTTTCGTGGGGAAAGATAGGAGTCTCCACGCGGGCGTAGACGGGGCCGGTGTCCAGGCCTTCATCGAGGGCCATGAGGCAGACGCCGGTTGTTTCGTCGCCGGCGAGGATGGCTCGCTCGACCGGCGCGGCACCACGCCAGCGCGGCAACAGCGAAAAATGCAGGTTCACCATCGGCACACGCCCAAGCACATCGGCGCGTATGAGCGCCCCGAAAGCCACCACGACGCCGAGCTCGACGCCTGCATCGATCACGTCGCCAACGCGGCTCGAGACCGGGATCCCGAGCTCGAGGGCGCACTTTTTCACCGGTGTCGGCATGAGCGCGCCGCCGCGACCTCGACGACGGTCGGGTGCGGTCACCACGAGTGCCACGACATGGCCGGCATCGTTGAGGGCCCGCAGGGGGCCGACCGCGACCTCCGGCGTGCCGAGGAAGGCGAGCCTTGTCACCGGCCGCGACCCAAAGGGTCCGGATCAGGCGTCGCGGCCGGCCCCGGCGGATTCGGCGAAGGCACGCGCCCTGAGCACGCGCATGGCCTGTTTGCGCTGGTCCTTCTCGAGGCGCTCGAGGAGCAGGATGCCGTCGAGGTGGTCGACCTCGTGCTGGAGAACCCTGCCCAACAGCTCGTCGCCCTCGATCGAGAGCTCGTTGCCTTCGAGGTCGAGGCCCAAGAGATGGACCTCCTTCGGCCGGACGATCGGCCAGTGCAGGTCGGGGACCGACAGGCAGCCCTCCTCGTACTCCCATTCACCACGGGACTCGACGATTCGCGGATTGACGACGGTTGCCGGGCCCTCGCCGACGTCGTAGACGAAGATCCGGCGCTCGATACCGACCTGCGGCGCGGCCAGGCCCACTCCGGGCGCCGCGTACATCGTCTCGATCATTTCCTCGGAGAGGCGGACGATCTTGGCGTCTATCTCCTCTACCTCTGCGGCACGCTGGCGCAGCACAGGGTCGCCGAACACCCGAATGGGGAAAATGGGCACCAGGCAACTTTACCTGTGCGCAGCCTTGGACCTGCGCTTCGACACGCGACTCTCACGCCCGGGACGCCTCAGCGCCTCAGGCGAAACGAGTACGGATGACCTCACCGATCCCGCTGCGCAACGCCGGGCGTTCGCGTGGCACGCCGATGCGGGAGATCTCGATCCGCTGGGACCCCTTGGCGTCACGACCCGGCACGACCAGGTGAGCCGCGACGCTCTCGCCTGCGGCGCTCATCACAAAGCCCGAATACTCGCCCGCCGGCGGCAACAGGATCTCACCGGGGACCTCGACTGCCAGATGGGAGGGCTCTCCCGGCGCGGGCCCGGCGCCGGCGACGACGAGCCCGCGCACCTCGTGCGGCCTGCCGAGCAGAGCTGCCGCCTCGGAGAGCTCGCCCTTGGCGATGAGCCCCCGGATCCGCGTCGACGACACGACCTCGTGCGCGCGATCGTCGGAGACCAGACGCACCGGCTCCACCGAGAACCCGGCCTCCTCCCCCATCGCCTGCAACAGCGCGACGTTGCCACGGCGTTGGTTGCCGAAATGGAAGTCGTCGCCGACAACGACCACCCGGGCCGAGAGCTCGGCCACGAGCACCTCGGCCACGAAGTCCTCCGCCTTCTCCTTGGCGCGCTCGGCGTCGAACTCGATGACGAGGATGTGGTCGACGCCGGTCTTGGCCAGGAGCTCAAGCTTGAACTCGATGTCGGTGAGCCGGGGCGGGGCCGACGCCGGATTGACGACGGCGGCCGGGTTCTTGTCGAAGGTCACCACGACGCTGCGCAGCCCTCCACTGGCCGCCCTGCGGCGTACGTGCTCGATCACCTGGCGGTGGCCGATGTGAACCCCGTCATAGGCCCCGATGGTCACGGCGCTGCCGTTGTCGAGTCGCACAGCCGACGCAGGCTACTCGTCGCTCGTGGCTGACCCGATGCCAGCGCGCACAGTGTCACTGTTCTGGACGACGACAACGGGCCGCACGCGCTCGAACCCCACCGGCCCACAGATGGCCACGAGACTGGCGGACTCGTCAAGCACCGCCCAGGGGCCCTCGCCCACGACGCCCAACGCGAGGCGCTCGACGCTGCAGCCGTGCCCCAGCGCCCGGGCGAGCTCGGGGCTCGCGACCGCGCCCGGCAGATCTCGCACCAGCTCCTCGAGCGGGCGTACCCGTTCAGGCGCCACGGCCTCGAGCGCGAGCGCCTCGAGGTCGTTGAAGGACCCGATCGACACCCTGCGCAAGGCCCTCAGGTGGGCCCCGCCGCCGAGCCTTGACCCGAGGTCGGCCGCGAGCACGCGCACATAGGTGCCCGAGGAGCATTCCACGAGGACCCGGTAGCAATCGGACTCGCCGGTCTCGAAGACCTCGAAACGGAAGACTTCGACGCCCCGTGGGGCCCGCGCCACCTCGATCCCTTCGCGGGCGAGCTCGTGCAGCCGGCGCCCGCCCACCTTGACCGCCGAGACCATGGGAGGGACCTGTTCGATCCGGCCCGTCAGCGAACGGGCCGCTTCTCGAACCTCGGCGAGAGTCACGCCGCCCATCTCGAAGTGCCCGGTCACCTCTCCTGAGGCATCGAGAGTCGAGGTGGTCACCCCGAGCACGATCTCGGCGATATAGGTCTTCGGCAGCGCCGTCGCGAAACGCAACAGGCGCGTCCCTCGCCCTACGCCCACGATGAGCACCCCGGTGGCGTCGGGGTCCAGCGTGCCGGCATGGCCCACCTTCCGGGTGCCGAGCAGGCGGCGGCAGCGGGCGACGACGTCATGGGACGTCCAACCTGCCTGCTTGTCGACTACGATGAAACCGCCCGGGTCGTCGATCCCCTCCGCGGCGGCCGGCCGGACCCGTCGGGCTGGCCGGGCTCGTCAGGGCCCATCGTGGTGGACACGGCGAAGTGCCTCCTCCACGCGCTCGCCGGCGGCGACCGCGGGGTCGGCGACGAATCTCAACGTCGGTGTGCGCTTCAGCCTCACCTCGCGGGCGATGGCTGCCTGGAGGTCACCGCGCCGTGCTGCGAGCGCCGGGAGCGCTCCCTCTGGCAAGGAGGCCATGAAGACGGTGGCGTGGCGGAGGTCGGGTTCGGCGTCCACGCCTGTGACCGTCAGCAGTGCCAGCCGCTCGTCTTCATCGCGGAGCCGCTCGAGCGCGTCGCCCAGCACCTGCACGAGGACGGCGTTGACACGCGCGGTCCGCGGATAGCCAGCCGACGATCGGCGATCGTGTTGCCTAGATACGGGGGATCTCCCGCTCGTCGTAGGTCTCGATCACGTCGCCTTCCTTCAGGTCCTGGAAGTCGGTGAGACCTATGCCGCATTCGAAGCCGGCCTGAACCTCTCTGACGTCGTCCTTGAACCGGCGCAGCGACGAGATCGCTCCCTTCCAGATGACCACTCCCTCGCGGAGGAAGCGGACCTTGGAGCCCCTCGTGATGACACCGTTGGTGACATAGCAGCCGGCGACGGCGCCCACTCGGGGGACCCTGAAGACGGCGCGTACCTCGGCGTCGCCGGTGACGATCTCCTCGATCTCGGGGGCGAGCATCCCGACCATGGCCGCCTGCACGTCCTCGATGAGCTTGTAGATGATCTCGTAGGTACGGATCTCCACTTTGTGGCTCTCGGCCAGCTCGCGGGCCCTGCGATCGGGACGGACGTTGAAACCGATGATCGTCGCACCCGACGCCGCCGCGATGGTCACGTCGCTCTCGGTGATGCCACCGACCGCACGATGCACGAAGGACACCTTCACGTCGTCTCGCTCGAGCTTGAGAAGGCTCTGGGTCACCGCTTCGAGCGAACCTTGCACGTCGGCCTTGAGCACCAGCGTGAGCGTCGCGGTCTCGCCCTTGCGGATCGCCTCGAAGAGGTCCTCGAGCTTCGCGCCCGGGCTCGTCGACAGGGTCGACGCCTGTGCGAGCGTCGTGAAGCGAAGCCGTTGTTCGCGGGCGTCGCCGACCGTCCTGGCGATCGAGAGGTCCGAGGTGACCCGGAGCTCGTCGCCGGCGATCGGCGGCTCCGACAGCCCGAGCACCTGCACCGGCATGGAGGGGAAGGCTTCTTTGATCTGGTCGCCGTGGTCGTTGATCAAGGCCTTCACCCGGCCCCAGGCGGCGCCGGCCACGATCGGCTCCCCGACGCGCAGCGTCCCCCGCTGCACGATGATCGTCGCGACCGGGCCGCGGCCGATGTCGAGGTTCGACTCGAGCACGACGCCTCTCGCGTCGACTTCGGTGTCGGCCCGCAGCTCGAGCACCTCGGCGAGCACGACCAGCTGCTCGAGCAGCTCGTCGATGCCGAAGGACTGCAGAGCCGAGATCTCGACGGTGATCGTGTCGCCGCCCCAGGCCTCCGGCACGAGCCCGTGCTCGGACAGCTGCTGCAGCACCCGGTTGGGATCCGCGTCCGCCTTGTCGATCTTGTTGATCGCGGTCACGATCGGGACCTTCGCCGCCTTGGCGTGGTTGATCGCCTCCACCGTCTGGGGCATCACACCGTCGTCGGCAGCGACGACCAGCACCACGATGTCGGTGACGCTGGCTCCTCTCGCCGCATGGCCGTGAAGGCCTCGTGGCCGGGGGTGTCGATGAAGGTCAGCAACTGGCCGTGCCATTCCACCTGGTAGGCACCGATGTGCTGGGTGATCCCGCCGGCCTCGCCTGCGATCACGTTCGAATGACGGATCCGGTCCAACAGCAGCGTCTTGCCGTGGTCGACGTGGCCCATGACGGTGATGACGGGAGGCCGTACCTGCAGGTCCTCGTCCTCTTCCTCGATGTCCTCGCCACCGAAGAACTTGGCCCGCAGGGCGGCCTCCTGCTCTTCGCCGGGGTCGACCAGACGGATCTGCGCGCCGATCTCGGCGGCAAAAAGCCCGATCATGTCGTCGGTGAGCGGTTGCGTCGCCGTGACCATCTCACCTTGGAGCAGGAGGAATCGCACGACGTCGCCGGCAGATCGGTTGAGCCGCGGGCCGAGCTGTTGAGGTGTGGAACCGCGCTCCACGATCACCTCGTGGTCGGGAACCGGAGCGCTCGACGCCAGGTAGGCCGTTACCTGGATCGGCTCGAGCTCCTCCATGTTGCGACGGCGACGGCGTGGCCTGCGTTGGGGCGGACGTCCCCTACCGACAGGACCGCCTCGCGCTGCACCCGTCGGACCACCGGGCGTGTAGCCGCCGCGCGCGCGCCAGGGGCTCCTCCGCCTCCGTAGCCGCCACCGGTGGGGCGCCCGGCGTCCCGGGGCGGGAAGTGACCGGAGAGCGCGGGAAGCCGGTGCCTGATCCGGGCCGTGGGCTCACTTGACGGCCCGGCCGGCGGCCGCGAACCGACAGCGCCCGGGCGTGACGGGTTCATCCCCGGGCGCGAGCCCGGGGCAACAGGGCGCGCTCCGGCGGCGGGCGGGCGCGAGCCCGTACCGCCTGGCGGCAGCGGACGCCGCGCTCCAGGCGGTGGCGGGATCGGACGACCCGAGATCGACCGCGGTCCGGGAGGTGGCGGGATCGGCTTGCCTGAAGGGCTGACCGGTCGGGGCGCGCCCATCTTGTGATCGCCACCGGGTGCCAGGGGAACGGCCGTCGGGGCGGAAGAGGTGGCACCGCGCCCTCCTGGGGCGGAGAAACTGGGCGACCGTGGCAGCTGCGGCCGCCGCCGGGCACGGCGGCGCGGCGGTGCGACCGAAGTCGGCGGGGCCGATGGCGGCACCGGGGCGCGCGGCGCGAGGGAGACGGCGCGCGGCCCTGGACGCTGGCCACGGGCTGTTGCCCCGGCCTCGGATCCCGGGGGGGCCGCTGGCCTGGGCACGCCAGAAGGAGGCGTGACGGGCGGGCGCGCAATGGCGGTCCGCGGCGCATCGATGGTCTCGCTCGTCGACTTGCTCACCACCAAGCGTTGACCCGGGCGTGGCTCGTGGATCGGGGCGACGGCTTCGGCTTCCGGCCGGAGAGGGGCCGTCGCTGACGCCTGAGGTGATCGGCTCGGGTGCGGGCGCAGGCGGAGCCGCACCAGGTCGCTCGCCTACGGGCGCCCGCGCTGCGCTGGGATCCGCCCGCCCCCCTGGGTCTCGCGGTCGCGGCCGAGCTCGTTGCAGGTGCCGGAGCCGGCTCCTCGGGTTGAACGGCGCGACGAAGCCCTTCACGGTCGGCCTTCCGCCGGGCGCGGTCGGCTTGCGCGTCTTCGATCGACGACGAGTGGCTCTTCACACCGATACCGAGATCGATGCAAATGTCAAGGGCTTCCTTGTTTGTCAGCCCCAGCTCACGGGCAAGCTCGTAGACGCGGATTTTCTTGGGCAACTGGTGGTTCGGTCCTCTCCGATCGAGGGGCAGCGCAGCGTTCGGGATCCCGAGCCTGACGCGGCCTTACATTCTCACACAACGCCGCTGACTCGTACACCCGTGCACGCATTCTAGGGCCGAGTCCACGATCGCCGAGTCGCCCGCCGACGCCGCGTCGAGGGCGCGGCATCACTGCCGAAGTGCCGCTGCAGCTGCGAAGCCGGTGTCGGCTCATGCCTGGCCCGTCTCCTCGGCGTCACTGCGGACTACATTGCGGGCGATGCACCTGTCGTTCGGCCTCCGGGAGGGGGAGGCACTGGTAGCAGTCGAACGGGCGAACGGCGGGGAGCTTGCTCCGCTCCTGCAGGTGCTGTGGACTCTGCACGGCTTCACGCCGGCCCGCTCGAGGCCGAGCCCGGCCGAGTTCGCCGCCTCGGCGACTCTGTTGATCGAGCTCGGCGTCGTCGAGTACGTCGACGACCAGCTCGGCCTCACCCCTGAGGGGCGCAAGCTGCTGCGACGATCCGGCATGCGGAACGATCCGCGGCACGTGGCGCTCGTCGACCGAGCTGCTGCAGGAGTTCGACGAGGGAGGATTTCGAACCCGAGGAACCGCCGGCCGCGCCGACGGAGGAGGATGTTCGCCAGGCCCTCAGCGATGGGGACCGCATCCAAGGCACCGAGGGCGGTGCCGGCACGCCGGTCATCGAGCGAGCACTACTCGCCGATCCTCGGTCTCGGCACGCCCGGCCTCGGCATGGGGTCACACCGGGTGCCGGCCGTCCCGCCGAGGACGCGGGCGAGACACCGGAACCGCCCGATCCGTCCCGCTTCGGGGCTCGCCGGCACATCCTCTCCTGGACCGCCTGTTCGGCCGCGGGCGACGGGACCACAACGGGCGAGAGGGCGCGGGCGGCAGCTGAGCGGTTCGACCGCTGAGTCGACGGGTCCGGCCGGGCGGTGGCCGGGGATGGCCGCCCGGAGGTTGACCCGGCGTGCAGCTCCGCTCGCAGCTAGTCGACGGCTCCCGGCGTGATCGGATGGCGGAGAGCTCTCGAGAACGCGCATGCGGTCGGCAAGCTCGACACATCCGGCGCGTCACGGCAGAGCCATGCGCCGCGGCCCTCAAGGCCTGTGCCGACGACCAAGCGCTCCTTCGCCGGCATGAACAACGCGCACGAGCTCGGATACCGGCGCACGCGGCGGCATCCGATGCAGGTGCGAAGCGGAGTCGCTACGAGAGCTGCCCTTCTCCGCTGCCGGCTCGTCCGGCTCGCCGGTCCGGGGCGAGTCGCCGGGTCACGCCGTGCTCGGTGTCGAGGGGGTCGGTCTCGGCGGCCGCCATGGTCGCGGCCGCGGCGCAGCCACAGCAACCAGGCCCGTGCTGTTCGCCTCGGTGCCGTCGGCAACGGGGTCGGTGGCGACCTCGGCCGCGGTCGGCTCGCCGGATCCACTGGACTCTCCCTCGGCCTCCGCGGTCTCTCCCACGGCCCAAGCCTCGGCCGACAGCGTCTCGCCGCCTTCGGCCGGCTTCCAGACCATCTCGCCCGACTGCTCGACCCATTCACCCTCGGCCCAGTCGCCCTCGGCGTAGTGGGCTTCCTCGGCGTGCCTCGGATTCGCTCTTGATGTCGATGCGCCGGCCCGTCAGCCGGGCGGCGAGGCGGGCGTTCTGGCCCTCCTTGCCGATGGCCAGCGACAGCTGGTAGTCGTGGACGATCACCTCGGCGGGCGCGTCTCCTCGTCGAGCCGGACCTCTTTGACCTTGGCCGGCTGGAGGGCCTTCGTCACGAAGTCGGCCGGGTCGTCGCTGAACGGCACGATGTCGATCTTCTCGCCCCGCAGCTCGTTGACGACCATGCGGACGCGGGCGCCCCGGGCGCCCACGCAGGCCCCCACGGGGTCGACGTTGGTGTCGTTGGACCAGACGGCGATCTTGGTGCGCTGGCCGGGCTCGCGGGCGCAGGCCTTGATCTCGACGACGCCGTCGGCGATCTCGGGCACCTCGAGCTCGAACAGGCGCCTGATCAGCCCGGGATGGGTGCGCGACACGACGATCTGGGGGCCCTTTGCCGTCTTGCGGACCTCGACGATGTAGGCCTTCACCCGCTCGCCGGGGTCGTGGCGCTCGTAGTGGACCTGCTCGGACTGCGGCAGCAGCGCCTCGACCCTACCGAGGTCGAGCAGGGTGTAGCGCGCGTCGCTCTGCTGGATGATGCCGGTGACGATGTCGCCCTCGCGGCCGGCGTACTCCTCGTACTTGAGCTCGCGCTCGGCCTCACGGATGCGCTGGGTCATCACCTGGCGCACGGTCTGGGCCGCGATCCGGCCGAAGTCGTCGGGAGTGACGTCCCATTCCCGCGTTACGTTTCCTTCTTCGTCCAGCTCCT
>CAVRAT010000012.1:0-211770 GCA_963719125.1 uncultured Acidimicrobiaceae bacterium
CGGGCGGTGATGAGCTGGTCGGCGTGCTGGCCTCAATGGCCCTGGCCTGCCTGCGAGGCGGGTGAACGGTGATGAGCGCGGAGACGACCATGAAGGTGACCGCATCGCATCTGGCCCGCACCGCATTTTTGTATGTCCGCCAGTCGACGGTCCGCCAGGTGCTGACCAACACCGAGTCGACCGCCCGTCAATACGCGTGCCGCGTCAGCGTGCCGTGGCCTTGGGATGGCCGGTCGATCAGGTCGTGACCATCGACTGCGACCAGGGACACTCCGGCGTGGTCGGCCACCGACCGGGAGGGCTTCCAGCAGCTGGTGGCCGAGGTCGGGATGGGCCGGGCCGGGATCGTGCTCGGCCTCGAGGTGCTGCCTGGCCCGCAACAACGGGGACTGGCACCGCCTGTGGAGATGTCGGGCTGTCCGACACGTCATCTGCGACAGGACGGCCTATAGAAACCCGGCCGATTTCAACGATCGGCTCCTGCTCGGCCTGAAGGGCGCCATGAGCGAGGCCGCTGCACTTCATCCGGGCCCGCCTCCGCGGCGGGCAGCTCTCAGAGCCCGGCGAGGTGAGCTGCCATACCGCTGCCGGTCGGGCTTGCTATGACCGGCCCGGCGAGGTGGTCATCGACCCCGACACCGGCGTGCAGCACGCCATCCGCCACCTCTTCTCAACCTTCGCCCGCACCGGATCGGCCCGAGCCACCGTCCAGGTGTTCAGAGACGAGGGACTGTCGTTCCCGGCCCGGGTGCGCAGCGGTCCACGCAAGGGCGAACTCGCCTGGATGCCGCTGCGTCACTGGCGAGTGCTGCGCACCCTGCACAACCCCCGCTACGCCGGAGCGTTCGTCTATGGCCAAAGCAGGGGCCGCAAGACCCCCGAGGGGCGCATGACCGTCGAGAAGCTCCCCCGAGAGCAGTGGACCGCCCTCATCCATGACGCCCACCCCGGATACATCAGCTGGGAAACCTTCGAGGCCAACCAGCAGGCCCTGGCTCTAAACGCCGCCGCCCACGCTCGAGAGAACGAACGCGGCCCAGCCCGCGAAGGCCCCGCTCTGCTGCAGGGCCTGGCCATCTGCGGCCGCTGCGGAAGACGAATGACCATCGGCTATCACCTACGCGGCGGCGTCGAGGTCCCCGACTATCGCTGCATGGGACAAGCCATCCAGACCGGCTCCTCCCCCTGCCACACCGTGCCCGGCGCCACCATCGACCCGGCCATCAGCCAACTCCTGCTCGACACCGTCACCCCCGTCGCCTTGGAAGTCGCCCTCAGAGTCGAAGCCGAGCTCGAAGGCCGCGCCGAGGAGGCCGACGCGCTGCACCGCAGCCACGTGGAGCGAGCCCGCCACCGCGCCGACCTCGCCCGGCGCCGCTACCTGGCCGTCGACCCTGACAACCGCCTCGTGGCCGACAGCCTCGAAGCCGACTGGAACGACACCCTGCGAGAGCTCAACGACGCCAACGACGAATACCAGCGAACCGCCACCGGCCGCGTCGCCCTCGACGACGCTCACAAAGCCCGCATCCGCGCTCTCGCCACCGACTTCCCCCGACTGTGGAACGACCCAGCCACCCCGGTCAGAGAACGCAAACGCATCGCCAGGCTGCTCATCGAAGACGTCACCATCAACAAGACCGACCAGATCCACCTCCACGTCCGCTTCAGAGGCGGACAGACCACCAGCCTCGTCGTGCCCATACCCCTCGCCGCCTATCAAGCCCGACAGACCCAGCCCGACACCCTGGCCGAACTCGACCGGCTACTCGACACCCACACCGACGCCCAAGCCGCCGACGCCCTCAACGCCGCCGGACACCGCAGCGGCACCGGAGAACACTTCACCCCCAACATCGTGCTGCACCTACGCCGCAGCAACGGCCTGCCAAGCCACCTCGAACGACTCCGAACCCAAGGACTGCTCACCATCACCGAACTCGCCGACAGCATCGGCGTGCACCCATCCACCATCAAAGCCTGGCACCGTGCCGGCCTGCTCCCATCCCAGCAAGCCAACGACAAGAACATCCGACTCTTCGACCCACCCACCCCCGGCGACCCCCGCTACCTGAAACGGCAGGGAATTCGCTTCGACAAACGACCTTCCACCCCACCATCGACAAGGAGTGCAATATGAAACCATCGCCTTGTCCCAACACTCTCCCTTGCGGCCGAGCGACAGCCGAACGCCGTTGGCGTTGAGACGATCTTCCAACAGGCGGCTACCGCGCCTCCCGCGGACATTCCGCGGACATGGGCTCCCGTCGTCCGCTCCAAATGGACTTGACCCCATTCAGTGGACCGCTACGCTGAAACTTCTGCGCTCTTTTCTGTCGCACTATGCCAGTCGACTGCTAGCATAGTGCGACATGAGAACTCTCTACTTGCGTAACGTCCCGGATGACGTAGTCGAGCGTCTCGAGCAGCTTGCGGCTCGAGACGGTGCCTCGGTAGGAGCGACAGCCGTTAGGGAACTGGCCGAAGCTACACGGCGTGCGAACAATCCCGCTTTGCTCGGTGCTTTACCTGACGTGGACCTCGACACAAGGACCATCATCGGACACGTCAGTGCCGGACGTGCGGAAAGGTGATTGTCGTCGACGCGTCGGCGGCCATCTCGGCGCTGCTTAACGCCGGGCCGGCCCGCCGGGCGCTTGGCGAATCCCAGCTGCATGTGCCACATCTGATCGACGCCGAGGTGGCGAATGGGCTGCGCCGGATGGTTGTTTCAGGTGAGATCGATGAAGGAGTTGGATGGGCGGCACTCGACACCTGGCGGCAACTTGGGCTGATCCGTTATCCGGTCTTCTCCTTCCTCGACCGGGTCTGGCAGCTTCGGGACAATGTCTCTGCCTACGACGCCTGTTACGTCGCTCTCGCCGAGAATCTCGGTTCGACCTTGGTCACCGCGGATGCACGAATAAGCAGGGTTCCCCTGCTGCAGTGCGCAGTCACCGTAGTGCCCCGGTGACCCGGAGCCGCGAGGGACGCCTTTTCCCAGGAAGCGAGTAGGTAACCCGAAGCCAAGTGACCCGTAGTGACGCGTGTTACTACGGAGCAGATTTGGCAGCACTTCCCGGACGAAGAGACGGACGTAGCCCACGTCGACGGACGGAGCAACACTGGATGTACGGATGCCAACACCTTGCCAAGGTGAGGGTCGCGGGTTCGAATCCCGTCGTCCGCTCAAAAGAAAGTCCAGCTAGGTGCGTTGCAAGGGGCCAGAAATGGCCCCTTGAGGCGCCTCCAGGGGCGGTTTGTACCACATCCGTACCACATGCGATCGGGGTGACCCTCACATTCACTCGCTAGGCGGGTGAATGATCGGCTGCCGAGCTGTGCAACTGCGGGAGCGCTGAAGCTGGCCTGCCGCATATTCGCTAATGGCGTCTCGGTTGGCTTCAGTGAAGCCTTTGAGTCTGCTCCGGACATCCACCTGGGAGACTCGATGCCATGAGCAAGCCATCGCGGCGAGTGGGGAGCTGCGCCTTCTGCGGGCAGCAAGGGTTGCTGAGCCGCGAAGACTTCACTCCCAGGTGGATCGCCCGATCCATCGCTGAACACGTGCCGCCCAAGGACCGTTGGGAGCAGGCATCGATCTTGTTCGGCGGCGACCGTCCCTACCGCGCGAACTCACGAACGGTTGGCGGCGCGGTGCGATCAAAGCACGGGTCGTCTGTGCGTCATGCAACAACGGATGGATGTCCGGTCTTGATAGCGCGGTGCGACCCGCACTGGAGCCGATGAAGCTCGGGAAACGGTTGATGCTCGACCAGGACGCCATCAGGACGCTCGCAGTCTGGGCAACCAAGACGGCCCTGGTCTTTGAGCTGGTGCAGCAGGACGGCGACACGACGGCTTCAGCTGTCGATCGCCGGTGGTTCAGGGACCACAGGCAGCCTCTGCCCGGCTCGAGAATTTGGGCCGCGAGGTACAAGGGAACGCTCGGACCCTCCTGCAGACTCGCTCGACTCTGATGTCCTACAACATCGACGATCCCAAATCGGTCCCGGAACCGAGCGGAGTCCTTGTGACGCTGACGTACGGCCAAGCCGCGTTGAGGGTGGCAATCGTAAGGAGCGTCTCGACCTACCCCGCGCGGTTCGCTGTCACCGAACTGCCGCACACACCCGTAGTCTGGCCGTCACCGAGCAGGCTTGTCTGGCCTCCCGATGTCGTACTTGACGACGAAGCGTTGCAGGCGTTCGGGGTGGTCCACTTACCGCCCATCGGTGCCGGCACGCTTCACAGATACGGTCCGCTGGCTCGTGGATGACGATCGCCAAGCCTCCGGATGCCGAGCCGGCAGTCAGTGTTCGACGAATTCTGGATGAGGGCAGACAATCCTCGATCCATGTTGCAATCGGGCGTACTGCGACAGGGCGACAATCTCGTCGATCGAGGAGCACGCGCCCTAGGATCGATGTCCATGCGTCAGCCGAACAGCCTGCTCGTTGACCTGATCGAAGTTGTCTTCTTCGCTGGCTGTCCTGCAGAGTGACTTTGCGAACGGCGGCGAAGCGGTGACGACCACCATCCACGACTTGCTTGATGAGCAGCCATGAGGCTGGCACGTTTACAGCTTGACAATTTCCGGTCGTGCTACTCGACGACCGTCGACCTTTCCGACCATCTGACGCTGCTCGTCGGAGAGAACGACGCTGGCAAGAGCAACGTAATCGACGCTTTGCGACTAGCGATTCCGCCCGCCTCGGGCCGTGCGTCCATCTATTTCGACGAGGATCGAGATCTTAGCTACGGAAGTCCCTCTGGGACACCCATCCGAATCATTCGCACCTTTACGGACTTGTCCTTGGACCAGAGTGCAGTTTTCTCAGCTGCCCTAGTCGACGGACCCATGAAACTGGTTCACGGTACGACGTATAGAACCGATCCAGAGCTCCCGCGGCGATACCGGCTAAGTCATGCCATTGGGGATGCTCAACTGGTCGATCCAGAGCCCGAGCTAAGGGACCGTATCGCGCACGTCTACCTACCGCCGCTTAGAGATGCTGCACGAGCCCTTGACTCCGCGGACGGCAATCGCCTCGCCGACATCTTTCAGGTGATTGCTACGAAAGAGGAGATTGCGTCGTTCGAGGCAACTGCTAACGCCTCCCTGAGTGCCCTGGCAGACAACGATGTAGCCCGGAGGGTCGTTGATGGGGTTCAGGGTCACTTAACCTCGAAAATTCATCCGGCCTCGAGAAGCTGAGGCGAGCGGCCGAGTATTGGCGATAGGGAGACAACGAAGGCACCCGGTCGTCGCAGGGCGCGTCGACCCAGAGGTTCGTGCTCTCATCAGATGTCACACCCTCGGGAGACTCACCGTTGCCGGGTCGGGCGCCGGGACCCCGCTTGTCATGGGAAAGCGGTCCGCAGCCTCAAGAAGGCCCGCCTGAGCGTTGCAGCCCACGGCCAGGTCTCGTCCAGCCGCAAGATGAGCCGCCGCCCGTGCCGCACGAGGGTCGCGGCGACATGCAACAGCCGGTAGCGGATCGTCTTCGGTTCGGCCTTTTTGAGCTCGCCGTCCAGGCAGATCATCTGCACCCAGGCGATAAGCGCCCCGGCGACGAGACTGGTGGCAACCCAGGCGAGGTTCTGGGTGAAGCTAGCGAACGGCAGGTTCTTGAGCCCGCAGTCTTTCCAGCACCGGACCCGGTCCTCGACGTGGGCATGACCGCGTTGGCGAAGCTCGAGTGCTGCGGCGTCGATCTCGAGGGCATTCGCGTTCGTGATGAAACACGTGTGTCGGAAACCCTCCGAGGTGTCGAACAAGCTGAGCTGGGCCCCTGGATGAGGGCGCTCGCGCCGGCATAAGAGTCGTGCGTCTTCACCCCAGGTGGACAAGTCCATGAGATCGGTGAGCTCTGCCACCCATGCTCCGTCCCGGTCAGTCCCGTCCACCTCGAGCGCTTCGACCCAGTCCTCTTCTTGGAACAACAACAAGGCCTCTCTCACACCTTGATCGACAGGGTGGCCAATCGAGTACTCGATGTTCGCCTCCACAAGGCCAGAGACAAAGTCGTGGGTCGCCCCCGCCGAGTCGGCCCTTAAGAGGATGTGATGTCGGACCAGGCCCGGGTCGTCACCGGGCTCGTGACCTACCTGGTACTCCGCCGGGAGAGCAGCGATCGCCTCGTCCAACAACTCGAGGTGGTCATCGGCGTCGTTCGAGCCGGCGTTGCCCGGACGCAGCATCGCCCCGAGCGGCTCCCCGGTCGTGTCGCACCAAGCGCCGAGCGGGTGAAAGCCGAAACCCCCCTTGTACGTCGGGCGAGCGTCCTGCTTGTCGGAGAACGCAGTGACGAGCGTGGCGTCGAAGTCGATCGTGATGTCGCCCGGCGGTGCCGCGGCCCACACGATCTCCCGTGCGCCCGCCACTGCCTTTTGGATCTGGCGCAGCTCGAGCGATACCGTGGCCTTCACGGCCCTCCAGGCGGTCGAGATCGACGCGACGTTTCCGAACAGCTCTGACTGCGACCGGAGCGCTTCGAAGTCGTTCAGGCAGTCGCCCCCGTCTGCGATGGCGACGGCGAGGTGAGTGAGCACGACGCCCGGGTCGTGGGTGTTCCACGAGATGCCGCAGTCGGCCATCGCCACCGACATGGCCCTGGTCAACCCGGTGCGATCGGCCAGTTCGCACAACAACGCGGTGCCCGCGTGCGAGATGAGATTGCGGCCGTCTGTGGTTACCTCGACCCGACGGACCGAGCGGCTACGATGCACCTTCAAGGAGGCCTCCTCCTGGGTTGGATAACTGCTTTAGAACACAGTCATTCTCCCAGCTGAGGAGGCCTTTTACGCGGATATTGGCAGCCTCATGTCGCTATCGCGCGAATAATCGAGGTTAGTCAAGCCGTCTGCGACTGGGCGCAGCTGCATGGCCTCCCCTCCGTGAGTTTGACCACCTTCCGAGACGTGCCATGGAACGCACCGTTCTACGCCCGGTTCGGCTTCCGCGTCATCGAAGCTTTGTCGCCAGGTCTTCAGGCCATTCGCGATCACGAGCGAGACATCGGTGATGACGCTTTCGCCTCTCGAGTCGCCATGCGGATCGACCTCCGAGGAGGCGCAGCCGACCAACAGCGGCCCTGGTTCTCATCTGCGTGTTCTAGCGCCGACTTGCTGCGCCCAGCCTCCGACCCGCCAGATCGATCTATCTGCGCCGCGAACAAGGCGTTCGCAGCGGTCGCCTAGCGAGCACGGAACGACGGTTACGCGAGCGCCTCGGTAAGGCGAATCACGCTTCTTTTGTGCCCAGGCATCACCTTGGAAGGTGATGCCGGCAGGCTCCGCAGCGCCAGATCTCCCAATGTTCGTGGTGCATGTGGTACGAAAATCCGTGGTGCATGCACCACGAAAAACGCACAAGCCGGGGCCAATAACGGTACATTGTGGCCAACAGCGGTAAGTCAAAAGCCCAGTAAAACATTGCTAAATGTATAAAGTGGCTGGTGACAGAGTTGTGCCAAATAACGTTGGAAAGGTGATGCGGACACCAGCTCTGCCTGTCAAAATGCCGTTCTAGCTGGGGAAACACCCCACACTACATCGCGGTAGTTCGCGTCGTTTTGTGGCCTCTCGCGGACATCTCGCGGACATGTCGGTGCTCCAGACCAGCCGGCGGAGGCGGTCGGTACGGAGTCGCCCCATCATCTCCCGCCATGATCGGTGACTTGGTGAACGACCGCGTCTGCCGCCATTTTGAGCAGCACGACGTCTTCAGCCGTGGTCAGCATTTGGACGCCTGCCTCGCGCCACTCAAGCGCCAATTCCGGAAACGAACAGTGAAGCCCGGCGATCACGCAGGCGCGTCGGCACGCCTCTACCACCTTCTGGATCGCATCGCGGACCGTCTTGGATTCCTGGTACGTCACACAGCCTTGCCCCGAGCCCAACGCCAGGTCGTTGGGGTAGCGGGCGCCTTCCGCGGCTACGGGGCGCCTCGGGCGTTCTTCGGGCTCGAGTCGCAGATGGATGACATCGCCCGGGCTTTGCACTTCGATCCCGTTGCGTTCCGGCGCATGAACTGGGTGCAGGCCGGCGACGCACGCGATATCGAACCGCGCCTTGGTGAACGGGGAGGTGTGGAGGAGATCGCGCCGGAAGACCTGCCGCATGTGACGACCTGCGGCCTGGAGGAGTGCGTCGCGCAGGGCCTTCGCGCGATCGGCTGGCACCGCGGGGAGGACCCCTTGTGGAAGCAGCCACCCGACCTGCCGCACATTCGCCGTGGGATCGGGCTCGCACTTTGCATGCAGGGTTCGGGCATCCCGTTCTTGGACAGGGGGCTTGCTCGATCAAGATCAATGACGACGGGTCGTTCAATCTTCTCGTCGGAGCCGGTTCGCCCAGATCGCGGCGGACGTGCTCGGGGTCGCGACCGACGACATCTTGGTCTACTCGGGCGACACCGACTTCACACCGTTCGACGTCGGCGCGTACGCCTCGAGCACCACCTACATCTCCGGTATGGCCGTGAAGAAGGCCGCCGAAGCCGCGCGGGTGCGGATAGTGGAGCGAGCGGGCCGGCTGTTGAACGTCGACGCCGGCGAGATCGAGCTGGCGACCACCGTGCCTGGGCGGCCGACGGACGTCGATATCGATCGGGGACATCGCCCTGAACGCGCTGCACACCGAAGACCAGGAGCAGATCATGGGGACGGCGTCGCATTGGTCGACCGAGTCTCCGGCTCCGTTCGCCGCTCAGCTTGCCGAGATCGAGGTCGACATCGACACCGGCCAGATAACCGTCAACAAGCTTTGTCATGGCCGTGGACTGCGGCGTGGCGATCAACTCTGTGACAGCTAGCGGCCAGGTAGAGGGCGGTATGTTGCAGGCCCTTGGCTACGCGGCTCACCGAAGAGACCCTTCTCGACGATCTCGGACGCCCGCTGCATGCGCGCTTTGGGCCCTACTGGATCTTCCGGGCCGACGACACGCCGACCATGGAGGTCTTCCTCGTGCAGACGATGGAGGCCTCCGGTCCCTTCGGGGCGAAGTCCATCGGCGAAATCGTCATCGATGCCGTCGCTCCCGCGGTGCGTAACGCCGTTCTCGACGCGACCGGAGTCACCATCGACTCGATCCCGCTCACGCCCGAGCGTGTCTGGCGTGTCCTCCATCCCCAGCCGAAAGCCGATCATTAGCACCTGAGGAACTCGTTACCGACATCAAGAGCCTCCCAGAATCCCGCTCACCAGTAGGTTTCGGGGCTGCAATCGACGGTGGTTGGATTACGCGTACGAGCAACCTCCAGGTGAGCATGCGTATCATAAGAGGCCGCCAAGCATCCCGCTACAGGTAGTGGACGCGCCTACTCGGTAGAGAATCCCGGAGATGGTGTTTGCTAGGATCCGGGCACGGCCTTAGGGCCTACCCGGCCGACGATGGCGGCGACGGTTGGGCCTGTCTATGCAACACTTGGGCGGTTGTGCGCAGAAAGGGGTCAAGTGAAATGTTGGATCGAAATGCTATTGATGTTGGCCTAGGACGTAGGCCAGCCGACGTGGTCTTTCGCGGTGGCCAGTTAGTCAATGTGTGCACGGCTGAGATCTACCCAGCTGAAGTGGCAGTCGCG
Source organism: uncultured Acidimicrobiaceae bacterium (assembly GCA_963719125.1). GTDB lineage: Bacteria > Actinomycetota > Acidimicrobiia > Acidimicrobiales > Bog-793 > Fen-455. Next base: position 9,588 of record CAVRAT010000012.1, read on the forward strand.
GGAGACAAGATTGCCGCCATCGGCGATGTTTCGGCAACTATCGGCCCAGACACACAGGTGATCGACGTAGCTGGCGCATATATGGTTCCAGGATTGATTGACCCGCATGTGCACACGGAAGTCACCAAGATGTCAATTACGTCATACGCGCGCGCGGTGCTCCCGCATGGGACAACCACCGTTCACACTGCGTTCGATCAAATCTCTCCGGTGAAGGGCATAGACGGGGTTCGTTACATGCTCGATGAGGCCGCTGAACTTCCGTTGCGCGTCTTCAACGATCCAGCCAGCAAGATCCCTTACACCACCCCACCATCGACGCTGGCTGCCTCGATCGGCCCTCGCGATCACGAGAGAGCCTTCACCTGGCCCGAGGTCACCGGGATCGCTGAAACGACATTCGACTTCATTAGACTCGGCGATGAGGACGTCTTTGACTCGATCGCACAATGTGAGGCTCGCAGATTGGTAGTGCACGCGCACGCGCCGTTCGTAACAGGACTCGAGCTTGCGGGATACCTGAACTGCGGAGCCAGGGACGATCACGAGTGTTATTCAGTCGAGGAGACGATCGAGAAACTACGTAATGGCATGTATTGCCTCCTTCGCGAGGCGTCAATATCACACAACGTTGTCGACTGCATCAAAGCCGTGACTGAGGCAGGACTCTCCTCGCGCCATGTGTCCTTGTGTTCAGACGACACTGACACGTCGACCCTGCTAGAGCTAGGGCACATGGATCACATCGTGCGTTTAGTGATATCTCAAGGGGTCGATCCGCTCACGGCCATCCAGATGGCAACGCTCAACGCCGCGGAGGCGCTCCGTCTGGACGATCAGATCGGAGCCATCGTTCCTGGCCGGTTCGCCGACATCCTCCTTGTCCCCGACCTTCAAGCGTTCCGAGTGGCTGCTACGTACGTAGGCGGGAAGCTGACCGCTCGTAACGGACAGATGGCCCTTGAGCTTCGACCGCCCGAGCGCCCGCCCGACATGCTCCAGACCTTCCACCTCACTCCCCTCACGCCCGATGACCTTGCCTTCCGCACAGATCTCCCGAACGGCAAAGCCAGAGTTATCACGATGTACATTCCGCCAAGCGGCTCATTTGTCAGAAAGCGGCGAGACGCGGAGCTCTTGGTCCGGGATGGGATTATCTGGCCGGATCCCGCTTTGGATGTCTTGTACGTCGCAGTAGTGGAGCGCTACAACGACACCGGGTCGCGGTCAACCGCCTTCATGTCCGGGTACGGCCTGCGAGAAGGCGCGATGGCCACTTCATTGTCCCCAGATGACGAGAACGTGGTGTGCATTGGAGCCGACACCTACAGCATGGCCACCGCCATCAACCGGGTCGCCGAGCTCAACGGGGGTCAGGTGATCGCCCGCGGTGACGAGATTCTCACCGAACTGCCCCTCCCAATCGCAGGCATCATGAGCGACTTCTCGCCGGAGGAGATGGCTACGCAGGAGCATAAGCTCAAGGACGTAGCCAGATCGCTCGGCTGCGCGGTCGAAGATCCCTTTATGTGGCTCATCTTCACGCCGATCACGGCGATACCTGAGTACGCCATCATTGACCGCGGCTTCGTCGAGCAGGCCACCCTCTCCTTCGTTGACCCGGTGTTGGGCCCAGTGGTCTAATGGAGTTCGCTCAGCCTGCCGTCGAAGGGAGCTGACATGTCGCTTCTGCTGCGCCGCTTGTCTCACGTCGTGACCTTCGACGGTGAGGATCGTGAGTTCCGGGATGCCGATATCCTGGTCGAGGATGGTGTGATCGCCGCGGTCGGCCAGGGCCTGCCCACTGACAACGTGGATCGGGTCATCGACGGCGCCGGTCTCCTCGCCCTACCAGGATTGATCAATGCCCACCAGCACCTCTACCAGGGTGCGCTGCGCTGCCTGCCCGAGATCCAACGCGCGGCCATCGTGCCGTGGCTGGCCGGCGTGGGTGCCACCGGAATGAAGTGGTGGAACGATGGTCAGTGGACGGTAGAGATGGTCCGCCGGGTCAGCCGGGCGGTGCTCACCGAATCGTTGCTTGGCGGCGTGACGACGACGGCCGACCAGTACTACTTCTTCCCCGGTGGACGCACGGAACCATACATCGAGGCGTCGATCGAAGCCGCCGATGAGGTCGGTGTTCGGCTCCATGCCGGACGTGGCAGCATGACGCTTGGTCGAGCGAACGGCGGGACGGCCAACGATTTCACCGTTCAAACCGTCGAAGAGGTTATCCGGCACTCGGTCGAACTGATCGAGAGGTATCACGACCCCAAGCCGCTGGCGAAGGTACGGGTGATGCTGGCTCCATGCGGCGTGTCCGTCGACGCGCCTCAGCTGTTCGAGGAGATGGCCGAGCTGGCCGCTAGCTATGAGGGCGTGCGCTTGCACACACATCTGTACGAGAAGTTCGATGCCCAGGCGTGCCAGTCGATGTACCGGATGACTCCTTGGCAGTTCTTGGTCGAGCATGGTTGGGCCGGATCCCAAACCTGGATTGCTCATGTAGTGGACCCCCCCGAGGTGGAGATTGCTGAGTTCGCGGAGACCGGTGTTGGGATCGCACATCTAATCGCTCCGGACCTTCGGATGGGTTGGGGCCTCGCTCCCATCCGTCGGTATCTCGATGCCGGAGTCATGGTTGGGTTCGGCACGACCGGATCCGCCAGCAATGACGGCTCCAACCTGCTCGGCGATCTTCGAGTGGCAGCACTTGCCCATCGTCCCGCCATCGCGGAACCGAATCAATGGCCGTCGGCGCGGGAACTTATAGGGCTGGCCACGCGGGGATCCGCCGCCTGCCTCGGGCGGCCGGACCTCGGGGTTATCGCGCCCGGCATGGCTGCTGACATTGCTTGTTGGGATCTACGAACAGTCGACCGGATCGGCGTCCACGATCCAGTCGAAGGCTTACTCATGACTGGCCTCTCCGATATCGCCTCACTAGTGCTCGTGGCCGGTGAGGTCCTAGTCGAGGACGGTCACCCGACCCGTGTGGATCCGGACGCTGTCGCTCGTGCAGCCCGGGAAGTGATCCCCGCATCATTTTGAGTGCATTCACATCAGTCCTCTACGTGCCGGCCGACACGTAAGCGAAGTGCCAAGGCTGTCGCGAAGTCGATGGCTCGTCACAGCCTTGGTCTGATCTGATGGGGCAGGTCAAGCCCCCCTACCATCCATCCGGTCCAGCTCAGGTCAGGCGGCAGGCCCCATAACCACCACTTCCCGTCATGCAGGGTCCTAGTCCACGAGATGGGTTCCCGACTGTCGCGGACCGAAACCTCCTTGCTCGCACGCACATCTACTCTCCTCCGGTGGGGAGCGGGAGCCCCAACGCGGCGGGGGCTCGCCGGCGGTGCACGGTCAGGAAGAGCACTAACAAGGTCACAACGTAAGGCAGGGCGTCGTAGCACTCCACTGGGAGGCCCAGGCTGACAGTTTGGGCCTGCAGCCCCAGGCTTTGGAAGAATCCGAACATCAGCGCTCCACCAAGACATCCGAGCGGAGACCACGCACCGATAATGACAATCGCGATGGCGATGAACCCGGATCCGTTGGTGACATCTGCGACGAAACTTCCCAAGTAACCAATTGTGATGGCGGCCCCACCGAGCCCTGCCATCGCTCCGCCGACGAGCAGCGTCAACACCTGGACGTTGCGTGTTCGGACTCCCCGAATTTGCGCCGACGCTGGGTCGTCGCCGCACGCCCGGATCAGCAGGCCGAACCTGGACTTCCGTAGAAACCAGGTCAGCAAGAGAACCAACGCCAAAGCGACATACGTGAGGATGCTCTCGTGGAATAAGGCTTGGCCGATAATGGGGATCTGGCTCAGGGCTGGAACGCGGATTGTGGGCACGAGTGGCGCGGTGATGACCGTCTGCCCAGTCGGTGACCACACCTCGAACAGATAGTCAGACAGGCCAGTACCCACGAAGGTTATGGCGATACCGACAATGATCTGGTTGGCCCCCAGCACTGAGACTGCGAGCGCCATCACGCCTCCGAACAGAGCACCAACGGCCAGGCCGGCGAGCACTCCAACCATGCTCCCGCCAACGTGAGATCCAGCGATGCCACCGAGCGCTCCCATTAGCATCATGCCTTCGATGCCGAGGTTGAGCACGCCGCTGAGTTCGACGACCGTCTCGCCGAGAGCTGCGAACATCAGCGGGGTCGCAAGGCTGACGGTTCCGGCAAGAACTACAGTCCAGAAGGTGGTCGACGCGAAACTCACTCGACTTCTCCTGTGCTGGCGGCTCTGGAGGTACCAACCAGTTGAAGCTGTGGACTCTCGTCCGTTTCCACGATGAGCCGCCTCGGAACGCGCCGAGCGATGACTCCGAGCTTTCGGCCCATCACAAGCGCGGCCGCCAGGATGATGATCCCTTCGAGAACGGGCGCTATATCAGCGGGAATGCCGATTCCAAACTGCAGTCCTCCTCCGCCCGTCTCCAGAAACCCGAATAAGGCAGCCGCGAGCAGGATGCCGATGGCCGTGCTTCCGCCGAGGATGGCAGCGACGATCCCATTGAAGCCGATGTCACCGGCCACGCTGGGGTAGAGAGTCCCGTCCACCCCGGCGACTACCATCCACCCGGCCAGTCCTGCGGCGGCCCCGGACGCGACCAGCGTCAGAATAATGGTTCTCTTCGCACGAAGACCCATCCGGGCGGCGAGCTGGGGATGGGTCCCAAAAACGTCCACACCAAAACCGCGTGGGGTTCGCTGCCACCAGGCGAGCCCGAAAGCAGCGACAGGAACCAACAGTAGGCACCAAGAAAAGCGGGTGCCGCTTAGCGCCTTCGGAACAAGATCGGCCGAAGGTAGCGCCTTGCTCTCGGATACAGCTGCACCAGGAGCTTGCAACACGGTCCGCAGGAAGTAGGCAAGGACGTCTGCAGCCACATAGTTCATGAACAGGGTTGAGAGGATTTCATTGACGCCCCGCCAAGCGCGCATCACCGCGGGGAGCAACGCCCATGCCGCCCCACCGAGCATCCCGGCAATCGCCCCGATCGGTATAGCCACTGCGGCAGGCAGGTGCGGCAGCGCCAGAAGCAGCCCCGTCGAGGTGAGCGCTCCCATCTGCAGTTGACCCTGGACCCCGACGTTGAACAGATTCGCCCGGAGGCTGATCGCAGCTCCCAGCCCCACAATCGCGAGCGGCATAGCGGCCAGGATGGTTTCGGCTGTTTGGTATTGGCTGCCAAAGGCGCCTTGAGCAGCTCCGACGAGAGCGGAGCCAGGACTTGCGCCAGCTAGCAGGACGAGCCCCGCGGAGACGGCCAACACAGCGGCGATAGCGATCGCGGTGCGAAGCTTCCAGTCCGACAGGCGCAAGACCGGCCTACGAGCGCGCGGGCCCACTCCTCCACCCCCCGTGGCGTGGGGTTGGCGTGGCTGGTCGCTGACGCCATTCGGCAAACCCTTGGGTGAGTCTGGTTCGCCAGTCATGACAAGCCTGCCATGGCCCGGCCAATGCGGGTCTCATCAAATTCCTCGATGGCGAATTCGTCCACCATCCGTCCGCGGTAGATGACCAACACCCGGTGGGAAAGAGCCAGAATCTCGTCCAGCTCAGACGAGATCAGGACAACCGCTGCGCCACGACGGGCCAGGTTGGCGATGGCGTCTCGAAAGACGGCTGCCGCGGCGATGTCCAAACCTTTCGTCGGACCGTCCGCGACAAGCACCGAGACATCTCGGCGCAGTTCGCGGCCGGCCATCAGCTTCTGTTGATTCCCGCCGGAGAGTCCGCCTACTCTGAGCCACGGTCGACCGGGCCGCACGTCAAAATCGAAGCACACGTCGGCTGCGACCTGCATGAGGGGGCGCAGATGTCGCATACCCCAGTGCCGGCTACCTGAGCGAGGGTCGCCGATCGACACGTTGTCCATAATGCTAAGGGAGTCGACCAGACCATCATGGCGGTCCTCGGGAATGTAGGCGACGCCGAGCGCAGCGGCCTTCGCTGGATCGCCCGCGACGTCGACGCCGTCAACCATAACTTTGCCACCCGCTGCCATCTGCAACCCGACGAGCGACTCGGCGAAACAGCTCTGGCCGTTGCCTCCAACACCCGCGATCCCGACGATCTCCCCCTCGGCTACATGCATCTCGTTGACCAGGACCGGGGGTCCGGACTTCGGGTATACCACAAGCCCCTGGACATCCAGACGAACCCTTGCGGAAGGGCGATCAGGTCGGCGCGGCGGGCCGACTTGGTGCCCGACCATCCGCTCGGCCAGGAGCGCGCTGTCGTCTTGGCCCACCGTCCCCGTGTGGACCACCTGCCCGGCACGCAGTACCGTGACTTCATCTGCGGCCTGGAGAACCTCCTTTAGCCGGTGAGTCACGAGCATGATGCCGACGCCTCGTTCCGCGAGCGCATGGACCTGGGTGATCAGTTGCTCGACCTCATTGGGTCCCAGCGCGGAGGTCGGCTCATCCAGCAAGAGGAGCTGCGCACCCAGCGCCAAGGAGATGAGCACTTCCGCGAGTTGCCGCTCGCCAAGGCTGAGCTGGTCCACGCGTTCGTCGATCGGTACCGGCATGCCAAACTCGACTGATTTGGACGCCAGAGTCTCGTGACCTTCCCGATGGGCCAGCAAAAACCCAGCTTTTCGTTGGGAAAGAAAGTAGTTTTCCAGAACCGTCAATGTGGGGACGAGACTAAGTTGCTGCGGTACGTAGCCGATTCCCAGATTGATCGCGCGGGTTCGATCGTAAGTGCCACGGATCACGACACCACCAACCGTCAGCTTGCCTTCGTCCGGGCGCAGCAGCCCAGCGAAAACCTTCGCCAGGGTAAATTTGCCTGCCCCGTTCTCTCCGACGATCGCGTGTACACGACCGGAGCACAGCTGAATCGACACACGGTCCAAGGCTTGGAGCGAGCCAAACCGCTTCGAGACGTCGACTGCTGCCACCGTATCCACTAGAGGACTGTCCACCTAACAGGAGTAACGCCCACGTTTCTTGGGCAGGCTAACCTGATGCGTCCGACGCACCGCAGCATTCTGAGATCACTCCGGTCAGATGGACAGTCAGCTTCCACTATCTACTCCCACGCTTGCCTTGCAGTGCAGGCTTAGTGGTTCAGCCTCACAAGCCAGGAGGGAGCTTTACTTTACCGGACTTGAGCTCAGAGACCAGTTTGTTCGCCACGGCCTCCAGGTTCGCCGGAACCAGCATGCTGACCCTGTTCACGTTGGTCAGGATCAAACCATCGTTCTCGATGCTTGCCATGTAGGTCAGGTGCCCGAATTTTCCTTTGTCAAGCAATTGGACGATGTGCAGGTACAGGGGGTAACAGTTCAGATTGACCTCGGCCACGTTGACCTTCTTCGCCAGACCGCCGGCCGAACCAGTCACCCCCATCGTGAGCACGTGATCGGCGGCAGCCGCCGCCGCCACCCCGTTCACGATTCCGTCTCCAGTGGTGAAAACGAGCTGCGCGCCACCAGCGATGAGCCCGGCAGCGGCTTGCTGGGCTGCCTGCACGTTGTCGAAACTTGCTGTGTACACGGCCTGTACCTTGGCTTTCGGGTTGCTGGCTTTCATCCCGGCGACGATCCCGTTGGAGTCCTCCTCGATGAACGAGAGCTTCGGGCCGTTCACAATACCGGCGTGTGTGATGCCGGAGATCTTTCCAGCCACATATCCCATTAGGTACCCGTCTTGTCCAAAGTCATACGTCCACGTGTCCACGTTCGCGGTCGCCTGCTGCAGAATATTCAGAGCCCCAATAGCAAGGAAGTGAACGTTCGGGTACTCCTTAGCCACCTGGAAGATGGGCGCGGACAACTCGATGCCGTGTCCGATGATTAGGTTGTAGCCTGCTGCGGCATACTCGTGGATCAGAGGGGTCGACGTGCTCGGGTCTGCCATATTCTGCTGAACCTGGAATTTCACCAGGCCTTCCTTCTGCAAAGTCTTCATAGCGGTATACGCGAACTGATTGAACGACCCATCGTTGACGGGTCCGGAGGTCAGCAGGGCCACCCTCAGCACCTGCTTGGCCGTCGTGGCCGTCGACGACGCAGGTGCTGCTGATGATGTCCCAAATCCCACCAGGGCCATCGACGCAGCCATAAGCATCACCAGCAATCCGTAGATGAACTTTGATCTCATCTGCTTCACTCCTCTCGTTGCGCTTCACTAACTTCGATGGACTTGTGACTACCTGATTTCGAACAAACTGGGATCAGGGCGAAGGCTCAAATGTAAGGACCACGGATCGACCATCGGACCAGAAAATTCGCCATCGAAGAGCACCGCCAGATAGGCACCGGTCCGGGTATCGAGGCACGGCTGCCCAAGGGCAGAGGACAGGCCATCAGAGGCCGGAATCTCCACGCAGACCACGCGGCGTCCGCGGTATAGAAGGATTCGACCAGTGGCTCGCAGATCGTGGCGATCGAAGGTGGCCAGGAAAGACACCGTGACAAGATAGGCATCCGTGGGAAGCGATGGGCATACGAGACCGCGTGAGCACGCCAGTACACGCGAGATTCCAGAGTCTGAGAGTTGAATCTCTGTGTAGCCCAAGAGCTGCCCGTCAAATAACGCTCGAACAGCGAACCGATTCCCCCACCTGCCGTACTCAATATCCTCGGTGTATGTGGGTTCCGTCTTGACACCCGTCACAGTGTAGTCATGGTGCCACCCAGCGGCCATCGGCGACACGGCGACCACCGCTCGATCAGAGGAATGAGCGCAACCAGTCAAGGCGGCGATGCCGACGCACAATACGACGCTCACCTTGTGTGCCAGACTATTCATGAATACGCCGAGCGGCCTTCATGAGAGCGTCGACATGACAACTCCGATGTCCGCTACTCAATGAGCCATGAAGACATCTCACTACTGATGTTCTCGTGCGGGATTGATGGCATTTCGAACTGGCCTGGTCTTGGACTCGCTCATTCTTCCGATGACGGAGCCGAAATGGCGTTTGACCTCGGCTCTGAATGCAGGCCGGCATCGTGGGCCGCGTCCTACGCCGAACCGAGGACCGGGTCGAGGAAAGACAGCGTCTTCGCCTCAACGAATCCCCTATCGGTGAGGGCGTACTCGGGGATCGCGGTGATCGGGAGGAAGATGAGCCACATGAACGGGTTATCGAGCGTGCAGCCCAACGAGCGCGCCGCCTCCGTCAGCCGTCGTTCCGCCTCGACCATCTGAGCCGGCTCAAGGTCGCTCATGATGCCTGCGATAGGCAGTTCCAACTCTTCAAGCACCTGGGTGCCCCGAGTGACGACCTGCCCACCGCCGAGTTCGATCAGCCGATTCACCGCGGTCGCCATGCTGAGTGTGTCCGCCCCCAAGCAGAGGACGTTCTCGTCGTCGGGTGACAGCGAGCTCGCGATCGCACCCTCGCGCAGGTTGAACCCAGACAGGAACGCGACAGATCGTGAGCCAGTGTTCCGGTACCGCTCGAGGACTGCTACATACAGGACGTCTCGAGCTGGGTCTGGGAGGATGATTCCACCTTGCACTTGAAGCTCGGCCTCTTCGCCGAGACGAAGCGGTATGTCCGGAGGCATCCGCATCACGATCACTCGTGCCTTGCCGTCCGGCAGATCTGTCCGGTAGACGAGATCGTCCGGAGCGACCGGGTCCAGCGAGAACGTCGATAGCAGCTCCGCGGGACGCGCGGGCGGGACTAGTTCGACACGCATCACCTCCTCGCGGGCGACGAGGACCCCGCCGACGTAGGTAGCGGCGACCCGGAATTCGTTCAGGTCGGGCACTAGAAGGATGTCGGCATAGCGACCGGGCAGGATTGCGCCGATCTTGTCGTCCAGCCGAAGGGCTTCGGCTGAATTGATGGTTGCCATCTGGATGGCAGTCATCGGAGCGACGCCCTGCGCCATGGCCACTCGCAGGATGTGATCCATGTGGCCGAGGGTGACCAGCGTGGTGGTGTCCGTGTCGTCAGAGCACAGTCCCACATGACGGGCAGACAGACCGCGTTCGGTGACAGCCCGGATGCAATCCGGAAGGTTGTGCGCCATGGGAGCCTCGCGCAGCAGGCAGTACAGTCCGTTGCGAAGCTTGTCTACGGTCTCTTCCATCGAGAAGCTCTCGTGATCATCCCGGGCACCACAGTTCAGGTAGGCACCGAGGCGGGTGCCAGTGACAAATGGGGCGTGGCCGTGAACCGGAAGCCGTCGCGACTCACATTCTGCGATCGACGCAAACACATCGGCGTCGCCCCGGAAAACGAAGTCCGATTCGGTTTCCGCGATTCCCGCGGCCTCGTCCCAGTCCAGGGCGATCCGGTGATCCCCCGGGCCAACGCTGGCGCCAAGTGTGGACGGTGGGATCGTGTACGGAATCTTGGAGGGCGGAGCGTTAAACACTCGCAACGGGAGCGGGCGGGCCTCATCGAGCAGATACCGTATGCCGCCGATGCCGCGAACGGCGGCAATCTGGTCGAACGCGGTACAGATCGACGTCGTCCCATGTGGCAGGACGGCCTTGGCATACGATGTGATGGAAAGCTTGGACACCTCCGCGTGCACGTGCGGGTCGATGAGACCAGGGACCAGGAACATTCCGGACGCGTCGACGATCTGTGTGGAGTCCCCGATCAGCGCATCGATCTCACCGATCGCAGCGACGCGATCGCCTGCTACCGCCACGTCAGCAAGATAGATCTCTTCGGTCCAGACGTTGACGAGCGTGCCCCCTCGGAACACGACATCCGCTGGCTTTCGCCCTAGACCCACCTCGATGGCATTACGGTCGAACATTGTCAACCCCCTCGTCGAAAGTTCACGAGACGCGTAAGCCAGCGGCATGCACGGCCGCTGCACACCAGCAAAGACCACGGTGTCACTTGGTGCCAGAGGCGAAAGTCCCAACATCGTGGCGCAGCCTTTTGAGAGGCACTCGGCGCGGGGTGGGCTTGATCCGCTTCGACGGACAGGTTCGTTGTGTTGATCATGCCGCCTGACGGTCGGCGTTCTGGCGGATGGTGGCTCCGTATTGGGCGGGACTGCGGTAGCCGAGGGAGCTGTGCAGTCGGCGGGTGTTGTACCAGCCCCTCGATGTAGCTGAAGATCGCACGATAGAGCCCGGCTCGCGTCGGCGAGCTTCGGCGGTCGACGAGCTCGCGCTTCAAGGTGGCGAAGAAGCTCTCGGCCACGGCGTTGGACTACGCCTTCGACTGCGCCTGATCCCGACGGTCCGTCGCGAGTTGTTCGGGTAACTCATCCGTTCCATCCGTGGGCGGGTGAGAACTTCGAGTTTGTTGTGCGGCGGCGTACTTGGCATCAGGATCGGGTGTTCTTCTTCTTGGCTGATGGGACCTTGACGTCGGTGCCGACGGCGTGGACCGATGTGGCGGAGCCAGATCCTTTCGTGGTCATAGCGGCGGGCCGAAGCGCTTTTCGGGTTGAGGATCTGCTGGCCGTGGCGGATTTGGTGGAGACTCTGCGACCGCCTTCCAGTCGTCGACGGAGTGTAAGGCGAACTATGCCGGGCCTGTAAGGACCATTATGCCGTCGCCCGAGGATGCACCGGACCGGTGTCGTGTAGAAAACGGTCATATATGGGCCAGATTGTTCGAGATTGCTTGACACTGACATGGTCCCGGCATAATGATACTTACATCGATGTGATTCGGGAGGTGGCGGTGGCACGACGGAGGGAAGACCCGAAGGTGGAGGCCTTGCGGGAGGAGCGGACGCTGAACCCTCGGCCCGAGGCGGTCACAGACGAAGCGTTCGCCGCCACCGAGTTCCTCGACGCTCGGGACTTGGTGCAAGTGAAGTACGAGATGGTGCGCCGGGTCCGTGTCGAGGGGGAGACGGTGAGCGGGTCGGCAGCGGCGTTCGGGTTCTCCCGCCCGTCGTTTTATGAGGCTGCCGCAGCTTTAGACGCCGGCGGTCTGGCTGCCTTGGTGCCGGCCCGGCCGGGTCCCAGACGGGCTCACAAGCTCTCCGATGAGGTCCTCGCTGTGCTGCGCCAGCGGCTGGACGCCGATCCCGGGCTGCGTTCAGCCGATCTGGTGGTGGTGGTCGCGGAGCAGTTCGGGATCAGGGTGCATCCTCGTTCGATCGAGCGGGCGCTGGGGCGATCCCAGCGACCCAAAAGCGGATCCGGGCAGTGACCCCGCCGGAGTGGTGGCGGCGACGACGTGGCGCGCTATGAGACCCTGCGCGGAAAGGCCATCGGCGGTGAGACGTCGGGATGGCGGCTCGGTCTCGCCGTCGTTCAGCGCCGAGGTGTCGCTGCCTGGCTGCGAGCCGCCGAGGCCCTCACCGTCGCCGCGGCGCCGTCGCGCCCGACGGGAGAGGTCCCGGTGGCGGGCGGTGATGAGCTGGTCGGCGTGCTGGCCTCAATGGCCCTGGCCTGCCTGCGAGGCGGGTGAACGGTGATGAGCGCGGAGACCACCATGAAGGTGACCGCATCGCATCTGGCCCGCACCGCATTTTTGTATGTCCGCCAGTCGACGGTCCGCCAGGTGCTGACCAACACCGAGTCGACCGCCCGTCAATACGCGCTGCGTCAGCGTGCCGTGGCCTTGGGATGGCCGGTCGATCAGGTCGTGACCATCGACTGCGACCAGGGACACTCCGGCGCGTCGGCCACCGACCGGGAGGGCTTCCAGCAGCTGGTGGCCGAGGTCGGGATGGGCCGGGCCGGGATCGTGCTCGGCCTCGAGGTGTCGCGCCTGGCCCGCAACAACGCGGACTGGCACCGCCTGCTGGAGATCTGCGGGCTATCCGACACGCTCATCTGCGACGAGGACGGCCTATACAAACCCGGCCGATTTCAACGATCGGCTCCTGCTCGGCCTGAAGGGCACCATGAGCGAGGCCGAGCTGCACTTCATCCGGGCCCGCCTGCGCGGCGGGCAGCTCTCCAAAGCCCGGCGAGGTGAGCTGCCCATACCGCTGCCGGTCGGGCTTGTCTATGACCCGGCCGGCAAGGTGGTCATCGACCCCGACACCGGCGTGCAGCACGCCATCCGCCACCTCTTCTCAACCTTCGCCCGCACCGGATCGGCCCGAGCCACCGTCCAGGTGTTCAGAGACGAGGGACTGTCGTTCCCGGCCCGGGTGCGCAGCGGTCCACGCAAGGGCGAACTCGCCTGGATGCCGCTGCGTCACTGGCGAGTGCTGCGCACCCTGCACAACCCCCGCTACGCCGGAGCGTTCGTCTATGGCCAAAGCAGGGGCCGCAAGACCCCCGAGGGGCGCATGACCGTCGAGAAGCTCCCCCGAGAGCAGTGGACCGCCCTCATCCATGACGCCCACCCCGGATACATCAGCTGGGAAACCTTCGAGGCCAACCAGCAGGCCCTGGCTCTAAACGCCGCCGCCCACGCTCGAGAGAACGAACGCGGCCCAGCCCGCGAAGGCCCCGCTCTGCTGCAGGGCCTGGCCATCTGCGGCCGCTGCGGAAGACGAATGACCATCGGCTATCACCTACGCGGCGGCGTCGAGGTCCCCGACTATCGCTGCATGGGACAAGCCATCCAGACCGGCTCCTCCCCCTGCCACACCGTGCCCGGCGCCACCATCGACCCGGCCATCAGCCAACTCCTGCTCGACACCGTCACCCCCGTCGCCTTGGAAGTCGCCCTCAGAGTCGAAGCCGAGCTCGAAGGCCGCGCCGAGGAGGCCGACGCGCTGCACCGCAGCCACGTGGAGCGAGCCCGCCACCGCGCCGACCTCGCCCGGCGCCGCTACCTGGCCGTCGACCCTGACAACCGCCTCGTGGCCGACAGCCTCGAAGCCGACTGGAACGACACCCTGCGAGAGCTCAACGACGCCAACGACGAATACCAGCGAACCGCCACCGGCCGCGTCGCCCTCGACGACGCTCACAAAGCCCGCATCCGCGCTCTCGCCACCGACTTCCCCCGACTGTGGAACGACCCAGCCACCCCGGTCAGAGAACGCAAACGCATCGCCAGGCTGCTCATCGAAGACGTCACCATCAACAAGACCGACCAGATCCACCTCCACGTCCGCTTCAGAGGCGGACAGACCACCAGCCTCGTCGTGCCCATACCCCTCGCCGCCTATCAAGCCCGACAGACCCAGCCCGACACCCTGGCCGAACTCGACCGGCTACTCGACACCCACACCGACGCCCAAGCCGCCGACGCCCTCAACGCCGCCGGACACCGCAGCGGCACCGGAGAACACTTCACCCCCAACATCGTGCTGCACCTACGCCGCAGCAACGGCCTGCCAAGCCACCTCGAACGACTCCGAACCCAAGGACTGCTCACCATCACCGAACTCGCCGACAGCATCGGCGTGCACCCATCCACCATCAAAGCCTGGCACCGTGCCGGCCTGCTCCCATCCCAGCAAGCCAACGACAAGAACATCCGACTCTTCGACCCACCCACCCCCGGCGACCCCCGCTACCTGAAACGGCAGGGAATTCGCTTCGACAAACGACCTTCCACCCCACCATCGACAAGGAGTGCAATATGAAACCATCGCCTTGTCCCAACACTCTCCCTTGCGGCCGAGCGACAGCCGAACGCCGTTGGCGTTGAGACGATCTTCCAACAGGCGGCTACCGCGCCTCCCGCGGACATTCCGCGGACATGGGCTCCCGTCGTCCGCTCCAAATGGACTTGACCCCATTCAGTGGACCGCTACGCTGAAACTTCTGCGCTCTTTTCTGTCGCACTATGCCAGTCGACTGCTAGCATAGTGCGACATGAGAACTCTCTACTTGCGTAACGTCCCGGATGACGTAGTCGAGCGTCTCGAGCAGCTTGCGGCTCGAGACGGTGCCTCGGTAGGAGCGACAGCCGTTAGGGAACTGGCCGAAGCTACACGGCGTGCGAACAATCCCGCTTTGCTCGGTGCTTTACCTGACGTGGACCTCGACACAAGGACCATCATCGGACACGTCAGTGCCGGACGTGCGGAAAGGTGATTGTCGTCGACGCGTCGGCGGCCATCTCGGCGCTGCTTAACGCCGGGCCGGCCCGCCGGGCGCTTGGCGAATCCCAGCTGCATGTGCCACATCTGATCGACGCCGAGGTGGCGAATGGGCTGCGCCGGATGGTTGTTTCAGGTGAGATCGATGAAGGAGTTGGATGGGCGGCACTCGACACCTGGCGGCAACTTGGGCTGATCCGTTATCCGGTCTTCTCCTTCCTCGACCGGGTCTGGCAGCTTCGGGACAATGTCTCTGCCTACGACGCCTGTTACGTCGCTCTCGCCGAGAATCTCGGTTCGACCTTGGTCACCGCGGATGCACGAATAAGCAGGGTTCCCCTGCTGCAGTGCGCAGTCACCGTAGTGCCCCGGTGACCCGGAGCCGCGAGGGACGCCTTTTCCCAGGAAGCGAGTAGGTAACCCGAAGCCAAGTGACCCGTAGTGACGCGTGTTACTACGGAGCAGATTTGGCAGCACTTCCCGGACGAAGAGACGGACGTAGCCCACGTCGACGGACGGAGCAACACTGGATGTACGGATGCCAACACCTTGCCAAGGTGAGGGTCGCGGGTTCGAATCCCGTCGTCCGCTCCAAAGAAAGTCCAGCTAGATGCGTTGTAAGGGACGAGAAATGGCCCCTTGAGTCGTTTCCGGGGGTGCTTCGTACCACGTCCGTACCACGGGAAAGCCGGTGACCCTCACCTTCTCAAAAAACACGGTGAAAGGCTCCGAACCCTTGGACCGCTCGCCTCAGTTTCTGCCGTTGACATATTGACGTCTCTTGATGTCGAGGTCAGGAAGCTGGCCGACGAGGCCTGCGAGCTGATCAACCGTGCTGAGCTGACCGTCCCAGTCGACGACTATCGGGAAGCGCGACCGTGATTCGGTGGCCTCAGGACCGAGCGATTCGCTTGAACCAAACACATGTTCGTCTTATGCTGAATACTGTGCCATGATCGAGTCACCACGAGCACCGGCGATGAGCTGGGATGATGGCATCGAAGGACCACACCGAGCGATCGCCGCTTCCAACAGCTCACGCATTGGCGTTCTGGCAGGCCCGGGCACGGGAAAGACGGGTTTAGGTCTCATGCGAAGGGTTGTCAGGCTGCTCGCTGAGGGAGTACCGGCCAGGCGAATCCTGCTCATCTCTTTCACCCGGACCGCGGCACAGGACCTCCGTGAGAAGGTAGCCGGTCTCGGCGTAGCGGGAGCGGACGACGTGCGGGCCACCACTCTGCACTCGTATTGCTTCGGTCTACTGCAGCGTGACTCCGTGCTCGCCATCACCGGCAGGCAGCCGCGTCCCATGATGAAGCATGAGATTGATCTGATGCTGCGCGACCTTGAAGGCGACTCCGGCAACATCTACGCCAAGCGAGATTTAGTGGAGGCATTCGAAGCCGGCTGGGCTCGCGGGATCACCGATCATCCTGGCGTGGCTGTCGATCCGTCGGACAAGCAGTTCGAGGCTCAAGTCATGCGCTGGATGATCCACCATCGGGCCATGCTAATTGGCGAAGTCGTGCCCTTGGCCTTCGACTACCTCAGGAACAATCCCCTGGCAGAGGACCTCAGTAACTTCTCCCACATCATCGTCGACGAGTACCAAGACCTGAATGTCCTTGAACAGCACCTCCTGGACCTTCTGGCCAACGGAGAAGGCACCGCGCTTTGCATAGCTGGTGATGACGATCAGTCGATCTATTCATTTCGACACGCGAACCCCATCGGCATCCAGGAATTCTTGGAGCGAGACGAGGTAGAGCAGCACAAGATCGAGGTCTGCGGTCGGTGTCCACGTCGAATCCTGTCGATGGCCAACTCGTTGATTGCCCACGCCACAGACAGGGATAAGCCAGCGATGACGTGCCTTCAAGAGGACGTCGAAGGTTCGATTGCCATTGTGCAGTGGCCGGACCTCAGCGACGAAGTGGAGGGCATCGTCGCCGCAATCGTTGCTGACATCGAGCGTGAACGTCGGCAACCAGGGGACATCTTGGTTCTGACGAACCGCCACAGGATCGGCGAGGCTGTGCGGGATGGCCTGAGGGCGCTCGAAATCGAGGCTCACTCCTTTTTCTCTGAGGAAGCCGTGCGGACCGACCGAGCCCAGCAGGCTTTGGCCTTCTTGTGGCTGACTGTCAGCGATGATCCGGTGTCGCTGCGAGTCATTCTGGGACTCCACGACAGCGATGGTCGAGCAAGCGCCTACCGCAAGTTGATGGCGTACTGTCGACAAGAGGGCATCAGCGAGCAGGTTGCATTGGAACGGGCCAAGAACGGCGAGAGGCTGCCGGTCAGTGTCCGGGCTCTCTTGCCCCGGTACATTCACGCCCGCAACGTGATCGATGGATTGTCGTTGGAGGACCTCCCGTCCGTAGTTGACGCACTGTTTCCCGACAACCAAGAGGAGCTCGCCGATCTTCGGACCCTGGCCCTAGAGCTGCTACCCGATGTCGATTCGGCCCGAGCCTTGCTCGATGTCCTGATTGTCCGCATCACCCAGGTAGACGTGCCTGCGAGTCCGGACTACGTGCGGATCATGAGCCTGCACAAATCCAAAGGCTTGACCAGCCCGGTGGTCTACGTGGCGGGTATGGCGGAGGGGATCGTACCGACGTTGCCCCAGAGCGGTTCGGATGATCAGGTCAGTGCGGCAGTCGAAGAACAGCGTCGCTTGTTGTATGTGGCCATCACGAGAGCTGCCGATCAGTTGGTGCTCTCCTATGCCGCCAGTATGGAGCTCAGCCTGGCCATGAAGCTGCAGGTCCGCCTGGATATGCGCAAGATACGACGGATAGGAGGCCAAAAGCGGATCCCTACGATCGCGAGTCGGTACTTACGGGAACTAGGAACCGACGCCCCGAGAGCTCTTCCTGGTGCCCGGTGGCTACAGGACTACCTTGGCTCCTAGTGGCATGAGCCTGTCAGCAAGTGACGCCGATCTTCGCAGAGCCGCCGAGCTGCGTCTTGTAGCTTCGGACATTCGGTGGGCTTGGGGGATAGCACGTGACGCCGCAGCCCAAGTTATTGCCTCGCCGATCCCGCTGCTGTGCGTCATGCCCTACTTGTCCCTGATCATCTACGAATCTCAGAAGTTCCTGGTGGGGTGCGATCCGACCCTGGCCCAATCCCTAGCCCTGCAGTACGCCGGGGTCATCGAACAGTCCCGCCACCGGATCAAGTTGTTCGACGACACTCACCTGGGGATGGAGGGCGTGGCCGACTACTTCTCTGACGATCTGATGGCCGCCCACCGGGCCAGGTTTATTCAGAGCGTGCGTCTCCCCTTGGCAGCCTTGTGGAAGGCCGACCTGGGGTTGTTTACCTACGGCAGCCGGCAGATTGCCACGACCCACGTTGTGCATTTCAACCTTGGTACCTCCCCGGACATGCTGAAGCGTGGCAGTGAGAGTGTCACGAAGGGGGTTGGTGAGGACATTGGGAAATATCTTGCCGTTGTTGCAAGCGCGCTGAAGATCCAGCTTCCGCAGATGGACTGGGACGCGGACTCCTTCTTGGGTCACATCGAGTCCAGCAAGCTGGCCCACAAAGATGTTCGATCGAGTAAGTACTACCGATCGCGGTTCGACGGGCGTGAAGGGTGCAAGCACGGGATTCTGCGTTCGCGCGGTTCCAAGATCGCCCGATGGTCCGCCACTGGCCAGCCGCAAGGACGCGTTGTTCACATTCGACGCCGAAACGCACCGTGAACGGCGTCGCCGATCACGCGTCGCGGGCGCGTGATCCCGGATGGTGTGGTGCGCTCGATCGTGGCATTGCGCCGACACAGCGAGCTCTCCAGTGATCCGGATCCGGTCCCGCCCACAGACCCTTTGGTCAAGCGGCGATGGAGTACTCGTGGAGAAGTCCGCCGAGTCGGTCGACTCGGCGGATCCTCGTCGAGTCGTCGAGTCCCCTCCCCGAGACATAGGGGATGGGCACCTCGAGATCGATCCCACGATGCGGTCTCGCTGCGTTGTAGTGCTCGACGAACTCTTCAAGGACGCGCTCGAGATGACGCTCGTTTCTGATGAGCAACCAGTCGAGGCACTCGGTCCTTGTGGTGCGGACGAACCGTTCGGCGAACGCGTTGGCACGAGGCGCGCGGACCGGGGTCTTGACGACTCGGGCACCAATCGACGTCAGCACTTCATCGAAGGGCCCGACGAACTTGGTATCTCTATCTCGGATCAAGAACTTGACGACCCGGCCTTCGTTCTCGAGTGTCATTGTGAGATTGCGCGCCTTTTGGGTGACCCAGCTCCCGATCGGACGGGGAGTGACGCCGGCGAGGAAGACCTTGCGTCGTTCAAGATCGAGAAAAAACAGGACATAGAGCCGGCGAAGCGTGATGGTGTCGGCGGAGAAGAAGTCGCATGCAAGTGTGCTGCCAGCTTGAGCTCGAAGCAACTGCGACCACGTCGGTCCCGATCGCCGTGGTGCTGGTTTGAGACGGTGACGTCGAAGAACATTGCGAACGCTCGTCGCCGAGACGGTGACACCGAGCTTGGTGCACTCGCCGACGATGCGGAGATAGCCCCACCGGGGATTCTCACGGGCGAGGCGAAGGACGAGTGCCACAACGTCGGTATCGAGCGCGTTGTGCAAAGGAGCATCGCGGCGCGGAAAGGTCCAGTGCCGGCGAAAGAGCTCATGCTGCCAGGCCAGCAAAGTCGCTGGCGTGACGAGGAAGGTAGCCCAACGCTCACGAGGAAGCAGCCGTGCAAGTGTCGCGAGCACCGCGCGATCGGTAGGGGAGAACCGAGGTCGTGCCACCTGGCGCTTGAGCACCGAAAGCTGATGACGCAGCACCGCGATCTCGACATCCTTCTCATCTGGGGTCGGACCGAGACCAACGAGTCGAAGCAGCTTTCGAACGAGCAGGAACGTGATCGGACAGCCCATACCGGCGATCGTGGCACATTTACTGCGTCCCTGGTCAGGGGCCGAATCCTGCGCTTGCACCCGACAGGGCCTTCAGGCAGTCGCGATGCCGCCAGAACTCTGTAAATCAGGCTGCCGCAGTCACCTCACCGGGGTCGGACGGTGGATCGAGGCTTAGGCGCTCGAGGTTTTGGTGCCCTACAACTCGCCGACGATGCGGAGATAGCCCCACCGGGGATTCTCACGGGCGAGGCGAAGGACGAGTGCCACAACGTCGGTATCGAGCGCGTTGTGCGAAGGAGCATCGCGGCGCGGGAACGTCCAGTGCCGAGCCACGAGCTCGCGATGCCAACGCAGCAGCGTCGCTGGCGTGACGAGGAACGTAGCCCAACGCTCACGAGGAAGCAGCCGTGCAAGTGTCGCGAACACCGCGCGATCGGTAGGGGAGAACCGAGGTCGTGCCACCTGGCGCTTGAGCACCGAGAGCTGATGACGCAGCACCGCGATCTCGACATCCTTCTCATCTGGGGTCGGACCGATGCCAAGGAGTCGAAGCAGCTTTCGAACGAGCAGGAACGTGATCGGACAGCCCATACCGGCGATCGTGGCAGATTTACTGCGTCCCTGGTCAGGGGCCGAATCCTGCGCTTGCACCCCACAGGCAGGCCCCCCTCCCGGCCTCCTCCCGACGCAGCTTCGACGTCATTGAGGTTGTCGGGCCGGCAAAGCCGTCCCTCGGGCGAACTGTCCTTCCTCGTGAATCCGCGACAACTCAGGCTGATCAACCGACAAGCCAATAAACAAGTGACGGCACTCCGCCACATATCGCAGACCCGCACTCGTTGAGCTGACCCTGGGCGGCACAGTGAGCCGATAATCCCAGGCGAAACGAGACACGCGTCCGCAACCATGCTCCACCTTGCCAGAGCTGCTGTCCAGGAAAACTTGTCACAAAGTCACGAGTTCCGCGGACCAAGAAGATCTAGACGCCCGGCATTGACAGATTCATTCCGTCCGGTATTTCACTGAAATCAACTGGACACGCATTTGCACAGCGGGCGATATCTTATGTGTGCAGAAGACGAATTGAGTTCAAGTCTCGTCCCAATTAAGAATTATGGCCAACCCGTGTGTCCGCTCCTTGAGGAGCGACTGGTAAGCCTCACACGCGGCGCTGCAAGGGAGCCGATGCGTGATGAGCGGCTCCAAATCGACCTCCTTCGAGGCGACTAGATCCAAGAGGAGCTCTGCCTCTCGTTGCAGTGTCCATGGGTTCGCCGCCGTTTCGACGAGAGGATGGGATCTGTTGTGCGCACCAATGATTGTATGGCTTGGGCTATTGCACAGGTCATGAAAATCGAACCATGTTGGCCCGCTGGGACTGCTCAGGACGACGAATCGTCCGTCAGTAGCCTTCATCACCTGGAATTCCTCTGGGATGAGTGACGGAATGCCGGTTACCTCAAACACGACATCAGCCATCCGTCCTCGTGTGACGTCGCCTACCTGGTCCCGCAAGTTCGTGCTTGTTGGTTCGATGGCAACAATCCCCTCTTCCTTAGGGAGGCGGGCAAGTCGCTTGGAAGAGGGGTCAACGGCGATCACGGGACGTGCACCGACAAGTCGACAAAAGCGCACGGCCAGCTGACCAAGGATGCCGACTCCGAACACTACGACTGTCTCGCCCCACCCCAGGTGAGCACGTCGGACTCCGTTCATGACGACCTGACCCAGTGACACAAAAGGAATGTGATCGAGAGCGACGCGCTCGTCGCGCACAGGATTCACCGAACTTGCTGCGACAGTCGCGAAGCGTACATGGGGTGTGGGTGCCGCTACGAGATCACCGACCTTTACCGACCTGACTTCGCTTCCGATTTCGATCACCTCAACCGCCGCGCTGTAACCGACGAGGAAGGGAAAACGACCATAGTTCGCCCATGCCGAGTTCTCGGGGAACTGACCGGAAAGAATCGTCAGTTCCGTCCCCGGGCTGATCATCGAACGTCGGGTTCGAACAAGCACTTCATCAGGCCCCGGAGGCGTCAATTCCTGCTCCTGAAACTCGACCTGACCTGCCATGGGAAAGACGACTCCCGGATTACTCGTTGCATCACTACTAGCAGTCATGCACCAACCCCTTTCTTCGTGTTTCAGCTGCAATGCCCGACACTCAGACATGGCATCCGCTGGTCAAGAAAGATTCCGTGTCAGATGGAGAACATAGCTCGTCGCCCATCGCGATTGAGGAACACGACTACGCATGCGACACGCCAAGCCTGCCTGTTCGATTTGCGGTCGTAATCTCGGGTGCGCAACACTTACGCCACTGGAGTCTGTTGGGGATCGCTGCTACGCCCAAGGGCTTTGAGAATCATGTCTGTCACGAAGTGGCCGAACGACGTAACGCATAGCTGGACCTTCCGGGCTCTTGGTTCAGGTTCTAGACCTGTCCGCGTCGGCGAGGGAACTGCGGATCGCTGAACACTAGGCGGATTCGTGAGCGGTCGGCCTCCCCGCGATGCTGTGCTCCGCCCGGGCCAGCAACTCGACGACGTGGCGCCCGAAGTGGACGTCACAAGGGTGGGCACGCTCGCCGGTCGTCGCGCACTCGACGAGCTCCTGCAGCGCCACACAGAGCGCCTCTTCAGGCGAGGTCGAGCCTAGCGGCATCGTCGATAGCCCCGAATCACCCCAAAGCGTGATCTCGAAGTGGCCCGCCTCGGGCGGCCCCTCGAGGGTCATGGACACCGTGCTCGTGGCGCCGCCCTGGTGGTGGAGCACCAGGTGGACGAGATCTCCGGCACCGGCATCGGCAGCGACGTCCACCACGCTTCCGAGCGCAGCGGAGAGAATGAAAAGGGCGTGCGGACCGAGATCCCATAATGCCCCCTTCTCCTGTCGCCAGGCCGAGGCGCTATAGGGGCTTCCCGGTGCAAGAGCAGAGGTGATCCACTGCACCCATCCGCCACGCCAGCCATTCGTTCGGGCGAGATCCGCAAGCCATTCCCGCTGGGCCTCGACGAAAGAGGTCGTGAAGAAGACGACCGCTGCGACTCCTTCCTCTTCGACGGCCGCTTCAAGATGCCGAGCGACTTCGGGCGAAGTCGCTATCGGCTTTTCGAGGAGCAGGTGCTTGCCTGCCTTTGCTGCTTGGACAGCCAGCTCGGCCTGGACGTTCGGTGGGACGGAGAAGTCGACCGCCTCGACGTCCTCAAGCATCGACTCGTACTCAAGGTAGGACTGCACTCCGAGTTCCTCGGCAAGCTCTGCAGCCCGGCCGGGGTCTCGCCCCCACACGCCAGCGAAATCGACAACCGGCTCCCGGGCAAGCGCTACTGCATGGGTGACCCGAGCCCAGTAGCCCGTCCCCACAAGCCCGAACCTCATGGCGCCTTCTTCGTGGACCTGGCAGCCGGGCGGACCACCTGGTTTCCGCTGCGGAGCACAAAGGGGCCGCCGACCGCCACCGCCTCGAGGCACCCAGCGGCGGGGAGGTAGACCATCGCAGAATGGCCTGCCAGCAGGATCAAGAGCATCTCTTCAGTCACGGCGCCCGACGCGACCTTGTCTCAGAGCGGCGCGGCGGCTTGTCGGAATGCAGCGGCATCATCGTGACATAGTACTCGTCGGTGACCCGCTCGACGTCGGTATCGAAGTCGGGCGGGTTCTGATCGCTGAGTAGACGTCTGACGGGACGGCTGGTCCCGTTCGACAAGGCGATGCTCGCCCGAACGCGGGGAAGTGATCATGAACCATTTCCCAAGTGCCGAGCCATTAGAGTCTATTTCGCGAGGTTCTTTAGCCCCGTTGCCCTTGGTAAAGAGGCGTTCCCATATGAGCCGCGAGATGACCCGAAGAACCTGCAGTCAGCCTCGTTGCCCCTGCGGGAGTGGCTCATCTAGAATAGATCGGGGAAGCTTCGCGGGCGTGGCGTCGCTGCTGCACTAGACTACTATATGGGTCTTCCTTTCTGTCGTCGAGCGCTATGGTGACGACGTAGCGTATTCGTGACAATGTTGATGCCAGTTCGGAGATGAATTTCAATCAAGAATGTGCAGGGCCGGCACCGCGCCCGAAAGAAGGAGCAAGAGCGATGAGTAACCCGCAGGCCCAGATCCGTCGGATTCTCTGTTTCGGGGCACACCCCGACGACTGCGAGGTTGGAAGCTCGGGACTGGCTGCCCTCTGGACGAACGTCGGTGGAGCTGCCCGCTTCGTCTCCATGACGGACGGCACCTCAGGTCACCAGGATTACGGCGGAGCAAAGCTCGCTCAGATACGGCAGGCCGAGGCGTACGCTGCCGCCGCGTCCGTCGGTGCTGACGCCATAGTCCTCGACAACCAGGACGGCTCGATGCTCCCGACTTTGGAGAACCGCCACAAGGTCATCCGCGTGATTCGCGAGTTCCGGCCCGATGTCATCGTTTGCCATAGGACCAACGACTACCACCCGGACCACCGCTACACGGGCATTACGGTGCAGGACGCCTGCTATATGGTGATGGTCCCCAATGTCCTCCCGGGTACCCCAGTCCCTGACCGGGAACCAGTGGTGATCTACATGTCCGACAAGTTCACAAAGCCGAACCCATTCCAAGCCGATCTCGTGTTCGACCTGGATCCAGTTATCGAGAAGAAGCTCGATTCGATCACCAGTCACGCGTCTCAGACGATGGAGTGGCTGCCCTGGATCGGTCGGTACATCGAAGAGCTTCCGGAAGGCGAAGACGAGCGTCGCGAGTATGCACGCGATTGGGCAGCGCGGAGGTCTGCCGCGGAGGCGGAGCGCTTCCGCCCCGAGCTGATCGCGAAATACGGGGAGGCTCGAGGGCAGACCATCCGCTACGCCGAGGCTTTCGAAGTGTCCGAGTACGGCGCTCCGTTGACCGAGGAGCTCAGCCGTTCCCTCTTCCCGTTCTGACGCAATGGCTAAACGGGCCGCCGGTCGTACTCGGGCACCAGCGTTGGCGGTGGATGAACCCCTCGGCACCGAGACCAGGCTGTGTGTCGACATCGGTGCCACGCACGTACGGGTCGCGCTCGCTGACGGTAGCCGCATCGCTCAGTTCGTCGAGCGTCGCATCTCTGAGCTATTGGCCGAGGACCCGGGGGACATCGTGATCCCAGTTGCCCACCTCATCGAGAAGGTACTGGCTTCCCCTCCGACCTCCTGGGGTAGTGCACTCCCGCCGATCGGTGTTGGCGTCGCCGACATGGTGCTGGAGGGCGGATCGTTGCGCATCGGGCTGAGCGCGGGCATCCCGGCCGGAACTGCCCTGCGGGACAGGCTCTCGGAGCGATTCGGCACGACGGTCGTCGTCGACAACGACGCAGGCATGGCCGCCCTCGGCGAGTCGATCTACGGCGCCGGAAAGGGCGAACGCGTGCTCGCTCTGCTCTCCCTGGGATCGAACATCGGCATGGGCATCGTGGTCGACGGTCGGATCTACCGCGGAGTACACGGTGCCGCTGGCGAAATCGGTACTGTCCCCGTGCGTTTGGACAAGTCCGATCACGGAAGGTGGAAGCTCGTGACGGCGGCGAGGCGGGACCAGTCACGCTCGCGTTACCCTCCTGGAGACTACGTCTGGCTCGAGGAGCTCTACGGTGGCCGGGCTCTTAGCAATGCCTGGCGAGCGAGCACCACAGCGCGCCGGCCGCATGGACCCTCGACGAGCATCCACGTGCTACAGCTGGCGGCGGCGGGCGACGCTGTTGCCCAGCAGCTCGTGACCGAGGCTGTTGGCGGTTGGGCGCTGGCGATCGCGACCACCTGCGGCACCGTCGACCCCGGTGCCGTGCTCATCGGGGGAGGCATCGCCGAAGATATCGGGCCGTATCTGGACCCCCTTTGCCGGCTCGTCGACGAGCTCGTACCGGGTCGGGCACCCCGTATCGAAGTCGCAAACCTCGCCAGCCTGGCCGGCCTCATCGGCGCCGGGGTGGCCGCTCGACACAGCACCACCGCCCAAGGCTTGCCAACACCAAGCGGCTCGGTGATCCGACACGGCGCCCAGGTGAGCTCGACCGTCACCGGGGACGCGGCTAAGAGCCTCGACGAATAGGCGAGAGATTCACGCCTGGTTTTCGGTCAGCATTCACGCTCACGAGCAACAGCTCTTGGGGGTCAAGGATGCTGGATACTTCTCCCACAGCGGTATGCTGCGGCAGCTTATGGCTAGCAGTCGCAGCACCTGAGTTGGTTCGTAGCGACCAGGCTCAGCTCTTCGATTCCAGACCTCCTGACATGTGGCGATGTCTTCCCCGGTAAGGACAACGATCCTGGTTACGGCTGTTCGAAAACGGTTGCAAGGCGTTTCGACTCGTGCAGGCCGCCTCCGCGCGATGACGTGGGGCGCTTGGCCGGAAGCCCGTCATGCGGCCCTAGTCCGTTTTGCGGCTAGGTCAGGAGGTACGGAGTCCCGGTCTGGACTTCGCGCGGTCGCACCTGCGATGCGGGTGCGTTCCTACCGTTGGTGGTTCTTTTCGCAGGTGTTGTCTGCATCTGGGAGCATGACCCAGACGGTGGCCCAGTCCTGGCTGGTGCTCGATTTGACGCACAGTGCGTTCCTGCTCGGTCTTACGGCTACCACTACCTTCGCGCCCCTCCTGTTGGGCAGCGCCTGGGCGGGCTCGCTGGTGGACCGCTTTGATCTCCGCAAGGTGCTTGTCCTCACGCAGTCCACCTACTTCGTGTTGGGGACGGCACTGGGAACGCTGGTGGCAACCGGGGCCGTGCGCGTCTGGATGCTGTTCCTGTTCGCCTTTGCCAACGGCTGCGTCAGCGCCCTTGACGCGCCGGCCAGGCAGGTCTTCGTCATAGAGCTTGTTGGCTCTGACCGTGTTGCGAACGCGATCAGCCTGAACGAGGTCGTCGTCAACGCCTCACGGGTTCTCGGACCAGCGGTAGGTGGGACGCTCCTGGCCACCGTTGGCTTTGCCACCTGTTTCTTCGTCAATGCCGCGTCCTACCTGCCGCCGCTCGGTGTGGTCGTTGCCTTGTTGTGGCGTCGCGGGTGGGCGCGAAGGCAGATGGTGGAACAAGAACTAGGCCGTGGTCGGGTACGCAAGGGACTCGCCTTTGCGTGGCGCAACCCTGCCATCCGCTACTCGATGCTGATGGCCGTGGCCGCCGGAATGCTGTTCAACATGGGCAGCACCCTGCCCCTCATGGCGACGCGGGTCTTTCATATGGGCGCTGGTGGCTACGGGGCGATGCTGGCGACCTTCGGTGGGGGAGCTGTCCTGGGAGCGCTCCTGGCCGGCGCTGGACCACTCCGGCCGAGTGGGCGGAGGGTCCGCTGGTTAGCGGCGCTGACCGGGGCCACGGTGTGCCTTGTCGCAGCCTCGCCCAACGTTGGCCTGCTCTTCGCTGGGCTCGCACTGGCAGGTTTCCTTTCGATTTGGTTGATTGCCGTCGCCAATACGCTCGTCCAGTTGCGGACCGAACCTGGTCTGCGGGGCCGAGTCATGGGAGTGTGGACCATGGCACTGCCTGGCACGACGGCAATCACCAGCCTCTTTGTGGGTGGAGTGGCCACCTGGGTCAGGGGCGCTGGCGGTGCCAGGGATGCTTTTGGACTGTCTGGGGCGGCGTTGCTCCTGACGGCCGTCCTGGCCTGGCACTCGCTCGCCGACAGAGGAGAGCGAGCGCGGTTGCCAATGCCTCGTTCGCCGCAGGCGGCTTGTCCGTCCGCCGAAGAGACTCCGGTCTGATTGGCGTCACTTCGCCTTCCTCACTGACCTGGAGCGCAGCTGCGGCGGACCCGACAGGTTCCACCGTGACCACTCCCGCGTCGAGCTGCTCGTATCGGCCGCGCATTGTCGAACCAGGCCTCGCTACGCTCTCGCTGCTCGGCGGTGGGCAGCCGGGCAACTGACTGTCCTCCCGTTGACCTCGCGGCTCCATCGGTAGTGCGGACCATGCAGCTGGGCGGGTCCGCGACGCAGCAACGGCCCGGTTTCTTGCAGCAGATCCGCCGCTAGAGGATCGTGCGGGAAGCACGAAGTTCTTTCCACGCGACCTCTAACCTTTGTTGTTGTCTGCTTTATCCCTTGCTCGCCGCCGATAAGCCCCAGCCCGACCACCACCGACCGAATCATTGCGGATTACATCCGATGCGGCCGGCTGACACTTGCCCGAAACTTGCCTCATTTGTGAAGACTGTCATGCTAGAGAAGCCCTATGGTGGGCGCAGGTCGAACTCGGTTTGGTCGGCGTGGCGCCCCGGTGTTGCGGCTGGCGAGGCCGGAGTCGATGAAAAACACATGCTCGCAGCTGGACCGACTCGAACAGCCGAAATTATGCCCCACGAAAGGAGTTGCACATGACCACATTCGCTGCGCCGCGTCTGCTTATTGGAAGCACGCTGACAGGTCCGGGTGCGATTGCAGTAGAAGACGGCCGAATCGTTGAAGTTCTAGGCGGGCTTCCGGCCCCGGGGGCTGACCGTATTGTCCTCGAGCACGGGATCCTCACCGCCGGCATGATTGACCTCCAGTTCAACGGGGCATTCGGAGTGGAAATGGTCAGCGCGTCGATGGAAGACTGGAACTCGGTCAGCAGGGCCCTGGCGGTCCACGGAGTGACGTCGTTCCAACCCACCTTCGTTACGGCAAGGGTCGCGGATCTCACTGCTGCTCTGCAGTCCACCGCCTCGTTTCGCCAGGCGGTGGACTCCGCCGGGGGAGCACGGATGGTCGGAGTCCACCTCGAAGGCCCTATGATCTCTCGTCCCGGGGCCCACGATCCCAACCTGATTCAGCTCCCCTCGGTGGAACTGGCGCGGAAACTAGTGGAAGCCGCTCCCGGGCTAGTGACCATGGTGACGTTGGCCCCCGAGCTACCCGGAGCCCTGGATGTGATTCGTTGGCTGCGACACCAGGGCGTGGTGATCTCGATCGGTCATTCCAACGCGATGGCCATCGAGGCGCAAAAGGCTGCGGACGCTGGGGCGACTGCGGTGACGCACATATTCAACGCTCAACGGCCGTTCACGCACCGGGAGCCGGGGATCGCCGGGCAGGCTCTGTATGATCCCCGGCTGGTCTCCGGACTGATCGCCGACCTGGTGCACGTAGCCCCGCAGGTCTGCGTGACGGTTATGCGTGCCGCGCCAGGGCGGGTAGCGCTGATCACCGATTCGGCGACTCCGGCTGGGATGCCCCCCGGCCACTACCGCGTTGGTGGCCGGGAGGTCGAGGTGGACGAGGTTGGGGGTACCCCCCATCTCGCCGACGGGACATTGGCAGGCTCGGTCCTGATGCTCGACCGGGCTGTTCGCAACGTCGTCGGCTTGGGCTGCGACCTTACCGAGGTGCTACTGGCCGTGACCCGGGTGCCAGCCGAGGTCTTGGGGCGCAACGACTTGGGGCGCTTGGAGGTGGGAACGCCGGCGGACCTAGTCTGGTGGAGCGACGACCTCGTACCCTTGCGCACGTGGGTGGGAGGGACGCAAGCCTACGACTCGGAGCGGGCGGTCGTCCCGGAATAGGGGTTAGTGGCGCACTGGCCTCATTATGAACCCGCGTTCTCCCGAGTACCCAACCACTAGTGCTGTGGCACTCACGTTGCGCGAGATTGGCGGGCCCCTAGCCCGAACTTACTTTCCCGAATGCATGCTCTCGCCCATCTACCTGGGAGTTCGCGCCTGTGGACCAGATAGTCCTGGCTACACGAGGCGCTTTGGGACGGGCACGCCGAGGAGCTCGAAGACCCGTCGCTGAGTTGGCGTCGGCGTCGCGACGAGATCGAACTCGATCTCCGGTGAGGAGGCGACGCGCATGCGGTTGCGGGTAAGGGTCCCGAGGTGCTCGAGCAGTTCACGAAAGCCGTACACCTCCTCGCCCTCAGCGTTCTTCTTCGCCGCGGCCTTCTTTCTTGCTGCTTTCGAGGCCGAAACAGGGGCGACCGGGTCGTCTCGTGCCGGCGGCTCGGTGTCGGTGAAGGTTAAAGGCGCGAGGCTGCGGCGGAGGTGGAAGCTGAGATAGGTGGAGAGCATGCAGATGAAAGCGTGTGCCCACACACGGTCCTCCAGACGGTGGCGCACCGGGCGCAGCTCGACGTCGATCACCTTCATCGAGCGGAAGTCCCGCTCGACTAGGGCCAGGTCCTTGTAGGCCGAGATCACCCCGGCGGCGTCCAGCTCGTCGGATCCGATCGTCGTGCGCAGCACGTAGATCCCGTCGAGGGCGGCCTCGGCCCTGACCGAGTCCTCGTCGCGGACAACAACGAGGCGGTCGTCTGCGATCTCGGTGAGGAAGTGCTTTTCCATCTTGAACTTGTTCAGCACCTTTGCGATCCGGAAAGCGATCTCGTCCTTGCCCGTCAGCCTGCCCGCTTGCACCCGGGCGATGATCGGCGCGACCGCGGCCCCGCTCGAGGACAAGAGCGCCTCGCGCTTTCGGGCCCGCTCGATGGCCAACTGCGGGTTGCGGCACGCGACGAGACGCTCATTGGGGTACTCGGGGTGGGTGAGCTCGCAGAAGTTCACCTCGTCGAACAGCGACAGCTGGAGCGGGCCTAGGTCCTCGGCGAGCTTTTTGATCTGCGGGGCCCTAAGGGCTGTCAGCCAGCCCAGCCCGCCCAGCTCGCGAAGCGCCTCGATGCGAGCCGAGGTAATCATCCCCCGGTCGCCGACCATGACGAGATGGGTGAGGCCGAATCGTTTGCGCACGACGTCCACGATCTCGCTGAAGGCGACGGGGTCGGCTGTGTTGCCGGGAAAGACCCTGATCGCGACCGGACAGCCCTTTGGGTCTGTCAAGAGCCCGTACTCGATCTGGGGCTTTCCTCTCTTCGCGTCGCGTGAGTAGCCGAAGGACGCCAACGGGCAGGTCCGCCCCTCTATCCACGACGAGGACAGGTCGAAATACGCTCGCCCCGACGGGTTCGAAGAGACCGAGAGGTGCCGGCGGGCGAGCGCCCGCTCGATCACGTCCTGGCGCTCATAGAGCCAGTCCATCGCCGCATAGGCCTCGTCGGTCGAGACCGCTTCTAGGCCCAGGTCCTCATAAAGGGTCGTGTCTTTCCACCACGAGACCGTGGCGAGCTTGGGTTTGGGCCTGACCACACGCGATACCACGAGGCCATAGGCGATGTCGCGCTCTTTGCACGCAGGGCCCAACAGCTCCGGAAAGCCGAGCGCCTTGGCCTGGGCGGCGACGGCTGCCACGTGCCCATGGGGACGAGCACGCAAAAGCTCGAACCCCTCGTCCGCGACCACGAGCGTCTTTCCCGCCAACACCTCGCGCAGCGCCGCCACCGCCTGAGGCGGGAGGGCCGAGAGGTTGGCGAGCGTCTCGTGGCGCACCTTGCCGTCCTCGCGAAACGAGCGCCGCAGCAAGTAGCTCCTCGACTCTGACGGACCGGACTTCGTCTCGTACTTGCGCACGACCTCTGCGACATGCATCGATCCATAGCTACGTGTCACAACATAATAATGACGTTTCTGTCATTCATAGTCAAGTATTATCTTGGCTACACTACAAGCTCGCAACGAACCCCTTCTTGCAGCTCAGCGGGTCAAATCATCTCGGGATGCGGGGGTAAGTTCGGTCTAATGTGCGTGCTCTGTCGTTATTTCCCGGTTCCGTGAGAGCCCCGGCTATTGGCTTGGCGCTCAACATTCCATTCAGGGCACTAGCGCGAGTTTCCTGGCTCTTCCGGGTTGACGCTTCGTTCGACCTGCTAGTCGGCACAAACGCTAGGTGTTGCGCGTATTACCTAACTCAGCGCTTCGGCGCGTAGGCCTCGAGTCCGAAGAGGTCGTAGAGCCTGCGTTGGTCGGCATCCATGTCGGTGAGCATGTGGCGGGCGCGTGGCCTTCCTCGTTCCCCCGCGTAGAGAAGGACGGTCTCCTCGATCCCGCCGAGCTGGCGGAGAAGTTCACGCACGCTCGTCGCGATCTCCGTCTGGGTGGCCTCGCGCACCATGAGGCGGGCGATCATGAGGGCCAATACGCAGTAGAAGACGTGGACGCGGATCTTCTGTTCGGTCCAGTGGAACATCGGCGAGAACGAAACGACGTGGGGGTCCTTCATCTGACGGAAGTCGGCCTCGACCTGCCACTGGGAGCGATAGGCGCCGATGATCTCGGCGATCGACCAGTCCTCGTGGTCGGTGAACAGGATCCGCTTGCCGAAGATCTCGGCCTCCAGGGCGATCCGCTTTGCCGGGTCCTCCTCGATCACGAGGCGGAGCTCACCGGGCTCATCTCCCGTGAGGGTGGCCGTGATGCAGCGCCTCACCCAACGCGCCTTGGTCGCCTCGGCGATCTCGGCCTCGACGTCTGATCGTGTGCGGCGCGAGCGCCCTCCGGCGAGTACCCGGCTCAGCTCCAAGAGCCTC
The DNA here is from genome assembly GCA_963719125.1 of uncultured Acidimicrobiaceae bacterium. Taxonomy (GTDB): domain Bacteria; phylum Actinomycetota; class Acidimicrobiia; order Acidimicrobiales; family Bog-793; genus Fen-455. Next base: position 41,760 of record CAVRAT010000012.1, read on the forward strand.
CGGCGGGCCTTTGCCATGGTCTGATCAAAACCCCGTGACTGCTTTTCGTGCAGCTGTTCGGAGTGAGTGACGACGACTCGCCGGGTCGCCCCGAGCGCGGCCGCTCGCGCCTCGAAGGCACCGAGTCCGGGGAAGGCCTTCCCGTCGACCGGGCGATAGCGCCTCTTCGAGATGGCGAGGAGATCCGGGTGATCAAAGGGCCGGAGCGAGCCGACAAAGTGCATCCGTGTCCCTTCGATCACCAGCTGGTTCTTCGCGGAGTCCTGTCCGGCGTCATAGACCAAGGTGAGCTCGGCGATGTCGCCGAAGGTGGAAAAGCGCCGTGCCAAGGCCTCGACGACGGCTCCGAACTGGGTGACGTCGGGACGGTCGCCCGCATAGGCGTGCGAGCAGAGGGGGATGCCGCCGTCTCTCGTGACGACGAGCCCGAGGCCGACCAGGCGCAGGTCGTTTCTCTTCTGCTTGGCATGGCCGCGCCTAGCGATCGGGGCGGCATTGTTCCCCGAATCGATGTAGGTGGCGAAGTTCGTCATGTCCAAGACGAGCCCGGAGCAGTCGAGGGAGAAGACCTCGACCGCGCGGGCGACGATTCTCTCCTCGATCTCGACGAGGGCTTCGGGGGAGATGGCGTCCATCGCGTCCCAAAAGCGCCGGTGGTCGAGCGCCTGGGCGGGGAGCTTTAGGAGCCGCTCGCCGGCGGTTGTCTGCCACCAGTCCGAGAAGGCGAGCTTCGAACAGGGTGCGACGACGCGGTTCAGCGTCGAGAGGGCGATATAGGTCCCGACGCTCGCGAGCTCATCGCAGCGCCGTGCACCGACGACCTCATCGACAATTTCCGCCACCCCAAGTCGCTCGAGCACCGAGTAGACCGCCGCCAGATCACCGAAGCTGCGGTGCTGGGAGCGGGTCGGTTCACCGGGGCCGAACTGCGACAGACGAGCGGCAATCTCCTCGGCCGAGCCGAGGTAGCGCTGCGAGACGATGCGCGGCTTGCCCCCGACTCGAGCCGATTCGACGAGGTAGTAGTAGGTCCTGTTGCCCTGCTTCTTGCCGACGATTGAAGCCATATATAGGTAATACACCACTCGCCAACACATCGCGAGCACCTGAGCAGGACAAACGCGCTGGTCACGCGCTTGTTTCGAAAATACTTCTGAGAGCTCTGTTCGGTCCTTCAAAGGGAGAGCCAGGAAACTGGCGCTAGGTCCCTCGACGACCTGGCTGCTGCGTCATTTCATGATCCGGCTCGAGGAGTCGCCCGAAGGGATCGAAATCGACGTGGCGGACACCGCTCGTTCCCTCGGTCTCGGGGAGCGGCTGGGACCGAACGCGCCGTTCGCCCGGACCTTGAAGCGCTGCGTCGACTTCGACATGGCCGAATGGCGAGGACCAGGACTGCTCGCCGTCCGGCGTTTGCTCCCGCCCCTCGCCCGGCGCCATCTTCGGCGACTTCCGGAGTCGCTTCAGGCCAGGCACGAGGCCGCACAACACGAGCGCCGGCCGATACCGCCCGCTGACAGCCTGCGCCGGCACGGTTACCAGCTGGCGCTCAGCCTCGTCGATCTCGGGGAAGACCAACACACGACCGAGCAACAGTTGCGGCGCTTGAGATTCCACCCGGCGCTCGCCACTGAGTGCGCCGCCTGGGCCGTCGAGGAACAGGCACGCCGGGCCGTCGCTCGGCTGCCAACAAGTTCTTAGCCACGGCCACTTCGCCAGTCCGACAACGGCGCCCAGGTAGTCTGTATCCCCAGTGAACGCCACGAAAAGCTATCTCGAGTGTGTCCGCGAGCGAGTCGTCATCTACGACGGCGCCACCGGGACCAATCTGCAGCTTCGCGAGCTCAGTGCGCACGACTTCGGCGGCGAGTCGCTCGAGGGCTGCAACGAGATGCTGTGCGTCACGCGTCCGGCCATCGTCCAAGAGCTGCACCGATCGTTCCTCGAGGTTGGCGTCGATGTCGTGGAGACCAACTCGTTCGGTTCGCTTCCCATCGTGCTCGCCGAGTACCAGATCGCGGACCGGGCCGAAGAGCTCGCCCGCGCCTCGGCCAGATTGGCGAAGGAGGTCGCGAGCGATTACTCGACGCCGGATCGGCAGCGCTATGTGGCGGGGAGCTTGGGGCCGGGCACGAAACTGCCGACGCTCGGCCAGGTCAGCTTCAAAGAGCTTCGGGACGCCTTTGAAGTGCTCGCGCGGGGTCTGCTCGACGGTGGTGCCGACCTGCTCTTGATCGAGACGTGTTACGACGTGCTCCAGGCCAAGGCGGCGATCCAGGCGTGCCGCCGCGCAATGCACTACACGGGGCGTGAGGTACCGATCCAGGTGCAGGTGACCATCGAGCTCACCGGCCGCATGCTGCTCGGCACCGAGGTCGGCGCGGCGCTCTGCACCCTCGAGGCCCTGAAGCCGGACATCATAGGCATGAACTGCGCCACGGGCCCCGTCGAGATGTACGAGGCACTCCGCTTCCTGTCCGGCCAGGCACGCACCCCGATCTCAGCCCTGCCCAATGCCGGCCTGCCCTCGGTCGTCGACGGGAAGATGCACTACGACCTGACACCCGACGCGCTCGCTGAGCACCTGTCGGTATTCGTCCGCGAGCTCGGTGTCTCGGTAATCGGCGGTTGTTGCGGCACCACCCCCGAGCACCTTTCCAAGGTCGTGGCGGCCTGCGCGGGTCTCGAGCCCGCTCGCCGCTCGCCTGTGCACGAGCCGTCCGCCGCCTCGCTGTACGCGGCGACGCCGTTCGAACAAGAGGCGTCCTTCCTTGTCATAGGAGAGCGCACGAACGCCAACGGTTCGAAGCGCTTCCGCGATGCCATGCTCGCCGGCGACTTCGAGACGACGGTCACCATGGCTCGTGACCAGGCCCGCGAGGGTGCTCACCTGCTCGACGTGTGCGTCGATTACACCGGCGCCGACGGAGTACGGGACATGACAGAGGTGGCCCGGCGCTTTGCGACACAGTCGTCGATCCCGCTCGTCATCGACACCACCGAGGCCCCGGTCGCCGAAGCAGCCCTGCAATGGATCGGAGGGCGACCCGTCCTCAACTCGGTGAACCTGGAGGACGGGGACGCCCCCGGCACCCGGCTCGACCGGTTCCTGACCCTCGCGCGCGACTACGGCGCGGCGGTGATCTGCACCTGCATCGACACCGACGGCCAGGCGCGCACAGCCGACTGGAAGCTGCGCGCTGCCAAGGCGATCCACGATCTCGCCGTCGGACGCTACGGCCTTGAGCCCGAAGATCTCCTCTTCGATCCGCTCGCTCTCCCGCTTTCGACGGGAATGGAGGAAAGCCGCCGAGACGGAATCGAGACGATCGAGGCGATCGGGCGGATCAAAACCGAACTGCCCGGCGTGCATACCGTGATCGGCCTCTCGAACGTATCCTTCGGGCTCGCCCCTGCCGCACGCCAGCTGCTCAACTCCGTCTTCCTGCACGAATGCGTCCAAGCGGGCCTCGACGCGGCGATCGTGCACGCCGGCAAGATCCAGCCCCTGCACAAGATCGCGGCGGCCGACCGCGACATCTGCCTCGACCTCATCTACGACCGTCGCCGGGAGGGCTACGACCCGCTCTCCGCGCTGATCGCCGCCTTCGAGGGTGAAAGCGCGGCGGCGCACTCCGCGATCGAAGACCGCTCGGGATGGACTGTCGACCGGCGTCTGGAGCAGCGCATCGTGGACGGTGACCGCAACGGGCTCGAGTCGGAGCTCGACGAGGCGCTCGGCGCAGGCGCCGCGCCGCTCGACATCGTCAACGACATGCTGCTGGCCGGCATGCGCACGGTTGGTGAGCTGTTCGGCTCGGGCCAGATGCAGCTGCCTTTCGTGCTCGCCTCGGCAGAGACGATGAAAGCGGCAGTCGCCTACTTGGAACCGCACATGGAACGCTCCGAGTCAGGTGGGCGGGGGCGTGTCGTCCTCGGGACCGTCAAGGGCGACGTGCACGACATCGGCAAGAACCTGGTCGACATCATCCTCACCAACAACGGCTACGAGGTCCACAACCTCGGCATCAAGGTGCCGGTCTCAGAGATGATCGCGAAGGCCGACGAGATCGGGGCCGACGCGATCGGCATGAGCGGCCTGCTCGTGAAGTCGACGCTCATCATGCGCGACAACCTGGAGGAGCTGAACAGGCTCGAAAAGTCCGGCTACCCGATAATCCTGGGTGGGGCGGCGCTCACGCGCACGTACGTCGAGAAAGACCTCCGCGCTCTCTACAAGGGCCGCGTGTTCTATGGCAAGGACGCCTTCGAGGGCCTGCACCTGCTCGACCGGCTGATGGAGATAAAGCGGAGCGGGGTCGACGACCCGAGCTTCGGGACCGAGCTGTCGGGCCGCAAGCTCCCCCCGAGGCGGAGCGTGATGGCCGGGATCGACCGGGCGACGCTTCCGGCGCGCTCTGCCGAGGTCGGCATGGACAACGCGCTGTTCGAGCCCCCCTTCCTCGGCACCCGGGTCGCCAAGGGCATCCCCCTCGACGACATCGCCTCCTACCTGAACGAGACGGCGCTCTTCCGCAACCAATGGGGCTACCGCCCCGAGCCCGGCGAGGCCGACGCGGACTTCAAGGAACGGGTCCGGGCCGAGCTCAGGGCGCGCCTCGACGAGGCGAAGGCCGAAGGGTTGCTAGTCCCTCAGGTCGTCTGGGGTTACTTCCCGGTGAACTCCGAAGGAAACGACCTCGTCGTCTACAAAGACGACCGGCGCACAACCGAGCTCGAACGTTTCGCCTTCCCGCGCCAGGCCACCGAGCCCTACCTGTGCATCGCGGACTTCTTCCGGCCGGCGGAGTCGGGGCAAGGCGACTACGCCGCCTTCCAGATCGTGACGGTGGGAGCACTCGCTTCGGCCCACACTGCCGAGCTGTTCGCTGCGGACCGCTACAGGGACTACGTAGCCATGCACGGACTGTCGGTCGAGATGACCGAGGCGCTCGCGGAGCTGTGGCACAGGCGCGTCCGCGAGGAGTGGGGTTTCGCCGCCGAGGACGCCCCGACCCTGACAGGTCTCTTCCGCCAGCAGCACCGGGGCGGCCGGTATTCGTTCGGTTATCCGGCCTGCCCCGATCTCGAGGACAACGCGAAAGTGGTCGAGCTCCTCGAAGCCGGCCGGATCGGGGTCACCGTGAGCGAGGGCTTCCAGCTCCATCCCGAGCAGACGACGCTCGCCGTCATCTGCCATCACCCGATGGCCAAGTACTTCGTCGTCTGAGGCCACCGCGACCACTCGGGACAAAAGCGCAGCGGAGAGTCGCCCGTGAGCTAACCTCACGAGACATTTCAATGCGGTCCCCCGGTGGCCGTTCTTGCGGCATTGAGCCTCCGGCGAACGGGTGACCCGAGGGTGGGAGGACCCAGATGAGCAGGCTTGCGAGGAATTTCGAACCGCGTCGTGTCGTTGTCGGCCTCGCGCTGGCGGCGGTCGTGGCGATCGTGGCAGCGGGGTGCTCGAGCACGAGCACGAGCACCACGACGACAACTGCCACCACCAAGACGACGGTGACGACAGCAGCTCCAAAGACCTCGACCACGGTGACCACCGTCGCCCCAAGCTCGACCACCACCACGCCTTCGACCGGACTGTCGGGATCGAGCCTGCTCTCGAAGTTCAAGTCGGGCGAGCAGGCCACCTTCATCGCAACGTACAAGATCACCTCGGGCAGCTCGAAGTCGCTAACGAGCCTCACGATCGCGGAAGAACCACCGGACTCCCTCTTCGGGGGGACTACCGCCTCGGGCACCTTCAAGCTCATAACGCTCGGGACCAAGAGCTACATCTGCAGTGGCGGCGCGGGCGGCACCGGGGCGACGTGCTTCAGCGAGGGAGCGGAGGCCTCTTTGGCGGATCTGTTCGCGCTCTACCAGCCGAACTACTACCTCCCCTACTTCCAGGCGGCGGCCAAGGCCGCGGGAGCGCAGGTCAGCTACTCGTCGAAGTCGGTCAACGGCTTTTCGCTCTCCTGCGTTTCTGTGACCGGTGCAACGAACGAGAAGGGGACGGGGACCTTCTGCGTGACCGGCCAAGGCGTCCTGGGGTACGTCTCGTGGACGGGCGCTACGGCCGCGAGCGCCGGCAGCTTCGAGATCACGAGCTTCTCGACGACCGTGCCCTCCGACGAGTTCACCCTGCCGGCCACGCCAACGACGATCCCGTAACAGCACCCGCCGCGTCAGCGCGCCTGTCGCTTCCTACCCGCGGTCGCCAGGCGATCGCGGGTAGTCGCCGGCGAGCCGTTAGGGTTTTGCTCGATGACATTGGATGCCACTGACGCTTCGTTCGACAACGACGTACTCGCACGCTCCGACGCCGTCCCGGTCATCGTCGACCTGTGGGCGCCTTGGTGCGGCCCGTGCAAGACGCTCAGCCCGATCATCGAGCGTGTGGTCGAGGCAACCGGCGGAGCAGTCGAGCTCGTCAAGGTGAACGTCGACGAGAACCCGAGGATCTCGCAGAGTTTCCAGGTCCAGTCGATACCGGCCGTGTTCGCTATCAGCGAACGCCGCGTCGTCGACCAGTTCATCGGCGCTCTTCCCGAAGCCGCCGTGCGCGAGTTCGTGAGCCGGCTCCTGCCGGCCCCGAGCGAAGCCGACAAGCTGATCGCCCTCGGTGACGAGGCCTCCCTTCGCCGGGTGCTCGAGCTCGAGCCCGACCGGCCCGAGGCCGTCACCGGTCTGGCCGAGATCCTCGTCGGGCGCGGTGAGCCGGAGAGCGCGCTCAGCCTGCTCTCCAAGATCCCAGACACCGGTGAGGCACGTCGTGTCGCCGCCCTTGCCCGCTTGGCCATCGCGGGCGTTGCCGTTCCTAGCGAGGGCGCGGGCGGCAACGGCGCAGAACTGGAAGATCGCATCAGCGCACTGCTCGACCGGGTGAAGACCGACGACGAGGCCCGCCAGGAGCTCGTCGACATCCTCGAGACGATGGACCCCTCGGACCCGAGACGGGCACAGTACAGGCGCGCCCTCACATCCCGACTGTTCTGATCCTGGCGCGCGGGAGCCTGAAGTGCCGCCGACACACAGCGCGGTCTTCTGGCCCCGCCGTCCCATCTTCCTGGAGCTGGGCGGACGCCGCTACGACCTGACGACAAGGGCGCTCGTCGTAGGCATACTCAACCGCACGACGGATTCCTTCTACGATCACGGTTCCTACTTCGAGCTGGACCGTTTCTTCGAGCACGCGGAACAGTTGGTCGAACAAGGCGCCGACGTGGTCGACGTCGGCGGGGTCAAAGCCGGCCCGGGTCCGGAGGTGACAGAGGAGGAGGAGCTCGACCGGGTCGTTCCTGTGATCGCGTCACTTCGCGAACGCTTCGACGTGCCGCTTTCGGTCGACACCTGGCGGGCGTCGGTCGCCGCCGCCGCTTTCGGGGCCGGAGCTGTCCTCGGCAACGACATCAGCGGGTTCGCGGACCCTGCGTACCTCCCAGCCGCCGCCGCGGCGGGAGCGGGTGTCGTTGCCACCCACATACGCCTCTCGCCGCGTGTGCCCGACCCCGACCCGCACTACGACGACGTCGTGGCCGAAGTCGAGCGCTTCCTGCTGGCCCGCGCCGAGAGCGCCCGGTCGTGTGGGATCCCGGCCGACCGCATAATCCTCGACGCCGGCCTCGACCTCGGCAAGACAGCCGGACAGTCACTTCTGCTGCTGCAGAGCTCCGCGCGCCTCGCCTCGCTCGGCTACCCGTTGCTCCTGTCCTCGTCGAACAAGACCTTCCTGGGGGTCCTGTTGGACCTCGGGATCGGCGAACGCCGCCATGCGTCGTTGGCTTCAGCCGCGATGGGTATCGCCGGCGGGTGCCGCCTGGTCAGGGTCCACGACGTCGCCGGGACCTGCAAGGTGCGCGACCTCCTGGCCGCGATCGCCGAATCGGCCGGAGGAGCCGGTCCCGGCCCGGACCAAGCCCCCGAGGACGCCGTCTCGGGGACGATCCTTCGCGCGGGGACGCCGCAGTGACCGCGGCGAGTGCCCAAGGCGGCGAGTCCGCCTCCGTCTTTGTCGTAAAGGGCGGCGATCCGGCGCTCGTGGATCGTGGCGTCGAGCAGCTGCTCGCCGAGCTGACAGCACCGGAGGGGCCACTCGGCCGAGCCGAGGACCCGAGTTCGGCCAACCGAGGTTCGTCGGTCGCGATCGAGGAGCACCGCGCTCCCGGCGGCGAGGACGAGCTGAACATCGGGCCGGTGCTCGACGCGCTGTTCACGCCTGCGTTCCTGGCCGACCGCCGCATCGTCGTACTCCGCGACGCAGAGCGTCTTGACGCGTCACAGGCCGCCGAGCTCGCCTCGCGCCTCGGCGAGCAGTTCGCGCCGAACGTGCTCGTGCTGGCTGTGGTCGGAAAGGCGCTGCCCGCCGTCCTCGCCAAGGTTGTCAAGGCACGGGGCCAGGAAATCGACACGTCACCGGGTGCGTCCGGCAAGGCCCGCGCGCAGTGGCTGAGCGAGCAGCTGCAGGCCGCGCCCGTACACCTCGACCCGGCCGCCAGGCATCTCCTCGAAGGCCATCTCGGGGAGGACGTCTCGCGCCTGCACGCGCTCTTGGACGTCCTCACCGCCGCCTACGGCGAGGGCGCCAGGGTGAGCCCGGCTGAGCTCGAGCCGTTCTTGGGGGAGGAGGGCGGCGCACCGCCTTGGGAGCTGACTGACGCGCTCGACAACGGCGATGTCGCCACAGCAGTGCGAGCCGCCCGCCGGCTGCTCGGTCCCGGAGGCCGTCACCCCTTCCAGCTGCTGGCGATGTTGCACAAGCATTTCGGGGCGATGCTTCGTCTCGACGGGAGCGGCGTAACCGACCCGGGCGAGGCGGCATCGCTGCTCGGCATGTCGCCATACCCGGCCCGCAAGGTGCTCGCCCAGGGAAGAAGGCTCGGCACGGACCGCATCGCCCGCGCGGTTAGCCTGGTCGCCGATGCCGACCTCGACCTTCGTGGTGTGGTGGACTGGCCGGACGAGCTCGTGATCGAGGTTCTCGTGGCGCGCCTCGCCCAGCTCGCCCATACCCGCTTGGCTGCACCGGCCGGCGTGCGCCGCCCGGCCCGCACATCATGACAGCGCCGAACCTGGGCGGTTACCACCAGTCCGATCTCCTCGAGCTCGCGCAAGAGATCGCCGAAGCGGCAGGCAAGCTCCTGCGCTCGCGGCTCGAGAGCGTGGCGGGGGGAGTCCTCCTCTCCACCGGCGCCTCGTCCAAGTCGAGCCCGACGGATCTCGTGACCGAGGTCGACAAGGCCAGCGAGGCTTTGATCGTCAGCTCTTTGCTGCGCGCCCGGCCGGACGACGGCGTGCTCGGCGAGGAAGGCAGCTCCCGGAAAGGCTCCACCGGAGTCACCTGGGTCATCGACCCGCTGGACGGCACCATCAACTACCTCTACGGCATCGAGGAGTTCGCCGTCTCGATCGGGGCCACGCGCGACGGGCGGAGCATCGTGGGCGCCGTCCACAATCCGATGAACGGCGAGATGTTCGCCGCCTGTGAGGGTGAGGGGGCGTCGCTCAACGGTCACGAGCTGCAGCTTCGGCCGTCGGGACGGACCCTCGCCGAGGCGCTCGTCGCCACCGGCTTCACCTACGTGGCCAAGGACCGGGCCGATCAGGCACGCATGCTCCCGGTTGTCCTGCCCGCCGTACGTGACATCCGCCGTCGCGGCTCGGCGGCGATCGACATCTGTGGAGTGGCCGCCGGACGCTTCGACGCCTTCTACGAGGCGTGGCTGCGGCCCTGGGACCGCGCCGCGGGCGACGTCATCGTGCGCGAAGCCGGGGCGACTGTCACCGACGTCGAAGGGCTGGCCGACGGGTCCTCGACATTCGTGGTCGCGGCTCCGGGCCTGGAGGGCCCACTCGTCGAGCTGCTCAAGAGCGCGATCCCGAGCTGAGCGCTCCGCCTCGGCGGGACACCATCGATCGTCGGCCCGTTCATGCGGCGGCGTGCGCTCCGCAGCTCAGCGGGCTGTTAGCGTCCCGATCCAACGTTCGCACGACCACACCACAGATGAGGCTTGACGATGGAGTTCGAAGTCGTAGTGGAGATCCCCAAGGGCCAGCGCAACAAGTACGAGATGGACCACGCCACGGGTCGGATCTACCTCGACCGGATGCTGTTCACCTCTACCCGCTATCCAGCGGACTACGGCTTCATCGACGGGACGCTCGGCCAGGACGGCGATCCGCTCGATGCCCTCGTGCTCGTCGAGGAGCCGACGTTCCCCGGCTGCGTCGTCAGGTCACGAACGATCGGCATGTTCCGCATGACCGACGAGAAGGGACCGGACGACAAGATCATCGCAGTGCCGGCCCACGATCCTCGCCTTGAGCACCTGCAGGATCTCCGCCATCTTCCGGAGTTCGATCGGCTGGAGATCCAGCACTTCTTCGAGGTATACAAGGACCTCGAGCCCGGCAAGTCCGTCGAGGGAGCCACCTGGGCCGGCCGTGAGGCAGCCGAGACGGAGATCGAGCGGTCCAGAGAACGCGCCAAGAACCTGCACTGAGCCGCCCGCGGCGGGCTCGGGGCCCCCGGCCGTGCTAACCGTCGTGCAGGTTGACGTTCCAGGCCCGCTCCATCGGCTGCACGAGCGCCTGGGCCAGCATGTCGTAGCCGGCCGGAAGCAGGTGCACGCCGTCTGTGGAACGGATCTGCTCGATCGATCCGTTGATCGTCAGGTACAGCTGGAAGCCTCCCCTCTTGTTGGCGAGGACCGTCGCCGCGGGGAAGTACGCCACGCCCGGGTGCGCGTGTGCCTCGGCGTAGAAAACGCCGTTCAGCTTCTGCGGGAAGCCCGCCGGGACCGTCGAGCCGGCGCCCATCGGCGGCAAGCCGACCCACATCACATGCACGCCCGCTGCGGTCGCTTCTTCCATGACGAGCGCGACCCGGTGCGCGTACGCCTGCCACCACTGACTCGCCGTCAGGGAGAACGAGATGTAGCGGCCGTTCCCGGTCGAGAACGACTGCATGTCGTTCGCGCCCAGCATGACGACCACGATCTCCGGGTGGTACTGCCTGAGGTCGGCCTCGAGAGCCACCGGCCAGTTGTAGTAGTCGCTCCTCGCGAGGCCCGTGTCCTCGAGAGCCTTTTGCACGACGCGGACGTCGGGATCGGTCGAGAACACGTCCCCCAGGCCGAAACCGAGGTCCTCGCCAATGGAGTCCCCGATCGAGAGCAGCGTCAACGGGTGGGAAGCCGTCGGGGCCACGAGTGGTGGGGGTCCGGGCGGCACCACCGGCGGAGGAGGCGGCGGCACGTAATGGATCCCGGGACCGAGATGGGGCGCGCCGCCGAGGCCGAGGTAGCCCCATGACCTCTGCACCGGCGCTGTCACGGGAGGAATCGTGGGCGCAGGGCCGCTGCTGCACGCCGGCGCCCCACCGATCCCGCATCTCCCGAGAGCCGAGTCAGCGGTGTTGACCGGCGCGGAGATCCTCAGCGCGTCGGTGATGGCGGCTATCGGGCGCAGGATCGTCACCGCGACGGTGCGGCGGACGCCGATCTGGCCCGCCTCCGCGGCGTGGTAGAGCTGATTCGCGTCGAAAACAAGCCAGATCCCGAAACAAATCAGGCCGATGCCGATTATGCGGCCGGCAGACGCCCGCCGCCTCTGGTCGGTCGGCTCGCCTTCGCCGAGCTGGCGCGGTTTGCCTTTCGGGACGGGGGCACGGGCCGTCGTGGTCGGAGCGGGCCGCGCCGAACGAGGCCGTGCCGAAGTGCTCGACCGCCGCCTCGAGGCGCTACCAGACCTGGCCGAGGCCGGGCGCGCCCCACGCCCGTCCTGGGGCTGGTCGTCTTTACGGTCGCTCGGGCGGCCGGCAGGCCTCGGTGCCTTTCGGAAGATCGTCACGTAGTTCGAGCCACCTTCGACAAGATCGTCCCAGTCTCAAAAGCGGAAGTAAATGAACGGCGCGACGCCCGGCGGGCCCAGCGTCGTGATGACGAGCAGCACCGCCGCGAGCACGGCTCCCTGGGCCAACACGCTAAGTCGTGAGAACACCTCTTGCGCGCGCAGGGGCCAGGCCTTCGGCACGTACTGGGACCCGATGCCGACAACTATCACGAGCAGCACGGCGAAGTTCACGAGCGGGGACGGCTGGGTCCAGCTGGTGAACAGCCGGCCGAACATCGCGAAGGCGTTCGCGAAAGATGTCGCCCGGAAGAAGACCCATCCCACGCAGACTAGCTGGAAGGTGGCGAACCGCTCCCAGACGACCCACCCGCGTCCCTCTCGTTGAGGTGAGAGGCCCCTCTCGACGCGTGTGGCACGGCGGAAGTGACCGGTGCACTGCCCGATGCCGTGCAGGGCGCCCCAGGCGACAAAGGTCCACGCGGCACCGTGCCATAAGCCGCCGAGAACCATCGTGATCATGATGTTGCGGTACATCTGGCGCCGCGACCCATGGTTGCCTCCGAGGGGGATGTACAGGTAGTCGCGCAGCCACAACGACAAGGTCATGTGCCACCGGCGCCAGAAGTCCTGCAGGGACCGGGCGGTGTAGGGGGCGTTGAAGTTCTCCGGGAAGCGGAACCCGAGCAGGAGGGCGCAGCCGATGGCGATGTCGGTGTAACCGCTGAAGTCGCAGTAGATCTGCACGGCGTAGCCGTAGATCGCCAACAGGACCTCGAGCGAGGAGTGTGTGTGAGGGTTGGCGAACACCGGGTCCACGATCTGGGACGAGACGTAGCTGGAGAGCACCACCTTCTTGAACAGGCCTCCGAATATGAGGTAGGCGGCCTTCGGAAGGGCGATCCGGCGCGGGTCGCGTCGGTGGGCCCTGCGGATCTGGGGAAGCAGGCCCGAGCCGCGCACGATCGGCCCTGCCACTAGGTGCGGGAAGAAGGCCACAAAGACCGCCACGTCCAACCACGGGGAGGGCTCGAGGCTCCCCCTGTAGATGTCGATCACGTACGACAGGCCCATGAAGGTGAAAAAGGAGATCCCGACCGGGAGCGTGACTTGTACCAGCGGGATGGGATCGCCCGTGCCGAGGTGGTGGAGCACGTTGTCGACGTTGACACTCAACCAGCCCGCGTACTTGAACCAACCCAGCAGGCCCAACTCGGCGGCTACCGTCGCCATCATCCAGGCCTTTCGGACCGATGCGTCGCCGGCCTTGTGGACCAGACGGCCCCCGGCAACCGTGCAGACCGTGGAGACCGCCAGGAGGAAAACGAAGCGCCAGTCCCACCATCCGTAGAACACATAGCTGGCGATGAGGATGAAAACGCGCCAGCGCTTGGGGAACGGCGCGAACAGCCAGTTACCTATGAAGACGATCCCGAAGAAGATTGCGAAATCAGTTGTCGGGAAAAGCAACCGGTGAGTCCTTCATCTGCGCTCTGGCAACGCGGGTCGCGTATGCCCTCGGCCGCCCGACGATACATATCCTTTGACCGCAATGTGTGGAGCCTTCAAGAGCCCTTTCAAATCCTGATGATCGTGGGGCTGGCGCGCCTGGTGTGGCGAGCTGAGAACTGGCCGGGCCGGGTGCCGGGCGCGCCGGCGCCCGTCGCAAGCCTGCATCGGACCGCCGCGCACCGGTGCGACCCGAGGGTGCGGGCTGGTCCGGGGCCGGGCTCAGCGACGGGCCTTGATCGCCTCTATGAGCTTGGGGAGCACCTTTGTGACGTCACCGACGACGCCGAGGTCCGCGACCGCGAAGACCGGGGCCTGTCTGTCCTTGTTGATCGCGATGATGTGCTCGGCGTCCTTCATGCCGACCAGGTGCTGGGTGGCCCCGGAGATCCCGCATGCCACGTAGACCTTGGGCTTCACGGTCTTGCCGGTCTGGCCGATCTGCGATGCGTAGGGCACCCAGCCGGAGTCGACAATGGCGCGCGTCGCACCCGCGGCTCCGCTCAACAGCTGCGCAAGCTCTGCGACGAGGGCGTAGTTGGCGGGCGAGCCGAGACCCCTGCCCCCGGCCACCACAACGGCTGCTTCGTCGAGCTTCGGGCCGCTGTGCTCCGCAAAGTGGCGGGCGACGATCCTTGCCCCGTCGCCCATCCCCGTCTCGGGTACCTCCATGGCGACGATCTCCGGGGACCGCTGCCAGGCCGGCTCCGCCGGCTCGGGGACGAACGACTTCGCCTGGACCAAGAAAATGCCGGGGACAGAGCCGGTGAACTCGGCACGCACCACGACCGAGCCGCCGAAGATCGTGTGCAAGGAGGCGGGCCTCGGTCCCGAGGCATCGATGCCCACGACGTTGGCCAACACCGGCAGATCAAGGCGCACCGACAGCCGCGCCGCCACGTCACGGCCGTCGTGGGTCGCGCCGATGAGGATCGCGTCGGGGCCGTCCCCGCCTGAGACCAGGGCCGCCATGGCAGCTGCAACCTTGGGCCCCGGCAACGACTCGCCGATGTCGCCCAGGGCGTAAACCTTGCTCGCCCCGTAGCGACCGACGACACCGGCCGCCGCCACCGTGGCGGGGCCCCATGTGACGGCCTCGACGGCTACGGCGAAGCGGCGGGCGGCCGTCAACAGCTCGAGCACGATGTCCGCCGGCACCCCGCCGTGCTGCTCCGCGAGAACCCAGACCTTGTCCATCGGCGGTCTCACCTTCTACAAGACCTTTAGCTGCTCGAGGAAGCTGATCAGGCGCTCATGGGCGTCACCCTGGTCGACGATGATCTCGCCGGCCTTACGGGCGTCGGCAAACTCAACGGAGATCACCTGCTGGCGGGCACCGCTGAAGCCGACCTGGGAAGGGTCCAAGCCGAGGTCGGCTACCGTCACCTGTTCGACGGGTTTGGACTTCGCGGCCGCGATCCCCTTGAAAGAGGGATAGCGCGGCTCGACGGCACCTGAGGTGACCGTCACGACGGCCGGAAGAGGGCAAGTGATCTCGTCGTGGCCCGCTTCGGTCTGGCGCCGGACCCTGAGAAGGCCATCTGAGATCTCGACGTGCTCGGCGAAGCTGACTGACGGCCAGCCCAGCAGCTCCGCGACCTGGACAGGTGTCGTGCCCGTGTAGCCGTCCGTGGACTCGGTGCCGGCGATCACCAGGTCCGCGCCGAGCCGACCGATGACCGCCGCAAGGACCTTCGCCGTCCCGAGTGCGTCCGAGCCGGCCAGCAAGGGATCGGACACCACGACGGCCCTGGAGGCTCCGATGGCGAGCGCCGTGCGCAACCCGTTCGTCTCGCCGTTCGGGGCCATCGAGATGAGTGAGACCTCGCCGCCCTCGCCGGCTTCCACGAGCTGAAGGCCCATCTCCACCCCGTAGCTATCCGATTCGTCCATGATCAGCTTGCCCTCCCGCACGAGGGTGTGATGCTGCGGGTCGAGCACGGGAGGGTCCGCAGTGTCGGGGATCTGCTTCACACAGACGGCAACTCTCATAGGACGATTCTCCCCGACCGGGGGTTCGCCGGCCACCCCGGGGGTCAGGTGCTGCTCAGGTGCCGACCGGTGGCGGCGCCTCCGCAGCAGGATGGAACCGCCCGAGAGCCCGCAGGGCTGCCGCCACGTCGTTGGTGATGACCGCGTCGACACCGAGGCCGGCGAGCGCCGCGATCCGGGCCGGGTCGTCCACGGTCCAGGTCCTGATCGCCACGCCGCAGTCCTTGGCTGCCGTCATCAGCCCCGCGTTCACGCAAGCAAAGAACGGGTGCAGGCCGCCGTGGCCGTGTTCACGCGCCGTCACGAGCGCCTCCATCGGATCCGTGTCCAGATCCACCAGCAACGCCGTCGCGAGGTTCGGCCGCAGGGCGCGGACGGCGTCGATCGCTGCGAGAGAAAACGATGAGACCAGGATCGAAGAAGCGTCGTCACGCTCCGCCAGCAGCCTCGCCACCTCAACGGCCAGTTCCCGGTCCCGCTCAGGTCCCGCGTCCGTTTCGTCTTCTTTGATCTCGACGTTGACTGCGAGCGGCCGGCAGGCTTCCAGCGCCTGCGCGAGCGACGGTAGCCATGCGGGCAGCTCCGCCGACCGGAGGCGGGCGAAGGGCCCGAGCCCAGGCACCTGGCCGTCGTGGTGCACAACCACGATGCCGTCCCCAGTCAGGTGAACGTCGAGCTCGACCCCGTCCGCGCCCAGCTTCCTCGCCGCGACAAAAGCCTCGACGGTGTTCTCCCTGGCCAGGTGCGACGAACCCCGATGGGCGAAGACCTCGGTCACGCTGTTTGCTCCCTGTTGTCGGCCGTACTAAGGGTAATCGATTTTCTTCTGATTGTGATCGTGATCACATGCTTGCATCGACTGGAACCGTCTCCTAAGATTAGGTATCGCAGTTAGGTAATCGGCCCTCTGTTCGCCGGGTTCAGCCAGCGATTATCGGTCTGGTTGTCGACTGCAATGTTTGTGATCGTGTTCACGGACGCGCTTGGACGGCCATGAACATTTGTCGCGCTTTCCAAGCCGCAAGGAGGCAGAGTGGCTCTGACCTGGACCCGCTCGAGCGAGTGGGACAGTGACGATTGGCGCAAGGTAGCCGAGTGCCGGGACACTGACCCTGACCTGTTCTTCCCCATCGGCACCACAGGTCAAGCCATTGAGCAGATCGACGCGGCCAAAGCCGTCTGTTTCTCGTGCGAAGCCCGAGAAGCCTGTCTCGAGTTCGCTCTCGCCACAAATCAGGAATCTGGTGTCTGGGGTGCTACCTCGGAGGACGAGCGCCGCAAGCTCCGCAAGGCGTGGCTGGCCGCTCAGCGCCGCCGCGCTTGGTGAGCCGCCCACTTCTCAGTTAGAGGGCCTACCTACGGGTATCTCCAGGCGGACGACCGTGCCGCCGTCGGTGTCCATCTTGATCGTGCCGCCCAGCTGACTGCGGACAAGGTCCCGGACGATCGACAGCCCGAGACTGCGGGTCCGGTCTATGTCGAATCCCTCGGGCAGCCCGCAGCCGTTGTCACGTACGCCCACCACCAAAGCGTCCGGCTGTTCGTCGAGAACGAGATCGACTCGCGCCTCGCTCCGGGACACCGGCTCCGGGCCCGGCACTTGAGTTGTGGCCAGAGGTCCCGGGTCCACGGACTCTGGCGCCGGCCCGGGTCCCGCCCCAGGGGCCCAGAGCGAGCCCTCTCCGTACCGAGGCGCTGGGAAGGCGTGCTCGACGGCGTTCTGAAGCAGCTCCGCGATCGCGACCGCAAGTGGGGTTGCCACTTCGGCCGCGACGTCTCCAAGGCTCCCCGTGACCTCGATCCGCACCGGGAACGAGATCGTGCTCGTCTCGCGGATCATGTTCACGAGGGCCGCGACGATCTGCTCGAAGGGCACCTGTTCGGTGGCGTCTCTCGCCAAGATGTCGTGGACCAGGGCAATGGCACGGATCCGACGCTCGGCCTCGAGCAAAGCGATACGACCCGCGGCCTCCGCCTCGTCCAAGCGCCGCGCCTGGAGCCGGAGGAGGGACGAGATCGTCTGGAGGTTGTTCTTCACACGGTGGTGGACCTCGCGAATGGTCGCGTCCTTGGTCAACAAGAGCCGGTCCCTGCGGCGCAGGTCCGTCACGTCTCTGAGCAGGAGTGCCGCGCCCGTAATCTCAGCTCGCGCGATGAGGGGAATGCACCTGATCATCAATCTGACGTCGGGCGGCCGCTCCACCTCTTCGAGCGTGGGGAGCTTGCTCGAGAAGGCATCGTCGATGACCGAGGTCTCGAGCCCGAGCAGGGCCAGGCTCGAGCCGACGATGGCGGAAGTGATCGAGGCACGGTGCAGGGCGTTGACTGCATTCGGTGATGCGTAGGTGATCCGCTGCCGAGCGTCGACGACGATCACTCCGTCTCCCACCCGCGGCGCCTCCTCGGCCGCGGCGGGGCCGCCGACGAAAGGAAACAGGCCGTCTGTGACCATTACCGACAGCCGCTCGAACAGATCGAGGTAGACCCGTTCCAACGTGCCCCGCCGCCGCGTCGTGCGTGGCGACCAGACTCTGCAGAGCACACCGAGAACCTTGCCGCGGTGACCAACCGGGATGTTCGTGACACGCACGAGGGCGTCGGCAGTCTCACCCGGCTGCTCGGAGCGTACGATCACGCCCGCTTCGTAAGCCTCGACCACGTTCGTCAGGCTCTCGACAGACTGAACCTGGCCGACCAGGTCAACCTCGTACAAGGTCTGGCTCGTCGTGGGCCGTATCTGGCCGAGTATGACGAACGCGCCGTGGTCAACCGTCGCAACTTGGGACGCCCCGAGGTCCTCGTCACCTTCGCCGCGGTCGCGCGTGACGGGCACGAACAGCAACAGGTCCGAGAACGACAGGTCGGCGAGGAGGCTCCAGAAAGCCATCAGGCTCTCCAGATGGCGGCGTTCGGGGCCGTCAAAGGACGTGTACCGGCGGATCAGGTCCGGTGCGGGGACGATCTTGGCGGCAAGAGGGACGAGCGAGCGGTTCATATGTCCTGGTCAGGCTTGCGGTAACGCTCGAGGGGCGCAGGCTCTGGCGCGCTGCGCTGATCCGGCGGTCATGGTCTCAGGCATAGACGTTCTCCATCCTTGGTCGATTTCCCCGACGCCCTGACCGGACCGGTCCGGCAACTGCGACAACGAGATCATGCCGCGCCCGTCGCGCTCCATGACGACTCAAGATCCGGCATCGGGTTCCGGCGCGGCCGGAGGACGGACCGGGTCCTCCGCCCCACCGCTCGTGCCGCGCCTTTCGGAGGTGGCCGTCACCGTGGCGGACGGCGAGCCACGCTTGGCGCGGGTCTGACGGCCGGTGCGGGGACGGGCCTTGTTGGCCGCCGGCGGGGCCTCGTCCCCCCAGATCTTCGCGCCCACGTCCAAGAGGCCCTGCAGGTCTGTGACATGTCCAGGGTGGTACGGCACGATCGCGGTCACCTCGTGCGCCGCGGACAGCTCCCGCAACAGCTCGGCCTCGCGCGTCGCCACGAGCCTGAAGTTGGCAAAGCTGCGGGCCACTTCGGCAAGGACACAGCCGACCATCTCGTCGGTACGACGATCCGCTCTCGCCCGGTCCGCCCCCAAGCGGTCGCCCAGGGACACCGCCAGCTCGCCGGCGCGCTGGCCCAGGAGCTCGGCGGTCCGGCCGACGAGCGGGTCCGAGAAGGGTTCCGGCAATACCTTGTTGCAGACGAGCAGGCCGAGATGCAGCCGTCGGTCTTGCAGGCTCTCGATGAGCTGCTCGGCATCAACGGCCGGGACCGCCTCGAGCGTGGTCACGACCACGAATGTCGTGCGCACATCCCGGATCAGGCGGTTCACCGCCTCGGCGCGTCCGACAAAACCGTCCCTCATGGTCTGCAACAGGATGAAGAACCCGGCCAGGTCTTCGAGGAATTGGCTGCCGAGCACGCGGTCGGCAACCTGGTAGAAGGGCCGGGAAGCGAGGTTCACCAGCCGGGAGCGGTAAGGCACGATGAGCCAGCGGAGCAGTCTCGACGAAAAGAATTCGGCCACGCGCCCAGGCGCGTCGAGCAGGTCGAGCGCGTTGAGCGACGGGGGCGTGTCGACGACCAAGAGGTCGTACTCGCCTTCTTCGTGCAGCTCGTGGAGGCGCTCCATGGCTATGTAGTCGTGGCCCTGTGCGAACCGCCTGGTGACGTTCCGGTAAAGGGGGTTGGCAAGTATCTCGTTCGCAGTCCCCAGATCGGGCGCATGCCTGCGCACGAGCGCATCCCACGACTCGCTCATGTCGAGCATCGCCGCGTAGAGCTCGCCTTTGGGCCGCACACCGGTATCGGCGAACGCCTCGTCGGGCACGCGACGGGCGAGGTTCCCGAGCCCCCCGATCCCGAGCGCGTCCGCCAGGCGGCGCGCCGGGTCGACGGTGAGAACGAGCACGCGGCCTCCGAGGCGGACTGCCGCCGTGGCGGCGAGCGCGGCCGAGACCGTCGTCTTTCCGACCCCGCCTGGGCCGCAGACCACGACGATTTCCTTCGCCGACAGCAGTTGCTCGAGGTGGCGCGTCCTGTCCTGGTCAGGAGGGGACCCGGCGCGCCCGAGTGCCGGACGGCTCTCGGGACCGGGACGAAGGCTGCGCTCCGGGCGGCTCAAGTCAACAGCTCCTCGGACAGGGCGTGGGCAACCTGGCGGACTGCACGAAGCCCGTGCGCGCGTGCGAAGAGGTACGGAAGGTACAACAGGGGCACGTCGGAGGGGATCTCGGCGCGAAGTCGCTCGAGATGGGCGACGCCGTCGCGCCGGACGGTGACCGCGAGCCTCGCCGCCGCGAGCACGTCCTCGACGAGCCCGCGGGAAGTGCCGAGCTCGCGAGCGACAACCTCGAGCGCCGGGGAGCGGGCGAGCTCATTGAAGACCAGCTCCTCGGAGTGGCCGAACAGCTCGGGCAGGACCCGGTTCGCCACCACACAGGCCAGGTGAACCGGCGTCTCGCTCGCCAGCCGGGCAGCCAGGTCGACTGCCTCGGTCACAGGCATCTCCTCGGGCGTAGTCACGAGCACGGCACCGGTTCGGATCGGGTCGCCGAGGATCTCCAGTATCCAGTCGGTCTGGGACCGAACCACGCCCACGCGGATCAGCTCGTTGATGCCGGTCGGCGCGGCGAGCTGGCCGACCACGCTGCCGGTCGAGGAGGCGTCGACCACGACGAGGTCGTAGCGGCCGGCCCGGATCTCGAAACACAACTTGCCGACCGTCAGGATCTCCCTGATCCCCGGCGCCGCCGTCGCCACGAAGTCGAATGCTCTGGCGACCGGGCTGATGTGGCCGATGGTGGGCACTTTCGCCACGACACGCAGGTACTCACGCAGCGAGGCTTCTGTGTCCATGGACATGGCCACGAGATCGTCGCTGATACGCCGGCCGGTGAACGGCGTCGGGCCGCACTCGAAGGCACGGGCCAGATCGCCCTTCGGCTCGGCCTCGCAGACAAGTGTGCGCCTGCCCTGCTCGCTCGCCAGCAAAGCGATCGCGGCGGCGACAGTTGTCTTGCCTACGCCGCCTTTACCGGTGACGAAGAGCAGCCGGTGAGAAAGGAGCTCGGGCACCGAGCTCGGGCGTCAGTTGGTCCCGAAGCCGACGCGCCGGTCCTCGCCGCCGCCGCCGATCTCGATGTAGGCGACCTTGGCTGATGGCACAGCCACGTGACGCCCCCGCTTGTCGGTGAACCAGAGCACGCCGTCGGGCTGGGCGAGACCCTTGTCCACGTCCGCGACCACATCGGCCTTCTCCGTCCCCTCGGGGAGGTCGATGTCGAGCTCTCTCACTGAATGGATGATCCCGATACGCACGTCCACGAGTGCTCCTTCCGCTTCCGCGAGTCATCGTAGGGGACCGGCCGGGCGGCGCTGGTCACAAGCCGTGCGCCCGGCGTTCGCTGACCCATGCGCCGGTCGCACAGCGCCTGAGCCCGGCGCGGATCCACCGAGGCGCTTCCACGCATCGCCGAGCGCGCCGGCCGCGCCGCTACCACCCAGGGATCCCGCCACTCTTCGCTGAGGCAGGAAGAGCCGGGCAAGCCTGCAACTACAAGGGCCTCATGGCGTTCACCAGGGCGGCGGCGCGGTCACCGAAAAGCTCCACGGCCTTGGTGCAGGCGAACCGGTCGGTCATCCCGCTCACGTAGCCGACGGCGGCCCGGAGAGTGTCCGGGCCCGTAACGAGCTCGGCACCCTGACCGAGCGCCTCCGGGTGCGTGACATAGTGGTCGACGAGGGCCCGTAACAGCGCGACGACCGCAGCAGACTGGTCGACCGAGGCTTGGCGGAGATAGATGCGCTCGTAGTTGAAGCGCCGCAGAGCCTCGAGCGCCTCGCCCATCGTCTCGCTGATGGCGACCGTGCCCGAAGACAGAGTCGTGGTGACGGCGTCGGTCACGAAGGCGTCGAGCTGGCGGCCCCTCGTGGTCCCGCAGTGCTCGGCGACGATCGGTGGGAGCTCGTCGCTCGTCACAATCTGAGCGTGAACCGCGTCCTCGAGGTCGTGGGCGCAGTAGGCGATCCGGTCCGCGAGCGCGACGACCTCCCCCTCGGGCGTGCCGGGCGACGGGCGTGACCAGGAGTGGTTGCGGATCCCGTCCAAGGTCTCGGCACACAGATTGAGGGGCGCGGCCGTGACATCCGCGCCCCAGACGGCGTGGTCGAAGCCCTCCGGCAAGAACGGTGACAGCGCCTCCTCGCTGGCGTGACCTCCGGGGCCGTGGCCGCAGTCGTGACCGAGGGCGATGGCCTCGGTCAAAGAGACGTTCAACCGGCAGGCGCGCGAGATGGCATTTGCCACCTGCACGACCTCCAACGCGTGGGTGAGCCGGGTCCGCTGGTGGTCCGCCGGGAAGATGAACACCTGGGTCTTGCCGGCCAGGCGCCGAAAGGCGGCCGAGTGCAGGATTCGGTCCCGATCCCGCTCGAAACAAGTCCGCCAGGGATCGGCGGGCTCCTCGATCGCCCGGCTGCCGGCGCCGACAGAGCGGCTCGCGCCCGGTGCCAGGAAGTACTCCTCCTCGGCTTCCCGGGCCTCGCGGTCGAGGACGCCTGCCGCGCCCCCGAGAGCCACGGCCGGATGATGCGCCGTGCGGAGGCCTTCCTCGCCGCTCAGGTGGCCGCGCATGGTCGAGGCCCAACGGCGGGATTGCTCGCTCATCACCGACAAGGATGCCGCTTCCACGACCTCGAAGCTACGCCTCGGATGTCACAGCCCATACCGCCGCAGACCGGGCCGGCCTCAGCCGATCGAGAGCTCCGATCGGTACACCCGCCCGGGTCCGAGCGCCACCACCCGCTCGGCGAGCGAAGCGAAGGCCTGGCCCGCCTCACCTTCGGGATCAAAGGCCGCTATCGGCACACCGGCGTCGCCGGCCTGGCACAGTGCGGGCAGGAAGGGGATCTGGCCCAGCAGCGCCACGCCGAGCGAGTGCGCAAGCGTCTCGCCGCCACCGTGGCCGAACAGTTCGTAGCGCTTGCCGTCGTCGCCCGTGAACCACGACTCGTTCTCGATAACTCCCCTGACGGGCAGGCGGAGCTGGCGGGCAAGCACTGCGGCACGCTGGGCAACCCGTTCGGCCGCAACCTGCGGCGTCGTGACGACCAGCACTTCGGCGCGGGGCACGAACTGTGCGATGGACATCGCGACGTCGCCTGTGCCCGGCGGAAGGTCGAGCAACAAGAAGTCCGGCTGGCCCCAGTGCACGTCGACGAGGAACTGCTCGAGGGCCTTGTGCAGCATGGGGCCCCGCCACATGACGGCTTGGTCCTCGTTCACGAAAAAGCCCATCGAGATGCAGCGGACGCCGTGGGCCACCGGCGGGATGAGCAAGTCGCCGACCAGCCCCGGGGGGCGGTCGATGCCCAGCATGGAGGGGACCGAGAAGCCGTAGACATCCGCGTCGAGGATCGCCACCGACGCGCCGCGGCGCTGAAGAGCGACCGCGAGATTGACTGTCACCGTCGACTTGCCCACTCCACCCTTGCCCGAAGAGATCGCTATGACCCTCGTGTGCGATGCCTTGTCGGTGAAGGGGTTCGGGCGCGACTCGGGCCCTTCGGCGCCGTGTCCGTGCCCACTCGCACCGTGGCCCGCACCATCGCGACCCTCCGGCCCGTGGGTGCCGGCACCGCGGTTGCGCGCCGGCAAGGCAAGCTCGCGGAGCCTCGCGTGAAGCTCGTCCTCCTCCGAATCGGTCATGTTGACGAGCTCGAGCTGCGCCGGGTCGCCCCCGGCGGCCGCCACAGCCCTTTCGACCGCGTCGGTCAGCTCTCGAGGCGCCGGGTGCCCGGCGGAAGGAACGGCGACGACCACCTCGGTACGGCCCTTGCGGGTCCTGACCGAGCGAAGCAGCCCCAGCTCTCCGATGCTGTGGAACAGGCCTGGGTCGACGACGGCGCGGACGGCCTGTTCCAGGGACGTGTCGGGATTGGTCATCGGCCTGCCGCCATTCCGGTCATTCAAGTCCTTGCCTCTCGGCTCCTGCTCACCTGCGCAGGAGCCACCGGTACGATAAAGGTGTGGGTCAAGGCACGCGCCAGCCGCAAGGACCAGTGAGCACCGACGAGGGGTTCTCGGCGACCGTCGCCGCGATCACCTCTGCGTTCGGTGACAATACCCGCCGGCAGATCTACCTGTTCGCCCGCGAGCGGCAGGGCGTGACCGCCACCGAGGTCGCCGAGCAGTTCAACCTTCATCCGAACGTCGCCCGCCACCATCTCGACAAGCTGGCCGCGGGCGGGTACCTCGACGTCTATGTCGACCGTGGCAACGCCGGGGTAGGGCGACCGTCGAAGCGCTACCTCTCGGGTGCCGCCGACACGACTGTCTCGGTGCCGGCACTGCGCGACGACCTTCTCCTGGCACTGCTCGGCCGCCTGCTGGCGATCGTCGACCCCCAGCAAGCCGAGCAGATCGCCCACGAAGTCGGCGAGGAGTGCGGCCGCTCCCTCGCCACGCAGATGGCACCGGGCGAGGCTCCGAAGTCGCTTCGCTCGGCCATGCAGGCGGTCGCTGGTGCGTTGACCGCGCAAGGCTTCGCCGCCCACGGCGGCGTGAGCGGATCGCCGAACTCCATCATCCGGGACCATTGCCCCTTCGGCGACGCCGCCATCAATCATCCCGTGCTCTGCGCGGCCGACCGGGGTCTCGTCGAAGGCCTGCTCCACGGTCTGTGCCGGGACGGCGTGCCGGTTCAGCTCTCGTCCCGGGCGCGTGGCGACAAGGTCTGTGCCACTGTCGCAGGCTGACCCCTGGCGCTAGAGCAGTCCGCGTGCGAGCGCCGTTGCGGGACCGCCACTACCTCGACCACGCCTCGACCTCGGTGCTGCGGCCGGAGGCGGCGCGGGCGATGTCGACGTGGCTGGAGGCGCCGTGGTCCGGCGATCCCGGTCGCGTCCACGCCGAGGGCCATGTGGCACGCGACGCCATCGAGAACGCGCGAGAGGCCGTGGCAAAGCTGCTCGGGACGGCGGCGAACCGTGTCGTGTTCACGAGCGGTGGCACGGAGGCCGCCAACACCGCAGTCTTCGCCGCCGGGCGGGCCCGTGGCGACGCCCCCGTGATCTGTGCTGACGTCGAGCACTCCTGCGTGCGCGAAGCTGCGGCCCGGCGGGGAGCCGTCCTCGTGCTCGAAGTGGACTCGAAAGGCCGGATCGATCTCTCCCATCTCGAGACGCTTCTCGCCACCGACCCCGCCGATCGGCCGGCGCTTGTGAATTGCCAATGGTGCAACCACGAGGTGGGGACGCTGCAGCCGGTGGCCGAGGTCGTGGCGTGCTGCCGGTCGGCGGGCGTGCCGGTGCACATCGACGCCGCCGCGGCAGTGGGTCACGTCCCCGTCGAGCTCGACTCGTTGGGTGCCGATTTCGTATCCATCAGCGCTCACAAACTCGGTGGCCCTGCCGGCATCGGGGCGCTCGTCGTGCGCCGGGGCCTGCGCCTCGAGCCGCTCATCGTCGGTGGCGCGCAGGAACGGGCCCGACGGGGCGGCCTCGAGAACCTGATAGGGATAGTCGGTTTCGGCGCGGCGGCAGCTGCGCTCAGCGAGCCTGGAAGGCTGCAGCAGGAGGAGGCTGCGGCCCGGCAGCTCACCGGTGCGCTCGTCAAAGCCGCCACCTCCGTCGAGGATGTTCTCGTGCTCGGTGACCTCGTCCGGCGCGCGCCGCACATCGTGAACGTGGCGGTCGGAGGGGTCCTCGCCGAGGCAGTGCTGCTCGGCCTGGACCGGGCGGGCATCGCCGCGCACTCGGGCTCTGCGTGCTCGTCGGAGTCCATCGAGCCCTCCCCCGTCCTTGCCGCCATGGGCGTCGACCCCGACCGGTCGCTGCGACTGTCGGTCGGCTGGTCGACGACCGGGGCGGACGTCGAGGCGTTCGCGGCTGCCTTCGGACCGGCCGTGGAGCGCCTGCGGTCTCTCGGAGCCAGCGCCACCTGACGGCGCCCTACGTGCGAGGCCGCCCGCGGCTTCGGCGACCAGGTCAGTGAGACGCCCCTTGCGCGGCGGCACTCATCGCGGCGCGATAGCTGGGTGGCAGAGGCTCCTTGGCAGCTGCGAATGCCCTCGCGGCGATCGGGGCGACCGACATGAGAAGGTTCTTCGAGGCTCCCGCGCGCAAAGCGTCGCGGAACTGAGCCGAGGCAGCCGCGGGCCTGCCGAAATCCTCGTACAGGATCACGCCGAAAAGAGCGTGAGCGTCGGGATAGCCGGGCGCGACCTTGACGGCCCGGGCGACGGATGCGTCACCGCGGGCAATCACGAGCCGGTTCTTCGAGGAGAGCCCCGCCAGGCGGACGAGCCAGCCGCCGTAGGTGAGGGCGTCTGGCTGTTCCGGATCCGTCGCCAGGACCTGGTTGTAGAGCTGGACCGCCTCCGCCACTTGCCCTTCGCTGCCCAGGATGGCCGCCCGGTCCAGTGTCTCGCGCTCCTGTTGAGCGGACGACAGGGACACCGACCCCGTCGCGGACTCACCCGGGAGGCGGACTCCCGCGAGCGAGGTCGCGAGCACGCTCGCCGCGACGAGGAAGCAGGCCGTCGCCGCGATCGCCACCACGAGCCGCACCCGCCCGCCTCCGAGCCAACGGCGCAGCCGGCGAACAGCCGTGGTCCGTGAGGCACCGCTGGGCCGGTCTCGCGGGAGCGCTCGCCCGTCGGAAAGCGCGGAGCCCCCGGCGGTTCCGGCGCCCGGGGCGGCCATGACCGCCTCGACCTCGGCAAGGCGCCGGCGGTAGCGGTTATCCAGCACTGCGAAGTCCTGTTCGTCCACTTCGCCCGCCGCGCGCTGGCCCTCGAGGTCTTCGATCGAACGCCGCAGGAACTCCCGCTCGTTCGCCAGTGCGTCCTGGCCCGGCCCACGCGCCCGGATCCCGGGGCCGCTCTCGCCCATGGTGCCCCTGAGGCTCACAGGGGCACCTCGAGTCGCCGTCGCCTCCACAAGTACCCGGCCAGGACAACGGCGGCGGTGCCCACTACGGCGACCGGGACCGCCCACAACAAGACGTCAGCTCCCGACCCGGAGGGGACGAGCAGTGCCTGCTCACCGAAACGGGCGACGACGAGCTGCTCGATCCGCCCGTCGCTGAGCCCTTCATGAACCCAGGCGGCGACTTCGGACCGCAACCCGCCGGCGATGGGCGCGTCGGACTCCGCGATGGAGAGGTCGACACAGCTCGGGCACTTGATGACGCTGTCGAGGTGAGCGATCCTCGCCGACGAGCTCGGCTGTTGCGGGTGCACGCTGCCGATGCCGAGGGCGATCAAGGCGACCACGGCCGCGACCAGCCACGCCAGCCGGGACGCGAGGAGCGGGATGGCCCCGTGTCCGGCCCGCTCGAGCTTGCGCCCGGCGTGCGGGTCAACTCCGGTGATCACGGGCGCACCGCCACAGCATGCGCGACGAGACGGTCCAGGCCGGCTGCAGTCACACCTCCGAGGATCCGGTCCACAACCCGGCCGTCGGGCGCGACGAGGAACGACTGCGGCGGATCGTCGACGCCGTAGCTGATGGCGATCCGCTCGCCGGGGTCGGCGACCGAGGGCCAGGTGGCCCCGACCTGTCGCTCGAATGCCGCCGCGTTCTGAGCCGTGTCGCCGAAGACGACGCCGAGCACCGCGACCCGTTGGCCGGCGGGGTGGCCGTAGGCGAACTTGACGAGCTCCGGTGACTCGCTGCGGCACGGGGGGCACCAGCTCGCGAAGAAGTTGAGAAGCACGAAGCGGCCCCGCAAGCTCGCCAGTGACGAGTCGCCACCGGCAAGGTTGCGGCCCGCGACCGGTGGGGCCGGCTTGCCTGTGAGGAAGCTCGAGGCGGTCTGGGTGGCGGCTGGACGGCCCGCCAGCACGGCGACCAGCACCAGCGCGCCGAGACCGACCCCGCATGCTGCCCAACGCGCAAGCTTCGCCTGGCGACTCCGCCTTGTCACGAGCCCGTCCCTGCTCCGACGCGAGCCGGGGCCGGGTCCTCAAGCGCGCCCGCCGGGCCGGTTGGCACGGCCGCTTCCGGCCCGTCGGGCAACTCGGTCAGCCCGGCGGATGCGGGCTCATCGGGCGTGTCCTTGGAGCCACGGCGGCGCCTGATCGGGACGGCGGCGAGAACTGCGCCGAAGGCGGTGAGGGCCCCCCCGACCCAGAGCCACAGCACCATGGGCTGGATGACGACGTCGATGGTCGCCGGGCCATGTGGTGAGGCGTCGATGTCAGCGAGGGTGAGATAGGTGTCCTCGCGAACCGAGGAATCCACCGCCGGGGTGCCGATCCCCTCACTTCCGGGGAACACGCTGATGGCCGGGTGAAAGGGAGCCCCGTCCACCAGCACGGTCGCGATCTCGCCGCTCTTGTTCGGGAGGCTGAACTGCTTCCAGCCCACGTAGGTGAAACTGTGACCGTCGAAGCCGATCGACTGGCCAGGCTTCAAGACGAGTTGGGTCCTCTGGCCGTAAGAGCTGGCTGCTGCCAGGGCGACCGCCACGACGACGACGCCGAGATGCACGATCATCCCACCGTTGGCTCTGCCGAACAGTGCCCGCCACGCCCCCCCGCCCGCGCTGGGACCCGAGTGCCGCGAGCACGAGCTGACGCACGGCGCTCGCCCCCGCGAAACCGCCGAGACCAAACGCCAGCAGAGGCGTGAGACCGCGCACGCCCGCGAGGACACAGACCACGATGACCCCGACACCGACCCACGCCGGGATCGCGAGCCGCCGACGGAGCACCCCCGACGCCGCCTTGCGCCACGGGAGCGCCGGAGCCACGGCCATGAAGAACAGGAGTGCGAAACCTATCGGAAGCGTCATCGTGTCGAAGTAGGGCCGCCCGACGGTGACCTGCTGGCCGTTGAGCGCCTCGACAAAGAGCGGGAAGACGGTCCCGAGGAGCACGACGAGCGCAAACCCGGCGAAAAGGAGGTTGTTGACGAGGAAAGCCCCTTCCCTGGAGACGGCGGCGTCGATCGTCCCCGGCGAACGCAGGCGGTCGCCCCGCCAGGCGATCAGCCCGACGCTGACCGCCACGACGAAGCCGAAGAATCCCAGCAGCACGGGGCCGACCGTCGAGTTGGAGAAGGAGTGCACCGAGACGAGCACTCCGGAGCGGGTGAGGAACGTCCCGAGGATCGTGAGGGAAAAAGCCGCCATCAGAAGTGACAGGTTCCACACCCGCAGGAGGCCCCTGCGCTCCTGGACCATCACCGAGTGCAGGTACGCCGTGCCGCAGAGCCAAGGAAGCAGTGCCGCGTTCTCGACCGGGTCCCATCCCCAAAAGCCCCCCCACCCGAGGACCTGGTAGGACCACCACGCCCCGAGCACGATGCCGATCGTGAGGAAGCCCCATGCGAACAGGGTCCAACGTCGGGTCGCCCCGAGCCACCCCTCGTTGAGGCGCCCCGTCACGAGGGTCGCAAGGGCGAAGGAGAACGGCACCGTGAACCCGACGAAGCCCAGGTACAAGAAGACCGGATGGAAAGCGATGAGAGGGTTGTCCTGCAGGAGCGGGTTCGGTCCGGAGCCGTCCACCGGGACCTGGCCGGCGACGTGCGCGAAAGGATTGGCGGGGCCGGCCATGAGGGCGAAGAAGAACACGGCTACGCACAGCCCTATCAGGCTTGACCAGGCGACGAGCGGATCGGAGGCGCGCTTTCGGAACGCGTGGGTCATCGCGGCCAGGTAGCCGGCGAGGATGAGCGCCCAGAGCAGGATCGAGCCCTGGAGAGCCGACCACATGCCGGTGATGGAGTACAAAAGAGGCGTTCCGCGGCTGTTGTTCGCCGCCACGAAGGCGATCGAGAAGTCGTGGACGAGGAGCGCCCGTTCCATGGCGACGGTCGACAGCACCGCCCCGGCGAGCACCCAGAGGGCGAACGTGCGGGCAAGGCGGAACAGCGACGGGCGTCCTGTCAGAAGGCCGACGCCGATCGTGACAACTCCCGACACCGCCGCGAGCAGGCCGAGGGCAACCCCGATCAGTCCCAGGGCGGCGTTCATCTGGTGGTCCCGTTCAGTGCTTTCACCCGATTCGGGTGGGCCGCGATGTAGACGTTGGAATGCTTGACGAGGATCTGGTCCGAGGCGAACCGGTCTGTCGTACCGACGAAGTGACCGACCACGACGACAGGGATCCCGGGCTGGAAGAGCTGGGGAGCCGACCCGCTATTGGTCACGGAGACCTTGACGCCGCTCGATTCGACGACGAAGGCAACCGTCGTCCCTGATCTGCCCCGCAACGTGCGAACCGTCCCCGGCATGACCATGCCCTCGAGCTGGAAGGTGCTGTTGCCGAGGGCAGCTCTCTGGGCGATCGCCTCGTTCGCCGTCTTGAAGAACACGATCGCCGAGGTGATCCCCTTGAAAACCAGGAACCCGATGGCGGCGACGATCACGAGCCCGACCACTCCGAGGCGCCGGCGCTGACGCCGCTGCTCGGAGCTGAGGGCTCTCTGCCGGCGTTGCGGCCCGGCCGGGGCGGTCCCCGCGTCGCCGGAGCTGGGCTCGTCCTCGAAGGCGTCGCCAGGCAAGAAACTGTCGCCGGTCCTCGTTCCGACCCCGGTCATGGACCTGAGCCCCGCTCTTCATCCTCGACACCACCGTGGTTCACCACCGGGGCATCTCCGCGCGCCACCTGAGGCTCGGTGGGGACGCCTGGCTGGGCGACACTCGTTGCCGCGCCGACTCGTCGCCGCGCCGCCCGCTCACGGGTGACGAGTGTCGCCCC
This sequence comes from uncultured Acidimicrobiaceae bacterium, assembly GCA_963719125.1. Classification (GTDB taxonomy): domain Bacteria; phylum Actinomycetota; class Acidimicrobiia; order Acidimicrobiales; family Bog-793; genus Fen-455. The sequence continues at coordinate 72,314 of CAVRAT010000012.1, forward strand.
GTAGATCGAGAGCGTGCCGAGGACCACCACGTAGCCGGCCTCCACGTAGCCGTTCATCCGGCCACCGCCTCGGCGCGGCGCTCCGCGAGGGCGACCTCAAGCCCTTCGCTGTCTTCCCGGTCCTGCAGTTTCGCGAGGCGGTAACGGTGCGCCATCAGCCAGATGTAAACGAGCGTGAACGACACGAAGCCGAGCAGCAACGTCCAGGCCATCGATCCGTGCACGTAGGTCTTGTGCGTCGTCGGGTTGAGGACGGTGGGTGCCTGGTGCAAGCTTCGCCACCACTCGACCGAGAGGTAGACGATCGGCACGTCGATGAAGGCGATCAGGGCCCCGATCGCCGAGCGACGGGCCCGGACGTGGAACTCGCCCGGCACACGCCGCAGGGCGAGATAGCCGAGATAGAGAACGAACAGCAGGGCCGTGGTGGTGAGCAGAGGGTCCCAGACCCACCACGCGCCCCAGGTGGGGCGACCCCAGATGGACCCGGAGACGAGGGTGAGGCCTGTGAAGACGACACCGACCTCGGCCGACGCGCCCGCAACGCGGTCGAAGTGCTCCGCTCTCGTCCTCGGCCACAGGTAAAGCAGGCTCGCGAGGCTGGCGACCCCGTAGGCGAGGAACGCGACCCAGGCCATCGGCGGGTGGACGTACAGCAGGCGCACGAGATTGCCCATGAACTCGTCCGGCGGCGTGACGAAAAGACCCAACCACACCGTCGCCACGACGCCGACGAGTGCCGTCACACCCAGCACCCGCAGTGCGACAGCCGCACGATCCGGCGGCACGGTACGCGCCGGCATGCTCATCCATCCTCCAGGAGCGGCCCGAACGCCACGATGCCGATCGCGACGTAGAGCACGGCGAAGACCACGAGCACGTCCAGCCACCCTCCTGCGCGGCCGGGTGTTCCCGCGAGGGCCTCGTCCCAAGCCTTGGTCGCGGCGAGCAGGACGGGTGCGACCACGGGGAGAAACAGCAGGGGGAGGAGCGTCTCGCGGATCCGCAGCCCCGATGCCACCACCCCGTAGAGCGTGCCGACGGCCGCGAGGCCGAGGGTGCCGGTCACGCAGGCACCGACCAGGACCAGAGCGCCCGACAAGTGCGCCCCGTACAACAGCGCGACCCCGAGGCTGAGCGCGGCCTCGAGAACAAGGAGCTGGGCGGCGACGGCGCCCGTCTTGCCGAGGAAGATCCCGGCGGGGTCGAGTCCGGACAGGCGCAGCCCGTCCCGAGCGGCGTCGGCCGACTCGATGGCGTAGCTGCGCTGGACGGCGAGCACTGTCGAAAGCAGCACCGCGACCCAGAAGAGACCGGCGGAGGCCGGGGCGAGGACCTGCCTGTCGGGGCCCAGTGCAAGGCCGAACAGGAGCAGGACCGCGATCGCGAAGGGGCCGATCTGGTTGAGGCCGACCCTGGAACGGAGCTCGATGCGGAGATCCTTGCCGGCGACGAGGGCGGCGTCACGCAACATGAGCGGGCGCTTCCTTGACCGGCTCGGCCGTCTCGGCGGCCTCGGGCTGCTCTACGACACGGCCGCCCGCGAGGTGAACGGTCCGCTCCGCGATGGCGGTCGCGCGCTCGAGCTCGTGGGAGGCGAACAGGACGGTGCGACCGGCCGCCCGGGACCCGGCGAGGAGCTCGTCGAGAAGGTCACGGCCGTCCTGGTCGAGTCCCGCATGCGGCTCGTCCAACAGCCAAAGCCGCGCTCCGCGCGCGACGAGCACGGCGAGCGAGGCGCGGCGCTGCTGTCCGGCGGAGCACCTGCTGACGGGGACCGACGCGAGACGACCTGCGAAGCCGAACTGCTCGAGCGCCGGGCGGATCGAAGATGAAGCGCCCCTGGCCGCTCGCACGGCAAACCTCAGGTTCTCCTCCACCGTCAGCTCCTCGTACAAGAAGGACTGGTGGCCGAGCATGCCGACCTCGCGGCGCACGGCGCGCCGGTCGGCGACGAGGTCCCAGCCGAGCACGGTCGCCTCACCCGAGTGCACCGCCAACAAACCCGCGAGAACCTTGAGCAGACTCGTCTTGCCGGCCCCGTTCGGGCCGCGCAGATGCACGACCTCGCCTTCGCCAACTTCCAAGCAAGCTCCTGCGAGGAGGGGGAATCGGCCGGCGAGCGCTACGGCCTCGTGGAGACGAACAGCAGGCGGCATGAAGAACGCCCATGTTACGGGGCTGCTGGCGCCCTGGTCACGCGCGTGCCCGGCGGTCAGCCTGCCGGCGCCCCTTCGCTCACCACAGCTCGTGCCGTTCCCTCGCGACACCGGGCCGGAGGGCCGCTCCGCCGGTCAGGAAACCTGGCGGCGCAACAGCTCGAGGTCGGCGTCGACCATCATCTCGACGAGCCCCACGAAGCCGACGTGGGTCTTCCAACCGAGCTTCTCGTGTGCCTTGGCTGCGTCGCCAACGAGGAAGTCAACCTCGGCCGGCCGCTTGAAGCGCTCGTCGATCTGGACATGATCCTCGTAGTTGAGCCCCACCCTCGCAAAGGCCACCTCGCACAGCTCTCTCACCGAGTGGGTCTCGCCGGTGGCGATGACGTAATCGTCGGGCTCGTCCTGCTGGACCATCTCCCACATCGCCTGGACGTAATCTCCGGCGAAGCCCCAGTCGCGCTTGGCTTCCAGGTTGCCGAGCCTGATCTCACGATCGAGGCCGAGCTTGATCCGCGCGACGCCGTTGGTGACCTTGCGGGTGACGAACTCGAGGCCGCGACGCGGGCTCTCGTGGTTGAACAGGATCCCCGAGGAAGCATGCAACCCGTAGCTCTCGCGGTAGTTGACGGTGATCCAGTGCCCGTAGACCTTCGCCACCCCGTAGGGACTGCGCGGGTAGAAACGGCGTCGTCTCGCGCTGGGGGACCTCTCGCACCCTGCCGAACATCTCCGACGAACTGGCCTGGTAGAAGCGGATCTCGGGATTGGTCAGGCGGATGGCGTCGAGTATGCGGGTCACGCCGAGGGCGGTGACCTCGCCGGTGAGCACGGGCTGGCCCCAGGACGTCTGGACGAACGACTGGGCCGCAAGGTTGTAGACCTCGCTCGGGCGATGCTCGCGCAGGACCTCGATCATCGAGACCTCGTCGAGGACGTCGGCTGACGCGAGTGTCAATCGGTCCTGAATGTGGGCGATCCGCTCGAAGTTGAGAGTGCTGGAGCGCCGGACCATGCCGACCACCTCGTAACCCTCCGACAGCAGCCATTCCGCCAGGTAGGAACCATCTTGTCCGGTGATGCCGGTGATCAACGCCCGCTTTTGCACCACCACGTTCTAGAGCCTGGCGCCCGCCGTCGCAAGGAAGGCGGGGCGGCACGAGGACTGTGGGCACGTTCCAACCGCGGCCGTCGACGACTACGGTGCGGGCGTGCGCCTCCCAGCCTCCGGCACCCTCGCCGTCGTCTCCTACCGCCTCGGGGGCCCCGACGGCGTCTCGGTGGAAGCCGCCAAGTGGGCGTGGGCCTTTCGTCACCTCGGGTTCGATGTGAAGACTGTGGCCGGCGCCCGGCATGCCGATCAGCTCGTGCCGGGCCTCGCGATCGGCGCCGTGGTCAGCGACATCCCGGCTTTGCGATCGGAGGTCGCAGATGCGCTCTCAGGAGCGGACCTGGTGCTCGTGGAGAACCTCTGCTCGCTTCCCTTGAATCCTGTGGCCGGCGAAATCGTCGCCACCACGATCACAGGCAGGCCCGCAATCCTGCGCCACCACGACCTCTCCTAGCAGCGGCCGCGTCTTGCACATCTCGGCCCGCTTCCGACCGACCCTGCCTGGCGGCACGTGTGCATCAACGCCCGGTCCAAGCGTGAACTGGCGGCGAGAAACATCGAGGCCGATGTGTTCTACAACCTGTTTCGACCCGAGCCCACCGCCGGGCGACCGCAGTGCGGCTCGGGCGGCTCTCGAACTGGGCGAAGACGAGCTTGTCGTTCTCCAACCGACGCGCGCCGTCGCAGGCAAGAACGTCGCCGGTGGCCTGCGCCTCGCGATGAACCTCGGTGCTGTCTACTGGCTGCTCGGGCCGCCCGAGGACGATTACGACCAAGAGCTCGAAGGCCTGGTCGAGGCGGCCCGGCACAAGATCCGTGTGCTGCGGGGCCCGGCGTGGCCTGAAGCGACGCTGGCAGATGCCTATGCGGCGTGCGAGGTGGTGACCCTGCCTTCCACTTGGGAAGGCTTCGGCAATCCGAGCGTCGAGTCGGCCCTTTACCGCCGTCCTCTCGCCATCGGACCGTACCCGGATCCGGACTTTCGGCTTTCAATGGTTCGAGATCGAAGACCCGACGCCCCTGGCCGCATGGTTGGCGCAGCCCGGTGCGGACCTGCTCAACCGCAATCAAGCCGTCGCCAGGGCGCATTTCTCGATAGCCGATCTTCCCGGCCGGCTGTAACAGTGGCTGGCGCAAGGCGACTGACCGCGCCGGTTCAGTCGAGGTGACCCTCTCCCCCACCGGCGGCGGTTCGGGTTCCACGCTCCGGCGCGATCTCCTTTGTTCTTGCAGCCCAACCGGTGCGGTCCACCCTCCAGACACAGTTCCGACCCGTCTGGCCGGGCGCCGCGATCTCGACGTGCACCTCGCCCACCATCTCGAAACCCAGCTTCAGGGGAACACGACCACTGGCGATGTTCGCCTTGTCGTGATGGATCTCGATGTGGGTCACTCCGCGCAGCCCAAACCCGATCGTCGTGAGAGCTTGCGCCGCACGGGTCGCGAAACCGCGACCGACAAAGGCCGGGTGCACCCAGTAGCCGATCTCGAGGCCGTCGGCGGCGATCCGTCGCATGAGGCCTGCCCCGCCGACGACGCGAGCGCCCCGGAACATCTCATAGCTGTATTCGCTTCCTTCGGCCCAGGCCCGGTCCCAGCGTTCGATCACCACCTCGCGCTCCTCCAAGCTCAGTGGCTCGCCCGCGATCCACGGCATGTAGGGGCGGAGATGCTCCAGACTCTCGGCTATCGCCACCGCCAGAGCCGGCGCGTCGCGGCGTTGGTAGCGCCGCAGTGCGAAGCCTTCGAGAACGACCTCCTCGGGCGGAGCGGCGGAGGGGTGCTTCATGCCCTTATTCTCGCTTGAGCCAGACGAGCGCTGCCCACGATGCCGGGAGGTACGTCGATGCCGGAGGAGACGGAGGTCGGCCACGGTTGGGATCCCGACCAGTACGCGAAGTTCGCCGCCGAACGCGCCAAGCCGTTCTTCGACCTCCTCGCGATGGTGCATCCCGTCCCGGGCGGTGACGTGATCGACCTGGGCTGCGGAACCGGAGCGCTCACCGCCCAGTTGCACGCGCAGACCAGGGCCGGCGCAACCGTCGGGATGGATGCCTCGGAGGCGATGCTGGCCAAGGCCCGTCCCCGCGCCGGCGATGGCCTTCGCTTCGAGTTGGGCGATATCGGCCGCTTCGCCACCGAGGCCGGTTTCGACGTCGTCTTCGCCAACGCGAGCCTGCAATGGGTTCCCGACCATCCACGCCTGCTGCGGCAACTGGCCGCCGGCCTGCGCCCCGGAGGTCAGCTGGCCGTCCAGGTCCCTGCCAACGCCGACCACCCCTCCCATGCCGTCGCCATCGAGGTGGCGCGAGAGGCGCCGTTCCGCGACCACCTGGGTGCCGATCCGGCACCTGGCATACACCCAGTGTGCGCCCCCGAGCGCTACGCCGAGATCCTCGACGAGCTCGGTTTCTCACAACAACATGTGCGCCTGCAGGTCTACGGTCACCACCTTAACTCGTCCGCGGCGGTCCTCGAGTGGACGAAAGGCACCACCCTCTTGCGGTTCAAGAGCTTGCTCCCGCCCGAGGTGTTCGACCCGTTCGTGGAGCGTTACAGGCTAAGGCTCGCCGAGGTGCTGGGCTGGCAGGCTCCATACTTCTACACGTTCAAGCGCATCCTGTTCTGGGCGCGGCAACCTGGGCCGTAGGCCGGGCGGCATGCTCACCTCGTGCGTTTGCTGGCGAGTTGCCGACCTCGCAAAGCGCGCCTGCGAAGGGCGGGTAGTGTCATTCCATGCCCAGACGCCGCCGTGCCGGTGTCCTCGCCGGGGCCATTGTCCCCGGCACGCTCCTTTTGGTAGGGGCTCTTGCGGTGTCCGGCTCCGGCGCAACCTCTCCGAAGTCGGCACCCAGGGTTCTCACTGGTGCCTACCAGCTCTACTGTCCCGACCCGGTCGAGACACCGATCGTCCTGCACGTGAGGGCGAGGGCCACGATCTCGTCGGACGCCCCGGCACCGGGCCACCGCTTCGTGGTGTCGGGCTTTCAGACCGAGGTCACCTTCCCCCAGGGCGTTGCCTCCGCCCTCGCTCAGATGAGCCCGATCACAGGCAGCGTCAGGGGCACGGTGCGTCTGGTCGGGGCCACCCCCACGACTGAGCACGTGGCGGAGTCTTTCGTAGCAAGCATCCCGGCCGCGGTCCCCGCGGCCGGGTTCAACTTCTGGGTGCCGGCCGGGCCGGTCAGCCTCGGAGCGTTCACCGCCAACTCTGGGTCCATCGCCGTGGAGGAGGCGAGCCGGTTCCGCCTCACCCTGGAGGTCGGTCAGGGTTCGCAGGCCCAGACTCGCATCCTCGCCTGCACGGCGTTTGCCAACGACACCCGTGACTTTCAGCCCGCCCAACCCTGGGTGGGCACGAGAGAGCCACCCTTCGCCGACGCCATCACGCCTGTCATCGCCCTGGCACGATGAGACCCGGGGCGCCCGGGCCTGCGGGCGTGAACACGGTCCGGCAAGACTGACGTGGCCTCCTACCAGTGACCCCTGTGCACCACTTCGTCGAATGGGCGCCGTTTTGGCTTGGCTATCGGCTGTAGCGGTCGACCTTCCGGATAGCCGAAAGCGAGCATGTAGGCACAGAGATGGTCTGGTGGGATGCCGAGGATCCGCCGGCACGCTTCCTGGTTCCCGACCGCGGAATGTCCGCTGCCGATACCCAGGTCCGCGCCAGCCAGCATCATGGCCATGGTCGCCTGGCCGAGGTCGTAGTGATCTATGGTCCGATAACGCTCGTCCTCAGGTTCCGGGAGAACGAGGACAATCGCTGCTCTTGCCTTCGCGAGGTGACCAGCCGCGGTCCATACGGTCGACAGCTCCAGCAGCTGACCGGGATCGGTCACGAGGACGAAGTCCCAATGCTGACGGTTCGACGCCGAAGGTGATCGCCACCCGGCCTCGAGGATCCGGTCGAGGTCACCCGGGGGCTATCTCCCGGTCCTCATAGGCACGAACGTTGCGGCGAGCTCGAATGACATCCCAGGTTTCCACGAGATTCAACGCTACTGGTCCCATTTGCGGACGGCGCCACGACTCAGAATCCGCTTCGCCGGCGTGGCACTGAGGCAGGTTCACATACGACGTCAGCAAGCTACTTCCGGTACTCCTGCAGCACATCGAGGTTGTAGAACCTGGGCGGCTCGTCGAGAAGCGCTCCCAGCTGCTCGGCAAACTCACCTGTCGCCGGATCATTCGAGTTCCTCATCGCCTCCTCATAAGAGTCGAACTCGACGATCGCGAAGTAGTAACCCGCCCGGTCCCTGTCCGCGGCGTGCACAGCCCGGCCGGCCAGAAAGCGGTCCCCGCGCTTTTCCACCATCTTTCTCACGAGCACATTCACTTCGTCGATGCGCGAAGTCTTGATCTCCATGAGCTGCACAAATTCCGCCATGCCATCCCCCCGGTCACATGTTCCTGAGACGCCCAACCTACCCGGGCAGACTTGCCGGTGCCGCGGGGCGACGCGCAACGCGATGGCCGGCTGAGACTCATGTCGTGCGCGCCGGACAGCCATCACGTTTCCCAGGGACTTGCAAGCGGTCGCTCTTCGTAGACTTGGGTCGTGGGTCATCCTGTCGGCGCGCTTTCTCGTGCGCGCGCCGTCGCCGGGGCGTGCGCAGTCGGATCGGTAGCGGGAGCCGTGTCAGGCCACCCGGAAGTTCGCGACAAGGCTTCGAGCGACAGGTACCGAGCGATCATTCCCGGGGAGACCACTCTCCTGTCCGCTGGCGCGGACCAGTCAGCCAGATGACACGTTCTGGCGCCGCGGCCCGCACGCTCACCTCGACTCGCGCGGGAGCTATCCCCTGGCCTGTGTCGTTCGTGCTGCTGGCGGCGATCTGGGGCTGCTCGTTCTGGTGGATCAAGCTCGGCCTGCGGTCGTTCTCGCCAGTGGACGTTGCCTTCGGCCGGCTGGCAGTAGGTGCCCTCGCCCTTGTCCTCATCAGCGGCTTGACCCGAGCCAGATTGCCGCGCCGGCGGTCGACTTGGGGGCACCTGTTCGTGCTCGCCATCTTCCTCAACAGCGTCCCGTTCACCCTCATCTCCTACGGAGAGACCCACATCTCGGCCGTCCTGGCTGGGATCATCAACGCTCTGACCCCCGTCGCGGCACTGCTCATGGTCCTCGCCGTCTTTCGCGAAGAGCGACCGAGTGCCGAACGCATCGGAGGACTCGCCCTGGGCTTCGCCGGCGTCCTTGTCGTTGTAGGCGTGTGGAACGGGCTCGGCTCCGGCGAACTGCTTGGCGTCGGCGCCTGCCTAGGCGCTGTCGGCTGCTACGGCGTCGGGTTTCCCTATGCCAGGCAACATCTGACCAACCTCCCTGAGGGCCCGGTCGCACTCGCCACCGGCCAGGTGCTCTGCGGTGCCGTGCAGCTTCTACCCTTCGCCGTCCTCACCGGTCACGTCCATGCCCACGTCGCGGCAGCCTCGTTGTACGGGCTGGCTGGCCTTGGCGTCCTCGGTTCCGGAGTCGCCTACATACTCAACTTCGACGTCATCGCGCGCGCCGGCGGCACCATCGCGAGCACCGTAACCTACGTCACACCTGTCTTCGCAGTCGTCGTCGGCGCGGCCTTCCTAAGCGAGCCAGTCACCTGGTACGAGCCAGTCGGGGGCCTTGTCATCCTGGCGGGAGCGGCCCTGGCACAGGGACGCGTCCCAACTCTGGCGAAGAGAGGGCGACCCCCGGGTGACAACTGACGGGCCGTCCGGACGGCACTTGTCGATTGCTGAGCGTACGGGTGACATGGTCGTCGGCCAGAGCGCTTCGTGTGCTCGTTGCCGAGCAGCCAGATACGCGTTTGGATGCACATCCGCCAGCCATGAGAAGCCAATGATTCACGAGTGACGGCACGGGACCGCTCACCGGGCGGACCAGTCCCGCGGTCTAGATCCGTTGATTGTCGCGAACCAGGCCGGTGCGCCGTCGTCGTGGTATCTCGTCTGAACCCTGTCCGGTCCGATGGCGGCAACATGCCATCCATTGCTGGGGTTGAAAGCCGCTCTCAGCTCTTCCTGGCCGATGGGGTACGGGCCAGCATCGGCACCATCGTCACTGAAGCACAACATGTACAGGGTTCCATCGTGCTCGGTCACCGACGCCAGACTGGCCACGTATCCTGGTCGCTCGTCGCCGTCCAAGGTGCGGAACAGTCCGCAGTCCAGCACCGTCTCCAACCTGCGCCCCAGACGCTCCAACTGGAATGCGTCAGCCACAGCGAACTCAACCTCGATCCCACGGTCGTCGGCTTTCCCTCGGGGATCGCCAGTGCCGTCTCAGTCACGTCAACGCCCAGAACCGACAATCCCAGCGAGGCGACGTGAAGAGCGTTCTCGCCGGTTCCGCAGCCCGCATCGAGCACCGCTCCGGCGAATCCGCCTTCGGGTGCCAAACGCACTATTGCCGGCTGCGGCTGGCCAGTATCCCAAGGCGCAGGACCGTTGTGGTACGACGCATCCCAGGGCAGTCCCGTCAGCCGTGCGTGACTGGTCGGGTACCGACCACGGAACGGATCGTCAGCGAGGGTTCCTGATCGCTCCGACAAAGTCGCCCCTTTCGTGCAACTGACGTTGCCGCCTCGTCGTGGCACGCCAATCCACAGGTCTTGACTATCCCTCAGCCCCTACACCGAAGTCACCCAAGCCCGCTGAGCCCACGCGAGGTTGACCACAAGACCGTACAGGGCATCGGTTTGTTGCCGCTCTTCAGTTCACCGCCGTGCGAACAGCCCACTTTCGACCCTGTGGAACTTCGCTTGTGCCGCAAGGGTGCCAGCGCCACGCAAAAGCTCCGGAGGGCTGAAATCCCAGACGTTCCATGGACCCGGGTCTACCTCGAGGCGGCCCCAAATGGTAGAAACACCCCGGTGGCACTTCGCTGCCAACAAAAAGGGGGGTGGACAGGTGAAACGCGACATGGTCGACCAGATAGTCGAGGTCGCGAGGCGTGTCGTCGCCAGCGGGGCGATCTCGGCGAACGCCCACGGGAACGTCAGCCTCCGCGTGGCGGGCGAAGACGAGATGTACTTCACAGGCGGCTCGACGCTTCGCGACCATCCGGCCGAGGCCGTCGTGCGGGTCGGCCTCGACGGGATCCTCCGGGAGGGCGAGTTGACCCCGATTCAGGGCGCGGTCGTTGAGATGCACACTGCGATGTACGCCGACCAGGCCGACATCGGTTGCGTGATCCACACCCATTCGCCGTACGCCACGGCTTACGCGGTAGCACATCAGCCCATCGGCTGCTGGGTCGAGGCCCTGGCCATGCTCGGCCTGCCTGACGGCGTGCCCTTGGCAAGTTACGGGCCCCGGGGATCCGCGCACGCGATCGGGAACATCCGCGCTGCAGTCGTCCCGGGTGTGCCAGCGGTCCTGCTCGCCAACCACGGGGTGCTGGTGTTCCACCGCACAGCGGACCTGGCCATCATGATCGGTGGCATCGTCGAGGAAGCCGCCCAAGCCGGGATCAACGCTGTCGGGCTCGGCGGGGCCGTACCGATCCCCGCCGATATGAAAGCCGCGGCGCTGCAGCGTGCCATGACACTCGAACGCCGAGGGACGATTTCGGCGTGAGGGACGGAAAGGTGCCACGTCGACCCGTTCACTTCTCCACACTCGCATCATGGCCGCCACGTCCCTGCCCCTCGACGTGAGCCGGATGAATGTGACATGGAGAAGCAGTCAACATCGACTTGGAACCAGACGATGCGCCACCGGTGCTGCTCCAGGCGCCACCGATGAGCGTAGGGCTGTCGAGCCGGGGAAAAGGGAGAGGTCCGAGGAGGCCCAGGCTTCCGCCATGAGCAGTTACCAGGTGGTTTACGTACAACGACGGAAGGGGCAGCACTGCATCCGGGCGGTTGGAACCATTCCGCGGAAGCGCTCTAATCCAAGAACGAACCCGGACACACATGCCACCAAACGACGGAAGGTCAAGAAAGTACTCCGGATGATGGACAGAGGATCATGAGTTCTTCGTCTACGCCGGCAAGACACGACCACGGTGCCGACTGACCAACCAGGTCCGCGTCGTTCTGGACGCCCACGATCCGTGGTTGTGGGACTCTCTTGGCTCGGTCTTGACCTCCAACCTTGTCAGGCTTACCCTGACGGTGTAGTCAGGCTTATCCTTACTTGCCGTGGCCGTGACGAGGAGACGAATGTTGCGAACTTCAAGCAAGGAGGCGTTGAGCTGTTCGTTTTGTGCCAAGAGCCAGTTCGACGTCATCAGGCTCGTCGCCGGTCCCGGTGTCTACATCTGCAATGAGTGCGTAGACCTCTGCACTCAGATAATCGCTGAGGAACTCGATCTCAAGGGACGTCGGGCAGGTGACGCGATTCCTTCGACCAAATCGCAGACGCCACAGACCCTGAAGGCCTGGGAGGCGTTATCTGACGAGGACCTGCTCGCTGAGATGGTACGAGCTCACGCTGCTCATCAGAACGTCGACCGTGCGGTCGCTCACCATGTCGCCGCGCTCAGAGCACGAGGCGTCAGTTGGGCACGCATCGGTGAAGCACTCGGAATGGCGCGCCAGTCAGCATGGGAGCGCTTCTCCGGGGAGCAGTAGCCGGTGTCGTCACCACACCGGCGATCAGGCGCACCCGACCACGGGGCCGCCACCTGTCGCTCAATCGGACTTCCGACCCCACGCCGACACCATGGGTGAGGTTGCCAAGTCGAGCTCACCTGTAGCGATGTTGGATAGGTGCTGTTCGATCTCGCCCTCAGTCGCCAGTTGTGCGGCGATCAGGCGCGCCCGGATCTGTTCCACGGTTGCGCGTTCCAGCCGATCTACCGCAGGGCCGCCTATCGGAAAGTAGGCATCCGACTGCACGTCCACAAGTCCCGCTGCTCTGAGCAGTCTTGGAAGTTTGCGACCGAATGACAGGTCCGCACCTCGTTCGGCCATGAGGGCACGAAACGCCAGTTTCAACTTGTTCGCGAGCTCCTGTGCTGCGCCGCGTTCGTCGGGGCATGCAAGGGGCTGCAGACCGGGGTCAGCTTCTTCGACCAGGAGCCATCCGCCAGCCTTGAGAGCGTCAATCATCGTGGCCAGGGCTTGGGGCCGCTGCGGGACGTGAAGGAGCACAAGTCGAGCGTGGACGAGGTCGAACGCGTGGTCGGGTGCTGGCTCGGTTCCGATGTCGTGCCGTTTCACTACGAAGCCGTCATCCTCGGCTTCCAGCCAGGTGGTGTCGATGTCGGTGGCCAGCACATGGCCCTTGGTCTGTCCGGCGATCCAGGCAGGCACGGTGGGACCTCCAGCTCCGACCTCCCACACTCGCCAACCGGGTGACAGGCCGATCGACACCATGTGTCGAAAGGTCGACGGGTTGAAGAGCGTCCCGAGAGCATCGAAGCGTTGTCCCGCCTCGCGCTGTTGATTGTCGAGCAGGTAGTGCGCACGAGCCATTCCACGATCCTACGGACAGACCCGCTCGGGTGACCCACATGCGCAGATCAGAGTCAACGCCGAACGCGCACCCAGAACGTCCGGACTTACGGGGTTCGGACCGCGCCCGAACGCCTACAGGCGCGGTGGCTGATCGGCGCGACTAGGGCGCGGTGCCTGACGTCCAGGAACCGAGGAGACGTCGTCAATATGTGCGCCGCTCGCGCTGCGGTGGGTAACTCCCTGCACCCCTGGTGGCGGCGCCCGTCGACTCCGCTCTACCAGAGTCCTTGGACAACAGCGCCGTTGTGCAGCGTCACGATCGTGGCCTTGCCCATCCACTCGGCCGCGACTGGGAACTCCGGCCAGCTGGCTGTCTGTTGCCAATGCCTGGCGATGCCGGCCGGTGACTCGTAGAACTCATCGATCACGAAGATCGTCCTGCCGGTCGGCTCAGAGCTCGGGTCGAGCGGGTTCGACAGCTCCGGGGCCTTGGAGATGGAGTAGTCCAGCAGTGCCACATCGCCCTCGCGGGGATGTCCCTTCATCCATTCGCCGTGGCTCGCGAAGATGCGATCTCCTTCGGCCACGTCATCAGGCCCCACCGTGAACATGATGACGAGATGCGACTTCCCCCTGTGCGACATTGTCACGCCCCCCTTGGTTAAGCACCGCAGCCACACCTAGATGGTGGGCGCGGCATTTCTAGCAGGTTGTGGCCTGGGCGAACTTCCCCGAGGGCAGATCCAGCACAAGCTGTCTCAGGACAGTTAGACCGGCGCCGGCCTCCACTCTGGCACGAGAACAAGCACGTCCTTTAGCCCGTGCGAACCTGAACGTCACCCTCCCGCGGCCGTAGGCGACATTTCACCGGTCACCTCAGTAGCAACATGACGCGTCATTTGGATGCTCGCCGCGACGCGCGAACAGGGGCTAGCGACCAACCCAAACGACGGCTCGGCGCTCCTGCGACAGGCCCTGCCGACTCGGAGCACGGCAGTCGCTTCACCGTTGACCAGCATCCGTGTCGACCCGGCCTTTCGGCGTACTCAGTACTCACGCATCGCGGGTGAGAACCATCCGGCATGCTAAGGCGACGAGGCCGGCGGCGAGCACGATGAAGATGGCCGCCTCAATGCCCTGGAAGGCCCAGAACCTGCTCGCAGGCTGGTAGGTGATCAACTGATGAAAGCCGTGAGATGTAAGGCAGGACTGTGTGACGTTGGGCCGACAGGCCACCGGGGCTTCCATTGGACTGACCGCGGTGCCGTAGTTGTGGCCGTTCGGTCCGATGTATGGGGGCAGCGAGACGAGGAGCCAGGAGCCAGCCGGTGCAGGGCGAAGACCTTGGGCTTGGGCAAGGGAAACCAGCCTGGAAACAGGGCTCATGTAGTGGGATCGCACAAGAACGGCGATCACGACACGCACGGCGACAAAGACCGCCGGCGTCGTGGCCATGGCAGGGAGAACCCGCCTGATCATCGCGCCGGCGGCAATACCGAGGGCCACTGCGAACACCGAGTAGGCGACGGGCGCGATCCCTTGAATATCGAAGGGGCCTGGGCTGCTCCGGGCGAGCTGCAGCGAGATCTCAGGAAGGCTCCACCAGGTGATAAGTGCCGTCAGGGCGGCGCTCCACACGACGGCAATGAGGAGGACTCCGGTTACGTTGCTCCTCAACCAGCGGCGGCGTGTGACGTCCTGGGTCCAAACCAGGCTGTGCGTGCCATCCTCGAACTCCTTGGCCAAGAGCGGCGCACCCCAGAACAACCCGAACAAGACCGGTACCACGATGGTCGCATAGACCAGGACCGTGACTGCGTCCTTACCCAACTGGCCCTTACCGATCAAGAGCACGACTGCCAGCGCGACGAGGGCGCCTCCGGCGACGTAGACCTGATTGCGGTGCAGCCGCCACACCACATAGGTCATGGCACCCCTCCTGTCCCGGTCAGCGAGCCGAGGCCGAGTGTGTCGTCCTGCCCCATGTAGGCCAGGATGATGTCCTCCAGCCCCACTTCGTCGACCTCCCAGGACGGGTCGAGGATCGGGCCCTCGACACGAACGATACGACGCGTCTGTCGAGCGGTCTGTGTCGCCTTGACGACAGCAAGACTCGGTTCGATGTCGGAAAGACTGCGGCGTGGACCCACCAGCACCCGATGTGTGGCGAGCACATCGTCGATGCCGTCACAGAGCTGAATACGAGACGCAGCGAGAAGAATCAGGTGGTCACAGACACGCTCGAGGTCATGCAGCAGGTGCGACGACACGATGACAGAGAGATCCCCATCGGCGACGGCCTCGGACAGCGAAGCCAGGAACTCCCTACGAGCCAGGGGGTCCAAGGCGGCCATGGGTTCGTCGAGCAGCAGGAGCTGGGGTCGCTTGGCCAATACCAAGCTCAGGCCCACCTGGGCCCGCTGGCCTCCCGAGAGAGTGGCTACCGGCCGATCGGAAGGGATCCTCAACGCGGCCAGTCGCGCCCGGGCCCCTTTGGCATCCCAGTTACGGTTGAGGTGCGCGCCGATCTCGAGGTGATCGTCCGTGCTGAGTTGCTTGTAGAGCGGCACGTCCTGGGCCAGGTAGCCAATGCTGGCCAAGAAGTCCTCGCTTTGTTGAGGTGCGCGCCCGAGCACCATTGCCTCCCCTGTGCTCGGCGCGCTCAACCCCGCGAGAAGCTTCAACAACGTGGTCTTTCCGGCTCCATTGGGTCCGACCAGGGCGGTGACGTGACCACGAGGCACTGACACCGAGAAGTCCTGCAGCGCCCAGATCGAGCCGTAACGCTTGCCCAGTCCGGTCGTGTGGATCGCCGGCGCGTTGTCTTTCTTCACGCGGTTCTCTCACTGCGCGAGCCGGCGAGCGTTGAACGCAACAACGACTCGATTGATTCGTCGTCGAGCCCCTCGCCGCGTGCCGTCTGCACCCAGCGTTCGAGGCTACGGGCCAAGCGTGCCTGTACTCCCGGGGGCGGACCTTGCGGACGCCGAGATACGAACGTGCCCACACCTTGGCGACCTTCTACCAAGCCTTCGTGTTCGAGCTCCCAGTACGCCTTCATCACAGTGTTGGGATTGATGGCCACCTCGGCCACCACCTCTTTGACCGTGGGCAGTTTGTCGCCGATGTCCAACGCCCCCATCCTGATGGCTTGTCTCACCTGCTGTGCCAACTGCAAGTAGGCGGGAACGCCGGAGTCGGGGTTGAGCTGGAAACTGATCGCCTGCCTTAGTACTTCTCTAGTCACCTAGAGAACACTAGAACAGAAGGCCTCCAGGGTCAAGCGCCTCGATTAGGCGCAGAAGGGCATCAGTTCGCCGGGACAAGGACACCCGAGACCGTCGTGAGGGAGCGCCCCTGAACGCGCTCCGGAGTGGATCACGCGCCGAACCGTTAGGGCAGGCGAGCAGATCGCCATTAGATATTTCTCGAGGTGCACCTTCGGCTCGGCACGAGAGTTGTCCACCTCGTGCGGGCTTCGCCAGTTCATTTGACCGACGCACCACCAGGTGGCTTGGACCGTGGTCATGGCAACATAGTCGGACACAAGAGGCACAAGTCGCTTCGCCTCCCATCCGGTCTGTTGCAGAGTGACACGGTGGTCTGGGTGAAATGACGCCTCCGCCTCAAGTTCCGTCGTACTCAGGTATGGCAGGACGTGGCCGTGCATCACGACACGGTCTTTCGACTGGACAAACCACTCTTTTCCGATATTCCTTCCACTTCTACTGCGTGAATGCTCCACGATCGCTGCTCAGCATTCGCGACTCTCGTCGAGCGCCAGGAAGTCAGCAACCCTCAACAGCCGCAGGATCTGGCGTTCGATCGGGCGAATGTCACGGCGCTTGGGATCGTGCGCCAGCCGTGGGTTGGTCAGCGATAACGTGCGGCCGCGTGTGCGCAATTGGCAGCCACCTGCGGCGAGAACGTTCTTGACCCAGTCGCTGTCCGCCCCGTACGTGAGAGCGATGCGTACCCCGTCGGGGGTCGGGAACACGTTGACAGGGGTCTCATAGATGCGCCCGGATCTGCGGCCCCGGTGCACAACGACACCCAAGCCCGGAACCGAGGGAGCTATGTGTCGGGTGACCCGGTTGAGCCCCACTCGGTTCAGACGTGCAACAGCCCGGGGGAAGGGCACGTGTCACCCCAATCTGTCGGCAACGGTCGTTCTCGGGCCCGACGAACCTGTCGGCCCTCTTGCCGGCTGCCCATATGCCAATCATCTTTGATTTGCCGAAGATCCACAACAAACCAGGCAGGCAATCCCCTTCCGGTATTGGCGCCGGCACCGACGGGACTGTCCCGAGGGCGATAAGCCCGCCGCACCTCTTTCAGGCCACACCGAGCGACAGTTCGGCCGTCCTGGTGGGATCATGTCGCCGTGCAGACCGTCGGCCTGATCGGAGGCATGAGCTGGGAGTCGTCGGCGGAGTACTACCGGCTCATGAACGAGCTCGTCCGCGAGGAGATGGGAGGGCTGCACTCGGCCCGGTGCCTTCTCTACTCGCTCGACTTCGCGGAGATCGAACGACTGCAGTCCTCCGGCGCCTGGAAAGAGGCGGAGGATCTGCTCGTCGCTGCGGGACAGTCCCTGGAGCTCGCAGGCGCCGACTTCCTTGTGCTGTGCACCAACACCATGCACAAGGTGGCCGAGGGCCTCCAGGCGGGGGTCTCCATCCCACTCGTCCACATCGCCGACGTCGTCGCCGAGGCCGTCGAGCGCGACACGCATCACCCGGGTCGGGCTCCTGGGCACCGCGTTCACGATGGAGCAGTCGTTCTACAAAGACCGGCTGGCCACGCGTGGTCTCGAGGTCATCGTCCCATCGTCCGCCGACCGCAAGATGGTCCACCGGATCATCTACGAGGAGCTCTGCATCGGTGTCATCCGCGAAGAGTCGCGCGCTGCGAGCCGGGCGATCATCGGCCGATTGGTGTCCGCCGGGGCTGAGGGAATCGTCCTCGGCTGTACCGAGCTCGAGCTGCTTGTCCGGGCGGACGACTCTCCGGTGCCGGTGTTCCCTACGACCCGCCTCCACGCTGCAGCGGCAGTGAAGAGGCTCCTGGCGAGTCAGGCCGATGATGACCTGGAACTGCTCGAAGCTCCGGCTGATGGCGAGGTCGCGACCCGGCTGCTCGCGCGGTACTACGAGGAGCTCGCCAGCCGCTTCCCCGGTGGATTTGACGTCGACCGTTCCGTGGCCGCACCGGAGGTAGAGCTCCGTCCCCCGTCGGGATGCTTCCTCATCGTCCGGATCGACGGGCGCTCAGTGGGGTGCGGGGCGGTCAGGAAGCTGGACGAGAACACTGCTGAGGTCAAGCGAATGTGGATCGACCCGTCGGTGCGCGGTCGCGGTGTCGGTCGCAGGCTGCTTGCCGGTCTGGAGTCCGCGGCGGAGCGCCTCGGTTGCCAGCTGGTGCGACTGGACACAAGCAGCCACCTGCCCGAGGCGCTCGGGCTCTACCGTTCCAGCGGTTACACGGAGATCCCTGCCTACAACGACAACTTCTATGCCCATCACTGGTTCGAGAAATCACTGGGATCGAAAACGCCCGCTGGCACGCACACGAGCGCCAAAGAACCCGCCTAGTCGCCCGCGGCCGACAGCGCCACCAAGGCCCTCAATGCTGCGCCCTGGCCCCACGGGGACGGCTCGACGGGAAACCGCTCGTAGTTGGCCAGATCCCAGGCGGGGAGGACATCGGCACTCACGCCGCTGTAGGTGCCGTCCGCGGTGACGGCTTGCATCATCGCCAGCCTGGCAGCTTCGACCTTTGTCCGGGCAGGCACGCCCACGGTGGGGGCCTGGGGATGAAGAGCCGCGGCGACGAAGAACGCGGCTGTGGAGGTTTCCTCGTCCGCTCTCGGATCGGCCAGGACAGCCGGCCAGTGGCCGCTCGGAGCCTGCTCGTTCGCGAGAGTCTCGAGGAGGCTCCCCGCCGCCTCGACGAGGTTTCCGGCGCCGGCGTGGTCAACGAGCGCGAGCAGGTCAAGCAGTCCGAGAACCGCCCAGCCGAGACCGCGGCTCCACGAGATCGCGTTGTTGCGACCAAGTGAGAAGTCGTACCACTGCGCCCAGCCGGTGGGGCACCTCAGGACCTCGAGGATTTGCGTCGCGACACCGACGGCGGTGCGCTCGGCGTCAGGGTCGCCTCGATGGTCACCAGCCAGCAACGCCATGGCGGGCAAATGATAGAGAGCGTCGATACACACGCCGAAGCGGAACTGCGGCCTGTGAGGCTCGAGCGCCGGAATTGCCCCGTCGAGCAAGGGGAGCCGTTCCAACGCGGCGACGACCCGGCCCGCCGCGGCTTGGGGCAGCGAGCCCTCCGCCACGAGCTGCAACACGGCCCGGCCCGGCACGAGGGCGTCGTCGAACGAGATCGGTGCCAAACGGGTCCAGCGCTCCAGGCAACCGACGACCGCGTCACGGTATGAGCCACCGACGATTTGGTCGGCCCCGAGCAGTCCGTCGATGGCGATGGCGTCCCCCCAATACCAGGTTCCGAAGCGGAATCGAAGCGTGCGGTCCGCCACCGAGCGGAGTACTTGCAAGTCCTGCCTCGAAGTCATGTTCCTCGCCGGTTCCTCCTTCTCAGTTCGATGTCTCCTCCGGACACCCGAGCGACCACGAGGTGTCGGCGCGGCCAAAGCGTAGCGCTCTGAACGCGAACCACGGCTCGGCCGCGGAGCCGAACGACTTCACGGCGTACGCAGTCTCGGCACCTCACAGGCGAAAAGAGCTCGAAACTGGGGGCCTCAAAAGGCCGGGAATTCTGTGACTGACTGTCCGTCTGCGTTCGCGACCCAGATGTGGGTGCCGTCCGAGGTGATGGCTGAGGGGGCGTCGAACCCGTAGCCGGATCCGCTGATGACCTTGACCAGCCCGCCGGTCGCGGCCGACAGCTCGGTGACCGAGTTGCCATCGTTCGCTACCCATACGTGGCTCCCGTCCGAAAGGACGGCGTCGGGTTCGCTGAAGCCGTAGGCGGAGCCCCCGATGACCTTGACCAGGGCCCCCGTGGAGGCCGAGAGCTCCGTGACCGAGTTGTCTCCCTCGTTCGCCACCCAGATGTGGCCCCCCTGCGAGGTGATGGCGGACGGGTCGTCGAAGCCGAAGCTCGCCTTGCTCAAGACCTTGTCCAGGGTTCCGCTCGAGGACGAGAGCTCGGTGACCGAGTTGTCGGAGGAGTTCGCCACCCAGATGTGGCCGTCATCCGAGGTGATACCCGAAAGCCCGTCGAAACCGTAGGTCGGGTCGACAAGGAGGTTGACGAGGGTGCCGGTCGAGGCCGAGAACTCGGTGACCGTGTCGTTCTCGTTCGCGACCCAGATGTGAGTGCCGGCCGCGGTGATGGCGTCAGGGTCGTTGAAGCCGTAGCCCGGGCCGCTCACGACCTTGAGACGGGCTCCGGTCGATGCCGAAAGCTCGGTGACCGCAAACCCGCCTGTGTTGGCGACCCAGATGTCAGCGCCGGCCGAAGTGATGGCAGCGGGGCCGTCGAAGCTGTAGCCCGGGCCGCGGATGACCTTGATCAAGGCACCTGTGGAGGCCGAGAGCTCGCTGACCGACCTGGACGAGGTATCCGCCACCCAGATGTGCCTGCCGCCCGAGGCGAGGGCATCGGGTTCGTTGAACTCGTAGCGCGAGCCGCTGATGAACTTGACCAGGGCGCCTGTCGAGGCGGAGAGCTCGGTGACCGAGTTGCCGGCTGAGTTCGCCACCCAGATGCTTGTGCCGCCGGAGGTGATGCCCAGGGAGCCGCCGAACCCGTAGCTCGGGCTCGCGAGGACCTTGACGAGGGCGCCGGTCGAGGCGGAGAGCTCGGTGACCGAGTACCCGCCCGTGTTCGAGACCCAGACGTCGGCACCGTCCGAGGTGATGCTCGACGGGTCGCCGAACCCGTAGCTCGATCCGCGGATCACCTTGACGAGGCCTCCGGTCGCGGCAGAGAGCTCGGTGACCGAGTTGGCAAGCTCGTTCGTCACCCAGATGTGAGCGCCGCCCGAGGTGATCCCCTGCGCGCCCAGGGAGCCGTTGAGCCCGTAGCTCGTTCCCCGGATGACTCTGACCAGGGCGCCTGTCGAGGCGGAGAGCTCGGTGACCGAGTCCTGGTTCCTGACCCAGACGTGGCCGCCGCCAGTGGTGACTGCCCAGGGGTCGTCGAAGCCGTAGGCAGGGCCGCGGATGACCTTGATCAGGGCGCCGGTCGAGGACGAGAGCTCGGTGACCGAGCTCTCGTTCGTGACCCAGACGTGAGAGCTGTCCGCGGTGACCGCCCAGGGGTCGTCGAAGCCGTCCGCAGGGCGGCGGATGACTCTGACCAGGGCGCCTGTCGAGGCGGAGAGCTCGGTGACCGAGTTGTCAGCCTCGTTCACCACCCAGATGTGCGCGCCACCTGAGGCAATACCGAGGGAACCGTCGAATCCGTAATTCGAGTTACGGATGGCTTTGACAAAGGCGCCGGTCGCGCCCGAGAGCTCGGTGACGGACGTGCCACCGTTCACGACCCAGACGTGGCCGCCGCCAGTGGTGACTGCCCACGGGTCGTCGAACCCCCAGCCGAGGACGTTGACGCCCGACAGTGGGCTCATTGCCGTAGCCGAGAGTGAGGACCCGCCCGCTGCTGCGCCGACAGGAGATGTCGGCGCCAAGGTGACAAGGGTTGCGGCCGACGCAGTCAGTGCTCCGACCGCAGCGATTCGACGGAGGAGAGCGAACTTTGCCCTCGATGACGCTCCTCTCAAGTCGACGAAGGTACACCACACACGGCCCCAGCTCCGCACACACCGAGCAGCGCCGGCCGTCTGCCTACAGCCGCTCCCCAAGTCGCCCACGCTCACCATTGTCACCCCGTTCACCAAGCCACGATGACCATCGCTCCGACGCCGGCCGGAATCGAGGCCAGGTCCAGCCGACCCCGGACTCGCCGAGCATGCACCGCGCGACCGGACACCCGTGACGGGACGCGTGGGACGACCCTGCAAGGAGGAGAGATCAGTCCTGCAGCCCCTGCCGGGATCCGAACGTGCGGAGCGCGAGAATCGCCGGATGATGAGCAAGACGCCCAATGATGCAGGGGCGATCCAAGCCTTGCTGTTCGACCTCGGAGGAGTCGTGATCGGGGTCGACTTCAAACGAGCATTTCGGATCTGGGCTGACCTCGCCCGTTGTGATCCCGCCGAGCTTGAACAAGGGTTCTCTTTCGACGAGGCCTATGAACAACACGAACGAGGAGAGATCGACGCAGCGGGCTACTTCGGCGCATTGCGCCGGAGCCTCGGCCTCAGTCTTTCCGACGAGCAGCTCACCGCGGGCTGGAATGACATCTACTTGGGCGTCATCGCAGGGATGCCGGCACTGCTGTCCGCGGCAAGTCGACACTTCCCCCTCTACGCGTTCACCAACTCGAATCCGACGCATCGCGACGCATGGGCCGGACGCTTCGCGAACGAGCTATCCGTCTTTCGTTCAATCTTCGTCTCATCCGATCTCGGCCTGCGCAAGCCCGATCCCGAAGCGTTCGCCGCTGTGGCGGCGCGAACCAGCCTTCAGGTCTCCGAGTTGTTGTTCTTCGACGACGCCCCGGACAACGTCGAGGGTGCCCGCGTAGCCGGGATGCCGGCCGTTCTGGTCAAGTCGACCACCGATGTCCGGAAGGCCTTGATGCGACTCGGGATCGAATCGCAGGCTCCGGACGAGGGCTACGCCTGACGTATCTCCCTGCCCGCGTCGCCCGTCGTCTGATCAGAGCGGCGCCATGTCCAGGGCCGTCCAGGTCTTGCCGTCCGTCGTTGTCAGCAACGATTCGCGGGGAATGAGCAACCAACCATGTTCCGGGTCGACGAACGAGAATGTTGCGCCGCCGGCACCACCGGCAGCGGCGTTTGCGATTGCGAGCTGCGTCCAGGTTCGGCCCGCGTTTCGCGAGACGCTCACCTCGTTGGAAGTTGCCATGTAGTAGGTCGTGGGCGATGAAGCCGCCGGGGCCATCATGACGAGCGTCGGAATGCCCGACGCATCCGGGCTGCCCGGGATAAGCGCAGCACTGCGGCGCTGCCAGGTCCGGCCACCGCTCACTGAGAGGAAGAAGGCCTTCGGTTCGTGCATCATGCCAACGTCCTCGAGGCCACAGGTCGTGGCGAGCGTGTCGCCGGCTGTCGCCACCAAAGACGTGAACAATCCGTGGACACACGGCGGCATCTTCATCGTCCGCCACTGAGGCTGGCGAGTGCCGATCTCGTGGAGAGGGGCAGTCGCGGACGGTTGAAACGGCTGCAGGTAGACGAAGACCTCGCCTGACCTGAGCACCGCCAGAAGCGACCCCTGTGACCGGGGTGGTGGACGCAGAACGGGTTCCGGTTCCCGTTGCGTGCCTGTGGCCGAGAGGCGCCACACCCGGGCAGTGCTCCCCGACGATCTCACTGCCAGCGCTACGACGTTGCCGCCTTCGCTCGCCAACGACTCGACGGTACCCCCGAGCTCGACGATCTCCCACGAACGGCCCTGGTCCGCCGTAAACCCAAGGGTGCCGCTTGCGTCGAGCCATCCTCTCGCTCTTGACGAGAAGGCGAGGGTCGTGCCGTTGCTCAGTGCGCGGGGAAGCTGTGATCCCATGGTTCGCCAGGTACGCCCACCGTCACTTGAAACGACCAGCCAGGCTGGAAATGGCTCAACGTCACCAACGCCCGATCCGCCGGAGCAGTAGATCTCCGACGCGGTCACTCCGATGGTTGTCGTGCGGCTCAGGGCCTGCAACGAGGCGAGGTAGACCCCAGGGACCGCAATGCCGGGCCGCAACACGACTCTGCTGTTGCTGCAACGCGCGCCGGGTCGGGGCGGAGTCGTCCGGATCGCAACTGTTGTCGACGGCGGAATCGTCGAGGGCATAGCACGAGCCGTGGTCGTCGTGGTCGTCTTGGACCCACCTGGCGGAGCAATCGTGGTCAGCACCGACGGTGTCGGCTCGTTGTGACCTGTCGCCACCGAGCTTGTACAAGCTGCGAGCACCACGGTCATGGCCACGATCGTGCACGCGGCGAACCGCCGAGTTCGCATCGGCCTCATCGTGCCACGGTCCACGCACCGATGATCCCGCCTCCAGTCCCGCGACGTGCACCGGCGGGCGCGACCCGCTCTTCATCGCACGCGCGTCACTGGAAACTGGCCAAGCTGGCAACCGGCAGTTCCGGGCACGCCCGGCCTTAGTGTGTGCGCGACCCAAACATCGCGCGAGCTATGAGAAGCCTCTGGATCTCGCCAGTACCTTCAAACGACATGTGAGCCACCGAGTCGCGGTGCCAGCGCTCGACAGGACAGTCGGACGAACAGCCACAGGCGTCGAGGATCTGGACCGCCTGCTCGGTCACAAAGACCGCCGTCTCGTCCGCGAAGAGCTTTGCCATGGCGCCCTCGCCGGCCGTGAAGGGCTTGCCCGTCATGGCCATCGACGCGGCCCTCATGTACAAAAGGCGCGCCGCGTCGGTACGGGTCCTCATGTCGGCGAGCTTGCACGCTACGGCCTGACGCTCGGCACGCGGACGCCCGAAGGCCCTGTGCTGCTTGGCGTCCTCTAGCACGTGCTCGCACGTGGCACGGGCGATCCCTACCGCCTGGGCGGCGACCGCGGGGAGAGTCGCCTCGAATATCACCATGGCCGGCAAGGATCTCGCCTGCCCCTCGTCGCGGGCATGGGAGATCCGCTCGTCGAGCCGGTCTTTGCCCCCGAGGAGGCAGGCCCCGGGCAACGTGACGTCACGCAGGATGACCTCGGCGGTGTGGCAAGCCCGGATCCCGGTCTTGGTGAGCTTGTGACCCATCGAGAGCCCTGGGGTCTTCGCTGGTACGACGAAGCTCGCCTGGCCGCGCGCACCCACCTCGGGTTCGACCGAGGCAACGACCACGTGGACGTCGGCGATACCACCGTTGGTGATCCGTGCCTTTGTCCCGTTCAGAGTCCACGCGTCGCCCCTCCGGTCGTGAACGGCCCGGGTCCCGGCGCTGCCGTCGTGCGAACCGGCATCGGCGTCGGACACGCACAAGGCCGCCAGCCGAATGTCACCCGTTTGGCCAAAGCACTGCGGAGCCCACTCGGCTACCTGCTCGGGCGTACCGGTAGCAACGATCCCGGCCACAGCGAGGGTCGATCCGAGGACCGCGAGCGCAATGCCTGCATCGCCCCAGGCCATCTCCTCGTTGACAAGCGGCAGCAGCAGCCCGGTCGGGTCCGCAAAACAGTTGGCGACAAAGTCGAACGAGTACAACCCGATCCTGGCGGCCTCCTCGATGATCGGCCATGGAGTTTCTTCGCGCTCGTCCCACTCGCGGCCTGCCGGACGTTCCACGTTCTCGGCGAAGTCGTGCACCCACCGGAGAACCTGGAGCTGATCATCATTCAGCTCCATCGAGAACTCACTCATCGTTCACCTCGGATCCGGACCCGGAGCCGTCTCTTCAGCGCATCCAACGTCGTCAACCAGACGACCTACGGCAACGGACGATCACCTGAGAGCGCGATGGCTGCCGGGCAACAAGCCAGCTTCAAATACGCGAAACAGCGCGCGTCGGCGACTCCTCGTCCGGGCGCGAAAACCAGGCGGTTCGACAAGCGGAACCGAACATTGTGGCCGGGGCCGTGCAACGGGACCCGACGATTGCGGGCCCGCTGCTAAGCAGCAGGCCTACCGGGAGTGCGCGGACTCGAGCGCGCCCGGACGTTGGCTGCCTGCAGCCCCTTCTGGCCCTCCTGAACGTCGAACTCGACTTCCTGGCCCTCGGTGAGGGTCCGGTAACCGGACATTTGGATAGACGAGTGGTGGACGAAAACGTCCACGCCGTCGGACTGCGAGATGAAGCCGTAGCCCTTCTCGCTGTTGAACCACTTCACTACTCCGGTCGCCACTGTGGCGTTCCCCTTTGTCTCAGATTGCAAGTAAACGAGAGCGCCTGGCCGAAGCCGCCCGTTTGGAGTGGCCGATATACAAGGTGGCGCCCCGGAAACCGGGTTACCGCCCTACATGTCGGCAACCCCGCGTGACACCACGATCCGGTTGCTCCCGACCGACAACGTAGCAGAGCGTCAACGGAGGCTGTTAGCCCAGATCGATATGGTCGGCCAACGGCTGTTGGAGACGGCGGCCGTCCCCGAGGACGCTGTCGCCGGGCTCAGCGGCGGATCCGCGTGCCCGAGGATGTGTCCTCGACGATGTAGCCGAGAGCGACGATTTCGGAGCGCAGCACGTCGGCCGAGGCAAAATCCCGATCCGCACGTGCTCGGTCACGACGGCGGCCCAGCTCGAGCACCGCCTCGGGGATCTCGGTGGCGCCTTTCGCCTCGAGCCCGACGGCCCCGAAGCACTCCAGGACCGACCTCGTCAGTTCGGTTGCTCTTGCCGCCTCGCGAGAGTCGAAGGCCACGTTCGCCCGCCTTATCGCGTCGAAGAGGACTGCAGTCGCACCGGGCGTGTCAAGGTCGTCCTGCATCCTCTCCACGAAGGCGTCCCTCACCTCGGGATCGGCCCGCTCGCCCTCGCCTCCGACCGCCTCGTCGAGCCGATCGCTCAAGGCATCCAGCCGGCCCAGCGCTGCCACAGCATCGCTCAGTGTCGTGGGCGTCACCTCGATCGGCGCTCGATAGTGCGACTGCAGGACCAGCAACCGGTACGCGCGGGGATCACTCTGCTCGAAGAGGTCGGACAGCGTGAGCACGTTACCCAGTGATTTCGACATCTTCTCTCCCCCGCGCGCTTCGACCATGCCGTTGTGCATCCAGCGCCGTGCGAACTGCTTGCCTGCCGCCACCGCTTGCGCTCGCTCGTTCTCGTGATGCGGGAAGATCAGGTCCTGACCGCCGCCGTGAAGGTCAAATCCCTCGCCCAGCAGCGCGAGCGACATGACCACGCACTCGGTGTGCCAGCCGGGACGTCCGGGGCCCCACGGCGAGGCCCACCACGGCTCCGCGGGCTTCGCCTTCTTCCACAGCGCGAAGTCCAGAGGCGAACGCTTCTTCTCGTTCACCTCGACACGCGCCCCTGACCGCAGCGAGGCGAGGCTCTGGTGGGCGAGGAGCCCGTAGTCGTCGACAGCCGAGACCGTGAAGTAGACACCGTCGCTCGTCTCGTAGGCGGACCCGAGCCCGACGAGCTCTGCGATGAGGTCCACCATTTCCTCGATGAAGGCCGTTGCATGCGGAACCTGGGTCGGGCGGAGGCACCCCAGGGTGTCCATGGCGTCCCACCATTCGGCCTCGTACTGACCGGCGACCTCTTCGGGCGGGCGATGCTCCTCGTTCGCCCGGGCGATGATCTTGTCGTCGATGTCGGTCACGTTCGAGACGTGCTCCACCGCGAACCCCGAGTACTCGAGAAAGCGGCGGAGGACATCATAAACAAGCGAAAAACGGCCGTGGCCGATGTGGGGCGGACCGTAGACGGTCGAACCGCAGATGTAGAGGCCTATCTCGCCGGGCGCGCGAGTCCTGAGCTCCCGGTCGTGGCCCAGGGCAGTGTCATGAAGGCGCAACACAGGAGTACCGTACTAGGCCAATGGCTACTTCCCGCGTGCCCGAACGACCGTCCCTCGAGGGCCTCGAGGATCGTTGGTCCGCGCGCTGGGAGCAGGACGCCATATACCGCTTCGATGCGGCCCGCGCTCGAGGCGACGTGTACTCGATCGACACACCGCCACCGACGGTCTCGGGATCGCTCCACGTCGGCCATGTCTTCTCCTACACCCAGACAGACATCGTCGCCCGCTACCAGAGGATGACCGGCAAGGCGGTGTTCTACCCGATCGGCTGGGACGACAACGGTCTGCCCACTGAACGCCGCGTGCAGGACTACTTCGGGGTCAGCTGCGACCCCTCACTGCCTTACGACGCGGACTTCGTCCCTCCGCCGCACGAGCACAAGCGCGACAAGAGCGCACGGGCGATCCCGATATCACGCCCGAACTTCATCGAGCTGTGCAACATCCTCATAACCGAGGACGAAAAGGCGTTCGAGCGCCTCTACCGCAAACTGGGCGCCTCGGTCGACTGGACCCAGCACTACACGACGATCGGCGAGGTGTCACGACGAGCATCGCAGCGGGCATTTCTCCGCCTCCTCGCACGCGGTGAGGCCTACCGGCAGGAGGCGCCGACGCTGTGGGACGTCGACTTCCAAACCGCGGTTGCCCAGGCCGAGCTCGTCGACAAGGAGGACCCGGGCTTCTACCACCGGCTCCGCTTCGTGCGGTCGGGCGGCGGCGATCCCGTCGAGATCGAGACGACCCGGCCCGAGCTCGTGCCTGCCTGTGTCGCGCTCGTCGCCCATCCGGACGATGAGCGCTATCGAAGCCTCTTCGGTGCCGAGGTGTTGACGCCGTTGTTCGGTGTACCGGTCCCGGTCCTCCCCCACGAACTCGCGGAGCCGGATAAGGGCTCGGGTATCGCGATGATCTGCACGTTCGGCGACCTGACGGACGTGACCTGGTGGCGCGACCTCGCCCTGCCGACGCGGTCTGTGGTCGGGCGCGACGGGCGCCTCGGACCGGCGCCGTTCGGGACCCGGGGCTGGGAGTCCGCCGACGCGGACCGGGCGAACGCGAGCTACGCGGAGATCGAGGGCCTGCCGGTCAAGCGTGCCCAGGCACGCATTGTGGAGCTGCTGCGCGACTCCGGCGATCTGCTGGGCGAGCCGCGCGCCATCACCCACGCCGTCAAGTACTACGAACGGGGCAAGCGGCCCCTCGAGATCGTCACGTCCGCCCAGTGGTACGTGCGGACCCTCGAGCGCCGCGAGGCGCTCTTGGCCCGGGGGCGCGAGTTGAAATGGCACCCCGAGTACATGCGGGCCCGCTACGAGGCCTGGGTGGAAGGCCTCACGGGAGACTGGAACATCTCGCGGCAGCGTTTCTTCGGTGTCCCGTTCCCGGTCTGGTACAAGCTCGACGACGACGGCGAGCTCGCCGCCGACGGCCTCTTGCTCGCCTCGGAGGATCGCCTGCCGGTCGACCCGTCGACCGATGTCCCTGGCGGGTACACCGAGGAGCAACGCGGCAAGCCCAGTGGGTTCATCGGCGACCCGGACGTGATGGACACGTGGGCGACATCGTCTTTGTCACCCCAGATCGTCGGGAGGTGGGAGGAGGACCCGGAGTTCTTCGCGAAGGTCTTCCCGATGGACCTGCGACCGCAGGCACACGAGATCATCCGGACTTGGCTGTTCTCGACGATCGTGCGCTCGGAGCTGGAGCACTCCGTGCTCCCGTGGCGCCACGCCGCCATCTCCGGGTGGATTCTCGACCCGGACCGCAAGAAGATCGGGAAATCGGTAGGCAACGCCATCACGCCGCTCGAGTACCTGGAGAAGTACAGCACCGACGCCGTGCGGTACTGGGCCGGATCTGCCCGCCTGGGCGCCGACACCATCTTCAGCGAAGAGCAGATGAAAGTCGGCAGAAGGCTGGCGATCAAGGTTCTGAACGCGAGCCGCTTCGTGCTCTCACGCGTGGACGGGTCCGAAAACGCCCAGCAGGGATGCGCAACCAGTCTCACGGCGGTCGACGCTGCCATGGTCGCCAGTCTCGCTGCCGTCGTCGACGAGGCGACGACCGAGTTCGACTCCTACGACCACGCGCGAGCCCTCGAGGTCACCGAGTCCTTCTTCTGGTCGTACTGCGACGACTACCTCGAGCTCGTGAAGGCCCGGTCATACGGCGATCCATCCCAGCACGGTCCCGCGTCAGCACGGCACGCCCTGGCTCTGAGCCTGTCTGTGATTCTGCGCCTGTTCGCCCCGTTCCTCCCCTATTGCACCGAGGAGGCCTGGTCGTGGTGGCAGACGGGTTCGATTCATAACTCGAAGTGGCCCTCCGCTTCGGAACTGGCGTCGCAAGCCGGTTCGGACGCGCGTCCCGAGCTCGTCGACGCCGTCGCGCAGGTTCTCGTCGCTCTCCGGCGAGCGAAGTCCGAGGCGAAGGGCTCGATGCGCGCGAAGGTCGCCCGATGCCTTGTGACGGGTCCCCCGTCGCTCGTGGAACTCGTCCAACTCGCCTCGGGGGATCTGGCCGATGCCGGTGCGATCACTCAGCTCGACCTCGCTGGCGACCCAGGCGCCGCCGTTTTGTCGGTCGTGGTCGAGCTTGCGCCCGACGACGGCTCTAGGGACACTCCAGGAGGCTGAGGACAAGCCGGGCGTCTGCGTAGCTAACGGAGCCTCGGGAACACTCGGGCAAAAACCAACCGGGGCGGGATCCGATTGAGGACCACCGTGGCCAGGAGGACCAGGTCGTGTTGGCGCACGATGACGATGGCTATCCGGCCCGCCGTCGCGAACGGTGCCCAGCCCTGTTTGACATCCGAGACGGTGAACCGGCCAGTGAAGGCGACGAGGCACGTGGCGACGCGGGACACGTCCTGCAGTGCGTCGGGGACGACGACGCCGTGCAGCTCGATGATCAGCGCACGAGGCGGCAGATACCGCTCGCCGGCGAAGCGGCCATGTCCGTGGACCGCAGCCACTGCCCGCGGGTAGACCCTGAAACAAGCGCTGTCGTGAGTGCCGAGGCCGTTGCGGGCCGCTGTGCAGCCACCGAGCAACCCGGTCACCGTCACGACAGCGACGAATGCGACGAGCTTCGCCTTCATGAACGCTCCTCCTCACGAGCACAGCCCGGCCCGGCGGTTGCCGCGCGGACGGCAGGGCCACGACCGCCCCATGCGCGGCACGTGGTGCGGGTCATCCTTCGAGCTCCGCAGTCCACTCCGGTGGCGGGACCGCCGAGGTCCGCGCCACGGGCACTTCTGTCGCCCGAGCGGCCGCCTGATCGGCGCGCCGGTTGCGCCAGGTGAGTCCGCCCCAGAAGACCCAACCGACAGGGAGAAACCCCCAGAAGCTCACGATCCTGTACAGCAGGACGGCCGCGACCGTACTGATCTGACCACCTCCGAACGCAACGAGCGCAATAACGAGGCTCCCCTCGACCACGCTGAGGCCGCCGGGCGTAATCGGGAGGTTCGCGGCAAGCTGCCCCGCCCCGTAGGCGAGCAGCAGCCCACGCCAAGGCACGCCTGCACCGACGGCGAGGTAGGCGAACACCAGGCAGGAACAGTCCAGGGCCCAGTTCGCGACCGACCAGGCAAGGACGTCCGCGAGGTCCCTCCTGCTCAGACTGACATGGCTCATGCTGGCGGCGATGGCCGAGACGATCTCCTCGGCCGGGCGTCGCGGGAATCCTGTGATGCGGTGCGAGGCCTCGAGTGTCCATGTGAGGACCTTCGCGAGCGCCCGTCGCTGGTACACCACGGCGACCCCGGCGATCGTGACCGCGAAGACGGCGACGATGACACCCACAAGGTCGAATGCCGCACCCTGGTGCTCGGCGACGACCACACCGGCTGTGGCAAGCAGCGCTAACCCGAGGGCAGAGAACACCAGCGTCGCCAAGAGCGTCCAGGCAGCGAGAGTCTCCGACGCTCCGAGGCGACGGAACTGCCTGAAACCGAACGCACTCGCGACCAGCGGCCCCGCCGGCAGCGAGCTCGCGATCGCACCGGCCGCAAAGGAAATCGTGGTGAACCACCCCAGGCCCGAGCTGACGCCGCCGCAAGCCAGCAGGCGCTGGTCCATGCGGGCGAAGGCCACTAGCGACAGCACCTCGACCCCGATCGCGACCAGCAGCCACCCCGCATTGAGATGGGACAGCTCCGTGGACGCGCCTGCCAGCTCGGCACCTTGACCGCTCACCGCCCAAAGGGCAATGCCGCCAAGGGCGATCCCCCCGACGAAGCGGATGCGCGACCAGGTCCGTTTGCTCCATCTCGCCCGACGTGGCGCGCGGGTCTCGCTTTCGCTCACAACAGAGCCGACCCCTTCGTCGCTCCGGCGCGACTCACGAGATCCCGACGGCGGACTATGGCGCGATCCCGGGCGAGCGGTGCCGCCTGCTGTCGGGGACGACGACCGGGATCCAAGGTGCTACAGCTGCAGCGATTTCGTCTCGAGGTACTCCTCGAGCCCGAACCTGCCCAGCTCTCTCCCGTTGCCCGACTGCTTGAAGCCGCCAAAGGGCGCCAACGGGTTGAAGCTCCCGCCGTTGATATCGACCTGACCCGTCCGCAGGCGTCGGGCGACCTCGATCGCGTGCCGGGGGTCTGCCGACCAGACCGCCCCAGCCAAGCCGTAGACCGAGTCGTTCGCGATCTCGACCGCCTCGTCCTCGGTGTCGTACGGGATGATCGAGAGCACGGGCCCGAAGATCTCCTCCTGGGCGATCGTCATGTCGCGCCGGACCTCGGAGAACACTGTGGGGCGAACGAAGAAGCCTTTTTCCAGGCCGTCCGGCGTCTCGATCCCCCCCGTCACGAGCTTGGCACCCTCGTCGATCCCTTTGCGAATGTAGGCCCGCACCGTTTCGCGTTGCACTGCCGAAACGAGCGGTCCGATACGTGTCGCGTCGTCGAAGGGGTCTCCGGGTGTGCACGACTCGGCGGCCCGGGCGGCAATCTCCTCGGCCTGTGCCAACAGCTGACGAGGCACGAGCATCCGTGTGAGGGCGTTGCAGGTCTGCCCTGAGTTCAGGAAACACATCGTCGCCCCCGCCGACACCGCCCGATCCAGGTCCGCGTCCGGCAGTATCACGGTGGCGGACTTGCCGCCGAGCTCGAGAGTGACCCTCTTGACCGTCGCGGCTGCCAGCTCGGCGACCCGTATTCCGGCATGGGTCGACCCGGTGAAAGAAACCATGTCGACCTCCGGGTGGCGGACGATGACCTCGCCCACATCTAGGCCCGATCCCGAGACCAGGTTGAACACGCCTGGCGGTAAACCGACCTCGTGTATGACCTCGGCGAGGACAAAGGCGTTCAGCGGGGCGACTTTGCTCGGCTTGAGCACGACGGTGCAACCGGCTGCCAGGGCCGGTGCCACTTTGGCGGCGATCTGGTGGAGAGGGTAGTTCCACGGCGTGATGGCACCGACGACACCGACCGGCTCGCGAACGACCGTCGAATTGGCGATCGTCTCCTCCCACCGGACCTGCCCGACGAGCTCGGCCATGGAGGCGAATGTCATGATCGGCAGGCCGACTTGGATGATCGTCGAGACATTGACCGGCGTGCCCACCTCGTGCGCGATGAGCCGGCTTATCTCGGTCATGCGAGCACCGAGGGCCTCGGCTATTCGCGATGCGTACCTGGCCCGCTCGGTCGGCGGCGTGCGTGACCATTGCTCGAATGCGCCCCGTGCCGCCCGAACTGCCCGATCGGCGTCTTCCGCGGTGCCACTGGGAATGCTGCCGATGACCTCCTCGGTCGTCGAGTCGAGGACGGCGATCGTGTCGGTGCACGTCGGCACGGTCCAGGTGCCGCCGATGTAGAACCTGTCCCTGTCCAAGTCGCCTCCCCGTGGGACCATTGCGAGCCTACCTCCGCTATCTCAAGGCCCGTTGGTGAGCCCGAACCAGTCAGAAGAGCAGTCGCCCTGATTGTTGGCGCCGATCAACGCCTCCATAGCGGCGACGGGCACGGAGACCACGGCGCCGTTGGTACCTACGACTGCGACAGTGTCGACCCGGCCGCCGAGCGACCCGAGCCCGTTGCGCTGCGTCACCTCCACCGCGGCGAGCTCGCCGACGGACGGGAACGCCTTCTCGATGGCGCGCACCGGGACCGAGGCCCACCATTTGTGGCACGGATTGCATGAGTAGAACCTGCTCTTGATGCAAACCGAGTCGCCGCCGTCCACCACGGCCGGAAACTGGCCGCCCAAGGTGTAGCCGCCGGTGGACGCGGAGTACTCGGCAAACACGGGTGCGCTGGCCGTGGCAGATGTGCCGTCCTGTAAAAGGATCTGGCCCGCGGTGTCACGGACGGCTGCCTCCAGCATGCGGTTCTCGTCCGCTAGGCCCGGGTACGACTGACACGACGAGTCGCACGTTGTCGCGTACGGTGCCCAGCCGCCTGAAGCGAGCTCGGATGCAGCGTACGACCGCGTGGCGACGGCCTGGGCCTCGAGCGCCTGGAATCCCCACGGGTGGTCCTGAGGCGCGCCCAGACGCCCTCCGAAGAGTCCCCACGACCAGGACACCTCGGCGGATATGGCACTTTGCACGTATTCCTCCAGCGGGAGGATGTCGAGGGTGACCGCGCCACCTGGCGCGTCGTAGGCCTCGACCGTCCCGGCGACGGGGAGATCGACACCGTCGTGCTCGCAGATCGTCAGGACCTGGCTCAATGCCGCGGATGACCGCAGCGAGGACGGCACCGCGACGGGGTTCACCAGCTGTGACGCCACCGGCGTCCAACTCGTCGACGAGCAACTCGGGGCGTCCGAGAGCGTCCAGGCCCCCTGCGAGAGCACCGCCTGGACGGCTTGGCCGCCCGGGAACCTCTCGCCTCCGAACGAGAAGGCGGACTGCGAGGTCACCACGACCGGGTCTCCGTCGTTCTCGTTCAGGTCGACCGAGACGACCGGGTCACTCGACGTCGGGTTGTCACTGGTCGACAGCGTGGTCCCGCCGTAGTAGTGGGCGAGGATCCATTGGTAGGTCTCGTGGTCGACGGCCGCATATCCGAAGGCGCCCCACTGACCCATGCCGATACCGGAACCGTTGCCGAAGCCCACAAAGTCGACATTCCGTCCTGGGAAAGGCGCGACGGGAAAAGGCACCGTCGCTTCGGTCCCGGGGGCGAGCACGACCGGCCCGGCGAGGATGCCCAGCGACAAACAACCGAGTGCGGCGGCATACCGCCTGATGTTGCGGATGTGCGCAATGTTAGTGGCGTGCTCTTTGATGCCCAGTGCTTCTCGCTTTGACTCAAGCCTCGTGACCTAGGCAATCCGCCCGCGACGAGCACATCGCCGCGCAGCTCGGGCCGGACCTTCCCGGTCTCAGACGGCCTGCAGCACCTGCTCGACGGCCTGCGCGAAGGCACGCCGGGCGCCCTCGACAGTGAAGGAACGGGTACGCCTCAGCCCGGCCCTGACAAGTGAGTCACGCAGATCGTGATCGGTCAGCACGCGCTGGACAGCGGCCGCGACCAGGACCGGCGACTTGTCCGGCAGGACGATCCCGGCGTCGAGGAGCGTCTCGGAAACAGCCGCGACCCCGTAGGCGACCACCGGCAGCCGGTGGTGCATCGCCTCCAGCAGCGGCACACAGAAGCCTTCATGGTCCGAGCAGCACACGAGCACGTCCGCGCTCGTGTAGTAGGCGGAGAGCTCGCCGGGGCTGATCGAGCCCACGAACTCGACAGCGTCGGTGAGCCCGAGCGCGGAGACGAACCTGCGCAACGCGTCCGCATACGCCGCGCAGCTCTCCCGACCCACGAGGTGCAGGCGTGCCTGTGGGTCGAAGATCCTGCGGGAGCACGCCAGCGCCTTTATGACGTCGTGATGCGCCTTGTGCGGCAGCATCTGCCCGACAAAGAGCCAGTCGTGGCCGCCGATTGCGCGTGCCGCCTGCAGGCGACGGACCACGTGCGGATCGGGAGGAGAGTAGAAGTTCGCCGTGTCGACCATCAAAGGAGCGACCATCGTATTGCGATAGCCGGCCTCAGCGAGCTCACCGCGGTTGAACTCCGAGTCGGCGAACCCGAGCTCGACGACAGGCGCAAGCTCAGCCAGTTGCCTGCGCCCGAGCCGGACCTCCGCCCCGAGCTGGGGCATCCACCTCTCGATGAGCTCAGCT
Organism: uncultured Acidimicrobiaceae bacterium; assembly: GCA_963719125.1. Lineage (GTDB taxonomy): Bacteria > Actinomycetota > Acidimicrobiia > Acidimicrobiales > Bog-793 > Fen-455. The sequence continues at coordinate 107,661 of CAVRAT010000012.1, forward strand.
GGGCTGATGTTGTGGTAGTCGACGAGCTTCAGGCCCGGGTGCGAGACGACTGCGTCCGCTGCAGGCGAGCCGATCGAGGCCTGGTAGCACACCCATTGGCGCTCGGGCTCGTAACGCGGGAGCTCCGAAAGTGGGTGGACCCGACCGGCCAGTCCCGGCCCCATGCTGCAGGCGTAGATCTCCGAGACGAATCCCATCGAGTGCAGGACCCGCTGGGCCTCCAATGTGTGGTGACTGACGGCATCTCGCTCGACGATCGAGGGAATGACCTGGTCGATTCGAACCGGTCGGACCTTCACGCACTCCCACCACCGGCGAAGATGGCCGAAGCCGGGCGCTGAGCCGACACGGCGAAGACGTCCGGCTCACTCGCTTCGGGCTCGAACACGGCCAGCACCGACAGCCCGTGACGGGCGAGCAGGTGGCACCACGTGACCGGGTGCAACGGTCGGCGGTGCGCGAGGTCTGCAGCCACCGGGTCCAACGCCGCGACGGCTTCGGGTCGTGCGCTCACGAGCACGACGACGCCTCCTGGGGCGAGGCAGCGCGCCACGAGATGTGCCAGCACGCGGCCCTCGCCCGGCCGCAAGCGATCCACAACGCCCGTCAGCAGGAGCCCGTCGAGCGTCCCACTCTCGGTCGCGCCCAGGTACTCCAAGGCGCCTGCGGCGACGATCCTGGTGTCGCCCTCGGCTCTCACCGGGGCCCGCGGATCAGCACCTCGCGCATCGAAACCTCTCCCACCGAGCGCTTCCACGACACGCCCGTCGCCGCACTCGATGTGCAGGACCACAGCAGCGGTCTCGCGAGCGCCGGCCGCCGCGGTGGCGCTGATGCGCTCCAGCACCCAGGCCAAGAGCGGGCCGTCGATCGAGGGGTGCACAGCCCCGGCAACCGACGCCCTCGACTCACCGGGGCGAGCGGCAGCAAGGACACGCGAAGCCCGCGGAGAGTTCGTGGCGAGGCGCTCCAAGTGGTCCGCGGTGACATGCACTCGGATCGAGGCGGCTTCGCCCAGCCTGGCCACGGCGAGGGCTGCCCGCCGCTCGAGACGGCGGAACGAGGGGCCCAACTGCCGCCGAGCCACCGCCGTTGCCTGCCTGCGTAGCTGCGCAAGGCTCATCGAGCCGGCGAGACCGGCCATTCGGTCGCGGACGCCCAGATCGGGGTCCCGAGCCGCCGGCGAAGCGGCGCTGGCCAAGCTTGCCTCCGCCACGTCCTCGAAACACCTGTCGAGCTCGCCCTCCAGCTCGGGCGGGACCTGTCCCGTCGCACGCATCTGGCTCACCTGAGCTTCGATCTGCGCGACGACCTCGGAGGTCATCCGGCGACCGCCGCCGCCGAACCGGACACGGGAGACGAGGAGAGCCCGATCCTCAGCGGGAGCGCCACGAATCCCGTGGCTCCACCTGGGTTCACGACCTCGAAGGTGGCGGCAGGCTCTAGGCGGGCATGAACGACGCCGCCGCCGGCGTCCTGGATCCGGGCGTTGATGGTGAACGAACCGTCGAGCAGCGGGAGCTGGTCGAAATCGAACTCCACGCGGTAGCGGCCCGGCAAGAGGTCATGAATCTGGTTGACCTCGGGCATCGCGCTGTCGCAGTTGAACACGGGGGCGCCGCTCGAGTTGATCACCTCGCAGCCGAACGCCACGTTTGTGAGCGGCTCGTTCACCTGGAACAACAGCTCGAGGCGGAACGAGTCCCGGGGGACGAGATAGCCACGCCCGGGCGGGCCGGAATGGCGGGCGACGGCGTCGGTGATCACGACGCGCCTCTCCGGCTGGACGACTTCGACGGCGCCGGTCGGGTCGTGCTCCTCCGGCGGCAACACGACCGGCACTTCCCCTGCGAGCAGGCAGTCGCGGAACGCCCTGATCGCTTGACCCGGCGGAGCAACGGTCACGACCTTGCCCGTCTCGAGCACCACGACGCGGTCGCAGACCTGGCGCACGACATCCGCGGAGTGCGACACGAGCACGATCGTCCGGCCCTCGTTCTGGAACTGGTGAACGCGTTCCATGCACTTTTGCTGGAACCTCTCGTCGCCGACTGCGAGCACCTCGTCGATGAGCAACACGTCAGGCTCGACGTTCACGGCGACCGCAAACCCGAGGCGCACGTACATGCCCGACGAGTAGAAGCGGACCTGGTTGTCGATGAAGTCCTCGAGCTCGGCGAACGCGACGATGTCGTCGAAGCGCCGCTCGATCTCGCGGCGCGAAAGTCCCAGCAGCGAGGCGTTCAGGAAGATGTTGTCCCTTCCTGACAACTCGGGTTGGAAGCCGGCACCGAGCTCGAGCATGGCCGCAACCTGCCCGCGGACGACGATCTGGCCCGTGGTGGGCTGCAAGATGCCGGCGATGCACTTGAGCAAGGTCGACTTGCCGGAGCCGTTCCGGCCGATGATCCCGAAGGTCTCGCCCGTGTGGACCTCGAACTCGACGTCTCTGAGCGCCCAGAAGTCGTTGAAAGGCACGTGACCTGCGTGCAGAATCCGCTCTTTCAAGGAGGTGTACTTCTCCTTGTAGAGCCGGAAGCGCTTCGAGACAGTTTGGACGTCTATCGCGGTTTGCAGGTGGGCTCAGAGCTCCTCGGCGAAGTTGCCCTCGACCCTGCCGAAGATCAGCATCGCGAGCAGGAAGAGCAACACGGATACGACGAACACGATGCCGAGCACGAGCAGGTACCAGGACTCCCCATAACTGGCGAGCGGGTACGGGACGTCGCGCGGCGCCACCGTGCCGTAGATGAACCGCTGGAAGGAGAGCACGATGGTGACGAGGGGGTTGCAGAAGTAGACCCACAAGATGCCGTGCTGCGCCAGCTTGTGCCCTACGGTGGCGAACGGGTAGACGATCGGGGCACTGAAGAAGCCCGCCACTAGTGCGACCTCGATCAGGTGCTGGACATCGCGCAGGTAGACGGTGATCGCCGAGAGGAAGACAGCGAGCGCCGCTGAGAGCACGACATCACACACGAGGGCGAAGACCATGACGGGCACGAACCTCCACGCCGGCACGACGCCGAACCCGACGAGGAAGGCCAGCATGATGCAGGACTGGAAAAAGAAGTAGCACATCGCGGTGCCGACTTGGGCGAGGGCGAGGATCTCGCGGGGGAACGACACTTTCTTCACGATGCCCGCCTGGGCGACGAGCACCCCTGCCGAGCTCAGAAGCGAGTTGTTGAACAGGTTCCAGGGAAGCAGCCCTGCGAACAGGTAGATCGCGAAGTAGGTGATGTGGTTGTTCAGGAAGTACTTGAACACCACGTAGTAGACGCAAAGGATCAAGCGCGGGGTTCAGGAACGACCACAAAAAGCCGAGCACGCTGTTCTTGTAGCGAACCTTCAGCTCTTTACGAATGAGGAAGACGACCAGCTCGCGCGCCTGCCAGATCTCTAGGAACCGATTACGGAGGCTCACCTTGGCGGAGACGACACGCGAGGGGAGTTGCCGCTGGTCACCGAGATCCGCGGCAACAAGCGGCCCCGTCGGTGGAACTTTCATCCCCAGCACCCTAGCCAAGAACGGCTCTTCCTGGCAGACCGGGCCAGCTGCGACCCCACGGATGTCACCACCCGGCCCGAGCACGACCCGGTAAGCTCCCCCGCAGATCGAGCGCACCGAAGGAGACGATTGACCGTGGCGTCCATCGGCCGACGAGGTTGGCGCCAGGCGAAGTCCGCCCTGACGACGAGGTTCGACAGGCGCGTCACGCTGCCGCTCGCGGACACGCTGGAGCGCGTCACCCGCCTTCAGGACCAGGTTGGAGAACTGACTGAGATCATCAGAGAACAGGTCGAGACGGCCAACGAAACGACCGAGCTCCTGGGGCGTCTTCTCGCTACTGCTTCGGGTCGCCTTGACGCGGTCGAAGAGTCTCTCGGTCAGATCACGGCGGCCGGGATGACACCAGCCCGGGTGGGCAAGCCCAGGGCCGGCGGGAGCACGAAGAACCACCTTCGCGACGAGGCACGAGCGTCTTCTGCCCCCGAGGACCCTTCCCAACACTGAGGCTCGGCCCTCTCCAGCATGACTCCTGGCCCCGTCCTGTTCGACCTTCAGACACTCCAGAGCCCGCAACTGCCGGAACGGGCGGTTGCCCGGTACGCCTACGAGCTCGCAGTCGCGCTCGAGCAAGGACATCCGCAGCTTGTGGGCCGCTACCTACTGAACCCCGACCTGCCGGCGCCCGGCGACCTCGGGCCCCTTGTGAGCGAGGGAAAGGTCGGATATCTGGACCCGTCTGACCCGGTCGCGGCGGAAGCTCGCGTGCTGCACGTGATCTCCCCCTTCGATCCCGCTGTCCCGATGGGGCGCATCTGGCCTCGATGGGCCCACGAGCGCGGCCTGCGCTTGTGCGCGACGGTGTGCGACCCGATCCCCGCCCGCCGCGACGGCGAGCCCCTCGACGATCTCCGCGAGAGGACCAGGCACTCCACCGGCCTGGAGGTACTGCGCGCCGCCGACGCTTTGCTCACGACCTCGGTTGCAACCAGTCGGTCGCTCGAGGAGAACCTCCGCATCGAGCCCGCAAGGTTGCACACAGTCGGCTCCGGCACCGAGCGGCTGTTCGTGCCTCCTCGGTCGAGAGAGCACGCCTTCCTGTCGGCGCAGGCGTCGGTCCCCAATCTCGAGCCCTCCTTTGTCCTGTGCCCGGCCCTAGGCGACGGTACGCGACAACGTCGAGGCGCTGATCGCCGCCTTCGCCCGCCTGCCTGCCCTATTGCGCAGCTCCCGTCAGCTTGTCGTGTGCGGACACATCCCTGCGCGGGTCGTAGACCGTCTCAGGGATGTGGCGGACGCCGAAGGCGTCGAGCAACGAGTCCTGTTCACGGGAGCTGTGCCGACCGAAGTCACGCTCCGGCTCTACCAGGCGGCCGCGCTCGTGTGCTTCCCCTGGCTCTCGCGCGAATACAGCCCGGCCGTGGCAGAAGCGATGGCGTGCGGCGCTGTCGCGATCGCCGCGGACGTCGGCGTCGCGAGGGAACTGTTCTCTCCCGTGGCTCGCTTCGATCCGGCCAGCCCGGCGGCCATCAGCGCCTCCATCGAACGCGGACTGTGCGACGAGGGGTTCCGAGAGGTGGCGCTTAGGAGCGTCTCGATCACGAACACGACGTGGGTGGAAGTTGCGGATCGGACGGCCGCGGTCTACGAGAAACTGTTGGCCCGACCCGGCCGGCCGTGGCGGCGGCGGCGGCGGCTGGCGATAGTCTCCCCGTTCCCGCCTGTGGTCTCCGGGGTCGCGAACTACAGCTTCCGCCTCGTCGAGGAACTGGCCGCTCTGGGCGGGCTCGACATCGACTGTTTTGCCGACGGCCTCGAGTTCTCACCCGGGCCAGCCAGCGCGCCGACGGGACTCGCTGTATATGACGCCCGCTCTCTTCCCGCAGTGGAAGCTGCCACGGCGGGCTACGACGACATCGTCTACGTCCTCGGCAACAGCGAGTTCCATGCGACCGCACTGGCCCTGCTCCGCCGCCGAAGAGGGACGGTCCTCGCCCACGACGTGAGACTGAGCGGCCTCTACCGTTTTGCTTCCGGCTCGGGAGCGGCCTTTCCAGAAGGTGCTCCCGCCAGGCCACCAAGGATCTATGGGCCGTTCCTGCCAGAGGGACCCGCTTTGTCGCACGAGGCCGGCAGGACCGAGGCGGAGCACCATGACTTGCTCATGGCGCGTGAGGTCATCGGCCTCGCGGACCGCTTTCTCGTGACCTCACAGGCCGCGGCACGTCTGCGCGAGTCGAAGCCGGACCGCGCCTCGCATCACGCGTCGGGGTCGTGGATTTCGCCACCGAGGCACTGCGAACCGGGGCCGACTCCACCACTGCGCCTGCGCCGGTCGGGCCCGACGTTCGTGTCGTCGCAAGCTTCGGCATCGTCGACCCAATCAAACAGCCGCACAAGCTCCTGCGGTGCTTCGCGACCCTGGCTGCGAGCCGCCCTGATCTCGTGGTCGCCCTGGTCGGGCCTGTGAGCACCGAGTTGGCCAGCAGCCTCGGAGGTCTCGGTGAGGCACTCGGCCTCGGCGGGCGGCTGTTCATCACGGGTCGAGTCGACGCCGGGGTCTATCTGGACTGGATACGACGGACCGAGCTCGCGGTCCAACTGAGGGCGTCCTTCTCGGGCGAGGCGTCCGCCGCGGTCGGAGACTGCCTTGCCGGCGGGGTGCCAATGGTCGTGACCGACATCGGGTGGATGGGCGACCTGCCTGACGACGTCGCCCGCAAGGTCCCAGTGGACGTCACCTCGATCGACCTGGCGGAGGCGTGCGCGAGCCTTCTCGACAACTCTGCCGCTCGGGGCGCGCTCAGCACGCGAGCGCGCAGCTACGCGGGCGCCCATACCTTTGAGGTTGCAGCGCGCTCGCTCCTCGAAACTCTCGCCGAGACCCCGGCCGCAGCCGGATGATCACGACGGTCGCCGAGACCAGCGAACCTGTCGATACTCAGTTCGCTCGGGCCTGGCCGAGCAAGTCCCTCGCGCTTCGATAGGCGACGCGAATAGCCCTCACGACCGGACGGAGCACGGGGCGCCTGTCCGCGACCGCAAGAACTGAACGCGCAATGTCGCCGGGAGTGCGCGGTCGTTCTGGGGCCCGGGACTGGGCCAGGTCCAACTCGGCCGAAGCAACCCCGGTCGCCGGAAGCCTCTCCCAACCGGGCAGGTGTGCCGACTCGCCTGCAAGCTCTTGGCGTTCTCGGGCCGCCCTCATGCGCACGAGTTCGAGCACGTTCTCGGCCGAAATGTCGCTTCCCTCGCCCCATCCTCCATCGTCGGCACGGGCCGCGGGCGCACCGTGCTCAGGACGCGATCCGGTCACTGCGCTCTCCAGCGGTGCACCCACTGCGGCCACAAGGGCCGCCCGCTCGGCATCGCTTCCCACAACGATCCTGTCCGCGCTGCGCCAGAGCAGAAGTGCGCCGCGCCCAGCAGGGCCACCGGGAAGATCGTCCAGGCTTTCGAGGCGAACGACGACATGACGTCCGCGGCGCAACACGAGTGACAGCGCCACCAGGGACAGCTCCCGCTCCAACCGTCCGGCTCGCTCCCGTACCGGCAGGCCCGGTTGCAACTGGACGACGACCGAGTCGAAACCTGAAACCATCGTCCAAAGACGCACACAGGCCGGTATCCCGCTCGCAGATATGTAGCGGTGTGCGGTCGCGACCGGATCCGGCGCGACGACCTCGACCGTGTGCCCTTCGGCAAGCAGCCCGACGACCTCGGTGCGCAAAGCCCCCGCGCGGGCAGACTCCGGCGGGGGAAGCGAGCCGACGACGAGGACTCTCACGACCGGTCCCTCACAAGCCCTCGCTCTGGCGGTCTCCCGGTCTCACAAGAAGACCTCGAGAGAGCGCTCCATGGCGTCGAGCACCGTCGGCCACGTGTAGTTGGCAAGCACGTAGTCCCTGCCCATACATGCCAGCCGCGCCGCTTGTGCCGGCGCTTCAGCAACGAACCGCAGGCACTGGCCGAGCTCGAACTCGTCGACGTAGACGAGACCTCCTCCCGACCGTTCACAGTGCCAGGTGACGACGTCACTCGCCCCGCTCGCGATCACGACTGTCTCGGCCAGCCAGGCCTCCATGATCGTGCGCGAGAAGCTCTCGTTGGCGCTGGGCTGCACGAATGCGGCGGCGGCGGCAAACGCGTCCGGCACTTCGGCGGGCGCGAGGTAGCCGAGATCCACGATCCTGTGCTCGAGCGACGGTGGGACTTGGGCGTGACCGACACCGACAGTCACGAGGTCGAAGGGCAAGTGATGGCGGCGGATCGCCAACGCGAAGCCGGCCATCAGCTCCTGCCAGCCCTTGCCGCCCTCACGTCTGCCCGCGTACAACACGTACGGGCGAACCAGGTTGTGGCGTTCGCAAAAACCCTCCGGGTCGTAGGACTCGGGTATGTCCACCGCCGCACCGATCACCGAATGATGCGAAGCCACCGGGGCGAGCCGATGGGCCAACTGGTGCTCGGGCTCGGAGAGGAACCACACGACCTTGGCTGACGCCAGCGCGGCGGCCACGGACCGGAGGTAAGCGTAGGGCTCGTCGTGCAAACAGGGCATGAGGACCGTCCTCTCAGGCGCGATCCCGGCGCAGTACAAGGTCGTCCAGAACAGGTACGGCGAGAACACGATCGCGGCGTACTCCGCTGCATGGCCGGAGAGGTACAGGTACAGGTCAGGAACACGGAAGCGGCCGTTGCTCCAGGCGAGCTCGTCCAAGTCGTCCAACTGGTCGCCGGACAGGAGCCTTTCCTGTAGGCGGTTCCAAAGGACGTGATCCCGGTTCTGCACGGTCGGGAACCGCCGAACGGTCACAGAGCCATCTCTGCTCACGCCCGGCGGGAGCTCGTTCGCCCACGTGAAATGGTCCCGCGCGCAGGTCGTCAGCACCTCGACGGCGTATCCGCGCCCAGCAAGACCCCGGGCGGCCTCGCGCATCACGGCCTCCGAGCCCCCCACGACGGAGTCTCCGTATCGCGGTGCAACAAAGGCGATTCGAGCCGTGCCCGGTGCGAATACCACTTCAAGTGCTCGCTTCACCACTAGGAGTGAAAATCGGCTAATCTGGGCCCATGGACTCTCGCCACAGGGGCCATTGTGACATGGGTCGAACTGGGGTGACGAAACGCCGGGGCCTGCTCGGGTGCGTGGTTGCCACCTGTCTCATCGTGGCTTTCACCGTCCCCACTTTCTCCGCGGCTTCCGCCGGGGTGAGAAGCCCCAGTGGAACAAGCGCTCACCACGGTGTCACGCGGGCACTCGCCTTCCAGAGTCCCGTGTGGACCCTCAAAGAGCTCGGCCCGGTGTGGATGAGCGCGCCGGTCGTCGCGACGATCGACAACGTCAAGGCTGTCATCCTCGCGACGCTCTCCGGCGAGATCTACGTCGTGAACGCCAAGTCCGGCCGCGAGCTGCCGGGTTGGCCGCAGTGGGTGCACATCAACAGCCCGACACCGACGGCCGTTGACTCGAGCCCCGCGGTCGCGTATCTCGACGGTCCGGACCGGCCTCCCTCGATCATCGTGGGTGCAGGCTCGCTGTGGAGGCCTGACCAACAAGGTGGGCTTGAAGCCTTCTACGCGAGCGGCAAAGTGCGGTTCGTATTCCAGACCAGACGCACGTTCAACCCGTGGTCACGAAGCGCCCCGAACGATTACTCCGACCCTGTCTTCGCGACACCAGCCGTCGGCGATATCACCGGGACAGGCCAACCCGACATCGTCTTCGGCTCCTACGACCACAACATCTACGCGCTGCAGCCGGACGGGCACCTGGTGCCCGGCTTCCCCGTCCAGCGCGCCGACTCGATCTGGTCGTCGCCGACCCTGGTAGACACGAGCCAAACGGGCCGCGACGACATCATCATGGGCGGGGACGCGAGCGGCTTCGACCATTGCCGCGGGGGCTGGATCGTCGACTACCGCTATGTCGGCGCAGGCCCGAAGCTCATGTGGCAACGATGCACCGCTCAGACGATCTGGTCGAGCCCCACGGTCGGGATTCTCAACAACACAGGACGCCCCGCCGTCGTCATCGGGACCAGCTTCTACTCGGGGTACAAGAGCGCCACCACCAACGAGATCATCGCGGTCTACGCCGACAACGGTGAGAACGTGCCGGGCTGGCCTGTCACGGCGCGCGGGCCTACCTTCGGCTCACCGGCCATCGGGCGGATCGACGGCCAACTGGCGGTCGTCTCGACATCTTGCGCCCGGTGCATCAACGGCCCCGCCACCGTGAGCGCCTGGAGCGGCTCAGGCCACCAGATCTGGTCCGAGATCTTCGATCCTCACAACGAGGCCACGTCGTCTCCGGTGCTCGCTGACCTCACCGGAGGCGCCGACGACGGGGACGACGTTCTGGTGGGTGCCGGTCGGGGCCTTTACGTGCTCGCAGGCGACACCGGCAAGGTCCTGCCCATTGCCGGAAGCAGACAACCCGCCCTCGAGCCGGGCTGCGACACTGCGAACAGCGCCGCCGTCGCCTACGTGCCGGGCGCTCCCGGAAACGGCTGGATGCTCTACTTCGCCTGCGGGGGACCCACCATCCCGGCAAGGCTGGTGGCATACCCGTTCCCGACTGCGCCGGCCGCGTCCGACCCGCCTACGTGGCCCGAATGGAGGGCGAACGCGGATCGCACGGGGATTGCCGACCCGCCCGTGATACCCGGCAAGCCGTGCGTCCCGACCAGCAGCAACGGCGCGGGTTACCGCCTCGCGACCAGTGACGGAGCGGTGTTCGACTTCGGCAAGCTCTCGTACTGCGGCGGCTTGAACACCGATGTCCTGCCCTCGAATGTCGTGTCGATGGCGTCGACCCCAGATGGCGGCGGTTACTGGCTCCTGCTCGAAGACGGCTCCGTGTATGCCTTTGGGGACGCCAAGTGGTTCGGGGACCTTCGCGGCAGTGCGTGGCGTGGCGGACCGGTCCCGCCCGGAGCTCCCGTGGTCGGCCTCGCCGCGACGGCGGATGGGGACGGTTACTTCGTGGTCGCGGCCGACGGCTCCGTGTACGCGTTCGGCGATGCGAAGTACCGCGGCTCTCGAGGTGGCCTGCGAACAGACGGGTCCGTCGTCGGGATCGCGGTCGACCCCTTGACCGACGGCTACTGGATTGCGACTGCCCAGGGTGCCGTCTACGCGGAGGGTACCGTGAACTGGGGCTCGGCGGCCGGGCTCAAACTGGCTTCGCCGATCGTCTCCATAGCGGCCTGGCCGGACGGGGCCGGTTACTGGCTGGCGGCACAGAACGGCGATGTCTACTCATACGGCGTGCGGGCCGACGGCTCGAAGTCTCACGAGAATGTCCGCTCACCGGTCGTCGGCATCGCACCGAGCCCGTCCGGCAACGGTTACTGGCTCGCGGCGGCGAACGGGAGCGTCATTCATTCCGGGACCAGCCGTCCCTACGGCAAACTTGCCGCCAAGTCCCACTCGGGACCGGTAACAGCATTCGGCTCGGTGCCGTAAGCGGGCCTTGGCCACGGGGGGCCCTCTGGGTGCGGAGCTTTCCAGCTCTGCGTCGCCTGGGACTGGGCCACCGAACCGAGGGATCAGGTCGTCGTCTTCAGCGTGGAGCGGTCGATCACGCGGTCGATGAAGCCATAATCCAGCGCCTCTTGGGCGGTGAACCACCGGTCACGGTCGGAGTCGGCCTCGATTCGTTCGATCGTCTGACCCGTGTGCAGCGCTATTCGCTCCGCCATCATGCGCTTCAGATAGATGATCTGCTCCGCCTGGATGGCGATGTCCGCAGCTTGTCCCTGCATCTGGCCCGACGGCTGGTGCATGAGGATCCGGCTGTGCGGCAAGGCGTACCGCTTGCCCGGTGCGCCGGCACAGAGCAGGAACTGACCCATCGACGCCGCCAAACCCAGACAGATCGTCGAGACGTCACAACGGACGTACTGCATCGTGTCGTAGATCGCCAGGCCGTCGGTCACCGATCCACCTGGTGAATTGATGTAGAGCGAGATGTCGCGTTCCCGATCCTCGGCCTCGAGGAGAAGCAGCTGAGCGCAGATCAGGTTCGCCGAGGTCTGGTCCACTTGGGTGCCGAGGAACACGATGCGCTCGCGCAGGAGACGCTGGTAGATCTCGCCGGCCCGATCGCCCGCGCTGTATTCCGATCTGACGGTCACCGCTTCGATTCCCTCGGCGATCGGAAACGTGGACATGACATTCCTCCTCATCGGACTCGACTCTGGCCGAACCGCTACCGCAGATTACCGGACCGGCTGCCTTGCCCAGGTACGACCAAGTCACGGAGCCGTCGGGAGTACGCTCAAGCGAGCCGCGCGGGCGTGGCGGAATTGGCAGACGCGCCGGGTTTAGGTCCCGGTCCCTTCGGGGGTGGGGGTTCGAGTCCCTTCGCCCGCACAAAAATGGGCGTTTGAACTGGGGTGATGTTCCACAGGCAGGGGCCGGCCAGCCAGCCTTCGGGATGACCGGACGCGGGAGTTGCTAACCGGCACCGGGCTCGCGTCGTGCGCGGTCACTTCAAGAAACGTGGCGAAAGCTGGTACTTCTGGGTAGGGCTCGAGCGCGGAGCCGATGGCCGGTGGGAGGGGGATCCTTACAGACGTGGCAAACCGCCAGAAACCTGGTCAGGTTCCCTGAAGGGTCGCAAGGGTCGGGGATCCACCGCTTCATGAACCCGTCGAACAGCGCAACGGTGAATTCAATCCCGCCGTGGCGTGGCGCCTAGCGGAGTGACTTCTTGAGAAGAGCGTCCCTCGTCGGACCCACGCTGTCGCCGACTTGCCAAGAAGTTGCGCCACCTCGCCTGAGCGGACTGGACCGGGCCTGACTGGCACCCAGGAAGTGTGGTACCGCTGACCTAACCTCGGGAGTGTGAAGGCGTTCGCCTACCTCACGGCTTGTGTACTGGCCGTGATCGCTATCGGCATAGGAGCGAGCGCCTCACGCTGGGATCAGAAGCTCTCCCAGTTCGACAACGAGCTGGTCCGTTTCAACTACCCGTCGAGCTGGACGGCTGACACCTTTCCGAAGCCGGACATCAGCATGTTCAGCTCCGCGATGGTGTCGCTCTCGAACGAGGCGATGCACGCCCCTTGCGTGAGAGACGGCAGCACGGTGACCTGTTCTCTTCCGTTGACCGGCCTAGGTTCCGGTGGGGTGCTCGTCGTGTGGAGCGCCGATGCCTTTCCTGGCTGGACACTCGCCCGAGAGCCCGGTCGGCCTGTCTCGGTTAACGGTCACGCTGGAAAGGAGTCCTCTGTCTCAGGGCGCGGGAGTTGCGTCATCGGCACACAGGAGGACATCACCCTCGTCGTCGCCCGGATCGCCACGGCCAACTACTACGAGATGGATGCGTGCTTGCGCGGACCAGACCTGGCCCGAGAGCGTTCCGACATCCAGGCGATGATCGCCTCCACGAAGATCCTCCGGTCTTGAGGTGCTCACAGCGGGTACTTGGCACAAGTCGTCACCGCGGCCGTGACGCTGGCGTTGCCCTCACGCCCGCCGTGGCTGGCGGGTTCCCTCGGTGCGCACCCCACGTTTTCCGGTGTCGTGGCGGGGCCCGCAGCGCTAGGGTCGCGGTCTTCAACAGTTCCCAGAGGGGGAGGAACCCAACATGTCAGACAGCCTGCTTTTCATCGGATGGGATCGACCAGCACGCGGACGCGAAACCGCCGCTGTAGCTGCCTTCGGCGAGGGAGTGCAGTACTTCGGCGAACTCAAGGCCCGAGGCGAGATCGAGTCTTTCGAACCGTTCTTCCTGGAGGCTCACGGTGGAGATCTCAACGGCTTCTTCCTCGTCCGGGGCGAGAGGGCGAAACTGGACCGACTCCGCAGCGATGACGAGCACTTCCAGCGCTGGATCGCCAAGGCCGGGCTGAACGTCGACGGAATGGGAGTCCTGAGCGCCGTCACCGGCGAGCTCCTCGGGCAGGCGATGTCTATATATGTCGAGACGTCGGCTGGGCTCGCCTGACTCTAGACCGCTCGTTCCGAGGGTCCCCAGCATCACATACGGCCCCGCCTCGATGATCCCCGGCGAGACACGCCCCGGATTGTCCTTTCGAACGCGGGAACTCAGTAAGTCACCGATTGGCGCCGGTCTCCTTGGAGACCGGCGCCTCCAAGACACCGAACGGCCGTCGGGAGGTTCTCGTGATCGGTTCCGTCCACGGGCCCGGTCAGGGGTCCAAGCGGTGTACAGCTCGGGGCAGTGTGATGGTGTTCAAGGCGCTCGGGGAACAGGATGACGGCGACTTGTCGATCATGGAGCGCACTCTGCCGCCCGGCGGTCGTCAGCCGCCGCCACATCGGCACACGAACTGCTCGGAGGCATACTTCGTGCTCGACGGGGCCGTGTCGATCACTCTCGCGGGAGAGGAACTGACCGTAGGTCGGGAGGAATTCGTCCTCGTGCCCCGCGGCACGGTGCACACCTTCGGAAACTCGACTGACAGTGAAGCTCGCCTTCTTGTGATCCATGCCCCCGCCATGGACGAATACTTCGCCGGATTGCACGAGCTGTGGAACCGCGAGGAGCCTCCGTCGCGCGACGAAGAACGTGCGCTCATGGCTCGCTTCGGCATGGAGGCGGTTTAGGGCTGGACCCGAAGCGCTTGCGACGAGCGGACTGACCGACCGCGGCGGTCCTTGGCGAACACGCTCCCGCTTGTCGCGGCCCGGACGGGGCTCATGGCCGCAACACTGGTTCAGCAAGCGAGATCCTCGAGGCGCCAGGCCGGCCCTCCTGACAGAATCGCGAGGAATGGACCATCTGGAGCATTGTGACCTTCTCGCGGTCGAGATCGAGCGGTTCGCCGCTTTCGTCGACACCGCGTCACCGTCGACGCCGGTTCCCTCCTGCCCCGGGTGGACCGTGGACGACGTCGCCTTCCACCTGGGCACTGTCCACCGGTGGGCGGAACACCTGGTCCGTGTCCGCGCCGCCGCGCGTATCCCGTCTTCGGAGATGGGTCTGGACGAAGGTCCCGCCGACGGCGAGTGGATTCGCCTCGGCGGGTCGGCTCTGCTGGGGACCCTTCGGGCAAGCGACCCGGCGGACTCGATGTGGGCTTGGGGCTCAGATCAGCACGTGCGGTTCTGGTCGCGCCGGCAACTCCACGAGACCCTGGTCCACCGCTTCGACCTCGAGATCGCCGAAGGTCACCGCCCGGCAGCAGCGGCGCATATTGCAGCCGACACGATCGATGAGTTCCTTGTCAATCTGGCCAAGGCGGAGTACTTCTCGCCCAAGGTCGTGCTCTTGCGAGGTCGTGGCGAGAGCATCGTCCTTCGCGCCACGGATACGGGGAAGGCGTGGACCGTCAGGCTCGATCCTGACCGGTTCGACGTCCTCGCCGGCGAACAAAAGGCGACGGCGAGCTTGTCGGGCCGAGCGGTCACGATGGCGCTGGTCTTGTACCGACGCCTCTCGTTGGCCGAGTCCGACCTCGACGTCACAGGCGCGCACGGGCTCGTCGAATTCTGGATCGCAAACTCGGCCCTCGAATAGGGCGCCTTGCCGAGATGGTCGTGCTTCGACGATCTGACACGACCCGACTAACGGTCCGTCCCACGCCTCATGATGTAGAGCGGAATGAACACGATTCCCAGGAACAGGCAGCAGATGAACCAGTCGGAAGGTGTTCCAGGTTGAGGAAGCCCCTCGAGGGAACCACTGGGTCACCCCGCTCGTAATGGGCCTTCGCGTCCGCATAGACCCAGCTGTCGATCACGTGGACGACAAGCACAACGAGGACCGGTGGCAAAGCGCCAGACGATCCCTACGTTCCAGCTTCACTCCTCGAACTGAGCAGCTCGTTCGTGCCCGCGTTCAGATCCTCCGTCAACGGGAAGACCTTCCCATCATCGCGCGGCGCGCGTGCCGTTCGACGCTTGCGCGAGCCAGACGGAGGCACCGCTCGGCGAGCCCCGTTCGGGTACAGATGGCTGGATCGGCCTGTTCGGGCGCTGCGAAGACGCTCGCCGCTCAACTGCTCTCGCCGACTTGCCTTGACGTTGGTCCACCACGTCCGGGGGACGACCCCGGGCCTCGACAACTGGACAAGCCCGCCGGTCGCTCGGGGCCGAAGAACTCACCCAGGACCTGACGAGACCGAGCCGCGTGTCCCTCCGCACGCAGTTCGACTGGATGGCAGTCCGCTGGCCAGCCAAACTCTGGCCATGGACGAAGCGCTAACTCCGACCAGCGATCCCCTCGTCGTCGAGGCAAGGTTGGCCATGCCGCTGGCAGAGGCAATGCTGACCCAGCGCGCGGTCCGCCGGATCCTGCCCGACCCGGTCGACGACCGCGTCGTGCTGAGATGCCTGGAGTTGGCGCTGGAGGCGCCGACCGCGTCGAACGGCCAGAACTGGGAGTTCGTGGTCGTGAAGGATCGGGTCGTAAAGACAGCGCTGGCAGCACAGTATCGGCGGGCGTGGAGCCTCTACGGCGGGGCGTCACGCCTGGTCAAGACCGACGAGCAGACCTCCAAGATGTTGAAGTCTGTACTGTGGCAGGTCGAGCACTTCGAGGAGATCCCGGTTCTCGTCGTCTGCTGTGTGCGAGGCGGCGCCCGGGTGCCTCTCGTCCCTAGACCTCCGATAGCGGCGTCGAGCCGCTACGGGTCGGTGTACCCCAGCGTGCAGAACCTCCTCCTGGCAGCGAGGGCCGTCGGCCTCGGCGGCGCGCTCATCACGCTCCCGCTGTGGTCCAACACCGTCGCTCGCAGGATCCTCAAGCTGCCCTTGAGCGTGCAGCCGTGCTGCATCGTCACCCTCGGCTGGCCGAAGGGACGTTACGGCCGCAAGGCCCGCAAGCCGGTCGGCACGGTCGTTCATCTCGACCGCTACGGCCACCAACCCTGGAATGACCCAGGGCGGGCCTGACTCAGCGCGCCCCCTGGGAGAGATGACTTCGCCGCGATCGGATCGGGCGCAAGTTACGGCGACACGCCGCCACAACGTATATCCTTCCCAGACCCGTCACGGAAGGACTACATTGCCCAGCCCAGGAAGCCATAGCACGATGTGCCTGACGCGTCGCCCTCGTAGGCGGGTCCTCGGCGCGGCTCAGGTGGCCCTTGCCAGGGGCTTCAGTTTCAAAGGCCCAAGTGCGGTCGCCCTTCACACGACGGACGGCGGCAGGAAGTGGGTGGCCACCGATCTTCCCTCGACGGTGGGCAAGATACTGAACGCCGTGGCCTGCCCCACGACCTCCACCTGCGAGGCCATCGGCGATACTCCAGGCGGCGAGGTTGCGTCCCCTACTTTCGCCTCCACGGTCGTCGTCTTCCGGACGAGCGACGGAGGGGCGAGCTGGGGGTCACAGACTGTCCCGCCCGGCCTCACTGCGCTGTCTTCGATCGCCTGCCCGTCACCGTCGATGTGTGAGGCCGTCGGATACAGGCAAGGTGGGGCGGCAATCATTCGTCTCCGTTGAGCGGTGACCCCGCCGTAGGAACTGAGAGGTCCGCGAACCGGCGGCGAGAATCGTTCCTCGACGCCGGACCGACGGCTCTGTCACGCCAGCCTCGAGACGGAAGGCAGCATCCGGATCTTCGATGTCCGGGCGTTCCGCAAGGCTCGGCCCGCCTGGAGGGTCAGTTCGCAGCCAAGAAGAGACACCCAACCGCGCGGGATCGAACGCCTCCTGCGCTGGACTGCGCCGGATGAGCGAGAGATCTGCCCGAAACCGGGCGGTCATCTCGCGGGCACTCCGCAACCGCTCGCTGCGGCGGGTCGAGCTCGCGTACGGCCTCTTCATCGGTGCCGAGTGGGCGGTTTGGGTCGCTTTCCTGGTCTACGGGTACACGCACGGAGGGGCGTCCGCCGCGATGACGATCGCGCTCTTGCAGGTCGTGCCGACAGCGATTCTTGCGCCCGTTCTCGGGATGCTGGGCAGCCGCCACGGCCCCAAGCGGGTGCTGTTCGCCGGCTACCTCGCTGAGACGGTAGCAATGGTCGCAGCCTGCTTGCTGATCCAACTCTCCGCGCCGAGGTGGACCGTCTTCGCCGTCTCGGTGCTCGTGTCTGTCGCCATCACCCTCGCACGACCGGCGCAGGCCGCACTCTTGCCAGCCATCGTGCACACACCCGATGAGCTCACCGCCTCGAACGTGCTCGCAGGTTGGAGCGAGAGCGCCTGGAAGCTGATCGCGCCAGCACTCATAGGGGTCCTGCTTGCATTGCACGGTCCCGCGCTCGCCATCTCGGGAACGGCGCTGATGGCCCTCGCCGCGGCACTGCTCGTGGCACCGGTCCCCGGACCGGCGAGCATGCAGGCGGGTGAGGAAAGTGACCGGCAGTTTCGCTCGAGTCTTTCAGTCGTGCTTCACGACCCGGCGTTGCGCGTGCTGCTCGGCGCGCAGGGCTTCTATCAAGTGTTGACAGGAGCCACTGATTTCCTCATGGTTATCCTCGCTCTCAGCATCCTGCACATCGGACAAGGCGGAGCCGGTTATCTCACCGCTGTGCTCGGAGTCGGGGGCTTGCTGGCCGGGTCCGTCACGGTCGGTCTGATCGGTCGATCAAAGTTGGCCGGCATCATCATTTTCGCGTTTCTCGCCGCAAACCTGGCTCTGGGCGGACTCGGCTTCAACACATCGGCCGTGCTGGCTTTCACTCTGCTCGGCGGGGTCGGCCTTTTCGGAGGACTCTTCGACGTGACGGCGCGCACACTGCTGCAGCGGAGCGCTCCACCCGAAGCGCTCACCAGTTCCTTCTCCGTGCTCGAGTCCCTCATGGATGCAGGGATCGCGCTGGGTGTCGTCGTCGTCCGTCTCTCTGTCGCTGTCGGCGGGGACCGCGGCGCGTTCTGGATACCGGGCCTGGTCGGCGTCGTCTTCGTCATCATTCTGTCGAGGAAGCTCGTCGCGATCGACCGCTCCGCACCGGTGCCTCACGTCCAGATCGAGCTGCTTCGCTCGGTGCCGATCTTCTCGTGCCTCAATGGACCGTCGCTCGAAGGTGTCGCCCACCAACTTGTGCCCGTGACTGTTCGTGCCGGCGAGGTGGTGGTACAAGAGGGGGACGCCGGCGACCGCTACTACCTAATCGCCGACGGAACCTTTTCAGTCAGCCGTGGCGGGCGCCAAGTGGCGACCGTCGGCCGCGGTCAGGGCTTTGGCGAGATAGCACTTCTCGACAATTCGCCCCGCACATCGTCGGTCACCGCCAACGGCGACGCCCTGCTCTACGCGCTCGACAAGGACCACTTCGTGCTGGTGCTGACAGGACATCCGGCCGCTCATCACGCGGCCAGAACCATCGCGTCCGGCCATCTGCGCTCGTTGGGGATCGAGGAGATCAACTAGAGAACACCCCGCTGGCTTCAGATCGCTAACCGGAGCGATCTTGGTGCCAAGCAGCGCTGTGAGTCAGCGACGTTGTGCGTCGCCGGAAACGCGCGTCTCGGTGGCGTCCAAGGCGAACGGTGGCGTCTTGCGTGGGCAAGGGCCCTCCATGAGCCGACGTCGACCCGGGTGTCCTTGGTGCTTGCACCCGGCGACATCGACGAGGCGGCACGGAGCTGGCAGCCTTGAAATGGTGCTCAAGTGCCACAACCACCTCAGGCTGGCATTCCTGCGGACCGATAAGTAGAGAGGTGAACCAGAGCTCTCGCGGCGATGTCCACTACGAGGCGTTGCTCGAGCGCACGCGCCTGGCGTCGACACCAGCGGCGTGCGAGGCATGCCTGCCGGAGATCTCGCTGGACCTCAAGTCGGCGAGCGCGCTGATCGACCGGGCCCGGTTGCTCTTGTGCCGGGCACGAGTGAGGTCACACCAGTCGCTCAACCGCGAGGCTTGTGAGGACGCCTCCGCGGCGATGGCTCTGTTCGAGATGGCAGGCGACAATGAACTGGCCGCCGACGCGGCAAGCCTCGGTGCCGCTCACGCCTCCAGGCTCGGCAACGTCTCGCTCGCGTCGCAACTGGCGACAAAGAGCATCCTTGGCCTGGACTCGGTCAACGACGACCGTCTCCGGATGGAGATCAGCAACCGGCTCGGCGTCCTCTGCTACTACTACCTGGACTACGACAGGGCGGTGGAGCAGTTCGAGTTCTCCCTCGCCGCGGCTGAACGCATCGGTGACGGGCAGAAGCTCTGCCGTGAGCTGTACAACATCGCTGAAGCGTTGCTGCTCGCGTCCCAGCAACGCCAAACATCCGGCCTTGCGACCGAAACCGAACGGCTCGAGCACGCCGAGGCAATGGCACGGAGACTAATCGCCGAGGAAAAGGCTTTGAACAACCCTCGGCTGGGCAGCTATCGACTGCTCGCAGAGGTCCTGTGCGAATTGGGCCGCGTGGGCGATGCACTTCAGGTGCTCGCCGAGTTCTCAGGCACCGAGAACGAGGGCACATCTTCGAAACCGGACCCGGAGCTCGCATGGATCGAAGCACGATGTCTGAGACTGGCTGGACGGACGGAGGAGGCGACGGCAGCTGCCCGCGTCGCCGTGCAGGTGGTCGAGGCAGTTGACGACGAGCACGACCTGATGCTTGCGATCGAAGAGCTCGCCGCTTGCGAGGCGGCCGGCGGCGACCTGCCCGGCGCACTGGCGGACGCCCGGGAAGTCCAAAAACACATGTGGCAGATACACCAGCGCCAAACTCGACAGCTCGTTCAGCAGATCTGGGCACGCGCGGACCTCGAGCGGGACCGCAGGAGCCTCCAGAACCAGGCGGCGGAAGCCACACGATCGGCTGAAGAGGACGCTCTCACCGGAATCGGCAATCGGCGGCTGCTCGAACGTTTCCTGTCTGAAGAGGCAGTGCGTCAATCGGACGTGGCCTGCATCATCGCCGATATCGACTCGTTCAAGGAGATAAACGACACGTTCGGCCACGACGTCGGCGACGCCGTCCTGCAACAGGTCGCCCTGCTCTTCGCCAGCAAGACACGCGCCGGTCAGCAAGCCGTCCGCTACGGCGGCGACGAATTCGTCGTTGCGTTGTCTGGGGTCAACCTGGCAAGTGCTTACGGATTCGCCGAGCGAATCAGGCTCGCCATCTCCGACCTCGACTGGACGATCCTCGCACCGGGCCTTCACGTCACCATGAGCTTCGGAGTTGCCTGTGGCCCGGCGAAAGGATGGCAGGAGGCGCTGACGGCCGCGGACGGGCGCCTTCTTGCCGCCAAGCGGTGGGGCAGGAACGCGGTCGTCACGGCGTCCATCGACTCGCTGACCGGGTGAACCCGGCGTCCTCACCCTGCTTGACAAGACAACCTGGACTGACGCGATCCCGCCTCGTTGACGCCTCGCAGCTCACGCCCGCACAGCGAGAGGCGTCGCCCATCAATGCTCGACCTGGGTGAATGTCGGGGCTGAAGGCGCGCCGTCCAGGTGGCGGGCGGGTGCAATGATCGCTAAGTGCTGAGGCCCGCGGTGACCAGAGCGATCCCCGCAGCCTGGTGCGGCGGCGTTCGCTCCGGACGGAACGACCCCGAGCCGGCGTTCGGGCCCATTTCGAGGGCGAACGAGTCGCTGTCGGCCGACTTGTGATGAGCGAGCACCTGAGCAACAAGCCCTCCACGGGCCACGCGAGCGCTCGCAAAAAGATCTCCGGTGACGCTCGTCGCATGCGGGGCACCTTGTACGGCGTCACCTTCTGGGTTCTGCTCTGCGCTTTCGGAGCGCTCGTCTGGCCTGTCCTCCTCGTCCTGCCGAAGCTCACCTGGCGCTGGAAGCTCACCCGGATCACGGCGCGGCTGCTGTGCACGTGCCTCGCCATCCGCTTTGAGACCGACGGTGGTCCGCTGGTCGAGAAACCGTGCGTGTACGTGGCCAATCACGAGAGCTTCCTCGACTCGTTCGCGATCGGCCTGATCTTCGCGGAGCCGGTCGTATTCGTGGCAGGCGGGGTCCTCTCGAGCCAGCGAGTCGTCGGTTCGTTCCTCCGTCGGATCGGGGTCGTCTTCGTCCACAGCGAGGCGGGGAAGGGGCCGTCGTCAGTTGAGCCCGTCCTCATGGCACTGGAAGACTTGGTGCGCTCAGGGCGCTCCATCGTCTTGTTCCCCGAGGGCGGGCTCACGGTCGCTCCCGAGCTTCGGCGCTTCCACCTAGGGGCGTTCGTCGTTGCCGCCAGGACGGGCTGCCCCGTCGTCCCCGTGGGGATCATCGGCACGCGATCGATTCTTCCTGCCGGTCGGCACATTCCACACCGGGGCGCGATCCGCATTGTGGTCGGGCAGTCCCTCCTGCCCGCGGGCGATGGTTGGAAGGCCGCCCATCAGCTCGCAGACGAGGCTCGCGAGGCGGTCCAGGCCCTTCGCGGCAGGGGCTGAGCTCGCCCGGCTCTCCGCCTCGTGATTGAACCTCGCGCCCGACAACAGCGGTTCTGACAGGCCGACGCACCGCACCGGCACCTTCACCGGACGGCTGCGCCGGATAGGTTTTCGCCATGACCACCGTCGTGTTCCTGGGCGTCACGACAGGCTCGTCTCTCATCCATCAGGCCATCTCCGCGTGGCAGTCGATCCTGGCAATGCAATGCAGCATCCGCGGCATCGACATCTCTCTCGACGCCGATGACGACCTCTACATCCGGTTCCTCGACGGTCTCGCGAAAGACGAGAGCGCGGCAGGGGCCGTCATCACCACTCACAAAGTCAGGCTCTTCTGCGCGGGGCGAAGCCTGTTTGCCGGCCTCGATCCCCTCGCTCTCGCCTGTGGTGAGGTCAACGCCATCAGACGCACCACCGCTGGGCTGTGCGGCTTCGCTCGTGACCCGGTCTCGGTCGGACGGGTCGTCGACCGAATCTGGCCAGAGTCGGGGGGAGAGGTCGTATGCCTCGGCGCAGGGGGCACGGCCCGCGCCCTCGCCAAGCATTTGTTCGCGACCCGCCGAACCGTGCGGTTCGTCTGCGCCGATCCGGTCCGCGCCTCGGTCGAGCAGCTCGCGCAGGTAGCCGGGCACCCGGTCATCGGATATGTCGGCAATCGGCCCTGGGATGACCTCGTCGAACAGGCTCCGCCCGGGTCCCTGATCATCAACGCAACCGGCCTGGGCAAGGACCGGCCCGGTTCACCGATCACCGGCCGGACACGCTTCCCACCGCGCGCAGTCGTATGGGAGCTGAACTACCGGGGCGAGCTTGAGTTCCTCGACCACGCCCGGGCTCAGGCAGAGAACTATGAGCTTCAGGTGCACGACGGTTGGCAGTTGTTCTGCCATGGATGGGCAGCAGCGCTCACCACGGTGCTCGACCTGGCTGACGACGACAGACTCGGTGACCGGTTTGGCGTGGCAACGCAGTCGCTGAGGCCCGGGATCGCCTGACCAGCCATGCCGAGCACGCCAACTTGAAACAACGACTGGAGAGACACATGGAAAAGGTCTTCGAGATCTACATCCGCACCACGCCGGAACGCCTCTGGGAAGCGATCACCACGCCCGAGATCAGGCGCAAGTACAACTTCGGCGCCGGGGTCCATTCGGACTGGGTGCGCGGATCGCGTCTGGAGCTGGTCGCCCCGAAGGCGGGCCGGCTCCTCGCCGAGGGAGAAGTCCTCGACGTCGATCCCCCGCACCGGCTCGTCCACACCATGGTCGCGCTCTGGAGCGAAGAGGTACGGAGCGAAGGTCCTTCCAGGGTCACCTGGCACGTCGAGCCGGTCGCCGACTCGTGCCATCTGACCGTGACCCACGACGAGCTCGCCGAGGGGGCCAACGCCGAGCTCTACGGGGGCTGGCCCATGATCCTGTCCGGCCTCAAGACCTGGCTCGAGACGGGCGAGACGCTCACGACGCCCGGCTCGCTCATGTACGGCTGACCGGGAGGGCCGGCGCGGTGCCGGGACGTTCAGCGCCTCCTACCCTCAATGGCGCGAAGTGGCAGGTTGGCGTCCTTCGTTAACATGTCTTGAGGGCCAAGTTTGATTTCGGAGTTGGCGCGCACTCCAGCCGGGCTGCGCAACCCGAATGAGGTGTGGCGATGGTTTCGAAGACGAGCAGCTCCTACGTTCCTTGGTGCGAGGAGCTGGCAGTATCCATCGTCGAGAAGCACAGAGCCGAACGTGGCGCGCTCATGCCGATCCTGCACGAACTGCAGGACTTGTTCGGCCATGTCGATCCTCGGGCCATCGCCCTCGTGGCAGAGGAGCTGAACCTGTCCAATGCCGAGGTCTACGGCGTCGTCACCTTCTACAGGGACTTTCGCACCGAGGCGGCGGGCAGGTCGGTCGTGCACGTGTGTCGCGGGGAGGCCTGCCAGTCCATGGGTGCCGAGCGCCTCGCCCGGCACGCGCGTGAGCATCTGGGCGTCGAGTTCGGCGCCACGACCTCCGATGGCGAGGTGACCCTCAAGCAGGTGTTCTGTCTCGGCAACTGCGCTCTCTCTCCTACAGTGATGATCGATGGCCGGCTGAAGGGCAAGGTCGACGAGGCCGGCTTCGACGAGCTCGTCGCCACTTCCAGGACCAGGGCGACCTGATGGAATCCGTCGTCGTCTTCGTGCCTCTCGACGCCGCCGTCCGCTCGCTCGGCGCCGATGACGTCGCCGGCGCGATCTTGCACGAAGCGGCCGCTCGCCAACGCGACGTCCACCTCGTGCGCAACGGCTCACGCGGGATGTTCTGGCTCGAACCGCTGGTTGAGGTATCCACGCCCGCAGGGCGCGTCGCCTACGGCCCCGTGCAGGCCGGGCTCATCGGTGAGCTGCTCGACGCCGGCATGCTCGACGGTGCGCCCCACCCACTGTTCCTCGGGCGGACCGAGGAGATCCCGGAGCTGAGACGCCAGACGCGTTTCACCTTCTCGAGAGTCGGGGTGAACGACCCGCTGTCGGTCGGGGACTACGAGGCGACGGGTGGCCTCTTTGGACTGCGCCGAGCGCTCGAGATGACGCCGCAGGAGATCGTGACGACGGTGGCCGATTCCGGCCTCCGCGGTCGGGGCGGGGCGGGCTTCCCGACAGGCATCAAGTGGCAGACGGTCCTCGACATGGACTCCGACCTCAAGTTCATCGCCTGCAACGCCGACGAGGGCGACAGTGGGACCTTCGCCGATCGCATGCTCATGGAAGGTGACCCCTTCCTCGTGGTGGAGGGCATGGCCATCGCCGGGCTCGCAGTCGGAGCAAGCGAGGGTTACATCTACATCCGCTCCGAGTACCCCGACGCCGTGGCGACTATGGCCGCGGCGATCGACATCGCCCACCTGAACGGCTGGATCGGAGCCTCGGTGCTCGGGACGGACCATGCCTTCGACCTGCACCTGCGCGTCGGTGCCGGCTCGTACATATGCGGTGAGGAGACCGCCATGCTCGAGAGCCTGGAGGGCCGGCGCGGCATGATCCGGGCCAAGCCTCCTCTCCCTGCAATCGCCGGGCTCTTCGGGAAGCCGACCGTCGTGAACAACGTCCTCTCGCTCGCCACGGTCCCTCCGATCCTCGCCAACGGCGCCGAGGCCTTCCGGGAGCTCGGCGTGGGGCGCTCGCGAGGAACCCAGGTCTTCCAGCTCGCAGGCAACATCAAACACGGCGGCATCGTCGAGATCGCCTTCGGCGTCACACTCGGCGAGCTCGTCGAGGACTACGGGGGCGGCACCGCGAGCGGCCGGCCGGTGCGGGCAGTCCAGGTCGGCGGACCCCTCGGTGCTTACCTGCCGAGAAGCCGTTTCGGCTTGCCGATGGACTACGAGGCTTTCGCGGCCGCCGGCGCCATGGTGGGGCACGGGGGCATCGTCGTCTTCGACGACACGGTCGACATGAGTCGTCAGGCGCGCTTCGCGATGGAGTTCTGCGCCGAGGAGTCGTGCGGCAAGTGCACGCCCTGCCGAGTGGGATCGGTGCGTGGTGTAGAAGTCATCGACCGCATCATCGCCGGGCACAATCGCGAGGCCAACCTCGAGTTGCTCGAGGACCTGTGCGAGACCATGGTCGACGGGTCGCTGTGCGCGATGGGCGGGCTCACTCCCCTGCCGGTGCGCAGCGCCTTGGAGCACTTCCCCGAGGATTTCGATCGTGCAGGGGCAGTCCCGCTGTGACACGCCCGGACGGTTTCGTGGCACCACGATGCCGTAATGGATTCGGCTCGATAACAGCCGGACCGAGGGGGAGTAGTCGATGACCCGAGGAGACCAGCCATGACGTTGCTCAGAGAGCACGACCTCGGCACGCCGGCTCAACCGGGGCCGGCCACCATCGAGCTCGAGATCGACGGGCTGGCCGTGACCGTACCCGCGGGCACTTCGATCATGCACGCCGCCGGGCTCGCCGGCATCGACGTGCCGAAGCTTTGCGCCACGGACAGCCTCGCCGCCTTCGGCTCGTGCCGCCTTTGCCTGGTTGAGATAGACGGCCGTCGTGACACGCCGGCCTCGTGCACGACCCCGGTAGAGTCTGGCATGAGGGTCTCCACCCAGACTCCGCGCCTCGAAAAGCTGCGCCGCGGAGTCATGGAGCTGTACATATCGGACCACCCCCTTGACTGCCTCACCTGCGCCGCGAACGGCGACTGCGAGCTCCAGGACATGGCGGGTGCCGTCGGTCTGCGAGAGATCCGCTACGGCTACGCCGGAGAGAACCACCTCGACACCTCAAAGGACGAGAGCAACCCCTATTTCACTTTCGACGGCTCCAAGTGCATCGTCTGCTCGCGCTGTGTGCGGGCTTGCGAGGAGATCCAGGGGACTTTCGCCTTGACAATCGCAGGCCGCGGATTCAACTCCAGGGTCGCGCCCGGTGCAGGCGACTTCCTCGGGTCCGAGTGTGTCTCCTGCGGCGCATGCGTGCAGGCGTGCCCGACGGCGACACTCGAGGAAAAGACTGTGATCAATCTCGGCGTGCCACGCCGATCTGTGATCACGACCTGCGCCTACTGCGGGGTCGGCTGCTCGTTCAAGGCAGAGCTTCGTGGGGACGAGGTAGTCCGTATGGTGCCCTACAAGGATGGGGGCGCCAACGAAGGCCACTCCTGTGTGAAGGGCCGTTTCGCCTGGGGCTACGCGACTCACAAGGAGCGTGTGCTCACGCCGATGGTCCGTGAGGCCATCACGGACGCCTGGCGCGCCGTGAGCTGGGAAGAGGCCATCTCCTACACGGCTGATCGCCTGAGATCCATCCAGGCTCGCCATGGAATAAGTGCGATCGGGGGGATCACCTCCTCGCGTTGCACCAACGAAGAGGTGTTCGTCGTCCAGAAGATGGTAAGGGCCGCCTTCGGCAACAACAACGTCGACACCTGCGCCCGGGTCTGCCACTCCCCGACCGGATTCGGCCTGAAACAGACCTTTGGCACATCGGCCGGCACACAGGACTTCCGCTCGGTCGACAGCTGTGACGTCATCGTCGTCATCGGCGCGAACCCGACCGAGGCGCACCCCGTGTTCGCCTCCCGGATGAAGCGCCGGCTCCGACAGGGCGCGAAGCTCATCGTGATCGACCCGCGGCGTACCGAGATCGTCCGCTCGCCGCACATCGAGGCCGACTATCACCTGCAACTGCAACCGGGCACCAACGTGGCCGTCGTCAACGCCATCGCCCATGTCGTGGTGACCGAGGGCCTCGTGGACGACGAGTTCGTGGCCGAACGCTGCGAACCGGACGACTTCAACAGGTGGGCAGCGTTCATCTCGGCGCCGGAGTACAGCCCCGAGGCGACCGAGGAGATCACCGGCGTGCCGGCCCCGGACCTGCGCGCGGCCGCCCGCCTCTACGCGACTGGTGGCAATGCCGCGATCTACTACGGCCTCGGCGTCACCGAGCACAGCCAGGGTTCCACGATGGTGATGGGCCTGGCGAACCTCGCCATGGCAACCGGCAACATCGGCAGGCAGGGTGTCGGAGTCAATCCGCTGCGGGGACAGAACAACGTGCAGGGCTCCTGCGACATGGGCTCGTTCCCGCACGAGTTCCCGGGATACCGCCACGTGTCCGACGACACGGTCCGCCACATGTTCGAGGAGACCTGGGGTCGACCACTCGACTCAGAGCCGGGCCTGCGCATCCCCAACATGTTCGACGGGGCGATCGAGGGGACCTTCAAGGCCCTCTACGTGCAGGGCGAGGACATCGCCCAGTCCGACCCGAACACCCACCATGTGCAGGCGGCGTTGGCCTCCCTCGAGCTGTGCGTGGTTCAGGACCTCTTCTTGAACGAGACAGCCAAATTCGCGCACGTCTTCCTGCCGGGAACTTCGTTCCTGGAAAAGGACGGGACCTTCACGAATGCCGAGCGACGTATAAACCGGGTCAGGCCCGTGATGGCGCCGCGCAACGGCAAACAGGAATGGCAGGTGGTCTGCGAGCTTGCCACTGCGATGGGCTACCCCATGCATTATGGGACCTCCAGCGAGATCATGGACGAGATCGCGATGACAACGCCCACCTTCGCCGCCGTTTCCTTCGCCAAACTGGACGCGCTCGGGAGCGTGCAGTGGCCCTGCAACGAGGCCGCGCCTTCGGGCACGCCGATAATGCACATAGACAAGTTCGTCCGCGGCAAGGGCCGGTTCGTCGAGACCCCGTTCATTCCGACGGACGAACGGACGAACCGCCGCTATCCGCTCATCCTCACGACAGGGCGCATCCTTTCCCAGTACAACGTCGGGGCACAGACGCGAAGGACGGAGAACGTCGCGTGGCATCCGGAGGACCTGCTCGAGATACACCCGTACGACGCAGAAGAGCGCGGCGTGGTCGAAGGCGGCTGGGTGACGCTCGCGAGCCGCTCCGGTGAAACCGAGCTCCGCGTCCACATCACCGATCGCGTGCCCCAAGGGGTCGTGTACACCACGTTCCACCACCCCGTCACCGGTGCCAACGTCGTGACCACAGAGTATTCGGACTGGGCCACGAACTGCCCTGAGTACAAGGTGAGTGCCGTGCAGGTGCGAGCGCGCGTGCACGCGAGACGTGCCCACGAGTCCCCGAGCGTCCCGTCGGACCCGGTTCACGCCAACGTAGCGGCCCTGCGCTGAGGAGAGACCGATGGTAAGGGCTGACCTGGTGCGAATGGCCAACCAGATTGCGGCAAACTTCCGCCACCATCCTGAGGCGCAAGCCGCAGCCGAAGTGGCAGATCATATCCGCATGTTCTGGCCGCCTCTGATGCGGCGAGAGCTTCTGGACAACGTCCACAATGGCGGCTTCGACCCGCTCGTGGTCGCCGCCGCTGGTCTCCTCGCGGAGGCGACGCCGGCCTGACGCCGTGCACCGACCGGCCCCTCGATGACTGTCAGGCCTCGAGATCCACCCTTTCACGGTGGCAGTACACGTTGAACCTGTCGCCACGCAAGAACCCGACAACCGTCATGCCGAGCCGCTCGCCCGCTTCGACTGCGAGGCTCGATGGCGCCGAGACCGCACAGGTGATGGGGATGCCGGCCACGGCCGCCTTCTGGACAATCTCGAAACTCACGCGTCCCGACACGAGCAGCAACCGGTCTCTGAGCGGCATGCTGCCCGAGAGAAGGCCGTGACCGATCAGCTTGTCGACGGCGTTATGGCGCCCGACATCCTCCCGTGACTCGAGGAGACGCCCATCTGCGTCAAAGAGCGCCGCGGCGTGAAGGCCGCCTGTCTGCTCGAAAATGTGCTGGGAGCTGCGCAACACGTCGGGCAACGAGACGATCGTAGAGCGGGCGACCACCGGCCCGGGCCCGGTCACCGGACAGTTGATCGCGACTTGGTCGAGGGAAGCCTTTCCGCAGATCCCACAGCTCGACGAGGCGAAGAAGTGCCGCTCGGCGAAGTCCACGCTGAACGGCACGGTGAGATCCACGGTCACCACGTTGTAGTGCTGCTCCTCGGGTGCGACATCGCAGTAGCGAATGCCCGCAATCTCATAGAGTCCGTGGACGAGCCCTTCGCTCACGAGGAACCCGGCGGCGAGCTCGAAGTCGTTGCCCGGCGTCCGCATCGTCACTGCGACGCTCACCGGGTCCTGACGCCTGCCCCTGACCTGAATCGCCATCGGCTCCTCGGTGGCAAGACGGTCCGGTCGTTCGAAGCTGGCACCGGTTCCATTCACCGCCAGCACCTGGACCGCTGTGGTCGCGCGGCGGGCTGCAGGACGGGTCGACAACGGTTCTTGCAGCTGAGCCGACCGACGGGAGGCCTCAGCTGCCGGCTCGCGCATGGCCGGAAGTCTAACGAGCAGCGTCCGGGACTCTTCCTGCTCTCTCGGCTCACGGCCTTTCGTCACGCCGTCTGCACAGGTGCTGACCCGATGTGCTCACACGCCATTTGGGCCTGGCGTCATTCCAGCACGGATTCGACTGGCTGGCGATGCCGGGCGGCGACAATCGCGATGGCAGAGAGTCCGGTAAGGCCACAGCAGACCTGAACAACGGTCAGGGGCTGGCGGAGGATGACCACCGCGGCTGCGGCCGCGACGATCGGGTTGCTCGATCCGATAACTGACGAGACCGAGGCGTCGACGTACCTGTGAGCCCAGTTCATCACCAGATGGGCCCCTCCCGGCACGACGGCGAGTAGGGCTATCCACAACAAGTCGCCGGCGTGCACCCGCGCGAGGGACTGCCCCGACACCAACACCACCAATGTCAAGGTCCCGGCGGCCACGATCGTCACGACGGCGGTGTACTCCAACGCGTTCTGCTTCGCCCTGGCGTGCTTGGACACGAGCCAGTAGGCAGACCAGGACAGCATGGACCCAGTGGCAAGGAGGTCTCCGAACAGCTGGTGGTGGCTAGTCACTCCCGGACCGATCACGGCGGCTGAGACTCCGGCCATGGCCACAAGGATCCAGAAGACGTCCCAGCGTCCCATCCGCTCGCCGAACAAGGGCCGCGCGACCATGAGCACCAGGGCCGGCTGAACGGCACCGATGACCGTCACGTCGACCACGCTCGTGAGTTTTAGAGCACAGAAGAACATGGCCATGTCCCCGGCCAGGAACAGACCGCCGAGCCAGGAAACGCGAAAGTGATCCCAGCTCAATCGGCGGCCGGACGCGTACACGGCGATCGAAAGAAGTGCGGCGCCGAGCCACAAGCGATAGAAGCACAACACGAGGCCGGACGCCGACGCGAGCCTCGCGAAGATCGCCGCGAAACCCCAACCGACCGACGCCAGCCCAGAGGCACCGAGCCCGACCGCCTGATGCCTGGAGCGTGTGGGCGGGGCTGCCAGGGTGGTCATCTCAGACGATCGTACCGGGACACAACCGGGACAACGAAGGTGTCTGCAACGGTGTCACACGCCTGGGTGGCATTGCAGGTTCCGGGTAGCCTCACGCCATGAGTCTCCAGCGGCTACGTGTGGTCGTCACGGGCCGGGTTCAGAACGTCTGGTACCGCGACAGCTGTCGCAACGAAGCACTGGCACGAGGTGTCGCGGGATGGGTACGGAACTGCTCCGCCGGCAGCGTGGAGGCCGTGTTCGAGGGGTCCCCCGAGGCTTTGAGCCAGATGGTCTCGTGGTGTCGCACAGGCCCTCCGCGGGCGCGGGTCGACGACGTGGAGGTGACAGAGGAGCCGGTGCAGAACGAGGTCGGTTTCCAGATCCGGTAGTTGGTGGACAGGCTCCGTGAACCACGATTCGGCCTTCGTGGCCAGGATTGCTACCGAGCCAGCAAAGTCACTGTCGGTGCCGTCAAGGAGTAGGTTTCGCCCGTGGGCTTCATATTCCGCAAGTTTCTCGCCGTGATGCGGCAACGACGGGAACGCCGAAACCGGGCACGCGGACGCTGACCTCGGGGAAGTAGTCGTCGCCGATCAGGTCATGCGGCCGAGCCCAGTCGTCACCGAAGTCACGAGTTGTCGCGCCGCGAGGCCGTCAACCCGCGGTCCTTGACGACCAGGCTCGCGGTCATGATGTCCGGGTGAAGGGGCGTGGTGCCGACCCTCGCGATCGGCAGTGGGAGATCGACCTGCCTTCCTATCGTGTCTACTTCCATCGCTCCAGTGGAGCCAGCGACGAGTACGAAGTCAGCGACGCCGACGTAATCGAAGTTCTCGACTCGGCTGAAGCTCCACGAGCAGGGCGGACGTAGGTCCTGTACGCCCGTGTACCCCACGACGGCCTTGGCCTCGTACGCCTTTTGGGCACCGATCCCAACAACGCACACTCGCGGCCCGGCACAAAGGCTTTGGACTAGGCCCCGAACTTTCTCTTTGGCACGGCCCCAAGAGCCGCCGTCTTCGCGGACTTGACCGGGCGCGCTGTCGGGTCCGCTACCCGGTGAACCGTTCGACGGCGGCAACGAACGCCGGCTCGTCCTGGGCTATCGCGTCGTATCCCGCGTCGGGAAGGATGACCAGCAACGCATGGTGGAGCTCGGTGGCAAGCTCAGTCGCGTTTGCCGAGGGAAACACGATGTCGTCAGCGCCCGAGACCACAAGGGCCGGGATCTTCACGCGTGGGAGATAATCCAGCAACTTGGTGCTCTTCCAGATGGACGCTTGGAGCGCGGCCTCTGCCTTGATGGTCGGCGCCGTGAGCCAGTCAGGGCTCCCTTGGAACAGGTAGCTCTGCCAGCGCGCCCGCTCCTGCAATCCCGTGGTCGTTGAAGGGAACAGGAGCCCTGACAGTTCCGAGGGTGTGTCACCCGGCGTCGCGAGAAGCCGCACGACCGCGGGTGTGGGCAGCGACGCCCCGGCACCCCCGGCAGAGGTGTCGACGAGAACAAGCGAGGACGCGATCTCGGGATGACGCTCCGCCAATGACAGGGCGATCTCGCCGCCGAGGCCCCATCCCAGCACGATGGGATCGGACAGCCCGAGGGTGAGTACCAGTCCAGCGGTCATGTCCGCCAGCCATGGGAGTGAGAGTGGGCTCGGTGTGGGCCCTGAGTACCCGGCTCCGGGAAGGTCGAACATGGTCACGGTGTAGTGACTCGAGAGATCCGACAGCAACGCCGGGTCCCACCACGACATGGTTCCCTCCTGGCCTGTTATGAGGAGAAGGTCCGGACCGCTCCCGAAGGTCTGGTATGCGATCGGGACCATCTTTGACCAGGCGCCACTCCCCTCCGAAATGACAGGAAGCGCGACGTCACCGGCTGGCAGCGCGGTGACCCGAGCCCGGAAGATCGACGTCCCGGCAATCGGTACGGGACGCGTGGTGGTCGTCGTGGTTGTCGAGGAAGTCGTGGTGGTCGTCGAGGAAGTCGTGGTGGTCGTCGAGGAAGTCGAGGAAGTCGTAAGGCCGCCTTGGTTCGAGCTGCACGCCGCCGCCAAGACAACAAGCGCCACCGACACTGTCAGTGCCGTGAGCTGCTCCGCCCCGCGCCGGCGATCGCGCGCGAATCCGGAGGGTCCACGCGCGAGCCTGTGGAACATCAAGCGGGGCCCTTCGGGGACCGATCCGGTCCGGCCCCGGTGCTGAGTCTGGAGACGTGACCGGCAGGCGGGACCTCGGTCACGTCCTTCCAAGAGATCCGCGCCAATCGCTTCGCCGACACGTAGTCGTTCTCGGCGTACCAACGCGCAGAGCGCATGATCGCCTCGACGGCAGGCCGGGACCGGTAACCGAGCTCTCGGCGGGCCCTGGCATCGCTGAAGATCATGCGGGTCGCGGCCATCCGCGCTCCTTCGAGCGGAACGTTCGGCTCCCGGCGCAGGAGGCGCCCTTCGACCAGGTCCGAGGCGTGTGCCGCAACCAGGGCGACCTGCCTGGGGACCTTGAACCTGGCCCGGGGCAGGCCGGTTCCCGCCGCAAGCACGTCGAGGATCTGCCGGAGCGCGAGGTTCTCGCCTCCCAGCACGTAGCTGCGGCCCTGCGCACCCAGCTCGGCCGCGAGCAGGTGCCCAGCGGCGACGTCGTCCACGGCGACGACGTTCAGCGCCGTGTCGAACCAACCAGGGATACGGCCGTTCAGGAAGTCGAGAATCGTCTTGCCGGTTGGCGTCGGTGCCCGGTCACCGGGACCCAGGGGCAACGTGGGCTGTACCAGGACGACCGGCAGGCCCTGGGCACCTGCGCGAAGGACCTCGTGCTCGGCCACGTACTTCGACTGCTTGTAAAGCCCGAAGAGGTGGCCGATACGCGCCCACGCCATCTCGTCCGCGGCACAGCCGTTCTCGGTCCCGTCCAGGCCGATCGTCCCGACGGTGCTCGTGTAGACGACCCTCTCGACCCCAGCGGCCTTGGCTGCGTCGATCACGTTCAAGCTGCCGCCGACGTTGACGTCGTAGAAGTCCGCCGCGTTCGGCGCCCAGAATCTGTACACGGCGGCGACGTGGAAGACCATGCGGCACCCGACGGCGGCGGCCGCGACGCCAGGGCCGTCGCGCAGGTCCGCCACAATGGGCTCCACGGCGAGGCCATCGAGGTTGTCGCTCGGCACTCCGGGCTGGAGCAGGGCGACGACCTGGGCGCCGCGTGCCAGCAGCGCCCGGGTGACAGCCGAGCCGATGAAGCCGGCCGCGCCCGTGACGAGCATCCGGTCGCCCGGCCTGATGGCCGTCGGTGGTTGCACAGCCGGGCCGTTCAGGCCAGGCGAGCTCAGGAGGGCTCCCTGCGGAGCGCGCTCTTGGCAAGAGTCCGGCCGAACTCGAACAGGAGCGAGGAGTTGCGGTGGGCATCGTCTAGCACGTCGTCGAGCGCTTCGACGAAGTAGTCCACCTCCTCCTGACCGATGATCAGTGGGGGAAGAAGCTTGACGACGTTCATGTTGTCCCCGGCCACCTGGGTCAAAATCCGGTGCCGGTGGAACAGCGGTCCGACTACCAGTTGCGAGAAGAGCCCCTTGCGGGCGCTCTCCATCATCTTCCAACGAGATTTCAACCCGAAGGAGCTCGGCTCACCGAAAACAAGGCCGATGATCAGCCCCTTGCCGCGCACTTCGTGGAAGAGCTCGTACTTCTCGACCAGCGGGGCCAGGCCCTTCATGAAGGCCTCGCCGCTCACCCGCGCCCGATCGACGATGTCCTCGTCGTCGATCGTCTGCAAGGTCGCGAGTGCTGCCACCATCGCGAGCTGGTTCCGCCCGAAGGTCGAGGAATGGACGACGGCGCGCTCCATCTTCGAATAGACGCGGTCGAAGACCTCCGCTGAGCACATCATCGCCCCGACGGGGATGAAGCCGCCCGAGAGCGCCTTCGACACCGTGATGATGTCGGGCCGCAAGCCGTAATGCTCATGGGCCCAGAGCTTGCCTGTCCTGCCGAGGCCGGTCTGGACCTCATCGATGACGAGCAGAGTCCCGTGCTTGCGGCACAGCGCCGCGGCTGCAGCCCAGTACTCGTCCGAAGCGAGATTCACGCCCTTTCCCTGGATGACCTCGAGGACCAGTGCCGCGACGTCGTCACGCTGGAGCTCTCGCCCTAAAGCGTCGATCTCCCCGAATGGCACCTCGTGGCAGCCAGGCAGGAGCGCGCCAAAACCCTCGCGGAACTCCTTGCCGCCGTTGAGCGACAGCGCCCCCAAGCTGAGGCCGTGAAACCCGTGATCAGCGTGGAGGATCCGGGGGCGCTTGGTCGCATACCTCGAGAACTTGATCGCAGCCTCGATTGCCTCCGCGCCCGAGTTGGAGAAGAAACACCGTTGGATCCCGTCATGGGTCCTCGCCACCAACGCCTCGGCGAGCAATCCGGGCAGCAGCGCCGCATCGAGCTGAACCAGGTTCGGGAGGTTCATGTCGAGTGCCTCGTGCAACGCCTTTTTCACCACCGGATGCCCGCGTCCGAGAGCAAAGACACCGAAACCGGCCAGGAAGTCGAGATAGCGCTCCCCGTTCCGGTCGTACAGGTACGAGCCTTCGCCCCTGACATAAAAGCGGTCGAAGCCGAGCGTCTTCAGCACCTTCACGAGCTGGGGATTCAGGTACTCACTGTGGAGGCGGAAATTCTCACCTTGGCGGGCCTCGATCAACGAGCTGAGCTCGAAGGTCATCGGTATTCTCCTCAGCGCTTGCGTTTCGCCAAAGCGTAGTAGCGATACGCTCCGGTAATGAAAACGACCCAAGATCAGTGCCATATCGCGCCTGACGAGGTCCGTGAGCGCCTCGCCGAGCACATGCTCGTGGACGGCTTCCCCATCGTGCTCGATCTGTCGAAGAGCCACGGGTGCCACCTGGTCGATGCCAGGGACGGCACCGAGTATCTGGACTTCTACACCTTCTTCGGCTCGGCGCCCCTCGGGATGAACCCCCCCGGGCTCTTCGACGACCCGGCGACGCGCGACGAGCTCGTCGAGGCTGCTTCGAACAAGCCGGCCAACGCCGAAGTGCCGACGGTTCAGCTCGCCGAGTTCGTCGCCACTTTCACCCGTGTGCTCGGCGACCCGGCGCTGCCCCATCTGTTCCTCATCGAGGGCGGTGCACTCGCTGTCGAGAACACGCTCAAGTGCGCGTTCGACTGGAAGTCCCGCCGCAACAAGGCGGCCGGGCGCTCACCGGAGCTCGGGACACGGGTCCTTCATCTGAGGCACGCCTTCCACGGCCGCAGCGGCTACACGCTCTCTTTGACCAACACGGACCCGGTCAAAACCGACCGCTACCCGAAGTTCGACTGGCCGCGGATCTCCTCGCCCGCCGTGCGCTTCCCGCTCGAGGCC
The DNA here is from genome assembly GCA_963719125.1 of uncultured Acidimicrobiaceae bacterium. GTDB lineage: Bacteria > Actinomycetota > Acidimicrobiia > Acidimicrobiales > Bog-793 > Fen-455. The sequence goes on from CAVRAT010000012.1 coordinate 143,620, forward strand.
CACCTGGCCGAGGTCGAGGCCTCCGAACAGCTCGCCCTCGCCGAGGCGAAGGCCGCCTTCGAGGCGCACCCGCACGACATCGCCTGCTTCATCGCCGAGCCCATCCAATGCGAGGGCGGTGACCGCCACCTCCGCTCCGAGTTCCTGCTGGCCATCCAGGACCTCTGCCTGCGCTACGACGCCTTGTTCGTGGTCGACGAGGTACAGACCGGAGCGGGCACGACAGGCACGCCATGGTGCTACCAGCAGCTCGGGCTCTCCCCTGACCTCGTCGCCTTCGGCAAGAAGGTGCAACTCGGGGGCGTCATGGCCGGCAGGCGCGTGGACGAGGTCGTCGACAACGTCTTTGTGACCTCCGGCCGCATCGATTCGACCTGGGGGGGCAACCTCACCGACATGGTGCGCTCCCGCCGCTTGCTCGAGCTGGTCGAGCAGACCGGTGCCATCGCGAACGCCGCCAGCGTCGGCAACCACCTCCTCGAAAGGTTGGTGGAGCTCGAGCATTCCTGGCCAACAGCCGTCTCCAATGCCCACGGGCGCGGCTTTGTCGCCGCCATAGACCTTGCGACGCGCGAGCTGCGCGCCTCTGTGCTCAAGAAACTCTGGAGTGAAGAGCACGTCATAGCCTTCGGATGCGGCGAGCGAACGCTCCGGCTCCGCCCGGCCCTGTCGATGACGGCCGAAGACGTGGACGCCGGCTGCGACGCCATGAGCCGCGTGGTCGGGAGTCTTGCCTAGGGTTTGGGTACCTTCGACGTGCCCGTGTAGCTCACCTTCATAGGGCCGATCGCGTCGAGGTCCACCTCCACGAGACAAGGCGCCCGCTCGTCCAGCGCCCGCCGGACTGCGGTCGCGTAGGAGTCGACCGACCTGACGCGCTCGGCCCTGATCCCGAACGCTTCTGCCAACCGGCAGAAGTCGGGCCGTCCCAGATCTACGCCGATGCGCGCTTCGCGCGACCCGTACTGGCTCTCCTGGATGTTTCGCAGTATCCCGTAGCCGCCGTCCACGAAGACGACGACCACTATGACAAGCCCTTCGGAAGCGACGGTCGCGAGCTCGGCTGCCGAGAGGAGGAAGCCGCCGTCTCCGACCAGGAGCACGACCGGCAACACTCGTGAGCCGACGGCGGCGCCGAGAGCATGCGGCAGGCCGAGGCCGATCGCGAAACTGTTCGGCATGATCGAGGTCCTCGGGCGCATCACGGGCATCAGTCGGTTGCCCCACGTATAGGCGGAAATGGTCGAGTCCTTCACGACGACGGTACCGGGATCGACTGATCCGGCCAACACGTCGAGGAGGCCAACCTGGGGTCCGAGCGTCTCGCGCAGCCGCTCCCGGGCTGACCTTGTCGCAGCCACTACACGGCCCGACCACGGTGGCTCCGCAAGAACCTGCGGCGCTCGGATGCGGTCCAGCTCTGCCAACAAGGCTGCCGTCGAACGCTTCGCGTCACCGACCACCGCGGCTTGTACCGGGTAATTCTTGCCCGCCACGGCGGGGTCGATGTCCAGCTGCACGAGCCGCGCCGGCAGCTCCATCCTCCAATTCTCCGTGTTCGTCCCCTGAAAGCGCGTCCCGATCGCTACGAGCAGGTCCGCCTCGCGGCACAGCGCCCGGACGTCGGGATCCCAGGTGAGGTTGCCGATACACGCGGGATCGCTTTCGGGGATGACCCCGCGCCCGTTCGGGCTCGTCAAGAGCCCGGCGCCCAGGCGCCGCACGAACCGCTGCACCTCGGCGACGGCATCGGCTGCAACGACCCCTCCGCCGGCCCACACGATGGGCCGCCGGGAACCGGCGATGACCTCGGCCGCGCGGGCAACCTCGGCGCCGTCAGGCGAGCCCCCCGGCACGGCGAGGCCCTCGAGCTGAGGCAGCTCCGGCTCTGAGTCTGTCGAGGCGTACTGGAAGTCGATGGGTATCTCAACCGACACTGGACCAAAACGGCCCGTCGTCGCCTCCAGGACTGCTCGCGCGACCGTGGCACCGGTGGCGTCGGCCGATGACGGCCTGTAACTGGCCTTGGACAGCCGCGCCAGCATGCCGAGCTGGTCGGGCACCTCATGGATAAAGCCCCGCTGCTCGCCCAGGAACCGGCTGTCGATCTGGCCCGTCAGGTGCAGGACCGGCGATGACGACGCCCACGCCTCGAGGAGGCCCCCCATGGCGTTCGCCGCCCCGGGACCGGTCGATGTGAGACACACGCCGAGCCGGCCGGTCGTCCGCGCGTACCCGTCGGCCGCACCAGCGGCGCCTTGCTCGTGGCGAACGCCGATCGCGCGAATCCGGCCGTCACGCCTGATCGCGTCGTAGATCGGGAGGTTGTGAACGCTCGGGATACCGAAGACGACCTCTACTCCGGCGCGTGCGAGCACCTCCACGACCACCTCGCCACCTGTTCGCTCAGTCATCTCGCTCCCGTCCGGAGTCTCGCGTGATGGGGATCACCGGTCGGCGATACACCCCACAGGTAGCCTCGCTTTGATGGACGATCATTCCCGGACTCCCGACTTCAGTTTCGTCCATGCCGCGGACCTGCATCTTGATACGCCTTTCAAAGGCATCGGTTCAACGGCTCCACACGTGGCCGCCCAGCTTCGCGAAGCTTCGCTCGCCGCGTTCGACGCCCTCGTCGATCTTTGCCTTCATCGCCACGTTGCCTTCCTGGTGATCGCCGGAGATATCTACGACGGCCCAGAGCGCGGGCTTCGCGCCCAGCTTCGCTTCCGCGACGGGCTCGCCCGCCTGTCGAGCGCCGGAATCCCCAGCTTTGTCGTGCACGGCAACCACGACCCGGTCGAAACCGGGTGGTCCGCCCTCGGTGGCGCCTGGCCCGAGCACGTCACTGTCTTCGGCACCGGGACCGTTCAGGCGGTAGCTGTGGAGGTCGGCGGCGTCGCAGTCGCGACTGTGCAGGGCATCAGCTTCGCCCAGCGCAGCGAACGCGAGAACCTGGCGTTGCGCTTCGCCCGCGAGGCCGGCCCCGGTCTCCAAGTCGGAGTCCTGCACTGCAACGTGCAAGGTGCCGCCGCCGGCTACGACGACTACAGCCCGTGCACTCTCGAGGACTTGCGGAACATCGGCCTCGACTACTGGGCGCTCGGCCACGTGCACACCCGCACGGTCCTCTCGGGCCGAAGGGGCTCTGACGAGGCCTGGGCTGTCTACCCTGGCAACCTCCAGGCCCGCAGCCCCAAGCCGAGCGAACGAGGGGCAAAAGGTGCGGTCGTCGTTCACGTCAGCGCAGGGCGGGTCCAAGACGTCGAGCCGGTCGGCTGCGATGTCGTGCGGTTCGATCTCGTCGAGCTCGACATAGGCGAGTTCGACGATCTCGCCGAGCTGCGCGCCCGACTCGTGAGCGCCGCGCGGGATCGGCTCGCTTGCGCGGACGGGCGCGCCCTTGTGCTCCGCGGGCATCTCGTGGGCCAGGCAGAGCTGCATTTCGACCTCAGGCGCCCGGGAGCACTGGAGGACTTGCTGTCCGCGCTGCGGGCGGACTTCGAAGAGGACCAGCCCTTCTGCTGGTGGGACTCTATTGACGACCAGTCGCGTCCGGCCCTCGACCTCGACGCGGCGCGGGGCGGATCGGATTTCGCCACCGATCTCATCGCGCTGGCCGACCAGATAAAGCTCAGCCTCTCAGACGACGACGTTGCAGTGGGCAACCTGGCCGCCGACCTCTCCGATGGGCTCCCCGGACCACTCAGGACCCGGCGCGCCATCGAACGGCTGCTCAAGTCGCCGAGCCTGCCGCCGGTCGAGCTCATAGATCGTGCCCTCGTGCTCGCGCTCGGCGAGCTCGAGGGCGACAGGCGCTGAGGCGGGCTGGAGTCCCCCATGCGCATCGTCGGCTTCCACATCGACGGCTTCGGCGCCTTGTCCGACCTCGGCGTCGACGACCTCTCCCCTGGCCTCGTGGTCATCAGCGGGCCCAACGAGGCCGGCAAGTCGACTCTTTTCGATTTCCTCACGGCGATGCTGTTCGGCTTCCCCGCCCGGCGCGACAATCCCCGGTTCCGCGCACCTGTCCGGGGCGGACGCCACGGCGGGCAGCTCACCTTGGCCGAAGGCCGCGGCAACGGATCGGAGAACGGCCCTCAGTGGCGAATCGAGCGTCACGCGAGCCCGCACAAGGCCTTGAGCATCCGGCGGAACGACGGGGCCACCGCTAGTGAGGAGGATCTCCGCAGGGCACTCGGCGGTGCGGACGAGGCGCTCTTCCGCGCCGTGTTCGCCGTCGACCTCACCGATCTCGGGAACGCCAATGCCCTGAACAGAGACGATGTCAGGGAGCTGCTCTACTCGGCCAGCATCGTCGGCCAACGCCGGTCCGCGGCCCGCGCCATGAGCAACCTGCAAAAGCAGCGCCTGGAGCTCGCCCGCCCGCGACAAGACGAGGCTCCGGCCAACCGTCTGCTGGCCGAGCTCGAGCGCGTTCGCCGCGACCTCACCGAGGCGAGCCGCGAAGCTGTCGGCTATCCCGCGCGACGAGCCGAGCTGCTGCGCCTGGAGGGCGAAGTGGCCCAAGCGCGCGAGGCGTTGGACCGGAGCGAGCGCCGGACGCGTGACCTCGACCTCCTGATTCGCCTGTGGGACGTGCTTGAGCGCAAGCGCAAGGCAGAACAGCGCCTTTCGAGTTGGGAGGAACCCGAACCGCTCGCTGCGTGGCTCGAGACGCAGGCCTCAGAGCTCCAATCCTTGCGGTCGGCGTGCTCCGGCCACCTCGAGCGCGTGAGACTGCTCGGTGACCTGCGCAACCAACGAAGCGGGATCGAACAGTCCATCCGGACGGCAATGGGCTCGCTGGGCCCGGACTGGGACGGTGACCGCGTCTGCACCAGTGAAGGCTGGATCGGGCTCATGGACGAGGCTCGGCGCTTCAGAGCCTCGCTGGGGGAACTCGAGACTAGCTGGCGCACGGCCGTCGCCCTCGCCAAGGACGCCGGCTCTGCGGCGGAGATCGTCGGCCTCGGCGACGAGGACAATGGTGCAACGGCCACCGCCTCACCCGGTGTGCCGGTGCCGGACCCCGAGCACCAGGCGAAGTTGGTGGGCGAGCTTCGCAAGAACCTCGCCGAGCAGCGCCTGTTGTCCGCACAAAAGCAGGCGAGCAGCAGCCGGGGGGGTGCGTCTGCCGGCGCGCTCTGGGCCACCAGCGGTGCCTCGATCGCGCTCGTGGCCTTCGCCATTGTCGGCCTCGCTCTCGTCGCAGCCCTTGCCCCAGGAGAAGCGGCCGTGCGCGTCCTGTGCGCAGTGCTCGCCGCTGCCGGGTGCGTACTGCTGGCTGTCGCGGTCGCATCAAGGCGACGGCTGCGCGTCGCCGTGCCCGCAGAAGAGACGGGCCTGAACCGGGCCAGCCAACGCGTGAACGCACGCGTGGCCGATCTCGCCGCGTGTCTGGGACTGCCCAAGATGCCGAGTGACTCCGACGTCGAGACGGCCGCAGAGGCGATCGAAGATGCCCGCGCGGTCGAACGGGCGCGCGAAGAAGAGCGCCGCCGGACGACCGCTGCGCTCGAGCGGCGCAGGGTGGCCCACAAATCACTGGAAAAGGCGTCGGACAGCCTCGACGCCGAGCTCTCGGCGTTCACCGCTTGGAAAGTCGCTCTCGGGTTGGCACCCGCGCTCTCACCCGACGGCGTCCTCGAGAGCTTGGCTGCGCTCCAGACAGCTTGGAAGGACTTCGGGGCGCTCGATCGCGTCGATGCCAAGATCGACCAGCTGAGCGTGGAGGTCTCCGAATTCGAGGCACGTCTCGGCAAGCTCTCTGCAGGGCTCGGCGAGCTCGGCGGTGACGTTGACTCGCTCGAGTCCGACCCAGCAGGTGGCCTCGAAGAGCTGTGCACATCGCTCGCCGAAGTGGTCGAGCTTCGAGCGACGAGGGCCTTTTTGCTCGGGGTCGTCGAGGACGCAGGCACGGAGCTGGAGCGCTCGTTCGGCCTCGGCGCCCAGGCACGCCTTCTGCGCGCGGAGCTCGAGAGCGGAGAGCTGCTCGCCTGGAACCAAGAGCAGGAGAATCTCGCCGCTGAGCGGTCCGAGGCCCGCGACCGGCTGGAACGGCTCCTGCGGGCCCACCAGGACGCCTCGAACGAGCTGCGGGACATCGCCGGGTCGGCCCGCGTGGCAGAGCTCGAGCAGACATGCCTCGCTCTCGAACAGGAGCTCGACGGCGTGCTCAGGTCGTGGGCCGTCCTCGGATGTGCGCGGCTGCTCCTCGAAGGCACGCTGAAGCGCCACGAGCAGGAGCACCAACCCGCTGTTCTCGCCCGCGCAGGTGACCGCTTCGCAAAGGTGACCAAGGGGCGCTACACGCGCCTTCTTCCGTCGCTCGGGGACGAAGGTGGCCGCGGAACCATCAGGGTCCTCTCGTCGGCGGGAGCCGAGATCGACGCCGGCGACTTGAGCCGTGGGAGCATCGAGCAGCTCTACCTCTGTTTGCGACTCGGACTCGCGGAGACCTTTGCCGAGCGCTCCGAGGCACTCCCGCTCATCCTCGACGATGTGCTCGTGAACTTCGACCCCGGGCGTGCGGTGCAGGTCGCGGAGGCGCTCGCGGAGACGGCCGAGCACGATCAAGTGCTGTTCATGACCTGCCACTCGCACCTCGAGGAGCTCGTCCTCAGCGTCGAGCCGCACGCCCAGGTCGTACGGCTCGAGAGGATCTGAGGCGCGGCGACCCCGCTCAAAAGTGGGTCATGCAGAACGGCGCCCGCCGGACACCGAACATTTCGTCCAGCACGTCGCGCGGCGCCTTCGGTGCACTGACCGATGCGGCCCACCTCGGCCATACCGGCAAACGGGACGCCTCCCAGATACAAGGCCCCTAACGCCTCTATCGGCAGGACGAGGTCGGGCGTGGCCTCGACGCGCTCCACGGTCCCGATGCCCTGGCGGTCGACCGACAGGCGGAAACGACCTTCGTTCCAGGAGCAGAACGGGTCCTTCACCTCCATGACAAGGGCGTCTCCCTCTTCGTAGCGACGCCGGGCGAGCGCACCCTCGACGTCCACCAGGCGGACCCAGGTGCGGTCACCCCAGCTCACCGTGCGAAGGCGCCGTTGGTCCTCGAGCATGTACCGCAAGGGCTCGTCGACCGGCCGGCTGCCCGTGCGCAGCTGCTCGGTCAGGTCGATGCCGAGCAGGTAGCGCCACAACGACGTGTAGCTCTCGTCGCTCAGCGAGCACAATTCCTCCACGAACACCGCCCGGCGCCAGTGGTCGGCGGGGTCGATCGGGCCCACCCGGTACACGGCATAGCCGTCGATACTGCCAGCCTGCTCATAACAGGCATAGAAACGGTGTCTCGCTTCCTCGCTTGCAGCGTTCGGGCTCCCCAGCAACTCAGCCCATTCCCCGTGCCCGCGGTCGAGCTCGCCAACTCTTGTCGGCACGTAGGCGCGGTGCACGGCGGGGAACGCCTCTGCCGCCTGAGCCAGCTCGAGGAGCCGGACCGAGCCGGGGCCGTCGCCCAGGCTCGGGGCGCACGGTGTTGCGACCCGTGTCCTCGTTCCGGCGTCTCGCGTGTCGACCTCGTAGCGTGCCCCGAAGGTCGCCGGGCCGTAGCCGTAGCGCCCATAGATGCCGCCTTCACTGGCATAGAGCACCGCGAGGGTCTCACGTGCCGAACGCAGGTCGTCGAGCTGGCGCCTCATCATCGAGTTGAGCAGCCCACGCCGGCGGTGGGTCGGGGCCACCGAGACGTCGGTAACGGCCGCGACCTCGCAGCGGACCAGTCCCGGCAGCGTCATCGGGATAAGGTACGAACTGGTCGTGGCGACGAGGTCCCCTCCGTCGAAGACCGCCAGCGTCCGGTCGACCTGCAGCTCCTCCGCGAGGCTCTCGAGCTTGTCCGGCGTGTAGCGACCCCCGAACGCGGACGCCTGACAAGATGCGAAGGCGTAGATCTCGTGTACGTCTATCGGTCGAAGCTCAAAGTCCGTCATCTTGGGAGATCTCCCGCCTCGGGCGCGCAAGGCGCGCCGGTCAACCGCCGAGGGGGTGGGGTTCCTGCTCCTGGGCGATCGTCTTTCGGATCATCTGAATCCGTTCTGCAGCGTGGTTGACATCGTCGCCCTTGGCCTCGAACAGTGCCCTGCGGTCCTCCTCGGCTTCCAATTCGGCGCTCGCGTCCACGGCCGCGAGGCGTGCCTCGATGCCTTCTGTGACGAGCTTCTCCGCCTCGGCAACGAGCGCCTCGACCATCTCGTCCTCGGGCACGACCCGCACGATCTTGCCCTTGATGAAAAGGTGCCCCTTGTGGCGTCCCGCCGCGATCCCGAGATCGGCCTCGCGGGCCTCCCCCGGCCCGTTGACGACGCAGCCCATCACAGCCACCTGAAGCGGCAGCGAACGGGACTCCAAGGCCTCTTGGACCTTGCGCGCGATCTCGATCACGTCGATCTCAGCGCGGCCGCACGATGGGCACACGATCAGGTCCAGGCCCTTGCGCTCACGAAGCCCGAGTGCTTCGAGCAACTGGCGACCGGCCCGGGCTTCTTGCACCGGGTCGGCCGTCAACGAGTAGCGGATCGTGTCACCGATGCCCTCGGCGAGAAGGGTCGCGATCCCGGCCGTGCCCTTGATGAGACCGGCAGGAGGTGGCCCGGCCTCCGTCACGCCCAAGTGAAGCGGATGATCGAAAGTCTCCGATGCCAGCCGGTACGCCTCGATCATGAGCGGGACGTTGGAGGCCTTCACCGAGATCTTCACGTCCTCGAAACCGACTTCTTCAAAGTAGGCGAGCTCCATGCGCGCGGACTCGACGAGCGCCTCCGGCGTGGCACCGCCGTACTTCTTGTACAAGCTGGGATGCAGCGAGCCGGCGTTCACGCCGATGCGGATCGGGACGGAGCGGTCGCGCGCCTCAGAGGCGACGAGCTTGATCTCCTCCGGCTTGCGAAGATTCCCCGGGTTCAACCGCAGGCCGTGAACCCCGGCCTCGAGGGCGGCGAGCGCCATCTCGTAGTGGAAGTGCACGTCGGCCACGATCGGCACGGGCGAGCGTGGGACGATGACCGCCAAACCCTCGGCCGCCTCCTGCTCGTTGCACGTGCAACGCACGATGTCGGCCCCGGCGGCGGCAAGCGTGTACACCTGGGCGAGGGTGCCTTCGGCATCCGCCGTCTTCGTCACCGTCATCGACTGCACCGACACGGGCGCGCCCCCGCCGACGGCGACCTTTCCTACCTTTATCTGGCGGGTTTTGCGCCGTTCGGCCAACGTCGCGCCGGTTCTGGCCATCGACGGCCAGCTTAGCCGGGCGCGCGCGACGGCCCCCGGTGGCCGCAGGCACGTGCTCAGCCCACCGCGCAGGCCGTTCCGGCCGCCGCTCCTCAGCCCCCGGGCAGATGGGCGGGGTTGACGATGTTCATATAGAGGGCCCCGAGGCCGACGAGCACCACGAAGAGCAGGAAGACGTAAGCGACCGGCATGAGCTTGGCGACGTCCGCGTGATAGTTGCGCCCTTTGCGCGAGCGCAGCCGCTCGTAGATCGCGATGGCGACATGACCTCCGTCGAGCGGCAGCATCGGGAACAGGTTGACGATGCCAACGAACATGTTGATAGCGGCGAGCAGCACCAACAACTCCGCCACATCCTGCCTGGCCGCTTGGGCACCTATCTGGACGGCCCCGACGATGGACAGGATCGTCCCGCCCCCTGATCCGTTCCCGGACGTCCCCGAGGTCCCCGAGGCCTGGTTGTTACCGGCCACGGCGACCTGGTGAGCGAAGTTGCTCAGCCCGTGGAGCGAGAAAACCTGGGCAAGCCCGCTGAAGGTCTGGCCGAACAGGGAACCGAACTCCGCGCCGGCGTGGCCGGTGGCGGTGAACGGCCCGACCGACACGTTCCGCACATTGGTGAGCTCGACTCCGATCACGCCCTTCGCCGGGCCCGAGGGGTTCGCGGCCCGGACACGCTCGCCGCCGATCTCCTCCACCACGTGGCGGCCGTCGACCGGTGTGACGCGGAGGGTCAGGTCGTGACCGTTGCGGTCCACGACGAAACTGAGGGTGTCGCCGGGATGCTTGTTCACGAGGGTGATGAGCGAGTCCAGGTCGGTGACCTTGCGGCCGTCGACGGCCACGATCACGTCGCCGGGCCTGAGCCCTGCACGCTGGGCCGGGCTCAGGCCCGTCGAGAAATGCCCGAGGCTCGAGATCGTCGGCGAGGTCAAAGTCGGCGCCCCGGAGAAGGCGTAAAGGGAGAACAGCAGCACGAAGGCGATGATCATGTGCATGCCCGACCCGGCGAATGCCACCAGAAGTCGCCGCGGGAACGACGCCTGGCGGTAGCTGCGCGCCTCGTCGGACGGATCGACCTGCTCGAGCATGGTCATGCCCACGATGCGGACGTAGCCGCCTGCCGGGATCGCCTTGACGCCGTACTCGGTCTCTCCCCAGCGTATCGACCAGAGCCTCGGCCCGAAGCCGAGGAAGTACTCGGTGACCTTCATCCCGCTCCACTTGGCGGTGGCGAAGTGGCCGAGCTCGTGGAGCATGATCATGGCGACGAGGGCGAGCACGACGACCAGGACGGGCAACGCGCCGAACGCGATCGCGGCGACGATGCCGGTGACGACGACAACCGCCAGCCGTAACAAGGGCCCGATCCCGGCTGCCCACGCGCCGGGCAAAACAGCGCCTTTGGCGTCGTCCATCAGGACAAGTCTCCCGCTTCCGAGCCCTGTTTCCTCGTCACGCCATGTGCTCACGGGCGACGACCGCACGCGTGGCTCGCACCCGCACGTGCACGTCCGCCTCCAAGACGTCCTCCACCTGCACGAGGTCGCTGGGCGCGTGCGCCTCGAGCGTCTCGGCTACGACCGCGGCGATCGCAGTCCAGGGAATACGACCGGCCAGGAATGCCGCCACGGCCACTTCATTGGCTGCATTCAGCCAGGCGGGGGCGCTTCCACCCGCCCGGCCTGCCTCGTAGGCGAGCCCTAGGCAGGGGAAAGTCTTGAGGTCCGGTGGCTCGAAGTCGAGATGGACCGGTGCGTTGAAGTCGAGTGAGCCGTAGGGGTGGGAGAGACGGTCCGGATAGCCCAGGGCGTAGCCGATCGGGAGGCGCATGTCAGGAACCGACAGCTCCGCGATCGTCGTCCCATCGCAGAACTCCACCATGGAGTGCACGATCGACTGCGGGTGGACCACAACCTCGATGCGGTCGTAGTCGACGCCGAACAGCTCTCGGGCCTCGATGACCTCGAGCCCCTTGTTCATCAGCGTCGAGGAGTCGATAGTGATCTTCGGCCCCATCTGCCAGGTCGGATGGGCCAGGGCGTCGGCCACGGTCACCGATGCGAGATCCTCCGCCGTCCTGCCCCGGAACGGTCCTCCGCTCGCTGTGATCACGAGCCGCGCCACTGCCTCCGGACGCCCGCACGCAAGGCACTGGTGGATGGCACCGTGCTCGGAGTCGACCGGTACGAGCTCGGCCCCAACGGTCGAGCGGGCACGCTGCACCACGGGCGCCCCGGCCACGAGTGACTCCTTGTTGGCGAGAGCGAGCCGACGACCCGCTCGCAGCGCCGCGACGGTCACGCCGAGGCCGGCAAACCCGACAACGGCGTTGAGCACCACGTCAGCGGTCTCCACGAGCGACGACAGCGCTCCGGGACCGGCGCGCAGCTCGATGCCGGTGGGCAGCAGGTCTGCGAGCTTTCCTTCGTAGGCGCTGTCGGCAATCGCGACGACCCTGGGGTGGAACTCCTTTGCTTGGGCAGCCAGGAGCTCGACCGACCTCGACGCCCCGAGGGCGCTGACGACGAAACGGTCCCGCGCCGACCGGAGGACGTCGAGAGTCTGGGTGCCGATCGAACCGGTCGAACCGACGACCGCGACGCGCCTTTGCGATTCGCCTCCGGGAGTGGTGGTCCGGACCGGCACCGGCTGGTCCATCGTCACCGTCATCACACGTGAGCTAGGCGGACGAAGTAGTAGGCCGCCGGGAGAACGAACAGCAGGGCGTCGATCCGGTCCAGCATCCCGCCGTGGCCGGGCAGCAGCGACCCCATGTCCTTCACACCGATGTCGCGCTTGATCATGGACTCGACGAGGTCGCCGCAAGGCGCCACCACTGCGACGATGAGGCCCAGCTCGAGCGCCGTTGTGACGTGCCAGGGGTGGATCTGGCTTGTGATGCCCGCCGAGGCCGCGATCGCCACCACACAACCGGCCACGAGGCCCTCCCAGGTCTTGTTCGGGCTGATCGTGGGGGCGAGGCTGTGCCTCCCGAAGCGGCTGCCGACCACGTAGCCACCGATGTCGTAGCCGACGGCGGCGATGATCGCTCCCAGCATGAACGCGATCCCGTGACGGTCAGGGAAGATCTTCGGGTCGATGATGAGCCCGGCGAACGCGGCCAGCACTCCCGTCCAGCCGAAGGCGAAGACGGTGACCGAGAGATTGGTGAGCGGAGAGCGGCGCGTGATCCCGGCGAGATACCAGAGCATCGAGGCGACGATGAAGATCCCGAAGGCGAACGGGATCGCATCCGGCCCTTTGAAGTAGGCCGCGACGATCACTGCCGGCACGGCCACCACTCCCAAGAGGGTCGCGGGCCTGTAACCGGCGAGCCGCAATGAGTTGAAGAGCTCAGCTGCCGCAAGCGTCACGGCCACGACCACGAGGGCGAGCACTTCGGGCGGACCGGCACGAAAGCACAGGAGCAGGACGGCGGCCAGCACGACGCCCGTGATGGTGGCGACCACAGGATTGCGGGAAGGGGCTTCGTTGCCCCTCTTCGTGACCGCGCCCGACCGCTGAACCCGCCGGCGAACCCGGCGTGCGACATGGCGCCGGCGCCGGACAGGCGCGGCGGGCGCCTCGTCGGACTCCTCCCCGGTGCCCGGGCTTGCGTCCCCGGCGTCCGGGCCGCCCGGCGCGTCCGGCAGATCGACGAAAGGCGCCGGCGCTTCGGCCTCAGGCGATGAGTCCCCTAAAGGCGGTGGCTGCGCGGCAGTGTCGGGAGCGTCGTTGCGGGCGACCCAGGGAGCCTCGCCGTCGTCGTCGAGGAAGTCGTACGCGAATGGGTCGTCGGAGGACGACTCCTCCGACGCCGTGACACTGAGGCCGGCCCTGGCGAGGTCGGCGAGGACGGCGTCGCTGTCGTTCCAGTCCTCTTCGCGTTCGCGCCACACAGGCCCTCCGGGCGGCGTTGGGAGCGGGCCACCCCGCTCGATCGCCGCCTCCTGCTCGAGGTCCCGCAGCACACGGGGAAGCTGCAAGGTGGGCGGGTCCGTCCAGTCGGGCAGCTCGTAGGAGGCGAGCATCTCGGCCACCGACTGTGGAGCGGGGGCCTGCGGGGCGGCGTCGTCTCCCTCCGGGAGGGAAGCGTCCGCGGCCGGCTCGGCCGCAGGACGCGCCACTGCCTCGGCCGAAGGCACCAACCCAGCCGCCACTCCGGCCTCCACGCCGGCAATCCGGGCCCGTTCGGTAACCGGCTCCCCGGTCCCTTCGGGCTCTTGTCCGTCCTCCACAGTTCCTCCCTCGCGGGCTCCTTCGCTGCCGCCGGCACCCTTATGGCGTCACGGCATCAAAGGCTCCCGGCGCGGCGACGGCTAGGTGCCGGACCGCCGATGCTCAGAGCTCGAGCAACTCCCGTTCCTTGTGGCTCAAGAGCCTGTCGATCTCCGCGATCTGCTCGTGGGTCAGGCTCTCCAATTCCTTTTCCGCCCGCTCGAGGTCGTCCGAGGAGATGTCGCCGTCACGCTCCAGGGCCTCGAGGTCGTGGCGGGTCGAACGGCGGACGTTGCGCACAGCGACGCGTCCCTCCTCGGCACGATGCTTGACGACCTTCACGAACTCCTTGCGCCGCTCTTCGTTGAGCTCGGGGAACACGAGCCTGAACACCTGCCCGTCGTTGGACGGGTTGATGCCCAGGTCGGAGCTGATCAGCGCCCTCTCGACGGCCTTCATGGCGCCCTTGTCGTAGGGATTGACCACGAGGATGCGGGGCTCGGGGACGCTGAACCCCGCTATCTGCTGCAAGGGGACCTCGCTGCCGTAGTAGTCCACCTTGAGCTTCTCGACGAGAGCCGGGGAGGCGCGTCCGGTCCGGACCATGGCGAAGTCGGCCTTGGTGTGTTCGACCACCTTGTGCATGCGTTCGGTGGTGTCGGAGAGCGCGGCTTCAATGAGCGAGTCGTCAGTCACCTGATCAGCGTACCTATCCGCTCGCCCACGAGGGCTGCTCGAATGTTGCCCTCTCGCATCAGATCGAACACGAGGATCGGGATCCCGTTGTCCCGGCAGAAAGTGACCGCGGTGTGGTCCATGACACGCAGGTCCCTCGACACGACCTCCAGGAACCCGATCTCCTCGTAGCGGGTCGCATTCGGCTCAGAGCGGGGGTCGGCGCTGTAGACCCCGTCCACGCCGGAATGGGTTCCCTTCAAGATGGCGTCGGCCTCGATCTCGGCCGCCCGCAACGCGGCAGGGGTGTCCGTTGTGAAGTAGGGGTTTCCCATTCCCGCCGCGAAGATGACGACGCGACCCTTCTCGAGGTGCCTGATCGCGCGACGCCGGATGTAGGGCTCGCAGACCTCCGCCATGTGAATGGCCGACAGCACCCGGGTCGGGCAGCCGACGCGTTCGAGCGCGTCCTGCAGCGCAAGAGCGTTGATGACCGTGCCGAGCATGCCCATGATGTCCGAGGTCGCCCTGTCCATTCCTTGGCCGGCGCCGGTCGTGCCTCGCCAGATGTTGCCGCCACCGACGACGATCGCGATCTGGATGTCCAGCTCGCTCTGGGCGGAGCCGATCTCCTTGGCGAGGCGCCCTACGGTCGACGCGTCGATAGTCTCGTCGGACAACGAGCTTGCCAAGGCTTCTCCGGAGAGCTTCAGCACGACCCGGTGCCAGCGTGGCCGGGCTCCCCCGGCCTGGTCGAGGGCCACTTCGGTCACGAGTTCCGCGCGGACCCGCTCACGAGCCGACGACGGCCTGAGCAAAGCGAAGCAGCTGGGCGGCGCCGAGAAGCTGCCCGATCGAGAACTGCTCGTCGCGCACGAACGGCTGGTCGAGCAGGACGCGCTCTTTGTACCAGCCCTGGAGCCGGCCCTCGACGATCTTGTCGAGCGCCGCTTCGGGCTTGCCCTCGTTGCCGCGCGATCGCGGCCGCGGTCTGGCGGACATCCCCGATCTGCTCGGCAGGCACGTCCTCGCGCCGCAGGTACTCCGGGCGGGCGAACGCGATGTGGAGGGCGATGTCGTGCGCGAGCGACTCCGGTCCCCCGGCCAACTCCACGAGCACTGCGTTCACGCCGCGGCCGTTCTGCAAGTGCAGGTAGCTGCCGATGATCGCTGACTCTGGCGCTTCAAAGCGGACCGTCTGGCCGAGGGCGATGTTCTCCTTCGAGACGAGAGTGAGATCCTCGATCCGTCCGGCAAACTGTGCGAGCGCGTCGTCACCCTTCAAAGCGAGCTCGTTCGCGATCTCCTCCACGAGCGATACGAACTCGGGCGACTTCGCGACGAAGTCGGTCTCGCATTCGAGCATGGCGATCGCCCCGACCGGCTTGTGATCGCCATGCACCACCACTGCGACCGCTCCCTCGGTGCGCTCGCGGTGCTGACGCTTGGCGGCACTGATGATGCCCTTCTCGCGCAGGATGCGCTCTGCCTCATCCATGTCGCCGTCGGCCTCCTCGAGCGCACGCCGGCAGTCCAGGATCCCGGCACTCGTCTTCTTGCGGAGCGCCTGCACCTCCTTGGCGGTGATTGCTGCCATCTGTTTCAATCCTCCGTAACGTGCTCGATATCCGGGGCGGCGGTGTCCTGTTCCGCCTGCTCTTGTGCGATCTCGCTGCTCGGCTCGGCTTGGCCGGCCACAACCGGGCTCTCCTCACCGTCTGCGAGCGACTCAGGCTCCGCCGCCTGTTCGGGGACCGGAGCGCGATCGACCGGAGGGGCCTGCGCGGGCTCGGCGGGAGCAGCCTCCGCGTGTCCGACCGCGGAAAAGGCCGCAGGTTCGCCCATGGCCGGCGCCGGCGCCGGCGCCTGCGATATGGGCTCGGGCGTCGCGCGGCGGGCCTTGGTGGCAGCGTCCGCGGCACGACGCGACGCGATGAACTTGCCTTCGACGACGGCGTCGGCGATGACTCTGCACATGAGCCGGCCCGCCCGAATCGCATCGTCGTTGCCCGGGATCACGTAGTCGATGACGTCCGGGTCACAGTTGGTGTCGACGACAGCCACGACCGGGAGGTGCAGCTTGTTCGCCTCGGTGACGGCGATGTGCTCCTTTTTCGTGTCGATCACGAAGATCGCGTCCGGCGGCCGGTCCAGCCGCCGCAAGCCGCCAAGGTTCCGGTCGAGCTTCTCCAGCTCGCGCTCGTGGGAGAGGGCCTCCTTCTTGGGCATGGCGGCGAAGTCGCCGGCAGCGCGCGCAGTCTCGAGCTCCTGAAGCTTGCGGACCCGGCCCGCAACCGTCTGGAAGTTGGTCAGCATGCCTCCGAGCCAGCGCTGGTTCACATAAGGCATGCCGCAGGCCACCGCGAACTCCGCCACGGGGTCCTGCGTCTGCTTCTTCGTGCCGACGAAAAGGATCACGCCACCCCCGGCGACGAGATCCCTCACGTAGGAGTAGGCGGCGTCCACCCGCTCCAGGGTCTGGTTGAGATCGATGATGTAGATGCCGTTGCGCTCGCCGAAGATGAAGCGCTTCATCTTCGGGTTCCAACGGCGGGTCTGGTGGCCGAAATGCATTCCGGCCTCGAGCAATTGCTTCATCGTGACGACAGCCACGCGGTTCTCCTCCCGACGGTTCGAGTCAATCCCGGCACCGCGCCCCGAAGGACGACCGCGGGCATGCCAGGACGTACTTTGAAAGAGACCCGGCCGGGCCTCGCTGCCATGGTAGCTGGTCAGCCGCAGGCCTTCAGCACCGATGCCGGCGCCAGGCGCCTGGCGTCAGGTCAGCTCGTCGCGCAGCCGCTGCCTCAGGTGGAGCACCGCCTTGGTGTGGATCTGGCAGGCGCGGCTCTCGGTCACACCCAGGATCTCGCCGATCTCGGCGAGGTTCAGACCCTCGTAGTAGTACAGCGTGAGCACTTTGCGCTCGCGGTCGTCCAGCCTTTGGATCGCCTTCGCGAGCTGTCGCCGGGTCTCCTCGAGCTCGATGGTCGCACCGGGAGCATCACCTTGGTCCTGCAGGGTGTCGCCGAGCGTCTGGCCACCGCTGCCACCCTGGCGGAACAGGACGTCGTCGAGTTGCAACAGCCCGGCGCGAGAGGTCTGGCGGAGGATGTCGTCGAGATCGCCCGTCGTCATCTCGAGCTCGTCGGCGAGCTCGCGATCAGTCGGTGAACGACCGAGCTGACCTTCGAGCTTGGAGAGCGCCGCGTCGACGGCGCGCGCCTTCGCGCGGACCGACCGCGGCACCCAGTCGATCGAGCGGAGCTCGTCGAGGATGGCACCGCGCACGCGCGGCACGCCGTAGGTCTCGAACTTGATCGCCCGCGAGGGGTCGAACTTCTCGATGGCGTCGATCAGCCCGAGGATGCCGTAGCTCACGAGGTCGGAGTAGTCGACGTGACTCGGCATGGCGGCGGCGACACGGCCGGCGACGTACTTCACGAGCGGCGAGTAGTGAAGGATCAGCCGGTCGCGGGCGGACTGGTCTGCGGTCGCCTTGAAATCCGCCCACAGCTCGTCGACGGATTGGATGCGGTCGGTCCCGGTCTGGGTCATCAGGCTCTCGGGTGAGCGCTTCGGTACGCTCCGACCAGTCGATCGGTGGACACGTGGGTGTAGATCTCCGTGGTTCTCAAGCTCGCGTGACCGAGCAGCTCCTGCACGACTCGCAGGTCAGCCCCGCCGTCGACGAGATGGGTCGCGTAGGTGTGGCGGAGCGCATGGGGATGGGTCGGCACCGGTGAGCGGCGGTCCAGGACCCGGCGCACATCGCGCGCGGTCATCTGGCGGCCGCGCCGGTTGATGAACAGCGATCCTTGAGGAGTCGACCCGTTCACGAGCGCCGCGCGCCCGGAGGCGACATAGCGGCCGACCGCCTCGACAGCCGCGTGACTCATGGGCACGCGGCGCTGCTTGCCGCCCTTGCCCCAGACGGTCACGGACCGGCTCTTGAGATCGACATCACCCAAGGCGAGCCCACAGAGCTCCGCGACTCGCAGACCACTGCCGTAGAGGAGCTCGAGCAGGGCGTCGTCGCGCCTATCGACCGAAGCGGGCAGCTTGGCCCGCGATGGATCTGGCACGGGCTCGAGGAGAGCCTTCAGCTCCAAAAGCGCCAGCACGCGCGGCAGGCGTGCCTCTCCCTGCGGGGCCGACAGGCGCCGGGAAGGGTCGACGCTTATGAGCTCATGACGGCGCAACCACGCGAAGTAGCGCCGGATTGCGGCCGCCTTCCTTGCGATTGTCCTGCGCGAGTACCTGCGCGTCGCAAGGTACGCCAAGTAGCGCCGCAGCATGAGACGGTCGACCTTGCCCGGGTCCGAAACTCCGGCCCGCCCCGCCCACGCCACGAACGCCTCGACGTCGCCCCGGTACGCCCGGCGGGTCGCCGACGCGTCCGAGGCGAGCGAGCGCACAAAGTCTTCGAGCTCAAAGCCCACCTCTCCACGGTACCCGAGACGCGCGCGGAAAGTGCTGTTCCGTCATCAATTCGGTCCTGCCCCCCGGAGACTCCAACTTGAGCGACAATGGAGGCCATGGCCCACAGAGTGCTGCTAGTGGAGGACGACGAACGGATCCGCGCTTCAATGCGTCTTTCGCTCGAGGACGAAGGCTACGAGGTCGAAGAGGCGGGCACCGGCGAGGAGGCGATTGAGCTCCAGACTCAAGCGCTCGTCTCGAATCCGTTCGATTTGCTCGTCGTCGACATCATGCTGCCCGGCATGGACGGATTCGAGTGCTGCCGTGAACTGCGAAAAGCCAGTGCCGTCCCGATAATCATGGTCACGGCACGTACAGACACCCATGACGTCGTGGCCGGCCTCGAGGCCGGTGCCGACGACTACGTCACCAAACCGTTCGAGCCCAAGGAGCTCGCCGCCCGTATCAGAGCGTTGCTGCGACGCGCCCGCGCCGGCGAACCGGGGCTCGTGCAGCTCGAGTTCGGCGATCTCGAGATCCTCCCCGAAGCCGGTGTCGTGCGACGCCACGGCGAGGAAGTCCACCTGACGCGCACCGAGTTCCTGCTGCTGTGCGAGCTCGCCTCCAACGCGGGCAAGGTGCTCTCGCGTGAGCAGCTGCTCGAACGTGTCTGGAGCTACGACTACTTCGGGGACGGGCGGCTCGTCGATGTCCATGTTCGGCGACTTCGCACCAAGATCGAGAGTGACCCGAGTGAGCCACGTCACGTGCTCACCGTGCGTGGCCTCGGATACAAGCTCGCTCCGTAGTCATGCCGGCCGACGTTGTGGCGACAGATCGCGTTTCGCCAGCGTTCCCGGCCGTTCCGACAAGCGGCCCCGAGCCCGCCCCCCCGCACAAGAAGCGGCGCCTGGGGCTACGTGCCCGGGTCACGACGGCGTTCGCGCTGGGGGCGCTCGCCCTCTCCAGCGTCCTTGCAGGTATCGGCTACCTGGCGGTCCGCAGCTCGATCGTCAACCAGCAGCTGACCTCCATGCGGCACCAGGCCCTGGCGAACGCAGTCCTCTTGCGCGGTGAGCTCAGAGTCCCGACCGCCTACATCCCGGCGCTGATCACGACGCTCGATTCGGGGCCGAACACCGACTCGCTCATCTACAGCTCGCAACACTGGTACCCGTCGGCCGCCACCTTGTCACCGACTCAATTGCCTTTGGCGCTGAGAGGACGGGTGCTCACGGGCACGTCGGCCTGGCAGGTCATCGCGTCCGGCGGAACCGCGGAGCTCATCGTCGGGGTGCCGATCCACGCCCAGTCCAGCTTTCACAGCGTGAACGCTGCCTACTTCGAGATATTCGACTTGTCTGACCTCACGAGAACCCTGCACGCCCTGCTCGTCGCGCTCATGATCGCAGCCCTGATCACCACGGTGGCGGGAGCCGTGCTGGGCCGTTGGGCGGCCGCCCGCACGCTGCGGCCGTTGCGCGAGACGACGCAGGCCGCCCTCGCGATCGCCGGAGGGCGTCTCGACACACGCCTCGAGAGCGCCGACTTCGCGGACCTGGCACCTTTTGCTTCGGCTTTCAATCAAATGGTCGACCAGCTCCAGGAACGCATCGAACGTGAGGCCCGGTTCGCCTCCGACGTCAACCATGAGCTGCGTTCCCCGCTCACGACCCTCGCCAACTCGCTCTCGGTGCTGGAAGCCCGGCGCGACGAGCTGCCGCCGAGGGCGCTCCAGGCGCTCGACTTGCTCGGGGCCGAGGTGCGAAGGTTCCGGCGGCTCGTCGACGAGCTTCTCGAGATCTCCCGCTTTGACGCCACGGCCGGCGACATATCCCGCGACGAGGTGACAGTGGGCGCACTCGTCGAGCACACGGTCCTGGCGACCGGTGCCGACGTGCCCATACGCTTCGCGCCCGGAGTCGCGTCACAGCACATCCTCGTGGACAAACGCCGTTTCGAAAGGATCTTCGCCAACCTTTTCGAGAACGCGCAACGCTATGCCGGAGGCGTGACACTGCTGGCCATCGAGGATCACGGCGATTCCGTGCGTTTCCTCGTCGAGGACGCCGGGCCGGGCATCGCCCCCGAGGAGCGGGACCGGATCTTCGAGCGGTTCTCGCGTGGCTCCACGGGCCGGCGCCGCGGCCTTGGTGACGGCACCGGCCTCGGGCTGGCGATCGTCGCGCAGCATGTGAGACAACATGGTGGCAAGGTGTGGGTCGAGGACCGTGCAGGTGGAGGCTCGCGTTTCGTGGTCGAACTCCCGTCTTGGAGCGAGGTCGTGGCATGAGACTCCGCAGGCTCGTCGCGCTCGGGTGCCTCGCTTTGGTCATGACCGCAGTTGCGGGTTGCGGGCTCCCGGTCGACAGCACCCCACAGGCGATCCCGGCCGACGAGATGCCCCTCGCCCTGAGTGAGCCGAACGCCACCGTCCCCAGCGTCTCGAGGATCCTCGGCGCCATACCGGAGGAGATTTACCTTCTCGGACCTGACGCCCAGTTGGTGGCGCGAATCCGCTACCTGCGCCCACCGCCCACGCCACAGGAAATGCTCGACGCCCTCGAGGCGGGGCCGTCGCCGACGGAATTGGACCAGGGGATCCAAAGCGCCATCCCGTCATCGGCCAACCTCGTTGCAGGTGCCCTCACCGGGGGCAGCCTGACGGTGGTGCTCGACTCCAGCTTCGGGTCCCCGCGCCCGGGTCAAGCTACTTACGAGTTCGCGCAGATCGTCTACACCGTGACGTCCCTGCCGCAGGTCCACGGCGTGTTGTTCGAGTACGACGGCGCCATCATCCAGCCGGTGATCGGCAACGGCTCGTTCGCGACGAGCTTTGTCGTATACCGGTCCGACTACGCGCAACTGGTCCCCTGACGACCGCGCCGCGGGCGCCCTCGTCAGCGGCGAGTTCACCGGGCCGTGGGAACGTGATGGCCCGGACCGTCCCCAGACCTTTCGGCCAGTGGTTAAGGATCTCGTACCCGGGCATGGCGCGGTCGAGCAAGAGCGGATCTCTTGTGGCGGCCCGGCGGCATCACCCCGCTTCAGTCCGCAAGACACAGAGACGGCTGGCCCATCCGACGGCGCCGGCCACGGGTTTCTCCCGAAGCGTCGGGCAGAACCTAGGTCTCGACCCCGACGCGACGAGCCTTCGGGCCGGGTTGATCCACGCGCGGTGCATCGGACCAGAGCCGCTCCAGGTCGTAGTACCGCCTCGCCTCGTCCAAGAACACGTGGACGACGAAGTCTCCGTAGTCCAACAACACCCAGCGGGCGTCGTCGAGGCCCTCTATGTAGCGGGGCGAGCCGCCTCCTTGCTCCTTGACGCGCAGCTCGATTTCCTCGGCGATCGTGCGGACCTGGCGCACATTGCTGCCGCTCGTGATGACGAAATGGTCCGTGATGCCGAGCAGGTCCCCGACGTCGAGCACGACGGTCGGATCAATGGTCTTGGACGAAGCGGCGTCAGCCGCGGCGAACACGCAGTCGGGGCTCAACGCGGCCGGACGGCCCTTTGCTCGAGCCGATCGAAGCGGACCGTGCCTGCACGTCGCACACGACCGGACGCATCTGTCGGTGCGAACCGGAACGTCCCGTGGCGACTCATCTGGGAACAGGGTACAGGCCGCGTTGGCGGATGACGCGGATGGCTGGCATAGGAACAAGGAAGTCTAGGGGGCGCCCCGACGCAACTCGGTCGCGCAGGTCCGTGCTCGATATCTCCAGTGCCGGCACCTCGACCATGCGGACATCCCAGCCTTCCAAAGGGCTGTCCGGTCCCGAGGAGTCGATCGTCGTGCCCGGCCGGTTGACGACGACCAGGACGACCTTGGACCGAACCTCGCCGATCCGCTCCCAGCACCCGAGCCCCGCGGCGGCATCGGCGCCGACGATCAGGTTGAGCTCGGCGTCGGGCCACCGTGCCTCGAGTTCGGCCACCGTGTCGGCGGTGTAGGACGGCCCACCGCGCTCGATCTCGATGCCACTCGCCTCCAGCCCGTCGACGCCTTCGACGGCCGCCTCCACCAGCGCCAAACGGTCGGCGGCAGGCGTGACGGGGCGGTTGCCCACCTTTTGCCACGGCTCGTTCGCCACGACGAGCAGGACCCGGTCGAGGCCGAGCTCATGTCTTGCGTTCACGGCCGCCACCAGGTGACCGACGTGCACGGGGTCAAAGGTCCCCCCGAGAATGCCGAGTCGCCTAAGCCCGCCCACGAGCGAAGCGTAGCGATCGCCCGAGCCCGTCCCGGACCGCTGTCGGTCCGCGAGCTCGCGGCTGCCTACGCTGGTGAGGTGGCGACCACATCGGATTCTGTGCAACAGGGGCTCTTCGACAACACCGTCCCGGCGACGCCGGCACCGGCGCCTCAAGCGGGATGGCACCCGGCCTCGTGGCACACACGCCCCGCCGCCCAGCAGCCGTCCTGGCCGGACCGCGCGGCCCACGCCGAGGCCCTTGCCCAGCTCGCAAAGCTCCCGCCGCTCGTGTTCGCCGGCGAGGCGCGCCGGCTCACCCGCGCCCTCGGAGAGGTCGCCGCCGGCAGGGCGTTCCTCCTCCAGGCCGGCGACTGCGCCGAGTCCTTCGACGACTTCTCGGCAGACTCGATACGCGACAAGCTGAAGGTCATCTTGCAGATGGCCGTCGTGCTCACCTACGGCTCGGGCGTGCCGGTCGTGAAAGTGGGGCGCATCGCCGGACAGTTCGCCAAGCCGCGCTCTTCGGCGACCGAGCTCGTCGGCGGGGTCGAGCTGCCCGTGTTCCGCGGCCACATCATCAACGACGACACGCCGAGCGCGTCGGCGCGGGTGCCCGACCCCCGGCGCATGCTCGCCGCCTACCACCAGTCGGCCTCCACCTTGAACCTGCTCCGTGCCTTCACCAAGGGCGGCTTCGCCGACCTGTCGCAGGTGCATCTGTGGAACCTCGAGTTCCTCGCCACGAGTGCCGAGGGACAGCGCTTCGAAGCGATCGCGGAGGAGATCGACAGAGCGCTCCGGTTCATGAACGCTTGCGGCGTCGATCTCTCGGTCGACTCGCCGATACACCAGGTCGACCTTTTCACCAGCCACGAGGCCCTGCTGCTCGAGTACGAGGAGGCGCTCACCCGGAGGGACTCGCTCACGGGCGGCTGGTACGACTGCTCCGCCCATCTCGTCTGGATCGGGGAACGCACCCGCGAGATCAACGGGGCTCATGTCGAGTTCGCGTCGGGGATCGGGAACCCGGTCGAAGTCAAGCTCGGGCCGAGCGCGTCCCCGGACGAGGCCGTAGCGCTCTGCGAGCGGCTGAACCCGGACCGTGTGCCGGGCAGGCTCTCCTTCGTGACCCGGATGGGTGTCGACAAGGTCAAAAACGCCCTCCCGCCGCTTATTCGCGCGGTCAAGGCCGCCGGCCACCCGGTGGCCTGGGCGTGCGACCCGATGCACGGCAACACCTTCGCCAGCGAGACCGGCCACAAGACGCGCCACTTCGATGACGTGCTGGGGGAGATCCAAGGGTTCTTCGCGGTTCACAGAACCGAGGGGACCTGGCCGGGCGGGGTACACATCGAGTTGACCGGTGACGACGTCACGGAGTGCCTCGGTGGGATCGAGCACATCCGCGAGGCCCAGTTGCCGTTGCGGTACACGACCACCTGCGACCCGCGTTTGAACGCCCGGCAGTCCACCGACCTCGCCTTCCGCGTGGCCGAGCTCCTGCGCGGATGAGGCCCTCCCCCGGTGGTTGTGGGGTCAGCGGTGAGAAAGTGACCAAAGTTTTGTATTTGTGACCGGGAGTGGTCTAGAATCCACTCTTAGCGTTCACAGCCGCTACAGAATGACCACATCGCTCTCCGGGCCGGTCGGCAAGCAGCCGGTAGTTCACGGCCCGCCTCGAAGCAACGGGGACGCCGGATCATGAGGTGCCATGGCAGTGACATCGATCATGAATAGACGGCGCCGACCGGGCCGCCTCGCAATGCTCCCCGCCGTGGCGCTCGTCTTCGCGCTCGGCCTCGGCACCGGCGCGTGCTTCGGCGCAAACGGGGCCGCTGCCACGACGCGGTTCGGCAACGCCGCGGCGGGGCAAAGCACCGGGAGCACCGCGAACACCCCGTCGGGCGCCTCGAAGCCGGGCGGGAGCATGCAGCTGGCCGTGACGCCCGAGATCGCCTACGACCTCGTCGAGGCCAACGGCGAGGTGGAGTCACTCGGCGGAGCCGCCTACTACGGCTCCGCGTACGGCACGTACCTCACCGCTCCCATCGTCGCTATCATCTCCACGCCCGATCTGAAGGGTTACTGGCTGATCGGCGCCGACGCCACCGTCTACCCGCTCGGGGACGCCCGCAACGAGGGCGGCGCCGGGGGCAGCGTGCGGGCGGACCCGGTCGTCGCCGCCGCCGCGACCCCGGACGGCGACGGCTACTGGCTCGTCACCTCCTCAGGCAAGGTGATGGCCTTCGGCGACGCCGTGAGCTACGGCTCGATCACCCAGCCGATAAGAGCCCACGTCGTGGGGATCGTGGCCACCCCCGACGGGAGGGGATACTGGATCGCCTGCAACACCGGCGGAGTCTTCAACTTCGGTGACGCGGCCTTCCACGGGTCCGCCAAGGCCGGCACGCCAGGTCTCGGCATCGTCGCGATGGCGGCGACGCACGACGGCGGCGGGTACTGGCTCGCAGATGCGGACGGCACCGTGTTCAGCTTCGGCGACGCGCCTCACCTCGCACCGACATCCCCGGTTGACTTCACATCGCCCGTTGTGGGCTTCAGCGTCACCCCTGACGGCGAAGGGGCCTGGATGGCGGAGGAGAACGGCACCGTCGTGAACCTCGGCACGGCGACCGCCGACGGCTCGCTCGCCAGTTCGCTGGCCACCTCCCCGGTGACCTCTGTCGCCGCGGTCGTGGTGCCACCTCCGAGCAATGTCGCCTACGACCTGGCGGAGGCCAACGGCAAGGTGGAGGCGCTCGGGGGGGCCGCCTACTACGGCTCCGCCTACGACTTGGCACTTGTCGCGCCCATCGTCGCGCTGGTCTCCACGCCCGATCGCAAGGGTTACTGGCTGGTCGGCGCCGACGGGAGCGTCTACCCGTTCGGCGATGCCATCTATGAGGGCGGCGCCGGGGGCAAGGTGAGGCCGGACCCGGTCCTTGCCGCAGCCGCGACGCCGGACGGCGCCGGTTATTGGCTGGTCACCTCGTCCGGCCAAGTGATGGCCTTCGGCGACGCCGTCAACTTCGGCTCGCTCTCGCCGACGATCGGGGCGCACGTCGTGTCGATAGTTGCCACGAAGGACGGTGGGGGGTACTGGATCACGCTCAGCTCAGGGGGCGTGTTCACTTTCGGGGACGCGCAGGTGTACTGGGGGCCGGACGTCGTAGGGCTCCCGATTGTCGCGATGGCGGCGACGCCGGACGGAGGCGGGTACTGGCTCTTGGCCGCGGACGGGACCGTGTTCAGCTTCGGCGACGCGCAGCAGCTCGCACCGCTGTCCCCGCTGAGTGCCAAGTCTCCGATCGTGGGTCTCACCGTCACGCCAGAAGGCACAGGGGCATGGATAGCAGAGGAGAACGGCACGGTCGTCAACCTCGGCACAGCGACCGCCCACGGTTCGCTCACCGGTGTGCCGGCCGCCTCGCCGGTCACCTCGATCACCGCCATACTGATGCCGACTCCGGACACCCTCGCCTACGACCTGGTGGAGGCAAACGGAAGAGTGGCGGCGGTCGGCAGAGCCGCCTATTTCGGCTCGGCCTTCGGCAAGCACCTCGTCGCTCCCGTCATCGCCCTCGTCCCCACGCCCGATCGCAAGGGTTACTGGCTGGTCGGCGCCGACGGTAGCGTCTACGCCTTCGGGGACGCCGAGTACGAGGGCGGGGCAGGGGGCAAGGTGCGACGGAACCCCGTCGTGGCCGCCGCTACGACTCCGGACGGCGGCGGGTACTGGCTCGTCACCTCCTCCGGCGGTGTGATGGCCTTCGGTGACGCGAGGAACCATGGATCGATGACATGCCCGGCCTCGGGGCACGTCATCTCGCTCGTGGCCACCACCGACGGGCAGGGGTACTGGATCGCTTGCAGCACCGGGGGCGTCTTCAACTTCGGCGACGCCAGGTTCTTCGGTTCGTTGAACGCCGCCACCGCCGGGCTACCCATCGTCGCCATGGCGGCGACGCCCGACGACGACGGCTACTGGCTCGCCGACGCCAACGGGACGGTCCTCAGCTTCGGCGACGCGCGCCACCTCGCCCGGTTCGCGCCTGTGAGGGCTGCCTCGCCCGTCGTCGGCCTCGCGGTCACCCCCGACGGCACCGGCGACTGGATGGCGGAGGAGAACGGGACCGTCCTCAGCTTCGGCACCGCGGCTGTCCACGGCACGCTCACGGGCACTCTCGCGACCTCGCCGGTCACCTCCATCGCCGCCATGCCCGTCCAGACGGTCTCCCCGCTCAGGTACCCGAGCGGCAGCTTCGGCTACGACATCAACTGGCCCCAATGCGCCGGCCCCGGGTCGCCCGAGACGGCCGCTCTCCCCGGCCCGCCGTCGTATCCGTCCGGCACCCTCAACTACACCGTCGCCGTCGTCGGCGTCGACGGATGGGCTGTGGGCGATGACAACCCCTGCCTCGAAGCGGAGGTCAAATGGGCGGCGAGTTCGGTCGGGACCGAGGGCGCACCTTACGAGCTGTACATGTTCCTCAACTCCCCGTCCCCGTCGGACACGACCGACCAGCAGGGCCCGGCCGGCACGTGCTCCGCCGTCGCCGCGGCGGGCCAGCCAGCCTGCCTCGCCTACAACTACGGCTACAACGCGGCTCAGGCCGCGGTGGAGTACGCGAGCTCGCAGGGCGCCTCGTCCCCGGTGTGGTGGCTCGACGTCGAGAACGACCTCTGCGGCCAGTACTGGTCCTGCAACCAGGCGCTGAACTCGCTCACGATCCAGGGCGCGCTCGACTACCTGCACTCTTTGAAGATCACTGCCGGGATCTACTCGACCTCTGTGCAGTGGCAGGGGATCACAGGCGGCTACGTGCCGCCCGGCCCGCAGATCCCCATCTGGGTGGCCGGTGCCTACTGGACCTCACCGCCCTACCCGTCGAGCTACGGTTACTACTCGCCGGCGGCGCTCGAACCTTACTGCGGCGCGAAGTACGCCTTTGCCGGCGGCGACACATGGTTGTTGCAGGAGACGCCGGGACCGAACGACTATCCCTTCGACCCCGACTACGCCTGCTGAGCCGGCCGTAACCCCCGTCTCAGGCGCGGGCCACCAGGCCCGGCTCCTCCTGGCCGACCCACGGGGGGGCGGCAATCCGCAGCCCACGCGGCTCACCCGGCCGGCGCGGATCGAGGTGGGCGGCGTCGTTGAACCGGACGAGCCACCACCGGGACCCCGTGAAGGCCCACTCGGTCATCGACGCGTTGTCCGGGAAGAGCCGGACCAGGCTGCCGTGCGAAGGCAGGCCGAGGAACCGGACGAGGGAAGCCTCGATGATGCCTCCGTGGCCCGACACCACGACGAGCTCGCCCGGATGCGCCTCGGCGAGGCTGTACAGGGCGTCCTCCGCCCTGTCGAGGAGCTCGATCCGGCTCTCCCCGCCGGGTGAGAGCGGCCGTTCGGGATCGTCTCCTGGCAACAGGCGCCCGTAGCGCTCGTCGAACTGGCTCCATGTGAGCCCGTCCGCCTCGCCCGGGTGCCGCTCGCAGAGCGCGCACCTCGCCTCATAGGTGACGTCCCCGAGGGCCGGCAGCAGGATCTCCGCCGTCTCCACGGCGCGGCGAAGCACGCTCGAGTACAACGCCGCGGCACCGTCGAGCTCGCCCGTGCGTTCGAGGCGGCCGGCGAGGGCGCGGACCTGCAGCCGGCCTCGCTCGGTGAGCCCCCGGCAGCCGAGATGCCCCCCGATCAGGTCCTCGGCGTTGCTCACGGCCTCGCCGTGGCGGATTACGACGAGCCGCGTGCCTGGCGCGACCCGCCTTTCGGGCGCGAACTGCCGCGCGAAGGCGATCGCCATGGCACGAACAATACCGGCTGATCTCACCGCCAGGGCGCCCCGAGGGGCGCCCGTGTCACACCAGGTGCTCGACGAAAGCCTGCAGCTGGCGCAGGTTCCGGCACTCGTAGGCGGCGTCGCAGTACTGGGCGTACTGCTCGAGGATCGAGTCACCGCTCCCCCAGTACGAGCGGGGCTCGGGGTTCAACCAGAACACTCTGCGCGCCCGGTTGCGAAGCTCGCGGACGACCCAGGCCTGGGAGGCGTGGTAGTTGTTCCGGGCATCGCCGAGCAGGAGGATGCTCGCCTTCGGCCCGATCTCATGGCCCCACCGTTCGTAGAAGACGGTGAGGGCGTGCCCGTAGTCGGAGTGCCCGTCCACCCAGACCACGTCCGCCTCGAGGTTGACGCGGTGCACCGCCTCGGTCACGGTGTCGGATCGGTCGAAGATCCCGGTCACCTCGTCGATGCCGTCGATGAACACGAAGCTGCGCACCTTGGAGAACTGCGACGCGATCGCGTAGACCAGATGGAGCGTGAAACGGGCGAACGCCGCCACCGAACCCGAGATGTCGGCGATCACCCAGATCTCGGGCTTGGACTGTTTGGGATGCTTGAAGCGCGGCTCGGCCGGCACGCCCCCGTAGGAGAGCGAGTGCCTCATGGTCGAGCGGAAGTCCAAGGGTCCTTTGCGCAAGTGACGGCGCTTGCGGGCGAGGCGGGTGGCCAGCTTGCGGGTGAGAGGCTGGATTGCCTTGCGCATCGACTCGAGCTCGTCGCGCGTGGCGTGCATGAACTCGACGTCCTCCGGCAGGGGCTTGCGAACGCTCCGCGCGAGCGCCTCGGCTCCCCGATCGGCGACCAGCCGGCGCCTTATCTCGGCTTCGATCTCTTTCTTGAGCTCGTCGACGCGGGCCCGGTACTCGTCCTCGAGGAGCCGCTCCTCCAAGGCGGTCAGGCGGCCCGGGCGCCGGCCTCGCAGCACCGGCCCCCTTGGGGCCTCCTCGTCCGTCGCGCCGGGGGGCTCGCCACCGTCGCTCGCCAGCACTCGTGCCTCGGCCACGAGCCGGGCGAGCACGCTGTCGAGGTCGAGATTCCGCAGCGTCCTGTACAGGTAGTAGGTGCCACCGACGGGACGCCCCGCCTCTATCGCCGCATAGCGCGCCACCGCGAGCCGTGCGACGGCACCGAGCAGGACCTGATCGCCCTGCCGGAGGGCTTTGAACAGCATCGCCGCGATCTCCTCGGGCGTGACCTGCTCCGGGCTGCCGCCTTGCGAAGGCGCCCGACCCTCGCCCTCCCCCGGGGCCTGCCCGAGGCGCACGTCGGAGGAATTGTCATCCTCGCTGACCGAGAATTGCGGGCCTCGCATCGAGAAGTAGATCTCGAAGGCGGTGTCGAAAGCCCGCCAGTGGTTCGCTGACTTCACAAGTGTCGCGCCGAGGGCGAACTTGATGGCTTGTCGGTCCTCGAGCGGCAGGTGGCAGACGGCCTCGGCCGCGTCGGCCTCCTCGGCTACCGACACGGGAAGCCCGGCGCGGCGGAGCTCCGCCACGAACCCGGTGAGGACGTCAAGCACGGGCGCTCTATCCGCTCAGTGACCGGCCGTCAGTACCCGGACGCGACCGCAAGCTCCTTTGCCGCGACTTCGATGTCGGACCGGTGTTTCAAAAGCACGTGCAGGGTGGAGCGCGCCGTGTCCGCGTCGACTGCCTCGATCCCGAGCAGCACGAGCGTCCGGGCCCAGTCGATCGTCTCGGAGACGGACGGGTGCTTCTTCAAGTCGAGCGCCCGCAGCGACCTGACGATCCTCGCGATCTGGTCCGCCAGCTCCTCGGTCACTTGCGGGACCTTGGCAAGCACGATTGCCCGTTCGCGCTCGAGGGTCGGGTAGTCGAGGTGCAAGAACAGGCAACGCCGCTTCAGGGCCTCGGAAAGGTCCCGGGTGTTGTTGGAGGTGAGGAACACGAGGGGGATCTGGGTGGCACGGATCGTGCCGAGCTCCGGGATCGAGACCTGGTAGTCGGAAAGCACCTCGAGGAGCAGCGCCTCGGTCTCGATCTCGAGACGGTCGATCTCGTCGACGAGCAGCACGACCGGATCGGTGGCGCGGATCGCCTCGAGCAGGGGCCGGGCCAAGAGGAACTCCTCGGAGAACAAATCTTCCTCGAGCGACTCCCAGCCAGGCGGTCGTGCGCCGCCACTTTCTTCGGCCCCGCGCTCGACCTGGATGCGCAAGAGCTGTTTCTTGTAATTCCACTCGTAGAGCGCCTTGGCCTCGTCGAGGCCCTCGTAGCACTGCAGGCGTATGAGCCGGGCGTGAAGGAACGATGCCGTCGACTTCGCGAGCTCGGTCTTGCCGGTGCCGGCAGGGCCTTCGACGAGGATGGGCTTGGCAAGCCTGTCGCCGAGGTACACGACGCCGGCGAGGCCATCGTCGGCGATGTAGCCGGCCGATGCCAGCCCTTCTCGAACCTCGTCGACCGACCGAAAACGAGGTGCAGCCTTCCCGGGACCGGTGATCACGTCCGGATCTGCCCTTCCCCGTACACGACGTACTTGACGCACGTCAGCTCCCTCAGGCCCATCGGCCCCCGTGCATGCAGCTTCTGGGTCGAGATGCCGACCTCGGCGCCGAGGCCGAGCTCCCCGCCGTCTATGAACCTCGTCGAGGCGTTGACGAGCACGGCTGCCGCGTCCACCTGCCGGACAAAGCGCGTGGCAGCCGCGAGGTCCGAGGTGATGATCGCCTCCGAGTGCCCGGAGCCGAACCGCGCGATATGCGAGATCGCCGCATCGATGTCGTCCACGACACCGACGGCGAGCTCGAGCGCCAGGAATTCGGTGGCGAAGTCCGCCTCCGTCGCCGGCCGGGACCCCGGCAGCAGGGGCCTCGCACGATCGTCGGCCGCGAGCACGACACCTCCCAGCGCACGGCTCATCCGCGGCAGGAATTCACCGGCAACGTCCGCGTGCACCAACAGCGTCTCCGCCGCGTTGCAGACGCTCGGCCTTTGCATCTTCGCATTGACGACGATGCGCTCGGCCATGTCGAGATCGGCCGCCGCGTCGACGTAGACATGGCAGTTCCCGTCCCCGTCGAGCACGTAGGGAACAGTCGCCTGCTCGAGGATCATCGAGAGCAGCGCCGGCCCGCCCCGAGGGATCAGGCAGTCGATGACACCTCGCAACCGGACGAATTCGACAGCCGTCTCGTGGGCGGTGTCCTCTACCAAAACGACGGCGTCGGCCGGCAGCCCGGCCTTCTCGACGCCCTGGCGAAGCGATGCGGCGATGACGCGATTGGACTCGAGAGCCCCGGCTGACCCCCTGAGCAACGCCGCGTTGCCCGCCTTGAGGCACAGCGCCGCGGCGTCGGCGGTGACGTTCGGGCGGTTCTCGTAGATGATCCCCACGACCCCGAGCGGGACGCGCACCCGCTCGACGCGAAGCCCATTCGGCCGCACGTGGCCTTCGACGACCTCACCCACCGGATCGGCCAGCAGTGCGACCGCGCGCAGGCCCCCTGCCATGGCCGCCACCCGTGCCTCGGTGAGGCGGAGGCGATCGACCACCGTCGGCGACGCACCAGACGCGACCGACCGGTCGACGTCGCTCGCGTTCGCGCTCAGGATCTCGTCGGACCGGTCCAAGAGGCGATCGGCAGCCGATGCGAGCGCCTCGTTCTTCGCCGTGGAAGAGAGCGTGGCGACAAGCCGGGCAGCCGCCTTCGCGCGCCGGCCGAGCTCGGGCAGTGACGTCGTCGACATTGGCTCAGGCTACCTGCCGGGCGCCCGTGACTATTCGGCGCGGAGCCGCTCCACGAGCCGCCCGACCTGCCACGACCGCTCGGCCTCGCCTGCAGGCGGGCCGTTCAGGTCGGCCGCGGCCTGGCGTGAGCGCTCGGCCGCATCGCGTGCCGCCACCCACGACGGCGCGTACTTCGGGCCTGCACCGCCCACGGCGAACCGGCCCCAGGGGGTGTCCACCTGGTCGACTTCTGCCACCTTGCGCTCTTCGTGCGCCTCGTAGCGTCGGGTCTCGCGCTCGGCAAGGAACGGGAACGCGACATGGCGAACGGCCTCGACCGCCGCCAGCACGGCGTCACGTGCGGCGGCGAGCGTCTCCCATGCGGGGTCGCTCATGATGTCGACACCTTGGCCTTCGGCCTGGGCGGCGGCGGTGAAGGCGGCATCGCCGATGGCCGTGCTCTCACGGCGCAGCCGCCTTGCCGCCGCGATGCGCGAGACGAAGCCGAGCCTGTGGGTGTCCGTGCTGGTGCCGTTGTCGAGGTACTGGCGAGCCGACGCGATGATCTCCCCGAGCGACCCGCCGTCCGGAAGCTCCGCTTCGGCGCTACCGGGGACAATCTCCAAGATGTGCTCGACGCAATCGAGCGCGAAAGCCGCAGCCTGTTTCTCCGACCAGGAGGTGGCGGCGACAAGCCGGGCTGCGCCGGCTTCGCCGGCGGGCTCGGCCAGAAAGACGCATTCGCCGAGCTCGTCCAAGAGCTGGTCCGCGTCGAGCACCACCGGGGTACCGTGCTCGTCAG
The DNA here is from genome assembly GCA_963719125.1 of uncultured Acidimicrobiaceae bacterium. Classification (GTDB taxonomy): domain Bacteria; phylum Actinomycetota; class Acidimicrobiia; order Acidimicrobiales; family Bog-793; genus Fen-455. The sequence goes on from CAVRAT010000012.1 coordinate 176,719, forward strand.
GCTCGACGACATCTCCCGGCCGCCAACCACCCGCCTCAAGAACTGGCAACGGCCACCTTCTGCGATGGCCGTTGTGGTGCTGCAGGCCATCGGCATCGGTCGCCACGAATCGATCGGACACGGCTAACGACCTCCCGGTCAGCTCAACAAGGCTGTCACACGCTAGAGCACCACGAGGTCGTCCCGGTGAACGACCTCGTGAGGCAGGTCGTCGGCCAACTCACCGCTGTGCAGGCCCACCCACTCAGAGGCTCTCGCCGCGGCGAGCCGGACGATGCCCTTGGCGAACATCACGTGATCGGCGCCGACGATCTCGACGGCATCGTCGGCCTCGAACGCGCCTTCCACGGCAAGGACCCCCGCCGGCAACAGTGACTTGTGGCGCTCGATGACGGCGCGCCGGGCACCGTCGTCGACGACGATCCGGCCGGCCGGGCGCAACGCGAAGGCTATCCAGAGCTTGCGCGCCCCCAAAGACCGGCGGTGCGGCAGGAAGATCGTCCCCACGCCCTGCTGGCCGCTGACGGCGTCGGCGAGAACCGAAGGACGGCGCGCCGCGGCGATCACGACCCGGGAGCCGGACCACACGGCCATCTTCGCGGCGGCGAGTTTCGAGGACATGCCACCGCGGCTCATGACGCTCGCGGCGCCCCCTGCGACCTGCTCGAGCTCATGGTCGATCTCGGCGACCTCCTCGATGAGGGTCGCATCCGAGTTGTGGCGCGGGTCTGCGCTCAAGAGACCCGCCGTGTCTGTCAGAAGTACGAGCATGTCCGCCCGCAACAGGTGTGCGACGAGGGCGGCCAGCCGGTCGTTGTCACCGAAACGGAGCTCGTCGTCGGCGATGGCGTCGTTCTCGTTCACGATCGGGACGACCCCGAGCTCCAACAGGCGCAGGAACGTGTCGCGGGCGTGCAGGTAGCGCTGGCGGTGGGCGAAGTCGAGCGGGGCCAGCAGCACCTGGCCGGCGAGGAGGCCCTCCGCGGCCAGGGCGTCCTCGTACACGCGCATGAGGCGCGGCTGGCCGATCGCAGACAGGGCCTGCAGCGTCTTCGGGTCACTCCGGTACCCGGCGAGCGGCGCGACGGCCGCCACGCCTGCGGTGACGGCGCCCGAGGTGACGACCACGACCGTATGCCCGTCGCGGCGCAAGCCGGCGACCTCGCTGCAGAGCTTAGAGACCGCCGCCGTGTCGACAGAACCGTCACTCGCGGTCACCGAGCTCGTGCCTATCTTCGCAACCACGATCACTGCGCTCAGCGCTCCGACTCGTAGGTGAAACTCAGGTCACCGATGTGAACCGTATCCCCGTCGTGCGCCCCGGCCCGTGTGAGGGCACGGTCGACGCCGATCCGCTTCAGGCGGCGGTGGATGTGATCGAGCGCGTCCGGGTCGGTGAGATCGGAGACGGCAACCGTTCGAGCCGCCTCCCTTCCCGCCACGACGAACACCGCTCCCTCCCGTTTCACCGTGACGCCCTCCGGTTCGGGGCGGTGAACCACGGTGGCGTGGCGGGGCAGCGGCGTCGCGGCACGGGCCTCGGCGACCAGGGCGGCGAGCCGGCCCAGGAGCTGTGGCAGCCCGGCGCCGGTCACAGCTGAGATCTCGAGCTCGGTTCCTTCACCAGCCCGGTCGCCGCCTGCGTGCTCAGCCGAGGCGCCGGGGCTGTCACCGGTCCGCTGCGGGCGGCGGTCGGCCCTTGAGCCCACGATGACCCGCGGCCGCTCAATGAGCTCGGGGCGGTACCGGCGGAGCTCCTCGAGCAGGATGCGGACCTGGTCGGAAGGTGCACGACCCTCATCTTCCCCAAGGTCGGCGAGGACCAGCAGCACCCTCGCCCGTTCCACATGACGAAGGAACTTGTGGCCGAGGCCACGCCCCTCCGATGCGCCCTCGATCAAGCCGGGAATGTCCGCGACCACGAACTCGACGGCATCTTCGTCCTGGCGGTTCGTCCCTCCGAAACGCACGACGCCGAGGTGGGGCTCGAGGGTCGTGAAGGGGTAGTCGGCGATCTTCGGCCACGCGGCGGAGATCCGCGACACGAGCGTCGACTTGCCTGCATTGGGGAACCCGACGAGGGCGACGTCGGCCATCAGCTCGAGCTCGAGGTTCAACCAGTGCTCCTCACCGAGCTCCGCCTGCTCGGCAAAGGCGGGAGCGCGCAGGCGATTGGTCAGGAAACGGGCATTGCCCCGCCCACCCCGCCCGCCGGCTGCGGCCATGTAGCGGTCCCCGCTGGAGGTGAGGTCTGCCAGCACGTCGCCGTCCGGGTGGCGGACGATCGTGCCGACGGGGACGGGCACGACGAGGTCTGCGCCGTTGCGACCGTGCCGTTTCTTGCTTCCCCCGTGGCCCCCGTCGCCGGCGCGCCGGTGCGGATGGTCGACAAACGACAAGAGAGAGGCCAGGTTCGTCGTGGCCTCGAGGTAGACGCTGCCGCCGCGGCCACCGTCACCCCCGTCGGGGCCACCCTTGGAGACGTGCGCCTCCCGGCGGAACGAGACCGCACCGGCACCCCCGTTGCCACCCTTCACGTGGATCTGGGACTCGTCGACGAAATCCGATGCCACGCTCAGTCCCTCGGCTCGCAAGGCCCCGGGACCGATGGCCGTCGGCCGGGCGGGACCACCGACAGCCGCACCGGGGATTCAGTTCGACGCCAGGTCAGCCGGGTACAAGGAGAGCACGGCGAGCCACCCGCCCTGACGGCGGAGAACCCGGGACCAGAGTTTCTCGGGGTCGTCCGAAAGAACATCCTGGTCGTAGCCCACGAGCACATGCCACGATCCCGAGCCGATCTCGCTGGCAAGCTGTCCGGGCCCCCAGCCCGCGTAACCCGTGAACACGCGGATCCCAGAAAAGTGCACCGGGACACTGTCGGGATCCTCGTGCAGGTCGACGGTGCCGAGACGACCGAGGAGCGGTGCGAAGCCGGCCGCTTCGGCAACCTCTGGCAGCTCGGTGCGCCCGATGCAGATAGCGGCGGTCGGCTGGACCGGGCCGCCGATGAACAGGACCGGAGGTGCTGCCGCGAGACTCCCCCATTCCGGGACGACCTCCTCGACGGGGATGGGGCTCGGCCGGTTGAGCACGACGCCGAGAGTCCCTTCGTCATCGTCGTGGGCGAGAAGGAAGATGACGCTGCGGAAGAAGTTGGGGTCGACAAGAGTCGGCGATGCGACGAGCAACGACCCCTTGCCGGGAATGCCGACCATCTGCCGTCGGGCGTCAGTCCTCGACCGGTACGACGTCCACGAGCCGACGCCCGTGACGCGAGCCGAACTTCACCTTGCCGTCGGCAAGGGCGAACAGCGTGTCGTCGCGGCCGCGCCCGATGTTGTGGCCGGGGTGGAAGTGCGTGCCGCGCTGGCGCACGACGATCGTGCCGGCGCTGATCGCCGTGCCGTCGAAGACCTTCACGCCGAGGCGCTGGGCGTTCGAGTCACGGCCGTTGCGGGTGGAACCCCCGCCTTTGGTCTTTGACATGAAACTGCTCCTTCAGTCCTCGACGACCGCGGTGGGCTCGTCCTCTAAGTCCGCAGGCACCGGCGGCGTGGCGCTGTCTCCCGCCGCCCCGGGGAAGTCGATCGCAGTGATCTCGACGGTGGTGTACCACTGACGGTGCCCGTACCGGCGCCGTCCCCGTGCCTTGGCCTTGTAGGTGAACCCGACGATCTTCGGTCCCTTCGCCAGGCCGATCACGCGGCCTTTGACACTCGAGGCCTCCAGCGGGTCGCGTTCGGTCACGATGTGGTCGCCGTCGACAACCAGCTTGGGCACGAAGCTCACCTCGTCGCCCGGCCCGGCGCTCAAGAGCTCGACATCGAGCTGTTCGCCGACCTGGACACGTGCTTGCTTGCCACCTGCGTCAATTACCGCGTACATATGACGGCAACGATAGCGCAGGGAATCACAAGTCCTGATCGGGGAAGATGATCCCCCGTCCGGCGCAGGTCGGGCATGTCTCCGACAGGGCCTCGACCAGGCCTTCTCCCACGCGCTTGCGCGTCATCTCCACGAGGCCGAGCTCCGAGATCTCATAGACCTGCGTCGGTGTCTTGTCACGAGCGAGCGCCGCTTTGAACGCTGCCAGCACCGAGGTGCGGTTCGCCTTGATCTCCATGTCGACGAAGTCGATGACGATGATCCCCCCGATGTCCCGCAAACGCAGCTGGCGGGCGATCTCCTCGGCGGCCTCGAGGTTGTTCTCGAAAACGGTCTCCTCGAGGCTCGAGGAGCCGACGTTCTTACCGGTGTTGACGTCGATGACCGTAAGCGCCTCGGTGCGCTCGATGATGAGCGACCCGCCCGAGGGCAGCCAGACCTTGCGGTCGAGCGCCTTGTGAAGCTGCTCGTGGACGTGGTGGCGCTCGAAGAGCGGCAGCGGCTCGTTCGAGAGGTCGTAAAGCTCGACGCGCTCGGCGAGCTCGGGGTTGAACTGCGAGACGTAGTCCCGCACGATCGCGAACAGCTCGGGATCGTCGATGAGGACCGAGCGGTGCTCGTCTGTCAGCTCCTCGCGGATAATCCGCACCGCCATGTGCGGCTCTGAGTACAACAGCGCCGGCGCAGGCAGCTTGCGTGTGCGCTCATCGATCTCACGCCAGCGGCCGACGAGCATCTCGACGTCGCGGCGGAGGTCCTCGGCGCTTGCCCCGGCCGCGGCCGTCCGCACGATGAGGCCGTGGCCGTCCGGGCGGACGTCGTCGAGGATCCTTCGCAGCCTGCGGCGCTCATTGTCGTCGAGCCGACGTGAGATCCCATAGGTCGCTGACTCGGGCACCAGCACGACGAAGCGGCCCGGGATCGACACCTCCTGGGTCAGCCGAGCCCCCTTCAGCCCGATCGGGTTCTTCGTGACCTGGCAGACGATCGTCTGGCCCGGCCGGAGCAGGTGCTCGATCCGATCGGCTCCGGCCTGGCGCTCGACGTCGTCCCGGTCGTAGGAAACGTCACCCCAGTAAAGGACGGCGTTCTTGGGGGTCCCGATGTCGACGAAGGCGGCTTCCATGCCCGGGAGCACGTTCTTCACACGCCCGCGGTAGATGTTGCCGACAATCTGGTTCGCGTCGTCCTGCGGACGGGCCACGAAGTGCTCGATGAGCGCCCGGCCTTCGAGCACGGCGATGTGGGTCGCCTCGTGCTCGACGTGCACGCACATGAGGTAGCGGCCGACCGGCCGGCCCCGCCGGTCCCGGGCCAGCCTCTGTACCGGGCCCGCATCGGACCCGGCCGAAGCCGCCGCCTGGTTCACAGGCGCCCGCCGCGACTGGGCGCTGGTGCCGGCCTTGTTCCTCGGCGCACGTGGGGCGCTCGTACGGTTGGAACCTGCGCCGGCGTCAGTCCCGGAGCCGTCGGAGCCGGCCCCGTTCGCTTCGGTGGATGCCGCCAAAGAACCGGCGCTGCTGTTCGCGCGGCGTGACCGCCCACGCCCGCCGCGCCGTCGTCGTGACGAGCCACCCCCCGGTGCAGTTGCGGCGGCGGTGCCATCACCGTTCTCGGCGCGCTGCAATTCGCCCTGTTGGCCCGACTGTGCCCTGCGCTCGTCACCCGGCGCCGCGACGGGCTCGGCCGGCTTAGAGAACGGCGGTGCGGGCCTCGTATCGCCGATCTTCGGCCTTTGGGGTACCGCCGTCGCGCTTGTGCCACTGGCAAACGGGCCGAGCGGCTCTTCGTTGCGCGCGCCGCTCGCCACCTCGGGCGCACCGGCCGCGCGTTTGGGCGCGTCCGGTACAGACGCCGGGCGGCCGGTCGTCGGATCCAACATCGGGGAGATCCCTTCTAAAGGTCGCGCCAGCAAGCGGCGCGGGCGGCCTTCCTCGAGCAGCACCGCTGTGAGTCGCCTCTCCGGTGCACTCGGACAGATGGCCGAGACTGAATGCGAAAGCACGTTCTTTGTCGTCTCGTTCGCGGGGCCCCGCGAAAGATTGGGAGACGTTACGGTCGGTGACAGCGAAAATGACGTAGCAAGCTACGGCCGCAGCAGCAATCGAAACGGCTCTAACGACCGAGTTCGATTGTGTGAAGGCCCTTGACGTCGTCATCCTGGCCAGCAGTTTAGTCACCCCCCTGGTCCGCCCCGCGCCAGCCAAGTTGACTGATAGAAACCTCCGCGGAGCCCGGCTGACGACTGCGCCAAGGCGAGAGCGTGTGAAGTGCCCGTGAGGCGATCAGGGAACGTTCGACGGGGGGCGCAGATCCGGAGAACCGACGGGGTGGTTGGTCAGGTAGGTGAAGATCTCACGCGCCACGGGTGCCGCCGCTGCGGCGCCGTAGCCCGCCTGGTCGATCACGACGGCGACCACATAATGCGGGGCGCTGGTGGGTCCGAAGGCGACGAACCACGCGGTCGGCTGCACGTTCGTGTTCGAACTCTCGGTGGCCGTACCTGTCTTGCCCGCCAGCGGCATCCCATTGTAGCCCAGGAACGTGGCATAGGCAGTGCCGTTCGAGGAGTATATGGCGCCCTCGAGGCCGCTCAGGATCTGCTGATAAGTGCTCGCTGGCAGCTCGACGTGCCCCATGACGCGCGGCTTGAACTGTCTCAGGACCTTGCCGGTCGGCGAGACGATCGAGTTGACGACCTGTGGGGCGTATCGGGTGCCGCCGGTCGCGAACGTCCCGTAGGCGACCGCCTCCTGCAGCGGGGTGACCAGGGTCTCGCCCTGCCCGAAGGCCATCTCGATGTTGTCGGCGATGCCGTAATAGGTGCTGGGGAAGGCCTGCGGCGCCTCAGAGTGCTGCACCTGGCGCAGCCGCGGGCTGTCCACCTGGCCGAAGTACTCGTTCGGGAGGTCGATTCCAGTGAGGCGCCCGAAGCCGTACTGCTCGGCGACGTCCTGGATGGGCGTCTGGCCGTAGGTGCCCGAGTCGTACCAGTAGTCGGCCCCGAGGGTGTAGAAGAACACGTCGTCGGAGGCCGTGAGGGCCGTCGTCACGTTGATCGGCCCCTGCCCCTTCTCGTTCAGGTTGTTGTAGTAGATGCATTGTCCGCTGCAGGGCGGGCCGATCTGGTAGTAGCCACGGTCGTCGATGTAACCCCCGAGACTGCCCAGAAGGCCGTCGTTCAGGGCCGCCGTCGCAGTCGCGAGCTTGAAGGTGGAACCGGGGGCCCAAAGGCCCTGGATCGCCCGGTTGAGCAGAGGATCGTGATCGGCCTGGCTCGTCAAGAGCTGATAGTGCTGGTCGGAGATGCCCCCCACCCACCACGACGGGTTGTAGGAGGGGACCGACGCCATGGCGAAGACGGCTCCGGTCTCGGGGTCGAGCACGACCGCCGCGCCGGAGTCGGCCGGCAGGCCACTCCCCTGCAGCTTGAGGATCTGGTTGGTGAGAGCCTGCTCGACCTCCTGCTGCAGATTCAGGTCGAGGTTGAGCACGACGTCGTCACCGCTCGCCGGGGGCACAGTCTTCACCGTCCCGACGGGGTTGCCGGAGGCGTCGACCTTGATGACCTCCGATCCGGGCCGGCCTCGCAACCACAGCTCGTCGGTCGCCTCGAGACCGGATTGGCCGACGACATCGTTGGAGTTGTAGCCGTACTTCGCCAATGCGTGGAGCTCGCCCGCGTCGATATCGCCCGTGTAACCCAGCACTTGCGCCGCGGTGTCGCCGCGCGGGTAGGTCCGCTCGGCCGTGAAGTTGACCGAGACGCCGGGGAACATGGCCTTGTGCTCGGACAGGTAAACAATGGTCGCCTGGGGTGCCCCGATCGCTATCGGCACCGGCTGATAGGGGCTCGCCTGCGGGTTCGCGAGCGACGTGTTGACATCCGCGACGCTTTGGCCGAGCAGCGCCGCCAAGCGCCCGATGACCGCCGGGGTCGCCTCCGAGCGGCTGAGCGTGACTACCGGGAGCACCTGGTCGCCCACGAGAACCTGTCCCCCGCGAGCGATGATCAGGCCGCGCGCCGGTGTGATCGGGACCGTCTGTTGTTCGAAGACTAGAGCGGCGTTGCGGTAGTGCGAGCTGTGAAGGACTTGGAGGGACCAGAGCCGGACGACCACAGCCGAGAAGGCCACCAGCACGACAAGGCCCATGACCGTGAGCCGAAGACCGAAGCGAGCGCTCTCCCGTCGGCGCTGCTGTTCGCGTTCCTCCTCCTCGAGGCGCTTCAGCGGGCTCGAGCTCACGATCCTCGTTCTGTGCCGCTCACCCTCTTCGTCGGCCGGGAAGTACGGGGCCTGTACCGGCTTGGGCGCTCGCGTGCGGGCCGGATCTCGCGAGTCGTGCGAGAGGCGCGGGTCTCGGGGTGTGCGGGGATGGCGGGACCGCTCCGGCGGCTCGGGACCTGTGCCCGAGGCGCTCACCTGGCGCTCCCGCTCGCGAACGCACCCGCGTCTCGGTGGGTCCCCGGGGCGACGGCGAGGGTCCACTCGATGAGGCGGTACGCGGGGTTGGCGAACAGCACACAGCCGGCCGCGACGACCACCGCAATTACCACGAGCTGGTGGTGCGGCACGCTCGGCTGACCGATGAGAGTCCCGAGCCCGGCGAAGAGCAATGTCCCGCCCACCCCGCCCAGCAGCGCCGTAGCGGCCTGGAAACCGAAGGTCGGCCGCGTGGTCGCCGTCCCCGCCGCCAGGCCCACGGCGAAGGCTACAAGCACGTAACAAAGCGAGGACAGGCCGTAGGGCGTCTGCACGAACACATCGGCGACGAGCCCCAGCGCGAAACCCATCACAGCCCCGCGTTGAGGGCCGGCCACGAGGCCGGACGAGATTGCCAGCAGCAGGAATGCGTCAGGATGAGCGCCGCCGATCACGATCTGGTTCAGGACGCATACCTGGACGAACACCACCACCAGGGTGATGACTGCGAGCCGGCCCCAAGTCCGAATAGTCACGGCAAAGCCGTCATTCCTCGCCCCGCTGGCTGGGCCGCGAGCTCACATCGGGGATGAGTCAAGCTGGCGGGAACCACTGCAGCACGGCCACGTACTGGAGGACCAAGAGGTTGACAAGCGGCGTCACGAGAACCTGGGACGTGAGCGACCCACCAGTGTGATGCACCGACGCCACGGTACCCACCGGGATGCCCGATGGGTAGGCGGCAAGGTCGAGGCCGCTCGTGACCACGGCCGCGCCGCGGCTCGTGACGCTCGTCTCGGACACGTCCTGCAATTGCAGGGGCTCACCTTCGCCCTGGCCGACGGCGACGGCGACGTTGCCGGTCCCGAAGCGGACACCGACTTCAGATCTGGGATCGGTCAGCACTTGGACGATCGCCGTGTGCTGCCCGGCCGAGATCACCGAGCCGACCAGCCCGACACCGGACACGACGGGCATCCCCACGCCGACCCCGTTCGAGGTACCGCGGTCGATCTCGATCGTGAGGTCGAAATTCGACGAGGGGGAGGAGATCACCTCACCCAGCACCTCAGGGATCCCATCCGCGAAAGGAAGATTCTGCTCCGAGCGCAGCTGGTCGAGCTGGCTTTGAGACTGCGCGGCTTCGATCAGCTGGCGGCGGAGCTGGCCCACCTCGAGTTGCAGCCGCTGGTTCTCGCCGAGAGCACCGCCGTAGCCCGCCATGCCGGCAAAGAGGTTGCCGATCGGATGCAGGACAGCCGCGACGCCGCGCTGGAACGGTGCGACCACGTCCGCGGCGCCGTTTCGGACCGAGCCGATGGCGCGTCGTGCTTCGCCCTTGTAGGCGACCGTTATCACCGTGATCGAGGCGAGAAGCAGGATGACCAGCGTGAGGCGCTGGCTGGTGTTGCGGCGAGAGGCGGCCACCGCGACCCCGGAGGTCAGCGGTTGGTCGAGGAGATGAGGACCTGCTTCAGGGCCTCGAACTCCTCGAGGCACATGCCGCTGCCGAGCGCAACGCAGTTGAGGGGATCCGGAGCCACGACGATCGGCATGTGCGTCTCCGCCTGGAGCCTGCTGTCGAGCCCGTGCAAGAGCGCGCCGCCGCCCGTGAGCACGATGCCTTGTTCCATGATGTCCGCCGCCAGCTCGGGCGGAGTGCGGTCCAAGGTGACCTTGACCGCGTCGACGATCGCCGAGACAGGCTCTTCGATGGCTTTGCGGATCTCCTCGGTTGTCGTGACGACAGTCTTCGGAAGGCCGGTCACGAGGTCGCGACCACGGATCTCGGCATGAAGCTCTTCTTCGAGCTCATAGGCCGAGCCGAGAGCAATCTTGATCTCCTCTGCCGTCCGCTCACCGAGAGCGAGGCTGTACTCCTTCTTCACGAACGAGATGATCGCCTCGTCGAGCTCGTCTCCACCGATCCGGATTGACTGGCTGACGACGATGCCGCCGAGTGATATCACCGCGACCTCTGTCGTGCCGCCACCGATGTCGACGACCATGTTGCCGGTCGGCTCGTGGATGGGCAGGCCCGCACCGATGGCGGCCGCCATGGGCTCCTCGATGATGTAGGCCTTGCGGGCACCGGCGTACTCGGCGGCCTCCTGCACAGCGCGCTTTTCGACACCGGTGATGCCCGAGGGCACGCAGATGACCATGCGCGGCTTGGAGAAACGATGGGGGTGGACACGGCGGATGAAGTAGCGCAGCATCATCTCGCAGATCTCGAAATCGGCGATCACGCCGTCCTTGAGGGGCCGGATCGCCTGGATGTTGCTCGGCGTCCTGCCGATCATCCGCTTGGCCTCGACACCGACTGCGAGCGGGTGGCCGTCCTTGACATTGATCGCGACAACAGACGGCTCGTTGAGAACGATCCCGCGACCACGGACGTAGACGAGCGTGTTAGCGGTGCCGAGGTCGACGGCCATGTCACGACCGATGAAGGAGAACCTGCTCTCAGGCATACAAGTGCTCCAGGACTAGGCGGGCTTGTAGCACCAGGCTACGGGATGCGTGCCCAGGTCACAAGAGCGGTCGGGGCCCACGGCCGCCAACGTCCGGCCGCCGCCGACCCAAACCGGCCCGCGGCGCCGCCGGAGTTCGGGCCTGGCCGGGCGAGAGTGGCGCCGGACGACGGCGGCGACGGGACCTTCGGCCCTAACGCACGGCATGCGCGACGACTTTCATCATTGCAATGACGCTTGATCTTTCGCGCTGGCAGTTCGGGATCACGACCGTCTTCCACTTCATGTTCGTCCCGCTCACGATCGGCCTCGCCCTGCTGCTTGCGATCATGCAGACGGCCGCTTATCGGACCCGTCAAGACGCGGAGAGACACGACAAGTGGGACCGCATCACGCGCTTTTGGCGGCGCCTGTTCCTGATCAACTTCGCCATCGGCGTGGTCACAGGCATCGTGCAGGAGTTCCAGTTCGGCATGAACTGGTCGCTCTACTCACGCTATGTGGGCAGCGTCTTCGGCGCCCCGCTTGCCGTCGAGGCGTTGCTGGCCTTCTTCTTGGAGTCGACATTCCTCGGGGTCTGGATCTTCGGAAAGGGCCGGGTCACGGCGCGGGTCCACTTGGCGTCCATCTGGCTCGTGAGCATCGGGACCATGCTGTCGGCCCTGTTCATCCTGGCGGCGAACGCCTGGATGCAGCACCCGGTCGGCTACAAGGTCGTCGGCAACCGTGCCGTGATGACCAACTTCTGGGCGGTAATGACCAACAGCACCCTGATCGGCTCGTTCCTGCACGTCCTGTTCTCGGCGCTCGTGACCTCGACGATGCTCATCTTGGGCGTGAGCGGCTGGCACCTGCTGAAGGACCGGAGCGCCGGTCATGCACCCCGGCCGGTCTTCGCCACCTCGGCCAAACTGGCCCTCGTCGTAGGGGTGGTCGCCATCGTTGCCACGATGTTCTTCGGCGACAACCAGGCAAGGATCATGGAGCGCCAGCAGCCCATGAAGATGGCCGCTGCCGAGGCCATCTACAACACCCAGAACGGTGCGAGCTTCTCGCTGCTCACGATCGGGGATCTCTCGGGCAACCCGATATTCCAGATCCGGCTCCCCCACATGCTCTCTGTGCTGGCCGACAACAACTGGGACGGTGCGGTGCAGGGCATCAACCAGATCCAGGCCCGGGAAGCCGCCAAGTACGGACCGGGCAACTACAAGCCCATCTTGTGGGTCACCTACTGGACCTTCCGGATAATGGTGGGCTGTGGGATCCTCATGCTCGTCTTGCTGGCCGCGGGCCTTTGGCTCGTGCGCCGACGGCGGCTGGAGCGGTCGGCCTGGTTCTTGAGGATCTCGGTCTTCGCCATAGCGCTCCCCTTCGTCGCCAACACGACGGGTTGGATCTTCACCGAGATGGGCCGCCAGCCGTGGGTCGTCTACGGGCTGCTCAAGACCTCCCAGGCCGTGTCGCACATCGGCACCGGCTACGTCGTGACGACGTTGGTCGGTTTCACGGCCATCTACAGCCTGCTGGCCGCGATCGACTTCGGGCTCATGACCCGCTATGCCCGCGGCGAGGGGATGAGCGAAGAACACGACGACGAGCCTGAGCCCGAGCCCGGTGACGACCGGGTACCGGCGCTCGTCTACTGAGGGAAGGAGGATCGGTGACCCTCATCCTCGCCGGCGTCCATTCGGCCCACACCGGCTTCGAGGTTTTCTGGTTCATCATCATCGCCATCTTGTGGTCGGGCTACTTCGTGCTGGAAGGGTTCGACTTCGGCGTCGGCATCATGCTCGGGGTCGTGGCCCGGGACGACCTCGACCGCAGGGTGCTGATCAACACGATCGGCCCGGTCTGGGACGGCAACGAGGTCTGGCTGCTCGTGGCCGGCGGCGCCACCTTCGCCGCCTTCCCGAACTGGTACGCGACGCTCTTCAGCGGCTTCTATCTCCCGTTGTTCCTGATCCTGGCGGCACTCATCTTCCGGGGCGTGGCATTCGAGTTCCGCGCGAAGCGGACCTTTCCCGCCTGGCGCGTCGCCTGGGACCACGCGATCTTCTGGGGCAGCCTGCTGCCGGCCCTGTTGTGGGGAGTGGCCTTCGCCAACATCCTTCGTGGCGTGCCCATCGGCGCGAACTTCACCTATCTCGGATCGTTTTTCAACCTTCTCAATCCCTACTCGCTGCTCGGCGCCGTGACGACACTGCTCCTGTTCAGCCTCCACGGTGCGGTCTTCACCTCCTTGAAGACAACCGACGACCTGAGGGAGAGGGCGTCCCGTGCGGCGAAAGTCCTCGCGCCGGCCGCCACGGCGGCGATCGTGGCCTTCCTGGCGTGGACCTATGTGAACGCCCACAACGCCCACAACACAGGGCTCGTACCGCCGATAGTCCCGATCCTCGCCATCGCCTCGGTCGCCGTCGTCGGATGGCTCTTGCGCGAGCACCTGGAAGGCTGGGCCTTCGTTGCCACAGCGGTCGGACTGGTCTGCCTCGTCGCCACGATCTTTCTGAACCTGTACCCAAGGGTCATGGTCTCGAGCATCTCGCCCGCGCACGACCTCACGATCGGCAACTCCGCCTCGGCGCCCTACACCCTGAAGGTCATGACCATCGTGGCGCTCATCTTCACGCCGCTCGTACTCATCTACCAGGGGTGGTCCTACTGGGTCTTCCGCGGCCGGCTGAGCCGGCCGGCAGAGCCCGGTCCCGTGGAACCCGCTGCAGGAGCGCCTGGGTCCGCCGAAGGCGAGACCGGGTCGGTGGCTCCCGAGGTGGGGGCAACCCTCGAGGAGTCCCCACTCACAGAGAGCGGCACGAGCTGACTACGTCCGAACGACGCCTGGGGGGGCTCATCGATTCTCGCTTGGCCCGCAAGACCGCGGTCACCCGCCGCTATCTCGCGGCAGCCGCGGCCGTCGGAACCGCTTCGACCCTGTGCCTGGTGCTCCAGGCCGTCCTCATCGGTCTGGTCGTCCAGCGCGCGTTTCTCGACCACCGCCCTCTGGGTCGGCTGGTCGGTTTGCTCGCCGGTCTTGGCGGCGCGTTCCTCGCCCGGGCGGCGTTGGCATGGCTGGGCGAGTTGGCGGCGCACCGCACCTCGGCGGGCGTGACCTCCGCGCTGCGCCGCCAGCTGTTGTCGCAAGCGGTCGCGCTCGGACCCTCGTGGCTGGCCGGCGAGCGCACCGGTGAGCTTGCCTCGGTGGCGACACAGGGCGTGGAAGCACTGGAGGTCTATTTCGCCCGCTACCTGCCGACCGCCGTGGTAGCTGTTATCGCGCCACCGATGCTGCTGGCGTGGGTGCTGTGGTCCGACTGGCGCTCGTTTCTCATCCTCGCGGTGACAGTGTCGGTTATCCCACTGTTCATGGTCTTGCTGGGCCTCGAGGCCAAGCACCACGCCGAACGGCAGTGGAAACGCCTCTCCGGCTTGGCGGCCGCCTTCTTCGACCTGCTCCAGGGCCTGCCCACCCTGCGGGCCTTCAACCGCGCGCACGACGGGCGTCGCACGCTCGAAAGGGCCGCGGAGGACTTCCGGCTCACCACCATGAGCACGCTGCAGCTCGCCTTCCTCTCGTCCCTGGCCCTCGAGGTACTTGCCGCGGTGGGCACGGCGCTCGTGGCGCTGTTCCTGGGGCTGAGGTTGCTCGACGGCTCGCTGCACCTCGCGGTCGGCCTTGCGGTCCTGGTGCTGGCTCCTGAGGTGTATCTGCCACTGCGGCGAGCAGCTTCCGAGTTCCACGCCAGCACCGCGGGTCAGGCGGCAGCCGACCGGATCCTGGACATCCTGGACGAGCCGGTACCGGCTGCGCCAGTTCGAGCACAGACCGGGGCCCCTACGGGCGCTCCAGCCGCTGGGTTCGACGTGGCGGGCGCGGCGGACCTGGCCGTGCTCGCCCGGAGCACGCTCAGGCTGTCCGATCTGCGGGTCTGCTACGCCTCCCGGGTCACCCCGGTCCTCGACGGGCTCAATTTGGACGTCGCGTTCGGCGAGCATGTGGCGGTCACCGGCGAGTCCGGGGCGGGCAAGTCCACCCTGCTCGCCGTCCTCCTCGGGTTCGTCACCCCCGCCGCCGGCATGCTCACCGTGGGCGGCGTCGAGCTGGGCGACCTGCCCATCCGGGACTGGCGACGGCAGGTCGCGTGGGTACCGCAGCGTCCTTACCTGGTCCGCGGCACCATCGCCGACAACATCTGCCTGGCCGACGCCAAAGCCAGTGGCAGAGCTGTCAGTCGCGCCATAGAGCAGTCGGGCCTCGCAGGGGTTCTCGAGCGACTGCCACGCGGTCTCGGGACCCCGGTCGGCGAGGGAGGCCTCACTCTCAGCGCCGGAGAGCGCCAGCGCATCGCCATCGCACGCGCCATCTTGCGGGACGCTCCCCTCGTGCTTTTGGACGAGCCGACAGCCCATCTCGATGCCGGCCGCGAGCTGTCGCTCGCGAAGACACTCGGTCCGTGGCTCGAGAGCCGGACCGTGATCGTCGCCGCCCACCGCCTCGGCCTCGTCGGGCGTGTGGACCGCACTCTCGCCTTAGCCGACGGTCGGCTCGTCGGTGTCGACGAAGCGGCCGACCCCGCGTTCGTGCCAATCGGGGCGAAACCATGAATCTCCCCGACGCCGAGCGTCACTCAGCGGTTGACACCCTGCGGGCACTGCTCGCCATAGCCGCCCCTCCCAGGGGCCGTTTCCTGCTCTCCGTCGCTCTCGGGGCCGCGGCTGCCATGAGCACGGTCGGGCTCATGGCTTGCTCTGGCGCGCTCATCGACAAGGCGGCGCTCCGGCCGCCTCTCTACACCTTGACGGTGCTGATGGCTGGCGTGCAGATCCTCGCCATCGGCCGCGGGCCTCTGCGCTACGGCGAACGGCTCTTCGGCCACGACTCGGCACTTCGGGCTGTAGGGCGCCTCAGGCTGTGGCTCTACGACGAGGTCGAGCCACGCACTCCCGCGGCCCTCGGCCAGTGGCGCAGCGGTGACATCCTCTCCCGGGCGACGGCCGACGTCGACTCGCTCCAGGACCTGGCTCTGCGAGGCCTCTCGCCGGTGCTGGTGGGGGTCATCACCTCCGTGTTCGCAGTCGGTCTGGTGGCGATCATCCTCCCGGCCGGCGGCCTCGTGCTCGCGGGCTGCCTTGCCTGCGCCCTCTGTCTCACATCAGCGGTTGCGTGGGGGCGCCAGCGCGGGCTCGGGGCCAGGGAGACGGCGCTCAAGGGCGCGCTCTCAGCCGACGTCGTCGAGCTCCTCCGTGGAGCTGCGGACCTTGTGGCTCTCGGGCGTGATGAGCAGTACCTCGAGCGGGCCCTTGCCGACGACGAGGAGCTCGTCGGTCTCGCACGCCGCCGTTCGTGGACCGCGGGCGCCGCGTCCGGCCTCGCCGTCACCTTTGCCGGCACTGCCGTCATCGGCCTGTTGGCGGTCGCGATCCCGGCGGCCGGCGAGCACCGTCTCCCCGGTTACATGCTGGCCGTGCTGCCACTGGTGGCGCTTGGCGCTTTCGAGATCGTATTACCGGTTGCCGACGCCGCCGCGAGGTTCTCGCACCACCTCGCCGCCGCCCGCCGCGTGCTCGCGATCGCCGATCTCCCGACGCCGGTTCACGACCCCGCAGAACCCGTGGCCGAGCCCACCGAGACCGATGTCGCCCTGAAGGACGCCCGGCTCCGCTACGGGCCGGACCACCCGTGGGCCCTGGACGGCCTCACGGTGTCGGTCCCGGCGGCAAGACGCGTGGCCCTCGTCGGGGCGAGCGGCGCAGGCAAGAGCAGCGTCGTGAACGCGCTGCTGCGCTTTTGGGCGTTGGAGGGAGGCGAAGCCACACTGGGGGGAGTCCCGCTGGACCGTCTCTGCCAAGAAACGCCCCGCCGCATGATTGCCTGGGTCGCCCAGGACACGCACCTGTTCAACACGACGATACGGAGGAACATCGCGCTCGCTCGGCCCGATGCGAGCGCAGCCGAGATCGCCGAGGCCGCCCGGGCAGCACAACTCGGGGACTGGATCGACTCGCTGCCCGAGGGCCTCGACACCGAGGTCGGCGAGCAGGGCGCCCAGCTCTCCGGAGGCCAGCGCCAACGCCTCGCGCTCGCCCGTGCCCTGTTGGCCCGGACGCCGATCCTCGTCCTCGACGAGGCGACCTCGGGACTGGACGAGGCGACGGCCGAACGGCTGCTCAGTGACGTTTTCACCACCACGGCCGACAAGAGTCTCCTTTACGTCACCCACCGGCTCGACGAGCTTGCTGGTTTCGACGAGATCGACGAGATCGACAACGGCCGCGTGGTCAGCCGGTCCGTGCCATAGGAGGGCGAAGGCAATCGCTCGCCCGCGCCTTCATCCCTTACCCAAGGCTCTGTGCACCGGCATTGAACCTCAGGCGAGGCCGGGAAAGAAGATCTCGATCTCCCGCGCGGCCGACTCCGGGCCGTCGGATCCGTGGATGAGGTTCTCGGTCATCTCGGTCGCAAGATCGCCGCGGATCGTGCCGGGCGGTGCGTCGGCTGGATTGGTGGGCCCCATGAGCGTCCGCACGATCCTCCACGTCCCGGGCGGGCCGGCGACGACCATGACCATCGCCGGGCCACGCCCGATGAACTCGACCAGATCGCTGTAAAAAGGCTTGCCGACGTGCTCCGCGTAGTGCCGGCTCGCAGTCTCGGCGTCGATGGTACGCAGGTCGGCCGCCACGATGCGGAGGCCCTTGCGTTCGAGACGGCTGATGATCTCCCCGATGAGACCGCGCTCGACGGCGTCGGGCTTGCAGATGACGAGGGTGCGCTCCACGGGCGGCGACCCTAATCGCCCCGGGGCCGACCGGGCAATCTGCAAGCAGACAAGTCGCTGACCGATCAGGACAGCGCCGTGCGCGCGGCCCCTACGACGTAGAGGGAGCCCGTGACCAAAACGAGGTCGTCGCGGCCGGCGAGCTCGAGGGCCCGGTCCAGCGCCTCGGCGGCCGTCCCGGACTCTTCGGCCACGAGCCCGAGGGCCTGCGCCGCTTCGACGACGCGCCCGGGCTCCTGAGCCCGGGGAGAAGGGGGTCGGCATGCCACAACCGCGGCAATGCGCTCGGGCCCGAGCGCGGACAGGAGCTCTCCGGGATCGCGGCCACGAAGGCAGCCCATCACGACGATCACTCGTTGCGCGCCGGCGAAGTCCTCCTTCAGCGCCCAGCCGGCCGAGGCTGCCCCGGCCGGGTTGTGAGCCCCGTCGAGCACGACGAGCGGATGGCGCCCCACAACCTCGAGGCGGCCGGGAACCCTGACCGTGGCGAGCGCGTCGCAGACTATGTCCTCTTCGATCGTCGTCCCGAGAAAAGCCTGCGCGGCGGCCACGGCACAGGCGGCGTTGTCAGCCTGGTGCGCGCCGTGAAGAGGAAGGTGCACGTCGGAAAACCGCCCGAGCGGCGTCCACAGATCGATCAGGCGCCCCCCCACCGCGAGCCGATTGGAGCTGCAACCGAAGTCCGTGCCACGACGCCAGATCGCCCGCGCCCCGATTGTTTCGGCTTCGGCCTCGAAGATCGCGGACACGACCGGGTCCTCCTCGCCTAACACGAGAAGCGAACCGCTCTTTATTATCCCGGCCTTCTCCGCCGCGATCGACTCTCGCGTCGTCCCGAGGATCTGGGTGTGGTCGAGCTCGACGTTGGTCACCACAGCCACATCGGCGTCGCCTACGTTCGTGGCGTCGAATCGGCCCCCGAGGCCGACCTCCGCCACCACAGCCTCTGCGGCCATGTCGGCGAACCACGCATAGGCGGCCGCCGTCACGAGCTCGAACCAGGTCGCGCGAATACCCAGGAAACGCTCGATTTCCGCCACCGTCCCGAGGACGCTCACGAAAGAGTCGTCGGTGATCTCGGCGCCGGCGAACTGCAGCCTCTCGTTGATCCGCTCCAGGTGTGGGCTCATGTACGTGCCGACCGACAGCCCGCAAGCCTGAAGGATCGCGGTAGTCATCCGCGACGTCGAGCCCTTGCCGTTCGTCCCGGTGATGTGGACGATGGGGTACGTCGCCTGCGGGTCGCCGAGCGCACCCACGAGCGCGCTTATGCGCTCGAGGCTCGGCAGGCCCAGGCGCCCGGCGCGGCCCTGCTCGATCGCCTCGAGATTGACGTGCCGGTCGAGCCAGGCCAGCGTCTCGCCTAAAGAGGGAGCCCCCGCGCCTGGCAAAGGGAGCAAAGGCGGCTCGGCGGGGAGGCCGAACTGGTGGTCAGACTGGGACACGCCTCGCGAAGGCTGGGGATCCCCGGCGCGGCTCAGGAAGCCACGCGGCGCGAGCGCTCGGTCTTCTCCTGGCCAGTCGTACGGGGTACCAGGCTCGGCGCGACCCTCTGCAGCACGACGGACTTATCGACCACGCAGCGGCCGATGTCCTCCCGGCTCGGCAGGTCGTACATGACCTCGAGGAGGACCTCTTCGAGAATGGCGCGCAGGCCCCGGGCGCCCGTGCCCCGCAGCATCGCCTGCTGGGCGACGGCCTCCAGGGCGTCATCGGTCAGTTCGAGCTCGACGTTGTCGAGCTCGAACACGCGGCGGAACTGCTTCACCAGGGCATTCTTGGGCTCGACGAGGATACGGACGAGCGCCTCCTCGTCCAGACTTCGGACCGCCCCGATCACGGGGAGGCGACCGACGAACTCGGGGATGAGGCCGAACTTGAGCAGGTCCTCGGGGAGGACCTGCATGAGGACCTCGCCCTCCTCGCGGTGCTTGGAGTGGCGCACGTCCGCACGAAAACCGATTCCGGCGCGGCCGATGCGGTTCTCGATGATCTTGTCCAAGCCGGCGAATGCTCCACCGCAGACGAACAGGATGTTCGTCGTGTCGATCTGGATGAACTCCTGGTGGGGGTGCTTGCGGCCGCCCTGGGGTGGTACCGATGCCGTCGTGCCCTCGAGGATCTTCAACAGGGCCTGCTGGACTCCTTCACCCGATACGTCCCTCGTGATTGAGGGGTTCTCGCTCTTGCGGGCGATCTTGTCGATCTCGTCGATGTAGATGATCCCGGTCTCGGCTTTCTTGACGTCGTAGTCAGCGGCCTGGATCAGCTTGAGCAGGATGTTCTCGACGTCTTCGCCGACGTAACCCGCTTCGGTGAGCGCCGTCGCGTCGGCGATGGCGAACGGGACGTTCAACATGCGCGCCAGCGTCTGGGCCAGGAGGGTCTTGCCACAACCGGTCGGACCGAGAAGAAGGATGTTGGACTTGGCGATCTCGACGTCGCCGTCGCGGTAAACGCCGGCCTGCACGCGCTTGTAGTGGTTGTAGACAGCCACCGAGAGGATCTTCTTCGCCTGCTCCTGGCCGACCACGTAGTCGTTGAGGAAGTCGAAGATCTCCCTTGGCTTGGGAAGGTCCTCGAATCGGACCTCTGTCGGCTCAGACAGCTCCTCTTCGATGATGTCGTTGCACAGCTCGATGCACTCGTCGCAGATGTAGACGCCTGGCCCGGCGATCAGTTTCTTAACCTGCTTCTGCGACTTGCCGCAGAAGCTGCACTTGACTAGCTCTCCACCGTCCCCGAACTTGGCCACATCGTCTCCCGTAGCTCAGGCTGCGCCGATGGTCGCCGCGATGCCGACGACGTCTCGATTGGTGATTACTTCGTCAATAATGCCGTATTCCTTGGCTTCCTCGGCATCCATGATGAAGTCCCTGTCAGTGTCCTTCTGGAGCCGTTCGGCTGACTGACCCGTGTCGTTGGCAAGCATCTGGTTCAAGAGATCGCGCATCCGGAGGATCTCCTTGGCCTGCAGCTCGATGTCACTCGCCTGCCCACCGCCCCCACCATAGGGCTGGTGCAGCAGGATCCGGGCGTGTGGAAGCGCGAACCTCTTCCCCTTGGTGCCCGCGGCCAACAGCACGGCTGCAGCCGACGCTGCCTGCCCAAAACAGAAGGTCGACTTGTCGGGTCGCACGTACTTAAGTGTGTCGTAAATCGCGAACAGCGCGGTGATATCGCCGCCGGGCGAGTTGATGTAGATGTTGATGTCCTTCTCGGGATCCTCCGATTCGAGGAACAACATCTGGGCGCAGACCAGGTTCGCGATCGTGTCGTCGATGGGCGTGCCGATGAAGATGATCCGCTCGCGCAGCAGTCGGGAGAACAGGTCGTAGGCGCGTTCGCCTCTCGGCGACTGTTCGACCACCGTGGGGACGAGATAGTCGTGCGCGGTCAAACCTCAGCCCTCCTTGCCCGCCGCCGTGTCGGCCGCTGCTTCGTCCCCGACCTCGGCATCCCTGGCTGTCACCTCGGCGTCGGCGCTTACTGCAGTCTCTTCCTCGGAGCCCACGGCTTCGAGGAGCAAAGTCCGATCCATCGGGGCCCCTTGCTCATCGACGATGTCGACGGAATTGACCAGCCATGCGACCGCCTTCTCGTTCCTCACATCTGAGCGTAGCTGCTCTAGACCACCGGTCCTGGCGAGACGGGCCGCGAGGCTTCGTGCGTCCTGGTTGGTCTGGGACGCGAGACGCTCGACCTGTGCCGCGAGCTCCTGGTCGTCGATGACAATCCCTTCCGCGTCCGCCAGTGCCCGCAGGGCAAGGTCGGCTCGGACCTGGGAGACCGCCTGACGCTCGAACTCGGCGTCGAGCTCGTTGCGCTCCTGACCGGACGCCTCAAGGTACTGATCGATCGTCAGGCCGCGTTCCGCGAGGCGGTGAGCAAGGGCATCGCGGGCTCGTTCTGCTTCGGCGGCAACGAGGGTCGCAGGCATCTCCTCGGCGACGAGCTCTGCCAGAGCATCGACCACACGTTCGCGAAGAATGAGGCGGGCCTCGAGCTTCTTCAAGCTGGTGAGGCCTGTGGCCAAGTGGGAGCGCAACTCCTCGAGGGTGTCGAACTCCGAGGCGTCCGAGGCCCACTCGTCGTTCGCCTCGGGCAGGACTTTCTCGCGCACCTGCTTCACGAGAAGCCGCAGCTTGCCGGCGCCTCCCTGCAGATGGGGGGCGTCGATCTCGACGATGTCACCGGCCTTCTTGCCGCGCAATTCCTGGTCCGCGCCTTCGCTGATGCCGCCGGTGCCGACCTCGTAAACGAAGTCGTCAGCGCTCAGCCCATTGGCGACCTCGCCGTCGCGGATTCCCTGCACATCGACGGTGACCATATCGCCGTCTCGAGCAGCCCGTTCGACGTCGCTGAGCTGGGCGAATTGTTCCCGTAGCCTGTCGAGCCGAGCGGCGATCTCGGCCTCGGTCGGTTCAAGGGACGGGATCGTCACGACGAGACCCTCGTAGCCTGCAATCGACACTTTCGGACGCACCTCTACGACTGCGTCGAAAGCCAGGGCTCCGGCGTCCTCGCCGGAGGTGATGTCGATCTCCGGGGCCGCGATCGTGTCGATGTCAGCCTCTTCGACGGCCTGGGCGTAGTAGTCCGGGAGCGCGTGACGAATCACCTCAGCCCTGATGGCCTGAGCACCAAGGCGAACCTCGAGAAGCCGACGAGGGACCTTTCCCGGTCGAAAGCCGGGAACGGCAACCTCTTTCTGGAGGCGGCGAATGGTCTCGTCGACCGCGCCTTTGAGTTCCTCCTCGTCGACCTCGACGGTGAGCTTGACTCGGTTGCCCTCGAGGGCCTCAGAAGTAGAACGCATAGATCGCTCGTTACTCTACCGGGCGCACGCGGTGGCGCCCGCCACGGGCGCCCAGGGAGGGCGCGAGGCCGTTGCATCCGGACGTAGCCTGGTGCCTCTACGATCGCGGAGTCGCACCACGAAGCGACGGGGCGTAGCGCAGCTTGGTAGCGCGCCTGCTTTGGGAGCAGGAGGTCCCCGGTTCAAATCCGGGCGCCCCGACGTCCTCGGGTCGTCGAGGGCCGTCCAGGCTGGGTGCCCGGTGGCCGCGAGATAGCCTCAACCTACGTCGCGGGCGTAGCTCAATGGTAGAGCTCCAGCCTTCCAAGCTGGTCATGCCGGTTCGATCCCGGTCGCCCGCTCCAGCTGTTGTCCCTGTTCAGAGGCCCTTTACGGGTGGCTATCGGCCAAACGCTTAGCTTCCATCCCGCGAATATCCCGCGAACCTTCCGAAATGGTGATCACCGGAGCCGCCTGGGCCATCTCCGAGAGCGCCGCCGCGAGCACCGCGTCCCGGTCGCTCGTCGCGTGCTGGCAGCGCATCGCCGCCGCATCTGATCTCCACAGCCGCCTCCTTACTTGAGCCCGAACATCCTTAGGAACCGGCCCGTCACGCCCATGGACTTGCTGTACGCCTTCCAGCGAGCCAAGCGCTCAGCGTAGGCAACAGGACCCTTGCCGGCGGCTCTCGCGTTGTTGCTTAGCCGTGCGGCGTGGTAGAGCTGCGACAACCGAAGGGCCGCTGTCCGAGTCACTCGGTCCGTTCGTCGTTCTCCGGAGGGCGGTCAATGGCCTCTCTGCGATCCTGACGGGCGTTGGCGACGACGTAACCGAGGCCGACGGCGAGCACGATGACGGTGGCAACCCAAAGCATGTGAAAGGCGAAACCGACAAGGCCAAACAACAGGGCAACGGACATGAACACGACCATGACTACGTCCGAGACCCTGCGTTGACCGAGCAACGAGGAGATGCGTCGAGACTGCAGCAATCTAGCAGGCATCACAGGGAACCTCTCTTCCATGAAATAGTGCTGTCCTCGTGAGCGAAGGCGGTTAGCGCACTTCCTTGGTCTCCCGCCCGATCAAGAGTGACCTCGACGCCCTGTTGAAGATCCCCATGAGCTTTGCTGTCGACGAGCACCGCCAGCAACTCACCGATCGTCTGGTGTCGATCGGTGTCTCTTCGCAAGGGCACGTGAACCTGAATCCGGTAGCGATTGCGACGGCCTTCCTTGTCCTTTAAGACGTAGCCAGCGGTGGTCAGGTCGGCGACGATGCCAAAAGCGTTCCGCTCGGTGATGCCCAGGGCAGCGGCGATGTCGCGAATACGCACGCCTGGATCGTGTGCGATGCAGGCAAGGGCTCGGGCGTGGTTGGTGAGAAAACTCCATTCTCCCATGGACTTAGCGTAGCAGATTCAGGAAACAAGTTGCTAGTTCGATAAACCTGGAGTATGATCACAGGTATCCAAACGAAGTCGTCGCCGACCGCATCTGGCCGAGAGCTACGGCATCTAGCTAGATGGAGGTCAAGAAATGGGACGCGCAGGAATGTTCTTCAGCACCCTCGCGATCGCGGCGGGTGCCGTCATGCACTGGGCGGTGACCACGACGGGTCACGGGTTCAACGTTTCCACGGTGGGGATCATCCTCATGGTCGTCGGGGTCGTCGGCCTTGTCGCCTCGGGGATCGTCTTTGCCACCTCACGCCGACCGGTCGGTAGCGGCACACGCACCTTTGACCGTCAAGCCACCAACGCAGAGGGTCAGTCGACCGAAGTGCACGAAGAGGTGCACAGCTAGAGGGCTGTGACCACCAAAACAGCCCTTCCGGCGCGGGCCCAGCCATAAACCAGTTGGACTCTGCATTGGGTCCGGCGCCCGCCTCAGACTGTACCGATACTGCCCCTCACCGAGTCCCAGCCCAGGGCGCTGTCAGCCCGCAAGACGGGACTCCGACACCCGACACCCACCTAAAGAAAGGAAAAAGCCATGTACATTGGAGGAGGAGCGATTGTATTTATCCTGGTCGTCGTCGTCATTATCATGTTGATACGAAGAAGCTGACTTTCTCGCGGTAAAGACGGATCCCTTGCTGGGTCAAAGGTCCTCCAAGCTCGCATCTCTATGCTTGGAACCGAACGCCGACTCATCGATGAGCGGGCCGCTGTGACGGAGGGACGGCAGTGGCGCCACCGTCTCGATCATGCCACCGCCCTCGCCGGCAATACCTCGGCGATGAGGGAACGGTAGGTTGCGCCGACCGCGGGCCACAGCAGGGCTGCCCCCTCCCGCCGCGAGGCAGCCGCCATCCTCGCCGCCAGGCCGGGTTCGTACAGCACCCGGTCGAGAGCGGCTGCCATGGCCTGAAAGTCCCCTTGGGCCACCGTCAGCCCGGCGCCCTGGGAAAGTAGCTCTTCGGCGTGCGGGAATCGCGTCGCAACAACCGGCTTACCCGAGGCGATGGCTTCGACCAAGACACCCGAGCTGACCTGGTCGCGCGAGTCGTAGGGCAGCAGCACGACATCGACGCTGCGGACCAAAGCGCGTAGCGACTCCCAGTCCCGGTAGCTGCTGTCAAAGCGCACCCGGTTGGCTATGCCAAGGGCGCGGCTCTGGTCTTGCAACTGGTGGCGGTAGTGCTCGCCCTGTGCGGCAAGGACTTTGGGGTGAGTCTGCCCGGCAACGATGTACACCGGCACGGGCGAACGCTGCTGCAGGAGCGCGAGCGCGGAGATCCCGTGCTCGATGCCCTTGCCCGGTCCCAGGAGGCCCCAGGTCAGGACAGCCGGTCGTTCGATGTCGGACAACACCGGTCCTACGAAGTTGGCAGCTGCGCCGTGCGGCACGACCACGACCTGTTCGGCGTCCGCGCCGTGGACCGCGATCAGACGGCGACGGGCGGCCTCGCTCTGGACGACGGTCAACGACGCTGACGTCATCACCTGATCGAGGATGTGACGCTGATGGAGAGTCGGGTCAACCAGCACGGTGTGCAGCACCGCAACGAGGGGCACCTGTACGGCCTCGATCAACTTGAGCACATCCTGCCCGTCAGGTCCGCCGAACAGGCCGTACTCGTGCTGGAGCACCACCGCATCCGACGATTCGATGGCCGCGACCGCCCGAGAAAGGGAGGCGCGGTCGTCGGTGATCCATTGGGCGACAACCTCCCCGTGTGTGTCGGCTTCGGCGTGGTCCATTATCCGGACGACTACGGCGCGCTAACCGGACTCGGGAGCGGCGATCGCCGCCGACAGGTTGCTCGTGAAAGTGGCCAGTCCGCACACGGTCGGCGGGTAGGTGCTCACCAAAGCCACTGTTGGCGCAGGCGTCATCATGGTGGCCACCAATGGCGTACTCGGGCCGGGATACTTGGGCGACGCCAGCGCCTCAGGCGCGTCGCCGCTCGTCCCGCCCTGACGTTGCCATGCAGAGGTCGCTATAAGGGACCGAGGGCCCTCCGCATCAGCGCGACTGGCACCGTGGCCAGGGACGCGTGCGTGGCCATGATCGTCAGCCACTGTTACGTCCATATCCATCTGTCTCCAAGTTCGGTCGGGACGACCGTGTACGTGTCAGCGACCAACTACCTTGGCGCTCAGCGCCAGAGGCCGAACCGACGAAGCCCCCTCTGTACTACGCCGTTACTTGTGCGCAGCACGCGGCGCCGCACGACTCGCCTGCCGTGGGACGTTGTGCCCCGCTCGGCGGTGTTGACCGTGTCGAGGTCACCAGCAGCCAGGTAGATCTGGTTGCCGAGGCTCTTGGCGCTCTCTATCTCTTGCATTGCTGGACCACCTCTCTGTGGGGGCGTGTTGGAGTCTCATTCCTCCATTGGGCACCTGCCCGCTGGCGGGACCGTGCCCAGTCCTCGAGCTAATTGGGCCCGTGTAGGAGGAGCGGGTCAAAAGGAATCGCGTCCCCTGTTATCAGTCCATGTGAGTTCATGTGGACAGTTCTCTTTCACGTCTTGCCCGTTTGCTCGAGTAGCGGCTCGACAAATTGAATGCGTCCTCCGAGCTTGAGTTCTCAACAAGTGCACGGCAAGCGACGACCTTCTCTTTCGACGCACACCACCCACCTAGCTCACCACCGATAGAAGTGGTGCCTCTCAGAGCTCCCGCGCCCCATCGCGACACCGATAATCCACACGAAGAAGACGATCGCTGCGACGATCCACAATAAGGGCGCGGCGAATCCCAGTCCGAAAAAGAGCAGAACAAGCAGCAGTACCAAAAGGATGATCATTTCCTAGCCTTCTTCTCGTCCACGAGGAGTAACTGATGGTCCAACAACATCAGACGCGTTGATCGCGATCTGGAGTCGCGTCACTTCTTGAAGGCGTCCTTGAGCTTCTCACCGGCCTGCTTGACGTTGCCCTTCACTTGGTCGGCCTTACCCTCGGCCCGCAGCTTGTTGTTGCCGCTGACCTTGCCGACGGTCTCCTTCAGTTTCCCCTTTGCCTGCTGGGCGGTGTTCTTTGCCTTGTCGGTCGTTGTCATGGTTGGGCTCCTTGTCTTGGGATGTAAGAAGAGGGATGGACGCTCTGTCGCCGGACTGAACACGGGTTCTTTCGTGTTCTCCTCGCGGCACTCGGGCCCGCGGCCTCAGCGATCCGCGGATGTGGTGGTCTCTGTCGGGGGGCGACTTCACACCCCGGCAGGTGCAGCCCGGTACCCCGGGCTGCACCTGGGTTGAGGTGGCTGTCGCCGCGGGGTCGGCTGTTACTTCGCACGTTCGCTGTTTCCGCGCGGGTGGCCTCGCACTGGTCAAAATGTCTTTCTTGGAAAACGAGCAACCCAGAGTTGGCGTGAAAAGGCGAGGGCCTGCAACAGCAGTAAAGCAATAGAAGCGGGAAAGAAGATGTGAAGGACCCGACCGGCGGTCCTCTGCCAGCAGGGTGAAGACGGAATGACGTTGATCCGGAGAGGGGAGAGGGCAGCGTTCGACGCCGAGAATCGATCTTTGAGGCGACGACACGGAACTGGACACGAGGTCCTTACCTCCGAATTGCGGCTGATGACTCAGACCGCTTGCGACGCCCTCGCTGTCGAAGGTGATTCCGACGCTACACCTCACCAGCTGAGTGGACAAGGAGTTGACTTCACGATGAAACAACCTGACCCGGGAGAAAAGGACTGGCCGAGGCGCCATCGGAACTGACCCAGACACGCGCGTTGCTCCCGTTGTCGGCAACGATGGGAGGCAGACGAGTTTGACGGCTCACCTGGGCAGTGATGGTTGGTCGTCAGGTGGGCCCGATCAGGTGATCACGCTCACGAGGCCCTCGGATAGGGTGGCGACGTATGACAACTCGAGGGGGACCCTGATCAGAAGGAGCCTTCCATGCGAACAGGATTGGCGTTGTTACTCGTCGTGTGGGAGTAGGTGGCGATCCCGGAGGGATCGTCGTCTGACGCCCCGGTGACCAGCCCCGGTCCCATGGCCCGCAGGTACTGACGCCAGACCCGGCCGGTGCTCGCCTCGGTGAGATCGAGCTCCGACGGCCTCGTCGGTGAATGCGCCGCACTGTCAGTGGTCGATGACGACGCGGCTTCTTCCTCGGGCGTGGTCGCCATCAGGTAACCGACTCTACGACCCCAAGTTCGACGCACTGCTTTTTTCCCATGCGCCGCTTCTACTTGAGCTTGGAAGCTGCGTCCCTGACCTTCTTGCCGACTCCCTTCAGGGCTGCCGTGTATTGGTCCATCTTGCCCTTGGCTCTCATGTGGTCGTCTCCGATCGCCGTTCCCACCGTCTCCTCGACCTTTCCTTTGAGATTCTGGGCTTGATTGGACAACTTGTCTCTCGTTCCCATTCATGCCTCCTTGGACTATTTCCCAGTCCAGCAGGCATCTTGCACTCCAAGATGGTGGAGAAATACCCTGGCCAGGTGTTCCTCGACGACCGATCGGGCCAGATCGCCGGCGATGTCGTCCCACTAATGCAGGTCACGCTTGCGCCCAAGCACGATCGCGATCAAATGACCTTCAGCAGTACGAGGATGACGACAACGACCAGGCAGAGCACAGCCAGGCTGGTCAATCTATGAATCATTTGAGGACTCCTTTCGATGAAGGCGTCGAGTGCTACGTGGTCAGGCCGAACGTCGGCTGAAGACTGCGCGGCAATCGCCGGTCGGGCTAGCTGTGCACCTCTTCGTGCACTTCTGTCGAGTGACCCTGTGCATCGATTTCTTCCCGGTCGTAGGTGTGCTTCCCACTGCCCGGACGACGTGATGTGGCAAAGACGGTCCCCGAGGCGACAAGGCCAACGGCTCCCACGACCATAAGGATGACCCCGACTGTGGAGAGGCGGAACCCGTGACCTTGAGAAGTCACCGCCCAGTACATGACGGCGCCCGCCGCGATTGCGAGGACGCTGAAGAACATTCCCGTCCGACCCATTCCCATTCCTTGTGCCTCCGTTTTCTGCCGTAGCTCGGTTCCAGATTCGGTCTGCGACGGCCTTGTTTTGATTAGATGCCGAAAACTGAACCCTCTTCAAGGCCGCGTCGCGACCCAATAACACAGCCGTCGTGCTCTTCTCGACACCGATCTCGATCAGGGCTTGAGGGTTGCGAGGCTGCAAGCAAGTGAGTCCTCATGATGTCCCAAGGCTTCCCGAGCGAGACTGCAGCAAGTGCCTCAGCAGCAACGATCCTTGCCCGCTTCTCGCGCTCTGCCTCGGCTTAGCGTGCCAGCGCTCGGTCATCGTGTCCGGCAGCCGGACGTCCTTCAGCCCGACGAGCGTGACGAGGGCGGATTCGAGCGGTCGTCGCAACACCTCGATGATGGAGGTGTCAGGCAATGGGCGTCAGTCGGCAACAGAAGGCGACGTGGCCGATGCGCGGCAAGTTGCGCTCGCCGGGGCGGCCGCCCGGCTGGCAGCGGGACCAACGACAGAGTTTTTGGCTCGAGATCGCCAAGGGAATCTCGAGCGAGGAAGCAGCGGCCGCTGTCGGTGTGGCATCCGCGGTTGGCACCAGGTGGTTCCGTGAGGCTGGCGGGATGCGACCCCTCAGCCTCCGGCCGTTGTCCGGCCGTTACCTGTCCCTGAGCGAGCGCGAGGAGATCGCCATCCTCAAGGCCAAAGGCCGTGGTGTCCAGGAGATCGCCCGTCAAGTTCGGCGCTCCCCGTCGACGATCAGCCGCGAGTTGCGGCGCAACGCGGCCACCCGACCTGATTCATCCGGATATCGGGCCATCACGGCCCAATGGCATGCGGACCGGCGGGCAAGGAGGCCGAAGGTTGCCAAGCTGGCGAGCAACGAGCGGCTCAGGGCTTATGTTCAGGACCGCCTGGCCGGGGTGATCACCCGGCCCGACGGGAGCGAGGTTCCAGGTCCGACCGTGCGCTTCGTCGGACGCCGGCATGGCCGGCGCCAGGACCGGCGCTGGGCGAAGTCGTGGAGCCCGGAGCAGATCGCGCACCGCCTGCGCCTCGACTTCCCTCATGATGAGACCATGCGGATCTCGCACGAGGCGATCTATCAGGCGCTCTACGTCCAAGGGCGAGGCGCTCTAAAGCGTGAGCTCGTGGCCTGCCTGCGCACAGGGCGGGCGCTGCGAGTCCCCAGAGCCCGGACCCAGGGGCGCCACAAGCAGTTCGTCACGCCCGAGATCATGATCAGCGAACGGCCGGCCGAGGCAGACGACCGGGCTGTGCCGGGACATTGGGAAGGAGACCTGATCCTCGGATTGAACAGCTCCGCGATCGGGACCCTCGTCGAGCGCACCACCCGGTTCACCATGCTGCTGCGTCTGCCGCCCATGGCGGGCCACGGCGAGCCGAGAGTCAAGAACGGTCCTGCCTTGGCTGGCCACGGCGCTGAGGCGGTCAGGGACGCCATCGCCACCTCGATTACGACCCTGCCCGAACAGCTCCGCCGGTCGCTGACATGGGATCAAGGCGCCGAGATGGCCCAGCATGCCCAGCTGCGTATCGATACCGGTCTGGCCATCTACTTCTGCGACCCTCAGAGCCCCTGGCAGCGAGGCACGAACGAGAACACCAATGGCCTGCTGCGCCAGTACTTCCCGAAAGGGACCGACCTCAGCCGCCATAGCTCAAGCGATCTCGAAGCTGTCGCCGCCGCGCTGAACAGCCGACCGCGAAAGACACTTGGATGGAAGACCCCCGCCGAGGCTCTCGATGATCACCTACGCTCTGTCCAACAAGGCAGTGTTGCGACGACTCCTTGAACCTGGGGAGTACTCCCCAGTCCGCAATCTGGAGATCGAGCATTTGTTGGATATCAACGTTGATCTTGCTTGTCTCTGCGAGCACGTCGTCAAGAGTGTGCTGACCAATGACCTGCCGCAGTGTCGTCCGGGCGATCTCGTTGAGCGGCTCCTCGATGTTCTCGATTGCAGCGGATTTCGCGGTATCGAGCACTCGGTAGCACGAGACGGCTGACACATCAACGCTCAAGTTGTCGCGAGTGATAATGCCATGCGACTCGATCGGCATTGTCACGAGGCCAGGACTTCTCTCACCGACGAGGCAACCGAGGCGAAATACGACACCCTGTTTGTACTTCTGCACTGTGTGCGCGGTGAACGCAAGGGAGATGAGCAGAAGCACCACGAAGGTGACAATCGCTACAACCATCTGTGTCCTCCTTCAGAAACTGAGCGGCAGGGTGAAGTGATGGCTCTCACGTCTTGCCGTTCCTGTCCCGACGCCTCTCGGCGTAGCTCTCGGAGTACGGGACGGGGTGATTGCCGCCCAGCTCGACGAACCGCTCGTTCAGGGCATGGGCAATCACTTCGCGGTCGTGCGCGCTCGGCCGGAGGGCACCACAATGGATCGCCTCCAACTCGAGGGTATTGCTCACGCCCCCGAGCTCGAAGTAGCGCAACCACAGATCGCCGTGGGAGAGACCGGCGTTACGGCGATACCGGTCGAGCAGGTCGGCCGGCTGCTTAGCCGCCGATGTCTCAGGCACAATGGCCGTCCCTCGCTGCGGGCTCCATTTCGGCACCACACCCGCTCACGGCTTGGTCCGCGGTGAGCCCGTTGCCCACCACGCAAGACGAGTTGCAGCAGATGGGCCATCCCCCGAAATGCCAGGGAAGGTGCCGGCACGCGACGCTGAGAACGCTTCGGGCGACAGCACGGAACTCGACACGAAGTCGTTGCCTCCGAATGGCGGCCGATCACTCAGGCCGCCCGCGACGCCCCTCACTGTCGAAGGTGAAATCGACCCTAACACCTCAGGAGCTGGGTGGACAAGGGCGACAGTCTGGTATTTTCCCGATTAGCTGGGGTGAACCTGGGAAGCAACGACTGAGCGAGGCGCCGTGGCCTCAACTGAGCACGAGACCAGCACCATCGAGGACGCCGCCATCGCCTCGGCCAACGCCTTTACCGAAGTCGCCCGGGCCTTGTTCCTGGCCGGCAGCGTCGAGGACATCTTGGCGCGGGCAGTTGACCTTTCCGTCGTCACCATCGAGGCCTGCGAGTTCGCCGGCGCCTTCCTCCTCGAGGGAGACGAGATCACCACTCGGGCGTGCACAGACCCGATCGTGGTCGAGGTCGATGCCCTTCAGCTACATACCGGCGAGGGGCCCTGCCTCGACGCCATCGCGCACAAGCTGACCTTCTACGCCGACGAACTGGGTACCGACCCCCGCTGGCCAAATTTCGGGCCCGAGGCTGCCGCCGTGGGGATGCGCAGCTTGCTGGCGCTCCCGATGGCAACCGATGGCACGCTCGGGGCCCTCAACCTCTATGCCCGCTACCCCCAGGCCTTCGGGGTCATAGACCGGGCAAGAGGGCTGCTCCTCGCGTCAATGGCCGGTTTCGCC
Organism: uncultured Acidimicrobiaceae bacterium; assembly: GCA_963719125.1. Classification (GTDB taxonomy): domain Bacteria; phylum Actinomycetota; class Acidimicrobiia; order Acidimicrobiales; family Bog-793; genus Fen-455. Next base: position 208,898 of record CAVRAT010000012.1, read on the forward strand.
TGTTCCACCGCGCGTTCTCACGAGGACGAGGAACGCCGTGCCGAGAACCTTCATGCCGCTTTGGTCACGCGAGAGCTGATCGGCCAGGCCCAGGGGATCCTCATCGAACGCGAGCGGATCAGTGCTGACCAGGCCTTCCATGTTCTGCGCCAGGCCTCCCAGCACCTCAACGTCAAGCTGCGAGAAGTCGCCCGAGACCTCATCGACACCGGTGAGCGACCAGATACCGGGTCGCCTCGCTCAGCCTGATACCGATTGGGGTTCAGTAGGACCGCGAGGAGAACTGCGCAGCTCCGCCACAGAACGCCGGAGCGGATCAGCCTCAGCTGAGCTTCATCGCCTCACAACCGGGGCGGTCGCGGCACAGGGAGAGACCCAATGGGTTGCGGGATGCAACTCGCTGACCAGGGATGTCCGGGTTTGCGGCCTTTCCGCGGGGACGTCCCATATCCCCACATGGAGGTGAGGGTCGGAAGCACGACTGGTTCGGTGCAGAATTGCGGTAACAGCGTTCCGTCTCCGCGGCCAGACAAGTCACATCCATCAAGATCGGGCTCGCGCCGGCTCCATCCCGTCACCGCCATAGACCGCCGGAGTCCGTCAACGTCCGTGACGTGCACTTATGTCCAGAAGGTGCAGGACAAAAGCCCAGGCCAGAGGCTGTCGCATGAATCTCGACCGTCCCGCCCGCGTTTTGTCGCGCGGGGACAATTGGTGCATGCCGATCAACCTTCGTGAGGCCGATCGCGACCAGCTGTTCCTGCTGCCGCCCTCGGTCGCTGACTGGCTTCCCGAGAACCACCTTGCCTTCTTCGTGCTCGACGTGGTGTCCGAGCTCGACCTTGCGGCGTTCTATGCCGAGTACCGCGAGGACGGTCGCGGTGGCGCTGCCTACGATCCGGTCCTCGTGCTCGCCGTGCTCGTCTAGGCCTACTGCGTCGGGGAACGCTCCTCGACGACGTATCGAGCGCAGGCTCGTCGAGGACGTCGCCTTCCGGGTCGTTGGTGCGAACCAGCTCCTCGACCACGCCACTCTCGCCCGGTTCCGCCGGCGTCACGCCGAGGCGATCGCCGCACTGTTCGCCCAGGTGCTCGGACTGTGCGTGAAAGAGGGACTCGTCGACTCCAAGGTGATCTCGATCGACGGCACCAAGATCGAGGCGAACGCCTCGGCGTGGGCGAACCGCACCCGCCGCCAGCTCGCCGACGAGATCCTCGCCGAGGCAGAACTCCAGGACACAGAGGAGGACGAGCGCTTCGGTGAGAGTCGTGGCGACGAGCTCCCGCCGAACTGGGCGCGCCGTGAGAACCGGCGGGCCAGAGTCCGCGAGGCGCTCCGCCAGCTCGATGAGCAAGGTGCCGCTGACTTCGAGAGCTACCTCGCCGAGCGGGCCGCACGCGAGCAGGCCACCGGCCGCAAGGTTCCCGGCCGCAAGCCAGTCCAAGGTGGGAAGACGGGCAAGGAACGCTTCGCCAACCCGACCGACCCGGACTCGAGGATGTTGCGGGCCCGCAACCGCTTCCTCCAGGGCTACAACGCCCAGGCTGCGGTCTCGACCGACCAGGTCATCGTGGCCGCCGAGGTGACCAACGCGGCGCATGACTCGACCATGTTCGTCCCGATGGTGAGAGCAACCGAGGAGAACCTCGCCGCAGCCGAGGGTGATGGCATCGGGACCTTCGTCGCCGACACCGGCTACTGCAGCGTCGCGAACGTGACGATCGCCACCGCCTGCCGAGGTGCTCATCACCCCCATGCCGGCGACCAAGGGCATCGCCGACCCTTATGACCCGCGCATCCAGGAACGCTCAAAGGTGCTCAGCCGCATCGACGCCGGGGAGCTCAGCATCAAACAAGCCGCCGTCGAGATGGGTGTCTCCTACAACTGGGCGCGACAGTTGCTCGGCGACTACCGGGTTGGACGAGGTGATCCTGCCGTGCTCAGAAACCAGATGCTCGACCGGCTCTCCACCGCCGAGGGCCGGCAGACCTATGCCAAGCGCAAGATGACGACCGAACCGGTCTTCGGCAACATCAAGGCCAATCTGCGATGTCGCCGCTTCTCGGGACGCGGGATGCAGGCGGCCCTGAGCGAGTGGCGGTTCATCTGTTCGGTCCACAACCTCTTGAAGATACGAAACCACCGTCTCGCCGTCGCATAAGGGGAACTTCCAGGTTCGTTCGCTCGACTCGGGCGAATCGCTGCGAGTTCCTGCAAGAACTGGTCAGGTCTTACCTTGAGGATCAGTGGTCCCGGAGCCTCTCGAGTCAATCATGCGACAGCCTCTGAGCAGGACTTGCCGTCTATGACGCCTGCGCACCTAATCCGCGAGGATGAGCGTAACCCCGACGAGAACGGGCGTCCCAGGAGTTATCGCAATGCCGAACCACGAAGACTGGAAGCTGTTGCTTCGCCGGTCATTTGGGATACCTGACCTGATCGACGATGGCGTCGCCAACAGAAGCCTTCAGGAGCAGGCGTCAACGGGCATTCCCATACCCGCCATGACCCATAACCCCTCAGAGGACGCTAAGCAATGGCCGATGATCGTCGACGCCATCATCTACAAGGTGAGGGACCGCGGCGAGCGAGGCCAGCTCGATGAGTATTTGCTCGGAATGGACGGCGCCACACTCGACAAGACAGCCAACGAGATCAGCGCGGCGATTCCGCCCCGAGTTGCAGAGGAGTCGGAAGTCGCGAAACGTGTCCTCGTCTCGGTCCGCACGTTCGTGAGGTCACACCCGTTCCGCGCCGAGGGCGGTTACTTCGGCACCCTGGATCCTGCCGAACCCGAGTAGCCGCATCCGCAACTCTCGGCCAGGTTCCCACGACGCCGCCGTACCCGCAGCGCCCGCATGAACTAACCCA
>CAVRAT010000013.1:0-123696 GCA_963719125.1 uncultured Acidimicrobiaceae bacterium
AGAGAAGATCAACTTACGATGTTTGTCGGCATTCTGAAGCGAGTTGAGCACCGCCAAGGTGTGGTGCGTCGCGTCTTCTCCTTTTAACCGAGCCTGGTAGTAGGGCTGCGACCGCGTGATCACTGCGACCGCGTTGCTTGGAACGCCGCGGACACAGCGACGCCAGACGTTCGCGGCGGTCGGGTCTCGGTACTTCCCTGTCGCGCGGCCGACTTCCATGGGGTCATCGGTGAAGATGGGGAACTGAGAACGTCCTTTGTCCTCGTCCGGGATGAGCGCGCAGATGATGTGGTCCAGGGCGGATCGAACGTTGAACAGCAAGTCACCGGCCACGATCGGCACGTTCTCGCTGATCTCCTGAGCCAAGTCGATGACGTAGTCGTACTCGCCATCATGATCGAGGATTTCTCTTGTCGGGTAACGTTGGCGACCCTGGGGAATGTCGATCAAGTCACTCAGGTCAGAGAGGTGCTTTTCCGCTCGCCTAATCTTGAGCTGCCAACTCGGCTCGGAGCCGGTCATTGCGACTCAGGCTACGACGTTGCAAATGTCGGTGCTCCAGAACCTGCCTGTTCACTTCGCTGGTAGGTGGCGGGCGAGCTTCGTAGCTATGGCTTGAACTTCGTCTTCGCCAAGTGGACCCGGTTCGAGGATCATTTCGGCGAGCTTGGACACCCATGTCACCCAGACACCGGCTTGCTGGAACGGCTTCGAGAACAAACCCCAGTTAGCCCCCACGAAGCAAAGAGCAGCGTGAATGGGAACTTCTTCGCCGGAGAGCACCTTCTCAACGGCGGCGATCTGCCAGTCGAGCGCGTCGACCAATTTCGTTTTGTCGCGCCCGCCGACGCACAGCCGCCAGTCAGTCCTGAACCACCCGCCTCTGTCGCGGTGCTCCACCTTGCCCGTGTAGTGCTTGGCGTCGATCACCCACACGCCCGATGCCGCGATGGCGACGTGATCTATGTTCGCCCTCGTGCCCGGCACCCTGCGGTCGTTCAGTACGATGCCGTGGCTGCCGAGCCGTTTCTCTAGCTGTTGAGCCGCGCGCATTTCGCCTACCGCGCCGCTGGCCCAGGCCCTGGTCGACTGCGGATCGTTGGAGAGGAACTTGACGACACCGGCCAGGCGTCCATACTTCGCGTCGATGCGTTCCTCGCGCTTGTGGCGGCGGCGCTCGAACTCGGCCTGCGCTGATCTGCCAGCCGTGCCGCGGTCCAGTTCCTGGGATGGGCTGGTGTCCGCTTGGCCTGCCGGTACCTGGGTCGGTGCGGTTTCACACGCGACACAGGTGACCGTGTGAGAGTCCTTGTGCCAATACGCCCTTGTTTTCGCAGGAATGGCGACCTGACACACCGAACAGGCACCGGCATAGCGCAGGGGCATCAACTTCGCTGGATGTGATAGCTCGGGTGGTTGGCAGGATTCCGCGAGCGGTACCGCATCACCGGTTGCCTGGACAAGCGAGTCGCTCGTTGAGCCGTCGTTCACCTTCGAAGTCATCGCCCGCTCACCACCACAGCCGAACAGCCGACACGGCTCGGGAGGGAACTTTGGCAATCGGAGTCAGTGCGCGGCTGGCGGTCCCAGTTACAGGAATACCGAGCGTGGCTGGCGGACCGATCAGCAAGACCAGCCCACCTACCGCCAACAGAGCGCTGACTCTTGCAATCGAGCGCTTCATCTCAATCCTCCGTCTTCGTCATCGACGCGTATAGGAGGGAACTAAAGAGGCTCGTATCGGCTGCTCTCCGACCGCTGCACTTTGGGGCCACTGCGGGTTCGCGGACGTGTCCGCTTCGGCGACCCCGAGCTATGGGCTGAGCACGTAGGTGCCGGTGCAGATGTCCTCGTACTGGTCCGGGTTGAACCTCTGGCCGTGTTGGGGGAAGTACCACTCCAGAGCCTGGTACATGAGCTTGCCGTCGCAAGTCCCAAGCTTGAAGGCAACGACGGTGGCTGGTTCCTCGGTACCTGTGGCTGGGTATCGGCCAGGCCTGACATATTCGGCCACTCCGCTTCCTACAGAACGCGAGCCGCCCCAGGACTTCCAGACGACGTGGCCTACATAACCAGTGTTGTCGCCGCCGTTGTAGATCACCGAAGGCGTGACATTCCCGAAGCCCTCGCCATGGCGGAAGGCACCTGCCAGTTGGCCAAGCACCGGAATCGGGGCGACGGTACGAACACAGCCCGCGAGGACCAGGGCACAGATGACCGCCAGCCACGGCACTGACCTGCGTCTTGTTGTCACCAAGCGCAGGTTTACCAGCGCCACGACGCCACGACAGGACGCGGGCGGGTCCTACGACGACCAGTATCCTGGCCATTACTTCATCCCGAGGGACCCGAGGGGCTTGGCCCAAGGACGGTCCGCCAACCGACCGAAGGTGGCGATTGGACTCACCCGCCAGCCTGTTCGACTTTCGTTGTCACGACCAACTACAGCATGACTCCGGTGGTCGCGAGCATCGTGCGACTCGTCGAAGGATTAGGGCGAGACCCTGCCGATCTGGTTCGGGGCCTGCCCTCGGTCTGAGTTAAGTCATTGGTCCCGGCCCTGATCGATCGAGAGAGGGCCGCGCTACGGTTCCTACATGGAAGGTCCCCTCGTGCTCGGCATCATCGGTGCAGCGCTCGTCTTTGCAGCCGCGCTGGTGAGTCTGGCAGTAGTAAGAGCCGACAGCCCCCGTTACAAGCTTGATCTGCTTGACACCTGGGACGGCGGCGCACAGGTGAAACGGATGGTCCAGGACATCGGACGGATCAACGCAGTGATCATGCTTGGAGCAGCGCTGCAGCTCGCGGCCATCCTCTGGCAGGCAACCTCTTAATCATCTCCTTTGCAACGGTGACGCCTGCTCGGTCATCGAGATGTTGGCTGCAGGCCGACCATCAGTGCAGCCGAGGCGGTTCTCTCGCGGACCGCTGCGAGTCTGAGCGGCTTTTCGGCGCGAGCGGGAGTTCTGCACCGAAACTTGGCGCAAGGCTATAGCCAGGGCGGTTGACCATCCCAGTACCGAAGATCGGCGGGGTTTGAATCATGAGTTAGGCACGGTTCGAACATGTCCAAAACCATGTCAACCGCAATGATGCAGTTTCCCAGTATTCGCTGCGCTCTGGTGCCGAAGAACGGTTCCCAAAGGCTTATCTGAAGGGGGAAGTAAGCCTCCACGTCCATTTCTGCTGGCGGTTCAGGGGGAACCCGGTCGAAGTGCCATCGGCCTATCTCTGCGCCATCGTGCAACGGACAGTTACTGTTACTGCCGCCAGTAATGCCAAGTTCGCTCGCACCAACGGGCAGATTGACGAGTCCGGGAGTGAACCAGACTGGTTGGATAGTGCGGTGCTTGTCCGTGTTGTCAAGTCGAGACAGCAAGTCGAGGTAGCTGGATACAGGGGCAGGCGGCCCAGGCATCTTGTCTGGCCCCCAGATACTCTCATCCCAAGCGTGATACGGCTGCAATATCTCGATTCGTGCCCTATCGACGTCTCGCAGGTCTATGACATGCCGGGCACCGTTAATTCTGTAACTGTCAGGGGCCTCGTGGACCGGGAACATGGTGCGTCGGGCCTCTTGGTCGGTCAGTTCACGCCCGAGATGGAGAATCGCGAGCTGATAGACGAGGTGGTCCAGCGCACTCCGGGCATTGTGGAGACAGTCACCGACGACGAGTCCCCAGCCAGGATCAGGCTCAGCGACATCCCATACGCGAAAGACGTAGGCGGACTTCTCAAAATCACAATCGACAGTGAATCGCACGGGGTGTCGCTCACGGAAGGCAGCGATTTGTCCTTTGAGTATATGCAAGTGACATTTGGCCCGCCCTACTTTCGCCCGACATCCTTCGATGGAAACTGAACTGAGCACGCTAGAAACGCTACGCCCTGGTCAACGTCAACGGAGGTGGTCTCAGGGTTGCGGTACGCCCGGAACCGAGGGCCAGTGACCCACTCGGCCCTACCCATCCAACGCCGCGGGCTGTGGCTCGCTTGGGAACATTCGGGCCATCTCGCCTAAGTTTGGTCTTGCGAGCGCGGGGGATCGCGTGCTCAAACGCGAATATCCCAGCCTCCGTTCTCAGGAATTTCGGGTCGGGTCGATGACTGCGGTTGTTGATGGTGCCGTCTAGCAACACGAATTGGTGAACGATCGCAACCTTCTCCAACCTGTTGCCTCGTGTCGCGTCGTACCGCCACGTTTCGCTTAGGGTTCCCTGTGGCTGGTGGTACGCAGGATCAGCTGGTCGACGCGCGATCAGCGTCGCCAAAAGTTCACCCGCCTGCACTTTCTCGTAATACTCAGCAGCGTTGAACCGGTCGCGTAGCTCAGTCTCGGAAACTCGGATTATAGTCATAGGGTCCCTTGACCCGAAAAGTGAGGACACATGGCCACAGACACCGAAATTCTGATGCGTCTGCGTGACCTAGTAGCGGGAACCACTTCCCTGGAAGTCTTCGAGAACTGGTTCGTGGAGGAGACGTGGGACGACCAACCTGACCAGGTGTCGGCGTTAGCCGCTGGAGTGATGGCCGTCCTGGCGGAAAGCGCAGGGAGCCTCGACCGTCGGATGGCAACCGCCCAGCTCGCTCTCCTGCTTCCAGCCGTCGAAGTAGTGTGGTCGTCTTTTCCATCTGTGGTGCAAGAGATCGACGCGGCTGGTTGGTTCGCTCCCCCCGGTCGACGGGAACTCTCGGGCACGACAGTCACGACTGCTGGGGGGCTACGCCCGGTCCCCGCGTGAAGGTGTAGTTGACCGTCAGGGGTACCCGAGAAACAAGGCGACGGTTGATCAGAACGTCGGCCCAATACAAACCGGCTGAGGAAAGCTGCATCATCAGCGGGATGATCAGGTTGACTCCACCAGCAGGGCCGGGTGAGAAGACGACGGACTGTTCCGGGCCTTCCCGTCTTCCACCAACAGGGTCCTCAATGACGACCTGAATGGTTTGTGGTCCTCTGGCCTCGCCAGCCTTGAGCATGACAAGAAGTGTCGACTGGATCGTTGAACCCGCAGGAAGATCCTCTGGCGCGATATTGCCTTGTGCCTGGACGTTTATCTGATCGACAATCCGAATCGCGGAAAGAACGTTGTCCTTCTCCTGCAGCACGCGTTCGCAGAACACGGCAACGTTTACAAACGGCCCAGTATCGAAACCCAGTTCACCGGCCATCGGGCCGATCCTTCCCGACCCGAGCCTGAACCGCTGCTGTCAGGCGTATCCGCGACACGCGTGGAAGCCTGTGCGAAAATTCCTGCCGTCGTCAGCCGTGGCCAGGGTGGGGCCTGTGGTTATGTTCATGGGCCTCGCTCTGAGGCCACAGGCCTAATTTGCCACGTAGATGTGTCAGGTCGGCGGATGACCAGCACAGGGCAAGTTCCTGTGGGCACGCGAAAGTTCTGAGCGGCACTATTGGCCGCTTCAGTCGCCCTCCGTTAGCTGAACGTGGCCAGTGCGGCGACGATCCCGAGCACGGTGAAGAAGGTGTGGGCCTCAGTCCACTTCTTGCTCCTGATCCCGTGTAGGGCCACGATGCCTCCACCGATCGTTGCGATCGCTGCCAACGCCTTCCAGTCGGAAGATTCCACGTCGTGTATCTTACAGCCCTGTGATTCGCGGCGCCGCGGGAGTACCGTCGTGAGCGTGGACCATGAAGTCATCTGTTCGAAGTGCCACAGACGGGGCAAGTTCAGCACTGATCGGCTTATCGCTGGTGTGCCGAACTTCAGATGGGCGATGATCGAGGGACTAGACCCAGACGATTGCACCGAGTGTGCGGCGATCATGCAACGGTTTCAACGGACAGAACCGGAACCTGACGAGCAATAGCGTCTAGCTTTCCCCGTTTCGCCCGTAGGCCGTCGTAGGCTGCGAGCAATCGAAGGGAGACGAGATGGCGACGGAAGCCCAGTGGCGCCAGCTTGTTAGGCGGGCGGTAGGCGTGCCCGATCTCATTGGCGATCAAGTGGCGCTTGCGATGGTGACAGACGTGGTCTTCAGCAGTGAGCTTCAATCTCAGCCCCGGAGCGATGACGACGATGTCATCGCTGAGGCGGTGTGGCACGCCGTCGTCAAGCTGGGTGCCGCCGAGGAACTCGACGCGTTCTTGATGGAGCGTTCTGGTCCGCCCAGTCGTCTCGATTGGGACTGGCTTTACGACCACGTGGTCACTGACGCCAGATCCGCGCTCGATGACGTAGTAGCTGATGCAAGGTACTCGCTCGGATTGCCGAAGTTGCCCGAGAGCCTGCCCCACTGGCTCGCAGAGCCGCTCTTGCTTCGCATCCGCGACTTTGTGAAGGCGCATCCGTTCCAGGACGACGCCGGACGTTACTTCTGACTCGTGAAGGACGCGGAGTCCCCGTTTGCGAATTAGCCGTGTACCAAGCATCGGGCCAAACGGAACGCCAAGCCAGACTTCGTCTCGATCGGGCTTGCTGGCTGGGGCACGGTCGCCAGGACGACCCTGTACTCGTTACGGGCGGCGTGACCACGGTGTGGACCGTCCCTGACCGTCATTGCTCGATCGGGTAGGCGGTCGACTGCCGTCCGTCAATGTCGGTGGACCCGTGTCGGGCTGCCGACGTCACCGCCCGGAGCGCCCTGACGCCCTGCCGATACTCTTGGCTCTGCTACCCGCGGAAAGCTTGCGGGCGATCTGCCAAGAAGGGCGCAAGTTCTTCATAGGAGGTAGAGCAAGATGGCAGCGAAGCCTGGCGACACGATTAGGGCACCGTCAGAGAAGGCTGGCCAGCCGAAACGCCGTGGGAAGATCGTCGAGATCCTCGGCGACGAAAAGTATCGAAGGTTCAAGGTCCGATGGGATGATGGTCACGAGACCGTGCTCGTTCCCGGTCCCGATGTCAGCGTCGAGAGCGCTTCCTGACCGTTCTCGCACAAAATGCCTGGCTGAGGTCATCGACGGCGAGCGTCTCGTAGTAGAGCGAAACGGATCACGGAGGAAGGTGGACGTGGAAGGGCTACGTGTGGTCCTCGCAGGGGAGTCACACCTGACGGTGTTCGCTGGGTCGTGCGGGCAGGGCCGGATACCGACGGTGGCTTCTACACGTCGATCAGTACCATTCGGTATATGGCAGTCGTTGGTGATCGCGTGCAAATCCTTTCGAAGAAAGTCGGCGGGGCTCCCCGCGATGGAGTCGTGACCGGCGTGACCGGGTCGCTCTTGCGGGTGAGGTGGTCGACGGGGGAACAGTCCACTGTCGTGCCCTCGATGGGTTCGCTCGCGGTCGTCGGGTTCGGGCAGTGGCGCCCGCAGACGGCAGACAACGGGTGCTTCTGCGGCGAAGGGCAAGTGAGCCGGTGACGCGAGTCGAGAGCTACGACGAGGATGTTGAGGGGTGCGCGTACTTCATGATCCGACCCGACCCGCGTTGCCCCGAGTGCGCCGCGATCATGGACTGGCGGTCCGCCCACCGCGGGATCGTCCTCACTAACGCGGCGGAGATAAGGCTCTCGGACTACGGGTGGGAGACTCGCCACCTTCACATGCGGGACGTGCGGGATGCTCACCACAAACTGCGCATGCAGCAACGCAAGGAATGGGAGAGGAAAGAACGTTTCCACTCGGTGACGTAGCCCGGTCGTGCTCGTCGCCAAGTCCGTCGCTCTCATCATCCGGTCGTCCGCACTCGCCTCCTTAGCCTCCTGCCGGTCTCCCTGCCCGTACCGCCCCCCGCGTTCGCCCACACCGCCGCCTGTCGCAGCCCCAGCCAGCGGCCGGAGACCGAATGGCGGGGACAAATCTCAATGCACCACTGGGCCCTCAGCTGCTGAGGCTTTGCTCACACTCGCGGTGGAACCGCTCTTGCTCAGCAACGCTGCCGACTGAGTCCCTGGAAGCTGGGTCGAACAGATCCACGAGGTCGGAAGTCGAAGCCTCCTTGCCCATTTCGAGCACGTAAACCGAGCGCCCCCACCCCGTGTCTCTGCTCACGTCGGATGCCGAGCATTCCACTCGCGCTCCGTAACACAGGGGAAAGATGTCGTCGACTTCCAGCTTGCTGCGCAGTCGTTGGAAGCAGAGGTAAAGGTCACTTCCAACTGCCGAACGGGATTCACCGAGCATCGGAGAATCGAGCGTCATCTTGGCATCGCCGTAGCTGAGAAAGAAGGTCCTCTCGCGCTTAATCTCCGTCACAGTGAGGGTGCCATCTGCGATCGTATCGGTCGATCGCTTCCATAGTCGAACAACGAAAGTCTCAGGTACGTACTAAGGCTAGGTCGATCCCCAACCCGCAGCACGACCAGGACTCTCGGGCACCCCATACCGCTGCCGGTTGGGAGTCACAAACCTCGTCCTCGCGCGAACGCTGCCTCTCACCGTCGGCGTCGACTGCCGACCTCGTAGCTTCGCGGCGCCCGCACGAGCTGACCGAGGATCGCGAGCGCACGCGCCTGGCTGAGTCCACTCGGGCCTACCGTTCAGCCCCAGAGCGCCAACTTGCGAAGGCCGACGTGGTGAACGACGTCCACGGCAACAAGTTCTGGATGAGCACGCCCGCTCTGGCAGTCAAAGCCCATGCCAGCGCGTCGACCGTTGGGCGGGCGCTGCGCCAGATGATGGACGGTGGCGGAAGGACATGTGCCTCCTCGTCGAGCGCGGGCCGCGCGGCTGGACCCACTGGAGCCGATCACGTCCGAACGCGTCGAGGAAGGATCGAGACCGTCTCCCACGAACTGACCGAGCCGAACGCTTGGGGGATCTGCCGGAGCCGATCAGATCCGCAGGCTCGTTGCGCCGGTGTTACCCGTTGCGTCCGTGGGTTCCACCGCCTCGCAGTGGGAGGTGCTTCTTGGCCCACTTGTCGACGTCGACACGATGCCACACAGGCCCAGCGGCCAGCCTCGCTAAGGGATCAGGAAAGTCGGGGCGCTTGACGTACCTGGCCGCGGTGCGCTCGGGCACATTCAAGAACTTGACAATCTCGGCAAAGCCGAGCAGGTCACCTGGTCGCACAGGTGACGAGCCTAGAACGTCCCAGGACACTTGGCGACATTGTTGCCATGAAGTGAGAAGCAGAGGTACGTTGCCACTGACATCGACGTTGCCACTGATATGAGCATTGCTGCTGGCAACAACGTCGCCGATTCCCGGCACCTATCGAACTGACGCCCGCCACAGACATGACTGCAAGGAACCGAAACATGACCAAGGGACCAGGAGAGAACGATGGCCGCTAGAAAGCTCAACCGAGAAAGCGGGGACGGCCCTGAACTTGCTCTCGCACAAGGTCCCGTAACGATGAGCCGACTTGGCGGCGGGGTCGTCGACGAGGCCATGGTCTTGGACGGGTACGACGCCCACCTTCAGCTCCTGGAGAACAGGCCGAAGACGACCGCGGGCACTTATCGCTCGCACGTGAAAGGGTTCCTGCGCTACCTGGCGATCAACTACCCGTCGGTGACCTTGAGCGAGGTGACCAAGCTCCAGGTGCGAGCGTGGTTCCTTCACGAGGCCAACCGGGGGATAGCTCCAGTTACCCGATCGACCAAACTGTTTGCTGTCCGTAGCTTTTACAGGTTCTTGATCGCCGATGACCTGAGCGAGGAGAATCCCGCCTCCTTGGTGACCCTCGCGAGTCCTGTCCGGTCGCGGATTGAGTTCTACAGCGACCCCGAGGCCGACGCCATCATCGAGTGGGCCGCCGCACAACCCGGTCTTCGCTGGCAGGTGGGCCGGGTGCTCCTCCTAACGTTGAGATACACCGGCTTGCGCATGAAGGAACTGGTGAACCTTCGCACCGAGGAGGTCGACCTCGATGATCGGCGAATCTCGCTCGTCGGCAAGGGCCGCAAGCCTCGCGTGATCCCCATTCCCCACCTGCTGGCGGACGTGCTCCGCGAGTACCTCGACGAGCTGCGGGCGAGTCTCCCCAAGTCCGCGTACTTGTTCGCCAACCCCAGGGGCAATCGGAGCCTCCGCGGTCGTTACGGGCCTCGGGCGCTGCACAATCTCGTGGTGGAGGCGGGGACTTCGGCAGGAGTGGCCGGTCGGCACTTTGCTCACCGATGGCGTCATAGCTACGCCACGAGCCTCGTGCGCCGGGGCGAGGACATCCACGTCGTCCAGCGTCTGATGGGCCACTCCAACATCGCGACCACAAGCCGGTACCTGCATCTCTCGGACGCGGACCTCATCGACGCCGTCGACCGGGCCTTTCCGGAAGCTGAGAACTGCAAGACTGGTACCACGATGCCCGTGGCCCTTGGGGTTAACGAAGGAGTGCCTCGGCCTGCCGAGATCGACAAGGAGGAAGGGAGCAATGGCGAACTCGGGTGCTGAAAAAGTGGCCAGCGTCGAGGCAGAGGCTGCGCTCGATGTGATGAATGCACACACTCGCGACTGGGGTGTTGCCGACGTCATTGAGCTTATCGACATGTCCAATCCGGGCCTGACGGTAGACGAGATTCAAGAACTGACACGCGAGGTTGTCGCCGCGCACGACAAGGAGGGGTGTGCCTGGTTGTTCATGATCGTTGCCGAGGAGGTCCAACGTTACCTGGAGAACACGCCGCCGCCTCAGCGCTGACCGAGAGGGCCGCGAGCGCCGGGCTACTCGGTGGTCCGCATCTCGGGGTACATGCCGAGCCACGACTCCAGCGCCTTGAGGTAGGCCCGGTCGGCATCGGTCAAGCTCACGTCGTCCTGCTCCTCGACACCATCAAGGAACTCTGCAGCGCCTTCCAGCTCCTGTAGCTCCTCGCTGCCGTAGGCGGCCACGAAGGCGGGGGCGAGCTGATACCAGTCTGGCCAGTCCTCCATGACGTGGTCCGGCGTGATCGACCCCCCATAACTTTGGCCTATTCGCCCTGGTCGTAGTCGGCACGGGCCAGGATCCCGCGGTATGACCGACTACGCTCGGCCTTTGGTGGAGTGGGTCCTCGTGTCGCCTGGCCAGTGGGTCCTGAAGGATGACGACGGCGCGGTCCTGCGCCACATCCTGAGGCTCGGGCCATACCTCGGGGGCCAGCCCGCCAAGAAGTGGGTCGTCACCGGACCGGGCCACGAGCGCACCGAGCACCCCACCCGCGCCGGGGCGATGGCCGCCGCCGAGGCCTCACTGGAGGCCTGAGCGGCGAACTGGCTGCTTGAAGCGGCGCTCTAGCCCTCCATGCGTACAATAGGACGCCTCCGACCGGGAGGGGGTGGTGCACGACCACCGTTGTCTTGCCCGAGGGAAGCCCGGAGGCCGTGCACTCGGCCCGGTGTCCCGAGGGACCCGGCGTAGACCAGCAGTACGTCCAGCTCACGCGGACACCGACACTCTGACGCAGCACGGCCCCGCCGCGGAGGGTGCAGCGGGGCCGGATCGCCCGAGGGACGATCTGCGCGACCCTTGCCGTGCGATTGGGGACAAGGGGTCGTACACCGTCACCGTATCCCCACCGACCGGGCGTAGGCCAGTCAGTCCTCGGGCGCGGAACTGCCCCGGCACCGCAGTACCGGGGCCAGTCCGAGGTAGGGCGAGTGGCTTTGGGCTGGTGCCAGTCCGAGCCGTCCAAACGGTAGCGGTACGCGAAGCTCAAGTGTCGTCGCGACCTCTCGACCCAGCGAGCCTCCCCGAGGTCGGCGGAAGGGGTGGCGGGACCGTCAAGGGCCGACCAACCCGCGCCGACACTGGTGAAAGGTGCACGACCCCCGTCGCCTTGCGAGGGAAGCCAGGGGGCCGTGCACCCCGTCATCCCGTTAGAGACCCTCCGGGAGACGCCTGTCGATGGAGTAAGGACCGACACAGACGGCACGAGCGCAAGGCCCCCGCACCGTCTGTTCGTGTCCCTCCGTGTCCCTAGGGAACACGTCGACTCTGAGTGAAGCGTAAGCCTCAGGCGCTCGGGAAGCCACCCGTCTGTGGCACAGACGCGCCACTCGGAGCCATACTGCCCGCGATTTTTGAAACTCCCCATAGATGATCAGCGAAATTCCCCACCTTTGAGCACCGGGTTGGACTGACGGTCCACCGTTTCGCGGTGGGCCCCTTCGAGACTGGCGGTTCCTACGCCTACCAGGTCGAAGGGACCCACCCGTCATGCTCACACAAGGGGAAGACGTGGAAGCACATGCTTTGAGAGAGCGGGGCTGGTCGATTTCAGCCATCGCCCGCCACCAAGGTCACGACCGCAAGACCATCCGGGGCTATCTGAACGGAGAACGCCAACCGGGCGTGCGCCGCAACCAGAAGGCCGACCCGCTGGCCGTCGTCGAGAACTATGTCCGGCTTCGGTTCGCCGACGACTGTCACGTCTGGGCAAGCGCTCTCTATGACGAGGTGGTCCCACTCGGGTACTCCCTCAGCTACCCGAGCTTTGTCCGCCAGATCCGCTTGCGGGGCCTGCGACCTCACTGCGAGGCGTGCCGGGGCGTGAAGGGCCGCGACACCATCGAGATCTGCCATCCCGCCGGCGAGGAGATCCAGTGGGACTGGTTCGAGCGGCGCAATGCACCCTGGGGCGCGACCGCATATGTGCTGTTGGGCACGCTTCCGCACTCGGGACGCATTCGTGGCGTGCTCGCAGAGAAGATGGACCAGGCCCATCTCATAGAAGCGATGGACCTCGTGATGCGCCGCCTCGGTGGCACTGCGCACGTCTGGCGCACCGACCGGCTTGCCACGGTGATCACGCCGGGCACAGGTGACGTCCAGCCCAGCTTCGCCCCGGTCGCCAAGCACTACGGGGCAATCGTCGAGTGCTGCCCGCCGAGGCGCGGGAACCGCAAGGGCTCGGTCGAGTCCTCGGTGCGGTTCTGCTCGGGGCGGTGGTGGCGAACCATGACCGCGCGTGACCCGGAGTCGGCCCAGGTCTCCCTCGACCGCTTCTTGGCCACGACCGGCGACAGCCGTGAGCGCCGTGACCAAGACGGAGTCCGCACGACCGTCGGGACCCTCGCGGACCGAGAGCCGCTCATGGCGCTGCCATGGGCGCCCTACCCGGCGACGATCTGTGTCGAGCGCACCGTCTCGGACAACGCCACCGTCGCCTTCAGGGGCAACCGCTACTCGGTGCCGCCGGGGCTCTCCGCAACTGTGGTCGAGGTCCGCCACCGCCTGTCGACTCCGACACTCGAGATCCACGCCTTGTCGGGCCGCCTGCTATCGCGCCACCAGCTCGCTCTTGCGGGCGCCGGTCTCATCAAGCGCACGCCCGAGGACCACCAGGCACTCGAGGCGGCCGTGCTCGCTGCGTTCAGCACCGAGCGGTCCTGTGACCGAAAGGCCAACCGGTCACCGGGCAAGGAGTCC
Source organism: uncultured Acidimicrobiaceae bacterium (assembly GCA_963719125.1). Taxonomy (GTDB): domain Bacteria; phylum Actinomycetota; class Acidimicrobiia; order Acidimicrobiales; family Bog-793; genus Fen-455. The sequence goes on from CAVRAT010000013.1 coordinate 13,263, forward strand.
CTCGCCGAAGCCGCACGCCTCATGGGCCGAGAAGGCCGGGAGGTCGTCGTCGACCTTGCCCGATACGCCGAGCTCGCCGAGGTGATCGCATGAGCGAGGCCTCGATCTATCAACAGCTGCGGAGCCACCTCGCCTACCTGCGCCTCGCAGCGGCCTCAGAGGCGCTCCCGGCAGAGCTCGAGAATGCCAAGGCGAACAAGCTTGGTCACAGTGCCTTTCTGGAACGGTTGTTGGCCGTCGAGGTGGACGCCGTCGAGGTGCGCCGGCGCGCCAGTCTGGAACGCTTCGCCTCGTTGCCCTCGCCCTGGCGTCTTCAGGACTTCGACTTCGACGCCCAGCCGTCGATCGACCGGGCGATGGTCAACGAGCTCGGCACGCTGCGGTTTTTGGAGGACGCAACCAACGTGCTGTTCATCGGCCCGCCCGGAGTGGGAAAGACCATGCTCGCGATCGCGCTCGCCTGGGCCTCGATCGACGCCGGCTATCGCACCTACTACACGACCGCGGCCGACCTCGTGGCGCGTTGCCACCGAGCCGCCCTCGAAGGCCGGTGGGCGACGACGATGCGCTTTTTCGCCGGACCACGCCTGTTGGTGATTGACGAAGTCGGCTACCTGCCGCTCGCCAACGAGGCCGCAGCCGCCTTGTTCCAGGTCATCACCACCAGGTACTTGAAGTCCTCGACGGTCTTGACGACCAATCTCGGCATCGCTTCGTGGGGAAAGATCTTCGACGACCCAATGGTGGCCGCGGCGATGCTCGACCGGCTGCTGCACCGAAGTGTCGTTTTCAACATCGACGGCGACAGCTACCGCATGCGCGCCCACCGGGCTCGTTCCGAGCACCTACGCAAGGGGGTGACGCCACCGGACGACAAGTAGTCTCAGCTACAACCCACCCCGGTGATCAACTGGGGAATTTCAGTGCTCGAGAGTGGGGAGTTCCCGAGATCGGCGGCAATACTTGCCGCCACACACGCTGCTCACCATTTCAAGCGAGCGTTCAAGGGCCTGATGACCCGCGCCGACAATGACAGATGGTGCACGACCCCGGTCGCCTTGCGAGGAGAGGTGGGGGGCCGTGCACCTTTCTCAAGTTTGGGCGAGGAAGGCACGCGAGAGAGGGATGGTGCGGCCCGGAATGGTCCTGCCTGCTCCACACCCAGACGTGCCCAGGCTCTACGGCCCTTTTGACAGTGGTGCACGACCCCCGGTCGCCTTGCGAGGAAAGCCAGGGGGCCGTACACCCCGTCGTCCTGGTCAAGATGCTCCAGGAGACGCTTTTTGACGGAATCCTCGTGCCGACGAGAAAGTTATTCACTGGATTCCACCTTGGTTCATCACCGCAGGCCCATCACTTAGCCGTGACTGGCTCGCGTAGATCGTGGTAGCAAGTGCACGACCCCCAGTCGCCTTGCGAGGGAAGCCAAGGGCCGTGCACCCCGTCGTCCTGGTGAGACCCTCCAGGAGACGCTTGTAGATGGTGTCCAGTAGACGGGCGAGAAGGTCGTCCACCGGTCCATCGTGGCCTATCACAGCGAGCCTGAGAAGTACTCCCTCGCTATCGCCCGCCGTCGTCAAGTGCTCGGGTCGCTCCCGCGCGTCGACCTGGAGAAGGACCGATGCAGACGGCACGGTCGCTAGGCCCCCGCACCGCCTGCTCGTGTCCCTCCGTGTCCCTCGGGAACACCTCGGCTCTGAGTGAGGCCTAAGCCTCAGGCGCTCGGGAAGCCACCTGTCTTGGGCGCCGAGGTGCCGGTCGGGGCCGTACCTGTTGTCACACGCGCTGGTCACCATAACGTTCAAGGGGCGAATGACCCAAGCCGATATTGCTAGGTGGTGCACGACCCCCGGCTGCCTAGCGAGGGAAGCATTGGGGGCCGTACACCCCGTCATCCTGGTCAAATCGTCCAGGAGACGCTTTTCGATGGAGGCCAGGGGACGACCACAAGTCGTTCGCTGGTCCATCATGGCCAATAACGACGGGCCGGGCCTTGCCAGGGCCGTCGAGGGGAATCTATCGGGACTCTCGCGCCGAAGCCGACCACCTCGTTCGAGTTGAGATCGACGATGGGCTGGTAGTGAATCGAGACCTCACCGGACTTAGGAGAGCGCCCAAGCTCTCGGACAAGCTCGGAACGGTTGACCGCCTGCTGGCGCATGGTGGGGGAGAACAGGACGTGACGACCCTTGCCCTGGCGCTTGGCCTCGTACAAGGCGGCGTCGGCGTCCTGGATGAGTTCGGTCCAGCCCTTGCCCGTCCCCTTAAGGACCACGGCCCCGATGCTCGCCTGCTGTTCGACCTGGGTCCCAGCGAGGGAGAAAGGCTTCGCGAGCACGCCTAAGAGACGCTCGGCCACCTCCTCGGCCTGAGCCGGGGACGCCAGTTCCTCGGCCAGGTAGAGGAACTCGTCGCCCCCGAAGCGACACAGCGTGTCGGTGGAGCGAGTCACCTCCTCGAAGCGGCGTGCGAGCGCCACGAGCAGCTCGTCGCCGACGAGGTGGCCAAAGGTGTCGTTCACCTCCTTGAAGTCGTCGAGGTCCAACAACATGACAGCGTTCCACCCGCCCCGCCGTGCTGTCCTCGTGTGCGCCTGGGAGAGCCGGTTCTCAAAGAGCACCCGGTTGGCGAGTCCGGTGAGCGAGTCGTGCAGTGCCTGGTGGGAGAGCTGGGCGTTGAGCGCCTGTTCCTTTGTGACGTCGCGGACCGAGGCGACGAAGTAGAGCGTCCCCGAAGCGTCGCGTACTGCGGACTTCGACACCTCGGCAACGACCACCTGCCCGCCCTTTTTCAGGTAGCGCTTCGTGTAGCTCACCTGGTCCACTTCGCCTAAGGTCAGGCGGCGGTGGGCCTCCTCGGAGATGTCGCGGTCCTCGGGATGGGTGAACAGCTTCCGAGCGCTTGGCGACGATCTCGTCCCTGTTGCGTCCGACCATCTGGCAAAAGGCGTCGTTGACTTCGAGGACCTTGCGGTCGGTATCGAGGAGGATCGTGCCAGCCATGTTGTGCTCGAAGGCGAGGCGGAAGCGCTGCTCGCTACTAGCGAGGGCCTCGGCGGCAATAGCCTCGGCCGCGATGCGGGCGTGGTCTGTTGCCCCCTGGGCGCTGTATTCGCGGATTGCCATCAGGACCTACGACTTCCCGTCAAGTACGAGCGGCGTGGGGAGACGTCGCCTAACCACGGGGTGTCACTTCGACGCTGAGGCCGTTGGTGGAAAGTGCGAAGTCCTTGCTTTCGACCAGCACGGTGACACTGCTGTTACCCAGGAGGGCGCTCTGTGAGACGGTGATCGGCACCGAGACGACCCCGCCCGAGCAGGTAGCTCTACCCCCGGTGATGCCAGGGTTGGAGAAGTAGACCGCCAAGCCGCCCCATGTGGCACAGCTCGTGCCCGTCACCTTGAGGCGCAAGGTGGCGTGCGCCCCCTGGGCGACCGTGCTCGGCCCGACAATCGAGAGCGAGGTGGGGTCGGGCTTTCCGGTGGCGGTGATTGACCCGAAGGCCGGGGTCTCACCGGGGTCGGTCACCACGACGGTCGCCTTGCCCTTTATGCCCCCGGTGTCTTTGACCAAAAGGACGATGGTCGTGCTGTTTACGACCTTGACCGAACCCCTCACGACGCTGAAGTCGGCGCTCGGCCCCGTGCTCGGGAACGACACCGTGGCACCGGGGACGAAGTTGGAGCCGGTGATGGTCCAGTAGATGCCGGTCGAACACTGCCCCCCGCAGTCGCCCATGTACCTCGGGTAGACCTTGGTGACTTTCGGCTTCTTCGTCTTGTAGGTGAAGGTGACCGTGGAGCTGGTGCCGGTGTTACCGAGGCCGTCCGTGGCTTTGGCCGTGACCTTGTAGCTGTCGCCGTTGGTCAGATCAGAACCCGGGAAGCTGAGCGACCACTTCGTCGTCCCGCTGGTGACGGGCACATAGTTCGGGCACGACGCGGTGAAACTGTGGCCGCTGCCCGTCCAGCAGCTACTTCCTCGGTTGCCCTGCTGGACCGAGACCTTGACGCTCGTGACTGCGCTCAGGGCGCTTGCGGCTGTGCCGGTGACGACCCCCTTCCACGAGAAGATGCTGGCGTTGTAGGTGGCACCGTTCACCGGGTAAGTGATGGTGACGCTTGGTGGGGTCGTGCTGTAGGTGAAGCTCACTGTGGCGCTGGTGCCCGTATTGCCGAGGCTGTCTGTGGCCTTGGCGATGACCGTGTAGGTGTTGGCCGAGGTGAGCTTGCCAACCGGCAGCGCGAGCGACCAGTTCGTGGTGTCGCTGGCAACCACGAAGGTCTGGGACGTATTGGAGAACGACGTACCCGTCCACCACAGCTTGGAGGTCGTGTCCTCGATGGCAACCTGTGTGGTCTTGATCGTGGTTCCGGCCCCCGCGTTCGACGAGGCCGTGCCCGTGATCGTGCCGGTCCAGTCCGCCCCGTAGGTGGTGCCGTTCACCGGGTAGGTGATGATGACCGTCGAGGGAGGCGAGGGAGGCGAGGGAGGCGTGGGTGGCGGGGGAGGCGTCGTGGTGCTGTAGGTGAAGGCGACCGTCGCGCTGGTGCCCACGTTCCCGCGCGAGTCGTCGCCTGGGCGACGACGGTGTAGCTGTCGCCGTTGGTCAACGAGGAAGACCCAAGGCTGAGGGACCAGTTCGTCTTCCCGGTGACCGGCAGGTAGTTCGGGCAGGCGGCGGTGAAACTGCTGCCGCTTCCCGTCCAACAGACAGCGCCGCCACTTCCTTGTTGGACCGAGACCTCGACGTTGCTCAGCACGGTCGGGCCACTTGCTGTGCCGGTGATCGCCCCACCCCAGTCGGCCCCGTAGCTGGTGTTGTTCACCGGGTAGGTGATCGACGACCGTCGGGGCGGTCGTGTTGTAGGTGAAGCTGACCGGCGTGCTGGTGCCGATGTTCCCGTGGAAGTCCTTGGCCTGGGCGAGGACCGTGTAGGCGTCCCCCGAGGTGAGGTTGGCCGCTCCGAAGGTGAGCGACCAGTTCGTTATCCCCGTCGTGACCGGCACGTAGTTCGGGCAAGAAGCGCTGAACGTGTTGCCGCTTCCCGTCCAGCAGCTACTTGCTCCGTTTCCTTGCTGCACCGAGACCTTGACGCCGACAATCCCGTCCACGGCGTCACTGGCCGTGCCGGTGATGGCTCCTGTCCAGTCGGCCCCGTAGGGGGGGCCGCTCACCGGGTAGGTGATGAGCACCTTCGGCAAGACGGTGCCGTAGATGAAGGTGACTAGCGAACTGGTGCCGAGGTTGCCGAGGCTGTCGGTGGCCTCGGCGATGACCTTGTAGGTGACGCCCCAGGTGAGGCTCCCAGCTTCGAGGGGCAGGTACCAGGTCGTGTTGCCGCTTACTGGCACGAATGTCTGGCTGGAGTCGCTGAACGAGGTGCCGCTCCACCACTTATTGGTGGCGGTGTCCTCGATGGCCACCGAGACACTCGTGATGGTCGTCTGGTCCCCGGAGTTCGACGAGGCGGTGCCTGTTATCTCTCCGCTCCAGTCGGCCCCGTAGCTGGTGTCGTTCACCGGGTAGGTGATCGTGACCGTCGGGGAGGCCTCGGTGGTGTGGAGACAGTAGGTGAAGGTCACCGTCGAGCTGGTGCCGACGTCTCCGTCATTGTCCGTCGCCTGGGCGATGACGGAGTAGCTGTGGCCGGAGGTGAGGTCGCTCGCTGCCAGGGGCAGGTACCAGGTCGTGGTGCCACTGGCCGCAACGAAGGTCTGGGCGCTGGCGGCGAAGGAGGTGCCGTTCCACCAGGTGCCGGTCTTGGTGTCCTCGACGGCCACAGACACACCGGTGATGGTGGTCCCAGGCACCGCCGAGGCCGTGCCCGTTATCTCTCCGGTCCAGTCGGCCCCGTAGCTGGTGTCGTTCACCGGGTAGGTGATCGTGACCGCCGGGAGAATCGCGTACGTGAAGCTCACCGTGGAGCTGGTGCCGATGTTCCCATTGGAGTCAGTGGCCTCGGCGACGAGGCTGTAGCTGTTACCCGAGGTGAGATTCGTCGTTGCAAAGCCCAGGTACCAGGTCGTCGTGCCGCTGACGGGCACGAAGGTCTGGCTTGTGGCGCTGAAGGAAGTGCCGCTCCACCACTGGCCGGTGGTGGTGTCCTCGATGGCCAGCTCCGTGGAGTTGATGGTCGCCCCGGTCCCCGGCGAAGCGGTGCCCGTGATCGTCCCGGTCCAGTCGGCCCCGTAAGTGGTGTTATTCACCGGGTAGGTGATGGCGACCACAGGCAGACGCGTCTGGACGCAGTAGCTGAAGCTCACCGTGGAACTCGTGCCGACGTTGCCTTCCGAATCGGTGGCCTGGGCGACGACGCAGTAGCTGTCACCTGGGGTGAGGTCGCTGGCGGCAAAGGTAAGGAACCAAGTCGTGGTGCCGCTCGTGACCGGTACGAAGGTCTGGGTCGTGGCGCTGAACGAGGTGCCGTCCCACCACTCGCCGGTCTTGGTGTCCTCGATGGCCACCTGGACGCCGGAGATGGTCGTGCCGCTCGCTCCCGAGGCGGTGCCCGTGATCGTGCCGGTCCAGTCGGCGCCGTACTCCGTGCCGTTCACCGGGTAGGTGATCGCCACCGTCGGCGCCAGGCTCACCGTCACGACTCCGCTCTTGGCGCTCTCGATGCCCACCCAGTTGGTGGCGTAGGTCGGTGTGTCGGTGTACTGCCATGAGCCGTCAGGCACCGACGACACGGTGCAGGTGATCGTCCCCGTGCCCGAGCACGAGCCGGTCACAGTTGTGGGCGAACTGCCACCAGCCGGGTAGCTCTTCAAGATGTAGTCCGCGGCCGGTATCTCCACGCCGCCTGACGCGGTGGCGACCTCGGCGAAGGTGATGACGACCGTGTTGGAGTTGGCCGGAGTGACAGTTGCAGAAGGAGTCGCCCCCTGGGGGAGCATATTGGCGAGCGCATGGGCGGGATTGGACGAGTCGGTGCTGTTCCAGTAACCGAAGGCGATCCCTGTTCCCGCGATGCCCAGGCAGACCGTTGCCCCGAGCACGGCAAAGAGAACTCGGGAGCGCCTGGAGGCGGTCCTAGGGAACCGAAGACGTGGGCGGGGTGGGTCCGGCTCATGACGACTGCGCCGTGATCGTGATCGGGACGGTGAAGATCGCGCCCTGGCAGTTGGACGTGGCATTCACGTCCATCGAGGCGGCGTTGGCGAGGTCGATAGGCACGGTCGTATTCGCTGCGACCGACACCGGCAGGTCACCGGGGGGCACGTTCAAGGTCACGACGGGGAGGGCGTCGGTGGTCATGCACCCCGCGTGCCCGGCGTCAGGTGTGATGGTGCCGCCGGTCTTGAGGGTGACCCCGACGAGAGAGACGGGGAAGCTGTTCGGGTTCGTGACGCTGAAGACCACGTCACCCGTGCCTCCTGGGAGCAGGGGAGAAGACGGTGTCCCGGCCGTCGCGCACGGTCACGGTCAACATGGTCCCGGCGCGGGCCGAACCGCTGCCCGAGCCGTGGGTGGTGAAGTAGGCGAAGGCCGAGCTGGCACCGAGGCCGAGCACCAGGGCGACGATCACCCCCATGACAATCGAGGTGCGACGCCAGGGCCTCATGGCTCCGTGGAGCCGCCTGGCCGAGTGCAAGCGCCTGGCCATCACGACCCCGTCCCCGAGCTGTCGGTGAAGTTGCCGTCGGTGTTCGTGTAGGTGGCGGTGATCGTGTCGCCACCAGGGACCAGTCCACAAGTGGCCGTCGAAGTTGTGGTCCCGGTACTGGTGAGCGGGACATCTGTGCAGAAGGTCGTGGAGCCATCCGAGAAGGTCACCGTGCCGGTCGGGCTGCTCGGCACCGGGTCCTGACCGGAGCTGGCGCTGGCGGTGACCGTGGCCGTGTAGGTGACACCCGAGGACGTGACTGCCGTCGTGGTGGCGTAGACCTCGGTGTAGGTGGCCGTGCCTGTGTAGGTGAAGTTGAAGGTCGTGTTCTCGCACGAGTCCTGGTTCGCCTGGGTGTCGAGTAGAGAGATGGGTACCGACACGGCGTTCGTGCCCGACGCCGGTACCACGAGCGAGCCGGAGAAGGTCGTGGAGCTGAGATCGAGGTTGGAAGCGGGGCACCCCACCGGTGGCGACACGGCCGCGATGCTCATGGCGGTCACCGTGATCGGGACCGTCATGGGGTTGTACGCCGTGTAGGTGAGGCACCTGGTGACCCCCGGATAGAGGAGGGCCGTGGGGGATGCGAGACAACTTGGCCAGGCGGAGATGGTGCTCGTGATGGTGAAGCCCGTGCCCGAGGTGAGGAGGAACTTCGGCGTCTTTGCGGGGCCGGTGAGAACAGAGGCGAGGATGAAGACGAGCGCGGCAATGACGAGCGCCACTGCGCTGGTCTGTACTACAGACTTCGCTCGCCTGAACTTCTTCATCTCATCGACTCGCTATCCCCGGGGTGGGAAAGAGACCAATGACAGGTGTCAAGAACTCGTCGCGCCTTGACCCTTGCGGCTGTCTCAGCCGGATGACCGGACAGCACGCTGCAGGGGCCGGGTAGCCGGGCCGCGGGATCGTTACCCCGCGACCCGGCCCTCCGACCTTGTTGAGCTGGTGGCAGGTGAGGCACACCACCGGCTCGTGCTGTTATGGCGACGTGAAGGTCAGGCCGATGGTTGCGCCCTCGCAGGCGTCCTGGTTGTCGGTGTTGTCGGTCGGCATCGAGATAGTCGCTGAGCCGAGCCAGTCAATCGTGCCACCAGCGGGGATGGTCTTGTTGAGCGTCACGGGAGAACCGGTGATGGAGAACCAGCTCGCGTAGCAGCCGGAAACGTCGGTCGATGGGTAACCGGGGACGGCCTCGACGTAACCGGTCCCCAGGTCCTCCGCCACTGCGATCGTCACCGTGCTGACCGTTGCGGGGATGGATCCCGGGTTCGTCACGCTGAAGTTGATCGCCTGAGGCGGGCCACCGGGGTACAGGTCGCTCATTGTGCTCGTGTCGAACTCCACCGCAGGGATCAGGTTGCCGACGGGGTTCGCTCCGAGCCCGCAGAGACCGCCATTGCCAGAGGCGGTGCTGTACTGCGCAAACGTTGTATTCAGGTCCGAGCAGGTGACTTCACCGGTTAGGCCACCGGCTGCGCCATTCCCGCCCGTAGTTGACACGAACAGGTTGCCTGGGGCCGTATCCGATCCCACGAGCGGGGGCTCGTACGACATTTGAACATTCAGGCTCTGATCCACGCTCGTGTTGTCGTACGCAATCCCGTAGACGACGGTGCTAGGAAGTGGAGTCCCTGGGTAGTAGACGCTAGAGGTGAAGTTCTTGAAGGTGACATCGAAGTTGGCAATCGCCGTTGGCGTTCCTCCTGGAGGTGTGACTGTCTCGGTGTCGGTCCACAGCAAATCGGCAGGGGTTTCGGGGCTTGCCGGGTTGTAGATGTTGAACGTGATGGGTATCGAGCCAGTTGTCGTACCGGCGTTGGACATCGCTACGACCACGTCGCTTAGCGGTTGGCTTCCGTTTGCGAAGGTGATCTCGTTCCCGAACTCCGTAATCCCGGTCGCGTCGTACGCCATGGACCACTGATAGGCGGAGCCGTCGATGGTGCTGTTGTACATGGGCGTACCGCCAAGTTGGTCGATCAAGACCGGTGAAGCCGTTCCGACCTTGGCCGAACCCGTACCGCCTCCGGTCGAGGTGAAGTAGGCGAACGCCGCTCCTCCAACACCGAGGAGGACGGCGACGACCACTCCGACGACCAGGAACTTCTTGTTCATAAAGCGCTTCATGTTGCTCCTATTCAGTCAATGGATGGACACTGACGCGGGCTTCGGGTTCCCCACAGGCCAAGCGGTCAAGCACGGCCGGTGGTTCATCACGTCGCCCTTGCCGAGGAATCCAGGCGGGTTCCTCCGTACTGCCAGGAACTTGTGGTTCCTGTTTGCTGCCAGGGCGCTCCGAATGGGGAGGTCCCTGTTGGTGCGGTCCAGACGGGGCGGGTAGCAATACCCCGCCTGGGAGAACCGCAACATCTGTGGATGGAACGTGCTTGGCACGGGCCTTGGTGTCGTGCGCCACAAGCCCGAGGACCAGGCGCGGCCAAGACGCGGCGAGGAACCCCATGCCCCCTGGTTGGTGCCAGAGGGCATGGGTCCCCCTGCTTGCGGCCAGGGTGCTCCCGTGGGGGAGGTCCCTGTTGTCGCGGTCCAGACGGGTGGGTACAGCCACCCGGCCTCGCAGGGCCGCAACTCCCTGTTGCTTGGGTCTCGTTCCGGCCGAATGCTTCCCCCAGCCCGACGACGCGGTGCAGCCAAGACGCCTTTGCCGCGGAACCCCGTGGCCCCTGGTTGGTGCCAGGGACCACGGGTTCCCCTGTTTGTTGCGGGTTACTCCCGAGGAGGGAGTCCTTGTAGGTGCGGTCCGAGCGCGGCGGGAATAGACGCCCCGCCTGGCGTGACCACACCACGTTGTGGATAAAGCGTTCTTCCTGGCGGAGAAACGGTTCACCACGAAACGACACGTGTTCCAACCCGAGAACATTGCTGTTGGTGGTTGGAGGCTCACACACCGCGACATCATTCGCGGGTGCCGAGGAGAGAGACATACGTCCCCCCGCATCCCAGCAACTACTGACCTCGCTCATGCGGTGCCTCGCTTGCCCCACGGTGCGCAGTCGACTCGCCCGGCGGATAGAGGCGAAAGTCCCGATTACGCCAGTCAGCATGTAACTACATGGGTGTGATACGGGAGGGGGAGAGGGACCGCCAGAATCCATGAAGAGCCGCTTCATGGCAGCAGGCGTGCCTATCGGCCAGAAGTCGCTCAACGTGTTCAGGCAGTGAACATCGGTACGGCCGGCGAGTGTTGTTCTTACACCGACCTTCGGGGCCTTGTTATAAGCGGCCATTGACCATTCGGGAATGGCCTTCGCTCGTTGAGACCTAAGAAGACACTCCGTGCCCGCTCACTTTGCTCGTGGGTATTGAAACACCATGAATGCCGCGCGGGTACGGGTTCGCTACTCGCTCCATCCAGTCCAAGCGACCAAATAAGGACTGGGAATCACAGCTTCCCTCGCAGAGCGAACCATCGCGCCGGTGGCCACTCATGTCAAGGGGCTTTGTCAGGCGTTGTGTCACATCAACGCCTCTTCACGGGAATGACAAGCATGGGATTCGACCTGTCCAATGAGGCTTGTAAGGAAAGGAGATCTCGCTTTACAGGTATGCCGAAACAAACGGACTTGTCCATGCAAGAGCTCCAGCGCCGAAGCTCATCAAGGTCTGTGAACCGTAGAAGTCAGCAAAAACAACCGTTTTCAGATCCTTCACGGTGAAGACTGCCGTAAGTGCCGGAGTTGCTCTTGGCAACCGACGTCGGGAGTCGCGGGCGGCAACTTGGTTCATGAGCGGGCTCGCAGCGGTGATGGTCGGCGTGAGCCCCCTTTCTTGCGGGCGCTGAAGGACCGGAAAGTAGTTTTCGCCCTTTTCACTCGTCGCGTTCATTTGTACACTCATCGTGGCCGTTTCGAAGGTCTGCCCGGCCGTGCGGCGACCCCTCCTCAACCGGTTTCTTAGGCAAGGGCATTGCGCGGCACCAGGAGAACTTTGGCTGACCGCGGTGAAGGGCGCGATCGTCGCCTGTGTTTCGCCCGTGGCGGTTCAGTGCTCACGTCTCGTCGCGGACCGCCTCCGCTGAATAGTTTGTCGTAGGGGTCCCGCCGGATGGGCGGGCGTTGGGTGGTGCGAAGGGAGACCGGCGAATGTCTCACGGTGGTGAGCTCGAGCGCCAGGTGCGCGAGTACTGGGACCTCGACGCGGCGACGTATGACCGTTCGCCAGGGCACGACCCGCGCACACGACTGGAACTGTCAGTGTGGGCGGCAAGTCTGCGCCGCCTGTTGCCGCCTCCACCAGCACGCGTGCTGGACGTGGGAGCCGGGACAGGCTTCCTGAGCCTGTTGCTGGCCGGTCAGGGCTACCGCGTTACGGCACTGGACTTGGCGCCAGCCATGTTGGCGCGGCTCAGGGAGAAGGCAGAGCACCGTGGGCTCGGCATCGAGATCGTCGAGGGCAGTGCCGTCGCACCTCCGCCCGATGGCTTCGACGCCGTCGTGGAGCGTCATCTGGTCTGGACCTTGCCCGACCCGCAAGCGGCGCTCGAGGCATGGCGCCGCGCCGCACCGACTGGGACACTTGTGCTCATAGAAGGTACCTGGGGGGCGAGCGCGGGTCTCTCTGAGCAGCTGCGATCTCGCGCCAGGGTGCTTCTCCGGCAGCTGAGGGACCGGCCACCGGACCATCACGCGGAATACGGACCCGAGCTCCGCTTCGAGCTCCCGTTCGGGTCCGGTACAAGCCCCGACTTGCTGGTCGGCCTCGTCGAGTCGACGGCCTGGGGACCGGCTCGAGTCGAGCGACTTCGAGACGTGGAGTGGGCAACCCGCGAGGCACTCGGGTCGGCGATCGACCGCTTACTGGGAGTGACGCCACGATTTGCCGTGATCGCGGGCTGACGGGCTTGGCCAACGTGTCCCTTGTAAACGCTGGCTTTCCAGAGTGACGAGTGCCTGGAACGAGAACGACAGGCCTGCGATCGCGTGTCCGGTCTCGCCACTCAGAGTGGTCAGACCAACCGCGCTAGGGTGTCAAACATGAGGCGGTCGAAGTGCCTCGCTGCGGGCGTTGTCGTGACGGTCATGGCTTTGAGCCTTCCCGCGGTTGCGGCCATAGCCAGGCCGAGGACCGGCGGGCCGGGCACGCCCACGACGGCCCCGGCCATCCCGGACAAGCTCATCACGCCGACGACGACCACTTTGCCGCGCGTCTCGCCCAAGGCCGACCGGGTGCTGAAGCGTCTGTTGTCGGCGGTGGCTCTCATCACCGAGGACGACCAGAAGGCGGCGGCGCTGTCGGAGTTCTACGACCTCGACAAGTGCCAATTGGCGGCGGCGAAACGTGAGATTGCCGCCCTGGACGGCCGGATCCGTGTCGCCGATCTCCGAGCGTCGCTGGCTCGTGACCGTCTTCGCCAGACCGCGATTCGTGCCTATGTCTCCGGCGAGCTCGACGAGGTCGCCCCGGGGCCCATTTTCACCAATGCGTCCGAGCACGAGATGGCAGGGGTATACGCAGGCGTGGCGCTCGGCCAGTTGCATCAAGCCGTTGCTTTCTACGAGACGACCTCGAGTGCCGCGGACGCTTCCCGCTCCGGTGTCCTGCAAACTTCCCGGCAGGTTGCCCGGACCTTGGCCACTCTCGCCACCGTCCGCGCTCGCGCTTTCAAGCTCGTGCGCAAGGCTTCGGGCGAGTACGCCGCGATCAGCCGACGACTGCTCCGCCTGGTCGGACGGAAGGAGTTCAAGCTCCTCTTCTCACCGCCGCCATTGGGCAGCCCGTACAGGGGGCCGGACCTCGCCGGAACCGACGTGTCGCACGTTGCCACTCAATCACAGGGCTTGAGGGCCGCGAAGGTAGCCCTTGAGTTCCTCGGGGTCCCGTACGTGTTCGGAGGTGTCGGCCGGTCCGGCATCGACTGCTCGGGGCTCACGATGCGCGCCTGGGCGGCGGCCGGTCTCACCCTCGCCCACTCGGCCACGCTGCAGTGGGAGGAGTCCCGACCGGTGTCTTTGGGCCACTTGGAGCCGGGAGACCTGCTCTTTTACCACTTCGCCCACGACGGCCCGAACGCCATCTCCCACGTCGTCATGTACCTCGGTTCGGGCCCGTACGGGGCGGAGACGGTGATCCAGGCGGCCGAGCCCGGGACGAACGTCGCTGTCGGCGCCATCTTCTTCAACGGGCTGGTCAGCGCCGGGCAACCCTGATCGGAAGGCGGGCGGGCGCGCCTACCAACGCCCCCGGTGGACGACCTCGCCCAGCGGGCGCCGAGCCCGGCGTGCCGGCGAACCGCTCTTCGCCGAGGCCGCCGACGAGTCCGGGGCTGCCTCGTAGCCGAGTGCGACGGCACCGATCACCTGGCTTGTTTCGGGCGCGCCCAGGGCGCGCAGCAAAGGGCCGGGGTCGCGGTGCAGGCGGAAGAAGAGGGCTCCCAGCCCCTCGTTCGTCGCGGCGAGGAGCAGCAGCATGACGCTGAACGACGCGTCCACGAGCCAGTAGGGCACCGCCCAGCGCTCGGCTGGCAGACCCGCGAGGCTCGAGCGTGCCTTGTCCGCCTCGGCGTATCGGGCGACATAGGCACTCGGGTCGCAGACAGGCAGGACGACCACCGGTGCCCGCAGCAGGCCGTGCAGCGCTCCAGGGTCCAAGAGGAACTCCTCGTCACTGGTCATCTCGAAGAAGCACCGGGTCTGTGCCGGGCCCGCCAGCACGACGAGGTCGACTCCCTGGCTGAAGCCGGCCGATGGCCCATGTGAGGCGACGCCCAGCACCCGGTCCAGGACTGCGGCCGCCACGGGCTGGTCCGAGAAGCTCCTTGTCATCCGTCGCTTGCGGACGACCTCATCGAGTTCCACGCCGCGGACGCTAACTGAGCACGAGGCCGGGGCGCGGCGCTGCCGCTCAACCGGGCGTCAAGGCCGGGGCGCGGGCCCGTTCCGGAAAGCTGATCGCGCTGGTAGCGTTTGAAGACTCAAGAGCACCGAGGAGAGGTGGGACTGGTGCCGAGCTTCAGGGACATGCTGAACCAGGTGAAACGCGAGATCGTCGAGGTCGAGACCTCTGCCGCGCAGGCCGCGTCCGACCAGGCCCTCTTCCTGGATGTCCGTGAGGCCGACGAGTATGCCCAGGGCGCGCTCCCCGGCGCCCTCCACCTGCCCCGGGGCCTGCTCGAGCCTCAGGTGGAAGGCCGTGTCCCCGACAAGGACCGCAAGATCATCGTCTACTGCGCGGGCGGGACCCGTTCGGCTCTCGCAGCGCAGGCACTCGGGCAGCTCGGCTATTCGGACGTGGCCTCCATGGCCGGCGGGTTCAACAAGTGGAAGGACGAGGGACGCGACTTCGTCACCCCGAGGACGCTCGACACCGCCCAGCGCAACCGTTACCAGCGGCACCTCCTTCTTCCCGAGATCGGCGAGGCCGGTCAGCAGCGCCTCCTGGAGTCGAAGGTGCTCCTCCTCGGCGCGGGGGGCCTCGGCTCGCCCGCAGCGCTCTATCTGGCCGCGGCCGGCGTGGGAACGATCGGGATCGTCGACATGGACGTCGTCGACTCCTCCAACCTGCAGCGCCAGATCCTGCACAACCTCGACCGTGTCGGCGAGCGCAAGGTCGACTCCGCGAAGAAGACGCTCACGGCCATGAACCCCGACGTGAATGTCGTCACCTACGACGTCCGTCTCGGTGCGGACAACGTGCTCGAGATCATCGATTCCTACGACGTGATCGTGGACGGCACGGACAATTTCCCGACCCGGTATCTCTTGAACGACGCGGCGCTGTTGAAGAGGATCCCGGTCGTCCACGGATCGATCTTCCGCTTCGAGGGCCAGGCCACCGTCTTCTACCCCTACGTGGGCCCCTGTTACCGCTGCGTCGTGCCTGAGCCGCCACCGGCGGACCTCGCCCCGTCGTGCGCGGAGGCGGGCGTTCTGGGCGTGCTGCCGGGGATCATCGGCTCCATCCAGGCCATCGAGGCGATCAAGCTCCTGCTCGATCTGGGCGAACCCCTCGTCGGCCGTCTCCTCGCCTACGACGCCCTCGAGGAGACGTTCAGGACCTTCAAGATCCGGCGCGACCCGGCCTGTCCCGCCTGTGGTGAGCACGCCGGCCAGATCGTCATCGCCGAGTACGACGACCTGTGCATGCCGCACCCGGCAAAGCCGCCTTTGAGACAGGCGTCGCGTTTCGGAGTCGCCGGCTGAGCAATCGCGCACCCGGCACGACTGCTGGCCCGAGGTGACAACCTCGGGAAGCGGAACTTACGCTGGGCCGGTGCCGACAGGAGACGACGAGCGTCGCACCGACTCGGGCATCGAGATCCGCCGCCGCTACGCAGCCGAGGACCTGGAAGGCTTCGACCCGGCGCGTGATCTGGGCGAGCCCGGCGCATACCCGTTCACGCGCGGGGTCCAGCGCGACATGTACCGCGGGCGGCTGTGGACGATGCGCCAGTACGCCGGCTACGGGACGGCCGAGGCGACGAACGCGCGCTTCAAGTTCCTTCTCGGGGCGGGCCAGACCGGGCTGTCGTGCGCGTTCGACCTTCCCACCCAGATGGGCTACGACTCCGATCACCCGCGCGCAGAAGGCGAAGTCGGCAAGGTCGGTGTGGCCATCGACTCGATAGAGGACATGCGGGCCCTGCTCGCAGGGCTCCCCCTCGACAAGGTGTCGACCTCGATGACGATCAACGCCACAGCCGCGATACTGCTGCTGTTGTACGAGCTCGTGGCGGACGAGCAGGGCGTGGCGCCGTCGTCGTTGAGCGGCACGATCCAGAACGACATCTTGAAGGAGTACGTCGCACGCGGCACCTACGTCTACCCGCCGCGGCCGTCCATGCGCCTTGTGACCGACACCTTCGCCTACTGCGCGGAGCAGATCCCGGACTGGAACACGATCTCGATCTCCGGCTACCACATCCGCGAAGCCGGCTCGACCGCGGTCCAGGAGCTGGCGTTCACGCTTGCGAACGGGATCGCCTACGTCGAGGCGGCACTGGAGGCGGGCCTCGACTTGGATGCCTTCGGGCCGCGGCTCTCGTTCTTCTTCAACGCCCACAACGACCTGTTCCAAGAGGTGGCCAAGTACAGGGCCGCGCGGAGGATCTGGGCGCGGATCATGACCGAGCGTTTCGGTGCCCGCGACGAGAGGTCGAAGCGCCTCCGTTTCCACACCCAGACCGGCGGCTCCACGCTCACGGCCCAACAGAGCGACAACAACATCGTCCGGGTGGCGCTGCAGGCCCTTTCCGCCGTCCTCGGTGGCACCCAGAGCCTGCACACGAACAGCTTCGACGAGGCGATCGGGCTCCCGACAGAGCAGGCGGCAAAGCTCGCCCTGCGCACCCAGCAGGTCATCGCCTTCGAATCAGGTGTGACCAACACCGTCGACCCCTTGGCCGGCTCCTATTTCGTGGAGAGTCTCACCAGCGAGGTGGAACGTGCCGCGCTCGCCTACATCGCCCGGATCGACGAGATCGGCGGTGCGGTCGCCGCGATCGAGTCCGGCTTCATGCAGGACGAGATCGAGCAGGCCGCCTACGACTACGCCAAGGCGGTCGAGGCAGGCGACGCCGTGGTCGTGGGCGTCAACAGGTTCGTGGAGGAGACCGCCCGCGAGCCCGAGGCCTTCCCCGTCGACCCGTCCCTGCAGCAGGCCCAGATCGAGCGGCTGCGGGCACTGCGGGCGTCGCGGGACCAGGGCGGCGTCGACGCCGCGTTCGACGACGTACGGGCGGCCGCCCGCGGCACACAGAACCTGCTTTTCCCGATGCGCGAGGCCTTGAGGCGCCGCGCCACCCTGGGAGAGGTGTCGGATGTGCTGCGGGAAGTTTTCGGGGAGTACCGCCCGAACCGCTGATCCGGCCCCGAGCAGGCTCAGCCGTGCCGGTAGGAGGTGGCGCCGAGGCGCCGGCGCACTGCCTCGTCGCCCGCGAGGTCGATCGTGGTCCACGCCATGGCCACGGCCCCGTCGAGGACGGCACGATCGGCTGCCGGGCTGGCGGCGGCAGCGGCGAACTCCGGTTGGTGGTTGACCGCCGGGAGCGAGTCGATGGCAAGCAGCGGATGGATGGAGGGGATCTCGAGCGACACGTTGCCCATGTCGGTGGAGGCCCTCAGGGCGCCTTCCGCCTCCGGCGCAAAGACGCGGCCGAGTGCTTCGGCGTTGGCGCGGTAGAGCGTCGCCATCTCCTCGTCGGTGAGGAACTCCGAGTAACGGGGGCCTTGGGGCACTATCTCGAGCGAGGCACCGGTCGCGACCGCACCCGCCTCGAAGCACCTCACGATCTTTTTCTCCCACGCCTCCAGTGCCTGCAGGGTCTCTGCGCGCACGTAGAACTTCGCCACGGCGAGGGCGGGCACGATGTTCGGGGCGGCGCCGCCGTAGGTGACGATCCCGTGGACCTGATTGCCCCGGCCGGCATGCTGGCGCAGGAGCCCGATCGCGACCTGGGCGATCGTTATGGCGTCGGCGGCATTGACGCCGAGCTCGGGAAAAGCCGAAGCGTGCGCCTCCTTGCCGGTGTAACGGGCGTCGAAGTGGCTCACGGCGAGGCACGGCATGTGATCGAGCTCGACCGGCGCCGGGTGCACCATCAGAGCGGCGTTGACGCCGTCGAAACCGCCCCGCTGCATCATGAGGATCTTGCCGCCGCCACCTTCTTCCGACGGCGTGCCGAGGACGCGTACGGTGATACCGAGATCGTCCGCGAGCGGCGCCAGGCCGAGGGCGGCCCCGACGGCCGCCGACGCGATCACGTTGTGGCCGCAGGCATGCCCTATCTCGGGCAGGGCGTCATACTCGGCGCAGATCGCGACCGTGAGCGGTCCGTTCCCGGCGCTGGCGACGAACGCGGTCGGCAAGCCGCAGACTCCCCGCTCGACGACAAAGCCGCCATCGTTGAGCGCCTCGGCACACCAGGTCGACGCCTGCTCCTCCTCGAAGCCGAGCTCCGGGTGGTCATGGATCATCCGTGACAGCGCGATGAGCATTTCGCCGGCGTCGATGATCGTCGTGCGCGCCTGCTGCTTGGCAGCTTTGGTGGTCGTCACGCTCGTCAACTTATGACCGCCACGACGTCGCCGGCGCCGAGCGAGTCACCGACCGACACACGCAGCTCCCTCACGGTCCCCGCGCGGTCGGCGTTGATCGGGTTCTCCATCTTCATGGCCTCGAGCACACAGATGGTCTGGTCGGCCTCGACGACCTGTCCCTCGGTGACGAGCACCTTGATGATCGTCCCCTGCATCGGGACCGTCACCGTCCCGTCGTCGACGGAGATGGGTGGCACGGCCGAACGTGGCCGTTGCGTGGCGGACGCCCGTTTCGTGCGGGGCGCCGGCAGGCCGGCGGCGGAGATGTCGGGTACCCAGAGTTTCACCCGGTAGCGGCGCCCGTCGACCTCGGCGTCGACCTCCCGCACCACCATGTTCTCGGTGCCGGCCGCCCTCCCGCCCTCAGCGGTGGCTTCGGGGCCTCCGGGTGGTCCGCCAAGCGGCGGCGCGGCGGCGACGGCGGAGAAGTCGAGGCGCTCTTCGAGCCAGCGCGTCGAGTGGCGGGCCTCGATGAAGTCGTCCTCGGTGAGGACCGCCTGGATGACGGGGATCGTGGTCGCGACGCCCTCGACCTCCATCTCCGACAACGCCCGCAGCAGCCTGCGCCGGGCCGCGTCGCGGTCGTGGCCCCAGGCGATGACCTTCGCCACCAGGTTGTCGTAATACTGGCTGACGGTGTCGCCGGCCTCGAAGCCGGAGTCGGACCTGAGACCGAAACCTTCGGGAAGACGGAGCCTCGTGATCCTCCCGGGGCTGGGGAGAAAACGGCCGCCGGTCGGGTCCTCGGCGTTGACCCGTGCCTCGATGGCGTGGCCCCGGCCGAGCGAGTCGATCGCCTTTTGCGACAGCGGGAGCGGCTCGCCCGCCGCCACGCGAAGCTGCCACTCGACGAGGTCGAGCCCTGTCAGCGCCTCGGTGACGGGGTGCTCCACCTGCAGCCGAGTGTTCATCTCGAGGAAGTAGAAACTCCCGTCCTCGTAGAGGAACTCGACGGTCCCGGCGCCCTCGTAGCCGCACGCCTTGCAGATCTCGACCGAGGCCGCTCCCATGAGCCGGCGGACCTCATCGGGGAACCGCGGGGCGGGGCTCTCCTCGATGAGCTTTTGATGACGCCGTTGGCACGAGCAGTCCCGTTCGCCGAGCCACACCGCGTTGGCGTGGCTGTCGGCGAAGACCTGCATCTCGATGTGGCGAGGCCAGGTGAGATAGCGCTCGAGGTAGACCTCCGGATGCCCGAAGGCCGACCGGGCCTCGCGCTGGGCGGCTTCCATGGCCTCGGCGGCGTCGCCGGCGCCGATCACGACCCTCATGCCGCGTCCGCCCCCGCCGAAAGCGGCTTTGATCGCGATCGGCCAGCCGTTCGCCTCGCCGAAGGCGACGACCTCGGCCGGGTCCGTGATCGGCTCGTTCCGACCGGGAACACTCGCGACGCCTGCGCGGTCCGCGGCACGCCGGGCGCTGATCTTGTTGCCCATGATCTCGATGGCGCTCGCGGGCGGCCCGACGAAGGCGGCGCCGGCGCTGGCAACCGCCCGGGCGAAGGCGGCGTTCTCGGCGAGGAAGCCGTAGCCGGGGTGCACCGCGTCGGCGCCGCTGCGTGCGAGGACGTCCAGGATCGATCCGGTCACGAGATAGCTCTCGGCTGCGGTCTGGCCACCCAGGGCGTAGGCCTCGTCGGCGAGGCGGACGTGGAGGGAGTTGCTGTCGAGCTCGGAGTAGACGACCACGGTCGCGATCCCGAGCTCGCGGCAGGTCCGGATCACCCTCACGGCGATCTCGCCGCGGTTGGCGATGAGCACCTTGTCGAACACGGTTCTCCTTCCTAGCCTCGTGTCCCAATGGAACAGGTGCCGCGAGCCGACAGACCACCCGTAGGGGAGTGCTCAACCGAGCAGGCTACCCGCGAGCACAACGGGGGCGATCTCGTCGTCCGGAGCGATGCCCAAAGCCAGGAGCCGATTCCCTTCGCAGTGCCGGAGCGCCTGGCGGTCGTCGACTCGACGAGCCGGTACCTGGCGAGGCTCGCGAGTAATGGGCTAGGGGGTGGTGCGCAGGTTCCCAACGGCTATGCCGTCGTGGCCGACCACCAGACCGACGGGCGGGGGCGCCTGGGGAGGAGCTGGGTGGCGCCGCCCGGCACGTCGGTGCTGTGCTCGATCCTGCTCAAGCCGGATCTCGGTCCGGAACAGCTCCATCTGGCCGCTTGGGCCGTGGCGCTCGCGGCCGTCCGGGCCTGCCGGGCGACTGCTGGGGCCGAGCTGGCCCTGAAATGGCCGAACGACCTGATCGCCGGGACCGCAAGCGGCGGGGAGGCACCCGAGCCGCTGCGCGGGCGCGCGGGCGCTGGGCGCAAGATCGCCGGCATCCTGTCCGAGATCCTGCCGCCCCCGACAGGGGGCGACCCCGAGCAGCCGGTCCGCCGCGGGCGGCGTGGGATCGTCGTGGGCATCGGGATCAACGTGAACTGGCCCGCCGGCTGGCCGCCCGAGGACGCGAGGGACCCGGAGCTGACGTCCATCGCGTCCGGGGCCACCTCGTTGAACCGCATCGCGGGACACGAGATCGACCGGGACGAGCTTGTCGTAAGGCTGCTCGAAGCAACGGGCAGTCTGAGTGCGATGCTTTCCAGCCCCGAGGGACGCCGCACGATCGCCTCGCAGTACCGCCTGGGTTGCGCGACGATCGGGCGGGAGGTCAGCGTCCAGCTCGGCGACGAGACGGTGCGCGGGAGGGCCCTTGACGTCGATGACGCCGGGTGTCTCCTCGTCTCCAGTGCCGCCTGCATCCGCACGATCGCGGCCGGCGACGTCGTCCACGTGCGCTGAGCGGTGGGCCATCGGCCTCGGGGTGCCCCGCCGATCGCTTGCGGCCCCAGCGTGGCGGCCGAGTCCGATTAGCCTGGGCCGATCATGAAACTGCTCATCACAGGCGGCGCGGGCTTCATCGGTTCCAACTTCGTGCGCTACTGGGCCCGGCGCCACCCGGAGGATCAACTCGTCGTGCTCGACGCCCTGACCTATGCCGGGGACCGCCGCTCCATCGCCGAGCTCGAGGCCGAAGGCCGGGTGGACTTCGTTCACGGGGACATCTGCGACCAGCCTCTCGTCTCCGAGACGCTCACCCGCCACGGAGTCGAGACGATCGTGCACTTCGCGGCCGAGTCTCACAACAGCCTGGCCGTGCTGGACCCGGCCCGTTTTTTCAGGACGAACGTGCTCGGGACCCAGGCGCTGTGCGAGGCCGCCAGACGGGGAGAGGTCGCAAGGTTCCACCACATCTCGACCTGCGAGGTCTACGGGGACCTCGCGCTCGACAGCGACGACTCCTTCAACGAGGACTCCCCCTACAGGCCGCGCACGCCCTACAACGCCTCCAAGGCCGGTGCAGACCACGTCGTGCGCTCGTACATAGAGACCTTCGGCCTCCCCGCGACGATCACGAACTGCTGCAACAACTACGGCCCTTACCAATTCCCCGAGAAGGTCATCCCGCTCTTCACGACCCGCGCGCTCGAGGGCGAGACTCTCCCGTTGTACGCCTCGACGAAGAACCGGCGTGAATGGCTGCACGTCGACGATCACTGCCGTGCCGTCGAGCTCGTGCTTGCAGACGGCGTCATAGGCGAGACCTACAACGTCGGGTCGGGCGAGGAGGCGAGCATCGAGGAGATCGCCGACGGCGTCCTCAGAGCGACCGGCAGGCCCGAGTCGCTGAAGACCATCGTCCCGGACCGGCCCGGTCACGACCGGCGGTACCTGCTCGACTCGACCAAGATCCGCACCGAGCTCGGTTGGGAGCCGATGGTCGAGTTCGAGTCGGGCCTCGAGGCGACCGTCGCCTGGTACCGCGACAACCGCTCCTGGTGGGAGCCCCTGATCGGGCGTTCGCCGGTCGTCGAGTCGTCCTGGGCGGGCGCGCCGCCCAACGCCGGGCAGTCCTGAGGCCGCGGCGTGCGCGTCTTCGTAACCGGCGTGACCGGCCAGGTGGGAACCGAGATCGTGCGCGAGCTGCAGCGCCGCGCAGATCTCCGGGTGCGCGGCCCGGTGCTCGATATCATCGCCCCGGAGGAAAGTGTCCTCGACATCTCCGATCGCGACGCCGTGCTGGCCGCCATAGGGACGGTTGAGCCGGACGTCGTCATCCACCCGGCCGCCTGGACCGCCGTCGACGCCTGTGAGTCCGATCCCGACCGCGCCTACCGCGTGAACTGCCTCGGCACCCGCTATGTCGCCGAGGCAGCTCGGATCGTCGGTGCGCACCTGTGCTACCTGTCGACCGACTACGTCTTCGACGGCACCTCGCCTAGGCCGTACGTCGAGTGGGACGACCCGAACCCGCTCTCGGTCTACGGGCGCTCCAAGCTCGGTGGTGAGCGCGAGCTCGACCCGGGCCACACGATCGTGCGCACGGCGTGGGTGAACGGCAGGACGGGGGCCAACATGGTCAAGACGGTGCTGCGCCTGGCCGCCGAAGGCGGCACGCTCCGCTTCGTCGACGACCAGCGGGGGAGCCCGACCTCGGCGGCGGACCTCGCGGGGCGCGTGGTCGACCTCTCGCTCGCCAGGCATGCCGGCATCTTCCACGTGACCAACCAGGGCTCGACCACCTGGTACGACTTCGCGCGCCTGGTGGTCGGCCTTGCGGGCTTCGATCCGGGACGGGTCGAGCCGGTCTCGACCAGTGAGCTCGACCCACCCCGTCCTGCGCCCCGGCCCGCCAACTCCGTGCTCGACAACGCCGCCATGCGGCTCTCGGGCTGGGACCTCCTTCCGAGTTGGGAGCAGGCGATCACAGGTCTTGTCGCCGAGCTGACGGCTTGAATTGGCGCCATCCGACATCTCCCAGAGGCTCGGGGCGGTCGTCGTCAACTACAACGCAGGCGAGGTGCTGGCGCGCTGTGTGGCGAGCCTGCGCCAAAGCGGCGTCACCGACATCGTCGTCGTGGACAACGGCTCGAGCGACGGCTCGGACGCCCTCGCCGAGACGCCGGAATGCCCGTGCCGCCTGATCCGCTCGCCACGCAACAGGGGGTACGGCGCCGGAGCGAACCTCGGGGCGAGATCGTGTCAGCGCGAGCTGTTGTTCATCTGCAACCCGGACCTCGTCGCCGAGCCGGGTGCCCTGGCACGGCTCACCGAAGCGCTCGACGCCCATCTCGACGCCGCCGTGGCAGGCCCCATGCTGTTGGAGACGGACGGCGCGGTCTACCCCTCCGGCCGCACGTTCCCGGACCTCCCTGACGCGCTCGGGCACGGGTTCGTCGGCCTTTTCTGGCCCGGCAACCCTTGGACACGCCGCTACCGGCTGCTTGGCGAGGAGCAGCACCGCGCCCGCGGGGCCGACTGGGTGTCGGGCGCGGGCTTCCTCGTGCGCCACGACGCCTTCGATGCCGTCGGCGGCTTCGACGAGGCCTACTTCATGTACGTCGAGGACGTGGACCTCTGCTGGCGCCTGCACCGCGCCGGCTGGGGCGTCTTGTACGAGCCGTCGGCCCGGGTGGTCCACGAGCAGGGGCGCTCGACATCGCGCGAGCCCTACAGGATGCTCGTGGCTCATCACCGCTCGATCATGCGCTTTGCGGTCCGCTCGACCAGAGGACGCCAGCGCATCCTGCTTCCTTTGGTGGCGGTCGCGCTCGGCGCGCGGCTCGTGCTCGCGTGCGGGGAGCGCTATTTGGGCACGCTCCGCACCAACCGCTCGCGCCCCGCGAGCGGTACCGGCTGAGGGCCGATCAATCAGGCTCGAGGCGCCCGCAGCACCGGCTCGGAGAGATGGTGGCTCCAGCTGGGGCTAGAGTCGCGGCCCGTGCCCAGGAATTCGATCAGCCGCAGGGTCGCGCGGAGCCGCGTCGATCGGCGGAAGCCGCAGCTACAGACAACGCACGCCCGTCGGGTGGTACGCCATCCTGCTGGCGGTCTGCGTCATCGGACTCGGGCTCATAGTGTTCAGCCGCCACGAGCGTCAGCAGTCCGCGGCGAACGCCTCGACGACGACAACCACGACCCAGGCCAACACCACGCCGCCCCTTCTGACCGACCACTGGCAGGTGGCGCTCTCGGCCGATATCTGCGGCCAGGTCGTGAACCTGCCCCGTAGCGCCGACCAGACCTCGGGCATCATCACGACGGGCAACGGCGTGGTCGACATCGAGCCCGCGAGGGCAGGCGCCAAGGCGGCCCAATTCGAGGGCGCCAAGGCGACTCTGGCCAAGTTCCTCACCTCCGAGGACGTGAATCTGACGGCCAGCACGCTCACGCTGCCGAAGTCGCTCGGCAAGCTCGCCGGCACCTACGGCGCCACCCGCAAGTGCGGCCCGAAGCCCGGTCACGTCCAGGTGCTCATCTGGCCCTCACCGACCTCTACGACGCCCTTCGCCGCCCCGAGCCCCGTGGGCATCGGTTACGCCAACGGCGAGATGTTCTCGCTGGCCTTCGTCCCCAAGGGTGCCTCGGTCGCCACGCCGACGGCGGCGAAGCTCGTCGCGGCGTTCCTCAAGTCCCAGACGACGACGACCACGACGAGCACTTCGACCACGACCACCACGACATCGCCCGGCGGTCCCACCACCACGACCAAGCCGGTGAGCACCACCACGACAAAGCCCGTGAGCAGCACGACCACCACTGGTTGATGGACGCGGTAGTCCTCGTCGGCGGCGAGGGAACGCGGCTCAGGCCGCTCACATACGAGATCCCCAAGCAGATGCTGCCCGTGGTCGGGCGACCGATGATCACCCACGTGGTCGAGTGGCTGGCCGGTCACGGCGTCGACCGGGCCGTGCTCTCGCTCGGCTACCGGGCCGACGCCTTCGTGCAGGCGTTCCCGGACAACCGGCTCGCAGGCGTCGCGCTCGAGTACGTCATCGAGCCGGAGCCGCTCGACACGGCCGGCGCTGTGCGCTTCGCAGCCGACAAGGCCGGTGTCAGCGAGACCTTTCTCGTCCTGAACGGGGACGTGCTCACCGAAGCCGACGCATCCGCCCTCGTGGCGTTCCATCGCTCGCGAGCCGCAGAGGCCTCGATCGCACTGACCCCGGTCCCGGACCCGTCGAGCTTCGGTGTCGTGCCGACCGACGAGGCGGGCAGAGTGACCGCCTTCATCGAGAAGCCCCCGCAAGGCCAAGCCCCGACAAACCTGATAAACGCCGGCATCTACGTGCTCGAGACCTCGGTGCTCGACCGGATCCCGGGCGGGCGGCGTGTGTCGATCGAACGCGAGACCTTCCCCGAGCTGGTCGCCGCGGGCAGGCTCTACGCGATGGCCTTTGCTGCCTACTGGCTCGACACGGGCAGACCGCATCAGTACCTCCGGGCGCAGCTCGACATCCTCGGGGGCCGGCGCGTGAGCGTCCCGCCCGCGCCCGAGATCCGTCCCGGGGTCTGGGTGGACCCGAGCGCGCAGGTCGCCTCCCACCTAGGCCAGCACTGTTTCGTAGGCCCTGGGGCCTCGATCGCCGCAGGCTCGGTCGTGGAGGACAGCGTCGTGTGTGCCGGCTCGCGGGTCGGCCCCGACTGCGTGCTGCGACGCTCGGTGCTGATGGCCGGGGCCGAGGTCCGCGCGGGCGCAGTCCTGGAGGACAGCATCGTCGGCCCGCGCGCCGTCATCGGCGAGCGGGGCCACTTGAGCGGGATGACGATTGTCGGCGTCGGGGCCGACGTGCCGGCGGGCTCGGTGCTCGACGGTGCGCGTTATCCCTTGTCCTGAAGCTGTCGAGCGAGGAGGCGGACGCCATGCGTGCAATGGTGACCGGAGGTGCGGGGTTCATCGGCTCGAATCTCGTCGATCGCCTTCTCGCCGAAGGCCACGACGTCGATGTCGTGGACGACCTGTCGACCGGGTCGCTCGCCAACCTCGCCGACGCCCGCGCCTCGGGGGGCGCCTTGCGCTTCCACAACCTCGACGTCCGTTCGGGTGATCTCGTCGACCTGGTGCGCCACCGGCGCCCCGAGGTGATCTTCCACCTGGCCGCCCAGGCGGACGTCCGCGTCTCGGTCGACAGGCCCGTGTTTGACGCCGATGTCAACATCCTCGGCACGATCCAGGTGCTCGAGGGCGCTCGGGCGGGGGGGACGACCAAGATCGTCTTCGCGGCCTCGGGAGGCACGCTGTACGGCGAGCCGGACGGGTCGGATCTGCCCGTCGACGAGCATCAACCTCACAAGCCGCTGTCGCCTTACGGTGTGTCGAAGAAATCGGCCATCGACTACCTGGTCGCATATCGCGAGCTGCACGGGATCGAGTTCACCGCCCTGGCGCTCGCCAACGTCTACGGCCCCCGTCAGGACCCGCACGGCGAGGCCGGCGTGGTGGCGATCTTCGCGGGCAACCTCGTCGCGGGCCGGCCCTGCGTCGTGTTCGGAGACGGGAGCCAGACCCGCGACTACGTGTTCGTGGACGACGTCGTCGATGCCTTCGCACGCGCCACGCGTCGCGGCGGCGGCCTCGTGATGAACATCGGCACCGGCCAGGAGACATCGGTCTCGAAGCTGTACGAGATCGTCGCGAAGGCCTGCGGGAGCGACCTCAAGGCGCGACCCGCGCCGGCCCGGCCCGGTGAGATACAACGCAGCGCCTTGGACCCGAGACGGGCGGGCCTGCATCTCGGCTGGAAACCTTGGACGCCTCTCGGCAAGGGGGTGGCGGCAGTCGTCGACCACGTCCGCCGGGCCGCTTCGTGATAGCAGTCCTCTGCGGCGGGGTCGGCGCCGCCAGGATGCTCGCCGGCCTGCAGGCGGTGGTCGATCCCGGCGAGATCGTCGCCGTCGTCAACACCGGCGACGACACAGAGCTCCATGGCCTGTGCGTGAGCCCCGACCTCGACACGATCACCTACACCCTCGCCGGGGCCGTCAACCCCGCCACCGGCTGGGGGCTCACCGACGAGACCTTTCGCGCCATGGAGGCCCTGGAGCGCTACGGCGCCATCACCTGGTTCCGGCTCGGTGACAGCGACCTCGCGACCCACCTCTACCGCACCGGCCGCATGCGCGAGGGCGCGACTCTTTCTGTGGTCACCGAGGAGATCGCACGCGCCTGGGGCCTTTCGATCCACCTCCTCCCGATGAGCGACGACCCCGTGCGCACCAGGCTGCGGCTCGCCGATCAGCGGGAGGTGGCCTTCCAGGAGTACTTCGTGAAGCTGCGCCATTCGGTCGCCGTGGATTCGGTCCGCTTCGAGGGTGCCGCCCGGGCCACGCCTGCGCCCGGCGTGCTGGAGGCGCTCGGATCGGCCCAGATCATCGTGGTGGCACCTTCGAACCCGGTCGTGTCCATCGGGCCGATCCTCGCCGTGCCGGGCGTGGCGGAAGTGTTGCGGGCCCGCCGCGACGCGGTCGTGGCCGTGTCGCCGATCGTGGCGGGCGCGGCTTTGAAAGGCCCGGCCGACCGGCTCCTCGTCGAGCTGGGCGGGGAGGCGTCCGCGCCGGGCGTCGCCCGCTTCCTCGGCTCTTTCGTCGGCACGCTCGTGATCGACGAGGCCGACGAGGATCGCGCCGTCGAGGTCGAGCTGGCCGGTGTGCACTGTGTCGTCGCGCCGACGGTCATGGGCTCGCCGGAGCTGGCGGCGGGACTCGCCCGCGCCGTGCTTGCGGCCGGTGGCATCGGCGCGGGATCATCGGGCTCGGCGACAGCCGGGCCCGATGCGTAGCGCCTGCCGGCTGCTTGGGTGAAGACTGCGCCAATGGCGATCGGCGAATCACTGCTGGTGCTGGGGATCGAGGGCCTTCCCGAGATCGGCCCCGGGGACGACCTGGCGGCGCTCATCGCCGAGCACGCGCCTTTGGCCGGGGGCGACGTGGTCGTCGTCACCCAGAAGGTGGTCTCCAAGGCGGAGGGTCGCACGGTCCGGATCGATCCGTCGGACCCGGACGCGAAACGCCTCCTCGCCGAGTCCGAGTCGGTTCGCGTGCTGAGGCGCAGGGGAGACCTGGTCGTGACCGAGACCAGGCACGGGTTTGTGTGCGCGAACTCGGGCGTCGACCTGTCCAACGTGGCCGAGGGCTGGGCGGCGTTGCTGCCCGAGGACCCGGACCGCTCGGCCCGCCGCTTGCGGGACGGCCTCAGGGCACGCACGGGCCTGGAGGTCGCCGTCGTCATCTCCGACACCTTCGGCCGAGCCTGGCGGCGCGGCGTGACCGACGTGGCAATCGGTTGCGCGGGCATCCGCGCCGTGGTCGACCTCCGCGGGACGACCGACGCCTTGGGCCGGGAGCTCGTCGCGACCGAGATCTGCGTCGTGGACGAGATCGCCGCGGCTGCAGAGCTTGTCATGGGAAAGGCACGGGGCGTCCCTGTGGCCGTGGTCAGGGGAGTGGACGCGGCGCTCTTCGGCCCGGGTGCAGTCGCAGAAGACGTGGTCCGGCCCTACGGGGAGGACCTGTTCCGTTGACGGCTGGTCGTCCGCTCGCCGGTCCGCCCGCCCCGGCGAGCCCACCCTGGCCGGGGTCGCCTTGACGAGGCTCCGGGTTGGTTTCGACGTGCTTGCCTTCGCCGGCGAGCGCACCGGGATCGGCCGTTTCTGCACCGGTCTTGCCGGCGCCCTCGTCGCAGGCGAGGAGGTGGAGCTGCTCGGCTACGCCGTGGCCCGTAATGCTCGTCGTGCCACCGGCGCGACGGCGGGCGCGCTCGGGATCCCGGTCCGAACCTGGCCTTTGCCCGCGCGCCTTGCGAACTCGGTGTGGGCGCGGGCGGACCTGCCCCCCATCGAATGGCTCACCGGGCCGGTGGACGTCGTGCACGGGACGAACTACGTCGTGCCGCCGTCGGCTCACGCCGGTCGCGTCGTCACGGTCTACGACCTGACAGCGGTGCGCTACCCGCAGCTGTGCGCGCCGGCCTCGCGTCAGTACCCGCGGCTCGTCAAGCGGGCCGTCCGAGGCGGCGCTTTTGTCCATGTGCTCTCGGGCTTCGTGCGGGACGAGGTGCTCGAGCTCATCGGCGCCGACGCCGCGCGGGTCCGGGTCGTCCCGGCCGGCCTCGCCGTCCCGAGCGACGACGCCACCGGTTCCCCGGCACGTTCGGGGCGGCGGGAACGCTCGGCGCCCTACCTGCTCGCGCTCGGCGCCGTCGAGCCGCGGAAGGACCTGCCCACGTTGGTGAAGGCGTTCGCCGAGCTCTCGCGCACACATGGGGACCTCGAGCTCGTCGTCGCCGGGCCCGACGGGTGGGGAGAGCCGGCCTTCAGGGCCGCCGTGGAGGCGAGCGGCGTCGCCGGGCACGTCGTGCGCGTGGGCTACCTCGCAGAAGCCGAGCGGCAGTCCTTGCTCGAGGGAGCCCTCGCCCTCGCCTACCCGTCGGTGTACGAGGGGTTCGGCTTCCCGCCGCTCGAGGCGATGGCGGTCGGGGTGCCCGTCGTCGCGACGTCGGCAGGGGCCGTCCCCGAGGTCGTGGGCGATGCGGCCGAACTTGTGGCGCCGGGCGACCACGAGGCGATGGCGGCGGCGCTGGCGAGGGTCATCGACGACGACGCCTTGCGGGCAAGGCTCGTGCGAGCCGGGCGCGTCCGAGCCTCCTCGTTCAGCTGGGAGTCGGCGGCCGCGTCGATGATCGACCTCTACGGCGTGGCCGCGCGCGACCGGCGGGCACGTTGACGCCCGTGCACGTGTCGCTCGCCGCTGAGCAGCTGCGCCGGCGCGTGCCCGGTGGCATCGGGACCTACATCCGTGGCCTGCTGAAGGGCATGGGCGAGCTCGGGGCCGAAGAGCGCCCGGCGATCACCATTGTCGCGAGCCGGCCGCGTCCCGGCCCCGACCCGCTCGGGAACCTCGGCTTCCCCCTTGAGTGCTCGAGGCTCCCGAGCCGGCTCATGACGCGTGCGTGGGATCTCGGGCTTTGTCGTGTCGGGCGCCGCAGTGACGTCGTCCACTCGGTCTCACTGGCGGCGCCGGTGCCCTCCGCGGGCAGGCCTTTGGTGATCACGGTGCACGACGTGGCGTGGAGGTCGATGCCGGAGGCCTTTCCCGAAAGGGGCAGGCGGTGGCACGAGGCGGCGCTGCGACGCGCCGCGACGCGGGCGGCCATCATCGTCGTCCCCTCCGAGCAGACCGCCGAGGCCGTCCTGTCCGCAGGCCTCGGCGTCACCGCCGACCGGCTCGTGGTCGTGAGCGAGGGCGCCGATCACCTCGCCGAGCCCGACGTCGCCGCGGGCGACGCCTTGCTCGCGCGCCTCGGGGTCACCGGCGAGTACCTGCTCAGCGTGAGCACCCTCGAGCCGCGGAAGAACCTCGGGCGTCTCCTTGAGGCTTACGTCCTCGCCAGGCCGGAGCTGCCCGAGCCCTGGCCGCTTGTGGTCGTGGGACCGAGCGGGTGGGGGCGCTCCCCCTCGGCTGGCCCGCACGGGCCGGGCGCCGGGGTCGTGTTCGCAGGTGCGGTCGAAGGCGGGACGCTGGCCGCGATCTACGCGGGGGCCCGCCTGTGTGCCTACGTCCCCATCGTGGAGGGCTTTGGCCTCCCCGTCGTCGAGTCGATGGCCCAGGGGACCCCCGTCGTCTCGAGCCGGGTCCCGAGCTCCGCCGGGGCGTCCCTCGAGGTCGACCCCACCGATACCGCCTCGATTGCCGAGGGGCTCGTGACGGCGGCGGTCGACGAGGTGACACGCCAGGCGCTCGTCACCAAGGGCCTCGAGCGTGCGGGCGAGCTGCGCTGGGTGGACACCGCGCGGGCGCACGTGGCGATCTGGGAGCGGGCCGTCGTCGAGGGGCGGGCAGGGCGATGACCGGCGGCTCGGGAGAAGACGTTCTCGCCGTCGCCATGGACGTGAGCGCCGTGCCGGCTCGTCCCGTGGGAGCCGGCCGCTACGTCGTCGAGCTGGCCCGGGCTCTCGGCGGCCGTGCCGATTGCCGGCTCAGCCTCCTCGCCCGGCGTGACGACGGCGCCAGGTGGGCACGCGTGGCGCCGGGGGAGCGGGTCGTGGCGACCGCCCCTTGCAGCCGCCCGGCGCGCCTTTTGTACGAGCAGGCGCGTCTGGGCTCAGTGGTCGCCGGCCTCGCATCGCCGCCGGTCAAGGTGCACCACGGCCCGCACTACACGATGCCGCGGCGCTCCAAGGTGCCCTGCGTCGTGACGATCCACGACCTCACGTTCTTCGATCACCCCGAGTGGCACGAGGCGAGCAAGGTGAAGTGGTTCCGCGCCGCCATGCGCTATTCGGTGGCGCACGCGGCCGCCATCGTCTGTGTGAGCGAGATGACCGCGCGACGCCTGCAGGAGCTTCTTTCCCCACCATGTCCGGTGGTGGTCGTGCCCCATGGCGTGGACCACGCCCGTTTCACCGTCGACGAGCCGCGTCCCGGCGCCGACGGTGAGGTCCTGCAGCGCCTCGGCCTCGAGCGGCCCTACCTGTTGCACCTCGGGACCCTGGAGCCCCGCAAGGGCATCGCCGACCTCGCCGCCGCCTTCGACCGGCTCGCGGGCGATGACACGTCACTCGAGCTGGTCCTCGCCGGCGGTGCCGGTTGGAAGGCGGAACCCGTGCTGGCATCGGTGGCCGCGGCGCATTCCCGGGGGCGGATCCGCCGGCTCGGCTACGTGGCCGACGGGGACGTGCCGGCCCTCCTGCGCCGCGCCCGTGCGGTCGTCTACCCGTCGCTCGAGGAGGGCTTCGGCCTCCCGGCTCTCGAGGCTCTCGCCTGCGGCACACCCCTCGTCACGACCTCGGGCACGCCCATGGCCGAGGTCGCCGGCGGGAGCGCCCTGCTCGTCGCGCCGGGCGAGCCGCTCGCGCTCGCGGCGGCGATCGAGGCGGCGATCTCCGAAGACGCCGCCGCTGACCGGGAGCGCCGGCGATCCGACGGGCTTTCGATCGCGGCCCGCTACACCTGGGAAGCCAGCGCCGAGGGTCACCTGGCCGTGTACCGCACCGCGGCGGGGACTTGACGCCGAGGGCGCCCGCAAAGCGCTCTTGCGGACCGGAATCACCGGGGAATGGCCGGATCGGCAGGTAGCCTGAGCGCCGTGCGCGCGTACTTGACCGGTGGGACGGGCTTTGTTGGCGAATGGCTCCTGCGCCACCTCTCCGACGAGGGCGACACCGCCATCGCCCCCGGTCCGGAAGTCGACGTGACCGTCCCCGCCCTCATCGCAGCCGACCTCAAACAAGCGACGCCGGACGTGGTGTACCACCTGGCGGCGCTGACCCATGTCGGCCAGTCCTGGCGTGAGCCCGCCGAGACCTTCCGGGTGAACGCCGTCGGCACCTTGAACCTCCTCGAGGCGGCGGCCGCGTGCGATGTCCCGCCCGTGGTCGTTCTCATCAGCTCGGCCGAGGTCTACGGCCCGGCGCCCGACACCGAGATGCTCGACGAGCAGGCCGAGCTCCGCCCCGTGACGCCCTATGCCGTGAGCAAGGTGGCCGCCGAGTTCCTGGGGCTGCAGGCCTACCTGGGCCGGGGCCTCAGGGTCGTGCGCGCCCGGGCCTTCAACCACGTGGGACCGGGCCAGGTCGACGACTTCGTGGTGGCGGCGCTGGCACGGCGGATGGTCGAGGCCGAGCTGCGCAAGGGCGGGGAGGTGAAGGTCGGCAACCTCACGGCTTCCCGGGACTTCACCGACGTCCGCGACGTCGTGCGGGCCTACCGGCTGCTCGCCCTGTACGGGGCTGCGGGCGAGGCCTACAACGTCTGCTCGGGCCGCGCGATCTCCATCGCCGACCTGGCGTCGCAGATGGCGGGCATGCTGTCGTGCGAGGTGAGCTTCGTGACCGACCCCGAGCTCTTCCGCCCGGTCGAAGTCCCGGTGCTGGTCGGCGACTCCTCCAAGCTCGTCGCCGCCACGGGGTGGCAGCCCACGATCGCGCTGGCCAAGACCCTGTCGGACGTCCTCGAGTACTGGCGCGGGCGCCTCGCCTGACTCAGGCGGAGAACCGGAGCCGGCTCCGCAGCTCGTCGCGTGTCTGGCGGACGACGGCCTGTGCCTGTTCGGGGAGCAGCGCAAGGATCGGATCGATGTTCGCGTCGACGGCCTTGCGCACCTGGGCGACCGTCTCGTCGAAGTCCTTGGGCCGCCCGGAGATCAGCTTGCGGGCACAGGCGAGCTCGTGGCGGCGCACCTGTGCTCTTTGGAACTCGAGGACACCGACGCCGATGGCGACGTACGCAGCCTCCTTGGCGAGATCCGCGACGGCTTGTGCCACATCATGAAGACCGTCTCGTATGTCGGTCATGTCCCGATCCTCCTCGTCTCGACGTTCTCGACAGCACCGTGGGGAGGTTGTGGCCTCAACCGCGCTCCGGGCCGTTCGCTCACTAGTGTACTACAAAATGCTAACTATAGCAAGCGTAGCCCTGCCCGCCCTCCCGGTTCCGCCGGCGCGTCCGCGGTAGCGTGGCCCTGATGCCGGAGGAGCAGGCCCCGCCGGTCGTCGCCGTGGTGGTCGCTTGCGACCCGGGACCGTGGTTCGAGGAATGCCTGGAAGCGCTGGGCGCACAGGACTACCCGAACCTCGACGTGCTCGTGGTGGACGCCGCGAGCCACGAGGAGCTGACGGCACGTGTCGCAGCCGTGCTCCCGCGCGCCTTCATTCTCCGCGAGAGCACGTCCGAGGGTTTCTCCGCGGCCGCGAACGAGGCGCTCGTCGCCGTCGAGGGTGCCTCTCACCTGTTGATCTGCCACGACGACGTGGCCCCTTCACCCGATGCGGTCCGTTGCCTGGTCGGTGAGGCCTACCGCGCCAACGCCGGCATCGTCGGGCCGAAGTTCGTCGAGTGGGACGCCCCTGACCGGCTCTTGGAGATCGGCCTCGGGGTCGACCGCTTCGGCGTGGCGATCGAGCGGGTCGAGCCCGGCGAGCTCGACCAGGCCCAGCACGACGAGGGTCGCGAGGTGTTCGCCGTGCCGGGCGGCTGCATGCTGGTGCGGGCCGACCTTTTCCGGGCGCTCGGCGGCTTCGATCCAGACATCGAGCTGTTCGGCGAGGACGTGGACCTGTGCTGGCGGGCCCAGGTGGCCGGGGCGCGGGTCATCGTCGCTCCCGCGGCGCGCGTCCGTCACGTCCAGGTGGCGAGGTCCGGCTCGGGCAGGGCGGGCAACACGGCGATGCTGCGCCGTCGCCATGAGCTGCGGGCGGTGCTCAAGAACTACGACGCGCCGCTACGCCTGGCCGTCGTGCTCGACCTCGCTGCCGGGTCGCTCGCGGAGATGGCGGTGGCGACGTTGCGGGGCGAGCGGGAGCGCTCGAAGCGCGTCGCGGACGCGTGGTGGTGGAACTGGCGCCACCGCCGCAGCCTGCGCAGAGCCCGCAAGGCGCTCGCGCTCGTGCGCCAGCGGCCCGACCGGGTCGTGGCGCGGATGTTGAGCCGCGGCGACCGGCGTACGGCTCTCGAGGCCAGCCCGGTCGGCGCGGCGCTCCCCGCTGCCCCGGTCGTAACTGCGCTCGAGACCAGGTTCCGGCCAGATGAGGATCTCGAGCCTGCGCGGATCGCCTCGAGCCGCAACAGGCCCGTCGTGCCGCACCGGACCGGCTGGGCTCTCATTGGTGTGGCCGTCGTCGTCCTGTTCGGCGTCCGTAACCTCGTGACGGGCCACTTGCCTCTGGTGGGCCAGCTCTTGGCCTTCCCGGCGCCGAGCGCGCTGCTGCGGGACTTCTTCGGCGGCTGGCATGACGCCGGATGGCAGGCGCCCGGGCCGGCGTCCCCCGGGTTCGGCCTGGTGGGTGTGGCCGGCGCGATCCTGCTCGGCAGCACCGCCCAGGTGGAGAAGCTGCTCGTGTTGGGCCCGATCCTCGTGGGCGCCATCGGGATGCACCGGCTGCTGCGGCCGCTCGGCTCGAGCCGGGCCCGGCTTGCGGGCACGATCGCCTATCTCGGCCTCCCGCTCGTATGGAACGGCATCGCCGCAGGTGACCTGCAGGCTCTCGTGGCCTTCGCCGGGATGCCCTTTGTCATGTCGCGGATGTGCCGCGCAACCAGGCTGGAGCCGTTCTCGCCGCCGGAGGACCCTCGGGGCCGGCGCGCCGTTCTGGCCGAGGTCGTCCCGTTCGGTCTCCTCCTCGCCGTCATGGCCGCCCTGGCGCCGCCCTCACTGGTGGCGGTCGTGGTCCTGTCACTGGCGATCGTGCTCGGCGCGGCGGTCGCGGGCCACCTGGCCGCGGTGGGCCGCGCGCTCGGCGTCACAGCGGGTGCCTTGGGCGTGGCGTTCGTCTGCTGTCTCCCCTGGTCGCTCACCTTCTTCCAGCCCGGCGCGCGCTGGAGCGTCCTCTCCGGCGCGCTGGGGACGCGCGGCGACGTGGGCGGGCTGCTGCACCTGCTCCGTTTCGACGTGGGCCCGGTGGGCGCGGGCTGGCTCGTCTGGGGGATCTCACTCGGTGCGGCTTTCGTGCTGTTCGTGGCGCGCGAGGAACGGCTGGACTGGGCCACGCGTTGGTGGGTCGCGGCCCTGGCCACGGTGGCGGTCGCCTATGCGGGAGCGGTGGGATGGCTGGGTGCGGGCGGCGGGGCGACGCTTGTCCTTCTGGCTCCGGGTGCGTGCTGTCTCGCGGGAGCAGTCGGGCTCGGCGTGGCGGCCTTCGAGGTCGACCTTGCGAAAACCCGCTTCGGGTGGCGCCAGAATCTGAGCGCAGGCGCGGCCGTGTGCCTGGTCGTCGGGCTGTTCCCCACACTCGCTTCATCGGTGGACGGCCGCTCGTCGCTCCCTTCGGTCGGCTACGAGCAGCTTCTCGGCTGGACGGCGCCCCGACCGGGCGCCCAGGGTTTCGACGTGCTCTGGCTCGGTGATCCCGCCAGCGTGCCGGCGCCCTCCTGGCAGATACGCCCCGGGTTGGCGTTCGCAGTGAGCGAGAACGGCCTGCCGGACGGCCGGCGCCTGTGGCCGAGCGCCGACCCCGGTGTCGGCGCCGTGGTCGAGGCGGACCTTGCCGGAGCCGAGGCCGGGCTCACGGTCCAGCTCGGCGCCGAGTTGGCGCGAGCGGGCATCCGTTATGTGATCCTCCCCGGCGCGATCGCCCCAATGCTGCCCGGCGTTCAGGCCCCGCCCTCGGCTCCGGCACCGCCGAGCCTCGTGCAGGCGCTCGAGGCCCAGGGTGATCTGCGCCAGCTCCCGACCGAGGCCGGCGTGATCGCCTTCGAGGACGCGGCCTGGACCGTGGCCGACAGCCCGTCGGCCAGCTCCGTCGTGCCGCTCGTCGCAACAGGAGGAGGGACCCCTTCGTGGCTGAGGGAGCTCGGCGTCGCCGCGGGCCTGTTGGCCGTGGCCCTTGGCATCGCCGAGGGCGTCGCCCGTCGTCGCAAGCGCCGCCGCCTCGCCCGCCCGGCCGCCCCGTCGGGCGGAGGCTTAGCGGGCGCAGATGACGGCTCGTCCGAGGGCGGGGAGCCCTCGCCCGGCGAGGACGCGCCCGAAGACGCGGCGGAACGAGCGGCGCCCGCGTCCGAGCCGGAACCGAGCCCGCGCTAATGGACGAGGTCGCGCCCCGTCGCAGGCTTTCCTCCTTGGTGGCGGGTCCCCGGCGCCGGGCCCTCATCGCCGTCGCCCTCGGGCTCGTGCTGTTGGTGCTCGTCAACGTCTTCGTGCACCAGCCGATCGGCGGGGCCGCGGCCGGTGGGTTCGTGGGACCGCCCACACTGCCGGTCGTGGAGATGCACAAGCCGGGCGCATGGCATTGCCCCGGCCCGCTGCCCATCGGCGCCGGCCCCGAGAGCTCGCGCATCTCGATCGTGAACAGCGGGACTTCGCCCGTGCACCTCGTCGCAGTCGTGTCGCGAACAGGGCTCGCCAAGGGAGGGACCTCGAGCGGTGAGCAGGTCTCGAGCACCCCGGTCGCTGTCGGCGCCGAGTCAGAGGCGGTCCTCCCGCTCGCCACGAGCGGACCGCCCGGGTTCGCGGCGGTGTCGCTCGAGACCGAGGGAGGCGGTATCGCCGTGGCCGAGTCCATCGCCGGCACGTCGATCGCCGGCGGAGTCGTCGAGCTCTCGTCCCCGTGCTCGCTGTCGACCGGCGCTCGGGGCTATCTGCCCACCGGCAGCACCTACGGCGGCTCGAACGTGCGGGTCTCCCTCTACGACCCGGACGCCACGCCGGCGACGGTGAATGTGAGCATCTCGACCGGTACGGCGATCGCGTCGCCCCCGGCCTTCCAGGGGGTCGTCGTCCCCGCCCTGGGCATCGTGGTCCTCAATCTTCACCGCTGGGTCTTCGAGCAGAGCTCGCTCGCGGTCACAGCCACGGCCGTGAGCGGGGACATCGTCGTCGGGGCGCTCGAGTTGACCTCCGAGACGGTCAAGATGGCCTCGAGGTCTGCGAGCGGGAACGAGATCCGCGAGGTCTTCGTCACCGGAAGCTCGTTGCTCGTCGGGCCCGATCACGGGCGCGGGCGGTGGTCCTTCGCGGCGATGCAGTCGAGCAGAGGGGTGGCGAGCACCTACTCGGTCTACAACCCCGGTTCAAAGCCGGTCGCGGTCAGCGTCGCCCCGCCCGGACGGGCAGGCGTCGCGGCTGCGCTCAGCGAGGTCGTCCCGGCCGGGGGGATCGTCGACTTCGCGACGCCCGTCACGGGAAAGAGCGGCCTCGGCACGGGCTCGGTCGTGATCTCGGCGCAAAAGGAGATGCCGGTCGTCGTCGCCCGCCTGACCACCAGGTACAAGACCCGCCTCCTCGAGGCGATCGACGTGACGGCTGGGACGGCCGGTCCCCACGAGGAGTGGTTGGCGGCAGGTGGGTCGCTCAGCTCGCGGTTCGAGGACGTCGTCACGCTCGACAACCCCGGAAGCGAGGACGCCACGGTGACGCTGTTCGAGCTCGGCAACGGGCCGGCCGGCCCGGCGCGGCTCGACGTCGTGAGCCTCGTCGCCGGATCGGAGATGGACTTCAACGTGGGTTCGGTGCTGCGGTACGCGCCCTCGTTCGCCCTCCTCGTCTCGGCAAACGTCCCGATCCTGGTCGAGCAGCAGCTCGTCTACCGCGGCGGGCTGACGTCGTCTGCGGGAGGGATCCCCATCCTTCCTCGATGAAAGGGCCGGGGCCGGCCCGCCGGTCAGACCTTTTCGGGAGGCGTGCCCGTGTAGGCGAGGCCGGGCGGGGTCGGTGCCATCACCGTTCCCGAGAGGGAGGGCGCGTAGCGCTCGGTGGCGAGTTTCTCCTCGCCCTCTTCGCCGCCGTGGACAGGCCTGCTATAGGCGGCGTCGATGAGCCGGCCGATCTCGGCACCGTCGACCTTCTCGAACTCGAGCAGGGCGTGCGCCACGGCCTCGAGGCCGGCCTTGTGCTCGCGCAGCACGGCGGTGGCGCGGGCCTCCTGCTCCCGGAGGATCCGGGCGACCTCTTCGTCGACGACCCGGCTCGTGTCCTCGGAGTAGTCGCGGGTGTGCATGAGGTCCTCGCCGAGGAAGACCATGCCCTGGGATCCCCAGGCCATCGGCCCCACGCGCTCTGACATGCCCCACTCGCGGACCATCTTTCGCGCCAGCTCGGTGTTGCGCTGCAGGTCGTCGCTCGCCCCGGTCGAGAGGTCGCCGTAGATGAGCATCTCGGCCACGCGCCCGCCCATCCGCACGACGAGGGCGTCCTCGATGTACTCACGGGGGTAGATGTGCCTCTCCTCGGTCGGGAGCTGCTGGGTGACCCCGAGGGCGAGGCCCGTCGGGATGATGCTCACCTTCAAGAGGGGGTCGGCATGCGTGAGCACGTAGGCGAGGACGGCGTGGCCGCCCTCGTGGAAGGCGACCCGCGCCTTCTCGAGGTCCGAGAGCACCATGGAGTCGCGGGGCTGGCCCATGAGGATGCGGTCCCGGGCGGCGTCGAAGTCGCGCATCTCGATGAACTGGCTCCCGCGCCTCACCGCGTGCAGGGCGGCTTCGTTGACGAGGTTGGCCAGGTCCGCCCCCGACATCCCGGGCGTGCCGCGGGCGATGATCGACAGGTCCAGGTCGGGACCCATGCGCTTGTCCTTGCAGTGCACCTGCAGGATCGGCAGGCGCTCGTCGAGGTCGGGGAGCGGCACGACGATCTGGCGGTCGAAACGGCCCGGCCGCAGAAGGGCAGGGTCGAGGATGTCGGGCCGGTTGGTCGCCGCCATGACGACGACGCCCTCGGCGACGTCGAACCCGTCCATCTCGTTCAGCATCTGGTTCAGGGTCTGCTCGCGCTCGTCGTGGCCGCCGCCGAGACCGGCCCCGCGCTTGCGCCCGATCGAGTCGATCTCGTCGACGAAGATGATCGCCGGTGCCTGCTTGCGCGCCGTCTGGAACAGGTCCCGCACGCGGCTCGCACCGACGCCGACGAACATCTCCATGAAGTCCGACCCGCTCACCGAAAGGAAGGGGACGCCTGCCTCGCCGGCGACGGCGCGCGCCAGCAGCGTCTTGCCGGTTCCCGGCGGACCGACCAGCAGCACCCCCTTCGGCACGCGGGCACCGATCTCCTTGAAGCGGCCGGGAGACTTGAGGAAGTCGACGACTTCACTGATCTCCTGTTTGACGCCCTGATAGCCGGCCACGTCATCGAAGGTCGTACGCGGGCGTTCGGACGTGTAGACCTTGGCCTTGGAGCGTCCTATCGACATGATGCTGGACATCTGCCCCTGGGCCCGACGGCTCATCCATACGAAGAACCCGATGATCAACGCGACGGGAAGCAAGTAGATGAGGATCTCGCCGAGCGCGTCCGAGCTTGGGGACGAGAACGTGTACTTGACGTCGGCAGCCTTCAGCGTGGCGTAGAACGAGTCGGGGAGCTGGACCGGACCGGTCGTGGTGTAGCTCGTGCCGTTTACGAGCGTGCCGGTGATGGCACCGGTGGTGTTGTTGAAGTTGGCGTCTTGCAGCTGGTGAGTGGCGAGGTCGTGCTGGAAGGCGGAGAAGCCGATGGCCTTCGCGCTGCTGCGGCTGAACATGCCCGAGCCGATGAACAGCACGATGAGGACAACTGCGATGCCCGCGATCGCCCAGCGCCAGACCTGTTCCGAACCGGTGGGGGTGCCCGGGCCTATCCTTCCCGGTCCGCTGCCCGGGCGCATGTCTTGAGGCTGACGACTCACGCCGACCATCGTAGGCGTCAGCGGCACATTGCCGGTCCGCGGGCCACGCGGGAAGGCTCTTCGGGCCATATGCGGCGGGACAATTCGGGCCTCGGGCTTGACGACATAGTTCCTTGCGACGACGCTCGTCGCGTGAAAAGTCGCCGCGGGCGTCCCGCACCGGCCGTCACCTCCGCGACCGAGCCCGGTGGCGCGGCGCCGGCTCACCTCCCGGTCGGGAACTCGTTCGGCTTGCCCGAGGCGATCTTCGGGATCGTGGCGGGCTTCGTGCTCGCCTTCTTGGCCGTTTCGGTCTACGTGTCGCTGTCTGCGCACCCGCGGCACCCGAGCCAGTACGGCGAGGACGTCGTGAGCCTGATCGCGCTCTGGGCCGGCCTGGTCGGGGCGGTAGTCGTCGCCACGCGCCTCGCGGCGCGCGAGCACCTCCGCAGGCCCGGTGACACTGCGGAGACCGCAGCCGGCAAGGGCCTGGGCAGTGTCGTGCGGGACTATGGGCTCAGCTTGCGGCCCTGGCCGGACATACCTCTCGGGATCGTCGTCGGCGTGGGATCCCAGTACCTGCTCGTGCCCGTGGTCGAGGCGCCGCTGCTTCCTTTCGTGCACCACCTCTACTCACGGCTCGGGCACCCCGCCCAGAGCCTCACGGGGGACGCCTTCGGGGCGGGGCTCGTCGTGCTCGCGGTGCTCGTCTGTGTCGGCAGCCCCATCGTCGAGGAGCTGTTCTTCCGCGGCCTTCTCCTGCGCTCGCTCGTGGGCAGCTTCGCGCGGCTCGGCCCCCGGCTCGGCCCCGGCCTTTCGATCGTCGTGATCGGGCTCGTGTTCGCCCTCGTGCACTTCGAGGCGCTGCAGTTCCTCGGCCTGGCGGGCTTCGGCATGGTGCTCGGCTACCTGGCCTGGCGCACCGGGCGGCTCGGTCCTTCGATCGTCGCCCACATGGCTTTCAACGCCGTCACCATCATCGCCATCGTCGCCTCCCGATGAGTCCCGACTAGGCTCGCCTCGCCATGTCCCCTGATCCGTCTCCATCTTCCGGGCCGTCCTTCGACGACATCTTCAAGGCCTACGACGTCCGGGGCACGGTCCCCGGCGAGCTCAACGCCCGCATCGTCTATGCGGTCGGCGTCGGGTTCGGCCGGTTCGTGCTCGCCGAGGGCGTGACCGACAAGCGTGTCGTCGTGGCGCGTGACGTCCGCAAGTCGGGCGTCGAGCTCAGCCGGGCCTTCAGCGCGGGCGTGCTATCGGTCGGTCTCGGCGTCGTCGACACCGGCCTCGCCTCGACCGATCTCCTCTACTTCGCCTCGGGCAAGCTCGACCTCGCCGGGGCGATGCTCACGGCGTCGCACAACCCGCCCGAGTACAACGGCATAAAGCTCTGCCTGGCGGGGGCACGCCCGATCGGTCGCGACTCGGGCCTCGGAGAGGTCCGTCGGGTCGCAGCCGAGGCATTCGCGACCGCGCCGGCCGACGGCGCGGTGGCGGGCGTCGACGACGACCCCCGTGTCGAGCACCTGAGCCTGCTCTCGGAATTCGCTGCCCACGTGCACTCGTTCGTCGATGTCGCCAGCCTGAGGCCTTTGAAGATCGTTGCCGACACCGCCAACGGCATGGGAGGCCTCATCGCGCCGGAGGTCTTCGCGGGCCTGCCCTTCGAGGTCGAGATACTCTTTGCCGAGCTGGACGGTTCCTTCCCGAACCACCCGGCCAACCCGATCGAGGTCAAGAACCTTGCCGACCTGCGTGCGCGGATCCTGGCGACCAAGGCCGACGTCGGCCTGGCCTTCGACGGTGACGCGGACCGGGTGTTCCTCGTCGACGAGAAGGCCGAGCCCGTCTCCGGTTCGCTCACGACAGCGATCGTCAGTGCCGCGATGCTGGAGAAGTACCCCGGCTCGAAGATCCTCTACAACCTCATCTGCTCGCACTCGGTGCCCGAGATCATCACCGAGCGCGGCGGCGTCCCGATCCGCACCCGCGTCGGGCACTCGTTCATAAAGGCCGTCATGGCAGAGACCGGTGCCATCTTCGGCGGTGAGCACTCGGGCCACTACTACTTCAGGGAGAACTACCGGGCGGACTCCGGGATCATCGCCGCCCTCGTCGTGCTCGAGGCCCTCTCCAAGGCCGGGATCCCGCTCTCCGAGCTCCGGGTTCCCTTCGAGCGCTACGCGGACTCCGGCGAGATCAACACCAAGGTGGACGACCCCGAGGGACTCGTGGGCGAGGTGGCCGAGCACTACCGCGCCGTGGGGGCGGGGATCGACGACCTCGACGGGGTCACCGTCGACTTCGGCGACTGGTGGTTCAACGTGCGGCCGTCGAACACCGAACCGCTGCTGCGGCTGAACCTGGAAGCCAAGAGCGCGCCCGAGTGTGACCGCCACGTCGCCGAGGTGCTCGATGTCATCCACCGGCTCGCAGCCGACCGGACGGGATGACCAGTTTGGGCACGACCACGAAAGGGGTCTTGAATGGCGCTCGACCCGCAACTACTTGCTCTTCTCGCCTGCCCTGAGGACAAGGGCCCCCTCTACTACTTCGCCGACGAGGAGGCGCTCTACAATCCCCGGCTCCGCCGGCGCTACCGCATCGTGGACGGGATCCCCGTGATGCTCGTCGACGAGTCCGAGACCGTCGGGGAAGACGAGCACGAACGCCTCATGGCCAAGGCCGCCGCCGAGGCGATCACGCCGAACTTCGACACCGGCAGCGGCACCGGCGGCGCCGCGTCCTCGTGAGCTGGGTATCCCCCGACAGCTTGGACATGCTCGGGGCAACCGCCGGGCTGCCCGAGCAACTGGAGGCCTCGGCGTCTTTCGCCCGAGAGGTGACGGGGCTTCCCTCTCCCGACGGCCTGGCCGCGATCGTCGTGGTCGGAATGGGGGGAAGTGGTGTCGCGGGCGAGATCCTGCAAGCGGTCGGGCGCGACCAGCTGCGCCTTCCGGTCGTGCTCGTGGGCGACTACGCCCTCCCCGCCTTCGTCGGGCCGAGCACCCTCGTGTTCGCGGTGTCGTTCTCCGGTGAGACCGAGGAGACTCTCGAGGCGGCCGGGACCGCCCTCAAGCGTGGCGCCAGGCTGATGGCGGTCACGGGTGGGGGGAGCCTGGCCGAGCTGGCCACGGCCGGCGGGGCAACGGTGTTCCCCACCATGAAGGGGATCCCCCAACCACGAGCCGCAGTGGCGGCCACGACTGCGCCCCTCCTCGTCGCGCTGGAACGCCTCGGCCTGCTGGCAGGGATCACGCCTGCGATCGGTGCCGCGGTCGACCAACTGCGAAGGCGCCGCGACCGCCTCGTCGGCGGTGGCGGCACGGCGTTCGAGATCGCCCGGGAGCTCGGTCGCACGATCCCTCTTGTGCAGGGCGCGACCGGCATCGGCGCCGTGGCGGCACGGCGGTGGAAGACACAGCTGAACACGAACGCCAAGGCGCCCGCCTTTTTCGGGACCCAGCCGGAGTGGTGCCACAGCGAGATCTGCGGCTTCGGCCAGAACGGGGACGTCACCAGGCAGGTGGTCACGATCGTCACGCTGCGCAACGACTTCGAGCACACGCAGGTCGAGTGCCGCTTCGGCCTCGTCACCGAGCTCGTGGGGGAAGCCGTGGCGTCGGTGATCGAGGTGCGCGCCGAGGGGTCGGGACCGCTCGCCCAGCTCTTCGACCTGTTCCTGATCGGCGACTTCGTCTCGCTGCACGTCGCCGCGCGGGAGGGGATCGACCCGGGGCCCGTCCCGGTGCTCGTCGAGGTGAAGCGATCCCTCGCAGGCGCGAGGCCCTAGGCGCCGCAAGGGCGCGTCACATGACCGGTCGACCCGTCGCTGCAGACATAGCGGACCCGAGCCTTGCCGGCCTCGGCCACCAGAGGATCGCCTGGGCGGGCGGGGACATGCCCGTGCTGAGATCGATCCGCGAGCGGTTCGAGCGCGAGCGGCCGCTCGAGGGCCTCGTGATCGGCGCCTGCCTGCACGTGACCGCCGAGACCGCGAACCTCCTCAAGACCCTGAAGGCCGGGGGAGCGACGGTGCTCGCTTGCGCATCGAACCCTCTTTCGATCCAGGACGACGTGGCCGCCTGCCTCGTCGCCGACGAGGCGATCGCGACCTTCGCCGTCAAGGGCGAGAGCCCGCCGCGCTACCTGCGCCACATCGACGCCGTGCTCGACGGCCATCCGCGCCTGACGATGGACGACGGGTGCGATCTCGTCTCGCGCCTGCACCAGTCCCGCCCGCACCAGCTGTCGGAGGTGATCGGCGGCACGGAGGACACGACGACCGGGGTGATCCGCCTCCGCGCGATGGAGGCCGCCGGCGTGCTCGCCTACCCGATCGTCGCCGTCAACGACGCGGAGACCAAGCGTCTGTTCGACAACCGCTACGGGACGGGCCAGTCCAC
The DNA here is from genome assembly GCA_963719125.1 of uncultured Acidimicrobiaceae bacterium. Taxonomy (GTDB): domain Bacteria; phylum Actinomycetota; class Acidimicrobiia; order Acidimicrobiales; family Bog-793; genus Fen-455. Next base: position 58,234 of record CAVRAT010000013.1, read on the forward strand.
CCTCGACGGCATCGTCCGCGCCACGAACATCCTCATCGCCGGCAAGCACTTCGTCGTGGCCGGGTACGGCCCGTGCGGCAAGGGGGTTGCGGCCCGGGCGAGGGGCCTGGGCGCACTCGTCACAGTCACCGAGATCGACCCCTTGCGCGCCCTGGAGGCGGTCATGGACGGCTTCGGTGTCGAGCCGATGGAGCTCGCCTGTGCCAAGGGGGAGGTCTTCGTGACCGTCACGGGCAACACCAAGGTGCTGCGGGCCGAGCACTTCGCTTCCATGCGCGACGGAGCGATCGTGGCGAACGCCGGCCACTTCGACGTCGAGATCGACCTCGCCCAGCTCGAGGCGATGGCCGAAGGGAGGCGCCGGACCGCCCGGCCGCTCGTCGAGGAGTTCACCGTGAGCTCGCCCGACGGCGCGCCGCGGAGGATCCTCGTCCTCGCCGAAGGCCGCCTCGTGAACCTGAGCGCGGCCGAAGGCCATCCGGCGGCCGTCATGGACCTCTCGTTCGCGAACCACGCCCTCGCCGCCGAGTGGCTGGCGAAAGAGCACGGCAAGCTGTCCAACCGCGTGTACGGGGTGCCCGCCGGTCTCGACGCGGAGATCGCGCGCCTCAAGCTCCAGACGATGGGGACTCACCTGGACGAGCCCACCACTGAGCAGCTCGCCTATCTGGCCTCCTGGACGGCCGGGACGTGAGCGCCTGACGCGCGAGGCGAGTGTCGGCCAGGCGGGGGGGACCCGGGCGTAGACTTGAGTCGATGGGCTGCGCGGGTCTGTGGTTGCAAGTCGATGCCAGTCGCAGGCGAAACGACCCACGTAAGGCGACTCGTGGTCGCTGAGCATGGTGCGGTTTAGATGTAAGTCCTGCCCTGTGCGGCACCGATTGGCGGTGCCGGCGGGAGAAGGGACCAACTGTGAGCTCAAGGTGGGAACAGGGCGGCACCAGCCGGCCTGGACCACCAGGCACGGGACACCCTCAGCAGGCGAGTGTGGGGTCAAAGACCAGGTCAGCCGCGCGTGCCCGTCACCGTTTCAGCCGTCCCTGATGGTAAAGGAGCTGCTCCATGGAGATCACGGTGCATACCCGCCACTTGGACATCGCGGACGGTCTTCGCGAGACCGCTGTTGAGAAGGCACGGCATCTCGAGCGGTTCCTCGAAGGCACGCAGCGGGCGGACATCATCTTCTCGCGCGACCACGCGGCACGCGACGACGGCCATGTCACCTGCGAGATCTCGGTCGTGGCCCACGGGCGTGTCGTCCGGGTCCGCTCGAGCGGCCACCTGGCGAATGTTGCACTGGAGTCGGCCATCGCCAAAGAGACGCAACGGCTGACGCGGATGCAGGACCGCCTCGTGCAACGGTCCCGTCCCCGTCACGGCGTGGCGGGCCAGCGAGCACCGGAGCTCGCGGACTGAAAGACCTCAAGATGCCCGCTCCGCCCCGCGTCGCGATCGTGGGACCGACCGGCACCGGAAAGACGGCGCTCGCCCTCGAGCTTTTCCGGGCGTCCCCGGACCGCTACGAGCTCGTCTCCGTGGATGCTATGGCCGTTTATCGGGAGCTCGACCTCGGCACCGCCAAGCCCACGGCGGCCGAGCGCAAAGCCGCGCCCTGGCACCTCATCGACATCGTCGATCCCTCGGAGGAGTTCTCGGTCGCCGCGTTCCAAACCGAGGCGCGCCGGGTGCTCGCGGGGATCGACGCCCGCGGGCGGGTGCCGCTGCTCGTGGGAGGCACCGGCCTTTATCACCGCGCCGTGTTGGACGGCCTCGAGATCCCGGGCCGTTTCGCGGAGCAGGCCACCGAGCTCGAGCACCGGGCTGACCAGCCGGGCGGTCTCGCGGCGCTGTTCGGGCGCCTCTGTGAGCTGGACCCGGTCGCGGCGAGCCGGATCGAGCCGGGCAACCGCCGCCGGATCGTGCGCGCCCTCGAGGTCACGATCGGCGCGGGCCGCCCCTTCTCCTCGTTCGGGCCCGGCCTTGTCACCTACCCCCCCACGGACGCCACCATCATCGGCCTCGAACTTTGCCGTCCCGAGCTTGACCGCAGGCTTGCCGAGCGCCTCGAGGACCAGCTCGCCCGAGGCCTGCTCGCCGAAGTCCGGGCACTTTCGTCAAGGCCTGCCGGGTTGTCGCGCACGGCCCGCCAGGCGATCGGCTACCGGGAGCTGCTCGGGCACGTCGAAGGTGGCGTCGCCTTGGAGCAGGCGAAGGCCGAAGCCGTCCGCAGGCTGCGGGCTTTCGCCCGCCGCCAGGAGGCCTGGTTCAGGCGCGACCCGCGCCTGGTCTGGATCGGGGCCGACCGGGACGATCTCTGTGACGCCGTGCGCGCCCTTCTCGCCGACGCGGCCGACGCCGAGGCCGTGCGACACTGATGGTCGTGCTGACTCTGGTCAAGTACCAAGGCCTCGGCAACGACTTCCTGGTCGCGCTCGACGGCCGCGGGCTCGACGCGGCCGCCGGCGAACGAGCGAGGCTGGCTCCGGCCGGGCCCTGCGATGCGGACAGGGATGCCGATCACCTCGCCGGGCTGGCCCGGGTGCTTTGCGACCGCCACACAGGCGTCGGGGCCGACGGGCTCTTGGTGCTGAGGGCCGCCGTCTCGGGCGGCGACGTCCGCATGGAGCTGCGCAACGCGGACGGGGGCCGTGCCGAGACGAGCGGGAACGGCCTGCGCTGCTTCGCCCTCGCGGCGGTGGAGGCCGGGCTCGTAGCCGGCCCCGAGCTCGCCATCGAGACCGACTCCGGCCTGCGCCGGGCGGTCCTTCGGCGCAGGGACGGGCTCGGTTCGGCCGACGTCTCGGTGGAGATGGGTTGCATCCGGGTGAGGCCGCTCGACCCGGTCGCGCGACGCGTCTCTCCCGGGTTCGGCCGCGCAACCGTGGCCCGCCTGGTTCGTGGACGCCGGCAACCCCCACGCCGTCGTGCTCGCCCCCTCGCTCGAGGGCGTCGAGATCTCGGCGGTCGGCCCGACGCTCGAGAACATGAGGCCCGGTGGGCAGAACGTGGAGATCGTCACCTGCGAACCCGGGAGCGGTGAGCTGTCGCTCGTCGTCTGGGAGCGCGGCGCCGGGCTCACGCTCGCCTGCGGGAGCGGCAGCGTGGCGGCCGCCGCGGCCCTCCATTCGGCCGGGATCGCAGCCGATCGCGTCCTTGTTCACAACCCGGGTGGGACTGCAGAGGTGGTCCTTTCGGGAGAAGACCGGCTCGCGGTGATGGCGACGCTCGCCGGGCCGGTAGGGCGCGTGGCCCGCGTCCAAGTCGAGCCCGCCGGGCTCGCACGGTCGGGCACGGGCGGGGTCTCGGCGTGAAACTGGTGTCGACGACCCTCATCGACCGGAGGTTCCGGGAGAAGATCGTGCTCGTCGGGATGGTGGCGTGGCCGCGCACGCTCGAGGAGGTCGAGGCGAGCCTCGACGAGCTCGCCCTGCTGATCGACACCGCCGGCGCCGATGAGGCGGCCCGCATCGTGCAGCGGCGCGAGGCCGCGGACCCGGCGACCTACATCGGCCGGGGCAAAGCCGAGGAGCTCCGCAGGATCAGCGAGGCCGTGGACGCCGACACGGTGGTCTTCGACGACGAGCTGACGCCTGCCCAGCAGAGGAACCTCGAGAGGATCCTCGGCAGGACCGCCATCGACCGGACCGCGGTGATCCTCGACATATTCGCCCAGAATGCCCATACCCAAGAAGGCCGGGCGCAAGTCGAGCTGGCGCTCAACAGGTACCGGCTCCCGCGGCTGAGGGGCATGGGCCTCGTACTGTCCCAACAGGCCGGTGGCATCGGGACGAGGGGCCCAGGTGAGACTCAGCTCGAGGTCGATCGCCGGCGGATCATGCGCCGCATCCGCAAGCTCGAGGTGGAGCTCCGGGAACTCGAGTCCACGCGCCGCACCCAGCGCAGGGCGCGAAAGCGGGGCGCGCTGCGGACCGTGTCGCTCGTCGGTTACACCAACGCCGGCAAGTCCTCATTGCTCAATGTCTTCACCGATGCCGGCGTGCTCGTCGAGGACAAGCTGTTCTCCACGCTCGATCCGAGGACCCGGCGTCTCGACCTGCCCGGAGGCGAGTCGGTGCTGTGCTCGGACACCGTCGGTTTCGTGCGCAAGCTGCCCCACCAGCTCGTGGACGCCTTTCACGCCACCCTCGAGGTCGTCGGCTCCTCCGACCTCCTCGTGCACGTGGTGGACGCCTCCGCAGCCGATCCGCCGGCGCAGATCGAAGCCGTACGCGCCGTCCTCACCGAGATCGGGGCCGGTGAGGTGCCCGCGCTCCTGGCGTTCAACAAGGCCGATCTCGACCGGCGCAAGGCGGGACGGCTCATGGCCTCGCACCCCGGTTCGGTGGCGTGCTCGGCCCTCACGGGCCGAGGAGTGCCCGAGTTGCTCCGCGCCGTCGCCGACCAGCTCAGGATCGCGGATCACCTCGTCGAGCTCGCCGTGCCCGTGGCCCGCGGCGATGTCGTGGCGGCGATCCACCGTGAAGGCGAAGTGGTGGACGAGCGCTACGAGGGTGAGCGCGTTCTCGTGCGGGCGCGCCTCGACGAGCGCGGCGCGCGGCGTTACGCAGAGTTCGTCCTGGAATGACGGGGCTCCCGGTGTCAGAAGAGAAAGCGCCGGCTCAGGAACCGGGCGTGGAGGCGGAGGCCGGTTTCGTGCCCCCCGTGTACCCCTACGACAAGCTGGCCGCGCTCGCCGCGCGCGCCGGCCAGCACGAGGGCGGCACCGTCGACTTGTCGATCGGCACTCCGTGCGACCCCCCGCCCCCACTCGTCCTCGAGGCGCTCGCGAGCTCCGGGACCGAGCGCGGGTACCCCTCCTCGATGGGGTCGGCGGAGTACCGCGAAGCCGCCCTGTCGTGGATGTCGCGCAGGTTCGGTCTCGACACCACCCGGTTGGCCGTCGCGGCCTGCGTCGGCACCAAGGAGCTGGTCGCCGGCGTTCCCCACTGGCTGCGCCTGCGCACGCCCGGGCGCGACACCGTGCTCTGCCCGCGCCTCGCCTACCCGACCTACGAGATGGGCGCGGTCCTCGCCGGGTGCCGTGCGGTGGCGGTGGCAACCCGGCCGGACGGGACGATGGACCTGTCGTCGATCTCGCCCGATGACGCCGCCCGGGCACTTTGCCTGTGGGTGAACAGCCCCGGCAACCCCGCCGGCCAGCTCGAGGACCTGGAGGAGGTGGCGCGCTGGGGCCGCTCCCACGCCGTCCCGGTCTTCTCCGACGAGTGCTACGTCGAGTTCACCTGGAACGGGCCCGCCCGCACGATCCTCGAGCACGGCCCGGAGGGCCTCGTCGCGGTTCACTCGCTCTCGAAAAGGTCGAACCTCGCCGGGCTGCGGGCCGGCTTCTACGCCGGGGACGGCGATCTTGTCGGGTACCTGTCGCGCCTGCGCCAGCATGCCGGGTTCATGGTGCCCGGCCCGGTGCAGCACGCGGGTGCGGTTGTTCTCGGGGACGACTTGCACGTCGCGCGGCAGAGGGAGATCTACCTCGGTCGGCTCGGGCGTCTCGCCGAGGTTCTGAGCCGGAGCGGGATCGAGGCCGTCATCCCGGCCGGGTCCTTCTACCTCTGGGTGGCGGCTCCCGAGTGCTTCGCACCGTCCGGCGCCTCGGGGGAGGAGAGCCCGGCCTGGGCGCTGACGCGCTGGCTCGCGGTCAACGGGGGTGTCCTCGTCGCACCGGGTGACACCTACGGGCCGGCCGGGGCCGGACACGTCCGCATCGCCCTGGTGCAGCCGGACGACCGGCTCGAGCTTGTCGCCCGGAGGCTCGAGACCGCAAGGATCCCCTGACCGGTCGCGTTCGTTGGAACCCGTTTCCAAGCCACGCGTCGACGAACGGATAACCTCGAAACGATGGACGACTTGCGCGCGGCGGTGGGCGAGCTGTGGGAGCGCCGCGCGCAACTCTCGCCGGCGGACCAAGACGCGTTCGACGTCGTCGACAAGGCGATCGACCTGCTTGACAAAGGCGAGGCCCGGGTCGCCGAGATCGACCCCGTGACCGACGAGGTCGTGGTGCACGAGTGGCTCAGGCAGGCCATCTTGCTGCTGTTCGTCCTCTCCGGGGTGAAGACCGTCGAGTACGGGCCCTTCGAGTACACCGACAGGCTGGCCCTGAAACACGGCCTGCAATCAGCAGGCGTGCGCGCCGTCCCCGGCGCTTCGGCCCGTCGGGGTGCCTTTTTGGGGCGCGGCGTCGTGCTGATGCCGAGCTATGTGAACATCGGTGCCCGTGTCGGGGCTGCCACGATGGTCGACACATGGGCGACGGTCGGCTCGTGCGCGCAGGTGGGAGAGCGGGTTCACCTGTCGGGCGGCGTCGGGATCGGCGGGGTCCTCGAGCCCCCCAATGCCCGTCCGGTCGTGATCGAGGACGACGTCCTCATCGGCAGCCGGTCGATGATCACCCAGGGCGCGCGGGTCGGGCAGGGCGCGGTGCTGGGGGAGGCGACGATCCTCAACCCGTCGATCCCGGTCTTCGACGCGTGGTCCGGCGACGAGCTCGGACGGGGATACGTGCCGCCGTGGAGCGTCGCCGTCGGCGCGATGCGCCGCAGGCAGTACCCGTCCGGAGAATTCTTCCTGCCGTGCGTGCTGGTGGTCCGCCACCTCACCCCCGGCGAGCGCCACGACAAGGCGATGCTGAACGAGATCCTCCGCGAGCACGGGACCTCGGCGTGAGCTCGGTGGGCGCCACCCTGCTCGAGCTCACAGCAGAGCTCGTCGAGATCCCGTCGGTCAGCCACGACGAGGACAAGGCGGCCGAGTTCGTGCTCGGGTCCCTGAGCGACGCCGGCCACCTCGTGACCACGCGGATCCGCAACAACGTCGTTGCGCGGACCTCGCTCGGGCGACCCCGGCGGCTGCTCGTGGCCGGTCACCTGGACACGGTGCCCCCGAACGGCAACGAGCACGCGGTCATGGACGGCGAGCGCTGCTCGGGGCTGGGTTCCGCCGACATGAAAGGCGGGGTCGCGGTGATGATCGAGCTCGCCAAGCGTGCCGTCGAGCCCGCGGTCGACCTGTCCTACGTCTGGTACGCGTGCGAGGAGGTCGAGCAGCGCTACTCGGGCCTGATCGAGATCGAGGCCGCCGCCCCACAGCTCCTTGCTGCCGATGCGGCGGTGCTCGCCGAACCGACCTCCGGGGTCGTCGAGGCGGGCTGCCAAGGAGTGCTGCGCATCGCGGTCCGCCTCGGCGGCGAACGGGCGCACACGGCGAGGTCCTGGATGGGGGTGAACGCGATCCACCGCCTTGGGCTCGTTCTCGATCTCGTCGACGGGTTCGACGCCCGCATGCCCACCGTCGACGGCTGTGAGTACCGCGAGTCCCTGCAGGCGGTGCGGGTCGACGGCGGCATCGCCAACAACGTCGTACCCGATGAAGTGAGGCTGGTCCTCAATCACCGTTACGCCCCGGACCGCACCAAGGACGAGGCCTTCGCGGCGATCTGCGAGCTGTTGTCACCGGTGATCGACACCCGGCTCGGTGACCAGCTCGAGCTCGAGGAGTTCGCTTTGGCGGCCGCGCCCAACCTCGAGCACCCGCTGCTCGCCGCGCTGGTCGCTGCCAGTGGGAGCGCGCCACGGGCCAAGCTCGGCTGGACCGACGTGAGCTTCTTCAACGCCCGGGGGGTACCCGCGGCGAACTTCGGGCCGGGCAATCCGCAACTCGCTCACACCGCGGGCGAGTGGGTCGGCCGCGACGACCTCGAGCTCGTCCTCTCGGGTCTCGAGAAGCTGGTCTCGAACCAGGCGTGACCGCCTGCAGGCGGTCACGAGATCAAAGGCGCCGCAGGACGGTGACGACCTTGCCGTAGATCAGGACCTGGTCAGCGGCGAGCTCGATCTCGGAGTAGGACGGGTTCGCCGGCACGAGCACGACCTTCCCGCGCCGCTTGCGGAGCGTCTTCACGGTCGCCTCGTCTTCTCCGATGGCGGCGACGACTATGTCGCCGGACTCCGCGTCAGGCTGGCGGCGCACTACGACGTAGTCGCCGTCGAGGATGCCGGCCTCGATCATCGAATCGCCTCGTACCTTCAGCATGAACAGCTCGCCTGAGCCCGTGAAGTCCCGGGGTATGGGGAGAAGCTCCTCGACCGACTCCTCTGCGAGCACCCCGGTTCCTGCCGCGACATGACCGACCAACGGGACGTGGGCCACCGGGCGCACGCGGATGGCGGCACCGGACGACGGCTCCCAGCTCACGATGATCGCCCGCGGCTTGGTCGGGTCCCGCTTGAGGTAGCCCTCGCGCTGGAGCACCTGCAGGTGGGTGTGGACCGTGGACGGCGAGGTGAGACCCACCGCTTCGCCGATCTCGCGAACCGAGGGCGGATAGCCCCGTTCCCGGATCTGTTCCGCGATGAATTCGAGGATCCGGCGCCGCTTTCCTGCCAGGGTCGCCTCGGACATTCGTGCTCCTCCCGTTCAGACCGCCGTTCAGGTCTCTGGCACAAGGCTAAGCCGCGCCGGGGTTGAATGCAAACACCCGTTCGTGAAACAAACGTTCGACTGAAGGCTTGACAACGAACAGGCGTTCGTGGTCTGATGAAGGAGTCGAACATACGTGCGCCGGCGGGAAGCGCCGGGAGTGACAGGGCCGGCCGGACCCGGTCGGTTCCTCGAGAGGCTCGAGGAGGGGTAGTGGGAGCACTGGCACAAATGGACCGGGGAGTTGGGGAATGGCTCGGCGAGAAGGAGCCGACCCGACCCAAGCGGTCTCCGGCGCGCCGTGCCCGTCCCGCCGAGCGGCGCCGCACGAGCTGGAACGTGCTCGCAGAAGAGCTCGTTCCCTTCCCTCCAACGGCCGAGCCGACCGAGAGCCGTCCCGGACAGCGCCCGCCACGGCGCGCCGAGCATTCCGGGGCGAAGCGCCCGGTGCAAGGACACCCGGCCCCGATCCGACCTGACGGCCGCCACGCCGTGTATGTCCACGAGGCACCGACTTCGGGGCGGGCGGCCCATACCGCTCAGGCGACACCAGCGGCGACAGGGTTGGTGGCCCGTGCGGCTCCGGTGAGATCCCGGCAGGTCGCACACAAGTCGCGAGGGTTGCGGCGCCTCCTCCCCGGCGCTGCCACCCTCGCGGTTCTGGCGAGCGTCTGGCTCGGTGCCGGAGCACTCTCGGGCCTGCAGCACCCCGCGTTGACGGTGCCGGCTGCGGCCGTGAAGGTCCCCGGGGGCTACCTCTACACCGCCCGGCCCGGGGACACGCTCTGGTCGATCGCCTCCGCGCTCGAACCCGGCGGTGACCCGAGGCCGCTCGTCGCCCAGCTCGAGCAGCAGCTGCGCGGTGGCGAGCTGGTCGCCGGTGAGCGGCTCATCCTGCCCTGAGGCCGCGCCCACGGCGAAACGGGCAGCTGGCCGTCTGCCTGCGAGAAACCCGCCGGCCGGTGGCCTCCCGGCCCGCTCTGCTCGAGACGGGAGGACGCCGGCTGGCGTGGATGCACCCCGCTCAAGGCCGGATCGGCGCTACGGTCGGTTCGTGCGCTGCCCCTGGTGTGGAGCGACCGAGGACCGGGTCGTGGACTCACGCGAGGTCGAACAGGGTGAGGCGATCCGGCGCCGGCGCGAGTGCATCTCGTGCATGCGCCGGTTCACGACCGTGGAGCGGGTCAGCCAAGCCGTGCTGTGGGTCGTGAAGCGGTCCGCTCACCGTGAGCCCTTCGACAGGCGCAAGGTGATCGCCGGCGCCCGCGCGGCCTGCAAGAACAGGCCGGTCGAGCCCGAGCAGCTGGAGGCCTTGGCGGCAGCAGTCGAACAGAAGGCCTGGGCCATGGGGCCCGAGGTGCGAAGCGAGCAGTTGGGGCTCGCGGTGCTCGAGGCCCTGAGGGAGCTCGACGATGTCGCGGCAGTACGTTTTGCCAGCGTTTACAAAGGCTTTGAGCAGGTCGACGACTTTGCACGCGAGCTCGGGCTTTTGAGCAGGGAGGCAACGCCGCAAGCCGAGCCGAGCGGGGACGACCCCGCCGCGCCGGGAACATCTGGCGGGGCGCTGTCATGAGCGACGCCCTGCTGGGCGAGACACCGGCCACGGTACTGGCGATCTACGCCCACCCTGACGACCCCGTCATCTCCTGCGGGGGCACGCTCGCGCGTTGGGCCGCCGCCGGGAGCACGGTCGATGTCGTCATCTGCACCGCAGGCGACAAAGGGGCGACCGATCCCGGCGTGGACCCCGACGCCCTGGCCGCCGCCCGGGCCGACGAGGCACGGCGTTCCATCGCTGTCCTCGCGGCGACGGGTCTTCATCTGCTCGGTCACCTGGACGGGGAGATCGAGAACGACATCGCCCTGCGGGGTGAGTTGGTGCAGATCATCCGGGACGTGCGGCCCGAGGCGATAGTCGCTCCGGACCCGCTGGCGGTCTTCTTCGGCGAGCACCACTACAACCACCGGGATCATCGTGTCGTCGGTTGGGCAGCGCTCGACGCGGCCGCGCCGGCGGCAGCGTCGCCCTTGTACTTCAAGGGCGTGGGGGTGGCTCACCAGGTCACGGCTGCCTATTTGTCAGGCTCTTTGGAGCCCAACGTCTGGGTGGACGTGAGCTCGACCATGGATCAGAAGATAGAAGCCGTTTCCTGTCACGTCTCGCAGCTCGCCGACGCCGGCGACTGGCTCGCGAGCGCACTTCGCGATGGCGCCGAGCTCGCCGGACAGGAGGTCGGCGTCGCGCACGCGGAGCCTTTCCGGCGGATCTGGTTGGCGTCGTGACCACGGCGCTCGACATCTTGCACGTCGACATGGACGCCTTCTTCGCGGCCGTCGAGGTCCTCGACGATCCGAGCTTGCGGGGCCTGCCGGTCATTGTCGGTGGGACCGGGTCGCGCGGTGTCGTGGCCTCCTGCTCCTACGAGGCGAGGGCAAGCGGGGTCCGCTCCGCCATGTCGATGGTCGAAGCGCGCCATCGTTGCCCTCAGGCCGTGGTGCTGCCGGGAAGGCACGGTCGCTACAGCGAGGTGAGCCGCCAGCTCCACAAGGTCTTCGAAGTGTTCACACCGCTCATCGAGCCGATCGCGTTGGACGAGGCATTCCTCGACGTGTCGGGAGGCCACCGGCTGTTCGGTTCCAGCATGGCGATCGCCGAGGCGATCCGCGGGCGTGTCACCGAGGAGTTGCAGCTGTCGTGCTCGGTCGGGATCGCCCGCAACAAGTTGTTGGCCAAGCTGGCCTCGAGGGCCGCCAAGCCGATCGCGTCGGCGAACGGCCCGGTGGCCGGGCCCGGCATTGTCGTGGTGTTGCCCGCAGATGAGCTCGCGTTCCTCCATCCCCGGCCGGTCTCCGATCTTTGGGGCGTCGGTCCCCGCACGGCCGAACGGCTCGCCGGCTACGGGATCGCCACGATCGGCGATCTCGCCAAGGTCGACCCGCGTCACCTGACCCGCCTCGTCGGCCGGGCCGCCGGGTCGCAGCTCCACGAGCTGGCGTGGGCCCGGGACGACAGGCCGGTCGTCATGGGCCGGCCGGTGAAGTCAGTCGGTCACGAGGAGACCTTCGCCGTCGACCTGCACGATCCCGAGCAGCTCCGTCTCGAGGTCGCGCGCATGGCTGACGCGGTGAGCAGCCGGCTGCGGTCCTCGGGCCTCGCCGGCCGGACGGTGACCGTGAAGCTGCGCTACGGCGACTTCACGACGATCACCCGGTCGCATTCCCTCCACCGCCCGGTCGCCTCGTCGGCAGAGCTCGTGAAGATAGCCGCCGCGCTGCTGTCGGCTGCCGAGGTCCATCCAGGCGTGCGCCTCTTGGGTGTGAGCGTCTCGTCTCTCGAACCACGGGCGGGCGGGCCCGGCGAACAGCTCACCTTCTGGGACCCCTCCAAGCCGGCCGACGGTCAGGCGCACGGGGCCCCGGCGGCACGCTCGGACCTCGACGCGGTCGTCGACGCGATCCGTGAGCGCTACGGGGTCGCCTCGGTGGGCCCTGCCGCCCTGGTCGGCGTTTCCGGGCTCAGGGTCAAACAGCTCGGTGATTCCCAGTGGGGTCCCTCGAGATAGCGCGCTGAAAAGCGCGTCGGAATCAGATCGCGGCGGTAGCGTTAGAGAGGGAGATGGCTGCAATTACAGGCGGTGTCGTGCCCGCGCCGTTGTCGGGTGGTCACCCGTGTGGGATGATTGGACTGGTGCAGCAAGAGTCGCTGGCCGAGAGGGGGTGACGATGCCGCTTTCCGAAGAGGAGCAGAGAATCCTCCATGAAATGGAGGAGAAGCTGTACGAGCACGATCGGGCCTTTGCCGATCGTGTGAGTACGAAGTCGCAACATCGCCCACGTGGTCGCACCGGCCGGGGATGGGTCGTCGCCTTCATCGCAGGCTTCGTCCTCCTGCTCGTGGCCTTCGGCTCGTCGGTGCTCCTCGGCAGCCTCGGGTTCTTGATCATGCTCGTAGCGACGATCGCCTTCGTGCGCCAGGCCAGGAACACCGACGCGCCAGGTTTGGGAGGCCTGTTGGGCAAGTCGCGGCGCTCGGGCGACGAATGGTCCGAGATGCGCCGACGCCTGCGGTCCCGCTTCGGGAACCGCGGCTGAGCTTCTCGCTCGTGAGCGGCGCGTCCCGGCCGCGGCGCGACCCGGATGGTCGCGGCGGCGGTGGGAGCGCCTGGTGGCTCAAGGCCGCGGCGGAGGTGGGTCGCAGGCCTTCTCTGTGGCGGATCGCGGCCTTCGAGGCGATAGCCCTGGCCCCACGCGGGTGGTGGCGTCACTGGCCGCCGGCACCTGTCCCCTCGCCGGGGTGGCTGGCGTTCCGGATGGAGACCGCCTACGGGGACCCAGATGCCCGCCCTGTCCCCGAAGACGTCGTGGCTTTCCTGGACTGGTGCCGTATGTCACGGCGCCGCGCGTGGTTGCGGTAGCCTCCGCCTGATGGCTCGCCCAAGACGACGAGGACCACAAGAAGGCTGAGATGGTCGGCCGCGCGCTCGTGCTGAACGCGTCTTTCGAGCCGCTCTCGGTTGTGGCCTCGCGGCGGGCGCTCGTCCTCGTGCTGGCCGACAAAGCCGTTCTTCTGCACGGCACGGGCCACCATCTCCACTCGGCCAAGGCCAAGTTCCCCGAGCCGTCGGTCGTCCGGCTCGTCAACTATGTCCGCGTCCCGCACCAGGCCCGCGTCGCGGTGACGCGCCGTTCGGTGTTCGTCCGTGACGGTCACCGCTGCCAGTACTGCGGCGCGCAGGCCGAGAACATCGATCATGTCGTGCCCCGCAGCCGGGGTGGCACCCACAGCTGGGACAACGTCGTGGCCTGCTGCAGGCGCTGCAACAGCCGCAAAGAGGACAGGTTGTTGGACGAGGCGGGCTTCCGTCTCGCGAAGATGCCGCGGGCGCCCCGCTCGCGCCTGTGGTTGCTGGCGGCGAGCGGAGAGGTCCTCGACGAGTGGGCTCCTTACGTCGAGCCCGTGCTCGGCCGCGCAGTCGGCCTCTGATCACGCGAAACGTCCCCGCCCGCGATAGGTCCTGGCGCGTGTTGGAACGGCGCGCCGCGCCCGGGGCCCTCCACGGCGACCCGCCGGACCCGCTCGGGGAGCGTCTCGCCTGCGTCTGTATCCCGCTCGCCCGGGCAGTCGTCATAGGCAGCGCCCAGCCGGCATCGGACTTCGACGCTGAGAGGCTGGCCGCAGCAGGCGTCGAGCTCGTTCGCCGGCGCAGTGGCGGGGGAGCGGTCCTCGTCGTTCCGGGCTCGCAGGTGTGGCTGGACGTGTTTGTGCCCAACGGGGACGTGCTAGCGCACTCGGACGTCGGAAAGTCCTTCCACTGGTTGGGTGACGCCTATGCCGCTGCGATCGCACGCGTGCTCGGCACCCCGGCCGGGCAGGCGGGCGTTGTGGTCAACCGCGGGCCGCGCCAGGCCACGGGCTGGTCCCGGACGCTGTGCTACGCGGGACTCGGGGCCGGCGAGGTCACCGTGGCTGGTTGCAAGGTCGTCGGCATGTCGCAGCGGAGGGAGCGCGCGGGCGCCTGGATCCACTCCATGGCCCTCCTCAGCGAACAGGCGGACGTCCTGCCCGGACTCTTGGCAGGGCCCGAGGATCACCGTTCGGCGGCCCGGGCGGCGCTGTCTTCCGCCGGGCTCCGCGACGCTGAGCACCTGGTCGGTCCTCTGACGGAGGAGATCCTCGCCCGCCTTCCCTAGCCCGAAGTTACGTGGGGCTTGACGGCACAACGCCCTGCTGAGGAGGGGGTTGTCGGGTTGGTTGGGCGGGTTGTTCTGCCTACCTCGCACTGAGTTGGATGGGAATGGGCGCGCCGATCAGTTCGAAAGCCCGCCGCTGCAGGGCGGTCGGTGTGGCGAGTTTGGTGATGCGCGCGCCGCCGGTGAACACGACGGTGTTGCGGGTGAGGGTGCCCAGCTCGTCAAGGAGCGTGGCGAAGCTATGGATGGCCTGGCCGTTCGGGTGCTGTTGGCGGGCGACCTTTCCCAACGCCTCGGGCGAGCGTGTGGCCGGGGCGACCGGGTCGGTGCGCTCTGGTGGGTGCTCGTCGGTGAAGCAGATCGGCGCCCACGCTCGTCTCAGGTGCCAGACGAGGTAGAGGGCGAGCATGCAGATGAACACATGGGCGCGCACGCGCCCTTCGGTCCAGTGGTGGATGGGACGCAGGTCCAAGTCGATGGTTTTCAGGCTGCGGAAGCCTTGTTCGTTGAACTTGAGGTCCTTGTAGGCCTCGACGACCTCCGAGGCATCCAAAGCCGAGCTGTGGGCGGCCGAGGCGCGGATCACATAGATCCCGTCCAGGGCTGCCTCGGCTGAGATCTGGTCGGTCTTGCGGGAAAAGCTGAAGTGATCGTCCGTGAAGGTGAGCTCGAAGTGCTTGGCCACCTTGTGACGATTGACGACCTTGCCGACCCTGAGGGCGATCCTGTCCCGCCCGCGCAGCGGCCTCAGCTCGCGCTGAACGGCGGCCGCGACGGCGTCGAGGTCGGCTTCTGTGGCCTCGAGAAGTTCTTCGCGCTTGCGGGCTCGTTCTCTAGCGAGCAGCGGGTTGCGACAGGCGACGAGGCGCTCTCCTGGGTAGTCCGGATGGGAGATCTCGGCCAGGTTCTGCTCGTCGAACAACGACAACTGCAGTGCGCCGGACTCGGCCAGGGCGGCGACAGCAGGGGCGCGAAGCGAGGTGATCCAGCCCAGCCCGCCGAGGTCCTTGAGCGCCTCGATGCGGGCCGAGGTGATCATGCCCCGGTCGCCGACCATCACGACATCGGCGAGAGCGAAACGCTCCTTGACCGTCGTGGCAGCCGAGATGAACGCGGTCGGGTCCGCGGTGTTGCCGTCGAAGACCTCCACGGCGATCGGTCGCCCTTCGGGGTCGCAGGTGAGCCCGTACTCGATCTGTTCCTTGGCGCCCTTGTGGTCACGCGAGTAGCCGCGGGCCGCGAGTGCACAGCAATGGCCCTCCATCCACGACGAGGACAGGTCATAGAGCACCCTCCCGCCGGGACAAAGGTGCCGCCGGGCGAGAGCCATCTCGATGTCGCCCTGGCGCCCGACGAGCCAGTCCATCGCGCCATAGACCTCGTCGGTCGAGGCAGTTGCCACTTCGAAGTCATCAGCGAGGGTGGTCGTCGTCCACCAGCGGGTGGTGGCGAGCTTGGAGGCGGGACGCACGGCTCGGGCCACCACCAAGGCCAGGGCCAGATCGCGCTCTTTGCACGGCGGGCCCAACAGCTTGGCCGCACCGAGCTTGTCGGCCATCGCCCACACGGCGGCCACGTGCCCGTGCGGGAGCGACCGCTCGATCTCCCAGTCGGCTCCTGCCTCGACGTGGTGCTTGCCGGCGAGCGACTCACGGATGAGCGCGATCGTCTCGGCTGGCAGGTGCGAGAGGTTGGCAAGGGTCTCGTTCTTGACCTTGCCGTCCTCTCGGAACGAGCGGCGCAAGAGCGTCGTCTCGTAGACCTTGTCCTTGTAGTGCCGACGGGTCGTGTGCACGTGCACCGCCCCACCACGCTTTGCCATACGTTTATCCTACACCAGGGCGACTACCATGTCCACATATTTAGTGCCTACGCTGCGTGGCCATTCCGCGTCTGTCAGTGCTTGTCACGTGGCAAATCCACCGCTCGATCCGTCGTAACTTCGGCCTAGGTGGCTGGTGTCGGTCACCGGCGCCCGTGTGGGCAACGAAGATCCGTCTCGACCCGCGCGGTCGCGCCCGGTTTTGAGGCGGCGGGGAAGAGCCGCGCCCGCTCGTGGGGAACATGCCCGTCCCACCGCGCCCCGGGGGGGTGAGAGCAACGATGATTCTTGACGAGTGGGGGGAAAAAACCATAGAGTGGCGTGAAGTGGGGGCCCGGGGAGGGCGTGCTCCATGACAGTGGGAACGAAGGCTGCTTTGACGCCAAGCTTCAAGTTCGTCGGGAATTTCCCCCGCTCGCTCGATCAGAAGGGTCGGGTGATCCTGCCGTCGCGCATGCGCGCCGAATTCCAAGAGCACGGCTACCTGACGCCGGGCGCGGACGGTTGCCTGGCGCTGTGGCCCGAAGAGGAGTTCGAGCTCGAAGCCGAGCGCCAGCACGCCAAGGATGCGGAGGGCGCCGAGGCACGAAACGACCTGCGCGACTGGGCCGCTCTCGTCACGCGGGTCGAATTCGACCGGCAGAACCGGATGCCGGTGCCGCCGGAGCTGCGTGTGCTCGCCAAGTTGGAGCAGGAAGTCTTGTTCGTCGGGGTGCTGGACCGTGTCGAGCTCTGGTCTCCCGCAAGCTGGTCGTCACGCCGTGGGGAGCCGGTGGCCGTGCCCGCGACGGGAAAGGTCGGGCCGTGAGCCATGGCCGGCCTGTCGCAGTGGCACGGTCCCGGCGTCCCCAAACCGCAGATTGTCGCTCCTGGGTTGTCCGCAGCCCCTCGGCTGAAGTGCCGGATGGCATCACAACCCTCTCCGCCCTGTCTCATCCTCACTTCGAGGGATGCCCTTCCCTCGAGCTGGTCGGGGGGTTGCGGATGACCCAGGAGTACGAACACACGCCGGTCATGGTCAAAGAGGTCGTGTCGATGTTCGAGCCTGTCCCCGCGGGCGTGCTCATCGACGCAACAGTTGGCGGGGGTGGCCACGCGGCGGCATTGTTGGACGCATTGCCCGATCATGACCTGGTCGGGCTCGACGCCGACGATGCCGCCGTGGCCAAGGCTTCCGAGCACTTGAGCAGGTTCGGGGATCGGGCCCGGGTCGTAAAGGCCCGCTTTGACGACATGGCGGTCGCGGCGCGGAACTGGGCAGGAGGGCGGCCGGTAGCGGGAGTCCTGTTCGACCTCGGTGTGAGCTCACCGCAGCTCGACCGGCCCGAACGGGGCTTCTCGTACCGCTACGACGGTCCGTTGGACATGCGCATGGACCGCTCGCGGGGAGCCACCGCGGCAGAGCTCGTGAACACCCTCAGCGTCGCCGAGCTGACCCGGTTGTTCGCCGAGAACGGCGAGGGCCGATTCGCCCGTCCCCTTGCCGAGGGCATAGTCGCCAGCCGCCCGATCGAGACGACCTCGCGGCTCGTCCAGGTCATCGACCGCTCCCTTCCCGGCGTCGCCCGCAAGCGTGCCGGCCACCCGGCCAAGCGGGTCTTCCAGGCTTTGCGCATCGAGGTCAACGAGGAGCTCGAAGTGCTCGCCACGGGCCTCGAGTGCGCGCTCGACCTGCTGTGCCCCAAAGGACGCTGCGTCGTGTTGTCGTACCACTCGGGGGAGGACCGGCTCGTCAAGCAGTGCTTCTTGCGTGCCGCGAGCGGCGGCTGCACCTGCCCGGTGGGCCTCCCCTGCGTCTGCGGCGCCGTGGGGACCGTACGCGTCCTCACCCGGGGCGCCCGCCTTCCGAGCGCGGCTGAAACAGCGCGCAACCCGCGCGCGGCAAGCGCCAGGCTGCGCGCCGCGGAGCGCCTTTCGACAAGGGCGGCCTGATGGCCGTTAGCGCCCGTTCCGTCTCGACTGCTGCCCGGGCGTTGCCGGCCCACGAGCCTGGGACGTCCCGGCCCTCTGAAACGGGGCCGGCGCGTCCCAGGCTCGACGTGGTCGAGCGCCGCCGCGCGGCGGCGCGATCCGTCCGCCGCCGGGTGCGCTTGCTGCGTCGCCTCGGTGTGATGTTCGTGGTGGGCGCCCTGGCCGTGACCGCCGCCGCGCACACTTTCGTCGCCTCCGACCAGCAACGGATCGACGCCCTGCAGAGCCAGCTCACCCAGGCTCTCGCCGCCCAGCAGAACCTGCAGCTCACCCGCGCCGAGCTCGAGTCCCCGGTACGAGTGCTCGCCATCGCCGAGCGGCAGCTCGGCATGGTTTCCCCAGCGTCTGTGACGTACCTGGCACCTGCGGACCCCGGGCCTTCCGTGGCGCAGACCGAAGCGGCCGCGTCGAGGGCCGCCCTGGCGGCCGCGGCAGCCAAGGCCGTGGGAGCCCGCTCCGCCAAGTCGGCCAGGACCGGCTCGCCTTTTGCCAAGACCCAGACGAGGACTTCACTGGCCGGGCCCGGATCGTCCGCGGTCATCGCGCCGACCGGGTGAAAGAGTTGGGACCGTCCGAGCGGAGAAACCGGGCCCGATCGGGCTCGCGTCCGGGAACGCCCGCCCGCACGAGGACGGTCGCACGAGGCCCGCGCTCGCCCGGGCGGGCCAGTTCGCGCAAGCGCCTTGTGGCCATGTTGGTCATCGCCGCGTTGGCTCTCACGGGCCTGGCGGCCCGACTGGTCCAGATCCAAGGCCTCGACGCGGTCCAGTACGCCGCCTACGGCTCGCAGGAGGTCTACCAACGCGTGGCCCTGCCTGCCCTGCGAGGAGCGATCTACGACCGCAACGGGAACCTGATCGCGGCCTCGTCGCCGCGCGTGGACGTCATCGCCGACGACTACCTCGTGAACGGCTCCAAGACTGGTCTCGGCCGGCTCGCCTCGGTGCTCAGGCTTCCGGCGGCGGTGCTCTGGGCCAAGCTCAGCGAGCGCAACGGGTACGTTCCTCTGGCGTACCAGGTGAGCGGAACTGTGGAGGACAAGGTCGCCGCACTCGACCTGCCGTATCTCACATTCGCGCCCGACGTCGCACGCACGGACCCGGACGGCAACCTGTTCTCGCCCCTGTTGGGCATCGTCGGCTTCAGCGGCCAGGGGCTCTCCGACCTCGAGTACCTCGAGAACTCGCTCCTCGCGGGGCGTCCCGGCTCCGAAGTCGTGCCGACCGGCCCCGCCGGCGAGGGTCTCCCGGGCACGGCCGCGGACGTCGTCGCGGCGCGCCAGGGCACGAGCCTGGTGCTGAGCCTCGACGAGCCGCTCCAGTTCGAGGTCACCAAGGACCTGACCCAACAGATCAAAGCGACCCATGCCACTGGTGGCGTGGTCATGGTCGAGGACAGGCGGACCGGCGACATCCTGGCGATGGTCGACCTCGTCGTGGGGCCCCACGGCGAGGTGGTCCCCTCGGACCAGAACCTTGCCGTCACCTCCGTCTACCAACCCGGCTCGGTCATGAAGCTCGTGACCATCTCGGGCGCGCTCCAGGAAGGGCTGATCAGCCCCAGTTCGGTCTTCACCGTGCCCTACCAGATCTCGCTCGGGGGCTGGCCCTTCTCCGACGCCGACTACCACCCGACCGAGCAGCTCACCGCCACCCAGATCCTCGCCCAGTCCTCGAACATCGGGACGATAGAGATCGCCCACCTCCTCGGGCCCGAGCGCCTCTCCTATTTCCTTCGCGACCTGGGTTTCGGTGAGCAGACCGGCCTCGCCTGGCCTGGCGAGACCGACGGCCTCGTCCCGAACCCGAACGACGCGGCAACCTGGTCCTCGTCCTCGATGGGGACGGTCCCGATCGGTACCGGCGAGGCGGTCACGCCGCTTCAGATCCTCGACGCGTACAACATGGTCGCCAACGGCGGCGAGTACGTGGCGCCGCGCCTGGTCGAGGCGACGATCTCGGCCAAGGGCGTCGAGCACGTTCTCCCCGTACAGCACGAAAGACGCGCCCTTTCCCCCTACACGGTCAGCGAGCTGTTGCCGATGCTCGAGCAGGTGACCGAGGACGGGACCGCGCTCGCGGCCCGCATCCCGGGGTATACCGTCGCCGGCAAGACCGGGACTGCGCAGATCCCGAGCACCACCGGGCCCGGCTACCAGGAAGGCGCCTGGAGCGCCACCTTCGTGGGTTTCGCACCGGCGCAGAACCCCGCGCTCACAACCCTTGTCATGCTCAGCCACCCTGACCTCATCTACGGAGGCCTGGCTTCCGCGCCGGTGTTCTCCGCCATCATGCGCTACGCGCTGCGCCACTTCGATGTCGCGCCCTCGGGCGGCCAAGGGCTTTCCTCGGGCTCGTCGGCTGTCGGTGGGCCGTGAGCAGCGCTGAGGTCGTGCCAGCCGGCCCGGAGGTCCCCCTCGAGGCGGTTGTCGCCAGGCTGGGGCCGGTGAGGATCATCGGCGAGGTTTCCGGCGTCGTGGTGACCGCGGTCACCTACGACCATCGCAGCGTCAGTCCCGGCGCCCTGCACTGTTGCCTTCCCGGCGAGCACGTCGACGGCCATGATTTCGCCGCGGCGGCGCGGAGCGCCGGTGCGGTGGCCTTCGTGTGCGAGCGACCGCTCGGGGCCGAGGCCGGGGGAGCGGTTCAGCTGATCGCCGGGCCGGTCGGTGCACGCCCTGCCATGGCGCTCGCGGCGTGCTGTTTGTGGAGCGACCCCGCAACGTCGCTGCGAACCGTCGGGGTGACCGGCACGAACGGCAAGACGACGACGACGTACTTCCTCCGCTCGGTGTTCGAGTCGCACGGTTGGCCGGCGTCGTTGATCGGGACTCTCGGGGGACCGCGCACAACTCCCGAGGCGCCCGACCTGCAGCGTGCGCTGGCGCACGCCAGGGATTCGGGACGATCGGCGGTGGCGCTCGAGGTGAGCTCCCACGCCCTCGTCCAGCACCGCCTCGACGGCTACCGCCACGACGTGGCGGTCTTCACGAACCTGAGCCAGGACCACCTCGACTACCACGGGACCATGGAGGCCTACTTCGAGGCGAAGGCGCAGCTGTTCACGCCGGAGCACGCGAGCCGGGCGGTCGTGAACGGGGACGACCCCTTCGGCCGGCGGCTGGCCGAGACCACCTCGATACCGGTGAGCATCTTCTCGCTCGCGCAGGCCCAAGAGCTCCGTGTGGGCCTCACCGAGAGCCGCTTCCGCCTCGGTGGGGAGCCCGTCCGGGTTCGCCCCGGCGGCGAGATGAACGTCCGCAACGCCCTCGCGGCAGCTGCGGCCGCCCGCGAACTGGGCGTGACCCCCGCCAGCATCGCCGCGGGCCTCTCGGCTGCCACCGGCCCGTCCGGTCGGCTGGAAGCCGTGCCCAACGGCATCGGGGCGACGGTCGTGGTGGACTACGCGCACACCCCGCGAGGGCTCGAGGAGGTCCTCGGCGCGGCGCGCGCCGAGGCCGGGCCGAGCGGCGGGAGGGTGATCGTGGTCTTCGGATGCGGGGGCGAGCGCGACCGCGGAAAACGCCCCCTCATGGGCTCGGTCGCCACCCGTTTCGCAGATCTCGCGGTGCTCACCTCGGACAATCCCCGCAGCGAGGACCCGCTCGCCATCATCGAAGAGGTTCGGGCCGGGTGCGACGGGACGGCCCGGCTCTTCGTCGAGCCGGACCGGCGGCGGGCGATCGTCACCGCCCTCGAGTCCGCCCGCGCCGGTGACGTCGTCGTCGTCGCCGGGAAGGGCCACGAGACGGTCCAGCAGATCGGGGACCGCTCGATCGAGTTCAACGACCGTGTCGTCACCGCCGAGGAGCTGGAACGCCTTCAGGTCAGGGGAGCGGGCGCGTGATCCCCCTCCTCTCCGCGGGGGCCGTCTCGATCCTCGTGGCCGGCTTCGGGACCCCGATACTGCTGCGCTGGCTCATCCGTTGGAGGATCGGCCAGCAGATACGCATCGACGGTCCCGCCCACCACACGCTGAAGGCCGGGACGCCGACCATGGGCGGCATCGCCATGCTGGGCGCCGTGGTCGCGGGCTACTTCCTTGGTCACGTCGGCACCTCCGCCCCGTTCACCCGGCCGGCGCTGTTCGTGCTGGGCGCCATCGTCCTCGCGGGCGGCGTCGGCGCCGCCGACGACTGGATCAAGGTGAGCCGGCGGCGCTCGCTCGGGCTCAACAAGCGCTGGAAGACGACGGGGCTTGTCCTGGTCGCCATCCTGTTCTGCATCGCCGAGGTCCACTGGGGAGGCGTGCACACAACCGTCTCGTTCACCCGCTACGACCTCCCGGGCGTCGAGCTCGGCACTGTCGGCTGGGTGATCTGGGGCACGGTGGTCATCTTCGGGACGGCGAACTCGGTTAACCTCACCGACGGCCTCGACGGCCTCGCCGCAGGCTCGGCTGCCTTCGTGTGCGGGTTCCTCGCCCTGGTCGGTTTCGTGCAGTACCGGCACCCGGGCATCTACCAGGTGCACAGCGCCCTCGACCTTGCCCTGGTGGCGATGTCGATGGGCGGCGCCTGTGTCGGCTTTCTGTGGTGGAACGCCGCGCCGGCGAGGATCATCATGGGCGACACGGGCTCGCTGTCCATAGGGGCGGGCCTGGCCTGCCTGGCTCTGGCGATGAACGTGCAGCTCCTCCTGCCGATCATCGGAGGGCTGTTCGTCATCGTGACCATGTCGGTCGTGATCCAGGTCATCAGCTTCAGGGTCTTCCACCGCCGTGTGTTCCTCATGGCCCCGCTGCACCACCACTTCGAGCTGAAGGGATGGCCGGAGACGACCGTCACGGTCCGCTTCTGGATCTTCTCCGGGCTCTGCGTGGCCCTCGGCGTGGGCCTGTTCTACGCGGACTTCCTGTCGGCGGGGTCTCTCAAGTGAGCCGGCCGGCCACTGCTCGCGCCGCCCTCGCACCCGAGCGCGCCGTCGCCTTGAGTCGGCGCGCCGAGGCGGGTGAGACCAGGCGGCCCATGAAGTTGGTCAAGGGAGGCGCCCGGCCCGAGCGTCGCCAAAGGACCGCCCCCCTGAGCCTCGAGGCCAAGGTGCTGGCGACCTCCGTGGGCGGCCTGTGCCTCCTCGGGCTTCCGATCGTGTTGTCGGCGTCGGCTCCGGCGGCGATCCTGGCGGGGAGTTCGCCCTGGTCCTATGTCGTCCGCCAGTCCGTCTACATGGGTCTGGGCGTGATCGCCGCGCTCGTCGTGAGCCGCACCTCCATGCGGGTGGTCAGGAAACTCCGTTTCCCGCTTCTCGTCACGGCCTTCTGCCTTCTGATCGTGGTCTTCGTGCCCGGTCTCGGTCACTTCGCGGGCGGTTCGAGCCGCTGGATAGGGATCGGCCCGTTCCAGCTCCAGCCCTCGGAGCTCATGAAGCTGGCCATCGTCGTCTTTGCCGCGGACGTGCTGGCCCGTCGCGCAAAGCGCCGCGACCAGTGGCAGGCCTTCGTCCGTCCGCTCTTCCTGTTCATGGGGCTGGCGGCCGTGCTCATCGTCAAGCAGCCCGACCTCGGGACGGCCATCGTCATCGGCTGCATCACCTTCTCGATGCTCTTCGCGGCCGGTACACGGCTCAGGCTCCTGGTCCTGCCCGGGGTCGCAGTCTTCGCCGTCGGTGCCCTGGTCGCCCTCAAGGCCACCTATTCACGCGACCGGTTGCTGTCGTTCCTCAACCCGTTCGCCCACGCCTCGACGAGCGGCTACCAGGTCGTGCAGTCCCTCGCCACCTTGGGGCTCGGCGGTGTGACCGGAAGCGGCGTGGGGGCGTCGATCACGCCCTGGGGGTTCCTCCCCAATGCCCACACCGATTTCGTCTTCGCCGTCATAGCCGGCAACCTGGGCCTGGTGGGAGCCTTCGTGGTCCTCGCGGGCTTCGGCGCCTTCGCCTGGGCGGGCTTTCGGATCGCAGCGCGTGAGCGGGACCCGTTCGCGCGCTTTGTCGCGATCGGGGTCACCTGTTGGATACTGGTGCAGGCGGTGATCAACATAGGCGGCGTCGTCGACGCGCTGCCGGTGACGGGCATCCCGCTCCCGTTCATCTCCTACGGTGGCTCGTCCTTGGTGGTCGCCCTGATCGGAGTGGGGCTCCTGTTCGGGATCGCGAGGCGACAGCCGGCCGCGGTGGCGCGATGACACGGCGCGACAGGCGCGGCTCGGCGCGCGCCTTCGCCCTCTTGACAGGGGGTGGCACCGCCGGGCACGTCCAGCCTGCGCTCGCGCTCGGCGAGGCGCTCGTCGCCCGGGGCCACGAACCGTCTGCGATCCTGTACGTCGGCTCGCGGCGCGGCATGGAGGGCCGTCTCGTCCCGGAGGCCGGTTTCGAGGTGGCACTCCTGCCCGGCAGGGGCATACAACGGCGGTTCACGCGCGAGAACATCGGCGCCGCCTTGGGCCTCGCCGCCGCCTGCGTTCTCGGCTTCGCGATCGTCGTGCGGCGCCGGCCGAGCGTCGTGGTCACCGTCGGGGGCTACGCAGGCCTTCCCTGTTCCGTCGCGGCGATCCTTTTGCGGGTGCCGCTCGTCGTGGTGAGCTGCGACGCCGTCGCCGGGGCCTCGAACCGGCTGGTGGCGCGCTTTGCCCGCAAGTGCGCGGTCGCCTTCGAGACGACGGCGCTGCCCAACCAGGTCGTGACCGGAGCCCCCCTCCGCAGGGCGGTGCTCGGCACGGACCGTTCCCCGCAAGGCCGGGATGCGGCCCGTGCGGTTCTCGGGCTCGCGCCGGGACGGTTCCTGCTCGCCGTCGAGGG
This sequence comes from uncultured Acidimicrobiaceae bacterium, assembly GCA_963719125.1. Lineage (GTDB taxonomy): Bacteria > Actinomycetota > Acidimicrobiia > Acidimicrobiales > Bog-793 > Fen-455. Next base: position 82,888 of record CAVRAT010000013.1, read on the forward strand.
CGGTTCGCTGGGTGCGCGTCGCCTCAACGACGCAGTGCTCGGGCTCGCCAAGTCCTGGGCGTCGCGCGGCGACGTGACGATCTACCACGTCGCCGGGGAGCGGAACCTCACGGACGTGCGGCGCGAGGCCGCCGCGGTCGGCCTCGGCCCGCAGACCTCGCCGGAGGCGGGTCTCGACTACCGCCTGGTCGGCTACGAGCAGCAGATGCCGGCCCTTCTCGCCGCCTGCGACTTCGCCGTGTGCAGGGCCGGGGCCCTCACCGTGGCCGAGCTGGCGGCGATCGGGACCCCGAGCGCCCTCGTCCCGTTGCCGGGCGCGCCGAACGACCACCAGACGCGCAACGCCGAGGCGCTGAGCAGGCTCGGGGCAGCCATCCTGATCCCCGACGAGGACTTCTCCGCCGCGCGGTTGGAGGAGGTCGCCGCCACCATGGTCGAGGACCCGGGACGGCTCGAGTCCATGAGCAGGGCCGCCCAAGCCGCCGGTCACCGGGACGCCGCCGAGCGGGTGGCCGTGCTCGTCGAGTCGGTGTCGAAGGAGCGGACGTGAACACCCCCAGCTCACCCCAGGTGGACTTGAGCATCCCGCGCCACATCCACGTCGTCGGAGTGGGCGGGGCAGGCATGAGCGCCATCGCCGGGGTGCTGGCGGGCATGGGCCATCACATAACCGGGAGCGACATCAAGTCCTCGCGCTGGCTCGAGCAGCTGGGCGTCCGCGGCGTCGAAGTCGCTATCGGCCACCGGCGCGAGAACGTCGTCGGCGCCGACGCCGTGACGTACTCGACGGCGGTGTCGGAGCGGAACATCGAGATCACCGAGGCACGACGCCTTTCGATCCCGGTGCTGTCACGTGCCGCCATGTTGGCGTCGATCGCGGCGCTGCGCCGCACGATCGCGATCGCGGGCACGCACGGCAAGACGACGACGTCGTCGATGCTCGCCCTGGTGCTGGTCGAAGCCGGCCTGCGGCCGAGCTTCATCATCGGCGGCGAGGTGAACGAGATCGGGACGAACGCGGCCTGGGACTCGGGCGAGCTGCTCGTCGTCGAGGCCGACGAGAGCGACGGGACCTTCCTGCACCTCCGGCCGGAGATCGGCATCGTGACGAGCGTGGAGCCCGACCACATCGAGCACTACGGGTCCTTCGAAGAGCTGAAGGCGGCCTTTAAGGTCTTCCTTGAGCAGGCGGGCTCGGCGATCGTGTGCGCCGACGACCCGGTGGCGGCGTTGCTCGCGCCCGGATCGGCTGTCACCTACGGCTGCTCGCAGCGCGCGAAGGTGCGGATCGTGGGCGTCGAGTCCGGGCGGAACCACCTCCGTTTCGACCTCCTCGGATCCGGTGAGAGCCTGGGGCATTTCGAGCTCCCCGTGCCCGGTCTCCACAACGCCCAGAACGCGGCCGCGGCCGTGGCGGCGGCGCTCGAGCTCGGCGTCGACCCCGAGCACGCCCGGCGGGCGCTGGCGCGCTTTGCCGGGGTGGCGCGCCGTTTCGAGTTCCGCGGGGAATTCGGCGGTGTCACCTTCGTCGACGACTACGCCCATCTCCCCGGCGAGGTGCGAGTGACGTTGGACGCCGCCCTTTCCGGCGGCTTCGAACGGGTCGTGTGCGTCTTCCAACCCCACCGCTACTCGCGCGTCGCCTTGTTGGCGCCCGGGTTCGCCGACTCGTTCGTGGGCGCGGACCTCGTCGTGGTGACCGACATCTACCCCTCGGGCGAGATGCCGCGCCCGGGCGTGTCGGGAAGGCTCGTGCTCGACGCGATCGTGCGGGCTCACCCCGGCGCGGCGGCGGTCTACGTGCCCAACCGCGAAGGCGTCCTCGCCTACCTGCGCCAGAACCTGCGCCCGGGCGACTTGTGCCTCACGCTCGCGGCAGGCGATCTGACGAACCTCGCCTCGGCGCTCGCCGCCGGCCTCGAGAGGGCCGAGCGGTTGTGAACGGCGTGCCCCGGCACAGCACGCAGGCCGCGATCGAAAAGGCCGCCGAGATGCTCGGCCCCCTTGCCGAGCGCGACCGGCCGATCGGTGAACTGACCACCTACCGCGTCGGCGGTGCCGCCGCGCTGTTCAGCGAACCGGGCAGCGTCGCGGAGCTGGAACGTGTGGCGGGCGCCGTCGCCGCCACCGCCATCGATGTCGTCGTGCTCGGGAAGGGGTCGAACCTGCTCGTCGCGGACGGCGGCTTCGCAGGCTTGTGCGTACGGCTCGCCGACGGCTTTGCCGCCATAGAGATCGAGGGCGACCTTGTGCGGGCCGGCGGGGCAGCCGCCTACCCGGTGCTGGCGCGGCGCACGGCGGCGGCCGGGCTCACGGGGCTCGAGTGGGCGGTCGGGATACCGGGCTCTGTCGGCGGCGCCGTCCGGATGAACGCCGGCGGCCACGGTGCCCAGACCGCCGACGTCCTGGTCGACTGCCGGGTCCTTAGCCTTATGGGCGGGGGCGAGCATCTCGTGGACGCGAGCGCGCTCGACCTTTCCTACCGGCACTCGTCGATCGGTCCCTGCGACGTCGTCACCGAGGCGTCCTACCGTCTCGAGATCGGCGACCCCGAGCTGGCGGCCGCCCGCATCGACGAGATCGTGCGCTGGCGCCGGGAGCACCAACCGGGGGGCCAGAACGCCGGCTCGGTGTTCACGAACCCGCCGGGCGACGTCGCCGGCCGCCTGATCGAGGAGGCGGGACTGAAGGGGTTCCGCATCGGTTCCGCCGTGGTGTCGCAGAGGCACGCCAACTTCATCCAGGCCGACCCAGGCGGTTCCGCGGGCGACGTGAAGCGGCTCATCGACGAGGTGCGCTCCCTTGTCGTCGAGCGGTGTGGGGTGGAGCTGCGCACCGAGCTGCGTCTCATCGGGTTCGAGGAGGGGCAATGACAGATCCGAGGATTCAAGAAAGGCGCGTACGGGTGCAGCGCCAGCGCGGCCACCGCCGCCTCAGCGTCCTGCTCGGGGTGATCGCCTTGGCCGGCGCCGTGGCCGGCGCCGTGGCCCTCCTTCACTCGTCGCTCCTGAGCGCCCGGACGGTCGTGATCGCCGGAGCGGTCCAGACCCCGAGGAGCGAGATCCTGGCCGTCACGGGTCTCGACCGGGAGCCCCCGCTGATCGATGTCGACACCGCTGCCATGCAGCGCCGGCTGGAGCGCCTCTCATGGGTGGCCTCGGCATCGGTGCACATCGAGTGGCCCGCGACGGTCGCGGTCGCGATCGTCGAGCGGACACCGGTCGCGACGACGAGGCTCCCGGCCGGGGGCTACGCGCTCTTGGACTCGACGGGCCGGGTCCTCGCAGACGAGTCCGCGCGGCCCTCGTCACTTCCCCTCGTTGCCGTGCCGCGGGTTCCCGGGTCGCCGGGAACCACGCTCGGAGCCTCGGCGAGGCCATTGCTGGCGACGGCCGCACAGCTCCCCGTGTCGCTCCTGCCCCGTTTGCAGGAGATCGCCGTCTCGACGAGCGACGGTGTCGTGCTGCGCCTCAAGGGCGGGTTGAGGGCGATAGTTGGTGACGACGAGGCACTCGCGCAGAAGTTAGTCTCGCTCGTGACCGTGCTCCGGGGGCTCAATTTGGCGGGTGTCAGCGGTATCGACCTGCGGGTCGCGGCCGCCCCGGTCTTGACCCCCCTGGTCAGCCCCTCTAACGTTCATGGGAAGGGTGATGGCTGAGATTGCCCGCGACGAGACCGGTGCTGAAGGGGTGGTCGAGGTCGCCGGGGTAGTTTGCGCTTCCGACCAGCGGTGAACGCGGGTCGGCGGAGCTGCTGACCGGCTGGAAGGCGAAGGGCAAGGACGCCCCGAGCCACTCGGAAGCCAACCAGGATCGCTCCAACGCTGCTCGGGGATCACCCAACGGGTACTCAGGAGAGGATGGAGCGCGGATGAGCACGCCAGGCCAGAGCTTCATCGCTGTGATCAAGGTCGTCGGCGTCGGGGGCGCCGGGGTCAACGCCATCAACCGCATGATCGACGCCGGCTTGCAAGGCGTCGAGTTCGTGGCGGTCAACACCGACGCGCAGGCCCTTTTGATGAGCGAAGCCGACATCAAGCTCGACATCGGGCGCACGTTGACACGTGGGCTCGGCGCTGGCAGCGACCCCGAGGTCGGGCGCCTGGCGGCAGAGGAGCACATCGAGGAGATCGAGGAGGTCCTGAAGGGCGCCGACATGGTCTTCATCACCGCCGGAAAGGGCGGTGGCACCGGGACCGGTGCCGCCCCGGTGATCGCCGAGACCGCCAAGGCGCTCGGCGCGCTCACCATCGGAGTGGTGACGCGGCCGTTCGCCTTCGAGGGCCGTCGTCGCTCGACCCAGGCCGATGAAGGCATCCAGCGCCTGCGCGAGAAGGTGGACACTCTCATCGTCATCCCGAACGAGCGCCTGCTGTCGATCTCCAACGAGCGCACGTCCATGGTGGAGGCGTTCTCGATGGCCGACGAGGTCCTCCTGCACGGTGTCCAGGGCATCACCGACCTCATCAACGTGCCCGGCATCATCAACACCGACTTCGCCGACGTGAAGATGGTGATGAGCAACGCGGGCTCCGCCATCATGGGCATCGGCACCGGGTCGGGTGAGGGGCGTGCTGTCAACGCCGCCCGCCACGCCATCACGAGCCCGCTCTTGGAGGCGTCGATCGAGGGCGCCCGGGGGATCCTGCTCAATATCGCCGGAGGCAGTGACCTCACCCTTTTCGAGGTGAACGAGGCCGCGGCGATCATCCATGATGTGGCTCATCCCGATGCCAACATCATCTTCGGAAACGTCATCGACGACGCCCTCGGCGACACGGTGAGGGTGACTGTGATCGCGGCCGGGTTCGACCGCTACGACGTCGCCGAGGAGCCGCGCAAGGCTTCCGTGGCCGGCCCGCGGACGGCCGCCGAGCCCCCCGCCCGCCCGGCGTCACGTCCCCAAGGCGGGGAGAGCGATCTCGTCGGCGCAGTCCCCGGCCGCGGCGGCCTCAAGGCCCACGACGTCTTCGACGTCGGCGGCGACGACGACCTCGACCTCGACGACGACTTCGACGTCCCTTCCTTCCTGCGCTAGGAGGATCGCCCTCGCGCCAAGCGCGACCGTCGTGCTGAGCGGCGTCGCCGACGGCGACGTCGGCCCGCGGGCGTCGTGTGGGTCAGATGTGCTCGAGGCCCGCCGCCAGGCCATCGCAGCCGGCCGCTGGCGCTGGTTGCGCCAGTCGCACGGCGGCGGTGTCGTCGTCCTCGGCCCCCATGAGCCCTGCGCCGGGCGCGAGGGTGATGCCCTCGTGTCGACGATGCCGGGCGCGCCCCTGGCGGTCTTCGCCGCGGACTGCGCCCTCGTCGCTCTGGCGAGCCCGCAGGGCGTCGTCGCGGCCGTGCACGTCGGCTGGCGCTCCTTGCTGGCGGGCGTGCTCGAGGCGTCCGCCGCGGCCATGGGCGCCCTCCGGGCGACCGGTATCGAGGCGGTGCTCGGGGCCTGCATCGGTCCCGAGTGCTACGAGTTCGGCGAGAGCGACCTCGAGGGTCTCGAGGCTCGTTACGGGCCCTCGGTCCGCTCGCTGAGCGCGAAGGGCGCGCCGGCCCTCGACCTGCGTGCCGGAGTGCGGCGGGCGCTCGAGGCGGCCTCGGTCCTGGTCTCGGCCGAAGACGGGCGCTGCAGCGCGTGCGACCCGGGCCTGTTCTCCTGGCGTGCCCGCGGCGACACGGGACGCCACGCGCTCGTGGTCACGGGGGCCCAGTGAGCTCCGGGCCGCGCCTTGCGGACGGCGCCCTCGTCGAGGTCATCGCCGCCCGGGCCGCCGAGGCCCGCGACCGGATCGCGCGGGCCGGAGGCGATCCCTTGCGGGTCAGGATCGTGGCGGTGACCAAAGGGTTCGGGCCCGACGAGGTGGTGGCAGCCTTTGCCGCGGGCCTGAAGGAGTTCGGCGAGAATTACGCCGACGAGCTGATCGCGAAGTGGGACACGGTCGGCCACGCGGCGACATGGCACTTCTTGGGCGCCGTGCAGCGCAACAAGGTCGGCCGTCTCGCCCGCTTCGTGGACTGCTGGCAGGCAGTGGCGCGCGTCGTCGAGGGCGAGGCGATAAAGCGGCACCAGGCCGAGTCCACCCCGGGCTTCCCAGGCGCCGCAGGGGAGCATGCACGGCCGGACGGTGCTGCCGGCGGCGATCGCCCCTGGTCCCCGTCCCTGTTGGTGGAGGTTGACACCACCGGCCAAGCGGGCCGGGGCGGCTGCGCGCCGGCGGAGGTGCCCGGTGTGGTCGCAGGCCTCCGCGAGATCGGCTGTCGCGTCGAGGGACTGATGACGGTCGCGCCCCCGGGCGAGGCGCGCCTGGCAAGGGCCGCCTTCGATCAGGTCGCCCGCCTCGGCGGCGAACTTGGTCTCGCCGAGCTCTCGATGGGCATGTCGGCCGATCTCGAGCAGGCCGTCGCGGCCGGCGCGACGATGGTTCGCCTCGGGACTTGCCTGTTCGGTTCTCGCCCGCAACGTCGCAGGCTGTAACAATAGAGTTCTTGGAGGAGGGCTGGAGATGGCTTCGTTTGTGCAGAGAGCGCTGATGTACCTCGGTCTCAAAGACATCGAGGACGAGGATGAGTACGACACCGAGGATGAGGAGGTCAGCGAGACGGCCACGGGCCGTGTGAAGCAGAGCTCGTACCCCGAACCCGCGCCGCCGCGGGCGAGTGTCGCCACCGTGCGCCCGATCGCGCGCGATGACGGGCGCGAGCCGACCACGCCGGTGGCGCGGGGCGCTGTCGTGCGGCCGTTCGTGACCCAGCGCCATACCAAGCCCCAGGTCGTGGCCCCGGCGCGCTTCTCGGACGCCCAGGAGATCGGCGACATGGTCAAGGCGAGCTCACCGGTGATCGTCAACCTCCAGGCGAGCGAGAAGGACCTGGCCCGGCGCATGATCGACTTCTGCTCCGGTCTCACCTATGCCGTCGGTGGGTCGATGGAGAAGGTCGCAGAATCGGTGTTCCTGCTCACGCCGTCGAACGTCGAGGTCTCCCCCGAAGAGCGCCAGCGCCTCCAAGAGAACGGGCTGTTCCGGTCCTGACGCGACCTGAGCCCTCCAAAGCCACGGGCGGCCCGGTGCAAAGGGGCGCCGACTCATGACCTACGTCATCGACGTCCTCAACGTCTTCCTCTTCGTGCTGTTGATCCGGGTGGTGCTCTCCTATATACCGGCGCCCCCGGGTTCGGCGCTCCTGCCGGTCATCCGGTTCTTCGAGGCGGTCACCGAACCCGTGCTGAGGCCGGTACGCCGCATCGTGCCCCCGCTTAGGGTGGGCGGCTCGGCCGTCGACCTCTCGCCGATCATCGTGTGGTTCGCCATCTTGATCATCCGGGGGCTCTTGTAGCTCCTCGTGCAGCATCCATGACCTTCTCCCGGGCGACCGATATCATCCGGGCATGGATCTGTCTGCAAAACTCCTGCGAGAGGTCGAGTTTCGTACCAGCCTTCGGGGCTACGACACCGACGAGGTCGACGAGTTCCTCGAGAAGGTCGCGGTGGCGGTCGAGGAGCTGCAAGAGAAGATGCGCCAGCTCGCCTACCGGGCCGAGCGGGCGGAACGGGCGGTCTCCGACAGGGCGGCCGAGGAGGACGACGACAGCATCCGGCGCACCTTGGTGCTCGCGCAGCGGACCGCGGACATGGCCGTCCGCGAGGCTCAGGAGCAGGCCGCCGTTCTCATGGACACCGCCCGCAGCGAGTCCGAGAAGCTTCTCAGCGACGCACGCGAAGAAGCCCAGCGCCTCTCCTCGGAATCCCAGCGCCGCCACTCCGATGACATGGCCCGGCTCCACAGCGAGAGGGCTTCGGTCAACGCCGAGCTCAAGGAGCTCTCGGAGTTGCTCGAGAACGAGCGCCAGCGTTTGACCGACTCGCTGCGCGTGGCGCTCGGCCTGGTGGAAAAGACGCTGACACCTTCCAAGGAGATGGCCAAACGGCGGCCGGCCCCGGCCTCCCCGCCCAAGGGGGACGAGGACGACATCGAGGCTCAGATCGACGAGGACGCCGCGGCCGCGGCCCCGTCGCTTCCCCTCTTGGACGAGGACGACGACGACGGCGGGCGGGCGAGCCTCGCCGCCGTCCCGCCCCTCGAGGACTCCGGGCCACCCACCCAGGCGTGGCACCCCGAGTCCATGAGCATCTTCAGTTCGGGCAACGACACTTTCCTCGGGACCGAAGCCGACTCCGGTCAGCACCGCCTCGGTCCGCTCGGCTCCGACTGGATCGCCTGAACCCAGTCGTAAGCGCCATATGCCGGCCGGGGGAGCCGGCCGTGCTCAGCCGACGCGGGCCAGGTGCGCGATGACTTTGTCGCCGTCCGAGAGCTCGCCCGCGGCCGTGAACAGGTCGTCGGACCAAGCGCCGGGTGCCCCGCCGTCCCCGATGGTCGCGACCTCGATCTCGGTCGCGAGCACCTGGGCGGCGATGTGAGCCTTCCACCGCTCGACAACGGCAGCTGACGTCTCCGGGAGGGCGACCCGCAGCCGGATCCGGTCCGTGACGTTCAGTCCCGCCTCGCGCCGGGAGCGCTGCACGAAACGGATGACATCGCGGGCGAGGCCCTCTGCTTCCAGCTCGGGGGTCGTCTCGAGGTCGAGGGCGACGATGCCCGCCTCGCCCGGCAGCGTCCGGCTGGAGGCCGGGTCGCTCGGCCGTAGGCGAAGCTCGAACTCGCCCGGCTCGAGCTTGACACCGCCGACTTCCACCGTGCCGTCCGCAAGCCTCGACCACTCACCCCTGCGGGTGGCGGCGATGACTTGTTGGGTGCGTTCCCCGAGCCTCGGGCCGAGGGCGGCGGGGATGACGTTGAGAACTGTCTCGGCCAGGTCGCTGACAGTCTCGACCAGCTTGACCTGCTGCACGTTCACCTCGTCGGCGATCAGGTCCGCGTAGGCGAGCAGGCGGCTCGAACCGGGCGCCGCCACGGTCAGCGACGACAGCGGCAGCCGTGCCCGTCGCCCGGCGGCTTTGCGGATCGAGTGGCCGGCGGAGCACACCTCCCGGGCGAGGTCCATGGCCTCGACGAGGCCCGGGTCCGACGGCAGCTCGTCGGCCTCCGGCCAGGGCCTGAGGTGGACGCTGCGTTCGCCGGTGAGACCTTTGTAGACGGCGTCGGTGAGATAGGGGAGGAACGGCGCCGCCACCCGGCAGAGGACCTCGACGACGGTATGGAGGGTGTCGTAGGCGTCCTGTTTGTCGTCGGGCGGCGAACCCGGGGCCGGCGATGCGGCGGCGGCGTTCACGGGGCGCCAGAAGCGGTCGCGGCTGCGGCGCACGTACCAGTTCGTCAGGGCGTCGAGGAAGACCGAGATCTGGACTGTGGCCCCCGCCAGGTCGTAGGTGTCCATGGCGGCCGTGACGGCCTCGACGAGCCGGCGTGTCTTGGCGAGGATGTAACGGTCGAGCACGCCCGACTGGTCGGTGCGGACCCGGCCGGAAAGGCCGTCGGCGTTGGCGTACATGGACAGGAAGTACCACGTGTTCCAGATCGGGTTCAGGACGAGCCGGATCGGCTCTGCCAGCCCCTTGGCCTCGATCACGACGTCGTTGCCGCGCAGCACCGGCGAGGCGAGCAGGTACCAGCGCATGGCGTCGGCACCGTAGGCGGCGAACACCTCCTCGGGGTCGGGGAAGTTGCGCAACCGCTTGGACAGCTTGCGGCCGTCGTCGCCGAGCACGATGCCGTGCGCGATGCAGGCCTTGAAAGGAGGCCGGTCGAACAGGGCCGTCGCCAGCACGTGCAGGGTGTAGAACCAGCCCCGGGTCTGGCCCACGTACTCGACGATGAAGTCGGCGGGGAAGTGCTCCTCGAACCGCTTGGCGTGCTCGAAGGGGTAGTGCAGCTGCGCGAACGGCATGGAGCCCGAGTCGAACCAGCAGTCGAGGACGTCCGGGATGCGGCGCATCGTCGAGGCCCCCGTGGGGTCGTCCGGGTTCGGACGGGTCAGCTCGTCGATGAACGGGCGGTGCAGGTCGGTCGGCGCCAGGCCGAAGTCCGCCGCCAGCTCGTCGATGCTGCCGTAGACGTCGACGCGCGGATCAGCGCGGGTCGTCGCTCTTCCAGACCGGGATCGGCGTTCCCCAGAAACGGTTCCGGCTGATCGACCAGTCCCGCGCCCCCTCGAGCCACTTGCCGAAGGCGCCGTCGCGCACGTGCTCGGGGACCCAGACGATCTGCTGGTTCAGCTCGACCATGCGGTCCTTGATGGCTGTCACGCGCACGAACCACGAGCTCATGGCCCGGTAGATGAGCGGCGTGTCGGTCCGCCAGCAGTGCGGGTAGCTGTGGGTGTAGTCCTCGGCCCTGACGAGGGCCCCTGCGGTGCGCAGGCGCGCGAGGATGGTGGCATTGGCGTCGAAGACCTGCACCCCGGCGAGATCGCCGACCTCTGCGGTGAAGCGTCCCCGGTCGTCCACCGGGCAGACGACGGGGATCCCGGCGGCCTCGCACGCGTGCTGGTCGTCCTCACCGAACCCCGGTGCCATCTGGACGACGCCGGTGCCCTCGTCCATGGCGACGAAGTCCTCACCCAAGACGACGAAGGCCCCGGGCGTGCCGGCGAAATAGGGGAGCAGAGGGCGAAAGCGGCGCCCGACGAGATCCGCGCCGGTGACCGTGCCGAGGACCTCGGCGCCGGCGAGGGTGTCCTCGTAGGCCGCGAGGCACTGCTCGCCGATGACGACGCGCCTGTCGCCCCAGTTCACGACCGCGTAGGCCAGCTCCGGCCCTACGGCCAGCGCCAGGTTCGAGGGGAGCGTCCACGGCGTCGTGGTCCACGCGAGCATCCCGAGCGGGCCCCGCAACAGCGGAGGGCCGTCGTCGACCGGCTCGAGGTCGAAGCGCACCGTGACGGCCGGATCGGTGCGGTCCCGGTACGAGTCGTCCTGGCGCGTCTCGAAGTTCGAGAGCGGGGTCTCACATTCCCAGCAATAGGGCAGGACCCGGAATCCCTCGTACATGAGCCCTTTGTCATAGAGGCGTTTGAAGGCCCACAGCACGCTCTCCATGAACGAGAGGTCCATGGTCTTGTAGGTGTCCTCGAAGCTCACCCACCGGGCCTGGCGGGTCACATAGCGCTCCCAGGCGTCGGTCGTCCGCTGCACGATCTGTCCGCAGTAGGCGTTGAACCTGTCGATGCCGTAGGCGATCACGGCCTGGCGCCCGGACAGCTCCAGCTCGTGCTCAGCAGCCATCTCGGCCGGGAGGCCGTGGCAGTCCCAGCCGAAGCGGCGCTCGACGCGGTGGCCGAGCATCGTCTGGTAGCGGGGGACGGCGTCTTTCACGAAGCCCGTGAGGAGGTGCCCGTAATGCGGGAGCCCGTTGGCGAACGGGGGCCCGTCGTAGAAGACGTACTCGGTCTCGGGGCTGTGCATGGCCACGGAGGCCTCGAAGGTCCGGTCCGCTTGCCAAAAGGCGAGGATCTGCTCCTCCAAGGAGGGATAGCGCGGCTGCGCGGGGACCTGCGGATAAGCGCTTGCACCGTGTGCCTCTGCCATGGCCATACAGTAGGCGGCCATGGCAGATGACTTCTTCGACGTCGAGGCGACCGAGGGTGGGCCCACGAGCATCGTGCTCAGGGTCCGGGTCCAACCCGGTGCCGGCCGTGCGTCGGTCACCGGGCGTCACGGGGACGCGCTCGCCTTGAAGGTGGCGGCTCCGCCCATCGGCGGGCGGGCGAACTCGGAGTGCGTCGAGTTCATCGCTGAACTGCTGGGTGTTCGCAAGTCCCAGGTCGAGATCGCCTCGGGGGACAAGAGCCGGCTGAAGCGTGTCCGCGTCGTCGACATTGACCCGGATCAGGCACGCGACGCCATCGGCCGCGAGCTGCGCACGGCGACTTCCCGGCCCGGGTCACACGACCGCACCGACAGGCCCGGTCGCCTGAGACCGTGAGATTGCCCGAAGGATGTTGGCGAGGGGTGGCTGGTACGGCTATCGTCGGTCACCCTCGCCGCGACAGGAGGGACCGATGGTGGGAACGACCATGGTGGCGGCCGACGCTGAGAAGGGAGTCGTCGTGAAAGCGAACGCCTCGAAGGCGTCCGCGAGAGCTGCGGCGCCCAGGACCACAAGTGAATCGTCGAACAAAGCTGCTCCCGCGGCCAAGGCGAAGGCGCCTGCAAAGACCGTGGTGCCCCTTGCCAAGGCCTCCAAGCAGGTCGCGGCCAAGCCCCAGAAGACGGTGCCGACGAAGGCGAAGGCGGTGACGGCCAAACCGGCCGTCAAGGCCGCCGCCAAGTCGGCAGCAAAGGCCGCCAAGGCACCGGCAGCCAAGGCGGCGCCCTCGGGCGCGAAGGCCGTCAAGACAACGGCCGCCGCGGCCAAGCGACCTGCCGCCCCGGCCGCGAAGCCGGCCGCCAAGGCCCGGACACGCGACGCGGGGGCGGCGACGAAACAGCCGGCGGCCGCAAAGGCGGGCTCGCGCGCCGTGAAGGCCCCTCAGGCGTCCAAGGCGAAGGCACCCAAGGCGCCCGCGACGTCGCGCAAGGCGCCGGCAGGCCCCCCACGCCCCGCCGGAGGGCTCGGCGCGAAGGCACCGGCGGCCAAGCGTGCCGTCGAAGGCTATGCAAAAGAGGAGCGTTTTCTCGCGAACCAGCGGGCCGCGCTCTTGCGCGAGCGTGCCACCTATCTCGAGCAGGCAGCCAGCTTGAAAGCCGAGGCGGAGGCGCTTGTCGAGGAGATGGAGCCGGGCGACATCCAGTTCGACGACGAATCGGGCGAGGGGGGGACCGTCACCGTCGACAGGGAGCGTGACCTGGCCCTGTCGGCCCAGGCGCTGGGGGCCGTCGAGGAGATCGACCACGCGCTCTCGAAGCTGGACAACGGCACTTACGGGGTCTGCGAGAACTGCGGCCGGACGATCGTCAAGGCCCGCCTGGAGGCCCTGCCCTACGCCCGCTTGTGCATCGACTGCAAGAGCGGGGGGCTGTCGAAACGTTGAGCACGGCCGGCGAGGACCGGCCCGGCGCCACCGGGGGAGTGATCCCGGGCGAGGCGAGGCGACGTGCCAGGCGCATCCGCGTGATGCTCGTGGTCGCGGTCCTCATCGTGATCGCGGACCAGGTGACCAAGTCGCTCGCCGTCTCCCGGCTCTCCTCGGGGCCGGTCCACCTGATCGGGCCCTTCGCGCTCGTCCTCGCCTACAACACCGGTGTCTCTTTCAGCATCGGCACGGGGCTCACGCTGCCGATCATCTTGATCGTCGTGGTCGTCGTCGCCGTGCTGGCGTACTTCGGCCGGACCGTGCCGAACACGGCCGCAGCGGTCGGTGTGGGCATGATCCTCGGCGGTGCCGTCGGCAACCTCTCCGACCGGCTCTTCCGTGGTCACCACGGCGCCGTGGTCGACTTCCTCCGATCCGGGTTCTGGCCGACCTTCAACCTGGCCGACTCGGCGATCGTCTGTGGCTGCGTCGTGCTCGCCATCGCACTGTGGCGGACGGCTGCCACAACGAAGGCGCCCGCGGCGGGCGAGCGCTCCGAACAGGCCGGTCGGGGACCACTTCCATGAGCGACGCCGGCATGGGCCCGGTTGTGGCCGTCCCGGGCGTGCTCTCGGGCGAGCGCGTGGACCGCGTCGTCGCGCTCTTGTCCGGGTACACGCGGGCACAGGTGGCCAGGGCGATAGCCGCCGGGGCGGTGCGCGTCGGCGGCCGCGTCGTCGCGGTAGGCAGCAGGCGGGTCCGGGCCGGCGATCTCCTGGAGATCGACCTCGGGCTCGGCGCCGTGGCCGGCCCCGAGCTGTTGCGGGCGGCTGCGCCGGGCGAGGTTCGCTTCACCGTCGTCTACGAGGACGAGGCTGTGATCGTGGTGGACAAGCCGCCCGGCGTCGTGGTCCATCCCGATGCGGCGCACCGTTCCGGCACGCTCGTCGCGGGCCTTTTGGCCCTTTACCCCGAGCTCGCCCGGTTGCCCGAGCAAGGGTGCGGGGAGGCCGACCGGCCCGGCATCGTGCACCGGCTCGACAAGGACACCTCCGGCCTGCTCGTGGTGGCGCGCACGCCGGACGCCTACCGGTCGCTGACGGCCCAGCTGGCCGCGCGCAGCGTGTCACGGAAGTACCTTGCGCTCGCTTGCGGCGCGCTCGAGTCCGAGGCGGGAGTCGTCGACGCGCCGATCGGGCGGTCTTTACGCGACCCGACGCGGATGGCCGTCGCCGTCGGGGGCCGTGCGGCGCGCACGCACTACCGCGTGCTCGTCCGCTACGCGGAGCCGCTCGAGGCGAGCTATCTGGAGCTGCGGCTGGAGACGGGCCGCACCCATCAGATCCGTGTTCACCTCGGCGCCATAGGCCATCCCGTGGTCGGTGACGCCCGCTATCGGGGCGACCGGCGCCGGTCTGGGTGTGCGCGCCCGTTCCTGCACGCGACGGGGCTGGCTTTCGTCGCTCCCGCCACGGGCCACGAGGTCGCTTTCAGCTCGCCGCTGCCCGAAGATCTCGCCTCGGTGCTGGAGGGGTTCTCCTGAGCTAGAGCCGAGGCTCAAGCAGCGTCGTGGATGCCCTCGACCTCCGGCTGGACGGCGAGGAAGGCCAACGCCGAGGCCTCGATGCGCCTCACGCGCCGGACCCCGATGCCCAAGGTGCGCGCCGTCGACTCCAACGATGCCGGGGAGCTGCCGTCGAGCCCGAAACGCAGCCGGACCACATCGCGCTCCAACTCGGGCAGGCGGTCGATGGCCGCGTCGAGCTTGCCGAGCGTGAGCGTGCGGGCGATCTCGTCTTCGAAGGGGGCCTCGCCACCGCTCACCACGTCGCCGAGAGTGGCGGTGGCGTCGCTCGTCAAGGGCTGGTCGAGGCTGGCCACGACCCGAGGCAGCCGGACGTGATCGGGGTCGGCTTCGAGCTCGGCCGCGAGCGCGTCCTCGGGCAGGCGGATGGCACGGCCCTTCGACTGCACGGCACGCTGCAGCGCCTGGCGGATCCACCAGGTGGCGTAGGTGGAGAAACGGAACCCCTTGCGCCAGTCGAACTTCTCGACGGCGCGCATCAAGCCGAAGGTCCCCTCCTGGACGAGGTCGATCATGTCGACGCCACGTCCCTGGTACCGGCGCGCCCAGTGAACGACAAGGCGCAGGTTGGACCCGATCATCTGCTTGCGGGCTTCCTCGTCCCCCTGCTCGATCCTCTTGGCGAGCTCGGTCTGTTCGGTGGCGCTCAGCAGCGGGAATCGGCCGAGATCGTCGAGGAACAACCGCATCAGATCGGGCCCTGCGGAATTGGGTTCGCGCATGACACGACTCCGCTCAGCAGCGGTCAGCTCCGGCGTGGTGGCGTCTTCGATCTTGTTCTCGGCTGAGATGGCGCTCCTCCCCCTTCCCCGCAAATCGGTCTCACCCATGACAACGCGAATCGGGGCCCCGCCATTCCGCGTTTCTCCTGATATCGAATCCGGACCGCCGTGGGCATCCGTGGGCTGGAGTGGACTTTCGTCAGTCCAGTGGCGAAAGCGGGGAGGCGTCTCCCCGCGCGCGGAGCACCATGTCCTTCAAAGTGAAGGAGTCCAGGTGGTGGCGCATGTGCTCGCCGACGTCCGCCCACACCGCGAGCAGCACGCACTGGCCCTCGTGGTCGCAGGCGCCGTTTTGGTGGGGCGGACCGAAATCCCCGGCCACGATCGGGCCGTCGACGGCGCTGACGATCTGGCCGAGCGTGATCTGTTCCGGTGAGCGCGCGAGGACGTAACCGCCCCCGACGCCGCGCTTGGAGCGGACGAGCCCGGCGCCTTTCAGCGCGAGCAGGATCTGCTCCAGATAAGGCTGGGGAAGGCCGGTCCGCTCTGCGATGTCGCGGACCGAGGTCGGCGTGACCTCCTCGCGGAGAGCAAGGGAGAGCAGAGCGCGGCTTGCGTAGTCCCCACGAGTCGACACCTTCACGTCCTCAATCGTACGGCGGTGGGGAACCCGGTCCGTGGGACGCCCCGCGAACGTGGCGCGGCCAGCCCGCGACGGGTCCGCTTGCCCGTCGGGCTGGCCGACCAGAATGGGCCGGTGCCGCTCAGCGCAGGCCGTAGCCATGAGCCGGCTGATAGCGTCGCCGGCGGGCGATCGCGTTCGGTGCCGAGAGCAAGGGGTAGAGCGTGCGTAGTCCTCGTAGATCGCTTGGGATCCTCCTCGCCGTCGGCATGGTCGCCGCGGCGTGCGGCAACGCCAAGGTGACCGTGTCCAACGCGGGCAACACGCAGGGCGTGACGGGCTCAGAGGTCGTCGTCGGCGGCGTGGCTTCCTTGACAGGCCCGATTCCGGCCGACTTTGCGCCGATCTTCGACGGGGTCGACGCCTACCTGGACATGATCAACGCCGCGGGGGGAGTGGGCGGCCGCAAGATCGAGTTCCGCTATCCCTTGGACGACGGCTCGAACGCCTCCCAGGACACCGACCAGGTGCGCACCTTGGTCGAACAGGATCACGTCTTCGCCGTCGTCGGCGTGGGCACGCCGAGCTTTGCGGGTGCGAGCTATCTCGCTGCCAACAACGTGCCGACCTTCGGCTACGACGTCAGCACCGACTGGACCGACGGGCCCAGCCTGTTCGGCTCCGAGGGCTCTTTCCTCGATTTCACCCGGCCCGGTCCCGAGGCGGCGTACCTGGCCGAGCGCCTGGGGGCCAAGAAAGTCGGGATCCTCGCCTACAACGTCGGCGCCTCCGAGCAGGCCGGCGAGGGAATGGCATACACCATGCGGCGTTTTCACATCCCGGTCGCCTACGAGGACCTCTCGGTCGAGGCCCCGCCGGTCGACCTCACGACCGACGTCAACCGGATGCGTGCCGCCGGGGTGGACCTCGTGGTCAGCTGCATGGACCTGTCGGGCAACATCCTGCTCTCGCGCACGATGCGCCAGGACGGCATGGGCTCGGTCGCGCAGTACTGGCTGAGCGGATACGACGAGGCCGCCATCGCCAAGTTCTCCTCTCTGATGCAGGGCGTCTACTTCCTCATCGGGCACGTCCCCTTCGAGTCAGGGCTGTCGCGCAAGTACGCCGGGATGGCCCTCTACCTGACCAAGCTCGCCAAGTACTTCCCGGGCGAGCTGCCCGGCGAGGCGTCCCTCGCCGGCTGGATCTCGGCCGACATGTTCGTGACGGGGATGCGCCTCGTGGGGCGGGACCTGACGCGCACCCGGCTCATCGACGCCCTCAATTCGCTCACGGACTACACCGCCGACGGCATCGTCTCGCCGATCGACTGGCGCTTGGAGCACAAGCGGAACGGCCTGGTCGACTGCAATGTCTACGTCCGGGCGCTGGCTGGCCATTTCGTGCCTTTGTTCGGCTCGCCGCCCCGCACCGTTTTCACGTGTTTCGAGACTCCTCAGCCGCAAAGCGCCCGCAGCGTCGTCGTGGTGCCGCCGGCTCCGAGCGTCCCCGGCACGTGAAGGAGCTGAAAGAGGGGTCGGCGATCGCGTGACGCAGTTCCTCAGCTATGCCATCCCGGGCCTGCCCTACGGGTGCGTGTTCGCCCTCATGGCCGTGGGCCTCGTCCTGACCTACCAGACCTCCGGGGTGTTCAACCTCGCCTACGGCGCGCAGGCGTACGCGTCGGCCCTGATCTTCTACGTCTGCGTGAACGCCGGCTGGCCGAACTGGGCCGGGTTCCTGGCTGCCGTCGTGGTGGTGGCGCCGCTGTTGGGACTCGCGATGGACCGCTTCCTCTACCGGTTCATCCGCTCGGCCCCCGTTCTGGTCAAGCTCGTGAGCGCGCTCGGCATGCTGATAGCGATCCCGAGTGCCCTCCAGCTGATCTTCGGGAACCAGGCGAGGCTGGCGCCGCCCTCGCTGTGGCTGGCGCCGGGCTCGGTCTACTTCCACGTCGCGGGTGACGCCATCAACGGCACGGAGCTTTCGACGGTCATCGTGACGCTGGCCGTCGTGCTCCTGGCGTCGCTCATGTCGCACTTCACCCAGATCGGCCTGCGCATGCGGGCCATGGCCGAGAGCCCGCGCATGGTCCAGCTCGCCGGCATCAACTCCGAACGGGTCGGGGTCGCGATCTGGGTGCTCTCGAGCTTTCTCGCGGGCCTGGCAGGGGTCCTTCTCGCGCCTTTGTTCGCGGAGCTGCAGGCATTGAACTTCACCGACCTGCTCGTCGCCGCCATCGCAGCTGCGGCGCTCGGGAGCCTCACGAGCCTGCCTTTGGCCTTCTGGGGCGGCATCGGCCTCGGAGTCGTCCAGGAGCTGTTGGGGGGGTACCTGCCGAGTGGGAGCGTGCTCTCCTCGGGGCTGCGGCCGGCCCTCCCCTTCGCCGTCCTCATCGTCTTGTTGCTCGCGTTGCCGGGCCTTAGAGAGCGGTGGTTCCACGACGACCCCCTTGCGGGCTGCGATCCGCCCCCTCCCCCGATGGCCGCGACGATCGGGGGTCACGGGCTCGAGGAGCTGCTGCGCGGGGGTGGATGGCTGGTGCTCGCCGCCTTCTTCGTGTCGTGCCTGACATGGGTGCCGAGCAACTGGACCTTCACGCTCACCCAGGGGATCGCCTACTCGATCATCTTTCTCTCCATCGTGCTGCTGACGGGGATGAGCGGCCAGATCTCGCTCTGCCAGGCGTCTTTCGCCGGCATCGGGGCGTTCACCTGCGCACAGGTCGCGACGCACTTTGGGCTGTCGGTGTTTGTCGGGATCGTGGCCGGGGGCGCCGTGGCGGCGGCCGTCGGTGCCGTGGTGGCCATGCCCGCGCTGCGCCTCGGCGGGCTCGCCCTGGCGCTCGCCACGCTCGCCTTCGGGCTGCTCGCCGACAACGTCGGTTTCCAGTTCTCCTGGTCGGGCAACGGTGAGTCCGGGGTCAACGTCCCGCGCCCGCAGCTCGGCTCGCTCAACTTCACGAGTGGGAAAGCCTTCTTCGTGCTGGCCTTCGTTCTCCTCATCGTCTGCGCGGCGGTGGTGCTCGCCATCCGCCAGGGCACGACCGGGCGCGAGCTCGCCGCCATGCGGGGCAGTGAGCTGGCGGCCGCGTCGATCGGGACGAACCTCGCCAAGCTCAAGGTCACGGTCTTCGCGATGGCCGCCGCCCTCGCCGGCGTCGGAGGCGCCCTCTTCGGGTCGCTGCAGGGCACCGTCTCGCCGAACGACTTCAATTCGCTTCTCTCGCTGGTGTTCATGGTCGTCGTGGTGACGACGGGGGTCTACACCGTGCAAGGCGCCATCCAGGCGGGGATGGCCTACGTGATCCTCTACCAGGTGCTCGACTACCTGCCTTCGCAGTGGCGCAACCTGTTCCCGATCCTGTTCGGCCTCGGCGCGATCACCTATGCGCTGCATCCGGAGGGTGTCGTGGAATGGCAGAAGCGCCGCGTCGTCGAGGTCGTCGTCTCCCTGCGCAGGCACGCGGAAACGGTCGGCTGAGATGGCGCTCTTGGAGGCCACCGGGATCACCAAGCGTTACGGCGGCATCGTCGCTCTTGACAACGTCTCGGTCTCGATCGAAAAGGGCGAGGCCGTGGGCCTCGTGGGCCCCAACGGGGCCGGGAAGACGACGCTGTTCGACTGCGTGAACGGTGTGCGCCGCTTCGACGCCGGGGAGATCTGCTTCGCGGGCCGCCGCATCGACCGCCTGCCCGTGTTCGAGCGTGCCCGTCTCGGGATAGGGCGCACGTTCCAGAGACTCGAGCTGTTCGCCGGGATGAGCCCGCGTGAGCACCTGATGGTTGCCGAGCGGGTGCACCGGGACGACGGCCGGCTCTGGAAGGACCTGATCTGGCGCGGGAGGGCGAACACCCGCGTGGCGCGCGTCGAGGAGCTTCTCGTCGAGCTCGGCCTGGACGCGGTCGCGGACGACCCGATCGAGTCCCTGAGCCAGGGCCACGGGCGCCTCGTCGAGCTCGGCCGCGCCCTCGTGCAGGACCCGCGGTTGCTGTTGCTGGACGAGCCGTCCTCGGGACTCGACACGCTCGAGGCCGTTGCTTTCTCGGAGGTCCTGGTCAAGGTGCGGGCCCGTCGTCGCACGGCCATGCTCCTCGTCGAGCACGATCTCGACTTCGTTCGGCGTGTCGTCGAGCGGACATACGTGCTCGATTTCGGGAGGATGATCGCATCCGGTCGGGTCGACGAGGTCATGGCCGAGCCCGTGGTGCGCCGCGCCTATCTCGGCGAGGTCACCTGATGACAAACGACACCCCGCTCACCCCCACGGTCGTGGCTTCGGCCACGCCGTCGCTGGTGGCGGAGCCCCCGATGCTGGAGCTTCGCGACGTCTCGGCCGCCTACGGCCGTTTCAGGGCCTTGTTCGGCGTGTCGTTGTCGGTCCCCGCGGGCTCGGTCACGGCGCTCGTGGGCCCGAACGGTGCCGGCAAGTCAACGATCGCCCGTGTCGCGACCGGGCTCGTGCCCTTGACGAAGGGCCGCATCTTCTTCGCCGGTGAGAACGTGACGGGCATAGCGACATGGAGGCTCGTGCGTCTCGGCGTCGCCCACGCGCCGGAGGGGCGTTCGGTGTTCGCGACCTTGGACGTCGAGGACAACCTCCGCCTCACGTTCATGCGGGCCCTGGGGCGCAAGGGCACAGCCGAAGCGCTCGCACGCGCCTTCGACCGGTTTCCGGGCCTCGCGGACCGCCGGCGCCAGCTCGCGGGCACGCTTTCGGGCGGCGAGCAGCGCATGCTCGCGCTGGCCCGCGTCCTCGCGGTGCCCCCGAAGCTGCTCGTTGTCGACGAGCTCTCGCTCGGCCTCGCCCCTCGCGTGGTGGAGGACGTCTACCGGGCACTGCGTGAGATCCGCGACGCGGGCACGTCGCTTTTGGTCATAGAGCAGCAGCTGCCCCGGGCGCTCGAACTGGCCGAACAACTGGTGATCCTGCGCAAAGGCCAGGTCGTCGAGACCGGGCCCGTCGCCAAGCTCAGCGACCTGGCCCGCGAACTGCTGCCGGATTCGGGCGGGGGCTCCTAGGCTCAGCAGCCGGGCGGTACGGTGCCCGAGTTCTCGAGCTCGAGCAGTGTGCAGATCGTGATCTTGCCCACGAGCCAGTGCCCGTGCTGATACACGGCCACGCCGGCCGCGTTGGAGAGCACAGCCGTCTTCGTCGGGCTCAATATGTCGTAGCTCACCGTGGCGCACGGGCTCGGCAGGAACTCGTTCTTGCAAGCGGTCCCGTGCTCGATGGTGACCTTGCTCAAGGTGGCGCCGGCGGCGCTTTTGGCGAGCGCGCTCTTGAGCGCCGTCTTCATCGCCGACTCGAGCACCGAGCCGTCCTGGATGACAGCGATCTTGGGCGAGAGGGCGGGATTCGCGAGATCGAAGAGCACCGAGTAGGCGTGCTTTATGGCAGCTGTCGACACGGCCGGCGAGGGGAGGGTCGTCGTCGGGGCAGGTTTGGCCGTCGAGCTGCAGGCCGCGAGCGTCACCGCGACCATGGCCGAGACGCACAGCGTGGCGGCGCGGCGAACGGGCCGGGCACGCCCTTCAATACGAGCGGTGCGCTTTGTCGAGCGGTTCTTGAGGGGGGTTGTGGGCCTGCATGTTCGGTTGGTCGGCACAGGGCGAGTCTATGGAGGCTGACCTCGCCGCCGCGTGCTCTTGTGGCCCCATGGCCGACAACTAATCCCGCGTCGAAGTGGGGTGATCGCCAGTACGCTGCGGCCCGTGAGCATCTCGACCAAACGGGGCGACGACGGCACCACGGGCCTGCTCCACGGTGGCCGCGTGCGCAAGGACTCTGCTCGCATCGGGACAAATGGCGCCATCGACGAAGCCCAGGCGGCTTTGGGCCTGGCCCGGGCCGAGGTGCGTGGCACCGAGCTCGACGACGAGCTTGCAGGCCTGGAGCGCGACCTGTGGGTCGTGATGGCGGAGGTGGCGACCGCGCCCCGATCGCGGAGCAGGCTCGTCGAGGGGCGCACGCTCGTCACCGCTGAGATGGTCGACGCGCTGGAGCGGCGCGTGCACGAGCTGGAGGCCGCCGGCGCGATGCCGTCGGAGTTCGTCGTCCCGGGCCAGACCCGGGCGAGCGCGGCCCTCGATCTCGCCCGAACCGTCGTGCGCCGTGCCGAGCGCATGGCGGTCGCGCTCGGGGTGGGGGACGGCTCGCACGTGGTGCCGTACCTGAACCGCTTGTCGGACCTGTGTTGGCTTCTTGCCCGCTCGAGCGAGCGCGAGCACCTGACGGCCCGCTCCGTACGTGTGAAGGCCCCCCGCTCCGAGGCATGATGGCACGCATGCACTCGCCCCTGACACTCCCGATGCAAGTCGCCCACAGCGCACCCGAGCGTGTAGAGGCTCTCGGCTGGGGAGCCCTGGAAGGACTCGAGACGGCCCGGCCCGGTCTCGACCTGGACGTCGCCTGGTGCGAGCGGAGGCGTTTCAAGGCCAAGCCCGGGGACAGCCTCGTGGTTCCCGGTGAGGGCGGGCGCGTCGATGTTCTGCTCGGATTCGGCCCACGCGGGGGTCTCGGCACGGCGGCCATGCGCAAAGCAGGCGCGGCCTTCGCCTCCTCGACGGGCGGGGCCAAGACGGCCGCGTTGGACCTCACGGGGGTCTCCGAGCTCGGCGTCGGAGCCGAACAGGCGACGCAGGCTGCAATCGAGGGTTTCTGGGGGGCCCGCTACCGTTACACGCGCTACCACGCCGGTGATCCCGACCCACTCGAGTCGCTCACGATCGTCGTCGGCCCGGAAGAGGTCTCCTCCGGTGAACGCGGTCTCGAGCGCGGCCGCGTGATCGCCGACGCGACACGGCTCGCCCGCGACCTTTCCAACGAACCGGCCGGTGCGCTGACGCCTGTCCAGCTTGCGGAGGTTGCCGTCGAGATTGCCGAGCGCGGTGGCCTCGAGGTGACGATCCTCGACGAGAAGGCGATCGCGGAAGCCGGCCTCGGCGGACTGCTCGGTGTCGCCGCGGGCTCCGTCCAGGCCCCGCGGCTTATCAAGCTCGTTTACGAGCCGTCAGCCGCCCAGGCACGAAAGCGGCCCGACGGCAGCATTCCCACGGTCGCTCTGGTCGGCAAGGGCATCACGTTCGACTCCGGGGGACTGTCGCTGAAGACGCCCGAAGGCATGCTGACGATGAAGACGGACATGAGTGGCGCGGCCGATGTCATCGCGACCATGGGGGCATGTCGGGCGCTCGGCGTCGGCGTCCGCGTGGTCGGGTTCGCCCCGACGACCGAGAACATGCCCGGTGGGAGGGCGACCAAGCCCGGCGACGTCCTGAAGATCCGCAACGGCAAGACGATCGAGGTCGTGAACACCGACTGCGAGGGACGCCTTGTGCTGGCCGACGGTCTCTCGCTCGCAGCCGAGGAGGAACCCGACGCCATCGTCGACCTCGCGACTCTCACGGGGGCGTGCGTGGTCGCCCTGGGCCAGAGGATCGCCGGCCTCATGGGCAATGACGATCGCCTCATCGCCGCCCTCCAGGCCGCTTCCGAACGGGCGGGCGAGGCGACCTGGCCGCTCCCGCTGGCCGAGGTGTACCGGGCGGACATCGACTCGGAAGTCGCGGACATGAAGAACCAGGGAAAGCGCGCCGCCGGCACCCTCACCGCCGCTCTCCTTCTCCAGGAGTTCGTCGCCGACCGTCCCTGGGCCCATCTCGACATCGCCGGCCCTTCGCGTTCGGACGAGGACTCGGGGGAGTTCCGCAAGGGCGCCACGGGTTTCGGTGTTCGCACACTGCTCGAGTTCCTTGGCTCCTATGAGCCGCTCAACTCACCGGCGGCCGGCGCTGCCGGAGGAAAGGTGGTCGCATGACCGGAGAAGACGACACCCCCAAGGCAACCGAGGCCGCAGAGCCCGAGCCCGCCGATGCCCCGGGGGAGCTTGTGGCCGCCGCGCCGGAGCCCGTCGTCGCCGCGCCGGAGCCCGTCGTCGCCGCGCCGGAGCCCGTCGTCGCCGCGCCGGAGCCCGTCGTCGCCGCGCCGGAGCCCGTCGTCGCCGCGCCGGAGCCCGTCGTCGCCGCGCCGGAGCCCGTCGTCGCCGCGCCGGAGCCCGTCGTCGCCGCGCCGGAGCCCGTCGTCGCCGCGCCGGCCCCCCCCGTGGCAAAAGCCGTGGCGCGCACTGCCAAGCCCGCGACGAAAGGCAGTGCCGCTACCCGGTCCACGCCTCGCAAGGCGCCGGCGCCGGCAACCCGCACCGGCGTTGCAGGTCCGGTCGCCCCGGCCGTCGTGCCTCCGCTGCGACCGACGACGCTCGCGATCGACGTGGGCGGTACCGGACTCAAGGCCTCCGTGCTCGACGCTGCAGGCAAGCTCGTCGCGGACCGCGTCCGTGTGCCGACGCGCTATCCATGCGCGCCCAAGGACTTCGTCAACACCCTGACGTCCCTCGTCGCGCCCCTCCCGGACTTCGACCGCGTTTCCGTCGGTTTCAACGGTGTCGTCCGCAAAGGTGTCATCCTGACGGCGCCCCACTTCGTGACCCGCTCGGGTGCCCCTGGGGCGCCGGTCATCGCCAAATTGCTGGCCGCCTGGACCGGTTTCGATCTCGGCGCGGCGCTGCAGGCAAGCTTCGGTCGTCCGGTCCGCGTCGCCAATGACG
Organism: uncultured Acidimicrobiaceae bacterium; assembly: GCA_963719125.1. Classification (GTDB taxonomy): domain Bacteria; phylum Actinomycetota; class Acidimicrobiia; order Acidimicrobiales; family Bog-793; genus Fen-455. Next base: position 107,329 of record CAVRAT010000013.1, read on the forward strand.
CGGACCTCCAGGGTTTGGAGGTCGTGAGCGGCGCCGGGCTCGAGCTCGTCGTCACGTTCGGCACCGGCGTCGGCACGGGCCTGTTCCTGGACGGGAAGCTGATGCCGCACCTCGAGCTGTCGCACCATCCCTTCCGCAAGGAGCAGACTTATGACCAGCAGCTCGGCGACGCGGCATTGAGGAGGATCGGCCTTCGGAAATGGCGCAAGCGCGTCGACGAGGGTTTTGCCAACTTCCACAGGCTGCTCAATTACGACCGGCTGTATGTGGGAGGCGGCAATTCACGGCTGCTCGTGGGGTATCTCGACCCGTCGGTGACCATCGTCGACAATGTCGCCGGCATCCTCGGCGGGATCAAGCTCTGGGAGCTGCCGAGCCCCGAGGCGTCTGACTAGGCCCGGCTCGAGTTTGCCAGTGGTCTGAGCCCTATCCGGCCACGCCGGCACATTGGGCCGCCAGCGCGGGGAGCAGAAGGCGCACAGGCACGCGGTTCGACTCGCTCAAGGTGGCGTCGAGCGGCTGCCAGGTCGTGTCGTCACCTGCCGCCCGCGCCGCGAACGGCAGGGCAGCACGCACCTGGTCAACCACCTCGCTCTGAAGCTTGACCGCCTCGGACGGGCTGGCGGCTACCGCCTTGTGCGCGGCTGTGAGAGCGCGTTCGACGTGCACGCAAGCCTGGCTGGCCAGCGGTGCTGCGTCTTGAGACGAGCAACCGGTGAACGCCGCGCCGCAAACCAGGCCGAGCGCGACCCAGCCCACCATCAGCCGCGCCCGCGCCGGTCTATTCGTCGAGCCAACTCGGGGCATTGTCGAGGAAGAAGCGAGTGACGGCAAGCGCCCGGTCGAAGGTGTCGCAGAGCAGTTCTTCACCTGCGAGAACCCGCGCCAAAGACACCTGCTGGCGGGCGACGATCGTGAGGCGACGGACGGGGGCGTCGGTGACCGAGCCGAACGAGTCGGTGGCGGAGATCTCGAGCGGGAGCTCGACGCCCCCGACGCCAGCAAGGTCGATGGCGAGCCTCAACAAATCGGGACCCTTGGGCAGCGGTGGGACACCCCAGTTGAAGGTCAGCGGGAAGAACCACTTGTCGGGAGGGTCCTCGTCCTCGGGAAGAGCGACAACGGCGTCCTCGAAGTCGAGCAGCACGCGCGGCTCCACCTCGAGGGCGAGATGCAGGTCGATCGGCCCCCCGCATCCCTCCTCAGGGTGGAGGTCGACCTCCCAGAACTGGCGGAGCGAGTACGTCTCGACGAAATGGCGTTCGTCGTGCACGTGGAACTTGTGGTCGACCGCATGATCTTTGAGCTCGGCAACATAACCGGCGACGTCGATGACGGCCATCTGAAAGGCAAGTCTAGGCGAGCGACGGAGCGCGGTCGGCAGGCTACGGTTCGGTGGTGTGGACGGCGCCGAACTCCTGCAGGTGCTTGGCGAGGCGGCTGATGCGGTCGCGGGCTCGCTGAGCGGCCTCGCCGACTGGGGGCTGGCCGGTACGCGGCCCGGACAGTACCGGTCCGACCTCGTCGCGGATGCCGTGGCGGTTCGGGTTCTGACCGAGGCCGGCCTCGGCGTGCTGAGCGAGGAATCCGGTCTGAGTGCGGGGGCGTCTGAGAGGGCGCTGCTCGCCGTCCTCGACCCGGTGGACGGTTCCACGAACGCCTCGCGGCGCATCCCATGGTTCGCCACCAGCATCTGTGTCCTGGACGAGGAAGGCCCGCTCGCTGCCTTGGTGGCGAACCAGGCGACAGGCACCCGCTACGAGGCGGTGCGAGGCCAAGGCGCCCGTCGCGACGGTGAGGTGATTGGCCCCTCGGGCGAGGAGTCGCTCAATCGCGCCCTCGTCGGACTGTCCGGGTACCCGCCGCGTCACCTCGGCTGGAGGTGGTACCGAGCTCTCGGTGCGGCCGCCTTGGACCTGTGCGCCGTCGCGGACGGGACCCTCGACGCTTACATCGACTGCATGCACGACGCGCACGGCAGTTGGGACTACCTCGGCGGTCTCCTGGTCTGCATGGAGGCGGGCGCGTCCGTCGCCGACGCGGCGGGACGCGGGCTCGTGGTGCGGGAGCACGCAGCTCGTCGCACGCCTATCGCGGCCGGCAGCTCGGCGCTGTTATCAGAACTTCTCGCCCTGAGGGCGACCTGGCTCAAGTAGCGTCGATCAGCGATGTCCATGAGCGACGCCGAGCCCGCGAAGGACGAGGCCTCTGCCGGCCCGTCGACCCGCCAGCTTCAGATCCTGCTCGAACTTCAAGACGCCGATCTGGCACTCGACCGCCTCGCCTACCGGCGTCGTGAGCTGGCCGAACGTGTCGCCGTCTCAGAGCTCGCCGAGCTGACCGCCGAGCTGACCGCTCGTGTCGCGGAAGCTCGTGAACAGCGTGACAAGCTCGCCTCCCAACAGCTCACCTTGGACCAGCGTTCGGACGCGGTCGGTGGGCGGATCGCCGCCATCGAGCAGCGGCTGCGTTCGGGGCGGGCCGGCTCGTACCGCGACGAGCAGGCGATGGGGGAGGAGGTGTCCTCGCTCACCCATCTCCGCCGTGAGATCGAGGATCAGGAGCTCGAGGTGATGGAGGCGCTCGAGCCTTTGGACGAGGAGCTAGCGGCCCTCACGGCCAGCACCGCCGAGGCTGCCGAGGAGCTGGCGCTGGCGCGCGAGCAACTCGGGATGGCCACAGCCGAGATAGACCAGGAGGCAGCCGCGGTCCGCGCAACCCGGGACCAGCTCGCCGCACGCGTCGCGCCCGAGCTCGCCGCCTCCTACGAGCGACTGAGGGCCAAGCTGGGAGGCATCGGGGCGGCGCACCTGGTGGGAGGAGCCTGCAGCGGCTGCCACCTACAATTGCCGGCGTCCGAGCTGCACAGGCTGCGCCACTCCACGCCGGACTCGGTTGTCTACTGCGACCAGTGCGGGCGGATACTCGTGATGGCGAGCGACCAGGCAGGCAGTTAACGGTCGATGCTCTTTCTCGTCCGCCACGGCCAGAGCGAGGCCAACGCGGCAGGGCTGGTCATCGGGAGGACCGACTCGCCCCTGACCGAGCTCGGCCAACGGCAGGCAGCCGCGCTCGGCGACGCGCTGGCGTCACGCGGGACTGCTGCATGCCGTATCCTCACGAGCCCGCTGCAGCGCGCCGAGCGGACCGCGGAGGCGATCGCAGCTGCGTACTCGAGAGCCTTCGGGCCCGGAGCAGTTCCCCCACCCGAGACCGACGCCCGCTTTGTCGAGTTCGACTACGGCGAGCTCGACGAAACTCCCATTTCGGGGTTCCCGCGGGGGTTCTGGGAACAATGGCGCTCTGACCCCTCCTGGCGCCCGCCCGGGGGTGAGACCCTCGGGGAGGTCAGGGTGAGGGTGACCGCCGCCTGTGAGGAGCTCTCGGCCGAGGCGGCCCGCCGCGACGTCATCGTCGTGACCCACCTGTCACCGGTCAGGGCCGGGGTCGTCTGGGCCCTCGGCGCCGGACCTGAGCTGTCGTGGCGCCTGTCGCTCGGTGTCGCTTCGATCACCCGGATCTCGACGGCCGGACCGTTCGGCAGACAGCTGGCCGGCTTTAACGAGACGGCGCACCTCGCCCTAGCGGGTCTCATGTGATTCCTCAAGTCGTAAGCGCGCCGGACAGCAACGGAACTGACGCGCACTCAAACGGGGCCCGGACCCCCGGACCCGCGGGCGCCCCAGCCTCGTAGCTGGGCGCCCGCGGGGAGATCGAACGTCGGCCACCGGTAAGGGGGCCCTGGGGGATCGGGCCTTGCGACCACGCTCCGCCCGAACGCGCTCAGGCGTGTACCGGCTGCTCGCTCGCCTGGACGTCGAGGACGTTCGAGTCGTCTTCGCCGCCCAGGCCGATGGCGATCTTGCGGCTCTTGGCCGAGGCTGCGACCGGCACCGTCACGGTCAGCACGCCGTGCTCGTACTGGGCAGCAATGTGGTCCGCATCCAGGCCTTCGCTCAAGAAGAGCCGGCGTGTGAAGGTTCCCTGGCGACGTTCGGCGACGCGCACCTCGTCACCGTCCGCGGGCACCCAGGACCGCTCGGCCTTGATCGAGAGCACGTTGCGCTCGATCGTCAGATCGAGGCTGGCCGGGTCGATCCCTGGCAGGTCTACCCGAACGATGAACTTCTCGCCCTTGCGGTAGACGTCAAGGGGCACGCTTGCCCGGGCGTTCCACATGGGCTGGGTCAGCCGATCGAGCTCACGGATGGATCGAAACGCATCATTTTGTCTTGCTCACTTCTTGCTACTAACAATCCTTATCACTGTCCTTGATAGCATAACACTCATCTTTTCGATACACAAGCACTCATCATGTGCTGTGAGAGGAGTTTCTCGGCCCGATCAAGGCTTGTGCCGGGCGCGCGGCCCGGACGTGGGAGAATGACCCTGGTGATGGCGAGTCGGCCGGGTGGTCGCGGCCGGGGCGGTGTTTCGGCACCGCGGCCGGCTGAGGAAGGTCGGGGCTCCACAGGGCAGGGTGCTGGCTAACGGCTAGTCGGGGCGACCCGCAGGACAGTGCCACAGAAAGCAGACCGCCGATGGCACGGCACGCCGTGCACAGGCAAGGGTGAAACGGTGCGGCAAGAGCGCACCAGCGGCCGGGGCGACCCGGCCGGCTCGGTAAACCCCACCCGGAGCAAGGCCAAATGTGGGACGGGTGGCCCGCCCGATGTCCCCAGGTAGGCCGCGTAGATGGATGGCCACCCCGCCGGTACCGGCATGCCGGCCGGCGGACAGAACCCCGCCTATAGGCCGGCTCGCTATCACCACCTAGGGAGATGAGTAGAACTACCCTTTGACCAGGATGTCTGCCTATCGCTCGTTGTCGTCGGTTGTCACGCACTTGCGGTGGTCGCGCGGCCCATCCGCGGCCCGCGCGACCCCTAATCGACTGGCCTGAGTGAAGGTCACGCACGCGTCCTGCCGGGCGCCAAGCTTGTGGAGTGACCCTTCGCCAAAGCCAGGGTGCCTAGTCATGCCCCTGTCTTGGCCGACGTCTCGCACCGTGGACGGGTACCACTTCGCTCCGCCTTGGGCGGCCGTAAGAACGGCGCCTGCGTTGAGCTGGCGGGTGATGACGGACCAGCCGGCGCCGGCTTCGTGGGCGCCCTGGATGCGGGCAACCACGTCGACTGCGAGTCTTAGGGCGCCCAAGCGGTACGCCTTGTGCTCGCTTGGCCAGAGCGTCGCGGGTGCGCTGGCCGATGACGCGGCGCTCCGTTGAGCAGCGACGGAAGGCATCTGCCTTTCCAAACGACGTCGCCTTTGCCGAAGGCCGCGGCGGGCCTGAGGAACGACCGTTGCACCCATGGCAACAAGCCCTCGAACCGGTCCGGCACTGGATCCGCCAGGTCTCAGAACCTGGCGAGCTGATCGTCGACCCGTTCCTGGGCTCGGGCACTACTGCGGTTGCTGCGGTCATGGAGGGCCGGCGCTTCCTCGGCTCCGACATCGACCCTGGCTGCGTCGAGACGACGAGGCGGCGCCTGGTGGAGCTGGCGGCCCGGCCTGAGAACGACGAGGCCGGAGCATGACCGGAGGGGTGCAGATCGCCGTTCCTGAAGAGTCGATCTGCCGGGGTGAGACGGGGCGAGCCGGCCTCCGACAGCTCAGCGGGAACGAGCCGCTGGCCGCGTAGTCGGGTACGGGATCAGTCAGCTGCCAATGCCTGTTCGATTGCCTGTGCTAAAGCCATATCACGTCCGATGGCCCAGGCCGTTGTGAGAACATCCGACTGGAGCGCCGATCGGAGAGAAGTGACCGCTCGCTCGTGCAGGGCGAGCTCGGTGCCCGAGAGGGAGACGCCGAGCGTTTCGCGTAGCACCTCGGCCGAGCCGAGCAGTTGTGCCGCCTTCTCACTCTGCGATTCGGCCGCGGCGACTCCAAGAAGTTGCAGCGCCCATACGATGTCGTCTTGATCTCCGAGCCTCCGTGAGATCACGAGGCTCTGTCGCAAATGTGCAACCGCTTCGCCGGGACACCCTTCTTGCAGGGCGACAGAGCCCAGCCCGGCGAGGGAGCGTGAGGTGCCGTAGAGATCCGCGTTCTTGTCGAAGTGCGCGCTAGCGGCCTGGATCTCCTTTCGAGCCCGGGCGTAGTCGCCGGCGCTCAGCGACGCGTAGCCGAGGTTGAAATGGGCCATCGCGAGGGTCGTCGTATCGTCAATCTCGGTCGCGAGCTCCACCGCCTCCTCGAGGAGCGAGCAGGCGCGCAAATGATCGCCCTCGGCGACAGTCACCCGCCCCAGCGTCAGCAGCGACCGTGCCGCGAGGCGAGGCTCGCCGATCTGAAGGCTGAGCTCATGGCAATCCTCCGACAAGCGCTTCGCCTCCGGCCAGTCGCCCTGCAATGTCGCCAGTAGCGCCGCGCTGAAGAGCACCTTCGCTCTTGCCTGGCCGCCACCGGATACGGCGAGGGCGTCAGAGAGCCAGCGGCGCCCCTCGGAAAGGTACCCCCGCTTGGACCAGAATTGACTCAGGGCGCTTGCGAGTCGGACACCCAGTTCCGGCGCTTCGGACCCGAGGGAGCAGGCGAGCGCCGACCGCAGGTTTGCGTAATCCCGCTCGAGCAGTTCGAGCCACTCGGCTTGTCGCTCGCGCGCTAGCTCGGATTCAGCGCGCTCAGCGAGAGCCAAGAAGTGCTCGGCGTGGCGACGCCGCAACTCGGCAGCCGCATCCAGCTCGTCCAGCCGCTCGACCGCGTACTCCCGGATTGTCTCGAGCATCCAGAAGCGCTCGCCGGTGTGCCGGAGAAGGCTCTTGTCAACCAGCGCCTGCAGGTTGTCGAGCGCGGCATCTGCGACCTGCTCTGCCGCCTCGAGCGTGAAGCCGCCGGCGAAGACGCCAAGGCAGGCAAACAAGCGCTGCTCGACCGAGCCAAGTAGGTCGTGGCTCCACTCGATCGTCGCCCGCAGCGTCTGCTGGCGGGGGTCGGCATCCCTGCCACCCTTGAAGATGTCGAGGCGCCCCGAGAGCCTTGCGTAAGCCTGTGCCGGCGACAACACGCTCGACCGCGCCGCGGCAAGTTCGACTGCCAACGGCAAGTTGTCGAGCGCACGGCAGAGGTCGGCGACAGTGGCGTCAGGTGCGACACGTGCCCGGGCACAGAAGAGCTCGACCGCCTCCGGATCGGCGAGAGGCAGCACCAGGTATTCGACCTCGCCTCGGACGCGCAAGAGCTCGCGGCTGGTGACAAGCAAGAACAAATTCGGGCAAGCCTCGAGCAAGATAGACAGCTCTGGGGCGACCTCGATCACCTGCTCGAGGTTGTCGAGCAGCAGTAGCATCTCGCGCGCGCCGATATGCGAGGCGAGCCCGGCCTTTGCCCCGAGCGTTCTCGCGATCGTCTCGGTCACGAGTCCGGGCTCGCGCAGCGGCGCCAGCCCGACCCAGAACACACCGGCCCGGAAGTCCGACACGAGCCCGGCCGCCACCTCGATCGCCAGCCGAGTCTTACCCGACCCCCCAGACCCCGTCAGCGTGACAAGGCGCGAACCGTTACGGACTAGGGCACCCACTTCGTGAGCCTCCTGCTGCCGGCCCACGAACGAGCTGACAAGCTGAGGCAGGTTCGTGTTCGAGACCGTCCTGAGCGGCGGGAAGGTATCGGTGCCGAACTGGAACAACCAGACTGGTTCGTCGAAGTCCTTGAGCCGGTGTTCCCCGAGATCGAAAAGCGGCACCGTGGAGTCGATCTGGACGCGTGCCTCTCTAGAGAGCACTACTTGGCCGCCGTGGGCGGCGGCGGCCACACGGGCCGCCTTGTGCACGTCGAGTCCGGTGTAGCCCTCCGCGGTCAGGATCGCCTCACCGGTGTGAATGCCCATCCGTACCCGCGGAAAGCCGCTTCCCAGCGCGTGTTGGGCGTCCGCGGCGGCAAGGACGGCTGCCGAAGCGGACGGGAAGACGTAGAAGAACGAGTCGCCTTGGGTGCCTTGCTCGACGCCGCCGTGCGCACGAAATGCTTCCCTCAGGACGCGATAGTGCTCCATGAGCACATCGGCGTACCGTTCGCCCAGCTCCTGGAGGAGCCGCGTCGATCCCTCAATGTCGGTGAACAGGAACGTCAGCTTCTCTATGCGGAGAGCGTAGGAGATGAATCGCAGGGGTGCACCGACCAGATAGTGCGCTTGTTTGACACCAAGGAGGCAACGTCGGTCCCGGCTGACCCTGCCCTCGGGAGTTCGGCAGGTGGCAGTCCCACACAGATTGCCTCACCGAACATCGACCGGACTCGAGGGGTGGGCACGCAGATCAGACGGATAAGGCGCCGCCGATCGCGCTGGATGGAGCGATGATCGGAGCTGTGACCACCCTTACCTGCAAGCGCTGTGGACTCAGCTTCGAGACCGAAGCGACGACGAACACCCGCTGCCGCCGCTGCCGAGCCGTCGTGCGTGTCCCAGTTGCAGCCCGCAATCCGAGTGGGTCCGGCGCCGGCTCCAAAGGAGAGCACACCTTCGGCGTCGTCCTGCTCAGCTGCGGCCACCCCGCTGTCGTGGTGATTCATCCAGGTAGGTCGATTGCCGCCACTCTCACGCGGTACGAATGGGAGTGCCCGGACACCGGCGCCACCGTAACGGCGACGCGGGTGCTGGCAGTGCTCTCGGAGACGGAGTACGAGAACCTGGGTCAGGAGGCTTTTGACCTGCTCGTCTCCACGGGAGCCGCGAGCTAGGCGAAGCCTTGTCAGCAGGCCGGAGCGCTCGATCGGAGCCGAGACACTCCTAGCAGATGTGCAGGCGGTCCGACGTTGGAATCCCCGCCAGCTAAATGCTCAGCAGGTCACGTGCAGGATGGCATTCGTATTCCGTGGGTCCTTCTTCAGAAGCACGATCGCGTCAGCGGTAGGTACGACCACGAGCTTCACGCCGCGCCTGTCGGCCTCACGGCTCAGCTCCGGGACGATCGGGAGTGCTCCATGTACCCCCGTCCCTACCACGAGACGTCGGCAGTCCCAGGGGATCGTTTCCAAAGTCGACAGCGGCGTGTGGCCGTATGTGGCGCGGAGAGGACGCGAGGCCTTTTTCTTGCGCTTGCGGACGGCACCCTGGTCGATGACCACGTCTTGCTCGTATTTCCTTCCGTCAATACGGATAGACCCGAACACAAAATCCTCGAAGCGCATCGCCTAGCAAGTCTTGTCCTTCCCTAGACGGGGTTCAACCGCGAGCCCGGCGCAAGATGAGTGTCAGATATGCCGCGTCACCAGACGTAGAATGCTCGCAACATAGGTGTCCCCGGCGGTGCGACAACACCCCGGGGACTGGCACCAGGGAGGTACCCCCGATGCGTTCCGCAGGTTACCTGTCGGCTCAGGCTGACACCACGTCCCTTGCCCTCACCTCCGAGGACGTCGCCGATTCGATGGCTGCGCTCGCCGAGACCTACTCCCGCCCTGATACGGCTGGTGTCTGTGTCGCCGACGGCTTCGGCGTGCGGGTCGTCATCGAGCGTGGCGCCCTCGAAGTCCACGACGGCGTCGGTCCGCACCGGCGCTCCCGTCGCTACGACCGGGCCACCCATGGACTCAGGCGACTCGTCATCCTCAACGCTGCGGGGATCCTCTCCCTCGACGCCCTCCGCTGGTGCGCAAACCTCGGTGTCGGCGTCGTCGTGTTCGGTAGAGACGGTTCGGCGGACCTGACCTCGACGCCTCGCATGACCGACGACGCCCGGCTCCGTCGCACCCAGGCTCTGGCGCCCGTCGAGCCATACGGCCTCGACGTCGCCCGCTGGCTCATGTCCCGCAAGATCCAGGGACAAGGAAAGCTGGTGCTCCGCCGCTTCGGCGACTCAGTGACGGCCGAAACGATCGGCGATCTCGCTCTCGCTGTTGAAGGGGCCGAGACAATCGACGACCTGCGTCAGCTCGAAGCGAGCGCCGCCGCCCTCTACTTCGGAGCCTGGTCTGGTCGTGCCGAGTCTGCCCCGACCTTTGCGACCAAGGACCTGCGCCGCATCCCGCCCCACTGGTCACGCTACGAAGGGCGCCGCTCGGTCCTTGCCTCGGCCGCCTCGAACCGCAAGGCCGAGCGACCGGTGAACGCGATGCTGAACTACCTCTACTCGCTTGTCGAGGCGGAGGCTATCCTCGCCTGCCAGGCGGTCGGACTCGACCCCGGGCTCGGGATCGTCCACGCGGACGCGAAGGGTCGCCAGTCCCTGGCACTGGACCTCATGGAGCCGGTACGGCCCGAGGTCGATGCCTTCGTGCTCGACATGGTCGAACGCCGCACGTTCCGCAAGGCGGAGTTCACCGAGACCGCCGATGGCCATGTTCGCCTACTCGCGCCCCTCACGCACGAGCTGGCCGAGACGATGCCCCAGTGGGCCAACTCGCTCGGCCCGATCGCCGAGCACGTCGCCCACGTCTTCGGCAAGGCGATGGACGGCTCGTACTCGGCGACCACCCCGCTCACGTCCCGCCGTCATCGCGATGCGCAGGCGGTCGTGAAGGCGCGCAAGGTCGAGGCGACTCGTCGTGCCGCTTCAGCCAGGGTCCTCCAGCGGCCGGCCACTCAGCCCGCCGCGCTTGCATTGTGGACCTGTCCCAACTGCGGAGGAGCCGTAACGAATCCCGGCCACGTCCGATGCGAGACGTGCATCGCCGATGACCCGGCGCAGGCACCCGAGATTCGAGGCCGGCGTGGTGCCGCCATCGCGGCTCGCAAGCGAGCGCTCACGGAGTGGGACAGGGGCAATCCCGAGACGGTCTACGACCCGCAGCTGTTCCGGCGGGAGATCCTCCCGAGGCTCAGAACCGTGCCGCTTTCCGAGATCATGGATGCGGCCAGTTGTTCCAAGGCATCAGCGTCCGACTACCGGCGTGGGAAGCGGACGCCGCACGTCTCGACGTGGCGGAGATTGGCCGCGTTGGTCGGCGTTGTGGTTGAGTCCGCCGCCGAAACTCCTTCAGCGCCCGCACGAGCTGACCGAAGATCGCGAACGCCCGCTCGCGGCTGAGAGCGCTCGGCGTTTCGGACTCGCACCTCATCGACGCTGGGCGTTCCCGGGATCACCTGTGAAGGGACCTGGAGGCCGACGCCCGCCTACCGCGTGCAGGACGCCATCGTCTACCAGGGCTCGAGCGTCGGCAACGTTCCGCGCCGAGGGGAGGCTGTTTCCTAAGGGACAGCCGTTTTGGGGTTCACGGCCAGTCCCCACCCATCGACTGGGGCGGCCCCCAGGCGCCGGACGCGGCCTGGTCGTAGCGGTACAGCGCCCCGTTCTTACCGATCAAGAACGCGCTCAGCTGCCCACTTTGGTTTCCCACCACGACCGGTTCCGCACCCGGCCATGTCCCAGCCATCGACTGGGGCGACCCCCAGGCCCCGGACGCGGCCTGGTCGTAGCGGTACAGCGTTCCGTTCTCACCGATCAAGAACGCGCTCAGCTGCCCACTTTGGTTCGCCACCACGACCGGTGCCGCACCCGGCCATGTCCCACCCATCGACTGGGGCGACCCCCAGGCCCCGGAGGCGGCCTGGTCGTAGCGTTCCAGCGCCCCGGCCCCGATGCACACATAGAGCCAACAGAACAAGAACGCGCTCAGCTGCCCACTGTGATTTGCAACCACGACCAGTGCGACATTCTCATACAGCCAGTCACCACCCATCGACTGGGGCGACCCCCAGGCCCCGGAGGGGGCCTGGTCGTAGCGGTTCAGCGCCCCGGTGTTCTGACTGATCAAGAACGCGCTCAGCTGTCCACTTTGGTTTGCAACCACCACGATCGGTGCCCCCACATCCGCCCCAGCAAATGCCGCAACATCCAACCATGTCCCACCCATCGACTGGGGCGACCCCCAGGCGCCGGACGCGGCCTGGTCGTAGCGGTACAGCGCCCCGCCGTTCTTACTGATCAAAAACGCGCTCAGCTGCCCACTTTGGTTTGCCGCCACGGCCGGAGCCGTCACATCCGGCCATGTCCCACGCATCGACTGGGGCAGCTCCCAGACTCCGGACGCGGTCTGGTCGTAGCGGTACAGCGTCCCGTTACCACTGATCAAGAACGCGCTCAGCAGCCCACTTTGGTTGGCCACCACGACCGGCGGTGCCATGTCTGGCCAGTCCCCACCCATCGACTGGGGCGGCCCCCAGACCCCGGACGCGGCCTGGTCGTAGCGGTACAACTGCCCGTTGTTGCCGACCAAGAACACGCTCAGCTGCCCACCCTGGTTGGCCACCACGACCGGCGCTACCGTATCCGGCCAGTCCCCACTCATCGACTGGGGCGGCCCCCAGGCCCCGGACGCGGCCTGGTCGTAGCGGTACAACACCCCGTTCTTACCGACCAAGAACGCGCTCAGCTGCCCGTTCGCGTTTCGGCAGAGAGCCAAGATACCGGAGGGCGTCGGGCATTTCCTCGTGGTCGGCGTTGGCGGGACCGTCGTGGTAGTCGTCGTGTGCGTCGTGGTGGTCGATGTCGTGGTGGTCGATGTCGTGGTGGTCGATGTCGTGGTGGTCGATGTCGTGGTGGATGAGGTCATCACGGTCAGCGTGAAGGTCTGGGTGGCGCTACCGGCGCCGTTCGCAGCCTTCAAAGCGAACCTGATCGTCCCAGACTTTTCGGGGGAGCCCACCAGAACGGGGACCCCATTGCTGCTCTTGATTTGAAGAGGAGAAGGAAAATTGGACCACTTCGAACAACCCGGCCCTTTACAGCGGGTACCGATACTGATCTTCGGGGTAGGTATCCCACTGACTATTACAGGAAACTCCAAAAGTTTCTGAACGGATACGCTTACCGAATCCGGGCTCTCAAACGTCGGTGTTGTCCCGGCCACGATGAGACCAAATACATCGGAACACCGGCCTCCTGCGTTTGATTCAGCTAGGTGCAAGTGAAAAATGCCGGGTACAGTAACGACCCCAGAGATGGAGTCGGTACCGTTGCCATTATCGACCAGGCTCACTCCCGGCGGCCACGCGCCCGACTGCGCCACGGTGGCAGTGGGAGTCCCCCTCACTTGCACCGTCAAGGCGAAAGGGGCCCCGGCGACCTCGTCTAGGCTAAGGCTCAGGCAGGTCGGTGGCGTGCGCGACGTGCTCACGACCAGGACGAGGGCCCAACGTTTTGCGGTTCCGGTCGAGTGGTTCAGAGCCGAGCAAGCGATCGAAAACCGGCCCGCGCTATGTGGGTCACCGGATAGTGTCCCGGCTCGCCCAGCGCGACCGCTGGTGAAGATCACCCCGGGGGGAAAGTGGCCGGTACACCCGATGCTCCCTGTCGACGGCGCTGTCACGGTGGGGTTAGGCAGCGTGAGCCGAAAGGCTTCACCCTTTAGGGCTCTGTAGCTCGTGACGGGCTCTCCGGGGGAAGGCCTTGTGAGTACATTCATTTGTCGGACTGTTATGCCGGCGGCGTTGGCCGCCCCGATCGCAAACGATGTCTTGCCGAGCTTCGTGGGTGTGCCCGTCAGGGTGCCTTTGCCGCCCGCCCCGCCGCTAAAGACCATCCCGGGGGGGAGGGCTCCCGAGGGTACGAAGACCGTCGGGGTCGGCCTGCCTGCTGCGGTGACGGTGAATGTGCGGGCTTCCCCTCTTGTTACTGAGATGCTTAGCGAGCTGGTGAAGTGGGGCTTGATCTGCGCCCCAGGCGCCGTGCCGGCTAGACCAGCGGCCGTAGCCGCGTTCGGGCCGATGCCAAGGGCGGTGCCACCACCAAAGGCAAGAAGTATGACCGCAGCCAAGGGCAGGACGACAACTCGCGCCCAAGACGACCGCCCTTTGGCAGCCCCTCGTTTGAGCGAACTAGGAGATTGTCGCCACGAACCTGACTTAAAGAGCCTCAGCGTAATATGGTGACAAGTCCGCGGCAAGTCCGTAGACTTCCCGTATGTGGATCGCGCTGTGGTTGTGCCGGGCGTTGCTCGCAACAGTCGGCGTGGCGCCCCGGAGGGACTTTGCCGGGCTCGAACAACGCCGCAAGCAAGCAGGGAAGTTGTTCGGGAAGGGCAAGTCCCAGGCGGACGTCGCCCGAGAGCTGGAGGTCAGCCGCCAGAGCGTGAGCCGCTGGTACGCCGACTGGCAGGCGGACGGCGCCGAGGGCTTGGCCGCTGCGGGCCGGGCCGGGCGGCTCCCCAGGCTCGACGACCGACAGTTGGCGCAGGTAGCAGCTGAGCTGGAGAAGGGCGCCCGTGCCCACGGTTACCCGACTGACCTGTGGACCCTCGCGCGGGTAGCCGAGGTCATCGAGGCCACCACCAAGGTGTCCTATCACCCCGGTCATGTCTGGAGAGTGCTGCACCAGATGGGCTGGAGCCGCCAGCGTCCCGCCCGGCGCGCCGTCGAGCGCGACGACGAGGCGATAGCACGCTGGGCCTCCAAGGACTGGCCCAGGATAAAAAAAACGCCCGCAGGCGCAAAGCCTGGATCTGCTTCCAAGACGAGAGCGGCTTCAGCCTCCTCCCCTCGGTGAGGTCGACCTGGGCGCCCAAGGGCCGGACGCCGGTGCTGCGGCACCATTTCAACTGGAAGCGGCTGTCGATGTCGGCCGTCGTCGGCTACGCGCCGGCTGGCGCCGACGCCTGGCTCGTCTTCGGGACCACCCCGGGCGCCTACAACGAAGAGCTGCTGGTCGAGTTCCTCCAAGAGCTGCACCGTCACCTCGGTGGCGAGAAGCTCACCATAATCTGGGACGGCCTCCCCTCGCACCGGAGCAACTGATGAAGGCCTACATCGCCTCTCAGCGCCACTGGCTCGTCGTCGAGCGTCTACCCGCCTACGGTCACGACCTGAACCCGGTCGAGCTCATCTGGGGCAACCTGAAAGCCAGCGAACTGGCCAACCTCTGCCCCGACACCATCGGCGAGGCCGCAGCTGCCGCCGACGCCGGGCTGTGCCGGATCGGTGAAGACTCCGACCTGTGCTGGGCTTTCCTGCGGCACACTGGCCTATCTGTGTGACTGGAGTGTCACTATATTATGCGAAGCTCTTTAATAGGGCTCTTCGCGTTGAACTGGGGATCGTGAGGTAGCAGACCATCCACCACGGGCCAGAGGCCCCGACATCGTTGCTGTTGTTCGACGACATCGACGACGAGGGACCCCTGACAATGAGTGACGGTACTGGCCTGGCGGAGGCACTGCTCGGACTCGACGGCTTCAAGGTGCTCGACGTCACCGAGGGCGAGAGACGAGCTCGTGATCGCGATCGAGACGACCGCCTCGGTGACGGGGTGTTGGAGCTGTGGCGTGCTGGCCGAGTGCCAAGACCGCGTCCGTGTGGACATACGAGACCTCGCCTGCTTCGGGCGACCGGCACGCCTGGTGTGGTCCAAGCGGCGCTGGCGCTGTCGAGAGGTCGAGTGCCCCGTCAAGACCTGGACCGAGCGCTCCGTCCACGTGCCGCCGAGGGCGCTGCTCACCTGCCGCGCCGGCATCGAGGCCTGCCGCCAGGTGGGCGAGCTGGCACGGCCGGTCTCCGGTGTCGCCGACGAGCTCGGGGTGTGCTGGTGGACGGTCATGCACGCCGTCGAGCGACACGGACGGCCGCTTGTGGACGACCCGGCACGCGTGGGGCCCGTCGCCGCCCTCGGTGTCGACGAGACGTCGTTTCTGAAGGCCAACCGGGAGCACCCGATCATCTACGCCACCGGTCTGGTCGACTTGGACGGGAAGAAGGTGATCGACATGGTCGAGGGCAATGCCGCCAAAGACCTGCGCAGATGGTGCGCAAGCACCGACGAGGACTGGCTGAAGGGCATCAAGGTCGTCGCCACCGATCTGGCGGAGTCCTACCGGGCCGGCCTCAGCCCGCATCTCGATCACGCGGTCCGCGTGGCCGATCCATTTCACGTCGTCAGAGTCGCCAACCGGTGTCTCGACACCGTGCGCCGACGGGTGCAGAACGAGCTCCTCGGTCACCGGGGAAGGAAGAACGACCCGCTCTATCGCATCCGAAAGCTCCTCGTCTCCGGAGCCGAACGCCTCGATGAACGCGGGAGCTCGAGGATGCTGCTCGGGCTGCGCCTCGGCGACCCCGACGACGCCGTGCTCGGCGCGTGGTTGGCAAAGGAGTCAGTGCGTGACGTCTATCTCACCGACGATCCGGCTGTCGCCGCCGTGCTGTTGGACAAGGCGATCGCCGGCTGTCTCGCCGACGAGGTGCCCGAGATCCGATCGCTCGGCAACACCTTGAAGCGCTGGCGGCCAGAGATCCTCAACCACCATCGAACGGGAGCCTCGAACGGGCCGACCGAAGGGCTCAACTTGTGCGTGAAGAAGGTCAAGCGCGCCGGTCATGGCTTCGTCTGTTTCGATCATTACCGCCTTCGAGTGCTGCTTCATGCCGGTGGAGTCACCTGGCCGTCACGACCAAATCCGCCGAGGATCCGAACGAGCTCTCCCCACTCAAACGCGTAG
>CAVRAT010000014.1:0-125243 GCA_963719125.1 uncultured Acidimicrobiaceae bacterium
GGTGTGGATCGAAGCTAAGGTGGCGAGGAGATGCGGTTCCGCTTGGAGTTCGTCGACGACGCGACCTGTTACGTGGAGGCGGATGACTTCGACGACGACGGTAAGACCATCTGTCTTTACCGTTATGTTCCCGAAGGAGCCGATCCGCTTGCATTGACGACGCAAAGAGAGATCAGTGCGACCTACAGCTGCTCCTCGGTGCTCGGAGCTCCGCGACCGGTGCGCTGACTTCTGGCATCACTTCGGCATCGATGACAAGCGGCTTGAAGAATTGGATGGGGATGACCGGGCACCGTTCCGCAAAGCGACGCCTCCCGGTCATTTTTGGTGGCTCGTCAGACTTCGCACGTTTCTCGCGCTCGCCGTCGGCGGATGTGGTCGCACCCGGTCATTTCCGACAGTCCCCTCGCGTTGCGAGGTTTCAGGTGGCGGCGCGCAGGGCGTCTAGCAGACGACCAACGTGCGCGGTGGCCACGCCGACACAGCGGTCGGCGGCACCGTAAGTGAGGTACACGTCGTCACCGTCGCAGTGTGCTCCCTGGACGAACACCACGTCGTCGACGTCGCCCCAGCACTCCCAGTCGAGCTCGGGCTCGAAGACCGGTTCGGGCAGGCGGCTGAGGACCCGCCCGGTCGTCTCGTCGAGCAGCGCCAGGTTCATCGTGTACGAACCGTCGGCCCGGCGCTCGTGGAAGAAGAGTAGGAACCCTGCCTCGGTCGGGATGGGCGGCGCTCCCGCACCGACGCCGAGCGCCCCTGGTGTTGGTCGGATAAGCGTGTGCAGCCCGAGGTCGGCCATGTAGGCGTCCCAGTAGTCGTCTGGCGGGTGCCACAGATGCTCGAGGTCGTCGAACACGGCGAGTTGCATGTCAGGGTGGATGCGGTGGATGAGCGCGACGCGGCCGTCGGAGAGGGTGAACACCACCGCGTCCTTGTTCGCTACATCGGGTGGCCCGAGGAGCTGGCCGGTCGTTTCAAGCTCGAACCTTTTACCGTCCCAGTGCAACCGGTGAGCGCCGATGCGCCACGGTCCCTCGCCAGGCGGGGGCACATACGTGTAGGTCATCACTAACCGCCGGCTGCCGCGATCCTCCACCCACTGCACGCGCGGGTCCTCAAAACTCAGCGCGTTCCCGACACCTGCGCTGGCAAGGACGTAGCCGTACTCGTAGCTGTGACCGTCGGCGGACGTGAAGACCACGATGTCGGACACGTAGTCGACAAAACGCGGACCGGAGCCGTCACCGGGGCGGTAGCCATCCCGCACGGCCCGCACGAAGAGGTGGTAGATGCCGGCGTGATGCAGGACACCGGCGTTGAACAGCGGCCCGTAGCCGAGCACGAGGTTGTCCCGTTCGTCGTGGAATTTGAGGTGGCGGTCCCCCGCCTGACGCCTGCCGTCTGGTAGGTGTTCGGGCGACCGCCAAGTCACTCGGACAGCAAGGGGACCACCACCATGAAGAAGAACTACCAGACAAAGACAACCGCCGCGATGATCGTGCCCGATTCGGTCGCGATCGCGATGACAGATCTCGCCCAGGAGCTGCGTGAGGGTCTCCTCGCGCTCGCTGTCGGCACAGGCCTGCAGGTGATGGACGTCCTCTTAGAAGAGAGCATCACAGCCCTTGCGGGCCCGAAGGGCCGTCACGACCCGGACCGCACGGCGGTGCGCCATGGACACGATAAGGGCTCGGTGACCTTGGGCGGGAGACGCGTCCTGGTGCGGCGCCCGAGGGTGCGTTCAGCAGATGGAGCCCGTGAACTTGCCGTGCCCGCCTATGAGCACTTCTCCTCGACCGAGTTGCTGAGCCGCCTCGCAATGGAGAAGATGCTCGCCAAGCTCTCCACACGCCGCTACAAGTCCGGCCTCGAGCCCGTCGGCGAGCGCGTCGAGCAAAGCGCCAGCTCGACGTCGCGCTCCGCCGTCTCGCGACGCTTCGTCGAGGCCACCGAGCACGCCCTTGGCGAGCTGCTGGCGGGTGACCTTTCGGAGCTCGACCTCGTGGCGCTCATGGTCGACGGCGTGCACTTTGGCGACCACGTCTGTGTCGTGGCGATGGGGATCGACATCGCGGGCAGAAAGCACCCCCTTTCGATCACAGAGGGCGACACCGAGAACGCCACTGTCGCGCGCGACCTCCTCGTCGGGCTTCGCGATCGCGGACTCGAGGTGACAAGGCCGATCCTCGTCGTCATCGACGGCGCCAAGGCCCTCGCAAGCGCCGTGAAAGCGGTCTTCGACCACCCTGTGATCCATCGTTGCCAACTGCACAAGATCAGGAATGTCGAGTCGAAGCTCCCGAAAACCCTCGCTAAGACCGTGACGAAGAAGATGCGTGCCATCTACCACTACGACGACGCCCTTCGTGCCGAGGCCGAGCTGGAAGAGCTCGCCCGCCAGCTGCAAAAGAGCCATCCTGGCGCGGCGGGGAGCGTTCGCGAAGGCCTCGCCGAGACGCTCACCGTGATGGTGCTCAAGGTCCCTCCGACGCTTTCAAGAACGCTTCGCTCGACCAACGCCATCGAGTCCATGATCGAGATCTGCCGTGACCACTCAGCGAACGTGAAACGTTGGCGCGACGGGCAGATGGCGCTGCGCTGGTGCGCAGCCGGCATGATCGAGGCCGCAAAGCAGTTCCGCAAGGTGAACGGCTTCCTCCATCTGCCGGCACTACGCACCGCGCTCGATGACTACGTCGAGCGCGGTGTCACACCGATCGAGTACAACAAGGAGGACGCCGCCTGAACATCACTGGGCCGCCACCGAAGTTCTACGGAACTCGGGACATCCTCCCGAGCACTGTGCCGGCCTCGACGATGGGCCGGTCGCTCAACCGCCGGACCGCGTGCGTTGGGATTGCGATCACCGAGTTGTCGAGCACGCCGCCTCCTGCTCGGATCGATAGGGTAGTAACACACGTATTATCTTATCGTTATCCTATCGTAACTATTCAGGTCTCAGCTGCATGAGGTGACGAGCGACGACCGAGCTGCGAAGCGCTCAGGTCCGAGGGACGACTCCCGAGAGCCAGGCGTCTTCTTCGAAGAGGAGCCGCAGCCCGCGAAGGATGTCCTGTCCCTGCCTCTGCCGGCAGAGCTCAGCGTGTTACTCGACAACACGCCTGCGACTGTCGACTGGAGTCCCCGCCGACTCTCGCATCTCTACGGTTACTGGACCATCGCCACGCATGGCAAGAACCGTGGCCAGCGACGAATCATCGTAAGCAGCCTTTATCGAACGGAGCCGAAGGTGGTGAGTGACGAGATGCTCAGGTACCTGCTGTGGCATGAACTACTCCATGACCTTCTTCCCGGACAACAACACGACGCGCAGTTCCGCGAGATGGAGTACCGATGGCCGAGTGCACTCGGGCTCGACGCCGAATGGGCTGGACTGCACGACCGGTACCTGTTCCCCGAGAACCCGGAGATCCACAAGTACTCGGCTCACGCGCAAGTCATGTAGACAGGGAGCGCTGAGGACGTGCGGTGCTTGTCCAGGGACTCGAGGGTTCCGCTAACCCTTGCCGCACACCTCTCGCACCGCGGAGTTCTGACCGCGAGTGTCACTGGCTCTATCGACTCTTTGCTGGCCGGCCGGGGACGGTCTTGCGTTTCGGGGGGAGCTGCTTACAGGACCACGCGCTGATGTGCGCAGCTCGAGAAGACTTCTATGTGGAACTTGTCGACTTATGGGAGGCTGCCCCGGCTCGTCGTGGAGGTGACCGATGATGACTGCCTTCAAGGGCTCGTTGTTTCAACCTGCGACTTGGCAACCGTGCGATGCCAGTGATTTTCCTGAAAGCCCCTACCCAGGGGCGCGGCCGGTCGGGTCGTGGCGATTCACTCCGACCGGGATACTGCATGGGCTACAACACTGTGTTGACGGTTGGGTCGATCGCTGTTCTGGAGAGGTCATCAGCGTCGCCGACCGTCATCTGGTATTGGGGTACGGCTCAAACCTCAACCCGAGCAAGCTCGCGAGCAAGTATCGAGGAGAGGAGGTGTTCGTTCTTCGTTCGGCCGTCGTCGGTTGGGCCGCGGCTTGGTGCAACGCCCGGCGGAGCCAGGGTGATGTGGTCGCCACCCTCGTACCTGCGCCTGGGCACGTTGAGGTTCACGGTGTGATTGCGGTAACCCGCGAACAGTTGCAGGAGATGGATCGCTGGGAGGGGCATCCGCAGTACTACGAGCGGCAAAGGCTCGCTGGCACTGTTCTAGTCGAGCACATCAGTCGGTGCTCTGACCTGAGAAAACTTAGGATAGTACAAGTATCAGATCCGAGATCGCCGAGGCGGCCGGCTGCTCAAAAGCTTTCGATCGCCAGGTCGTCCTGAGCGCGGCACAAGAGGCGGACGAGCTGGACCACGCGGACGAACGCCAAGTAGAGGAACGAGATCATCATGAGGGCGCATCTTCGTTGCCGGGACCATGGACGGAAAGTCCTGGTGGCAGCTGTGGATGGCCTTCTCGGCACACACACGTCTCAATCGGACTCGCGACCGACAACGCAGCGATCGCCGCTGCACCCTGCGCCCGGCTCCAAGACGGACGGACCCGGGTCACCGAGTCAACCGCCTTTCCATGCAGCTCCGAGCGGCGCGATCGAGTTTCTGCTGCCCTACACCTTGGCCTGGATTACGTCAGCTCCTGACCGCCGCTGACTTTGACCACCTCGCCAGTGACAAACGAAGCCTCCTCAGATGCGAGGTACACAACAAGACCTGCGACATCGGGCGGATTTCCTGGCCGACCAAGTGGCACGCGGGCGATGGCGGCTTTCTGGGCCTCGGTCGAAGTGAATGTCTCATGAAATGGCGTGTCAAGAATCAGCCCAGGTGCAATTGCGTTGACGGTGATACCTCTCGGTGCCACCTCCTTGGCAAGAGCGAGTGTGAGACCGAGCATGCCCGCCTTGGCCGCAGCGTACGCGCCCGCACCTGCGCCGCCCCCACTGAAGGCAGCCATGGATGAGATCAAGATGATCCGTCCCCCTGGCTTTCCCATGTGCCTCAGGCTGGCACGCGCCAGGTAAAAAGCGCTCGAGAGATTCGTATCCAGGACGGCGCGCCAGTGGGCATCTGACATCGTCTCCACTGGGAAACGTCCAATCAATCCACCGGCGTTCGCAACCACGATATCCAACCGTCCAAGCCGCGCTACCACCTCATCGACAAACTGGTTGACAGATTCCGCATCCGTAACATCTACAGGTAGCGCAAAGGCTCGGCGCCCCAAGTTCGCCGCTGCCTTGACCACCCCGTCTCCCTCGTGGGTGCGGTAGGTGATCGCGATGTCCGCACCAGCAGCAGCCAGGGCCAACGCTGTCGCCCGACCGATGCCGATACCCCCGCCGGTGACGAGAGCGACTCGGTCACGAAGATCAGCCATCGGAGCGCTCGGCCGCACCCTTTACCTGACAGACCAACAACAGCGTGTCCTCAACAACATCGCGCCAGCCGTGTAACGTGCCGGGCTCAAAGATATACAGCTCAGGCCCCTCATAATCGATCTCCTCACCACTTGGGAGGACCAACTTGCCGCGCCCAGTGACAATCTGGCAAAACGCATAGTCGGGACCAGTATGAATTGGAACCGAGGTCCCGGCGGGAATGCGATGTAGCAAGCTGGTGCCATTGGGTGAGCTATATAGCTCTGCAGCAGTACCCCCAAATTCATCTGTGTCCCCCCAAGGAGGAACTTCGGACTGCTGAAACTCAACCCGCCCATCGTCCAGATTGAAAATAGTCGTTCGCATGATGCAGCACCTCCAATCGAATCGTAGACCATTCGGCCTTCTGACTAGACCATCACGGGTTCTCCAGGCCGCTTCGCGGACTTATCGGAGCGTTGACTGGATGTATCGGTGGTTGCCCTCGCAATACCGCTGCAGCATTCCTTGCAACGCCTGTCCTCAGCTCTATTACAGAGCTATCCGAGAGGTAGGCCATGTGCGGAGTAGCAATTACGGCAGGATGTGTCCGTAGCACGTGACCCGGCGGTAGAGGTTCCTTATCGAAGACATCCAGTCCAGCGCCGCGCACGCACCCAGCATCAAGAGCCCGCGTAAGGTCAATCAAGTTTATCAAGTCACCCCGCGCAGTGTTAATGATGATAACGCCATCCTGCATGACGTCGAGCGTCTCCTTGCAAATGAGGTGCCGCGTTTCGGTGGTCAGGGGACAGTGCAATGACAGGAAATCAGATCGTTTCAGCAGCGGCAACAAGTCGCTGCTAACCACGCCTGCGCTTACCATCTGATCTGGTGGCACATACGGATCGACGGCCCACACCTGCAACCCCATTGCTTGCGCACGGCGGCCCACCGCCTTACCGATGTTCCCCCAGCCCACGAGTCCCAGTACTCGTCCTTGTAGGGCTACTGGCATAAAGGGATCATGCGCAGTGCGCCATCCGTCGGCCTTGATCCGTTCTGTGAATGGCCGCAGCTCCCTGGCTAACGCAAGCAGCAGCAGCATCGCATGGTCGGCCACGGTGTCGGTCGCATAGCTCGGTACGTTTGCCACCCAAATACCAGCGGAGGTCGCAGCCTCAACATCGACGTTATCCACCCCGACGCCGTACCTCGCCACGAGCACGCATGAACGTGCTCGGTCCAGCACACGCGCCGTGACTGGTGCGAGCTCGACCAAAATGACCTGGGCCTGTGGGAGCAGAGGTTGATCGAGTACGTGCTCTTCGTCCCACACCGGAGACTGGCAGACTACTAGCGTTCCACCGGTCTCCTCAATGATGCCTCGTTCGAGATCATGGTTTCGATATGAGGAGTCGAGGAGGAGCGTGAGATGGTTCGCCATTCTCGTCTGCTCTCAATCTCTGGTGATTGTGCGTGGAAACGCGGCGCTAGGCGTTGGCTTGGTGAGCGATCTGTTAGTGAGCGGTTGGCGGCCTGGTCGGCCCGACGCCGACGCCGAGGTCGATGAGCGCGGCCTCAATCTCGTCCAGGTCTTCGTCGGTGAGGGAAAAGGCGGCAGCACCGATCCAGCCATCCACCTGATCCGGTGAACGCGACCCGACGATCGCGCCGGTCACGCCGGGCCAGCTCAGCACCCAGGCAATGGCGACAGAGGCGACTGTGGCGTCGTGGCGCTCGGCAATGGGACGAAGGCAGTCCCGGAACGTCAGGTTCCTCTGCAGCGCCGGCGGGGTGAAATGAGAGAACTCGGTGTGCCAGAGCCGCCAGTCCCGGCGGTCCATCAGCGCCACACGTTCGACCGAAAAGCTGTCGCTGAGCAAACCGGCCTGCATCGGGCTGTAGCAGATGACCCCGGTCCCGTTGTCGGCACACCAGGGGATGACATTTGCCCCGGCCCGCCGGTCGATCAGGGAAAGTGGTGACTGCAGCGAATCCACATGGCGAACCTTCTCGCAACGTTCGAGGAGGGCCACATCGAAGTTGGAGACAGCCCCGGCCCTCACTTTCCCCTGCTCAATGAGGCGACCCATCTCTTCCCAGGAATCCTCGACGTCCACTCCCGCGAGGTCTGGCCAGTGAAACTGGTAGAGATCGATCCGTTCGACGCCCAGGCGCCGAAGCGAGGCGTCGCACTCCTGGCGGACCGAGTCCGGACGCAGGCATCGGCCGGGCTCACCGAATATATCCGAGTCGGACCAACGCAAGCCGCATTTGGTGAATACGAACGGGCGCTCACTGGCGGGTATACCTTCAAGCGCATGCCCAACAACCTCCTCGGCATGGCCCCGTCCGTAAACGGCTGCAGTATCAATCCAGTTCACCCCCAGCGCGATTGCTCGGCGCAGTGCGCGCACTGAAGATGCGTCGTCCTGCGCACCCCAGTTGTACTTCCACTCAGCACCCCCCATCGCCCAGCTACCGGCCCCGACCACGCTGATGTCGTAACCTGTCCGACCGAGCCGTCGCGTCGCCAATGCTGTCATTAGGGGGCCTCCTTGAGTGTGGTGGTGGTTGGTGTCGCCTGTCAATCCGCGTCCTGCACAGAGTGGGTGGCAACAGTTACATCGATGCTCGTCTCGATTGAGACCTCAGAGAAGGTACCGGGGGCAGGTTGGGCTATTTCGCGCCGATAGCTCTGCACCATGAGCTCGATGAGCTCCTCCAGGGTGATCTCGCTCAGTGTCTTGTCCAGGGTCACCCGACCTTGCTGGATCACGTTGATCCGATCGCAGACCTCGAAAAGGTGTGTGTAGTTGTGGTCGATGACGATGACCGAGATATCCGTCTGGTGGCACAGACCTTTGATCAGCTGAATGATCAGGGACGTTTCCTTCGCCCCCATCGCCGCCAGCGGCTCGTCGAGCAGCAAGATCTTTATGTCCTTTTGCTGGGTCGCACGAGCAACGGCAATGGCTTGCCGCTGGCCGCCGGATAGCTTTGCGACCGGCACGTCGATGGAAGGAACGTCGACCTCGATCTCGTCCAGGTACCGGCGCGCGGCGGCGCGCATCGACCGATTTTTGAGAAACCGGAACCAGCCGCCGCCCGTGTGTTCCCGGTTGAGAAAAAGGTTGTGGTAAACGCTCAGCTCGTCCACGAGCGCCAGGTCCTGGAACACCGTCTCGATGCCGTGCTCGCGTGCATCCTGGACGGAGCGCAACCGGACCTCCTCGCCGTCCAAGTAAATCCGGCCGTGGTCCGGCTTATACAACCCCGTCAGTATCTTGACCAGTGTGGACTTGCCGGCGCCGTTGTCGCCGACCAGACCGAGGACCTCGCCGCGCCGTAGATGCAAATCCACGCTCCGTAGCGCGGTTACGGGACCGAAGCTCATGGAGATGTCTTCGATGCGCAGGACGTCCTCGACGTCGGTCGGTGCTTTGGTCGCGACGTTCGGCATCATTGGCGCACCGGTACCTTTCTTCGGGCGAAGATCAAGCCGATGGCGCGGGCGAACGACCCGTGTCCCGCTCCCCTGATAGTTGCCCGTTCGATCTGGACGTTGAGGATCATGGCAACCAGGATGGCGATGCCGAGGATCAAGTCGTAAGCAAAGGAACTGACGCTGATGACGTGGAACCCGTCCTCGAGAATGCCCAACACGATCGCCCCAATGGATGCACCGATCATGGTGCCGCGTCCCCCGGTGAGAGCGGTTCCGCCGATTACCGCTGCGGCCACGCCGTAGAACATGAAGGTCAGGCCGGGCGTGTCGGGGTCGATGCTGCCGATGTGATAGCCGTCGAGGATGCCTATGAGCCCGCCTATCAGCGCGCACAGCACGAAGCACCAGATCTTGACGAAGTCGACTTTGATTCCCGACTCCCTGGCCGACTCCGAGTTGCCTCCGACAGCGACGGTATGCAGGCCGAAGCTCGTCCTTCGCAGCATCACGTGCAGCACTCCGACGGCGGCCAGTGCCCAGAGGGCCTCGGCCCAGGTCGCGCCGCCCAACCAGGACACCAGATTCCCCGTGCCGACAGGATTCGCCGGTGCCCCGTTCGATCCGATGAGGATAATACCCTCGAGGGCGAAGGTCATTCCGAGGGTCGTTATGAACGACGGTATGTGGAGCTTGACGGTGACCAGACCGTTGATCCACCCGATCGCACCGCAGACCACCAGCGCCAGGACCAGGCCCAGGGGAATCGGGAGACCCGCATTGTGGAAGTACGTGACGAGAAAGGGCGAAAGCACGTACACCTCGCCCACCGACAGATCGATCTCTCCCAGGATCAGGATCGGGACCTCGGCGAGCGCGAAGAAGGCGATGGGTGCGATGAAGGCGGCGAGCGCCGCTGCATTGGCGGTTGTGAAGAAGTACGGGGAATCGACAGTGAAGAACAACACCAATGCGAGCGCGACCACGGTGATGACCAGCTCCTGCAGGTGCTGATCGACTAGCCGCCTCAGACTCGATGTGGGCAGATAACGACTATCCACCTCAGGTGGGGCTTGGGCACTCGGGGTCGGGGAAACACCACCACTGTCGGGCACCAGTCTCACACCTTGATCTTGTCGCATCTGCCTCACTGGTGCCTGTTGAGAGAATTAAGGTTTGACGTCTATGGGAGATCCTCTGAGAAGTATAGGGTTGCCGCTCCCACCAACCAGATGGGAGCGGCAACCCTATCCTGTTTACGTATTCCCTACAAAACCGACGATACTGCTTGGCGGGGTATACACTACCGCTTTCGTGCTCGAGCCCTCCCAGCTATCCGTGCGCGAAACATAGTCACCGACATTGGCCTTGGTCACGTACTTGAAGCCGGTGTCGACATCGGTGGGTGTTATCAGTCCGCCCGTGATGTTGTAGAGGAACAGCTCCCAGATTGACATGGCCCCCTGCAGGTAGGCCTGCTGGTCGACCGTGAAGGCCAGCTGACCCTTGTGAATCAGGTCCAACACTGGAACGCCGACGTCAAAGGCTGCTCCACCGATTCCCTTCTTGGCCAGACCCAGCTTCTGGATCGCCGTCGCGACGGCGACTCCATTGCTTCCGCCGCTCGAGAACATGAATTTCACGTTCTGGTGTCCTTGGTACCAGGCCTCGATCGAAGCGAGCGCGGGCCCCTCGGTGGCACCGACGCCTACTTGAACGAAATCGATACCGGCCGGCCCGAATACGCTCTTGGCGCCGTCCATGCGCGGCTGCTCGTTGAGCGAGCCCGGGACGCTGATCATGCCTCCGACCAGGTCGCCCTTGTGGACGTAGGTCAATATTTTTTTGGCCACAGCTACGCCGGCAGAAAAGAGGTCCTGACCGATGTAGGACATCGCGTTGTTCCCGGCGCCGACCGGGGCTTCGGCGTTGTAGGCCGTTACCGGAATTCCGGCGGCTAGCGCCCTGTTGGTCACGGCGTTGAACGCCGTAGGGTCGACCATACAGCAGGCGATACCGTTGACCTTGTCGTTGATCGCAACAGTAAAGGCATCGACCATCTCAGGGATGATGTCGGTCTCGGAGCCGGTCCAAGTGTATGTGACGCCCAGCAACGCGGCCATGTCGTTTGCCCCGTTCCGTGTGGCGACGAAGAAGGGGTCAGCCGTCACGTGACACACCATGGCAAACCTGTAGGCCGGGTAGTGAGGCCAGGGATTCTTGGTACCGAGCGGCGATGTTGCGCCCGCGCCACTTTGAGTTAAGACTTCACCGAAAGTCCCGAAGAATGGGACAGCAGCCGCCGTGATACCTGCATTGCGCAGGAAGCGGCGTCTGGATATCTCACGGGCTTTCGGGTCAACTTCTTGCTTCTCGTATTTTGCCATATTAGGACCTTCCTCTTCCAGTGTCCTGGAAGTAACGTCTTAACGTGCATGCACCAAAATAGGGAATCGCCACACGCCCCCTTTTAGCGTGCCAAATTCATGGCGCCCTCTCCCGCGCCCATCCGCCACTCAACTTCGCAAGCTGACGCTCGAAAAGCAGGTTACTGGTATGGTAAGAGGCTGTCAAGATCTAGTCGTCCTGTCATGACAGGAGTTGCAGCTTGAGGTTCATCTGGCGCGATCGGGGCCTACTTCGTCCGGGCGGTCACGGAGGGGATGACCCTGGAAGACCGCTGCGCCGTACACGACGCCGCGGACGCCCATTAGCGAGGGTGGGATGACAGGGACGAACCGTGAGCTTTCCCCCAAGGGCCTGATCCTCGACATGGACGGCGTCCTCTACCGAGGGGACTGTCCCATGCCCGGACTGGTGGAGTTCTTCGAGATCGCCCGCTCGCGCCCCTTCGTCCTGCTCACTAACAACTCCACTGTGTCCGCCCTGGACTGCAGGGCCAAGCTGGCCAGGATGGGGGTACAGGTTCCGGCGGCCGCCATCCTCACCGTCTCCGAGGCCACCGGGCGCCACCTGGCAGAGAAGTTTCCCTCTGGCAGCCGGGCCCAGGTGCTAGGAAGCGCGGCGCTGCAGACTGCGGTGGCCGCGGCTGGGATGACGCTGGTGCCAACCTGCGGGGATGTCGTGGTGGTCGGTCTGGACGCCGCTCTCACCTACCAAAGGCTGGCTGAGGCGGTGCGGTCCGTCTTCGCCGGAGCCGGTTTCGTGGCCACCAGCTTCGACTCCGTGCTGCTCACCGAGCAAGGAATTGCCCCGGGCACGGGGGCCATTGTCGCCGCCATTCGTGCCTGCGTGGAAGCGGTCCCGGTGTGCGTCGGCAAGCCGAGCCCCTCGATGTTCCAGATGGCCGCCCGCCAGCTGGGCCTGCCCGCAGAGGAGACCCTGGTGGTGGGGGACAGCCTTGCCTCGGACATCGCTGGTGGCAAGGCGGTCGGAGCTCGGACGGCGCTGCTGCTCTCGGGGATCTCCGCCCACAGCGGCCAGGACAAGCTCCAGCCCGACCTGGTCCTGGCCGGACTACGCGAGCTGTCGGCCTTCTTGGGCCGATCGTGGGAAACTTGAGGGCCACATGAGCAAGCTGAGGGACCCCGTCCGTCCCCCCAGGCTGCTGGTCCTGATCACCGACTGCGACCACCCTGACACCGACGTCGAGCGTGCCATCTTCGCCGCTGCCGGGTTGGACGTGCGCCTAGCCAACTGCCGGACCGAGGACGACGTCTTGGCCGCCGGGGCCGACGCGGTGGCCCTCTTGGTCCAGTACGCTCCGATCAGCGCCAAGGTCCTGGCCGGGCTGGACCGATGCCAGGTGGTAGGGCGCTACGGAGCGGGGCTGGACGTGATCGACCTGCCGGCGGCCCGGACCCGGGGAGTGGACGTCGTCTGCGTGCCTGACTACTCCGTCCAGGAAGTCTCGGACCACACCATCGCCCTGGTGCTCTCCCTCTGTCGACGGATCGTGGCCTATGCTTGCGCCGTCCGCTCGGGCCGCTGGGACATGCGTGAGGGAGGCATCATGCGCCGGCTTTCCACCCTGCGCCTGGGCGTGATCGGGCTGGGCCGGATAGGGCGGACCGTCGCCGCCAAGGCCGCCGCCCTCAACTTCGAGGTGGTGGGCTATGACATGATTCCCCCCACCGAACCCAGCGTGCCCCTGCTCAGCCTGGAAGAGCTGCTCGCCACCAGCGACGTCGTCACCCTCCACCTCCCCCTCTCGACCGAGACCCACCACCTGATCGACGCCTCTCGGTTGGCTCTCATGCGCCCGACGGCGGTACTGATCAACACCTCCAGAGGGGGCCTGGTCGACCAGGCCGCCCTAGCTCAGGCCATCGTCAAGGGGCGCCTTGGCGGGGCAGGCCTAGACGTCTTGGAGGTCGAACCCCCGGAGCTGGCCGATCCCCTGCTCCGCGACGAGAGGGTGATCATAACGCCACACGTCGCCTTCTACAGCGAGGAGTCCCTGGTCGAGCTCAACCGCCGGGCAGCTGGGAACATCGTCGAGGCCCTAGCCAGCCGGGGCGTGATCGACCACCCGCCCCAGGCCCGATGACCGCCTCGACTGCGGCGACCCAATGAAGAACCTCCAGCCTCACCGGTAGCGCGTTCGCATGGTTGGCGCACAATCGGCTCGTGCATGCACTCGGCGAAGCTGCCTGCTTATAATCCTGTCATGACGTACGCTGACATGGGGATCGACGTCCGCTCCTTCGAGCCCTACTACAAGCAGCTGAAGCGCATCCTGGTCAAGGAGATCGAGAGCATCCACAAAGAGGGTGATCTGCTTCCCTCGGAGACCGAGCTCTGCCGACTCTACTTGGTGAGCAGGACCGTGGTCCGTCAGGCTCTGGGAGAGCTGGAGGGCGAGGGTCTGGTCCTCAAGGTAAAGGGCAAGGGCACCTACGTGACCGGCCGGCCGCTCAATACCAGCTTCGTCCAGCACTCGTTGGGCTTCTACGAGTCCATGCAGCGCGCCGGGCACGCCGTGCGCACCAGGGTCATCACCATGCAGACGGAGCCTTGCGGGGTGAGCCTGGCCAAGCTCTTGGAGATCGGCGTGGACGAGGAAGTCATCCACTTCGATCGCGTCCGGAGCGTCGATGGTCTACCTGTCCAGGTCGTCCGCACAGTCTTGCCGGCCCGTCTCTTCCCCGGACTGACCGAGGTGGACATGACCGACCGCTCTTTGTACCAGGTGCTTGCCGACACCTACGGTGTCCGACCCTCGACAGGTCACCGTGCGATCGACGCCACGGCGCTGAGCAGTGAAGACGCCCACTATCTGCAGTCAACGGAGGGTCTGCCGGCGCTGCGCATCGAGAGCGTGACCCGTTCTAGCGAGGGGGTTGTGTTCGAGTACTACGTGGCTGTGTATCGCGGTCACAGCTTCAAGTTCGAACTCGACGTCTCGTCACCATGACAGGGCGGCGCCTTGCCCCAGATCGACAAGCCAAAAAGTCTCACCAGCATGAATGCTTGGCGGAGCAAGTCACCCGGCCCTTTCATCGCCATCGTAGCCTGGGTGGTTCAAGCATAGCTGTGGGCGCATCACCGGCGAGACTGTCTCGGAAGGGTGGACCAAATGTATTCGGAACCAAGTGATGCGGAGTTTGACCACGACGTGTCGGTGCTGGCAGCGTCTCGACCATTTCAGGTGGTCCTCGACTTCACCACCGGCTCACTGACCCCGTGCAGCGGGTCGTTTGTCAGACGTCTCAGCGATATGGCCAGCGCCTACGAGGATCAAGAGGTGGTCAAGAGGATGCTGGCGAGCGGTGACGACCCGATCATCTATAAGAGTTATTACGCTGACATCCCCCATGAGCCGGGCCACCTTGCATTTCTCACCACGATCATCACCCCAGGCACTGTGGGCTCTGAGTTCTTTATGACAAAGGGCCACCACCATTATCGTGACTCTGCCGAACTATACATAGGCATGTTCGGGGAAGGGATCATGATCATGGAATCTCACGAGGGAGAATTCGCCGACCAGGAGCTGGTGGCCTCGACGTCGGTCTATGTTCCCCCGGGCTGGGCCCATCGGACGGTCAACACCGGGAGTGGGCCGCTGGCCTTTCTGGCCGCCTACTTCGGCGACGCCGGCCATGACTACGACTCGGTGGAAAGAACGGGCTTTTCCAGGCGCGTCCATCACGGCGACCAAGGCCCACAGCTGCGCCAGGCGACATCTCGCGTTGAGGCGGAGGGTCTCCGATGATCCCCTTGCGAGCCGAGCTGGTGATTGGCTCTCTCATCGTCTCGGCTGACGGCCACGGTGAAGAGTCCGCGGTGCTGAACCCCGCCGACCAGGAGGTGGTCGGTTACGCTCCGGTCGCCGACGCCCAGCTGGTCGACCAGGCGGTAACCGCGGCGGCCGAGGCCTTCCCGGCTTGGTCCAAGTTGCCTGCGCCGCGACGTGCCCACCATCTTTCGGCCATCGCCTCTTGGATCAAGTCCAATGCCCCCAGTCTGGCTCGCAGCTTGACTCTGGAGCAGGGCAAGCCGCTCAGTGAGGCCGCCTCCGAGGTGGAAGCGGCGGCCAAGGCCTTCGACTACTACGCCGCCGAGGCGGTGCGGATCTACGGTCAGACCATCCCGACGGACTCTGCGACCCTGCGCAGCCTGGTCATCCGCCAGCCGTTCGGGGTGGTGGCGGCCATCACCGCCTGGAACTACCCGCTCGGCCTGATGGCCTGGAAGATCGCCCCAGCTCTGGCTGCGGGTTGCACCGTGGTGGCCAAGCCCTCCAAGGAGGCACCCCTCACGGTGCTCGAGCTCGTATCCGGGGCTTTGGCTTCCGGCCTCCCCGCCGGCGTGCTCAACTCCGTAAACGGAGGTGGGGCCACCGTGGGCAACCTGCTCGCCGAACATCCCAAGGTGGACAAGATCACCTTCACCGGCGGGACCGAGACGGGCCGGCACCTGCTGAAGCTGGCCGCCGAGGACATCAAGAGCGTCCTCATGGAGCTTGGTGGTCACTCACCCATGATCGTTGCTGCAGACGCTCCCATGGACATGGCCGTTGCTGACGGGGTGAAACGGTCGTTCCGCAACGCCGGTCAGCTCTGCAACTCGGTCAACCGGATCTTCGTGGTGCGCTCGGTCGCAGACGAGTTCCTGGAGCGCTTCGCAACCAGGGCGTCCAAGCTGGTCGTCGGTCCCGGCCTCGACCAACCCGAGCCCGATGTCGGACCGCTGACCAACGCCGAGACCCGGGACAACGTGGAGGACCACGTCGCCGATGCCCGCAAGCTAGGTGCCGAAGTGCTGGTCGGGGGCACCCGCCCGGAGGACGAGCGACTCTCCCGCGGCTTCTTCTTCCTGCCCACCGTGGTGGTGGGGGGCGAGGACATGGTCATGCTGCGCCAGGAGACCTTCGGACCGGTCGCCCCGATCATGGTCGTGGAGGACCTCGACGAGGCCATCGAACGGGCAAACTCCCTCCAGTTCGGGCTGGTTGCCTATCTGTACACCCGCGACCTGCGCACTGCCTTGGAGGGGGCCGAGAGGCTCGAGTTCGGCACGGTCAACGTGAACAACGTCGGCGGAGGGGACGTGCCTTTCCCCTACCCGGGCTGGAAGCACAGCGGGCTCGGGGTCGAGCTGGGCCACCAGGGACTCGAGGAGTACCTCCACACAAAGCACCTGCGGATCGAGATCGGGTACGGCTGAGCGGAGTGGCCGAGTATGTGGTCGCCATCGATGTCGGGACCCAGAGCACTCGCGCCGCCCTGGTAGACGTCCAAGGCCGCATCCACGACGCGGCCTCCTCCCCGATAGAGCTGTTCGTGCCCCGGCCGGGCTGGGCGGAGCAGGACCCCGAGCAGTGGTGGCAGACAACCGTCGCCAATATCGAGGCCGTTATGGCCCGCAATCCCGAGGCAAGGATCGGGGCGGTCGGCGTGGCCGCCCAGATGCACAGCGTTGTGGCCCTGGATGCCT
This sequence comes from uncultured Acidimicrobiaceae bacterium, assembly GCA_963719125.1. Taxonomy (GTDB): domain Bacteria; phylum Actinomycetota; class Acidimicrobiia; order Acidimicrobiales; family Bog-793; genus Fen-455. The sequence goes on from CAVRAT010000014.1 coordinate 16,722, forward strand.
CGGGGGCGTCGCTCACCGCCCGGTCGGCGATCTGGAGCGACAAGCGCTGCCTCGACCAGGTGAACGCCTTCCAGAGTCGCCCCGACGCAGAGGAGCTCTCCCACCTGGCCGGCAATCGGCCCCTCCCGGCCTGGGCGGGGTTCAAGATGGCCTGGCTGCGCGCCAACATGCCACATGCCTATGAACAGGCCGAGAACTTGCTGGTGGCGAAGGACTTCCTCAACTACCGCCTATCCGGCCAGGCGGCCACCGATCCCTCGGAGGCCTCGGGTTCGTTCCTCTGCGACGCCAGCAACGGCCAGTGGTCCGGAGCACTGTTGGAGGCGCTGGGACTGGACCGCGCCAAGCTTCCCGAGATCGTCGACTCCTGGTCGGTGATCGGGACCGTGTGCAAGGAGGTAGCCAGGCTCACCCGTGTCGCCGAGGGGACGCCCGTTGTGGCTGGCAGCGGAGACATGATGTGCCAGCTGCTCGGCTCGGGGATCACCACACCGGGGCGGGTCGGCTTGGTGGCAGGGACTGCGTCGATCATGTCGCTCGCCGCCGAGAGCGCCTCGCCGGATTTCCGGGTCATGAACCTGCGATCGGCCAGCGGCAACTGGATCCGCTTCGGCATCGACGACGCTGCCGGCAAGTCGTTTCGCTGGTTCGTCGACACCTTTTGCCCCCCCGCCGGGGATTCCCCAGAGCAGGTGAAGGCGGCCTTCGACTCGCTCGTCCTGCAGGCGGCTCAAGTCGAGGCCGGTTCGGGTGGGCTCTTGTTCTTCCCCTACTTGTTGGGCGAGAGGACGCTCGGCAGCGCCCGATCCAGGGCCTCGTTCGTGGGCGCCACGCCGTGCCACCAACGGGCCCACTTCGTTCGGGCGGTCATGGAGGGGATAACCTTGGAAGACTGCAGGGCGCTGAAATGCCTCTGCCCGGTGGGGGTGCAAAGTCCCATCCGTTGCAGCGGGGGCGGCGCTGCAAGCGGCTTGTGGAACCAGATCCGAGCCGACGTCTTCGCCCACCCGGTGCAGGTGTTGGCCTCCGCCGAAGGAGGTATCCAGGGGGCGGCCATCCTGGCTGGGGTGGCGGCGGGATGGTACAGCGACGCCGCCGCGGGCGCCGAGGAGGTTGTCCGCGTGGCGGAGACCTGGACCCCTTCCCCCGATGCGGTTCGTGTCTACGAGGACGCCTTTCGCATCTTCTGTGCCGTGCACGACGCTTTGGATGGCTATTGGCAAGCATGGGATGATAGGATCAAGTCATGACTGATATCCCCAAAGCCATTGGTGCTCTGCGCCTGGTGCCGGTGATCGTGATCGACGAAGAGGAGAACGCATATCCTCTCGCACAGGCGCTCAAGGCTGGGGGTCTTCCCTGCGCCGAGGTCACGTTCCGCACGGCTGCGGCTGAGCGGTCCATCCGGGCAATGGCCAGTGACCCCGAGATCCTCCTCGGAGCGGGGACCGTGCTCCGTCCCGAACAGGTCGACCGGGCCTTGGAAGCGGGTGCCCGCTACATCGTCACCCCGGGATTCAGCGCCGAGGTGGTGCGGGCTTGCCAGGCCAACTCGGTCCCGGTCTTCCCCGGCGTGGCTACCGCCACCGAGATGCAGATGGCCCTGGAGGCTGGCATCGAAGTGGTCAAGGTCTTCCCTGCGGAGGCCCTGGGCGGCCTGGCTCTGCTCAAGGCTCTCGCCTCGCCTTTCTCCATGATGCGCTTCATCCCTACCGGTGGCATCAGCGTTTTGCAATTGGCTGACTACCTGGCATTTCCCCCGGTGCTGGCGGTCGGAGGAAGCTGGATCGCGCCGAAGGCGCTCATTGCTGGCCACCACTTCGACCAGATAACCGAGCTGGCTTCCCAGGCGGTCGCCATTTGCCAGGCGGCGCCCGACGGCGTCGAGACGGGATGATGAGCGTGCCCGGCCAGTCGGTGCCTCCGGTAGAGGTTCTGCCGGCGCAAGACTGTCGCTTCGACCAGGTGTCCCTAGGCGAGGTAATGCTCCGCCTCGACCCTGGAGACAACCGAATCCGCACCACCCGGGAGTTCAGGGTCTGGGAGGGCGGCGGGGAGTACAACGTCGCCAGGGGCCTGCGGCGCTGCTTCGGCCTGCGCACAGCGGTGGTCACCGCTTTGGCCGACAACGAGGTCGGCCGGCTCATCGAGGACCTCATGCTCCAGGGCGGCGTGGACCTCACCTTCTTGCGCTGGGTCCCCTATGACGGCATCGGGCGCCGCGTCCGCAACGGCTTGAACTTCACCGAGCGCGGCTTCGGAGTGCGTGGAGCCGTGGGCGCGTCGGACCGCGCCTACAGCGCGGCCAGCCAGATGCGGCCCGGGGAGGTGGACTGGGAGCACCTTTTCGGCGAGCTCAAGGTGCGCTGGTTCCACACCGGCGGCATTTTCGCCGCCCTGTCGGAGACGACCCCGGAGGTCATCGCCGAGGCCATGCAAGCGGCGAGGAGGCACGGCACCGTTGTCTCCTTCGACCTCAACTACCGGCCCAGCCTGTGGAAGGACTTCGGAGGGCAGGCCAGGGCCAGGGAGGTCAACCGGAGCCTGGCTCCACTCGTCGACGTGATGCTCGGCAACGAGGAGGACTTCACCGCTTGCCTCGGCATCGAGGTGCCGGGGGGTGACCCCAACTTCGCCTCGGTCGAGGTGGACAAGTTCAAGGCGATGATCGAGCAGGTGACAAAGGAGTTCGCCAACTTGAAAGTGGTGGCGACCAGCCTTCGGACAGTTCGCTCGGCGACCTTGAACGACTGGACAGCGGTCGCCTGGTCCTCCGGAGGATTCGCCGAGCCGATCAACCGGCCGGGCTTGGAGGTGTTCGACCGGGTCGGGGGCGGCGACAGCTTTGCCTCGGGGTTGATCTACGGCCTGATGGAAAAAGGCGATCTGCAAACTGCCGTCGACTACGGAGCCGCTCACGGGGCCCTGGCGATGACGACCCCGGGCGACACCAGCTTTGCCAACAAAGCCGAAGTCGAGAATCTCATGAAAGGTGGCGGCGCGCGGGTTCAGCGTTAGCGCTCGAGCCGGTGCCCGTCGGAGGGGCAAAGGAGGAACGAACTTGTTGGCTGTGGTGAAGACCGCCCCCGGGGAGGGCAACGTCGAGTTGAAGGATGTGCCAGAGCCCAGGGCAAAGCCGGGCTGGATAGTGGTCGAGGTGGCGGCCTGCGGCGTGTGCGGGACGGACCTGCACATCCTCCACGACCAGTTCAAGAGCTACCCCCCTGTCACCATGGGGCACGAGTACACCGGTCATGTGGTGGAGATCGGCGAGGACGTGGAGGGTTGGCACCTCGGCGACCGGGTCGTGGTCGAGCAGCACGCCGGCGCCTGCGGCACGTGTGACCTCTGCCGGCGGGGGAACATCCACCTCTGCTTGCACAAGAGGCCTCCCGGAATCGGCATCAACGGCGCTCTCGCCGCCCGAGTGGTGGTGCCGGCCTGGCTTGCCCATCGGGTACCTGACGACGTCACGGACCGGGCTGCGGCGATGTGCGAGCCCTTGGCCATTGCTCTCACCGGGCTCGAGTCGATCTCCCTACAGCCAGGCGAATCGGTGGCGGTCGTCGGCCCGGGACCGGTGGGGTTGCTGGCGGCGCTGGCCGCCCGCTACCTCGGTGCCGGTCGTCTTCTCGTGATCGGGCGTGCGAGCACCAGCCTTTCCCGCCTGCAGCTAGCTTCCGAGCTCGGGCTGGAGACACTCGACAGTTCCAGCCGCGACCCGGTCGAGGCGTTGGGCGCTTCGTTCACCGACGGCTTCAACGTCGTGGTGGAGTCGGCCGGCGCGGCGGCGACCATCGCCCTCGGTGTTCGCCTCCTTCGCAGGGGCGGGAGAATGGCCTGCTTGGGCATGGGGGACGGGCGCGACGTCGCCTTTCCCTGGGACGAGGCCATGAACCGTGCCCTCACCTTGCACTTCAGCCTCAGCTCGGCCTATCGCACCTGGGACCACGCCCTGCACCTGCTGCGCACCATCGGTCCCCAAGTGGAACGGCTGGCCACCGACTTTCCGCTGGCCCGCTGGTCCGATGCCTTCGAGGCGGTGGCCAACGAACAGGTGATCAAGGCGTTGCTTTGGCCGGGTTTGTGAAGCCTGGCTGACCAGGTCAACTCGCCGCACCAACCACGCAGGGTTGACTTGGCGCGGTCAACCAAGCAATCCTCTGACCCGACTTCGGCGGCTCAGAATTTGAAAGTCCTGCTCACGAGGTCGCAGTGAAGCCGTTTTTGCCCTACAAGCCGTGATCGGGCTTGCTCAGGCGACGCGCGAGCGCCAGGAGGAGGTGTCGACGCCGAAGGCGGCGAGGATCTTGGCCTGGAACGGGCCAAGGCGCGTGATGACCTGTCGTTCGTTGTCGTTCGCGTCGACAAAGCGGATCATGCGGATGCGCTCGAGCTCGCGAAGGGCCCGACGAGCGCTGAGCTGTTGGCCCTCGAGGTCCGGATCGGTGATCTTTGCTCCGGCGAGATCAAGCGCCATGACAGCTTCGATCACAGCCGCGAGCACGCAGATGGCGACATGACCCCGCACGCGCTTTTCGGTGTAGTGAAAGACCGGCCGCAGCGCTAAGAAGTCCTTCAGCACCCGAAAGCGCCGTTCGACTGACTGCAGGGCCTTGTAGTGGGCGACCACCTGGGCTGTCGAGGCGGTCTTGTTGTCGAGCGAGGTCGTGATCACATAACGCCCGGCGAGGAGGTTCTCCTCGTAGTCCATGGCCTTCTCGTCGTAGTCCCAGGTGAAGACCCCGTGGGTGATCTTGGTCGAAAAGCACCGGGAGACCCCGGAGTCGCGAAGGATCCTGTCGGCGGCGGCGCCGATCTTGGCCGGGTCGACCAGGCGGCCCTTGCGCACGCGGTTCGCGAGGGCGATGAGGCCGTCCTCGGTCACAGCGAGGAGCTCTTGGCGCCGGGCGTCGTCGCGCAGGTGGCGGCGGGGAGAGTCGACCACGACATAGCGACGTGACTCATGGACGACCTCGGTGGCTTTGGTCCCGTCGTCACCGACAGGCACAAAGACGGCCCGTTCGCTGGCGGCAGCTTCTAAGACCGCGGCGACTGTCGGGTCCCGGTGAAGGCGCGTCGCCAGCACGTGGTCAAAGCCGCCCGCTTGGACAAGGGCGAGGTTCTCTTCTGAGATGAGGCCTCTGTCTGCGACAAGGGCGATGCGTCCGACCCCGAAGCGGGCCTGGAGATCGGCCATCACCTCGGGAAGAGTCGAGCGATCGGCGGTGTTGCCGGAAAAGACGTGGTGGGCGATCGGGATGCCGTCGGAGGTGACGAGCAGACCGATGACTACTTGGGGCCGGTCTCCTCTGTGATCGCGGCTATATCCGAATGCCTTTGAGGGGAAACGGTCCGTGGTCTTCTCCTCACCCTCGAAGTAGGTAGAAGTGAGGTCGTAACAGACAAGGCGCAGGTCGAGGTTCGTAAGGTTGCACAGCTCGGTGAATAGATGCGCTTCGATTTCGTCTTTGGCATCCGCGACGGCGTCCAAAGCCCGATAAAGCCGATCGAGCGATGGGGCTCTTCGACCCTCTGGTAACGCCGCGTCGGCCCCGAGCCAGTCGGTGACACAGCGCCTTTTGGAGGATGGGTCCTGTAGTCGGTTGGCGACCATGGCGAAGACCGCATCGGAGAGACCAACCGAACGCCGGCGCCGGCCGATGGCCTCGAAGAGCTCATCCAACAACAACCGGGAAAAGTAGGCATCACAGGCGGCCATCGCTCCATAGGAGGGAGCGGACTCGGCGCTGAGCTCGATGCTGGCTCCGCGTCCCAGCTGAACAGACAGTGCCTCGACGATGCGTTCGAGCTCGCCCGAGCTCTTGAGATCCGAGACCTCGCCGAGCCGGGCGACGACCCGGTGCCGGGGCTGGCCCGACTCGTTTCGATAGGACTCGGCCAAGGTGAGATAGCTGTAAGTCTTCTTCCCGCTACGGACCCGGTCAACCTTCACGTACACGGACATAGCTTAACGGCGTATGTACGCTAGATCAAGCACCTATTTGTCGCTACATGACACATCGGAAACCCGACTTTATCCACAGCTCGCCCAGGTCAGAGCGGTGCGGGCCCGCGATCGAGGAGTTGAGCCGCCGAAGTCGGGTCTGAAGGCTCAGGCTGCCGGCCCCTCCAGCAGCACCTTCAGCTCAGATCCGGCGTGCAGGGCGCTGATCGCCCACGGGCCCTCGGTTAGCGGGACCACCGCCGTCACCACAGGGTCCAGGGTGGGGCCCTCCCGTTCCACCAGGCTGATCGCCGACGTGATGTCCTCGAGGCTGTACACCCGCGTGCCCACCAAGGAGATCTCTCGGAACATGACATCCTGCAGGTTGACCGGTACCGCGCCCGGATAGGCCGCCACCACGGTGACCAGCCCTCCGGGCACGACCCACCTGGACACGGTGGGCGCGACTGCCGGATGCCCGGTGCAATCGAAGAGGACGTCAGCGATCGGCTGCGGCGAGTCGTGGTCAACCAAGCTCAGCCCCATCGCCTGTGCAGCCCGCGCCCGCCCCGGGGACACTTCGCTGATGGTGACTTCCGACGCTCCTCCCAGGCGCGCGCAGCTGGCCACCAGGAGCCCCATCGGCCCCGCCCCGAGCACATGAATACGGTCGCCGAGGCGCATCCCGCTGCGCCGTACGGCCCTCACTGCCACCGACAAGGGCTCGACCAGAGCCGCCCGGCGCATGTCCACCCCCGCCGGAAGAGCCAGAAGGTGGTCCTCGGGAACGGCCACCGCCTCGGCGGCTCCACCGTCCACGTCGATGCCGATCAGCCGCAAGTGGTAGCAGATGTGATAGCGCCCCAGCTTGCAGCTGGGGCAAATCCCGCACCAGATCAGGGGGTTGATGAAGACCGGGGCGCCGGCACGGAGCTCCCCGAGGGGGGAGGTGAGCCGGCCCACCAGCTCGTGACCGATTACCAGGCCAGGCTTGGCCCGTGGGTGCTCGTTGTCGCATATGTGCAGGTCCGTCCCGCAAAGTCCGGCGTAGGCCACATCTACCAGAGCCCATTGGGGGGGCGGCTCAGGCACAGGGAGATCTCTCACCTCGACCCTGGTCTCGCCTGCCCATACCACCGCCTGCATACCATCCCTCCAAGCTCAGCCGACCCGAGCTGGCACGGTGCCAAAACCAGCTTTCAGGTTAATCAACTGGTCGGTGATCGTGCTATCTCGGCTGGCTCATCTCGTGGGCAGACCGCGCTGATCACACCATGCCAAACTTGCCCCCTTGCGAAAAGCTCACCTGAAGTCTTCTCCCTCGATCCGAAGCAGAGCTACCATCCCCAAGAATGACCAGGTTGTCTACGATGTCCCGCGACATCTGTCTCCGCTATGCCTAAACCGCACGGTGACACAAGGAAGCGCCGACGCCCACGAGGCGGCCGAAACAGGGGCGGGCCAACACCGAAGGCCGGGCGGGAAGGCCCTACGGACCAGGGCGGAACGGACCGGCGAGACAGCGGCGGCCACGGAGGCCCAGGAGGGCCGACCAGGCGGCCAGCAGGGGGCCTCTGGCGGGAGGCTAAGGAGGCGAGGGCGGACGACCCGGAGAAAGGGGGCGACGGACTTGGCGACAAGCAAGACCCTGTCGGTTGATGACCCAGATGACTCCGCGGCGATATCGCCGCGTGGAGACGCCAGCAGTGCGGTCCAATATGCGCTGTTCGCCCTAAAGCCCGACGAAGATGCTCGCACGGAAGAGCCCGAATCGGGAGAGTAAGGTGACGCGTCGCATCATTCCTTGAGTGGTAGGCCTCGCATGCTTCTTGTCCAGGTCCTCACCTTTTCCAGCATCCACACTGTGGCGCCCCTCACGGTCCCACTTCTGGCTGCTGCAGCCAAGAAGTCCAGTAGCTCTTTCACGTTGATCTTCATCGTTCTGCTGTTCGTGGTCGGCTACATGTTCCTGATCCGACCTCAGCGCCAGCGCCGACAGCGCCAGCTGCAGGTCAGCAAGCAGATCGAGGTCGGGGACAAAGTGCTGCTCTCCTCGGGCATCATCGGCCGGGTCGATGGGTTCGTGGGCGATCACGCGAGGATCGAGGTCGCCCCCGGGGTGATCATCGAGGTCGTGCGCGGGGCGGTGTCCCGGCGCGTGGACGGGGCAGTCGATGGCGGTCACGATCCCGGTTATGGCCAAGGCTCGGATCGGCCACTTCGCTGATGTACAGGTGCTCAGGGTCCTCGGCGGGCGGGAAGGCCCGAGGACCCGGGTGGAACGGGCCGGCCGGGGCGCAGTTGGGCCGGGACCAGGGGCGGACGAGCTCCACTCAGGACGGGGTTGGACAACCCACTTTCCGCTGACCGACCAGGCGCGTAACGTGTGGGTGGGCCCTCGAGGGTAAACCCGCACCGAAGAGCCGGGGTTGAGGGTGAGAACCGGCCACGCTGGCAGGTCTTTTGACCGCAGGTGTCGTTCCCTCCTTGGGACGCTCTCGAGGGCCCATCACCTCGTCAATACCCAAGTCCCGTCGTAGTTGGGCCCACTAACGAGCAACCTCCGCAGGTTCAGTTTGCGGCGACGCTGAGCAAGAGCCATTTCGCCAAGCAGTGGAATCGACCACGCGAGGAATCGGCGTAACACCTGATCCTCGTGCCTTGCGTTACGTCGACTAGGGACCTATCGGCGGACGACCGGAGGAGGAGAGCGCCGGACTTGGCGACGAGCACGACCGGGCTACGCCACCGGGTGGAAACGTTCTTTCCTCTCCGTTTCTTGCGTTCCTGCACCACGCGGATCTTGCGGCGGGCGACCCGTACGTCCCGCATGTGAAGGTGGCGATTTTCCCACCCGTAGTCCGAGAGCTTTATCTCCGTCCCGTTGGTGATGACGATCCCGCGGCGCGCGGACCGCCAGTCCATGATTGTGACGCACTCGGGACAACACGGGTCGGGCTTAATCAGGAAGTACGGGTACCACTCGGCGTTCTCGTCGCAGCTCTCGGCTCGCGTCACCGACTGGCTCGGACCTCCGCCGCAGAAGCACTCGCTGTCTGCCGTCTGCGGGCGCTACCGCCCGACCGCTTGCCGACGACCGTGAGCGAACCCATCGAGGGCACGACAGTGGACTCTTCCCCTGTCGACCACCTCACCCGCAAGAGCGACCCGGTCACGCCGGTCACGACTCCATCGCGGGAAGCCTCGCCGACCTTCCTCGAAGGGATCTGCACCCGATCACCAACGACTGCCATATACCGAATGTTGCCACTGCGAGGCGTGTCTGGGCCAGCGCTTTTCCATACCTTTCGCCCGCGGTGGTGCCCAGACGGGCGGACGGGGCAACGGCATGGCAGCGTCTGATGACAACATCGGGCCATCGAACGACGACTTTCAAAGGTAGGTACGCCGGTGTTAGACACTGCGGTATCTAACGACTCGGGCCACGCCGGGTGGGAAGCAGGTAGCCACTATGTCAACGGCCGCAGGCAGGCGAAAGATGCCGACACACTTCGCCTCGTTCGGTGGGGTAGGCGGGAAAGCACACGGGCCACACAACAAGCATGCCCAGCAGGTGCTCGCTCGACGAGCGGCGACCGAACGTAAGCGAAGAACTAGCAGGGCACGCTCGGGTTCGAAGCAGGCCCAGCGAGGCGGAGCCGAGTAGCGCCAGCCAATAGCCAGGGGATGCGCAGCTCACTGCTTGAGCGTCAGTCGCCGGGCGTAGGCACGCTGCGCCGCTTGTCGCTTTGGCAGCGACGACCCGGCCCTAAGGCATCCCAGTCGAAGCAAGTTCCGACGTCAGACATCAGGTCAAACCGAGCACACAAAGCATGATTTAGTTACCATCTGTGCCGTGAAGCGTCGCACTGTCTCACTCACAGACGACGCTCTTGAAGCACTCGACCGCATCGCCAAGGAGCATCGGAGCACCGTGAGCGGAGTCGTCGAGGCGGCGGGCCTTTTGCTCCGCGACGGCGGTCCTGGCGCCGATGACCTCAAGCGCCGTCTCGTCCCGGACCGTCGCGGCGGCGACCGGCGTCCGAAGCAACAGGGCGCATAGGTCGTTCAGGCGAACGGTGAGGGCGGCGCCGCGGGGGAATGGGAGAATGGAATCGTGACCGACCACGGAGTTCTCGCCGCGCGCCAATGTCAGCGAGTCGTTGAAACCGAGCGAGGCGGGGGACAATGCCCGCGGGAGAGCACCTGGGTCGGCTCTCTCCATGCGGGACGCCAGATCTACCTCGTTGAGACCTGTGAGCAGCACATGTCAGGGCTAATCGACGCCGTACCGCTAGGTGCGTGGGTCCGAACCGAAAAGCGGACCTGCACCAAAGCTCGATGAAGCGAGAGAGAGTGTGCTGCTGATAGTCGCGACTTCTCCTTGGCTACGAATTGCCCGGAATCAGAGCACGCGAAGGTACTTCTGGCCTCTCACACGGCGGCGATCGCGGCCGATCCGCCCGCGTTGGCGAGCTTTCGCAGGTTGTGGCAGACGAGGTGGAGCGTCCATTCGCCCCGCGCTCCATCAAGCCCGCGGAAACGGAGATGACCGGCGTGCTGTCGGACCTTCATCTGGCCGAATGCCGGTTCGACGATCGCCTTGCGCCGGGCGTAGTCAGCTCGTCCGGCCTTAGTCCGGAGGCGTCTTGCCATACGTTGCTTGGCCGTCGTGTTCTTCGGGATGCGCCCTCTCGGCACGGCTGTGACACGCTCGTCGTGGCTCAGCCGGCCGGTGGCGACAAGTGCGTCGAGGTTGCCGTCGGCGAGTGCTTCGAGGTTGTCGTTCGAGCAGTAGCCGGCATCGGCTAACAGCACCTTGGGGTGGTTTTCGATCCCGGCGAGTACGAGCTGGGCGTCCATCGCCTCGATCATCGGGGTCAACTGGTCGACGTCAGTGGCTTGCTGGGTGAGAGCACCGGCGAGGACGACCTGGGACTTCTCGTCGACGACGGCCTGTCCGCTGTAGCAGTAGTGGAACGAAGCGTCGGCGGTCTTCATGATGCGCGACTCGGGATCGGTGAAGTTGCGCTGGGCCTTTGCCGGCGGTGTCGCCTTGTCTTTTGCCTGCTTGACCGCTTGGGCGATCTCGTCTTGGTCGGCACCGGCACGCTCGGCCTTGCTCGCCGCTTTGGTGCCGGCGCGCTCTTTGGCCTCGGCCTCGATGGCCTCCATGGCCTCACGCATCTTTTGAAGGCGCGTCTCGTGTCGGGCGAGCTCGGCGGGTACCTCGTCACCCCGCCGGTCCGCACCGAAGGCGTCGTCCTCTTCCCGGTCGGTGGCCTCTGCTTGGGCGAGGATCTCGCGCACCTCGGCCCGGAGCTGTTCGGTCTTGCTCACCATGTGGTCATAGCTCATGGCCTTGTGCCTGCTCGCCGAGGCCCGCAGCTTGGTGCCGTCGAGGGCGACCCGGCCGAGCTTTAGGAGCCCGGCTGTTGCGCACAATACGAGCACCTGGGTGAACAGGTCGTCGAGAGCGCCGAGGTGGCGGCGGCGAAAACGCGCGATCGAGCGGTAGTCCGGTGCGGCGTTGGCGCTCAGGAAGCGGAAGGCCACGTCGGTCACACAGCGCCGCTCCATCTCGCGCGAAGAGGTCACGCCGATCGAGTAGCTGTAGAGCAGGAGCTTCAGCATCATGCGCGGGTCATAGGGAGGTGCCCCGTCGGCGGTCGCGTAGGAGGCGTAGATCGCCGACAGCTCGAGGAGATCCTCGACGGCCTCGGAGATGAACCGCGCCTCATGGTCTTCGGGCAGCCAGTCGTCCAGGCTCGGGGGCAGGAGGAAGGACTGGGACGGGTCGTAGTGGCGGAAAGTCTTGGCCGTCACCCAAGAGGGTGTCGCCGCCGTCTTTGGTGGGCCGACCGCTACCTCGAAGAGCTGGTCGTCAACGGTGCCGTTCTCCATGGCACAAAGTCTTGCCGGTGCTCAGGGAAAACGCGAATTTTCACCGCATCACAGGGATGGAAAACGCGCGCGAGTAGTTCAGGGGGTTCTGACCCAGGCACCTAGAGGATGCGAGCACCGAGGCCACGTCGTAAGAGCCTCACCAGCCAGCTCTACCGGCTCACCAGGGCGTCGAACAACGTCCATGCCGCCTCAACGTTGCCCGGGCGTCTACGCGCTCGTCGAGGCAGAGGCGATCCTCGCCTGCCAGACGGTTGGCCTTAACCCAGGTCTTGGCATCGTCCACGCTGTGACGCCGGGGGCGCCAGTCGCTCGCCCTCGACGTCATGGTGCCGTCCGGGCCGAGGTCGACTCCTTCGTGTTCGCCCTCGTGGAGCAGCGCACCTTCCGCAAGGTCGACTTCGTGGATACGACCGATGGCCATGTTCGCATTCGCTCACCGCTCACGCACGAGCTGGCCAAGATGATGCCGCGATGGGCACAGGCGTTCCCGAGGTGCCTGAGAGAAGAGCTAAGGAGCCTGGTAAAAGTTCCTCACCCAGCGGTGGTGGCGAAGGACTTCGAGCTCCTCAACAGACAACGGGCCCAGCTCAGCCGCACGAACATTAGCGTCGACGTTGCGCAGAGAGCGTATGCCAGGGATGACCGTCGAGACGGCGGGGTGTGAAAGGCAGTACCGCAGAGCTATTTCAGGGAGGCGGTCGACCGGGACACGGAGGTCTTTGGTGATGGCCTGGACGCGTTCCCAGACTTGCTCCTTGCGATCGCCGCCGAAATAGCTGTTACGCCAGTCACCCTCGGGGAACTCGGTCTTCGGGTTGATGTTGCCGGTCAGAGCCCCCTCGTCAAAGGGCACCCTGACGATGACACCGACCTTTTCGGCCTCTACTGCGGGAAATAGCTCGTCCTCGGGGCTCTGGTCGAAAATGTTGTAAATGACCTGCACACTGTCGACGACCCCCGAGTTGACAAGCGCCAACGCGTTGGCAGGCTGGTGGTCGTTGATGGAGACGCCGAAATAGCGGATCTTGCCCTGCGAACGGAGGCGCTCGATCGCGTCCATCCAGTCGCCCTGGCCCACCCATTCGTCCGACCAGACGTGGAACTGCTGCACGTCTATCGTCTCGAGCCCAAGGTTCGCCAAGCTTCGTTCGGTGCACCGCACGATCCAGTCCGCCGGGAATGCCTCTCCGGCCGGTACACCTTTGGGGGCGGGCCACTTGAGGTTCTTTGGAGGCACCTTCGACGAAACATGAACAACCCCTCCTGCCTCTCGCACGACCTTGCCCACTAGCTTCTCGCTATGACCGTCCCCATAGCCGAGGGCAGTGTCGATGAAGTTCACACCCTTGCCGATCGCCCGGCGGAGCGACCGCAACGACTCGTCGTCGTCGGCCCCGAGCCACATGGTCTTTCCGATCCCCCAGGCGCCGTAACCGAGCTTGGACACTTGCAGGCCGGTCTTACCCAAGCTGCTGTAGTTCATCGTCAACCTCCTGCCGGCAATGTACCCGCGGAGCCGGGGATTGCAGCAGGCCGGGCGGACACGACAGCAGCTGACTCGATCGAGCGCCGAGCAAGTCCTTCTGCCTCGAATGGCAACCCTGCCGACGCGAGCCTGGAGTGCTACAACTCCAATCGTGATCGAGTCTCCTGACGCCTCAGATGCTCTGCTCCGGGCGGCGATGTTCGAGCACCTCGATCGTCTCGCTCGGTCTGCTCGCCGGGCTACCTCGGCGGACATCAACACGTTCAATTTCGATGGCCGGCCGATCCGACTGATCGTGCAGTCGGGTATCTGGAAACCAGCAGGCCTCCACGCTGCCCTGACCATACGAACGACCTTCACTCCGCCGAATCAGCCTCCGCCGTACGTTGACGATGTCGGTGATGACGGCCTTGTGCGCTATAAGTACCGGGGCACTGACCCCAACCACGTTGACAACTGAGCGCTACGGGTCGCGATGGTCGAGGGTATGCCGCTTGCCTACTTCGTTGGCGTGGCCCGAGGCGTCTACGTGCCCCGGTATCCCGTCTGGCTCGTCGAGGAGGACCCGGCGCGGCACGAGTTCGCCGTTGCCGTCGACGAAGGCCAGCGCTTCGTCGACCTCGCCTCTCCCGCGCCACTTCAGCTGGCGTACCTTGAGCGCCTCACCAGTGTCCGACTTCACCAACCCGTCTTTCGAGTCCGGGTCCTGCGGGCATACGGCGAGCGCTGTGCCATGTGCCGTCTGCACGAGGCTCAGCTGCTAGATGCCGCCCAGATCATCCCCGACGGACAGCCCAAGGGTGACCCCGTTGTTCCAAACGGTCTAGCTCTGTGCAAGATCCATCACGCGGCCTACGACATCAACTTGATCGGCGTGCGCCCGAATCTTGTCGTTGAGGTGGCACAGCGGCTCCTGGATGACACCGACGGCCCGATGCTTCGCCACGGCCTACAAGAGATGGCCGGCGCTCAGCTTCTTGTGTCTCGTGAGCGAACTGCCCAGCCCGATCCGGAGCGGTTGGAGTTACGGTACGAACGGTTCAGGGCGGCGAGCTGATGAGCTCGACGGACTGGATCGAGCGGGTTACCTCCCTCAATCAGTGGCGGCGCGGCGGTGAGCGGGCACCTCACAAGCCGTTGCTGCTCCTTTATGCCCTTGGTCGCCTCCAGCGCACTGGTTCGTCGCGTATGGCATTTGCCGAAGCCGAGGGAGACCTCCGCCGACTTCTGGAGGAGTTCGGGCCGCCGAGGTCAACGAGTCCGGGATACCCCTTCCACCACCTCACCACGGATGGCCTGTGGGTCGTGGGTACTCCAGCGGGGACCGGAAGTCCGGGAGGACCTCGCACCCTCCCGACTTCATCGCCGACAAACTGGCGGCGATGTGGCGCGACCTCTAGCCGGGCGGTAGGGAGCGGTCCCACTCACCCACGCGGGCGCAAGGTTGTGCCACGCGTCGTGATCGTGGCGGCCAACGTGTCCGGACGAGGAGCGGACCACGATGATCCGGGGATTCCGCCGACCCCGCAGCTCGTCAGAATCCCGGCACGAGGGTCGAGATCTTGATCTTCTTGCCGAGGCGCGTGAGGTAAACGTCACAGTGCGCGAGGGGATGCTTCAGGCCCCCGGGGCAGTTCCTCTCACATACCGTGTCAAGGTCGTAGCACGCCCCTGTGTAGTTGCAACAACCCTCGAGCTTCACGTTGCAAACGAGCGTGGAACAGATGAGCTGTTCGGCCGTCGAGGTGACTTTGTCCTTCGCGATATCCGCGCTGAATGCGCTCTCTTCGCCGAGGTTCAAAAGTGACGCACCGGTGTAGGCAGCACCCATTGTCGTCAGCGCGAGGTCAGTCTCGGATCCGCCGCCGATGGCGGCCGAGAGAATGCCCTTCAGCAAACGCAGTGCGAGCTTGATCGTCGTTATCGAGGCTGCCTCTCCCGCGGCGGCGAGGGGCGTGAGTACTCCGATCATGAGCGCCAAGGCCGCGCTGCATACCTCCTCGCAACTTGCCACCTCATCACCAACGGCGGTTCTCTGCGGCTCCGGCGATATGCCGGAGTGGCGCCGCGCGCCGGCCTCCGCCGAAGTTGTTCGTGCTGCGGCACTGCTCGGTAGCGCGGGACTCAAAGGGACGTCGATGGCGACGACCTGGCCGGCCGAGTTCGTTGCCACGACGGAGGTGATCTTGCCCTCGGAGTTGAAGATCGCTGCCGATGCGGTGCCCGCCGTGTTGGTCAGGGTGTACATGAGCAGTGCATTCGGACTCGCCGGAGACTTGCTTGTGAAGCCGGTGTTGGTCCCGATGAACGACAACGTCCCGTTCTGCTGCAGCCCCAGGGCCGTGGGTTCGCCGCTCTGCGAGAACCCCTGGGCGAGCAGGTAGGCGTGGATGCTCAAGTAAGCGGGCAGCTTGTTCGCGTAGTTAACGCACAGGTCGTTCGCCGTGCACTTCTGCTTGCACGGACGACAAACCAGCTCTTTCGGCCGTGAGCCTGCCGCCGGTGCCTCGCAGATCATGCACGTCCCGCACGTCGGGCACTGGACTCCTTTGCTCGCTGTCGACACGAGCTTCGCCGTGAGATCGACCGCCCGTCCGAGGCGTGTCAGCACCGGGGCCAGGACTCCGGCGCTCAGGCCTGCTGTCAAGGTCTCCCGACGGCTGAGCATCGCCTGCAGCGAGGACGTCAGCGGTGACAAGACACCACCGGGCGCCTGGCGACTCGGTTCGCTCAGCCGCGCGCCGGACCTGCCGGACGACGGTGCACCTCCCGGGCCGACGGACTGGCTGGTCAGTCCCCGGATGGCTTCCGGTCCGACGACGAGCGCCTCAGGCCGCGCGTCGGACGCGCTCAGCACAACGGCGGACGGAGTGGCCAGAACGCCGAAGCGGATCATCAGCTTGTCATCGTCGTCCACCACTGACCGATCTTCGGGGAATCCGGCCAACAACTCACGGTTGAGGTCGAGCGGTCCACGTGTGACCAACACGAGCCTGTCGGTCATGTGTGGGAGGTATGACCTGAAGTTGTGGATCACCCACTCGCCCGGAGGCGCGACGTACCTTCCTCGTTGAGATCAGAACGAGCAGCCGGCGTTAGCGCGCCGGCGAGGAAGGGACGCCGATGTTGAGCGTAGTGAACAACGACGAGGCGGGCGCGGAAGGTCGCTTCGGCCTGGACGAGATCTGCCGCGAAGGGGCAAGGACGATGCTCGCCGCGGCCTTGGAGGCAGAAGTGGACGCGTATCTCGCCGAGCTCGTAGACGAGCGCGACGATGACGGGCACCGCCTTGTGACGCGCAACGGGCATGCCCGGAGCCGCAAGGTCCAGACCGTGGCCGGCGCGCTCGAGATCGAAGCCCCGAGGGTGAACGACCGTCGCGTGGACGAGGAAACGGGCAACAAGGCCCAGTTCCGCTCCGTCATCATCCCGCCCTGGTGCCGCAGGTCCCCGAAGGTCACCGAGGTCCTGCCACTTTTGTACCTGCACGGACTCTCGACAGGCGACTTCGCCCCCGCCCTCGAGGGGTTCTTCGGTTCTGCAGCTGGGTTGTCGGCTTCTGTGATCACCCGGCTCACCACGGCCTGGCAGGACGAGCACCGGGCCTTCATGGCGCGCAACTTGGCGGACCGGGACTACGTGTACATCTGGGTCGACGGGGTGCACTTCAACGTGCGTCTCGAGGAGGAACGGCTGTGTTGTCTCGTGATCGTCGGTGTGCGTCTCGACGGCAAGAAGGAGCTCATCGCGATCTCAGACGGCTACAGGGAGTCGACCGACTCCTGGGCGGCATTGCTGAGAGACCTGCGCCACCGCGACATGCGCGCCCCGGTCGTCGCTGTCGGAGACGGTGCGCTCGGGTTCTGGGCAGCCCTTCGAGACGTGTTCCCCGAGACCAAAGAGCAACGGTGTTGGGTACATAAGGTTGCGAACATCCTCGACGCCCTGCCCAAGTCCATCCAGCCGCTCGCGAAGAAGATGCTCACCGAGGTGAGAGATGCCGAGGACCGAGAACATGCCCGCGACGCCGCCAAAGCCTTCGACAACGAGTTCTGTGCCAAGTGGCCGACGGCCGCCGAGAAGCTCCGCGATGACCTCGGGCCACTGCTGTGCTTCTTCGACTTCCCGGCCGAGCACTGGGTGCACTTGAAGACCTCGAACCCGATCGAGTCGACCTTTTCGACAGTCCGGCTCAGGACCAAGGTCACCAAGGGCCCCGGCTCACGAGCTGCCGGGCTCGCCATGGCCTTCAAGCTCATCGAGGCCGCGGAGGACCGCTGGCGTTACGTCAACGGCCCGGCGCTCGTCGTTCTCGTGCGCGCAGGTGCGAAGTTCCGAAAGGGGGTGTTGGTCGAGACAGTTGCGAAGCAGGAGGAGGTCGCCGCGTGATCAGCGGGTCGGGCCGATCCACAACTTTTGACTATTCCTCCATGTGTGGCCACGAGCTTTGCAAGTCGGGCAGGAGTGACCGGCAGGGCCTACATGCCGGATCGATGAACACCAGTATGTTGCGACTGTCGGCGTCAAGCCTCTCCGCCAGGGTTGTCACACGACCGTCGAGCGAGACGACTTGTGCAGATGCGGGATCGAGCGGTGGGCTGTGGCGCCGCGCGAACGTGCCTGAGCCTCCGTCAAGGGCTCCCGCTTCGGTGGGCTCACCTGCACGGTGCAGCCGCGACCGACCGCGCACGAACGAGACGACGAGCGACCCGGAGATGACCCCAAGCGCGACGACGACCCAGACGTTTTGGCCGGGCATGGTCAAGACGTTCACGAGCGACGAAAAACGCGACTGACTGGACGCCACGGCGATGAGCGCCGAAGCCGAGAAGAGGACGATGTTGCGGACGACGGCTGACCACCCGATCTTCGACGAATGGAGCCGCCCGAAGCAGTTGCAGGTGCCCGTGAGCCCCCGGCTCATGTTCCTCGCTACCAGCGCACAGAAGAGCGCGAGGAGCAGGCAGGAGACGGCTGCAGCGACCCGCGCCGTCATCGGGAAGAGCAGTGCGCCCGCGAGGGCCAACTCGAACGCTGAAAGCGCATTGACCGCCGGCCTCAACCGGGGACTCAGCTGGAAGGTCTCGAGCAGGAGATCCGTGCTCCGTGCGGTCAGGAGCTTTCCGATTGCCGCCGCAGCGTACACAGTCGCCAAGACGAGCCTGAGCGCCACCACGAATGTCGCCACTTTGTTCCCCCCAAAGGTCGATCCAAGCAGTCCGCGTTGCTGCTGCCCGCGTTCCCGATGCGCGCCCCGAGCGCTCTCGGCAGTGAGGTCGACGTCGATCGCGGTGGCATAGCTGCCGCGCTGCGCCGGCTCATCCGGAGAAGATCACGGAACTCCCCGATGGGTCATCGTATACCTGGACCTTTCGTCAAAGATCGAACGATCCGGCGGCCCGGGAAATGCCCGTCGTTTTGTTGGCAGGTGGCCAGCTTTGACCGGCAGGTGCCGCGTTCGCAGGTTCAACTCAGTGTGCAGTCAGGACTGGGCGAAAACGCTGCTGGGCAAATCCACCGAATGGTGGGGGTGTGCCGAGAGTGTGGGTCTCCAACCGCCCAGGACGCCAAGTTCTGCGCGAGTTGCGGGGTAAGGCTCAGTGTTGGTCGAACACGGTCGTGTGGACGGCGGCGTTCTCGGCCACGACGCGACCGCTGGCGATCACATAGCGGGGCGGGGTATGCCGGGCGACCGCTTCGCGCACCGTCGCGCCGTCCAAGACAACTAGGTCAGCCCGGCATCCGGGTTCGAGTCCGTGTCCGTCGATGCCCATGACGCGCGCCGCGGTGGTCGTGACGGCGTCCAAGAGCGCGTCGAGGCGCGGGCTGACGGAGGCGTTGAGCAGATGCGCCGCGAGGAAGACGACTTCCAGCATGTTCTGTTGCCCGAACGGGTAGTATGCGTCCTCGCAGTCGTCCTGACCGAGAGCGACAGGCAGGCCCTCTGCCAGCAGCTCGAACACAGGAAGGTGCAGAGGGCCTGTTTGCGGGTCGCTGACGAAGCCCAGTCCGGCCTCGCGGGCCAGGCGGGCGAGGCGCAGCAAGGATGGGGCCCGATACTGACCAAGGGCCCGCGCGTGGTTCGCGATGCCCTGCCCACGAAGGCCGAACTCGAGCATCGCGGTGGCGAGCATCTCGGTCGTACGAAGGGCCGGGTCACCGGCGTCGTCCACGAGCATCGCCACTCGGCGACCGGTCGACGCGGCGAGCTCGCACATCCGGCGCACGTGCTCGCGTGCGTCGGCGTCGGTGTACTCGATCCAGGGAATGCCGCCCACGACGTCCGCTCCGAGCTCCACCGCCTCGCGCACGAGCTCCTCGGCGCCAGGGTCGCGCAGCAACCCGTCCTGCGGGAACGCCACGACCTGCAGGTCGATGACGCCATGGAACTCCTCACGCAGTCGCAGAAGGGGTGCGATGCCCCGCAGCTCGGCGCGCGTGTCGACATCGGCGAAGGCCAGCACGTGACGCAAACCGTGCCGCAGGCCCGACAACAGGCACCGCCGCGCCTTCGCTTCGATCGTCGCCTCGTCGTAGCTGTCCTTGACTGCCGACGCGAGCTCGATCGACGTCATCGACCCGCCCATCTGCTCTCCGGTGTAGGCGGTTACGGTCGCATCCCCGAGCAGGTCGAGCGTGTACACCTTGTCCAGGTGCATGTGCGCGTTGACGAACGATGGGATCACAAGCGCTCCATCGGCTTCGACGACGGTCTCGGCTTGCAGCGGGTTGTCTGTGACCACAGCGATTCTGCCGTTCCGCGCTCCTATCCAGCGCGCACCATCGGCCCCCCGTAGGGTCGCCTCCGCGACGACGAGATCGAATGGCTCAGTCGGCGAGTTCATCGGGCCAACGACGCTGACCGAACGCAGACTCCACCTTGTCGGGGAGTGAGCCTGGTCTTGAGCGGATCAGGCCCAGGTCGGGACCGGTGAGGTGACAGAACCGCTGTGTCCGACCTTAGGCACTGTCCGGCATGCCGTACGTTCGATCTTGGTGGAGCATCCCCTCGGTTGACCGACATTGCGACCGTGTCTTCCGCGACTTTCACCTCGGCGGGGACTCCGACGATCGTGACGGGTCCCCAGGCTGTCGGCGCGGCGCGGCTACGGCTGCTTCAGTCATCATGGCTGCCACTCTCTGGTCCCCGACCGCCCGATTGGTGTGAACGTTGCAACGCTAGCTGTCGCTCCGTCCGATTCGCGCCAGTCGCTCGAAGCTCTGTGTACCATCGCGGCGTGCCGCTGATAGGAGGTGTCGCGGCGCTCGCTGGTAGTCGCGTCGCCATGTTCGGGGCAGGCATGGAAGGGCAGTGCTTCGCTCGGCGCGTCGGTCCGACCTGCGCCGAACTGGTCATCATGGACGATATTGCGGGGGATCCGAGCGTTCTTACGGGCCCGCGCCAAGGTGGCGAGACTGCGCCGGCCGGAATTGATGTGCAGCCGCCTTCGGTTCTCGAGGAGCGCCATTTCGACTTCGTCGTGCACTCGCCCGGGGTCTCGCGCTACGACGCGCGCCTTGTTGCCGCGGCCCGGCTGGGTGCGGTCGTGACGACTCCGACGGCGCTGTTCATGGAGGACTTCCAGCAAAGGCGAGTTGTGGCCGTGACCGGGTCCAAGGGCAAGACGACGACCGCAATGCTCACGGCGGCTGCCCTCGGCGCCTACGGTCTCGACGTCGCCCTTGCCGGTAACATCGGCCGCCCTCTGACCGAGCTGTACGACGACGACGCTCATAACGTTTTCGTCCTCGAGATCTCGAGCTTCCAGGCTGCGGAGGTGACTGTGTCACCCTCGGTCGGTGTGCTCACCCTGCTGGCGCCGGACCACCTCGACTGGCACCGGAACCTCAAGAACTATTACGAGGACAAGCTCAACCTGTTCTCCCACCGCGACGGTGTCCCCGTCGCCGTGAACGGATGTTGTGACGAGGCCGTTGCGCGGAGCTCATGGATGACGGGCAGGGTCCTGTACGGCAACAGTGGTCCAGTGCGCCTCGAACAGGGCCGGGTCGTCGTGTCCGGTCTCGGCCCTTTGGACCTCGGGGAGTATCGGCTGTTGGGGGAGCACAATCTCCTCAACGCTTGCGGCGCGGTCACAGCTGCCCTGCTGACCACCGGGGAACTGCCCGACAGAGAAAGGCTCGAGCGAGAGCTCGCAGGGGTGACCGCACCCCGATCGCGGCTTCAGCCCATCGGGGACATCGACGGTGTCAGCTACATCGACGACGCCCTCGCCAGCAACCCGGAGGGGACGGTTGCCGCGCTGAAGGCTTTCCAGGGCAGAAAGATCGCCCTGATCTCTGGCGGGCACGACCGCGGACTCGACTACTCGGCGCTCGCCCGGGCGATCGAGTCGAGCTTGCCGCAACCAGTCGTCTACTTGATGGGTGACGCCGGCGCGGCGATCGCGAGCCGCGCTCGACGACATCTCGAGCAATGTCCAACGCCACCTGGTGCCATCGCTCGAGGTCGCGGTGGGCCTCGCCTCCTCTCGCCGGGATGTCTCGGCGGTGCTGTTCTCGCCTGCGTCGCCGACTCCTCGTGACGAAGGCTCCTACCTCGATCGCAGCCGACGCTTCCGGCGGTTCGCCGGGATCGCGGAAGACGACTCGACGCGCGTGGGAACCTCGTGACAGCACCGGGACTGGCGGGCGTCGAGACGTTTCGGATCGTGGGCTTCGACTTCGATCCCGCACGCAACGTTGCTCGTCTTGATTACGCCTTCGACGACAGCCATCGCTTCGAGGAGGTCGTTGAGCTGGGCGGGTTCCCGCTCGGATCGCGTGCGGGGCCCGGCATCGAGCGAGCTCTCCGGCTGGTGCACCTCGCTGCCGGCGTCAGCTACTACAAAGCGGTGGCGCCGGGAAGGATCGCCGTCGAAACCGGGCCACTCAGCGGCGGGGAGGCGGCGCTCGTGCGCGACCTGTACGACAAGGGGTTGCGCGAGTTCGCCGTGGCGAACAGCCGGCACGTCCCACTCGAGTTCGAGCTGGATGTGGCACCCGAGCCATGGTCCGGGGCCTTTGGTGACGATCCCGGGTCGAAGGTGACCGATGCCCGTGGTCAGGATGCTCCTCCGGAGGGGATTGCCGTGCCCATCGGAGGTGGCAAGGACTCGATCGTGCTGGTCGAGGCCCTGAAGGCGGCCAGCCCACCGCCTGAGCTCGCGACCTGGCTCGTCGCGGTCAACCCGCGGCCAGCCATGCAACGTACGGCGGAGGTCGCCGGCCTGCCGCTCGCATCGGTGAAACGGACCATCTCACCCAAGTTGCTCGAGCTCAATGCTGCCAGCGCACTCAACGGTCACGTGCCGATCACAGCGATCGTGTCGCTGATAGTCGTGGCGGCGGGATACGTGTATGGCTACGACACGACCCTCATGGCGCTGGAGCGTTCTGCCGACGAGGCCACCTCGTTTGTCGGGGACGTCGCGGTCAACCACCAGTGGAGCAAGAGCACCGAGTGCGAGCTCGGGCTGCGGTCGGTCATCCGCGAATCGGTCTCCCACAACATCGAGTACTCCTCGCCACTGCGCTCGTGCGGAGAGATCGAGATCGCGAGGTGGTTCGCGGACCTTCCCGCCTACCACTCCGGTTTCGTGAGTTGCAATCAGGCTTATCGGTCAGGCACTCTCTTCGATCTCTGGTGCGGGCACTGCCCGAAATGCCGGTTCGTCTTTCTCATGCTGGCCCCGTTTCTCGCGCCCGATCGTCTCGCGGCGATCTTCGGCGAGAACCTCCTCGACAACCACCAGCAGGTCGAGGGATTCCGGGACCTTTATGCTGCGGGTCGCAAACCCTACGAGTGCGTAGGCGAGCAGCGTGAGTCGTTGCTTGCCTTCCTGCTGTTGTTGGAGCACCCGAAGTGGCGCGAGACCTCTGTCGTGGTGGCGCTCCGGCCGGAGCTCGAGAGCAGCCGTCGGCTTGTTTGCGCGGACCTCGATGGCGACGTCCCGGCCATCGAGACTGCGGAGGCGACCCGCGAGCGAGTTGTGAGGTTCGTGTCGCAGCTGCTCACGCGCGATCGCACATAGGTGCCGTGAGCTCCCGTTTTGTCGCCGGAGTGAATCGTGCACCGTGACTGCGCTCCGGCGGGTCGCCCGGCGTCGCGTATGGACGGGCCGACCGGGTGGTCAGCTTTGCGCTGCGCTCGTCCGGTAGCCTGGCGTTAGGTACCCAGTCATGATCCTCGACTCCATCCACTCACCGTCCGATCTCAAGGCCCTCTCGCTTGTCGAGTGCGACCAACTCGCCGCTGAGATCCGTGACTTCATCGTGGAGGCGGTGTCGCGCACCGGTGGGCACCTCGGTTCGAACCTCGGTGTCGTCGAGCTCACCCTCGCCCTGCATCGGGTGTTCAACTCCCCGGAGGACGTTTTCCTGTTCGACACAGGGCACCAGGCCTACGTTCACAAGATCGTGACAGGCCGCCGGGAGGGTTTCGTCGCCCTGAAGCAGGAAGGCGGCCTCTCGGGGTACCCGTCGCGGGCGGAGTCGCCGCACGACTGGGTCGAGAACTCCCACGCCTCGACAGCGCTCAGCTATGCGCACGGGATCGCCACCGCGCTCAGTCTCCAGAGCAGCAGCGAGCCGAGTGCCCGTGAGCGTCACGTCGTGGCGGTGGTAGGCGACGGGGCTCTCACAGGGGGGATGGCCTATGAGGCGCTCAACAACCTCGGCCACTCCGGAGCGAAGGTGCTGGTCGTGCTCAACGACAACGGTCGGAGTTATGCACCGACGGTCTCGAGGCTGTCGGTCTCATTGACCCAGCTTCGGCTGGATCCGCGCTACTTACAGGTCCGTGATCGGGTGCGCCACTTGGTGGAAGACCTCCCCGGCGGCGTGTCGTCGCTTGCGTTCACCTCGTTCCACGGCCTCAGCGCGGCTATCCGGGAAGTCGTCGAGCCGCGCATGTTCTTCGAGGCGCTCGGTATCCGCTACACGGGACCGATCGACGGGCACGATGTCGGGGGGCTCGAGCAGGCCCTTCGCCGAGCCGCGAGTTGGCAGGGCCCCATCGTTCTGCATGTCGTGACCACCAAGGGGAAGGGGTACGCACCTGCGGAGGCCGACGAGATCGCCTGTCTCCACGACCTGAAGCCTCCGGCCGCGTCGGCCTCGCCGAGCCGCTCGGGCGGACGGGCGTCGGCTCGCGCCGGCGCGCGGCCGGCTGTGGGTGCTCAGACGAATGGGTCGACAGACGACGACGGGCTGCCCGGGCCTCTTGACGCAGGCGAGAGCTACGCCGAGGTCTTCTCGTCGGCGCTCGTGGACCTGGCCGCGGTCGACGACCGCATAGTGGCGATCACGGCGGCCATGCCCGGTCCGACCGGGCTTCTGGCGTTCAAGGACCGCTATCCCGAGCGCTTCATGGACGTCGGCATCGCCGAGCAGCACGCGCTCACGGCGGCGGCTGGGATGGCGATGGGCGGCCTCAGACCTGTCGTCGCGATCTTCTCCACCTTCCTTGGCAGGGCGGTGGACCAGTGGAACCTCGACGTCGGGCTGCACGGTCTGCCGATCGTGATCTGCGCCGGGCGGGCAGGGATCACCGGGGATGACGGGCCGAGCCATCACGGCATCTACGACCTTGTCCAAGCGCTCCAGATACCGGGCTGCACGATCTTCTGCCCCGCTGAGACCGCCGAGGTCGCCCCGATGCTCGCCCAGGCGCTCGAGCTCGATGGTCCCTCTTTGATCCGGATCCCGAAGACCCCGTCGCCAGGTCCGCTGGCCAAGCCGGGGACTGGCCTCAAGGCTCGCAGGCTTCGAAAGGGGACTGGCGAGGTTGTTCTCGTCGGGATCGGCAAGATGGCGCGTGCGGTGCTCGCGGCTGCAGAAGAGCTGTTCGACGACGGCATCGAAACCGATGTCTTCGACGCCCGGGTCGTCCGCCCGGCCGACCCCGAACTGCTGGAGGCGATGGCGCGCTCGAGGCTCGTGGTCACGGCCGAGGACGGGCTGGCTCATGGCGGTGCCGGACAGTACCTCGTCGGCGAGGCTGATCGCGTCGCCGATGCCGCCGCGCTCGAGGGGCCGCGTCAGGTTGTGCTCGGTGTCCCCACGGAGTACTTGCGGCACGCCAAGCCCGACGTGATCCTTTCCCGGCTTGGCCTTGATGGCGCCGGGATCGCGGAGGTCACCCGCAGGGCGCTCGCAAGGCGCAGGCGCGTCGAGCGGGCGCAGCACGCCGAACCGCTCGAGCGGACCTGACGGGCAGACCGCGCTGTTGGCTCTGATGCAAAGGGCCGGCGGGTTGGTCAGAACAGCCGGGCACCGCCGGGCGTCCCCGCGTCGCCTGGTTGTTCGTCGACAGGCTCTCCGAGATCGGGTCCCTCCTCGCGGGCGTCGTTGAGCCTGGTCGACACCCGGAACGTCTCCAGTGCCTCGCTGGCCGCAGGGCGTGTCAGCCGGCTGAGCTCGCCGGAGCCGAGGGGCTCGGGGGACAGCCACTCCTCGAGGTCCTCCTCCGCGATCAGCACCGGCATGCGGTCGTGGACGCGGCCCACGAGCTCGTTCGCGTCGGTCGTGAGGATTGTGCAGGTGTACAGAGGCGTCACAGACTCGGCCCCCCGAGGTTGCCACCTCTCCCACAGGCCGCCCATGAGGAGCAGGCCGGAGCCCGCCGCGGTCCGGAAGCACCAGGGTTGCTTGCGCCGGACCGGATCGGCTGGCGTGGCCGGAGCCCATTCGTAGAAGGCATCGGCGGGAACGATGCAGCGCTGCCGATCGATCGCGTTGCGGAACATCGGCCTGTCCCCGACAGTCTCCGCCTTCGCGTTGAAAGCGCGAGCTCCTATCGACGGGTCCTTTGCCCACCAAGGGACCAGGCCCCAGCGGAAGGCGGACAGCTGACGGAGGCCTGAATCAGCGTGAGGCACCGTCACCGCGAGCACCGTCGCCTGCGGGGCAATGTTCCAACGTGGGACGACAAGCTCGGGCGGGACGTCGACCTTGTCCACCTCGAGCAACCGGGCAATTTCCTCGACGGGGCGGCTCGCGACGAAACGACCACACATCGTCCCGAACGCTATCGGCCCCCGCATGCCACGGGTTCATGAGCGATCCGCGGCAAAGCCGAGTGTCAGTCGACGGTGCGGTAGAGCTCGACCCCACAGGCATCGGCGATGTCGTCGGCGCAGGGCTCGCACTCCATTTCCAAGGTCGCGTGAGCAACATGGAAGCGACTCTGAACGGAGTTCTTCACCCGTTCTCCGACGACCTGGGCCTGTTCCAGGCTCGGGTGCCCGTCCAGCACGACGTGGGCCGAGAGCGCCCTGACGTCGCTCGACAGGCTCCAGCAGTGCAGGTCGTGGACCGCCGTCACCCCTTCGATGGCGGAGATCGCCGAGGCGAGCGCGGAGACGTCCAGATCGGGTGGGGTCGACTCGAGCAGGACATCCAGGCTCGCGCGCACGAGCCGCCAGGCCTCGGTCCCGATGAGCACAGTGATGAGGAGCCCTACGATCGGGTCGATCGCCTCGAAACGTCCCGTGGCGAGGATCACTGTCCCCGCCACGATCACGCCGAGCGCGGCGGCCGCATCCCCGGTGAAATGCAGGGCCACGGCCTTGAAGTTCAGGTTCTCGGTGTGCTCGCGCAGCAATAGGGCCGCGACCGCGTTGCCCAAGAGACCCGCCGCTGCCACGATCACAACGAGGGCGCCGTGCACATGGGCCGGGTGGGCCAGTCGGTATGCGCCGAGCGCGACCACGCCGAGGCCGACGACAACGATCGCCGTCGCGTTCGCGAGGGCGGCGAGGATGGTGGCCCGGTGGTACCCGAAGGATCTAAAGGCGGTGGCAGGTCGCAGCGCGAGCCGGGTGGCGACGAGGGCCAGCCCCAGCGCCGCGGCGTCGGCCAGGTCGTGGCCGGCGGTTGCCACCAGGCCGGTCGAATGTGCGAAGACCCCGCCGGTGGCCTCGGCGGCGACAAGGATCAGATCGACGACGAGAGCCAGCACGAGCCGGCGCGTTCGCGTCATGGGACGCCTCAGCCGGCTAGCCCTTCTGCGACGAGCGAGCGCACGAGCGGTAGGTCGTCAGGGTGCGTGAGGCCGATGCAACGGCTGTTCGAGGGGACGACCCGGAAGCGGGCCCGTCCTTCGGCCACGACCCGGCCGACGACGTCAGGCAGGAGGAGCTCGGGCGGCTTGCCTTCGTCGTGAGGGGCCGTCTCGGGATCGAAGGCATCGAGGGCGCTGTCGAGCTCGTCGAGGATCGACTCAGCGAAACCCCAGAGGTTCATGCTCACCTGTTCGTCACCGCTCAGACGCTGCAGGCGTCCCGCGTCGGATCCGGCGATCGGAGAGCCGTCGAACGCGCCATCGGGGAGGCGCTGCATCCGCTGCTCGACGATGCGGGCCAGAAAGCCTCCCTTGTCGGTCTCGCACAGCCCACGGGTGACCGGGCTGTCGTTGATGACCGTGTCGCGGAGGTGGTAACCGACGAGCACGTGGTCGCCAGGTGAGTCGTTGACGAGATGGTCCGCGAGCGTCGACAGTGCCGGCGCCCCGTAGAGGTCGTCGGCGTTCGCGACTCCGAAAGGTCCGTCGACGAAGGGTCGGGCCGACTCGACCGCCTGAGCGGTGCCGGCAATGGGTCCCTGCACGACCGGCACGACCGGAAGGTCCGCCGGCCAGAAGGACCCTATGTGTTCGAGCAGTTCGCTTTGGATCTCCTCACGCACGATGAGGATGACTCCGCCGAACCCTGCGGCGAGGGCGTCGCGGGCCGTGTAATCCATGAGTGCCTCACTGCCCGGTCCAACGGGAGCAAGCTGTTTCAGGCCTCCGAAGCGGCGGCCGTGACCGGCCGCGAGCACGACGAGCTGCATGGCTGAAGCCTACGACCTCTTATCATCAGGGTGGACAAGGGTCATGGCCGCAGCTCGAATGGGAGGAGGTGGCTCGATGCAGGAGGACGCCGCGAGACCGGCTCCCGCAGGCGCGCCGGCGACCCCGCCGGCCCCCGTCGCTGTCAACGTGGGAATCGCCACGCAGTCCCATGACGAGCCGATCGACGACGCCGAGCGCGAGCGACGCCGCCAAGCCCTTGACGATCTCCTCGAGCTCATGCGGCCCGCCGTCCAGGCCGACGGTGGGGACCTCGCCCTTGTTGCGGTCGACTACGAGACGGGCGTCGTGGAGGTGCAGCTCCAGGGTGCCTGCGGGTCATGCGCGATATCCGCGGTGACGTTGCAGGGAGGCGTCGAGCGCCTTTTGAAAGAGCGTCTGGCGTGGGTCACCGAGGTCACCGGTGGCGTGGACGAGTCGGCGGATCCCTTCGAGAGTGCTGCTTTGGGCCGCGGAGGCTACGTACCGCGCTGGTGATGACCTCAGCCGGCGGCGCGCTCGGCCAAGGGCCGGCGGCGTTGCCAAGCCTGCGTGAGTGATTGGTTCTGCCAGCCGGCGTCGGCGGGATTCACGGTGACCCCTGGTGGCACGATCTCGTCCAAGCGGTCGAGCGTGGCGTCGTCCAAGGCGATCTCGCAACCCGCAATCAAGTCCTGCAGCTGGTCCATGGTCCTCGGCCCGATGATGGCGGCCGTCACGGCCGGGTGCGACACAACGAAGGCGAGCGCCAGGTGCCTGAGCGACATCCCGGCGTCGGTGGCGACTGCCTCGAGCTGGTCGACCAGGTCCAGCTTGCGCTGGTTGGCCGGGAGGCTCGGGTCGAAACGCTGCGGGATCCGCGACGCCCGTCCGGAGGTCATGTCGATCTCGTTGCCCCGGCGGTATTTGCCGGTGAGCCAGCCGCCCGCGAGCGGGCTCCACGCGATCACTCCCATTCCGTAGCGTTCGCAGACCGGGAGTACGGCCGCCTCGATGCCACGGGCGAAAAGCGAGTACGGCGGCTGCTCGCAGCGGAAACGTTCGAGGCCGCGCTTCGCGGCGGTCCAATGTGACTCGACGATCATCTCGGCGGGGAATGTCGAGCAACCGATCGCGCGGACCTTGCCCTCCCGGATCAGGTCCGTCAGCACCGACAAAGTCTCCTCGATGTCGGTTCGCGGATCGGGGCGGTGGATCTGGTACAGGTCGATCCAGTCAGTGCCGAGACGCCGCAAGCTCTGCTCGACCTCGTAGCGGATCCAGCGCCGTGAGTTGCCCGAGTTGTTCTTGCCCGGGCCCATGTCGAAGTTCACCTTCGTGGCGAGCACGACATCGTCGCGCCGACCCTTCAGAGCCTTCCCGACTATCTCCTCCGACTCGCCGTGCGAGTACGCGTCCGCCGTATCAACGAAGTTGATGCCCGCGTCCAAGGCCGCGTGCACGATGCGCACGCCGTCTTCGTGGTTCTTGTTGCCCCATTCGCCGAGCATCATGGCGCCGAGGCAGTAGGCACTGACCTGGATACCGGTTCCTCCGAGCGTTCGATAGCGCATGACGGCCAATTTAGGGCTTCGGCGCGTATCTCGAGGGCGCGACCGGCCGGCGCGCGGAGCTCGTCCGTCGTACAGGTCCTGGGTGGTGGAGGGAGGGATTGACAGCCTCATGAGCGTCCGGCACGGCCCGGGCCCCGGCAATCCCTCGGATCGCCGCGGCCGGTGCTTGGCTCTTCGCTGCACGCGAGCCACGCGCCTTTGCCCGCCAGCCGATCGAGTGAGCG
Source organism: uncultured Acidimicrobiaceae bacterium (assembly GCA_963719125.1). GTDB lineage: Bacteria > Actinomycetota > Acidimicrobiia > Acidimicrobiales > Bog-793 > Fen-455. The sequence goes on from CAVRAT010000014.1 coordinate 46,672, forward strand.
TCTCGCGAGATACCCGTAGGAAAACTCGCGCCGAGTGGACTCGCGCAAGGCTTCGCCGGTCACCGAGCAGCACCGGATGACCCTGAGGGACATCACCATTCACGGGACCTTCCTCCCGGACGACGACCCGAACGCATCCCTGGCCCTCTACCGCGACACCCTCGAGGTTCGCAACGACGTCGGCTACGTAGCGATGCGTTGGATTACGGCCGGCCCCGCCGGCCGGCCCGGCACGTCGACTTCCGAGCTGGCCGATAGTCTCTAAGGCGAAATCATCCTGACGTCGCGAGCTCCCTCGGCCGCGACACCTGAATCGAACAGCGGCGCTTGCGTCTCATTCAGGCTGCGGGCAGGACGACGGTCGTCGTGCCGTCGTCGTTGACGTAGAGCTGGCAACCAAGAGCTCGTAGTTCGGAGAGCTTGCGGCGGGCGCGGACCGCTGGAGCGTTGCGTCGGTCGAACCAGTCGGGACCGAGGTCTAGGTAGGTGGCGTCGTCGCTCGCGAGAACGTGCCAGCAGGCGACGAGGATCGAATGGCCGACGGCCTTTCGAGCTCGTTGCTTGCCACGCCGGGGGCTGAGACGACGATATTGCGCGCGCAGATAGGTGTCTTTTGAACAGACTGCGGCCATCGCCGCGACAGCGAGGTGGCGCTGTAGCCAGCTGTCCCCGTGTCGGGCGGTCCCGCGCTTCTGCTTGCCCGCCGACTCGTGCTGGCCTGGGCACATCCCTGCCCAGCTGGCGAGGTGCGCCGCGGTCGGGAAGCGGCCCATGTCGACCCCGATCTCGCCGATGACCGCCTCGGCGATGCGACGATCGATGCCAGGAATCGAACAGAGACGGTCCCGGGCCTCAGCAAAAGGGGCGATCGCCTCCTCGATGGCGGAGGTCATCCGTCCGATCGCCTCGTCGAGGTAGTCAAGATGGGAGAGGATCTCTGAGACCAAGACTGCGTGGCGGGGCCCGAAGCGCCCTTCGAGGGCGGTGCGCAGAGCCGGCAACTTAGAGCGCAGCTTGCCCTTGGCGAGATCGGCGAGCGTCGCGGGGTCCCGTGTCCCCTCCACGAGAGCGGCGAGCATTGCCCGAGAGGAGGCACCGAGGACGTCAGAGGCCACCGAGGAGAGCTTCACCCCGGCGTCTTGGAGGACCTTGTCGAGACGCTGGGCCTCACGGGTGCGTTCCTCGGCGAGCGTGCGCCGGTAGCGGGTGAACTCGCGCAGATCGCGGATCTCTTTCGGCGCGACGAAGCTCGGCCGGACGAGCCCGTGCTCGGTGAGCTGGCAGATCCACTCGGCGTCGGCGATGTCGGTCTTCCTGCCTGGGACGTTGCGCATGTGACGGGCATTCAACAGCCAGCACTCCATGGCGTCCTCGAGAACGTAGAAGATCGGCTTCCAATAAACGCCGGTCGCCTCCATCGCGACACGGGTCACGTTGTAGGAGCAGAGCCAGTCCCGAAGGGCGAGCAGATCGGCCGTGAACGCCGAAAAGCTCGCGATCTCGGTCCTGCGCACGCCATCGGGCCCGGGATAGCGGACACAGGCGACGACGAGGTCCTTGTGCACATCGAGCCCGGCACAGCGCTCGACAACAAGTTCCATGGGACAACCTCCTTAGGCGGTCATGGGATGCACCACGCCAGGAGGCCGAGGGTCTGAAATCTAAGGCACACGCTCGAAGCGGCAGTCATCGGTGCTCGGGGCCTCCACGTCACGCTAAGCCACGGGCGCAAGGCACCAAGAACGCCCGACGTCGATGGCGTGCTGCCCTACAAGATTTCCCTACCTATCAGGTGGGCCGCCAGGCGCCCGGGCGCTAAACCCACAATTCCACCGGGTCGATGTGACCCACGACCTGAGGAGTGACCATGACCGACTCTTCCACCCAGGGCATCAAGACCGTGCTGCATCCCGTGTCCGACCTGGCGACGGCCAAGGCGGTGTACGCCGCCCTGCTCGGCGTAGCGCCGCAGACCGACGAGTCCTACTACGTCGGCTTCGAGGCCGCGGGCCAGCACATCGGGCTGCTGCCGGGCGGTGGACCGCAGGCCATGACCTCACCAGTGGCCTACTGGCACGTGGCGGACATCGAGGCGAAGCTGGCCGAGGTGACCGCTGCGGGTGCCACCGTGAAAGAGCCCGTGCGCGACGTCGGTGGCGGCCGCCTGGTGGCTACCGTCACCGACCCCGATGGCAACGTCCTCGGGCTGCTTCAGGACCGGTGAGTGCCGACCCCACTCCCGCGCTGAGCGTCGTCGCGACCCCGAGCACCGGCCACCCAGACATCGATGTCCGGGCGGCCGGTGCCCCAGCGGACGGTGCGCCGTACCCGTGCCGCCGCCTTCCGACTGGGACGGCGATCGTCGGTAGGGGGAACGGGGTGCCAGCAAATGGGCAGGCCGCAACTGAATGGTCGCGATCAGTCAGGTTCGCCTAAGCGAGAAACTGCCCGATCACCTACGGGGCGTGTCCACCAGGATCGGTGCCCTGGGACTCGAATCGCAGTTCGTAGTAGTCCTCGGTGCCCATGACGTCGAACCCGCAGCTCAGGTAAAGGCGAAGCGCGGCGTCGTTGGTGACCGATACCTCGAGCCCTATATCCGCCACACCCTCGGCCTTGAGGTCCCTGGCGAGGGTCGACAGCACCTGCCCTCCGATCCCGCGACCCTGGTACCGCGGCACAACGGCAAACCCGTAGATGCCCGCCGCGTGGTCGTCCCGATCCACGCGGACCGTTCCGACCCGCTCGTTCGCATATTCGATGACAAGCGTTCCGGGGAACCGCCTGGCGAGCGCCTCGACTTGGCTGTCCCCAAGATGCTCGGTGGGAAGTCCGAACGCCTCGGTCAGGCAGGACAGGACGAAGCGTGCGTCGCCCAGCACCGCGTCGCGGATGGTGACGAGAGGATTGGCAAAGACGTCGGCAGGCTCGCGGCGAAGCGTCATGCGGTGCTCGGAGTGCTCGATCGTGCCCCCGACGTGTCGGGCGAAGCACGACCCGGAGTCGTAGAGGCGATCCACCACGAGGAGGGCTTGCGGCACACCCCTTCGTGCCAGTTCGGCTGTCGCGGCCTCGAACAGCTGGGAGAAGACCCCCTGCCGGCGCGCGCCAGGATGGACCATTCCGCAGATCTCAGCCTGGTCGGGGCGGTCGCCGTAGAGGCCGAGAAAGCCGAGGAGGCCTTGCTCTCCCATCCATAGGAAGTCGTTGACCCGATCCGGAGGCCTCGACTGGAGCACGCCTCGCTCGAGCTTGAGGCGTCCACCGTCCACCGCGACGCAGGCTGCGGCGAGGTCCTCGATGGCGCGAAGGTCCTCCGGCCTGAGTCCCGGTTCGGACCGGAGATGTCCGGGAGGCTGTTTGAGGCCGCTCGGCGAGTTCACCGAGCCCTCGATGCTGGCATGTTGTCCACCCGGGGAGGCTATCTCCCGGCCCACTCGGCGAGTGCCCGCCTCAGCGTCAGTGGCCGATCCCGAGCTGCACTGCCTTCACGACGAGAAGGACCACCGCCAGGACCAGGTAGAGGCTGAGTACCCGCATTGACAAGGTGCGCCAGCGCGACCATACGGGTCGCTCGAGGAGGGCGAGCTGAGGCATCCTCCAGGTCTCACGCCGCACTCTGGTCTCGCGTTCGGCGGCCGTGGCGAGTTGGGCGGCGACGCGACGTTTGGCACGCTGGCCGGGAAGGAGCGTCCACGAGCCCACTCCGAGGAACGCGGCCACGATGATCGCTCCCATCACAAGGGCGAGCGAGGTGACTTCCAGGTTCGGGAACACGGTGGTCGCCATCAAGATGAGCGACAGCGCCAGCAGCACCGAGACGACCAAGCCTGCCAAGGCGTTCAGCCACGGGCGGTTGACCCACGGCCCGAGAACCCCCTTGTCGTTGCAGAGCAAGAGAAGGAACACGGTCGCGCTCGGCAGGAGGATTCCTGCCAGCGCCTGCACCGCGGTCGTGATCAGCCCCAACGGCGCGCTCGGAATAAGGACGATGCCCGCGGCGCAGATCACCAGCGCGGTGAAGAGGATGTAGAACTGCCTCGCGTCAGCGAAGCTGCGGTGAAGGGAATGACGCATACCGAAAATGTCGCCGAAGGCATATGACGTCGAAAGTGTGACGGCGGCGGCTCCGATGATCGAGGCGTTGAGCAGCACCAGCGCGAAGAGCGCTCCCGTTCCGTGCCCGACGGTGTGCTCGAGTCCACGCGCCACGCCTGCTGCGTTCGTGAAGTGGCCGGCGAGCCCGGTGCCCCGGAACGCAAAGGCAGCCGTCACCACGAGAGCACTGGCGGCGACCACCACGACGATCGAACCTATGAACGTGTCTGCCCGTTCATAGTTGATCCAGCGTGGCGTGATCCGCTTGTCGACGATGTTGGACTGCTGGAAGAACAGCTGCCACGGCGCGACCGTCGTTCCCACGATCGCGATGATCAAGAGCACCGCGGTCGAGGTCATCCCACCCCGGGCTCCCGGGATCAAGAACCCGCGCACTATCGGGCCGGCGTGGGGATGGACCAGGATCACGAGCGGGATGGCGAGGAAGTTCACCGTAACGAAGATGAACATGAAACGCTCCCAGCTGCGGAAGCTGCCGGTCGCAGTTATGGCGATCAACCCGAGCGCGGCGATGGGGACCGAGATGTCAGGAGAGATGCCGAAGTAGCCGAGGGCAAGGCTCACGCCGATGAACTCGGTGACGATCGTGAGGAAGTTCAGGACGAACAAGTCGCCGACCGAGAAGGCTGCCCAGAACTTCCCGAAGCGCTCCTTGATCAGGCGGGCGTGGCCGACGCCTGTCACCGCCCCAAGTCGCACGACCATCTCCTGGTTGACGATCAGGACCGGGATGAGCAGCGGCAAGGTCCACAGCAGCGTGAGTCCGTAGTTCTGACCGGCTTGGGCATAGGTCGCGACGCCCCCGGCGTCGTTGTCGCCCACCATCACGATGAGGCCGGGGCCGACGATGGCGAGCAGCGTGAGGAGCTTCTTTCCCCAGGATCGCCGCGCAGCGAGATCGTGCTCGCGGATCGTGCCGAAAGCTCCCTGGATGTCGCCCACGTGCGCGCTGTCGAGAACTGCCGAGGAGGAGTGCTCCTCGAACTCCTCGTCCTCGCCAGGTTGCAGGTTCTTGACCATCGTGACCTCTCGCGCCGCCATTGGCGTCGTCGGTGTACGTAGGCGTAGCTGATCGCGTACGTACACCAGAGGTCAGGAGGGGTTCAGCGGGGCGGCCGCTCCTGCTCTGAAGCAACGTGCGCGCGAAGTTGGTCAGGTAACCAACCGTCGGTACTCAGGGGTGCTCCATTTCCTGGCCCATCGTCAGCCTGCCTCTGAACGAGTGACGCCGACGGGTACCGGCTTCACTCCGGCGCGTGCCGGGGTGCACTCAGATCACCGTTGCCGGGAAAGGCATGGCTGCTTGCGGGCATGATCTTACCCGCTCGGCCTTTGGGGCGACATCCGAGTGGAACCATGCGGCCGGCGCTGTCCACCGGCCCGACCTCACTCGTCGGCGCTGGTCATTCCGAAGTCGCGGCGCCATCCGGTGGGAAGAAGTAGCTCGAGCACGTCGTCGACGGTGACGACGCCGATCATCCGGTGCTCGTCGTCGATGACGGGAGCCGCGGCGAGGTTGAAGTCCGACATCTTCCGCACGATGGCGTGGAGGTCGGCGTCAGCCCTGACCGCCACCGGGTCGAGGTCCGCGACTTCACCGATGCGGGCCGACGCCGGGCTCTTGACCAACCGGACGACCGACGCCGTGCCAGTGAGGCGCCCCTCCTCGTCCATCGTGTAGATGACCCCGAGCGCTTCGGGCGCCACCGGGCTGCGGCGGATCTCCTCGAGAGCGTCGGAGACGAGCGTGCTCCCGGGCAGGACAAGGAACTCCGGGCTCATGAGGCCGCCAGCCGTCTCTGGGTTGTAGCTGAGCAGCGCCCGGACCTTCGCCTGTGTCGGCTGCGGGACGGCCTCGAGCACAGAGAGCCGCCGGTCCTGGTCGAGATCGGCGATCAGGTCGGCAGCGTCGTCGGGCTCCATCGTGGCGAGAAGGCGGCCCGCCTCCTTGTCCGATCGGGTGCTGAGGAACTCGAGCTGGTGCTCGGTGTCGAGCTCTTGGAAGACGTCGGCTTCGAGCTCGAGGTCTTGGCCGACGGCGTTGATGATCTCCTCGCCTTCCTCGTGCGAGGCCGCCTCGACGAGATCGGCGATCTGGGCGGGGTGAAGCCGGGCGAGTTTTCGGTACGGGATGCGGAGCATCGCCGTCGGCACATGGGAGACGAACGGTTGGATGCTCTCCCAGTCCACGATGGCCTTTGCCGGTATGCGCTGGGCGAGCATGCGGGGGAGCATCCTGCGCAGGACAGGCCTGCTGGTCGGGTCGACGCCGATCACCTCGAAGGTGCCGTCGACCAGCGCGATCTCGATCTCGTTCGCGCGGATGAGCCGGGCGCCAACGATATTGATCAGGTGCCTTCCTGACAGGTCCTTGGTTAGGAGCAGCTCCCCCGGCCTTCGCTCGAAACGGGCGAGGTTGAGCGTCTCGCCCTGGAGTTGGACGCATCCGGGGCGAACGTCTGCGATCATCGCGATCGGCACGAACAGCTCGCGCCGGCCGATTCTCGCGACGATCCCGGTCACAGGGGGATGTGCCTGTTCGCCCTGGCGGGCGATGACATCCTCGACCCGGCCCATCCGTTCACCGTCACTGCCCAGCAGCGGGCTGTGGACGATGCCGGAAAGATGGATGATGTCGGCGGCCATCAGGCTAAGGACCAGCGCGATCGGCACACGGCGATCCGCACGGCTTCATAGTAGTGAAGACTTCACGGGACTGGGAAGGGTCTCTCGCGGTCGGCTGGCGCCGGCCGCTTTGCTTATCGCAGTCGTGCAGGGGAGGCTAGACGGTCATGCCAGAGCCAGTTCGGCCCAGCCGCCTGCGCATCGCGTACCTCGTTTACAGGGGAAACCCGCGTTGTGGCGGCCAGGGTGTCTACACGCGTCACCTCACGCGTGAGCTCGCCGCGCTCGGTCACTCGGTCACGGTGTTCTCGGGCCCCCCGTACCCGGAGCTCGCCGAAGAGGTGGAGCTGGTGAAGGTGGCGAGCCTCGACCTCTACCGCGAACCGGATCCGTTCCGCGTGCCCAAACTGCGCGAGTTCACCTCCCCGGTCGACGTCCTCGAGTACGCGCTCATGTGCACGGCAGGCTTCCCCGAGCCGCTGACGTTCAGCCTGAGGGCCCGCCGCCTCCTCGCCGGCCGCCTGGGGGACTTCGATCTTGTCCACGACAATCAATGCCTCGGCACGGGGATCCTCGGCATGATGCACGACGGCTGGCCCGTGCTGGCGACGATCCACCATCCCATCACCGTCGACCGGGAGCTGGACCTGGCGCACGCGGACGGGTGGCAGCGCCGTTTGACGCTCAAGCGCTGGTATGGGTTCGTCGGGATGCAGTCCAGGGTGGCACGCAAGATCCCCCGGATCGTGACCGTCTCCGAATCGTCACGGCGCGATATAGCCGAGCAGCTCGGGGTTGCGCGCGAACGCATGGCGGTCGTCCCCGTCGGTGTGGACGGTGCCGTCTTCCGGCCGACGCCGGGGGTAGAGCGCGTGGCGGGCAGGATCATGACCACGGCCAGCTCCGACGTGCCGATGAAAGGGCTCGTCCCGCTCCTGGAGGCGCTCACGAAGGTCCGCACGCAGCGCCGGGACGCCCACCTCGTGGTCGTCGGCCGTCTGCGCGACGGGAGCACGATCCCTGCCGTGCTGGACCGCCTCGGGCTCGAGGGCGTCGTGCGCTTCGTCTCCGGGCTCAGCGACCAGGCGATCGTCGACCTCTACGCAGAGGCCGAGATCGCCGTGGTGCCTTCGCTATACGAGGGCTTCTCGTTGCCGGCGATCGAGGCCATGGCCTGCGGCGTCCCGCTCATCGCGACCACCGGCGGGGCATTGCCGGAAGTGACCGGGCCTTCCGGCGCCGCCGCGCTTGTCGTGGCGCCGAACGATCCCGGCTCACTGGCCCAGGCCATTCTCAGGGCGCTCGGCGACGAAGCGCTGCGCCTGCGCCTCGGCCAAGCCGGCCGAAAGCGCGCGCGGGAGCGCTTCAGCTGGCCGGTCACGGCCCGGGCCACCGCCGAGCAGTACCGCGAGCTGCTGGCGTGCTGACTGTCGACTTCGACCGCCTCGGGCTCCGCTCCGCCGAGCGGGTCCTCGACCTGGGCTGTGGCGGGGGCCGGCACGCCTTCGGGTGCCTTCGCCGCGGTGCGGTGGTCGTCGCCCTCGACGCCGACCCGGTCGAGGTCACTGGAGTGGTCGCGATGATGGCGGCGATGGCCGAGGCCGGCGAGGTCGCAGAGGGCGGGGTCGGCGCCGGCGTGAGGGCCGACGCGCTGCAGCTGCCATTTGCTGACGGGGCCTTCGACAAGGTCATCTGTGCGGAGGTGCTCGAGCACTTGAGCGACGACTCCGCGGCCATGGCCGAGCTCGCGCGGGTGTTGAAGCCAGGCGGCGTGCTCGCGATCAGCGTGCCTCGCTACGGCCCGGAGCTCGTCAACTGGGCGCTCTCGGAGCGTTACCACACCGTTGCGGGCGGACACCTGCGCATTTACCGGCGAAGCCAGCTGCTCGAGCGCCTCAAGGGCGCGGGCCTCGAACCGGTCGCGTCCCATCATGCCCACGCTCTCCACAGCCCGTATTGGTGGCTCAGGTGCCTCGTCGGGCTGGAGAACGAAAGCTGTCTTGCCGTTCGCAGCTACCACCGTCTCCTCGTGTGGGACATGACGGCGGGCACGCCCATCACCCGCGTTCCCGAGAAGATCCTCAACCCTTTCCTGGGCAAGAGCCTGGTCGTCTATCTGAGGCACGCGGGGCGATGATCACCCCACGCGGGCGTGTAGTCGCCAGCGGCCGGCTTGGCGAGACGATCGAGTCGATCCGCGCCGCCCAGTCGCGCGACGGCATGATCACGTGGTTCGCCGGCGGGCACGCCGACCCGTGGAACCACGTGGAAGCCGCCATGGCACTGACCGTAGGCGGGGCCCTCGACGAGGCAGGCCGCGCCTACGAATGGCTCCGCGCCACCCGAGCGCGCCGACGGGTCTTGGCACACCTACTACCTGGCCGACGGCGAGGTCGAGGACCCCCGCCTTGACACCAACGTCTGTGCCTACGTGGCGACCGGAGTCTGGCACTACTTCCTTGCCACCAGGGACTCAGGTTTCCTCGAGGATCTCTGGCCCTCGCTGGAGCGTGCCATCGACTTCGTCATCAGCTGGCAGCGGCCCGGTGGCGAGCTGGTGTGGTCCGTCGACCCGGACGGGACACCGGGCAGCTATGGGCTGCTCACCGGTTCGTCCTCGGCGTACTTCAGCCTCCGCTGCGCCATCGCGTGCGCTTTCCAGCTCGGCCGCGAGCGCCCCGACTGGGAGCTGGCGGCCGGACGCCTCCGCCACGCCATAGCCCATAACGGGCGCGGCTTCGCCTCGAAGGACGAGTTCGCGATGGACTGGTACTACCCGGCGCTGGTCGGCGCGCTCGACACCGACACGGCATCAAAGCGCATCGATGAGCGGTGGGCCGAGTTCGTGATCGAGCAACGGGGCGTATGTTGCGTGTCGGACCGACCGTGGGTGACCGCAGCGGAGACGGCCGAGTGCGCCATCGCCCTTGTTGCGCTCGGGCGTCGTGACGAGGCCGAGACCCTGCTCGGATGGGCCCGGCAGCACCGCTGGCCGGACGGTTCGTACAGCACCGGCATCGTGTACCCGCAGCATTCGAGCTACCCGGCGGGCGAGCGTTCGACCTACACGGCGGCCGCGATCGTGTTGGCCGAGGACTGCATTCACACGCTCAGCCCCGCCGCTCAACTGTTCGTCGACGGGTCGCTCCCGCGTGGCCTCGATCTCGACGCCGAGCCGGAGCCGGGCAGCCGCCTGAGCACGCGCAGGCTCCCGGTTTGCGCGCCGTGCTCCTCAGCGAACTTGCCAGAGCTCAGCGCCCGCTTGTAGATCTCGAACGGTGGGCGCCCACCCATTGCTGGGTCGGGGAACACATCGTGAATGGCAAGCCAGCCGCCGTCGGCAACACGTGGTGCCCAGCCCGTAAAGTCCGCCCAGGCCGGCGCATCGCCATGGCCCCCGTCAATGAACACGAGGCCGGCGGTGACGTTCCAGCGGGCGGCGATGGTGGGGGAGTTACCGACGACGGCGATCGCGAGGTCCTCTGCCCCGGCCGCCTCGATGGCCCTTCTCCAGAACGGCAAGGTGTCCATTCGGCCGGTCTCGGGGTTGACGAGGGTGTCGTCGTGGTGCTCGAAGCCCGCCTGGTTCTCCTCCGAGCCATGGTGGTGGTCGACGCTGAAGACGACAGCGCTTGCTGCGCCCAGGCTCTCAGCCCGGGCGATCCCTGCGGCGAGGTAGAGGGTCGACCTGCCGCAGTACGCGCCGACTTCGACGATGGAGGCGAAGCCCGCCCGCGTGGCGCGCGCGGCCATGGCCGCAAGCGCAAGGCCCTCGTCGTCGGGCATGAAGCCCTTGGTCGCACGTGCCGCCTCGAGCAGGTGCTGGTGTCTGGACCGGGGACTCATCGAGGCCAGCTCATCTAAGGACGCGACTCAGCTGGTCGCGAGCGACACGACTGAGTAGATGCCAAGGCCGAGCAGGGCCAGGCCCGAGAGGCGCCGGACGATTGCAAGCGGCACCCGGCGTGTGATTGTGCGACCGGCCAGCACACCGCCGACCGACACCAGCGCGAACGCGACGGCAGCGCCCGCGAACACTGCCAGGCGGTCCCTGTAGTGAGCGGCGAGGTTGGCTATGAGAACCTGGGTGATATCACCGAACTCCGCCACGGCGACGACGCCGAAGGTGACGGCGGTGACGCGCCAGAAGCTCGAGCGCCCCTCGGCGAGGGATTGCTCTTCTCCGGATGCCAGTCTTTCGGCTCGTTCCTGCTCGGCACGTTCGGTGGACACCAAGAGGTAGACGGCACCGCCGAGGAACAGCGCTGCCACGACCGCTCGCACCGCCGACTTGGGCAGGAGGGCGAGCAGGCCGCCCGCTAGCACGGCGATGCCGGCCTGCAGGACGAGCGCGGCGCAGGCTCCGACCCAGACCGGAAGTGGGCGGTGACGCGACGACAGAACAAGGGACGAGATGAACGTCTTGTCAGGCAGCTCCGCCGGGACGACCAGCGCGAATGTCGTCACCGCGATGGCGAGATCCACGTTCGCCGCCGAAGCTCATGCTCTGGCGAGAAGGGACCCGAGGATCGACCTGTGCGCGAGCACGAAACGGACGTTCACTACCAGGCGCTCGAGGCTCTGGTCGATGGCGCGTTGCTGGCCGCCGAGGGGATGTGCCGCGAGGAACGAGGCGATCCTGAGCGAGAGCCCGGGAGTGCCATCCGGGTCCAGCTGGCAAAGGCGCGAGATCTCGAGCATGCGCGTGATCGAGTTGGACGGGTAGCGCTCGAGGAGCGTGTCGAAGTGGCCGGAGACGAAGTCCCAGACTTGGGGACCGGCGACGCGGTTGGTCAGAAGGGAACGGAGGAGATAGGGGGCATCCTGGCTCCTGATCTCGGTGAGGCAGAGCTCGCAGGTCTCCGCGACGAGCTCCCGGTCGCGGACATAGCTGAGCGAGTCGAGGTAACGCTGCTCCTCCATCGGGTCGGAGGGGGTGCGGAAGCCCGCGAGGAGCGCCTCGTACTCGCTTCGGCCCGCAGTGCAGGCGACGACGCGCAAGACGGCCGAAGCCGTGTCCGCGTCCAGCGAGGCACCCTGGCCGAGGGCGACGAAGCGGCCGCGACTCTCGGCCCGCACCGAAGGATCGGCGCCGATGGTGCCGAGCGTTCCGATGAGAACCGCACGGCGCCGTGCCGCCTCTCCGTCATCGTCCGCACGGCGGTCCCAGCCGACGCGTTCTAGCTCGGACCTCAGCAAAGACTGGATGAAGACCCGGAGGCGATCGCGGTCCGGCTCGTCGACGGCGAAGTCCAAGAGCCCGAGCGAGCTTGCGACCATCAGCCATACGGTCGGGTCCTTCTCGCCTTCGAGGCGCCTCACCAGAGCGAGGAACTGCTCGAGTGGCGCCGAGCCGGCCAGAGCGCAGGCCCAGGTGTCGGCTACGAGCCTGAAGCGCTCGAGCGGCTCGAGCCGGTCGAAGCCTGCGAGGACTTCGTCCAGGAGCGCCCCTTCGTAGCGCAGCCGGTAGACGCCGTTCCCCCCGGCGTTGACCACGAGCATCCCATCGCCGTCCGGGACGCTGACGGGCTCGTCCCGCAGGAGCTCGTAGCGGCGCGTCGCACCGGGAGATTGGTCTGTGGCGGGCCGCCTCTGCATCGCCACCGGGACGAGCCAATGCGAGCCGATGGCACTCGGACCCGAGCCATCGGGCCGGTCCGCGGCCGGCAGGTAGGAGAAGGGCGCCTGGGTGAGCAGCACACCAGAGCCGTCCCCGCCGGCTGTCACGAGCGGATGCCCGCCCTGGAAGATCCACGAGTCCATGAGCGCGCGGATCGGCAGTCCCTCGGCGGCTTCTTCTATCGCGTCCCAGAGATCGGTCGTCTCGGTGTTCCCGTAGCGGTGAGCGGCAAGGTAGCGGCGGACGCCTTCACGGAAGCGTTCCGTGCCGAGGTACTGCTCGAGCATCCGCAGCAGGCTGCCGCCCTTCTCGTAGGTGAGCGCGTCAAACATCGAGTCGACCTCGGCGGGCGTGCGCACCGGGAACTCGATCGGCCGCGTCGTGTGAAGCCCGTCGAGGGCGAGGGCCATCTCCCGGTCGCGACTGAACCCGACCCAGCACTGGTACTCGGGCTTGAAGTCGTCCAGGCAGCAAAGGGCCATGTAGGTCGGGAACGCCTCGTTCAACCAGATGCCGTTCCACCAGCCCATAGTCACGAGGTCGCCGAACCACATGTGCGCCAGCTCGTGCTCGACGACACCGGCGACGCGCTCGAGCTCATTGCGGGCCGAGTTCGCCGGATCAGTCAGCAGCGCGGCCTCACGGAAGGTCACGCAACCGAGGTTCTCCATGGCGCCGAAGGCGAAGTCAGGGATGGCGACGAGGTCGAGCTTGTCTCCCGGGTAGGGCTGGGCGAAGTACCCGGTGTAGAAGCGCAGTGCGTGCGTCCCCGCCTCGAGAGCGAAGGTCGTCAGCCGTTCCTTGCCCGCCGTGTGGACCACGCGAAGCGGAGTTCCGTCCACATCCACGGCCTCGGTCGCAACGAGGGGACCGACCACGAAAGCGACGAGATAGGTCGACATCGGGATCGTGTCGGTGAACTCGAGGCGACGCTTGCCGCCGGGCAGTTCGATCGCACGACGTTCGGCACCGTTCGAGATCGCGAGCAGGTCCGCGTCGACTTCGAGCGAGACGGAGAACACAGCCTTTCGATCCGGCTCGTCCCAGCAGGGGAAGGCTCTTCTTGCGTCGGTCGATTCGAATTGAGTGGTCGCGATGACGTGCTCGTCGCCGTTGTCGTCACGGAAGGTGCTCCGGTAAAAGCCGCGGAGTTTGTCGTTCAAGACGCCGGCGAAATCGCACTCGAGGACATAGCTACCCGGCTCGAGGCGGCTTGGCGGTGCGAACGTGACTCGCTCGAGGCCCTCGTCGAAAGAGATGTCAAGGCCGACTCGGTGATTCCAATCGTCAGGTCGGCTCAAGGTGGCGTTTGAGATCTCAAGTTCATTGGCGTTGCAGACGATCGCGTCCGTCGCCGCGTTCACCTCGATCGCGATCCGCTCGTGGCCCAGGAAACTCGCAGTTCCAAGGTCGGGCGCGACGGTGAGCTGGTAGCGCTTCGGTACGACGTTGCGGGGCAGCCTGAAGTCGGTGTCGTCGGTTTTCGAAGTCACGGAGACCGAACATTAGCCGTGTGGGGCGTTAATGGCCGTCCAAGTCCTTTCAGCGACTACGGTCGGGACTCGTGCCGGAGCCCGTGTCAGCGCAGGTTGGTTTGGGTGCCTCGAACGAGGAACTCGCCGGGCACGGGATCGACGTCGTGTGCGTGGGGCACGCCATCGTCGACCGGGTCGCCCACGTGGATGGGCGGACCCTCGAGGCCGCCGGCGTCGAACCGGGGGCGATGACACTTGTCGACGGGGAGCGGATCGCGCGGATCGCCGAGCTCGTGGGTGACTGGGTCCAGGTGGCCGGGGGGTCCGCCGCCAACACCGCGGTGGGCCTGGCTTCTCTGGGCGCCCATCCCGCGCTCGTGGGGTCCGTCGGCCCCGACCAGCTCGGTTTTGAGTACGAGCGTGACCTCGGGTCAGTCGGTGTCCGGTGCGTGTTGAGCCACAGTGCCGACGACCTGTGCACAGGCCAGTGCCTGGTGATGGTCAGCTTCGACTCGGGGCGCACGATGGCGACGAGTCTCGGCGCGGGTGTCGTCATCGACCCCGAGGCCGTCGCGCAGGCCTTCGCCGGGACCACGGCGGGTCTGTACCTGGAGGGCTACCTGCTCGACTCGCCCGGGACCTACGGGGCTGTCGAGCGTGCTGTCGAGCTCGCGAAGGCCGGAGGGGGTTTCGTGGCCCTGAGCCTGTCCGATCCGTTCCTCGTCGAACGGCACGGTGAGTTCCTGCACGAGATGATCGAGGGTGAAGTTGACCTGCTGTTCGCCAACGAGGAGGAGGCCCGGCGCTACACGGGGGCCCGCGACTTGTCCGGAGCGCTCGACGCCCTGGAGCGGCCGGGGCTCGTGGCCGCGGTGACTCTCGGCGCCCGTGGTGCCGTGCTCTTGAGCGGCGGGGAACGCGCCGTCGTCACGGCTCCGCCGGTCGGGCGTGTGGACGACACGACAGGTGCTGGCGACCTGTTCGCCGCGGGCGTCCTCTACGGGATCGTGCGTGGCGCGCCGTTGGCGGTCTCGGGCCGCCTCGGAGCCCTGGCCGCGGGCGAGGTCATCTCCCACCTGGGCGCGCAACCCCACGTCTCCCTGTACTCGCTGGCGGTGCAGGCCGGGCTCACAGAACCCTGGTAGCGGCGGCCGCGGCGGGGCACCGCACCGGGCTTCGCTCAGACCCGGTTGCTGTCCTCGTCGGGCGGGAGGAAGGCCAAGTCGAGATCGGCCAGGCGTACCAGCGCCGACGCGACCCATCGCGCGAGCCCTGCGACCTGTCCGTCGAGCTTGGTCGGATCGTCGAGGAGCGGCTCTTCCAACCGGACGCTGCCCTGGTAGGCGACCTCGATCGCGCAAGCGGGCGTGTCCGACGACGGCTCGTACAACTGCTCGATCATCGGCCCGGACTGCTCCAGGTGCTCGGAGCCGAACTCGGGTCCCTCGCCGGCCAGCGCAGCGAGGACCACAGCCGGATCGGGTGTCGCGGCCAGGCGCTGCACGCGCAGCGCTATCTCGACGATGAGCTCGGGCGGCTCGGCTGGAGGCTCGCCGATGGACCACGAGCGATAGGCGCTCTGGCTCCAGGTCGGCCAATCGAGGCTCAGGTCCGCCCGGACACGTGGCGGGCTGTCCTCGCCAGGCAGGCTGTAGGAGGTCTCGAAGGCGACATCGCCGAGGAAGACGTCGATTTGGAACCGCTCTTCGACAGCCTGCTGTTCCAACAGCGCGCCCTCGAACGCCTCGCGGAGGGCCGCGATGACGTCGAGGAGTATGTGATCGATCATGGCGAGCCGAGGCTAGTACCGCAACCGGCACCGTTCGCCCCGTTGCAGTGATACAGCGACCTGCGAGCATCGCCGCGTGCCCCGCGTGCGTGCCGCCGATGCCCCAAGGGTGGTTCACCGCTGCGCCCGGATCGCACTGCGGACCACGACAGCCCAGCGCCGGCGCCTGTTCGCTCAGCTCGTCGCGGGCGGCGACGTCTGGGCCTGGGTGCTCGCTTTGAACGAGGCTCGCGTGGCCGGGGGCGAGGAGCGGATCGTCAGCTAGCAGGCGCTCTGTCGGGAGCTTTCTGCCCGCGGACGAGCAAGTTCTAATGAGTTGTCGGTGAGCGCGGCACGCTCTGTGCTGCGTCGCTACTGCGACGCCTGCTTCGCTGTCGCAAGAGCGCGTCGCGTGGGCGATGAAAGGGCGCCCTTTCCGCGCCGGCGGCGCCACCTCGTGCCGGTGTGCTTTTACACCGGGACGTTTTCACTGCTCGGCCAACAGCTGCGCCTCGCTGTCGCGGCGGGAAGCCCAC
The DNA here is from genome assembly GCA_963719125.1 of uncultured Acidimicrobiaceae bacterium. GTDB lineage: Bacteria > Actinomycetota > Acidimicrobiia > Acidimicrobiales > Bog-793 > Fen-455. The sequence goes on from CAVRAT010000014.1 coordinate 62,815, forward strand.
CCCTTCGCGTACGCCTGGCGCGCCAGGTCCCCTACCCGCCAGACACCCTGCGCTCGGTCACACTGCGCGAGGAGGCGGGGCGGCTCTACCTCGGCGTCTGCGCCGAGGTTCCCGTTGCCGGCTACGAGGAGGGCCTCGCTCCCGATGCAGAGCGCGTCGGCGGCGTTGACCTCGGGGTGATCCACCCCTACGCCCTCGCCGGAGCGGACCGAGTCGGACTTGTCGTCTCCGGGCGGGCGCTTACCGCCGAGAGCCGGCTGCATCTTGCCGAACGACGGGCTCGCTCGCGCGCCGTGGCAGCGCGCGCCCCGGCCAAGGGCCAGCGCGGCTCGCGCCGCTGGCGCAAGTACCGCCGGCGCAGCGCCTGCCTCGAGGCTCGTCACGGCCGGCGCCTCCACCAGGCCGCCAAGGTGCTCGTCGGCTTCGCCCTCGAGCAGCGCATCGGTACCCTCGTCGTCGGCGACCCCGTCGGCGTGCTCGATCTACGAGTTGGCCGTCGCCACAACCAGCGTCTTCGGGACTGGCGAGTGGGCGAGCTGAAGAGCGCCCTTTTCGACAAGGCCGAGGCCGCCGGGATCACCGTCGTCGTTGTCGACGAGCGCGGCTCGTCTTCGAGCTGCCCGCGCTGTCGCCAACGTGTGCCAAAGCCGAAGGGCCGTTGCTTTTCCTGTCCGTATTGCAACCTCGTCGGTCACCGCGATCTCGTCGCTGCTGTCAACATCGCCGCCCGGTTCGAAAGCGGCGGAGAACCCGTGTCGATGCCCGACACGATCTCGACGTGACCCGCGACGCACCCGCTGGGAAATCCGCCGGGCGCTTCGCGGGCCCTGGCCCGCCGTGGCCCGCCCCGAGGAGCGCTCATCGGGGAGTGGCTCGCCCATCGCGACTCGCGGTGATCGAGGATCGACCAGCGTTGCCGAGGAGGCGAACGCTGGCTGACGCGGCAGTGGTAGACAGCGTGCGTGCGCGACAATCCCTGGCTCGAACGGCGGGTGATCGCCTATGCCCACCAAGCAGGCGCCAGGGAGGCACCTTCCAGCACGCTTTACGCGATGCGCCGGGCGCTCTGGCACGGAGCCACCGGTCTCGAGCTTGATGTTCACGCCACCAGTGACGGGGAGCTCGTCGTCTGCCACGACCCGACGCTCGAGCGGACAACCAACGCCGCAGGAGAGATCGCCGGGCTGTCTCTAGAGGAGATCCGGCGCCTCGACAACGCGTATTGGTTCTGCCCGGGGCAAGGCGCCGTCAAAGGGCACCCGCCGGGAGACTACGTGTTGCGCGGGAGAGCGCCCGATGATCCGGACCTCTGCGTCGCCACTCTCGCGGAGGTCCTCGAGGCATTCCCGGGGGTCGTGCTCAACTTGGACATCAAGCGCGGCGCCCCGGACGTCGCCCCTTACGAGGAGGCGTTGGCCAGAGTGCTGCGCGAGCACGGCCGTGACGACGACGTGGTCGTGGCCTCGTTCTCCGGTCGGGCGATCGAGGAGTTCGCCAGGCACGCGCCCGGCATCGCCATCGTGCCCGGCACCGATTTCACGACGGAGTTCTACCGGCGGTTGCATGCCGGCCAGCCGGCGCAGGACGGCATCGAGCGCTACGTCGCGCTCCAGGTTCCGGCGCGCTTCGGCCCTCTTGTCGTCGTGGACGAGGGCTTCGTCGCGGCCGCACATGCGAGCGGGCTCGCGGTCCATGTCTGGACGATCGACGATCCCGAGGAGATGGAGCACCTGGTCAGCCTCGGCGTCGATGGGATCATCTCCGACAAGCCGTCGGTGCTGGCGGGCGTTCTGAGTCGCCTTGGGGCGAACTGGGAGCTGTGAAGTCAGCCGCGACCGCAGTTCGGCTTCTTGCCGTGGTTGGCCTTCTTCTTCTTGCGCAGCTTCCGCTTCACCGTTCGCTTGGACACAAGCGGGACAGTGTAGTGGCTTCCACGCTGATGCTTTTTGCCACGTGCAGGCGGCCGTTCGGTAGCGTTGGGTATCTTCCTTGGCTTTCGAGCGACGAGGACGGGTAAATGGCATGGCTGCTGCGTGAGGGCGAGGTGCTCGCGAGCCTCGAGGTCGCCTCGTCGCTCGCGGCCAGGTCCCGTGGCCTGTTGGGCAAGGCCAGCTTCGAGGGTGCCCTGTTGTTGCGGCACACGAGATCGGTGCACACCGTCGGGATGCGGTTTCCCATAGACGTCGCGTTCCTGACCGACGACCTGCATGTCATCGGCACGGTCACGGTGCCGCCCTACCGGGTCGCGCTCCCGCGTCGAGGCGGCCGGGCCGTGCTCGAGGCGCAGGCCGGTGCCTTCGCGCGATGGAAGCTCGTCCCGGGCGACGGCCTGGAGATCAAGGGGTGAGCGGAGGCCGGCAGCGCTCAGGTGAGCTTGTGGTCGTCGCCACCCCGATAGGCAACATCGGTGACCTCTCGCCACGCGCTGCCGCGGCGTTGCAGGAGGCGGACGTCGTGTGCTGCGAGGACACGCGCCACACCGGTCAGCTCCTCTCCCGGCTCGGATTGCGGGCTTCCCGCCTGCTTTCTGTGCACGCTCACAACGAGCGTGAGCGGGTTGGCGAGATCCTCGAGATGCTCGAAGGTGGCGCGCGGGTCGCGCTCGTGAGCGACGCGGGCACGCCGGCGATCTCCGATCCTGGCGAGCAGGTGATCACCGCCGCGATCGCCGCCGGGCACAACGTCACGACCGTGCCCGGACCATCGGCGGCAGTGAGTGCTCTCGTGGTCGCCGGGCTCGGGACCGCACGCTGGAGGTTCGAGGGCTTCCTGCCAAGACGCGGGTCAGAGCGCGCAAAGCGCCTGGCCGAGATCGCGGCGGCCCCGCATCCGAGCGTGATCTACGAGTCGCCGCAGCGGGTCGCCTCGACGCTGCGGGACCTTGCGGGGTGCTGTGGTGCCGATCGCAAGGTGGCGGTCTGCCGGGAGCTGACGAAGATGTTCGAGGAGACTTGGCGCGGGAGCCTCGCAGAAGCGTGCGAGCGGAGCGAGGCGGGCGCGGCCCGCGGTGAGCACGTGCTCATCGTCGCGGCGAAGCCGGATGCCGAGCGCTCGGCGCCGAACGAGGGCGAGGTCCAAAGAGCAGTCGAGAGCCGGATCGCCGCCGGCGCCAGTCGCCGGCAGGCGGCAGCGGACGTCGCCGCCGACTTCGGCGTGTCGAAGAGGTTTGCGTACGAGACTTCGCTGGCCCGCAACGGCCAGTAGTTTGGGAGCGTGCCCGAGCGCTTCTTCCTGACGACACCGATCTACTACGTCAACGACGCCCCCCATCTCGGGACGGCGTACTCGACCGTGAACGCGGACGTACTGGCGCGCTGGCACCGCTTGATCGGCGACGACTCCTGGTTCCTCACCGGCACCGACGAGCACGGGCTTAAGAACGCTCGCGCGGCGGAGGAACAAGGGCTCACGCCTCAGGAGTGGGTCGACCGGACGAGCCGCCGCTACATGGCCTCGTGGGCTGCCCTCGATATCTCGAACGACGACTTCATCCGCACGACCGAGCAGCGTCACCACCTCAGCGTCCAGAGGTTCATGGAGGCCATCCACGACAACGGCTACATGCACAAGGGGCTGTACGAGGGTTGGTACTGCGTCTCGTGCGAGGCGTACTACCCCGAGAGCGACCTGCTCGAAGGCCGCCTCTGCCCGGTGCACGAGCGGCCGGTGGAGTGGCTCACCGAGGAGAACTGGTTCTTCGAGCTGTCCCGCTTCGAGCAGTCGTTGCTCGACTGGTACGAAAGCCATCCGCACGCGATCTTCCCCGACTCCCGGCGCAACGAAGCCCTCGGGATCATAAAAGGCGGTCTGCAGGACATCTCGATCACGCGGACCTCGATCGACTGGGGCGTGCGCGTCCCCTGGGACAGCGCGCACGTCTTCTACGTCTGGTACGACGCCCTGGTCAACTACATCACCGCCATCGGCTACGGCGAGGACCCCGAGCGCTTCTCGAACTGGTGGCCGGCAGCTCACCATCTGCTCGGCAAGGACATCATCCGGTTTCACTGCGTCTGGTGGCCGGCCATGTGCCTTGCCGCCGGCATCGACCCACCGGCCCACTACATCGTTCACGGCTGGCTGCTCGTTGGCGGCGAGAAGATGTCCAAGACGCGGTTGAACCAGATCGACCCTGTGGTGCTGGCCAACGACATCGGGGTCGACGCCCTTCGATACCACCTCGTGCGCGACGTCGTGCTGGGCTCCGACGGGGACTTCACTTACGAGAGCCTGATCGCGAGGTACAACTCCGACCTCGCGAACAATCTCGGCAATCTGCTCGCCCGCGTGGCAACCGTCGTCGGGAGCAAGCGCGGAGGGATCGGTCCCGCCCCGAGACCCGCCTCGCCCGGCGTGCGGTTGAGCGAGGTCGCGGCGGAGGTCGTGGCGGCGTGCCGGGACTCCTGGCAGCGGTTCGCGGCTCACGAAGCCCTCGAGGCGACCTGGCGCCTGGTACGCGCCGCGAACTCCGAGCTCGAGACCCAGGAGCCCTGGAAGCTGGCGCCCGGTCCGGCCCTCGACGCCTCACTCGGCGACGCCCTCGAGGCCTTGCGGATCGTGTCCGTGCTCGTGTCACCGGTGATGCCGGGCGCGGCGGCGGAGATCTGGGCGCGGATCGGGCTTGCGGGCAGGCCCGACGAGCCGGGCATGGCCGGGGGAAAGGGCGGCCTCTCATGGGGGGGCTACCCCGGGAACCTCACCGTTATAAAGGGTGCACCGCTGTTCCCGCGGCGTAGCGTTGACAGTTGAACGAAAGAGGCAACGTGGACGATTCGAGCGAGACCGGGCAGGGGGGTCCACAAGAAGGTTCGTGGCTGCGCCGCCGGCGTGGCATGCCAAGGCGGGCGCAGCGCGAGACAGGTACGCCGACCGGGACCGAGCCCGTTGAGGGTGCCCCGGCCTCGTCCGCGTCTTCTGCGCGAACTTCGCAACAGTCGGCCATCTGGACCGACAGTCATTGCCATCTGCAGGACGAAGCGGATCCTGCCGCAACTGTTGCCGCGGCCCGGGCGGCACGGGTAGGGAGGGTGGTGTGCGTCGGCACCGATGAGGCGTCCTCGCGCCGCGCCGTGCTCCTGGCGAACGAGCTTTCGGGAGGCCCGGCCCCGGCTCGCTCCCCCGGTCACGCGCAATCGCCAGGCGCCGGTGCCGTCGAGGTCTGGGCGACAATCGGGCTGCACCCCCATGACGCAAAGTCCGGGCTGAGCTCGGTGGTGGACCTCCTCGGCGAACTGGCGGCGGGCGACGGTCTGCGCCGGTCCCGTGTCGTCGCCATCGGCGAGTGCGGGCTCGACTACCACTACGACAACTCGCCTCGCGATCTCCAGCGCGACGTCTTTGCCGCTCAGGTCGCCTTGGCGAATCAGCACAATCTGGCTCTGGTCATCCACACTCGTGATGCGTGGAACGACACGTTCTCGATCCTCGAGCGCGAAGGAGTGCCCGAAAGGACGATCTTTCACTGCTTCACGGGCGGTGAATCCGAGGCGAGGCGGTGTCTGCGGGTGGGTGGCATCTTGTCGTTCAGCGGCATAGTGACTTTCGCCAACGCAGTCGAGCTGCGCCAGGTCGTCACGCATTGTCCTCTCGACAGCCTGCTGATCGAGACCGACTCACCTTTCCTCACGCCGGTCCCGCATCGCGGGCGTCGCAACTCCCCGAGCAACGTCGCCGTCGTGGGGAACGCCGTCGGGCAGTTGAAGGGCTTCGAGCCCGAGGTTTTGGCTGCGGTCAGCTGGATGAACGCCGAGAAGGCCTTCGGGTTCGGAGTCTGAGATCGCCGAGCCCGCGAGCGCAGTCCCGGCTGCTCCTTTTCGCCGCCCGCCAGGCCGAGCCGAGGTTGCCCGCCTCCTCCGCCAGCACGGTCTTCACCCGTCGAAAGCGCTGGGCCAGCACTTTGTCACCGACCCGAACACTGTGGAACGCATTGCCCGGCTTGCACGGGTCGGCACCGGAGATCACGTGGTCGAGATCGGTGCCGGGCTCGGGTCCCTCACCGTCGCGCTGGCGGCGAGCGGGGCCGCGGTGACGGCGGTCGAGGTGGACAGGGGCATCACACCGGTGCTGCGCGAGATGGTCGAGCCGCTCGGGGTGTCGGTGGTCGAGGCGGACGCGATGTCGTGCGACTGGTCCGAACTGCTCGCCGCGGCGCCGCGCTGGGTGCTTGTGGCGAACCTGCCCTACAACGTCGCGACTCCGCTCGTTCTCGACCTGCTCTGCGGGGCGCCTGCGATAGGTCGCATGCTCGTGATGGTCCAGCGCGAGGCCGGTGAACGGCTCGTCGCGGTGCCGGGAGGGAGGAACTTCGGCGCCGTGTCGGTGAGGGTGGGCTACTTCGCTACCGCTGCCCTCGTCGGACGCGTCTCGCCCGGGGTGTTCCTGCCCCGCCCGAATGTCGAGTCGGTGCTCGTGGAGCTCGTGCGACGCGAGTCGCCGGCGGTGGACCCCGGCGTGGCGAGCTACGAGGAGATCGACCTCCTCCTCCGGGCGGGCTTCGGCGGGCGCAGGAAGATGCTCCGCCGCTCGCTCGAGGGGCTGGTCGGCGAGGCCACCTTCGCGGCGGCCGGGATCGACGGCCGTTCCCGGGCCGAGGAGCTCGGCATCGCGGAGTGGGGCAAGCTAGTCGCATGCCGTCGGTCGATCACTTTCGGGCACCAGCCAAGCTGACCCGCACGCTGCGGGTCGTGGGAGTCCGCCCTGACGGCTACCACCTGCTCGAGGCCGAGATGGCGACGATCGATCTCGCGGATGAGCTGGAGATCGAACAGGGCGCAGATGGGCTCGAGGTCGTCGACGCGGTGTCTTGGGTCCTTGGCGACGGCCCGTCGTCGACTGGGCAGCGGCGCGACGGCGCCACTCCGGCGCGGGCGGCGGTTCCCCTCGGCGCGGAGAACCTCGTCAGCCGGGCGCTGGCCGCCGTTGACCGCAAGGCCCGGGTGCGGCTCATAAAGCGCATTCCGGCCGGAGCCGGCCTCGGAGGTGGGTCTGCCGATGCGGCCGCGGTGCTCCGATGGGCGGGAGTGCTGGATCCGGTGGTCGCGGCCGGGCTGGGAGCGGACGTGCCGTTTTGTGTCGTGGGCGGTCGGGCGCTTGTCACCGGCGTCGGGGAACTGGTGGAGCCACTCGCTTTCGAGGCTTTCACGGCCGTGCTCGTGACGCCTGAGTTGACGGTGTCGACTCCCGAGGTCTACCGGGCGTGGGATGCGCTCGGGAGTCCGACCGGCGAGCACGGGAACGACCTCGAACCTGCCGCCGTCGTCGTCGAGCCACGACTTCGCTGGTGGCGGGACATGTTCGCAGCTGTGGCGGGCGCCGAGCCGCTGTTGGCGGGAAGTGGTGGCACGTGGTATCTCGAGCGCGAGCCGTATCTGGCCGCGCGTCTTGTCGTCGAGCTCCAAGGCGCCGTGCAGGCCGAGCGCCGCCAAGCTCTCGTTGTCGCTGTGTCGAGCACCGCTCACGTGTGACGAGGGCCTCGTGGCCGTGCACCGGCCTGGCGAACAACAAGGGGTCCGCTGTGCCGGCCGGTTCCCCTAAGAGGGCTACTTGCCGGCGGCGCGTCGTTGCCAGCGGGTGCGCTTCAACATCTTCTTATGCTTCTTCTTGCGCATTCGCTTGCGGCGCTTCTTGATGAGTGATCCCATGGCTGGCAGAACGCTAGCCGAACTTCGAGAGGGCTCGCCCCTCGGCAGGCGGACTCGGCGTGCGGCGGGCCCGTGTTGGAGTGGCGCGGAAGCTCCCAGGTGCCGGTCGAGGTGGCCGCGTCGGGCACTTACTGTTGTAGAAATGCTGGGATGAGATTCCTTCCGGGGTAGTTCAATCGGCAGAACGTCGGCCTTTGGAGCCGGATGTTGGAGGTTCGAGCCCTCCCCCCGGAGCGAGGATCAGGACGAACGGGCCCTGTGGACCTTGTCGGTCCATCCCCATCCGTCGAAATAGCGGTAGTGACCGTGGCCGAGAGGGTCGACATGCCAGGACGGGGTCGGGTCCGATGGCGGAGGCAAGGCCCGAAGGCGCCGGCGGAGATCGGCACGAGGATCCCCGACTGCCGCGGCCGCCTTCCGGGCGGGATCGTCCATGACATCGCGGGTCCACTGCTTGCCGTCGAAGAAACGGAAGGCTCGCTGGTGCAACGGATCGGGGTGCCAGCCGCGCGAAGCCGGTTGGGGCGGGCGCAGGAGAGGAAGCTCGAAGCGGATCCTGCGCAGCTTCTCGCGCTCTTCGGCCGTGTCGGCGATCGTCGTGTCCGACCGGTGAGTGAGTGAGAAGTCCGCCACCCGGGTGGTTCGCGATGCTGCCGAGTAGATGAGCCAGCCGACCGGGAGCAGCACGACGTGGATGGCACCCCACCCCGCCGGCGGGATCGTCCAGGGGGCCTTGCCACGCTCGGCGCGGAACCGGGCCGCCCTGGCCCAGCCCCAGGCGAAGAAGACGACGGCGACCGCGACGCCGATGACGATGGACTCCACGGTCACGGGACCGGCCACGTGTTGTTCATCGGCAACGGCGCCAAACGGGCTTAGCCTGGTGCATGGACTTCGACCGTTTCACCTTTGGTCTCTATCTCCGTCCGACGGAGACGGCCGTGTTGGACGACGAGCGGGCCGCCACGATCCAAGACGAGCATCTCGCCTTCCTCGCCGGCCTCGGGCGATCAGGCCAGCTAGGTGCGTGGGTCAGAACCCCCTGAGCCGCCCCGCGCGCTTCCCATCCCTGTGATGCGGTGAAAATTCGCGATTTCCGTGAGCACCGACAAGACTTTGTGCCATGGAGAACGGCACCGTTGACGACCAGCTCTTCGAGGTAGCGGTCGGCCCACGAAAGACGGCGACGACGCCCTCTGCCTTGACGGCCAAGACATTCCGCCACTACGACCCGTCCCAGTCCTTCCTCCTGCCCCCGAGTCTCGACGACTGGCTGCCCGAAGATCACGAGGCGCGGTTCATCTCCGAGGCCGTCGACGGTCTGCTCGACCTGTCGGTGATCTATGGCTCCTACGCGACCGCGGACGGGGCACCTCCCTATGACCCGCGCATGATGCTGAAGCTCCTGCTCTACAGCTACTCGATCGGCGTGACCTCTTCCCGGGAGATCGAGCGGCGCTGTGTGACCGACGTGGCGTTCCGCTTCCTTTCGGCGAACGCCGCACCGGACTACCGCTCGATGGCGCGCTTTCGCCGTCGCCACCTCGGGGCCCTCGACGACCTGTTCACCCAGGTTCTCGTATTGTGCGCAACAGCCGGGCTCCTAAAGCTCGGACGGGTCGCCCTCGACGGCACCAAGCTGCGGGCCTCGGCGAGCAGGCACAAGGCCATGAGCTATGACCACATGCAAAAGAAGATCGAACAGCTCGATGCCGAGGTGCGCGAGATCCTCGCTGAGGCCGAGGCGATCGACCGGGAAGAGGACGAGGCCTTCGGTGCGGACCGCCGGGGCGACGAAGTACCTGCCGAGCTCGCCCGACGCGAGACGCGCATCGCAAAGATGCGTGAGGCAATGAAGGCCATCGAGGCCGAGGCCAAAGAGCGCGCCGGCGCCAAACAAGCAAAGAACGCCGAGCGCACCAACGACGAGGAGATCGCCGAAGCGGCCGAACAGGCCGGAGAAAAGGCCAAGCCGGCCGCAAAGGCCCAGCGCAACTTCACCGATCCCGAGTCGCGCATCATGAAGACCTCTGACGGGTCATTTCACTACGCCTACAACGCCCAAGCAGTCGTCGACGAGAAGAACCAGGTCGTCCTCGCCGGTGTGGTTACCCAACAAGCCACCGATGTCAACCAATTGATCCCGATGATCGAGGCGATGGACGTTGAGCTCGTGCGCGCCGGGGTCGAAGATCGTCCGAAGGTGCTGTTAGCCGATGCCGGTTACTGCTCGAAGGACAATCTCGAAGCACTCGCCGAGGACGACCTCGACGCACTCGTCGCCACGGGCCGGCTGACCCACGACGAGCGTGTCACGGCCGCACCGAGAGGGCGCATCCCGAAGAACACGACGGCCAAGCAACGTATGGCGAGACGCCTCCGGACCAAGGCCGGACGAGCCGACTACGCCCGGCGAAAGGCGATCGTCGAACCGGCATTCGGCCAGATGAAGGTCCGACAGCACGCCGGTCATCTCCGTTTGCGCGGACTTGATGGAGCACGGGGCGAATGGACGCTCCACCTCGTCTGCCACAACCTGCGAAAGCTCGCCAACGCGGGCGGATCGGCCGCGATCGCGACACCATGAGAGGTGCGGAGCACCCTCGCAAGCTCAGCTTCGGACGCCTCGTAACCAACGAGAAGCCACGACCACCGGTCAGGGTTCGCTATCTCGCCTCATCGAGCTTCGAGGCAGGACCGCTTTCCGGTTCGGACCCACGCTCCTAGTTGCTGCAGGCCCGTTCGACGACCAGGACGACCCCACTTTGCGAGGGGCGATGGTCTTTTCCACGGGCGTCGGCGAGGCGCGGTCGCTGCTCTCGCAGGACCCCGCCGTGCGCGCGGGCGTGCTCAGCTTCGCATTGATGAGCTGGCTGACGCCAGCGGGTCTGGTGAGTTTCCGCGCCGCCAGGTTTCCCGAGTCGATGGAAGAGGCCACGAGCTGAGGAACTGGGCGGCGCCCCCGCGTCGCGAAGCGGACCGAATGTAGCCCCGGAGCACGCTCGTCAGTCTTCGTAGCGAGACTGAGCGTACCCGGTGTCATCCCAGCCGGTGATGATGATCAGGAACATGGCGAAGGTGAGCACGTGGACGCCGGTGCACCACAGGCAGATCGTGTGCAGCACGAGTGCCTCCTGGTAGACGAGGTAGACCACCATCCCGATGCCGGCGACGGCTGCCGCGATCCGTCCCCAGGCGAGCCAGGCGGCATCCGAGCGCCACGCGAAGGGAAGGCAGATCACGCCCATCCCGATGAAGAAGATCATCCCGAAGATCGGCACGGGCACCCCGAAGATGACAGAAGAGGGGCTCGTGAGCACCTTGAAGCAGTTCACGGCGCCGCTGTTGGAACATATGAGCGCGGCGGGCTCGTAGTGCACGATCAGGAGGTAGATCGAGATGGCGATCCCGGCGAGGCAGATGGCGCCGATAGCCAACGGCCGCCAGGGCCGGCCTTGCACGATGTCGCCGAGCCGGGGGCGGGCCGCAGCCGCCGGCTGGGATCTTGCCTGCGCAGTCTGCGGTTGATGCTTCGTCCGTTGGGTCGTCGCCGCGTCCCTGCGTGCCCGCCGCCGGGCGGCGTTCCTGCCGCTCACAGCTTCAGCTGTTTGGCCGCCTGCTTGACGACCGGCATGTCACAGACCGAGCCTGGCTTGTTGTTCGTCAGCTTGCAGATGGCGGCGGTGTAGAAGTTGGCCGAGACGAGTATCGGCTGAGCAGGCGAGGCGATCGGGTTGCCGAGGCTCTGGGCGATCTGCACGTGTGTGAAGCCATCGAGGATGGACGGGTCCATGAAGGCGCCGTCCTCGACGAACTTGTTGGCGAAGTCGATGAACGGGATGCCACCCTCGTTCGACGACGAGACGAAAGGCGGGAAGTCGTACTTGAAGTAGATCTTGTGGGCCAGGGGCGAGAGCGACTGCAAGGGCTCGTAGCCGTTGCAGTCCTGGACCGCCGTCGCGGTGCTGGACGAGACGAGGTCGCTGCACTGCTCGGTCGTCAGGAAGGCGATGTAGGGGCTCGTGTAGGACGAGCCGTAGAAGCTCAGGCTTGGCGTGCCCGGGTAGATCTCGTTCGTCGCCCTCCCCGATTCGGTTATGTCGAGCTTCTTGAAGCTGCCGAAGCGGGACAGGGCTATGGCGAGCGGCCAGCGGGCCGCCGCGCAGTACGGGCACCAGTTGGACCCCGTGTAGGCGATCAGCGGCTTGCCGCCGCTGGTCAGCGGGGGCTGTTTCTTGAGCGGGTTGATCGCGATCGTGTAGGGACCGGACGAGGTGATCGTCGACCCGGCTGCGGCGAACGCCGGCGCCGGCACGTGACTGATGGCGTTCACGACGCTCGCAGGCGCGGGTTTCAATCCGAAGCCCGCGTTCTTGGCCGTGGTCTTGCCGGTGACCGAGACGAGGACGATGACAAGCACAGCCAGCACGACGAGCACGGTGCCGAAGACCCCCGCCGTCATGGCGGTGCTGCGCTTCGCGGCGTCCTTCGCGGATCCGCGCCGGGAGGCCACCGCCCCACCGGTTCTCCCCCGCCCGCCGGGGGCCGAACCCGCCCTGGCGCGTTGAGCAGGAGGCGCTGCAGAGCGCGCTCGCTGGGAAGCGGTCTGGCGCTTTTGACCGGAGAGTCTCTGCTCGGCCAGCCTCTCGCGCGCCCTCTCGGCAGCGGACTCGCCCGGATCGCCGTCTGGGGTCAAGCGGCCGTTGCTGGGGGGCCGGCTGCCACCGGTCTGCGACTGGCCACGCCGCGGGGGACGGTTGCCACTCTGTGCCATTGCGGCGTGTTCTCCTCGTTGGTACCGCGACTGGCGCGGTGAGCGATGCCTTCGGGCCAGGATGCTACTGCCCACTGTCACGGGGCGTAGATCGGGGGGTGCCGACGCGCTCACGGGCCCCACGGTGCGCGACTCGGGCATGCTTGGTCGGTGATCGGAGCCCTCGTCGTCGAGCTTCACTTTCCGGCTTGCCATTCCCTCAAGGAGAAACGCGCCGTTCTCCGCCCGGTCATCGACGGTGCCCGTACACGTTTCGCGGTGGCAGTCGCGGAGGCGGACTACCAGGACCTGCACCAGCGCTCGGTGGTCGAGGTGGCGGCTGCGGCGGCCAGCGCGCGAGTCGTCGTCGAGACACTCGACGCCGTCGAGCGCTTCATCTGGTCTCGGCCGGACATCGAGGTCGTGGGGGCGACCCGTAGGTGGCTGGAGGAAGATTGAGCCCGGGAGTGCCTTTCTCCACTCCCCCCGGAAACTGCAGCCTCCCGGTACGATCATGAACGTGGAAACGGGAGACGAGGCCGATCTCGTGCTCGACAGGGCCGAGGGCGAGCTCGAGGACGTCGAACGGGCCCTCAGGCGGTTGGACGAGGGCACCTATGCCACCTGCGAGGCGTGCGGGCGGGCGATCGGCGAAGACCGGCTCGCAGGCTCACCGCTGACGCGACGTTGCGCGGACCACGCGCAGGTCGTCGCGCCGGGCGCTTCGGCTGGGATCTGAGGGCTTGGCGCGGCTCCGCTTGTTCGCTCAGGCGCGCGACTGCGCCGGTACCAGCGAGGCGACCCTCGACGGCGTGAGCGTAGGCGAGGTGCTCGACGCGGCCGTCGCGCGTTACGGGACTCGCCTTGCCTCGGTGATCGCCTTCAGCGCGATCTGGCTGAACGGCGAGCCGGCAAGCCGCGAAATGCCGGTCGGCGACGGTGACGAGGTCGCGGTGCTGCCGCCCGTGTCCGGCGGATGAGCGGCGGGGATCGTCGCTCACGCCTCGCCGGGCGGGACTCAGCCCTTCTTCGTCTCCCAGAAGATGCGGTCGATCTCGGCAATCTGGTCGAGCAGCTTCTGGCCGACAGCGACGTCAGTCGTCTTCTTGGCTTCGCCGGCGCTTTTGGTGGCCGTCCAGAACAGGGTGTGGAGCTCGGGGTACTTCGCGAGGTGGTCGGGCTTGAAGTAATCCGTCCAGAGCACCCAGAGGTGGTGCTTGACGAGGTCGGCGCGCTCCTCTTTGATCACGATGGCCCGGTGCCTGAAGACCTCGTCAGTGGAGGCGTTGAACTTCTCCATGATGGCTTTGACCGATTCGGCCTCGATCCGTGCTTGCGCGGGGTCATAGACACCGCAGGGAAGGTCGCAGTGGGCGTGGACAGTTACCGGGTTGCTCCGGCGGTCGAGCAGGGTGAGCAAACGCGAGGCGAGTTGCATGCTTCGGCTCCTTGGTTGGTGATCGGTGGCTAGGAATCGCTCACCTTATCTCCGGGCTTTCAGTGATCGCACAGGAAAGGCGCCCAAACGACGCGCTGTCCCGAAGCTGGGCCCGTGCGCCGGGTTCACGGCGCTCGTGGTCGTGCTCGCAGGTCTGGCGTGGAGGCGCCTGCAACGTGTGCAGGTCGAGGGTACGAGCATGATGCCCGTGCTCGCCCACGGGGACCGACTCGTCGTCGTACGGGCGCTGCGCCCCCGAGTCGGCGACCTCGTCGCCCTGCACGACCCGGTCGAGCCCACGCGCTTGCTCGTCAAGAGAGTCGTGGCGCTTGTCCCAGGTGGTGTGGAGGTGCGCGGCGACAACCAGGCCGCCAGCCGTGACAGCCGGACGTTCGGGCCCGTGGCGCCCGCCCGTCTCATCGGCAGAGCCGTCTACCGCTACTTCCCACCCGCCCGGGCCGGGTTTCTCAGGCAGTCCGGCTCGAGCAGCGGTACGCTCGTTCAGGATGGCCCTGCACCAGAAGGATATTGACCACCTGCTGGAACCCGAGCTGACCAGCGACTTGGAAAAGGTTGCGGTGGATGAGCTCAGGACCCGCCGGGACGCGTGCCAACGCGCGGAAGTCGCTCTCTCCTATGTCCGGCGGCTGCTCCAGGGCGAGCTCGACATCGTCGCGGCGGAGCTCGAGGCACGGGGCAGAGGCGTGCGCGGCGACACCGGGCGCCTCCTCGAGGACCTGCCGGCGATCCTGGCGGGCAGCAACACCATCGCACCGGCGCAATCGCATGCCCATGAGCCCCGCCTCACGATGGCCGGAGTCGCCGAGGGGTGGACCGAGCAGTCGGAGCTCGCGCTCGAGGATCTCGTGGTCGAGCTTCTCGCCGCTGAGCTGAAAGGTGACGAGACGCGTCAGCCCCTCTTGCCCGGCGCCAACCTGGGGGCGTTCGGAGACGAGGAGCTCCGTTCGCTCGCCGGGCTGCTGCGCTCGGCCGAGACGAGCGTCTCCACCAGGCGCAGAAGGCTGCACGACCAGATTGACCAACTCCAGTCGGCGATCGTCGAACGGTACAAAGTCGGAGCGGCGGACGCGGACAGCCTGCTCGGGTGAAGGCCGGATGACAGCGAGCGACTCGTCCGACCGTTGGGCGGATCTCGGCGAGTTCATCAGGCAGCAGCGGAACACGGCGAGGCTCTCCCTCCGGAGGCTGTCGGAGATCGCGGGCATCTCGAACCCCTACCTGAGCCAGATCGAGAGGGGCTTGCGCAAACCGTCGGCCGAGATCCTGCAGCAGATCGCGAAGGCTCTGCGGATCTCCGCCGAGACGCTGTACGTGAGGGCCGGGATTCTCGAGGACGAGCGTCGCGACGACGACGTCGTGCGTCACATCCTCATGGACCCCTACCTGGTCGAGGAGCAGCGGCAGGCGCTCGTGCGGATCTACTTGTCGTTCCGGCGGGAGAATGGCCTGTCCGATGCGGGGCGGGAAGAGCCACGGGCCTGATGGCGAGACTTTCACCCTAGGCTGGACCGGATGCGCAAGCTGGCTGTTCTCTCCATGCACACGTCTCCGTTGGCCCAGCCCGGTACGGGGGACGGCGGCGGGATGAACGTCTATGTCCGTGAGCTCTCCTCGGCCCTTGCCCGGGGAGGCGTGACCTGTGACGTCTACACCCGCCGCTGGTCCAGCGAGCTTCCCGACGTCATGACGATCGAGCCGGGCTTTGCCGTGCACCACGTGGCTGCCGGCCCACCGGTCCCCGTCGCCAAGGAGACACTGCAAGACCATGTGCAGGAGTTCACCGAATCGGTCATCGACCGGATGACCAGTCCGATCCACACCGGCCTCGGCGCCAGTGAAGTGCCCGCGGATGCCATCCATGCCAATTACTGGCTGTCGGGCCTGGCCGGTCATGCGATCAAGCACCGCCTCGGGCTGCCGCTCGTGTCGACCTTCCACACGCTGGACCGCGTCAAGGCAGAAGCGAGCCCGGAAGAGGTCGAGAGCGCGGAACCGGGCCGGCGGGCGCGCGCCGAGTCGGAGATCATCGGCTGCTCCGATGCCCTTCTCGCCTCGTGCTCGGTCGAGGTGGACCAACTGGTCGAGCTCTACGGGGCAGACCGGGACCGCGTCGAGGTCGTCCCACTCGGGGTCGACCACGCCTTCTTCTCGCCCGGTGACCGTGCCCACGCGAGACGTGCGCTCGGCCTTGCGGGCGAGGGCCCGCTCCTTTTGTTCGTGGGGCGGATTCAGCCCCTCAAGGGCGCCGAGCTGGCGCTCCAGGCCTTCGACCTCTTGGTGCGGTCCGTTCCGAGCGCCCAGCTCGTTGTGGTCGGCGGCCCGAGCGGCCCGAGAGGAGACGCGGAGGTCGAGGCTCTTCACGCCATGGTCGAGACGCTCGGCCATGGCGGACGGGTGCGCTTTGTTGCCCCTCAGCCACATGAGCTGCTCTCGACGTATTACAGGGCGGCAGACTGTTGCCTGGTGCCTTCGCGTTCGGAATCATTCGGGCTCGTCGCTCTCGAAGCCGCCGCTTGCGGCACGCCGGTGGTCGCGGCGGCTGTCGGGGGCTTGACGACGCTCGTCCAGCACGGGCGAACGGGCTATCTGGTCGAGAACGGGGACGCCGAGGAGTACGCGAAGTTCGCCGGCGCCATTTGCGCCGACCCCTTGCTGCAGGCCGAGTTTGGCGCATGTGGCGCAGCCATGGCGGCGGGATACAGCTGGTCGATCACTGCGGGCCGGCTTCGCCGCCTCTACGCCGACCTCACCTCGCGGTCGCTAGTCGAGTGTTGAGCTGAGCGCAGTGGGGACACGTCTCGTCGTCGTCGGCGGTGGCAAGATGGGCCACGCGCTGATAGGGGGCCTGATCCGGTCGAGTTGGGCCCTTTCGGACGAGCTGGCTGTCGTGGAGCCCCTCGCCTCGGCCCGCGCCGATCTCCTGAGGCGTTTTCCGGGCGTAGCCGTGACCGACAGCGCGGTCGCCGCGGAGTCCGCCGTCTTGGCCGTCAAGCCCGCTGATGCTCAGGCCGGGTGCCGGACTATCGCAGGGTCGGGTTGCCACCGGGTGCTCTCCATCGTGGCGGGCCTCAGGATCGCCCAGCTGGAGACCTGGCTCGGGCGCGGCGTCGTGGTTCTGAGGGCCATGCCCAACACCCCGGCTCTGCTCGGTGCCGGCGCCTCCGCCTTGTCGGGTGGCACCGCTGTCACCGAGGACGACCTCGAGTGGGCGGAAGGCGTGCTGTCCTCGCTCGGGGTCGTCGCACGCCTGCCCGAGTACCAGCTCGACTCTGTGACCGGGCTGTCGGGCTCGGGACCGGCTTACGTCTTCCTGTTGGCGGAAGCACTCGTCGATGCCGGGGTGAGCGAGGGGCTCGACCGGGAAGTCAGCCGTCTCTTCGCAGTCCAGACCTTGCTCGGCTCGGCTCGCCTGCTCGCCGAATCCGGCGATTCGCCGGAGACTTTGCGGGCTGCGGTCACCTCTCCGGGCGGCACAACGGCAGCCGGACTGCGCGTCCTCGAGGCCCACGGCTTTCGCTCGGCCGTGCTCGAGGCGGTCGCCGCGGCCTCCGTCCGGTCCCGGGAGCTCGGCCGCAGCGAATGAGCCGCGGGCCGGCGACGGGTCCGGACTGACCCGATCCCGGCGTCGAGGAGCTCTCCCACTTTGCACTTCAGCCACATTGGCGTACATTCGTGACTGGCGGAGAGGGGTGATGCATCTGTCAACGATCGAGTACGCCAAGGCAAGGTTCTCCACGGTCGCCGAAGTGGCCCGGGCACTGCGGGTCTCGAACATGACTGTTTACCGACTCATCAGTTCGGGACAGCTGCCGGCAGTACGTGTCGGCAAGTCGTACAGACTGCGTGACGAGGACGTCGACCGCTACCTCGCGGAGCGTTTTACCGAAGCCGGCTGAGCCGAGGCCGCGCCCGGGGAGGGCGCGGGTTTGTGAGCGAGAGCACGAAGTCGTTACCATCAGCCGCGATGGCCGACCGCTTCGTTCGTCGGATTCCCGAGCCAACCGTCGTTCGACTGCCGGTATATCAGCGCGCCCTGCTTGCGCTCTCGGCAAGCGGTGTCCAGACCGTCTCCTCGGCGGAGCTCGCAGAGGCGGCCGGGGTGAACGCCGCCAAGGTGCGAAAGGACTTGTCGCACCTTGGCACCTACGGCACGCCGGGTACCGGCTATGACGTCAACTTCCTCCTCAGCCAGGTGCGCCGTGAGCTGGGCCTCGACCGGGAGTGGCAGGTCGTCATCGTTGGTGTGGGCAACCTCGGGCGCGCCCTCGCGCGTTCCCAGAGGTTCTCGACACAGAACTTCCGGGCCGCCGCCCTGTTCGACATCGACCCCGAGATCATCGGAGAGGAGATAGTCGGGCTGCCGATCCGTCCCCTTGAGGAACTGGCGAGCGTGGTCGCGGGCATCAGCCGGTGTATCGGCGTCATCGCCTGCCCGGCCGCTGCAGCCCAGGACGTGTGCGACCGCCTGGTGTCCGCCGGGGCAGAGGCGATCCTGAACTTCGCCCCCGCCATCATGGTGGTGCCGCACCCGGTGCAGCTGCGCCAGGTGGATTTCTCAGTCGAGCTGCAAGTGCTCGCGTTCTACGTGGCGCACCCCGAAGCCACGGCCATCCCGGACGACGCGTCCTTGTAGCGCGGTGACGGCCGTAGGCTGTCGTCCGAGAGAAACGAGGTAACCGCGCCGTGGCGGTCGTTGCCGTGGGGATCAACGAACGGGACGTGTCGCTCGATGTCTTCGAGCAGATCGCGATATCCGAACGCGACCTGCCGAAGGCTCTGCAGGTCCTTTGCGATAGCGAGCACATCTCCGAGGCGATCGTTCTTTCCACGTGCCTGCGCACCGAGGTCTACGCGGTCGTCGAGCGTTTTCATGACGGCCTGGCCGACATCGAGAGCTTCTTCCGCTCCTGTTCGAGCTCCATGGGGACCGATGTGCCGGCACTGTCGGAGCTCCTCTCCTGCTGGATCGACGAAGCAGCCGTCTCACACCTGTTCGAGGTGGCAGCCGGCATCGACTCCCCGGTCCTCGGTGAGGGAGAGGTCCTGCGCCAGGTGCGAACCGCGGCCGAACTTGCCCGTCAGGAGCAGGCGGCCGGCCGGGTTCTGCTGCCGTTGTTCCGCCACGCCGTCGAGGCCGGAAAGCGCGTGCGCACCGAGACCGCCATCTCCCAGGGGACGACGTCGATCGCCCACGCGGCCGTCGCCCTGGCGGCTGAGCAGCTCGATGGCGGCCTCGTCGGGCGGTCGGTGCTCGTCGTCGGGGCGGGCGAGATGGGGGCCGGGTTTTCCAAGGCGCTGGCGCAGCCGCCAGCCCCAGCCCGCGTGGTTGTCGCGAACCGTTCCGCCGAGCGGGCAGCTGCCGTCGCGGAGCAGTCGGGGGCGGAGGCGGTGGGCCTCTCGAAGTTGGACGAGGAGCTCGGGCGGGCGGACGTCGTGCTCACCTCCACGGCCGCGCCCGACCTTGTGCTCGACGCGGCCCGCGTCAGCCGGGCGATGAGGTCGCGCCCCGGCCGGCCCCTGCTGGTGGTCGACCTCGCCATCCCCCGTGACGTCGATCCGGTCGTGGCCGAGATCGAAGGCGTAAGCCTGCTCGACGTGGAGGACGTGCGGCGATTTGCCGAGGCGCAGATGTCGACACGCCGCGGGGAGATCCCGGCTGTCCGCGCTGTGCTCACCGGGGAGCTCGAGCGCTACCGGGTCTCATCCACGGCCAGATCTGTTGCTCCGGTCGTGGCCGCGTTGCGGAACCGGGCCGAGTCGATTCGTCGTGCCGAGCTCGAGCACCAACGGGCACGGCTCGACGTGCTCGGGCCCGAAGCCCGTGAGATCGTCGAGGTGGTCACACAGCGCACGGTCGCCAAGCTCCTCCACGAGCCGACGGTGCGCCTCAAGGACGCGGCCGGCTCGCCGCGGGGCGAACGGCTCGCCGAGGCGTTGCGCAGCCTGTTCGACCTTTAGGGCGCGGCCGTGCTGACGCTCCGTGTCGCGACGCGTGGCAGCCCCCTCGCGCTGCGCCAGGTCGAGCTCGTGACCGACGCCCTGGCCGCGGCCTCGGGCAGTTCAGCCCGGCAGATCAGAACCGAGGTCGTCGTCGTCGAGACGGCCGGCGACCGGCAGCGCGACCGCCCCATCGGCGCGATCGGGGACCAAGGCGCCTTCGTCACCGAGGTCTCCCAGGCCCTGCGCGATGGCCGCGCGGACCTCGCGGTGCATTCCGCCAAGGACCTGCCTTCTTGCGGCTCCGAGGAGCTCACGATCGTTGCCGTGCCGAAGAGGGCCGACCCGCGGGACGTGCTCGTGGGCTCCGCGCTCGCCGATCTCGGTCCGGGGGCACGCGTCGCCACAGGTGCCCCGAGACGGCGGGCGCAGCTGGCGTGGGTGAGGCCGGACCTGCGTTTTGAGGAGTTGCGGGGCAACATCGCCACCCGCATCGAGAAAGTGCCGGTCGGAGGTGCCGTGGTCATGGCCTACGCCGCGCTCGAGCGGCTCGGCCTCAGCGGGCTTGCGGCCGAGATCCTGCCGATCTCGACGATGCTGCCCCAGGTGGGCCAAGGGGCGCTCGCGATCCAGTGCCGGGTGCGTGACGAGCTGGCGGCGGAGGTGGCGCGCTCGATCGACGATGTGGCCTCGCATCGCTGCCTCGATGCCGAACGGGCCTTCTTGGCCGAGCTCGGTGGCGGCTGCGAGCTGCCGGTGGGCGCCCTCGGCGTCGTGCGCCCCGACGGCGAGGTGGAACTGCAGGGTCTCGTCGCGAGCCTGGACGGCTTGGTCCTGCTGCGGCGGGCCATGAGCGGTCCGGACGCGGCTCAGCTCGGCCGGGCGCTGGCCGCCGAGATCCGCGACCGGTGCGGAGGCGCGGAGATCCTGTCCGGCACCGCCGCAATGCCGTGAACGCGGCGCCGGGGACCGGCCCGCTCTCGGGCTGGCGCGTGATCGTGACACGCTCGCGCGCCCAGTCGTCCAGCTTGGTGGCTCGGCTCGTCGAGGCCGGGGCCTCCGCTTTGGAGGTGCCAGTGATCGAGATCGCGGACCCGCTCGACGAAGGCGACGCTCTCCAAAGGGCGCTGTCGCGCATCGAGGAGTTCGAGTGGGTCGTCTTCAGCTCGGTGAACGCGGTGGAGAGCTGTTGGCGGTACCTCGGTGACGGCCGGGCGCTCGGCGGGGTCAAGGTCGCCGTCATCGGTGATGCGACGGCCGCCGCGCTCGCCGGCCACGACGTCGCGGCCGACCTCCTCCCGGGGCGCTTCGTCGCCGAGTCGCTCGTCGAGGCGTTCCCCGGCCCGGCGCGCCCGGACGAGGCATCGGTCCTGTTGCCGTGCGCCGCTGATGCCCGCGACGTGCTGGCCAAGGGCCTTCGCGAGAAGGGCTGGCGCGTAGAGGTGGTCGAGGCCTACCGGACGCTGCGGCCGGCATTGGACGAGGTTGACTTCAGGGCCGTCGACGGCGCCGACGCGGTCACGTTCACATCGCCTTCGACGGTGACCGGTTACCTCGAGCTCGTCGGCGCCGGGCGTGTGCCTGCGCTCGTGGCGTGCATCGGTCCGGTCACGGCGAGCGCCGCGATGAAGGCCGGGCTCAGTGTCGACATCGTGGCGGGGGTGCACACCGCCGACGGGCTCGTGGAGGCGCTGGCGGAGTGGGCGGAGCACCACGACGCTCCAGACAGGGAGCAGTAGGCTCGCCGACGTGGGTTTTCCTGCTCGCAGACTACGGCGGTTGCGCCGTCTCCCCGCCATGCGCCGCCTCGTGGCCGAGTCGTCCCTGGCGATAGACGACCTCGTCGCCCCCCTGTTCGTTCGCGAGTCGATCGACGCTCCCGTGCCCATCGACTCGATGCCGGGAGTCTCGCAGCACACGCTCGCCTCTTTGGTGCTCGAGGCGAAGAGACTCTCTTCGCTCGGTATCGGGGCCCTCGTGCTGTTCGGGGTGCCCAGCCGCAAGGACCCGCTCGGATCGGGTGCGTCAGAGCGCGACGGCATCGTCCAGATCGCCCTCAGGGAGCTTCGCGAAAGCCTCGGTGACGAGATGGTCCTCATCGCCGATCTGTGCCTCGACGAGTACACCGACCACGGGCACTGCGGCGTCCTCGACGACCGGGGCGAGGTCGACAACGACGCCACCCTCGTTCGCTACGGCGAGGTCGCCATCGCCCAGGCCGAGGCCGGTGCCCATCTCGTGGCGCCGAGCGGGATGATGGACGGCCAGGTCGGCGCCATCCGGGGCGCACTGGACGGTTCTGGCCACGCCGAGGTCGGGATCCTCGCCTACTCGGCGAAGTACACCTCTGCGCTCTACGGCCCGTTCCGCGACGCCGTGGACGTGACGATCGCGGGAGGCGGCGACCGCAGGGGCTATCAGCAGGACCCGAGGAACCGGCGCGAGGCCATCGAGGAGGTGCGCCTCGATGTCGCCGAAGGCGCGGACCTGATCATGGTCAAGCCCGCGCTCGCCTACTTGGACGTCATCGCCGCGGTGCGGGCGGCCGTCGAGGTCCCGGTGGCCGCTTACAACGTGAGCGGCGAGTACGCCATGGTGGTGGCCGCGGCCGAACGCGGGTGGATCGATCGCCAGGCCGTGGCGCTCGAACATCTGGGTGCCATCAAAAGGGCCGGTGCGGACGTGATCCTCACCTATTTCGCCGGCGAGGTGGCCGAGGCGCTCGGTGGCTGAGGCAGGCCTGCCTAGCCGGGCCACCGCCGGTCGCCGCAGCTCGGAGCTGTTTGCCGAGGCATGCCGGGTGATCCCGGGCGGTGTCGACTCGCCGGTGCGGGCCTTCGGATCCGTCGGTGGGTCCCCGTACTTCGTCGCCCGGGCCAAGGGAGCGTTCGTGGAGGACGTCGACGGGCGGCGCCTGCTCGACTACGTGCAGTCCTGGGGGGCGTCCATCCTGGGCCACGCCCACCCCGCCGTGCTCGACGCGATCAGCGAGGCGGCGTCGCGGGGAACGACCTACGGCGCCCCCACCGAAGGCGAGGTCCGCCTCGCCGAGGTGATCACCGCGGCCGTGCCGGGTTGCGACCAGGTCCGTCTCGTTTCGTCGGGGACCGAGGCCGCCATGACGGTTGTCCGCCTGGCGCGTGCCGCGACCGGCCGGGACCGCGTCGTGAAGTTCGCGGGCTGCTACCACGGGCACAGCGACGCCCTCCTGGCAGGCGGTGGGAGCGGCGTGGCCACCTTGGGGCTGCCGGACTCGGCCGGGGTGCCCCCGAGCGCCGTGTCGGCCACGATCGTCGCGCCCTACAACGAGGTCCCATCCATCGACGACTCGGTCGCGTGCGTGATCGTCGAGCCGGTGGCGGCGAACATGGGGCTCGTGGCGCCCGTCGCGGGCTTTCTCGAGGGGCTCCGCGCCGCTTGTGACCGCGTCGGTGCCCTGCTCGTGTTCGACGAGGTGATCACCGGCTTCCGAGTCGGGCGCGCCGGCGCCACAGGGGTGCTCGGGGTGGGACCGGACCTGTGGTGCTTCGGGAAGGTGATCGGGGGAGGCCTGCCGCTCGCCGCGCTCGGGGGCCGGCGCGACCTCATGTCGCAGCTGGCCCCTCTCGGGCCCGTCTACCAGGCAGGCACCTTGTCGGGCAATCCTGTGGCGACCGCGGCCGGTCTCGCCGTGCTCGAGCGCCTCGGCGAGGAGGATTACGCGAAGCTGGCTGCGAATGTCGGGCGACTCGCCGACGGGCTCACCCGTGCGATCGGGCAGAGCGGGCTCGCGGTGCAGGTGCCTCGCTTTCGGACCCTGCTCTCGATCTTCTTCTCCGAGGAACCGGTGCGGGATTACCGGGGCGCGGCACGCTCTGCCGGCTCCGGGCTCTACGCCCCCTTCTTCAGGGCCATGCTCGCGCGTGGTGTCGCCCTCGCCCCGAGCCCATATGAGATCGCCTTCGTGTCCCTGGCGCATTCGGCCGAGGACATCGACCGCACCGTCGCGGCCGCGGCCGAGGCGGCCCTGGAGGTGGCCGCCCAGCAGCCTGCCTAGCGCGCGGGGACCTGACGCGCCAGCGCGGTGACGGCCTTGTAGACGGCCTCGGCGGGCCCCAGCTCGTCGGGCTGGAAGAGGTTGGCCATGATCCGCAGCAGCCACTCCATGATGGGGCGGCCGTACATGCCGGTGTTGACGCACAGCCGCATCACCCCGGGCCGGGAGAGCACGCTGATGAACGCCCGGGCCACCCGGTAGTACAGGCCGTAGATGTCCTGCAAGGACTGCTCGTAGGAGACGAGCAGTCTCTCCTCGCCGGCTGCGAGCGCGTCCGAGACGGCACCGGCGGCCAAGCGGCCGGTCTCGTACGCGTAGGCGATGCCCTCGCCGTTGAACGGGTTGATGACGCCCGCGGCATCGCCCACGACCAGGCAGTCCGGGCCGACGCGGGGGCCGACGGCGAGCCCCATCGGCAGCCGGCCGCCGACGGGTGCGCCGCAGGAGCTTTCCGCGTCGAGGCACCAGGAGGCCGGAACCTGCGCCACGAAGCCGTGCATGAGCTTGGTCGTGTTGACGTGGCTTCCCTGGCCCAGGGTGGAGAGCAGACCCACCCCGACGTTCACCCGGCCGTCGCCGAGCGGGAAGATCCAGCCGTAGCCGGGCACGACCCTGCCGGCCGCGTCGCGGATGTCGAGGAACGAGTCGATGTACTCCTCGGCGTGGCGTGGCGAACGGTAGTAGCCGCGAAGTGCCATGCCCTGGGGCCAGTCCCGGTTGCGCCCGGTCCCGAGGGAGCGACCGAACCGGGACAACGACCCGTCGGCCACGATCACGTACCGGGCCCGGACCTCGGTCGAGGTCGCGCGGGCGTTGTCGCTCACGACGGCGCCGCCGGCCCGGCGCAAGGGCGAGCCAGGCGGCACCGGCAACGGATCGCTCCCGGTGGGGGAGCCACCGGCCGACAGGGGCGCCACCGCCTCGGCACCTTGCCATATCACCGCGCCCGCCTTCTCGGCACGGGCGGCCACGAGGCCGTCGAGGTCGGCACGCGTGATCACATAGCCGTGCGCGGGCAGGACGGGGTGCACGGGCCAGTCCATCGCGATCGTGCGCCCGTAGGCATTGGTCCGCAGCCCCCGGTAGCGGTGGTACGTCGCCAGCTCGGCGGCGAGCCCCATCTCCTGGAGCTGGTGGACAGAGCGCGGCGTGA
Source organism: uncultured Acidimicrobiaceae bacterium (assembly GCA_963719125.1). GTDB lineage: Bacteria > Actinomycetota > Acidimicrobiia > Acidimicrobiales > Bog-793 > Fen-455. The sequence continues at coordinate 87,793 of CAVRAT010000014.1, forward strand.
GGCCGTCGCCGCACGGCTTTATCCGCGGGTAGTGCTTCTTCTCGACGACGAGCACGTCGATGCCGGAGCTCGCGAGCCAGTACGCAGCCGCGACGCCGGCTGGTCCCCCGCCCACGATCAGGACGTCGCAGTCGTACCGGCCAGGACGGGGGGGCTGCAGCTGGGCCCCAGCGAGCTTGGCTGCGGTCATGCGAGCATGATAGGAGCGGCCCCGACGTGCCCGTCTCGGGGCGCGCGTGGTAGAAACCGCTCCAGCATTATGGGCAGCCTCGACAGCTACCTCCCCATTTTTTTCATGATCGTGCTTGGGATCGCATTCGCGAGCCTTTCTTTCGGCGCGTCCAGGCTGCTCGCACCCAGGCGCCCCACCGCCGCCAAGGAAGCGCCCTACGAGTGCGGCATCGTTCCGACCCACGAGCCGGCGCGGCGCTTCCCGGTGCGCTTCTACCTGATCGCGATGGCCTTTGTGGTGGTGGACATCGAGATCATCTTCCTGTTCCCCTGGGCCGTGGACTCTCAGAGCCTGGGCCGGTTCGGCCTGGTCGAGATTCTCGTGTTCGCCGCCTCGGTGTTCGTGCCTTTCATCTACCTCGTGGCCAACGGCGCCCTCGACTGGGGGCCGCGCAAGCGGGTCCGCCCCGTCGAGTCCGATGTCGTCCGAACTTCGTCATCGACCGTTCGCCATATCGGGCCGTCGAGCGACGAAGTGGCGTAGAGCGAGTCGCAGGTACATGGGCCTCGAAGACCTCAACCACAATTTTCTCACCAGCTCGCTCGAGGAGCTGGTGAAGTGGGCGCGCCGCTCGAGTGTCTGGCCGGCCACATTCGGCCTCGCATGCTGCGCGATCGAGATGATGGCCTCCGGCGCCGCCGACTTCGACCTGGCGCGCTTCGGCATGGAAGTGTTCCGCGGCTCGCCCCGCCAGGCCGACCTCATGGTCGTCGCCGGCCGCGTGTCGCAGAAGATGGCACCTGTGCTGCGGCAGGTCTATGACCAGATGGTCGAGCCGAAATGGGTCATCTCGATGGGCGTGTGCGCCTCCACGGGCGGGATGTTCAACAACTACGCCATCGTCCAGGGGGTCGACCAGATCGTCCCTGTCGACGTCTACGCCCCCGGATGCCCGCCCGGCCCGCAGACGCTCATCCACGCCATCTTGACCCTGCACGAGAAGATCCGCCTCGGCGAGCTCACCAACCGGCGCCCCGGTGAGACCGGAGCCGGCATCGACCTCGCGTCAGAGCCGGTTGCCACGGGCTGGGTCGCACCTCCCTCGGGGGCCGTGCGCCTGAGGACGCCCCGCTGATGGCGACCGGTCGAGCGAGCGCGGCCGAGCTGGCCGGCCTGAGCGAGATCACCGCGAGCGGAACCGGCGGCCAGGAAGTGCTCCACGTCACCCGCGAGCACTACCTCGAAGCGGCCGGGGCGCTGCGCGATGCCGGCTTTGAGATGTGCGCCGACCTGTCCGCGGTCGACTACCTACGCCACCTCGATCGGCCGCTGCCTGAGGCCGTGAGAGCCGAGCGCTTCGAGGTCGTCGTCAACCTGGTCTCCCTCGAGCACCGGCAACGGGTCCGTCTCCGTGTTCAGGTCCCCGAGAGCGACCCCGTGCTCCCGACGCTGTTCAACCTCTACCCCGGGACCGAGAACATGGAGCGGGAGGCCTTCGACCTGTTCGGGCTGTGTTTCGAGGGGCATCCCGACCACACGCGGATCCTCATGCCGGACGAGTGGGAGGGCCACCCGCTGCGCAAGGACTACTCGGTGGGGCGCGTGCCGGTTCAATTCAAGCAAGCGCCAGGCCCGCGATGAACGGCGAGGAGCTCAAGGCGGAGACCTCCGAAGGTCTCCAGGAGCTGCAGGAGCGCGACGAGACGGATCCGGTCGTGCTCGCGATCGAAGAGGGCTCGCCTCTGCGCCTGCCCGAAGGTCCCGTGCTCGCGCCGGGTGACATCGACGTCGAGTTCGGCGAAGACGAGACGATGATCATCAACATGGGCCCGCAGCACCCCTCGACCCATGGCGTGCTCCGCATCATGATGGAACTCGAGGGCGAGACGGTGTTGCGGTCCAAGCCCATCATCGGCTACCTGCACACCGGCATGGAGAAGACCGGCGAGGAGCTCACCTACGTCCAGGGCGCGACGAACGTCACCCGCATGGACTACCTGTCTCCCTTGCACAACGAGCTCGTCTTCTCGCTGGCCACCGAGGCGTTGCTCCGAATCGAGATCCCGCCCCGTGCCACCTGGATCCGGATGCTCATGACAGAGCTCAACCGCATCTCCTCGCACGTGCTGTGGATGGCCACCAACGGCATGGACCTCGCGTCGACCTCGATGATGATCTACGGCTTTCGCGACCGCGAGATGATCCTGTCGTTTTTCGAGAAGACGACCGGGCTGCGCATGAACCACGACTACATCCGTCCCGGAGGTGTCGCCGCGGACCTGCCCGACGGGTGGGAGGACGACGTCATGGCGATCGTCGAGACCATCCCCGGGCGCGTCGACGAGTACGACGAGATGCTGACCGGCCAGCCGATCTTCAAGCACCGCACCGAAGGCGTCGGGGTCATCTCGCCCGAGCTCGCCATCGCTATGTCCGCCACCGGACCGATACTGAGGGCTTCGGGCGTTGCCTGGGACCTGCGCCGCGCCATGCCCTACCTCGCTTACGACGAAGTCGACTTCGACGTCATCGTCGGGACCGTCGGGGACACCTTCGACCGGTACGCGGTGCGGCTGAACGAGATCCGGGAGTCGTGCAAGATCGTCCGCCAATGCGTGGAGAAAATGCCGCCCGGGGACTACCGGGCCCAGGACAAGAAGGTGACGCCACCGCCGAGGGCACGCATCGACGAGTCCATGGAGGCGCTCATCCACCACTTCAAGATCTTCACGAGGGGCTTCGAGGTACCCGCCGGCGAGGTGTATACGGCCATCGAGTCCCCCCGCGGTGAGCTCGGCTGCTACCTCGTGGCGGACGGGTCGAACAAGCCGTACCGGATGCACATCAGGGCACCGAGCTTCGTGAACCTCCAGAGCTTGCCGCCGCTGTTGCGCGGCGGGCTGATCGCGGACGCCGTTGCGGTCATCTCCTCGGTCGACCCGGTCATGGGCGAGGTGGACCGCTGATGGCGCGCCTGTCCCCCGAGAACCGCACCAGGGCCGAGGCGATCGTGGCCTGTTACCCGAAGCGCCGCTCCGCCCTCATACCGCTGTGCCATCTGGCGCAGGCGCAGGACGGGTTCCTGACCGAAGAGGCCATGGAGGACATCGCCGGTCTCCTCGGTTGTACGCCGGCCGAGGTGCGGGGCACGGCGAGCTTCTACGACATGCTGCACACCGAGCCGGTGGGCCGCCATGTCGTCACCGTCTGCACGAACATCGCCTGCATGTTGGCCGGCGCCTATGAGGTCCTCGATCAGGCCGAGGCCTCGCTCGGGATCTCGGTCGGCCAGACGACCGCGGACGGTGAGTTCACCCTCGAGGAGGCCGAGTGCCTGGCGGGCTGCGACCATGCCCCCTGCGTTCAGGTGAACAGCCGCTTTTTCGGTCCGGTCGATCCCGACGGGTTCGACGCCTTGGCGGGGGATCTGCGCTCGGGGCGCCTCAGCGAGACCGTGCCTGCGCACGGGACCTTGAGCCGGGTGGAGCGCAGCGTAGGCCTGCCCGCCCGCGAGGCGAGATCGCGGGGCGAGGCCGGCCGGCAGCCGGGCCCCACTGAGGCACCGGGGACGGTGGCAGAGTGATCACGACGCCGCCCCGCATCGTCACATCACGGGTAGGGCTCCCGGACTCGTTCACACTCGAGCGCTACCTCGCCACAGGTGGCTACGAGGGACTCCGCAAGGCGCTGTCGATGTCTCCGGCGGACGTCGCCGCCGAGGTCAACAAGGCGAGCCTGCTCGGACGAGGCGGGGCCGGGTTCCCCGCGGGCCGCAAGTGGTCGATGCTGAGGAAGGCCGCGACTACCTATCTCGTCGTGAACGGCGACGAGAGCGAGCCCGCGACCTTCAAGGACCACATGCTGATCGAGAGCGATCCGCACCAGATCATCGAGGGGACCGCGATAGCTGCCTACGCGACGGGCGTGGAGCAGGCGTTCATCTACTGCCGGGGGGAGTTCGCCCTCGGCTTCGAGCGCCTGCAGCAGGCGTGCAACGAGGCCTACGCCTACGGAGCGCTCGGCGCCGACGTGCTCGGCAGCAGCTACGCACTGGACATCGTGATCCATCCCGGCGCGGGTGCCTACATCTGTGGTGAGGAGACGGCGCTGTTGGAGAGCCTCGAGGGGAAACGGGGCTTCCCGCGGATCAAGCCGCCCTATTTCCCAGCCGCCGTGGGTCTCTACGGGGAGCCGACGGTCGTCAACAACGTCGAGACCGTATCCAGCCTGCCGTGGATCGTCATGCACGGGGGCGACGCGTTCGCGGCTTTGGGCGAGGGATCCTCGACCGGGACACGGCTCTTCGCCCTTTCCGGTCGCGTCGAGCGCCCGGGGTGGTTCGAGATCGAGATGTCGAAGACGACGTTCCGCGACCTCATCTACGACCCCTCCCTCGGCGGTGGCATAGCCGGAGGCAAGCAGTTGCGCGCCTTCATCCCCGGCGGCGTCTCGTCGCCCTGGTTCGGCCCAGAGCAGCTGGACCTGGCGCTGAACCAGGAGGCTGTGGGCCAGGCCGGCTCGATGCTCGGGTCGGGATCGGTCGTGGTGATGGACTCCGATACCTGCCCGGTCCGGGCCGCGTGGCGCATCGCCCGCTTCTTCAACCGCGAGTCGTGCGGTCAGTGCACACCGTGCCGGGAGGGGAGCGGCTGGATCGAGAAGATCATGCACCGCCTCGAGAACGGCCTCGGCCGCGAGGAGGACATCGCTCTCGTGCTCGACGCGTGCGACAACATCTCGCCCGGGCTTACCTGGCCGCCGAAGCAGACGACGGTCTGCGTGTTCGGCCCTTCCATCCCCCCTTCGATCGTCTCGGTGGCCAAGATGTTCCCCGACGAGTTGCTCGTGCACGTCAAAGAGGGCGGTTGCCCATTCCCGGCCGATGCGGTGCGCCGTGGCTGACCTCGTCGAAGCCCCTTCGGGCATCTCCATCACCGTCGACGGGCGGGCCGTTCGGGCCGAGAAGGGCGAGCTCATCATCTCGGCTGCCGAGCGGGCCGGGGTCTTCATCCCGCGCTTTTGCTATCACCCGAGGATGAAGTCGGTGGGCATGTGCCGGATGTGCCTTGTCGAGGTCTCCGGTCCCCGGGGCCCGAGCCTGCAGCCGGCGTGCTTCGTCGAGGTGGCCGAGGGCCAGGAGATCTTCACCGAGTCCGAGGCCGCCCGCAAGGCCCAGGAGGGCGTGCTCGAGTTCCTGCTCCTCAACCACCCCCTCGACTGTCCCGTCTGCGACAAAGGAGGTGAGTGCCCCCTCCAGGACCAGGTGATGTCGCACGGGCCGGGAGAGAGCCGTTTCGTAGAGGAGAAGCGGCACTGGGCCAAGCCCATCGAGATCGGCCCGCTCGTGCTGCTCGACCGGGAGCGCTGCATCCAGTGCGCGCGCTGCACGCGCTTCGCCGAGGAGGTGGCGGGGGAGCCCTTCATCGACTTCGCGGAACGTGGCGACCGGACCGAGGTCGCCATCTTCCCCGGTGACCCCTTCGACTCGTACTTCGCAGGCAACACGATCCAGATCTGCCCCGTCGGGGCGCTGACCGCCGCCCCGTACCGTTTCAAGTCCCGCCCGTGGGACCTCGAGCAGGTCGAGACCACCTGCACGACCTGCTCGGTCGGCTGCCGCATGGTCGCGCAGTCCTCGGCAGGGGCGCTCGTGCGCTACCTCGGCGTCGACTCGGGACCGGTGAACCAGAGTTGGCTGTGCGACCGGGGCCGCTTCGGCTTCGAGGCGGTCGAGGCGTCTGGGCGTTTGACCCAGCCGCTTTTGCGATCCTCGACCGGCTTTGTCCCCGCGACATGGAACGAGGCGCTGGGCGGCGTCGCCGACAAGGTGCTCCAGGCGCTCGGGGACCACGGCCCGGCCGCCGTCGGCGTCATCGGCGGCTCCAGGCTTGCGAACGAGGACGCCTACGCCTGGGTCAGGCTCGCAAAGGGCATCATCGGCACTGACAACTTCGACGCCCAGCTCGGTGACGGCCTTCCCGCCGAGCTCATCGCGAGCCTGCCCCGCGCCACGATCTCAGAGACGCTCGCCGCGAGCACCGTCGTCGTCCTCGCCGGCGACCTGCGCGAGGAACTGCCGGTGCTGCACCTGAGGCTGCGCCAGGCGGCGGCGAACGAGGGCCTTCGGGTCATCGACTGCTCGCCTGTCGCGACGGGCCTCGGCCCTGTAGCGACCTGGAACCCTTACAGGCCCGGCGAAGCGACCGAGTTCGCGGCGGAGCCTGGTCGCCACAGAGCTAGGAGAAAGAGTCGTCGTCGTGCTCGGCCGGCCGTCACTGGCCGAGTCTGTAGACGACATAGCCGCCGCGGCCGCCGTGTTCGCCGCGGCGTGGCCCTCGGCGCGCTTCCTCTCGGCTTTGCGGCGCGCGAACGTGCACGGCGCCATCGACCTCGGCTGTGCCCCGGGGTTGCTTCCCGGGCGGGTGACACTCGAGGAGGGACGCGCCTTTTTCAGCGAGCATTGGGGTTCGGTGCCCGCCCGGCGCGGCCTCGACACTGCCGGGATCCTCGAGGCGGCTGCATCCGGGGAGCTCAGCACTCTCGTGCTGGTTGGCGCGGACCCGTTGTCGGACTTCCCCGATCACGACCTTGCCCAAAGGGCGCTCGAGCGCGTCGACTTCCTCGTGGCGGTCGAGACCGCCCTCAATGCGTCGTCGATGCACGCGGACGTCGTGCTGCCGGCGGCCGGGTACGCGGAACGCGGGGGAACCACGACGAACCTGGAAGGCCGCGTCACACGGCTCGCGGCCAAGGTCGTGCCACCCGGTGTGTCCCGGGCCGATTGGGTGATCGCAGCCGAGCTGGCGGACCGCCTGGGAGCCGATCTCGGCTTCGAGTCCGTGGAAGGGATCTGGGCCGAGATCGAAAGGGTCTCCCCGGCCCATTCCGGCTGCACGCTCGACGCGCTCGCGGCACCCGCTTGTGCCGACGGCATAGTCATCCCGCTCCGGCCGGAGTCGGTGCAGCTCACCCGGCGCCCGCCGAGGCTCGATCCCATCGCGACACCCGGGATCGACTCGGTCTCCGAGCAGGGAGCGCCGCTCACCGCCGGGGCGGCGATGTCACCGGGCGTGGAACCGGGCACAGCAGAGTCGCCCGCCAACGAGGAGGACGAGGAGAGCGTCGAGGAGGACGAGAGCCGCGACGACGACCACGCCGCCGACGAGGAGGTCGAACCTGTCCCCGTTGCCGGTCGCAGCCCGACGCCCACGGTATTGAGGTTCGACGCGAGCGCTTGGCCGGGCCCTGGGCCGTTCGCGCCCGCCGACGAACACCGCTGGCGTCTCGTGGTTCGCCGCCGGCTTTATGACCATGGGACGCTCGTCCAGTCAGCCGAGTCGCTCGTGCCGCTTGTTCGATCCCAACAGCTGCGTGTTTCGCCCCAGTCGCTGGAGCAGCTCGGCGTCGAGCCCGGTGACGAGGTCAGGGTGCGCTCGGGCCGCGGTGAGGTCGTGGTGCCGGCCGTGGGCGATGGCGGTGTACCCGCCGGCGTGGCACTGCTGGAGTTCAACGCGGCACCGGCCTATGAGACGAGCGCCTCCGCGCTCATCGACTGGTCTGTGCCGGCGGTCGAGATCGAAGTGGAGAAGGCGATCTGATGCCCGACCCGCTCTTCGCTCACGGAGTCGACCTCGGCGCCGTGGTCATCGTCGCCGTAAAGGTCGTCGTCGCGTTCGGCGTGCTCCTCGTGGCGGTGATGCTGGCCATCTGGTTCGAGCGCAAGGTCATCTCCGACATGCAGAACCGGGTGGGACCGAACCGTGCCGGCCCCTACGGGATTCTCCAGACTCTCGCCGACGGCATAAAGCTGTTCTTCAAGGAGGACCTCCTGCCCGATCAGGCCGACCGGTTCGTGTTCCGGCTGGCGCCCTACCTGGCATTGCTTCCGGCGCTTTTGATCTTCACGATCGTCCCGGTGGGCGGTGTCGTGACGATCGCCCACCACGTCGTCGAGCTGCAGGTGGCCGATCCGCCCATCGGCATCCTGTTCCTGCTCGCCCTGTCGTCGGTGTCGGTCTACGGGACGATGCTGGCGGGCTGGTCATCCGGCTCGAAGTACCCGCTCCTCGGATCGATCCGGGCGTCCGCGCAGATGATCTCCTACGAAGCAGCCATGGGCCTGACCATCGCCATGGTGGTCATCGTCACCCACTCCCTGTCGACCCGGGCGATCGTGGACTCCCAAGCCGCCAGTTTCTTCCACTGGAACATCTTCCGGCTCGGCATCCTGCCCTTCCCGCTGTTCGCGGTGGCTGTGACGGCGGAGCTCAACCGCCCGCCCTTCGACCTGACCGAGGGCGAGCAGGAGCTGGTGGGCGGGTTCCACACCGAGTACTCGTCGCTGCGCTTCGCACTGTTCTACCTGGCCGAGTTCATGAACACGATCACGATGTCAGCCGTGATGGTGACGCTGTTCTTCGGTGGCCCGGACGGTCCCGGGTTCCACTTCGTCCGTTGGCTGTGGCCGATGGTGTGGTTCGCCGGCAAGACCGTCGTGTTCCTGTACGTGTACGTCTGGATCCGCGCGGCCCTGCCCCGGCTCCGCTACGACCAGCTCATGGAGCTCGGTTGGAAGGTCCTCATACCGCTCTCGCTCGGATGGCTTCTGGTCGTTGCGGCCTTCCGGGTCGGAACTGTCTGGGGCATCGGGGTCTTCGTCGGTTTTGCGGTCGTCGGCGGCGCTTTGTGGCAGGCGGTCCTCGTCGCGCGCGGGCGCCGCGAGGCGCTGGAGGAAAGCTCGCCTTTGCGCCGGCGGACACCGGGTGATTCCTACCTGCGGTCGGTGCGCGAGCCCGACGGAGGTGGATGATGGCGCGAGAGCCCCGAAAGAAGACGTCGCTCGGGTTCCTCGGTGGCTTCGCCGTGACCATGAAGCAGGTCGCCGAACCGAGGGTCACGACCCCTTACCCGGGCGAGAAAGTGGCCAAACCGCCGCGCCTGCACGGCCGCCACGTCCTCAATCGTTACGAGGGCGGGATGGAGAAGTGCATCGGCTGCGAGCTGTGCGCAGCCGTGTGTCCGGCGGACTGCATCTATGTGCGCGGGCTCGACAATCCGGTCGATGCGCCGGTGTCACCGGGCGAGCGCTACGGGTTCGTCTACGAGATCAACTACCTTCGCTGCATCCACTGTGACCTGTGCGTCGAGGCCTGCCCGACCGAGGCCATCACCGAGTCGAAACTGTTCGAGTTCTCCTTCACGAACCGCTCCGACGCCATCTACACCAAAGACGAGCTCGTGGTCGACGACGACGGACTCCCGCGCCAGCTCCCATGGGAGGACTGGCGACCGGGTGAGGCCGACTACACATCGGGCTGGATGAGAGCGACGTCGCCGTCGGGAGCGGTCGAGTACGAAGGAACCGTGCAGTGGTCCGGCGAGCTCGGGTATGGAACCCGCGTGCCGGAGGGCGGCCAGAGTGGCAACCGCGACGACGCGGCCACGGGGAACATCTCCATCCGGACCGTCGAGAGGAACAAGATCTCGCGCCGTTTCGGGGGCAAGGTGCGCGGCACATGACCCAGGTTCTCGCGGCCACCATCCCCGACGCGATCACTTTCGTGATAGCCGCGGCGATCTGCGTGCTCGGCGCCCTCGGCGTGGTGCTGGCTCGCAACCCCGTCCACTCGGCACTGATGCTCGTGATGACGCTGTTCGGCGTGGCGGTGCTTTTCGTAGAAGAGGATGCCCAGTTCCTCGCAGCCGTGCAGGTCATCGTCTACGCCGGGGCGATCGTCGTGCTGTTCCTGTTCGTCATAATGCTCCTCGGTGTCGACCAGAAGGAGGCCATCGAGCGGGATCCCCTCCCGGCCCAACGTCCCGTCGCCATCGTCGTGGGGATCCTCGGGCTCGTAGAGGTGCTCCTGCTCGCCCGCGGCCATTGGCCCACCGGTGCACGATCGGTGAGCGGCGTCATCGGGAGCCCAGCCGCCAACGTCGGGCTCATCGGGCGTTCGATCTTCACGACCTACCTGCTCGCCTTCGAGGTGACCTCCGCGCTGCTCGTCGTTGCCGTCGTCGGCGCGGTTGTGCTCGCGCGCCGACCCCGTCACGCGCTCGGCGAGAGCGCTCCGCCGACCGGGGCGGTCGTGATGCCCGACGACGACCCCGCGGCCGCGGATGGCACCGAGCCCGACCACGCCGCGGCAGGGACCGTGGAGAACGTGAGCGCCGGGGGAGAACAGGAAAACGGCGAGCCAGCCGATTCTGAGGTCACGGCGCCATGAGCATCTCCGCCTCCTGGTACCTCACACTCGCCGCGGTGCTGTTCACCATCGGCGCGATCGGCCTGCTCATCCGCCGGAACGTGCTCGTGATGTTCATGTGCGTCGAGTTGATGCTCAATGCCGCGAACCTCACGTTCGTGACCTTTGCCCGCCGGCTGAACGACATCGCAGGTCAGACGGCAGTGTTCTTCGTGTTGGTGGTGGCGGCCGCCGAGGTCGTCGTGGGCCTCGGGATCATCGTCTCGATCTACCGGCGCCGGCCCGGGGCGACAGCGGACGACATCCACGGGATGAAGGGCTGACCCCGAGTGCTCCGCGTCGTCTACCTCGTCCCGCTGCTCCCCCTCGCGGGCTTCGTGACCCTCCTGTTCGCGGGCCGCAAGCTCGGCAACCCGCGCGCCGGCTGGCTCGCGACCTTGACGGTGACGGCTTCGTTCGTCGTCACCGTCGTCGTGTTCACCGGCCTGTTCCGGTTGCCGGCGAACGCCCGGTCGTACACGCAAACGTGGTTCACCTGGATCAACGCGGGACACCTGCACGTCACCATGGGCCTGCTCGTCGACCCGCTCTCGATGACGATGGCGGCGTTCGTGACCGGTGTGAGCGCCCTCATCCACCTCTACTCGATCGGATACATGGAGCACGATGAGGACTTCCCCAAGTTCTTCGTGTACCTGAACCTGTTCGTGGCCGCGATGTTGCTGCTCGTGCTCGCGGACAACTTCCTCCTGCTCTTCCTCGGCTGGGAGGGCGTCGGCGTCTGTTCGTACTTCCTCATCGGTTTCTGGTTCGAGCGCGACACCGCATCAAGCGCCGCCAAGAAGGCGATGATCTTCAACCGCATCGGGGACGCGGCGTTCCTCGTGGCGTTGTTCCTCATCTACGAGCGCACCGGGAGCCTCGACTACCACACGGTCTTCGCCAACCTCGCAAGTGTCGGGGAGCCCTCGCTCGTGGCGATCGGGATCCTGCTTTTCGCGGGCGCGGTCGGCAAGTCGGCCCAGATCCCGCTCTATCCGTGGCTCGCCGACGCGATGGAGGGCCCGACACCGGTCTCGGCTCTCATCCACGCCGCCACGATGGTGACCGCGGGCGTCTACCTCATGTGCCGGATCAACCCGATCCTGTACCGGGCACCGGACGCGGCACACGTCGTCGCCATCGTCGGGGCTGCGACGGCACTGTTGGGAGCAACGATCGCCTGCGCCCAGAACGACATCAAGAAGATCCTCGCCTATTCGACGATCTCCCAGCTCGGCTTCATGTTCCTCGCCGCCGGCATCGGCGCCTACGACGCGGCGATATTCCTCATGCTCACGCACGCGTTCTACAAGGCTCTCCTGTTCCTCGGAGCCGGCTCGGTCATACACGCCATGAACGACGACCAGGACGTGAAGACGATGGGGGCCCTCGCCCGGCGCATGCCGATCACGGCGGTGACGTTCTTCATCGGCTGGCTCTCCATCGGCGGCGTCCCGGTGTTCTCGGGGTTCTGGTCCAAGGGCGACGTTCTCCTGAACGGTTACGCCTTCAGCCCGGCCCTGTGGGCGGTAGGCGCGTTGACGGCCGTGCTCACCGCCTACTACCTGGGGCGCGCCTACCTGCTGGTCTTCCGGGGTGAGCAGCGGTGGGTCGAGGCCCGCAAGACCGGCGACGCCGCGGCACGGCACCCCCATGACCCGAAGTGGGTGATGTCGCTGCCCCTCGTGGTGCTCGGGGCCCTGTCGGCGCTCGGAGGGCTCATCAACCTGCCGATCCATCCGGATTTCGACTTCCTCGACCGGTGGCTGAGCCCCGTGTTCGCCTCGCGTCTTTTCCAGCACCACTTCGGCCTCGGAGGACTCTGGACATTCGCGTTGGTCGACGCCGCCCTCGCCTTGCTCGGAGTCGGCCTCGCGGTCGCCGTCTGGGGTTCGGTGTCTGAACGCCCCGCCTTCGAGCCGGTCTTTTTGCAGCGGGCCTGGTACATCGACTGGGCCTATGACCGGTTCATCGCCCGCCCCTCGACCGCCGTCGCGGTCGAGACGTCGTCGGTCGTGGAGGCCGAAGCGATCGATGGCGCTGTCAACGGCTTTGCCTGGCTCGTGCGCGCCACGGGTCGCCACGTGCGCAAGCTCCAGACCGGTTACGTCCGCAACTACGCCCTGGGGCTTTCCGCGGGCATTGTGCTGATACTCGCTTACGTGCTGACGAGGGCGTCATGACAAGCTCGTTCCCGTATCTCACGACGCTCGTCCTCGTGCCGGCCGGAGCGGCCGTCGTCGTGGCGTTCGTCCCGAAAGCCCAGCGGCGCCTCGTGCAACTGGTCGGCTTCGTCGTCTCCCTGGCGGTGCTCGGGATCGCCTCGGCGGCGACCGTGGCCTTCACCGCCGGTGACGGCGGTTATCAGTTCGTCTCCACCCATGAGTGGGTACCCGCCTTCGGGATCTCCTGGAACCTCGGGATGGACGGCATCTCGCTTTTCCTCGTGCTGATGACGGCTCTCTTGTTCCCGATCGCTCTCGCGGCTTCGAACGACAGGGCGGGCGACAAGTCGTTTGTCGCCTGGATCCTCGTGCTCGAAGCCGGCTGCCTCGGTGGCTTCCTCGCCCTCGACCTTTTGCTCTTCTTCGTGTTCTTCGAGCTCACGTTGGTGCCGGTGTACTTCTTGATCGCCGGCTGGGGCCACGAAAGGCGGGGCTATGCCGCCGGCAAGTTCTTTCTCTACACCCTCGGTGCTTCCGCCTTCTTGTTCGTCGGGATTCTGGCACTCGTCGCGATCCACTCCGCGCAGACGGGCGTGACGACCTTCGACGTGCGCGCTCTCGCCAACACGCACCTGTCGGGGACCGCCGGTGTCCTGCTGTTCCTGGCCTTCACCGCCGCCTTCGCGGTGAAGATGCCGCTTTTCCCGTTCCACACCTGGTCTCCGGACGCCTATCGGGAGGCACCCGCGGCGGGCTCACTGCTCCTCGCCGGGGTCATGGCGAAGCTCGGCGCCTACGGCATCATCCGTTTCGACCTCGCCCTGTTCCCTAGGGCCGTCGTCACGTTGGCGCCACTTTTGATCACCCTCGGTGCGATCGGCATCATCTACGGTGCCATCGTGGCCGCCGTCGAGCGCGACCTGAAACGTCTCGTCGCGTACTCGTCCCTGGCGCACCTCGGATTCATCGTGATCGGGGCGTTCGCCCTGAGCCGCGAGGCCTTGACCGGCGCGGTGCTGCAGATGGTCAACCACGGCCTGTACACGGCGGCCCTGTTCATCCTCATCGCCGTCCTTTACAGGCGACTCGGAACGTTCTCGGTCAGGGAGATGCGCGGCCTGCAGCGGCGCGTGCCGGTGCTGGCGGGGGTGTTCACGGTCGTGATGCTCGCCTCGATCGGCGTTCCGGGCCTGAACGGCTTCGTTGGGGAGTTCCTGATCCTCGCCGGCACGTTCCTGACCCATCGCTGGTGGGCCGTCGTGGCGACCGCTGGTGTCGTCCTCGCCGCGGTCTACCTCCTGTGGGCCTACCAGCAGGCCTTCCACGGCAAGCCCTCCGTCGAGCCGGGCGCGATCCGCGATCTCTCCTGGCGTGAAGGGCTCACGCTCGCGCCGCTGGTCATCTTGATAGTGCTGCTCGGCATCTTCCCGGGTCCGTTGCTGAGCCGGATCGGCCCGTCGGTCACCCGGGTCGTCGCCCACGTGGAAGTCGTGGCACACCAGCGCCCGCCCCAGGTAGGGCCCGGCGTGGCCGTGCGGTCGAGCGGGGCACAGCCATGAGCCTGTTTGCCACCTTGTCCGTCCTGTCGAGCGTCGTGCCGGTGAGCTTTGCCACGCCGCATGTGAACTACGTGGCGATTCTCCCCGAACTGATCCTGATCGGCGGCGCCCTCGTGCTGCTCGTCTCCGGCCAGCTCGTGTTCGCGAAGGTGCGGACGGCCTTCTACTCGGTCGGCTCCGGCGCGATCGGCATGGCCGCCCTCGTCGCCTCGCTTGTCATCTGGCACGACGTGCAGGCGCGGGGGCCGTTCACGACCATCGCGGACTCCGTGGCGGTCGACGGCTTCTCCGTCGCGTTCTTGGTGCTCGTGTCGTGCATCTTGATCGTCGCCTCCCCCATCGCCAACGACTTCCTCGTCCGTGAGGGGATAGAGGGACCGGAGTACCACGTGCTGGCGCTCTTGGCGGGCTCGGGCGCGATGCTCATGGCCTCGGCCAACGACCTGATCCTCATCTTCGTGGCTCTCGAGATCATGTCGATCCCGCTCTACATCCTCGCCGGGATGGACCTTAAGCGACGCTCGTCGGGCGAGGCCGCCATGAAGTACTTCGTTCTCGGGGCGTTCTCCTCGGCCGTGTTCGTCTACGGGATCGCCCTCGTGTACGGGGCGACAGGGTCGACCAACCTCCCCCAGATCGCGGCCTACCTGAGCACCAACATCGTGACGTCCAACGGCGTCCTGCTCGCCGGCCTCGGCCTGTTGCTCGTCGGCTTCGGTTTCAAGGTGTCGGCCGTGCCGTTCCACATGTGGACGCCGGACGTCTACCAGGGCGCCCCCACACCGGCGACGGGGTTCATGACCGCCATCGCCAAAGCCGGCGGTTTCGCGGCGCTGCTGCGCGTCTTCTTCTCCACCTTCGGGGTGCTCCGCACGGACTGGCAGCCGCTCTTGTGGGCGATCGCGATCGTCACCTTGCTGCTCGGCGCGATCCTCGGTCTCGTGCAGCGCGACGTGAAGCGGATGCTCGCGTACTCCTCGATCAATCACGCCGGGTTCATCCTCGTCGGCCTCGCGGCCGCGACCAGTAAGGGGATCTCCGGGAGCGTCTACTACGTGTTCGTGTATGCCTTCTTGGTGCTCGGGAGCTTCGCTGTCATCACCGTCGTCGGCGGCAAGGGAGACCACGACCACGACCTCGAGGCCTATCGCGGTCTCGGCCGTCGTCAACCTGTGCTGGCGCTCGCCTTCGCGGTGCTGCTCTTGGGCCAGACGGGGATTCCGTTCACGACGGGGTTTTTCGCCAAGCTGTACGTCATCTCGGCCGCGGTGAGGGCCCACTCGTATGCGCTCGCCGTCATCGCCATGTTGTCGGCGGCCATCGCGGCGGCGTTCTACCTCCGCCTCATCTTCCTCATGTACGGCGTCAGGCTCGCACCAGCGAGCGCGAGCGACGAGGGCTCGCTGTCGTTGCCGTTGAAGGGCGACCCAGAAGAGGAGATGGAGCCGACCGGTGCGGCGCCCAGGCGCGTCAGCCTCGGACCGCTGAGCGTGCCGGGCCCGACGGCTGTGGCGATCTTCGTCACCGTCGCGGTCACGCTCGTGTTCGGCATCTGGCCCGCCCCGTTGGTCGACTTCGTCAGGG
This sequence comes from uncultured Acidimicrobiaceae bacterium, assembly GCA_963719125.1. Lineage (GTDB taxonomy): Bacteria > Actinomycetota > Acidimicrobiia > Acidimicrobiales > Bog-793 > Fen-455. Next base: position 103,520 of record CAVRAT010000014.1, read on the forward strand.
CGGCCGGCTTCCTGTTCTGAGACATCCGGGTCACCGGGCGCACCGTCCTCCTACTGGCAACGGTGTCGAGCCGAGCAGTGAACTGGTGGTCTCACGGGCGCCGGCACCTTGAGTCTCTCCTTGATCGTGAGTCATTCAGGGTCCCGTGGGCGAAGGCCTCAAGGGCTGGGCACCGGTAGAGCACGGGATCGTCGCCGAGTGGGACTACGAGGTCGAGACGACTGAACCTCAGCGCGAGTTCACAGCAACGTCCTCGACGCCGTTGGCGTTGCCGGGACGTTGGAAGAATCTCCCGACGATGGGAAGCTCCCAGAACGACTCCGCCCGGGCGATGGCAAGCGCCATCGGCAGCGTGTTCTCGGCCGCGTCCCAGACCACATATCTGGGCAGCCACTTGGGCCCGAACTTTGCGTTGAAACGCCAGAGCGACTCGATCTGCATCGAGTCCGACATCCGCCGAAGCAGCCACCGCTGCACGCCGCCCCCGCCCTCGCCGGCGATGACGGCCCGCATGGTGGCGAAATTGAGCCCGAGATGTTCTTCCCCGCAGCCGCGCAGCCGCTCGATCGTCCGCACGATGATGAAGTCGAGGAGCCCGTTGGGGTGGTCCCCCTGGTCACGGCGCATGAGGTCGAGCGAGTAACCGCCAATGCCGGGAGCAGGGACGAACTGGCAGAACGCGACCGAATTTCCCTCGGGACCATGCGCGACCGCCAGCAGGAGGCCCTGGTCCCGGGGGTCGAAGATGCGCCCGAGCGTCATCGAGAAGCCTCTTTCCGCCTCGCCCCGGCGCCTTTGCACCATGACGGCCCTGACCGCGTCCGCGAGCGCTGGCTCAACCCGGGCCGGGTCGTGGAACGAGATCGTGTAGCCGTAGTTCGTGATCCTGTTGACGGCTTGGCGCAGGCCCTTGCGGGTCCCGCCTTCCAGTGAGAAGGCCCGCACGTCCACGACGCCTTCGTCGCCGATGTAGCGCTCGTGCATGCCAGAACGCCGGTACACGCCGAGCCACTCCTCGCCGGCGCCGAGCACGGCCACCGACCAGCCGTGTTCGTCCGCGAAGTGCCGGAAGGCCGACCAGAGCTCGTCGCGCTCTTCGGGCTCACAGATCGGGTCGGGGGAGACCAGGCAGATCCCGCCGTAGATGGCGTAGGCGACGAGGCCGTCGCGATCCAAGAAGGCCTGCTTGTCGCTGCGAAGCGCGAAGTAGTCGAGCGTGCCGGCGCCGAGGCGCCGGACTATGTCGGCGGCACGTTCGGTCGTGTCGGTGCGTCCGCTCGAACGGCGCCGGTCGACGACGGGCCGGAAGGCCAGCACGAGCGCCACGGCCGCCAGACCGAGACCGACGGCGAGCAGGGCCGGGTACAAGAACGCGTCCACCCGAGGATTGAGGGCCACGGTCCGGACACCGACGAGCCGCCCGGCCGTGGCCCACCACGCCTGGTCCCAGGTGATCGGGCGGCCGCCACGGTGGGTCGGGATGACGCTCCACAGAACCGTCGCGCCGATGAGGGTTACCCCGACGACGCCGCCAAGGAGCGTGGTGAGGCCTGCCCGGAGCGAGGGCAGGTCGAAACGCGCCCGGAAGGACTTTCTCGCCCACCACAGCACGGCCACGAGCACGAGGGCCGCGATGGACTGGACCACCTCGCCATGTCGGATCAGATGAAGCGCGACCGTTCCGCCGAGGAGCCCGATCGCGACCAGCCAAGCCAAGCGCTGGCCCCTTCTCACACCGCGGGCGACAGCCAGCAGCCCGACGCCGGCGAGCGCGACGAGAGCTCCTGCAGCCTCGCTCACTCCGAGAGGGATGTAGCCGAGCAGGGGATGCAGCCGCCCCCGGACCTGCGGGGGAACGACGGCGGAGACGAGGTCGGTGAGTCCGAGCACCGCGATCCCGGCTGAGGTGAGCCGCCTTACGCGTCTCAAGCTGCGGGCGGAATCGGCGAGGAGTGGCCACACTCGCCCGCCGGGGAAGGAGGCGACCACCTCGGGCTCGTCGCCGTCGTGCCCGAGGCGCCCGGCCGCGAATCGCTCCAGCACCGTCACTGGGCTCAGGTACCGGCGGGCGAGCAGGAGCCTCGCGTGCACTTCCGCGCCCCCCTCGATCTCGACCCAGGAGACTTGCTGGATGTGGACGAAGACCGGAGGCAGGCCGAGGCGCGACGCCCTTTCCTCCACGACTTCGCCGCAGGCACCGGAGTTCGCGTAAAAGCCGGTGCCGACCCTCGCGAGCTCGGGCTGGAGCGTATGACCCGTCACGAGGCCGACGCCTCCTCCGGCGAGGATCGGGCGCGTCGCCTCACGTGCCTTGTCATTGGCGTGGTGGGCCGCAGGGCCGAGCAGCGATCGCCCGGCCGAGTGCCAGACCCGGTGATTGACCACGGCGAGCACGATCCCGGCCACGATCACCTCGGCCACGAGGGTGAGGCCCAGACCGAGCAACCGGGACGAGAAGGGCTCGAGCCTCTTCGGTACGCCGAACAGCCACCAGTCGGGCAGCCTCGCCAATAGTGCGACCGCGATGGGGACCAGCAACCACCACAGCCACCGGACGATGCGGCGGTAGGTGAGGCGCGACGCCACGAAGCGGGGCAGGCCGGAAGGATCGGCCAGGCGGTCGATGCCGGCGAGCCAAGGCGAGGTCGATCCGGCCAGCGCCGGCAGGATCTCCGCCACGGCATGCTGGCCGAGCGGGGTGTCGCGCGGATCGGTCGGGTCGATGAAGTCGTTGCGTTCGTCGAATCGCCACCCCGGTTCGATGTTGACCAGCTTGGGCCCCGCGGCCGTCGCCACCTCGAGCTGAGCCGAGAGCGCGACCTCGAAACCGGCTTCGACAACGGCGGCATTCGCCGCCGGGTCGTAAAGGACCGCCCTATCGCGGTTGCCGGGCAGGAGGATGGCCCGCCGACTGCGGTCTGCCGCCAGGTAGCCCCGCAGCGCCCGGCGCAGCTCCTCGTGTGCCCCGAGTGCCGCTGCCGGGTCACCGCCGGGCGGCACCAAGAGGTCGAAGGCGTTGCCGGCCACGACGAGGGCGCCGGGGCCTTCGCTCCGCTCGAGAGCGCGGGCGAGCTCCACTGACGCCGAGCCGGATGCTTCCGTCCGCTTCGCGCCGAGGAAGAGGTCGCTCACGACGATCACTCGCCCGCCGACGGGAACCGCCAGGCGGGCGACGGCGACGTGCTCGGGCATGTGCGCTCCATTGTGGCAGCCAGCCGGGCCGCCGGTCGGTAGGGTGGGCGACCGGTGCCGGTGGGGCCGATGTCCCGCTCGCAGTGAAGGAGCGGTGTTTGCCGGTGCCGCCACGAGGGAGGCGACGATGAGCGACGGGGGCGGGGACCAGGGCCAGGTGCATGCCGCTGCGATCGAGGATTACCTTGCCGAGCTGCGGACGTTCCCGCCGCCCGAGGGCTTCGCCCGTTTGGCGAACGTGTCCGACCGGGCCCTGTACGCCGAGGCGGAGGCCGATCCCGAGCAGTTCTGGGCGGACCAAGCGAGGGCCTTGACATGGTTCGAGCCGTGGGAACAGGTGCTCGACTGGCAGCTGCCGTTCGCAAAGTGGTTCATCGGCGGGCGGCTGAACGTCGCCTTCAACTGCCTCGACCGCCACGTCGAAGCCGGGCGCGGCGACAAGATCGCGTTCTACTTCGAGGGCGAGCCCGGAGACCGCCGGACGCTCACCTATGCGCAGCTTCTCGACGAGGTCGGGCGATGTGCCAACGCGCTGCGCTCGCTCGGCATCGAGCGGGGTGACCGCGTGGCCATATACATGCCGATGATCCCGGAGCTTCCCGTCGCGATGCTGGCCTGCGCGCGGATCGGGGCCGCGCATTCGGTGGTGTTCGGGGGCTTTTCTGCCGACGCGTTGCGCGACCGCATCGAGGACGCCAATGCCCGGCTCCTTATCACCGCAGACGGAGGCTGGAGGCGCGGCCACGCCGTGGAGCTGAAGGCGAACGCCGACCACGCCCTCGCGAGCGGGGCCCGGTCGATCGAGAACGTGCTCGTCGTCCGTCGCCTCGGCGACGCCGCGACGAACCTCGTCATGCAAGACGGGCGCGATCACTGGTGGCACGAGCTGGTCTCGGGCCAGAACCCGCACAGCCCGGCCGAGGCGATGGAGGCGGAGGACCTGCTCTTCCTGCTTTACACCTCCGGTACCACGGCCCGCCCGAAAGGGATCATGCACACCACCGGTGGTTACCTGACACAGGTCGCGTTCACGCACCGGACGGTCTTCGACCTGAAGCCCGAGACCGACGTCTATTGGTGCGCGGCCGACATCGGGTGGGTCACGGGCCACAGCTACATCGTCTACGGGCCGCTCGCGAACGGGGCCACGAGCGTGCTCTACGAGGGAACGCCCGATTTCCCTGACCGTGACCGCTGGTGGTCGATCATCGAGCGTTACGGGGTCACGACGCTGTACACGGCGCCGACGGCCATTCGCACCTTCATGAAGTGGGGGACCGATTACCCCGCCGCCCACGACCTGTCCAGCCTGCGGGTGCTCGGCTCGGTCGGAGAGCCGATCAACCCCGAGGCGTGGATCTGGTACTGGCGCCAGATCGGCGGCGGCCGGTGCCCGGTTGTCGACACGTGGTGGCAGACCGAGACTGGCGCCATCATGCTTTCTCCGCTGCCCGGCGTGACGACCTTGAAGCCGGGGAGCGCGACCTTCCCGTTGCCGGGGATCGGAGCCGAGGTCGTCGACGATGCCGGTAGGACCGTCGCGCGCGGCGGCGGCTACCTCACGCTCACCCGGCCGTGGCCGGCCATGTTGCGGGGCATATACGGCGACCCGGAGCGGTACCGCCAGACTTACTGGAGCCGCTTCGAGGGTCGCTACTTCGCAGGCGACGGGGCCAAGGTCGACGACGACGGGTACTTCTGGCTTCTCGGTCGCGTCGACGATGTCATGAACGTCTCGGGCCACCGCGTCTCGACCACCGAGGTGGAGTCCGCGCTCGTCGACCACCCGAGCGTGGCGGAAGCCGCCGTGATCGGCGCCCACGACGCCACCACGGGGCAGGTGATCATCGCTTTTGTCACCTTGAAGCACGGCTTGCAGGTCGGCGACGAGCACGCAGAGACGCTCCGGGCGCACGTGGTCGAGAAGATCGGCGCCATCGCCCGCCCGCGGGTGATCATCTTCACCGACGATCTCCCGAAGACCCGTTCGGGCAAGATCATGCGGCGGCTCCTGCGGGACGTCGCCGAGGGCCGCGACCTGGGTGACACGACCACCCTGGCCGATCCCGCGGTCGTGGCCGAGCTCCGTCTGCGTGCGGCGACCGGCTCCGGCGAGGAATGAGCACCGGGCCGGACTACCCGGGGACATGGACCTGGCGCGCGGGAGCCAAGCTTCCGGGTCAGGCCGTCATCTTCGACGTGGACGGAGTCCTCGCGGACGCGTCGGGTCGTCAGCACCATCTGGTCGGCCTGCGTCGTGACTGGGACTCGTTCTTCGCCGAGTGCGGAGAGGACCCGATCATCCCGGAGGTGGCTCGTCTGCTCGAGCTGTTGGCGCCCGAGCTCGTGGTTGTGCTGCTCACCGCCCGGCCGGCACGCGTGCGCGCCAAGACCCTGGACTGGCTCGCTTCACACGGACTGCGCTACGACCTGCTCATCATGCGTGACGACGGCGACGGCCGCCCCGCCCGCGACCTGAAGCGGGCCGAGACCTTGCGGCTTTCGGCCTACGGCTACCAGGTGCGCCTGGCGGTCGAGGACGACCCTTCGAACCTCGAGATGTTCGACTCCGAAGGCGTCCCCTGCCTGTATGTCCACTCGGGCTACTACGGCTGAGCCGTCACTCGCGGAAGTTGCCGAACTGGAGGGGGATCTCGAGGTCCTGTTCCTTCAGGGCTGCGATCACGGCCTGCAGGTCGTCACGCTTCTTGCCGGTAACGCGGACCTGATCACCCTGGGTTTGGGACTGCACACCCTTCAGGCCGAGGTCCTTCACGATCTTGTTGATCTTCTTGGCGTGGTCCGCCGAGATGCCGGCGTTCAGTGCGGCGCTCTGGCGCAGCGCGCCTTTGGAGGCCTCTTCGATCTTGCCGTAGGAAACAGCCTTGAGCGAGACGTGCCGTCGGACCAGCTTCTCCTCGAGCACCTGGACGAGGGCGCGCCGGCGGTCCTCGGTCGGCGCGTTCAGCTCTATCTCGTGCCCCTTCAGTTCCACGCTCGCGCCCGTGTCCTTGAAGTCGAAACGGGTGGCGATCTCTCGGGTTGCCTGGTCGACCGCATTGCGCACTTCTTGCATATCGACCTGGGATGTCACATCGAAGCTTGGCACGCACGCACGCTAGCAAGGCCGGTCAGGCCTTCGCCTTGCGAAGCGCGCCGGTTCAGGCCACTATCGTGTCCGCCGACGGGTCGGTACCCAAGTGGACAACGGGGGCAGACTGTAAATCTGCTGGCTCAGCCTTCGAAGGTTCGAATCCTTCCCGGCCCACCGTCGCCTCGATCGCCGACCGCAGGTATCGCCTCACTGCGGCGCGGCGCGCCGTCTCCGCGTGGAGGGGGGACCGACCGGACCGCCGGCGTCCCCCGGTTCAGCCGGGGTGCCCGGCCGTCGGGACGAGGCGATGGCCACGAGGCCAAGGGCGAGGACCGCCGCGAGGCCCACGGCCGATGTCGCGAGCCCGGCTCCAAGTCCGGGGGCCGTGTATGTGAAGGTGACCAGCGTTGTTCCCCTGGGCACCTCGAACGACTGCACGAGGCCGTCCCGGTGGAGCGCGATCGCCACGGATCGGCCGTCGTGGTTGCCGGTCGCGCTCCAACCGGGGATGTCGGCGACGGCCCTGGAGACCGTTGCCGGTGCCGCCGAGGTGACGGCCACCTCCTCGGTTGGCGTGAAGGGGGACGACTTCAGCACGCGAACCCGCAGCCGACCTGCGGTGTCGCCGGTCCGTCCCGCGAGCGAGAACGAGCCGCGCGCCCGCTCGTTCGTGAACACCGCGAACGGCCCGATCGTCCCTGCCGCCACCCAGTGGGGAGCTGTCAGGTAAGCGGAGAGAGGCCCGTCGAGGCCGTAGGACGAGCCGGAACGGGTCGTCACGGCCATCGAGGTGACCCGTACCGGGGCACCGAGCGGGTCTCTCACGAAAAGACCGACAGTGTCGGTCGCGGTCCCGAACTCGGCGGCGACCTCCTCGGTGCCCGGTGCGCCGACGACGACCCGCACCGTTGTGGGGGGCCTCTGCCCACCGTTCGCCGACACGAGCCGGAGGTCGCGCCCGAGCTCGGCCAAGGAGTCGGGCGGCAACCGGGAACCGGAGAGCCTCATGGTCACGGTCCGCGTGACGAGCTCGCGCCCGAACCACCGGGTCGTGGCCTGCCCGGCCCGAAGCCCGGTCGGTGAAGCGACGGGCCCCACACCGGCGACCGGCGGGCCGTTGAGGCCCGGCAGGATGACGGTGGCGGGCCGGAACACCTGAGAAGGGGAGCGAAGAACGGAAAGCTCGTCGGCGACGGTGAGCAGCACCCGCACGTCGAGGGAGTCGAACACCCCCGTCGCGAGGGCCGCGGGCTCGAGGTCGTCCTGGGTGTGGGTTCCGGTTGCCTGTGCGTAAGGCGCCCAGGTGAGCGAGCCGTAGCCCTGGGCGCTGGCGAGCTCTGACAGCACGTTGGAGTCCGGCGCTCCGACCTGGTTGAGAGCTACGCCGCCTGCGCGGGCGGGATCGACGATCAGGTAGCGCCCGCCGGGTCCGAGCCGGGCGGCGAGTTGTGCCTGCAGCGGGTTCTCGGTGTTGAGCGCACGTGCATACACGGGCGCGAGCGAAGACTGGTTCGCTGTGAACAAGAGCAGGTCGGCTACGACCAAAGCCGCGATCGCCGACGCGAGCCGGCGGCGCGGCCAGGAAGGACCGAGGATCACGAGGGCACTCGCGGCCAACGCCATGACGGCTGTTACAACGAGGTAAGGGGCGATGGCCCGAAGTGACCAGCCCGAGCCCGCGGGCGCGTGGAGGAGTCCCGCGTAGGGTCGGCCGGACAAGGCCGTGGCGGCCACGAGACCCAGCACGACGACGGGCGCCACCAGCCCGCTCGCGACTCCGAACTTGCTCGCGTGGCCGGGCTTCGCGGCGAGCTGGTCCTCGACCCAGTGCCCGAGCAGCATCGACGACGCGAGCGAGAACAGGATGAGCGCCCGGCTCGGCAGCCGCTGCTCGCCCACGATCGGGAGATGGATGACCAGGTGCTCGAGCGCCGTGTTGGACCCGAGGGCCAACAGCACGCCTATGGCCCCGACGAGGTACCAGACGCGCCAGCGCCCGGCCTGCTCGGAGCGCCACCTTCCCAAGAGCGCCACGATCGCGACCAGGGAGAGGATGCCGCAGTAGGCGTCCAGCTCGGAAAGGTTGTAGGGCCCCGTGTACGCCTCGAGACCGATCGGGCCGCCGCCCAACAGGTGCGGCACGATCGAGACGAGCAGTTCGGCTGGCGAGACCGAGCCCGAGGAGGCGAAGGCGAAGCTGATGTGGGCGCGTTCTGTGACGGAGAGGAACGCAGCGGTCGGGATCCACTGGACGGCACCGGCCGCCAAGCCGGCGGCGCCTCCGGCGGCGGCCCAACCGAGGCGGGAAAGAACGCGACCGCGCTCGGTGATGAGGAGGTGGCCTCCGTAGACGACGACCGCCACGAGTGTGTCGATCCCGATGTCGGGGCTCCCCGACAAGGCGATGCAAGCGACCGCGGCTGCGAGGACGAGCGCCCAGGCCGGTCTGCGCCTGGGATTGTCGCGGGCGATCCCGTCCAGAGCGGCGAGGCTCCAGATAAGTGACGCCGAGGCCGAGACGAAATCGATGTGGACGGTCTGTGACGACACGAAGCCGCCGAACCCGAAGGTGGCCCCGCCGAGCGCCGCCGCGAGCGTCCGGCAGCTGTTGTGCCTGAGCAGCACGAACCCACCGATGGCTCCAGCCGCGAGCGTCAGTGCCTCCGCCAGGACCCAGGCGCTCAGGTGGGGAAGGAAGGTGAACAGCAGCGTGGTAGGGAGCAGTGCATGCGCGCTCGCCCCCGCCAGGAGGGGAGCCCCGGACCAGAGATACGGGTCGTACACCGGGAGGTGGCCGTGAGCGATGAACTGGCCCGACAGCACCGAGAGCGGGTAGTTCTGCGTCAGGTTGTCGCCGGTGATCAACGGATAGCCGGCGAGCGCGGGGATGCTGAGCGCGATCAGCGGGATGCCCACCAGCAGCGCGACGACGAGAGCATCACGGCGATCGAGCCGGCCGAACTGGCGCGCCCGGGTGTCGGCGCCTCGGGCAGGTTCCGGCGCGACGAGTCCCTTACCGCCGTGGCCGCCGGTCCGCACGGGTCCGACCGTAGCCAATTCCTGCTCGTGTGCTCGTGTCATGCAGCTTCTCGCCGGCGCCTTCCCGCTCAAAGGGCCCTTGGTTAGGATCGCTCCGCATAGGAAGACCGAGAGGACGCGCCATGTCGGCGTCGAGGACCTTGGAGCGTGATCCCCAGCCGGGAGGTTCCGGGTCTTCGCATGCGCGGCCTTGGCTGGATCGGCTGAACAGGCTGGTCGACCGCGCCCGGCGGCGAATCGACCGCTGGGTCGTGTTCCTGGCCCGCATGCGTACGCCGCTCGGCGAAGTGCAGCCGTATGTCCCTGGCGAGACGCCGGTCGCTCGGTTGCTGGCGGTGCCGGCGATCATCGGGTTCGTCAGCGCGGTCGCCATCGCCTGGGGCGCTTCCTTGCCGAGCTCCCCATTCACCTGGAAGTCGTGCTCGGGCATCGTGCCCGGCTCGATCACCGTGTGCCACCCGTGGTTCTTCGGCATCCCCCCGCCGCCGGTGGTGACCGGTACACCTTTGCCTGCGGACAAGAACCTGTTCATCGGTCTTGTGGCCGTCTACGGGGGCATGGTGGTCATGTTGCAGGCCTGGATCGCCCTGATCCGCATCGCACGGCGCCACAAGGGACTGCCCCTTCGGTCCTTTGCAGCCATGTTCGCGGCCTGGACGGCCCCGCTTCTCGTCGTGGCGCCGCTTTTCAGCCGGGACTCGTACAGCTACGCGGCCCAAGGCGAGATGATGAGCCGCGGAATCAGCCCGTACCTGTTCGGGCCGGCCGTGCTCGGCGTGAACACCTTCTTCGGGCTGGTCGACAAGCTGTGGGCCGACGTGACCTCCCCGTACGGGCCCGTGTTCCTCTGGATCGCAGGCGTCAACGCCACTGTCGTGCACCACGACGAGCTCTTGGCGGTCGTGGGCTTCCGCCTGCTCGCCCTCGCTGGTGTCGTGATGATCGGGATCTTCTTGCCGCGGCTCGCCCGCTCCTACGGGCGGGATCCCTCTGTCGCCTTCGTGCTCGCCGTTCTGAACCCTCTCGTGCTACTGCACTTGATAGCGGGCGCGCACAATGACGCCTTGATGCTCGGCTTCCTCGTGGCCGGGCTCTGGTTCGCGCGTGAGCGACGGCCCGTCGTCGGGGTGCTCTTGTGCACGATCGGGGCGATGATCAAGATCCCGGCGTTCATAGGCGTCGTCTACATCGGCTGGGGGTTTCTGGGCGACCAAGTGTCGTGGAAGTCCAGGCTCAGGCCAACTGTGGCGGCAGTGGGGCTCGGTGTGGTCGTGATGGCGGCGGCGTCCGAGATGGTCGGGCTCGGGTGGGGTTGGGTGACGGCGCTCGGCAACGGCGCAACGATCAGGTCCTGGAGCGATCCCCCCACGATCGCCGGCCAGCTCGCGACGAAGCTGTTGGAGCTGGCGGGCCTCGGGGACCATCAGCATGTCCTCCTGGGCGGGGCGAGAGACCTCGGGCTGGTGCTCGCAGCGGCCGTCGCGCTACGCCTTTTGTGGCGCGCCCGGCAAGCAACGGCGATGCGGGCGATGGGCTTGACGCTCCTCGCGGTCGTGTTCCTCGGACCGGCTGTGCAACCGTGGTACGTCGCGTGGTCCATGGTGGTTCTCGCGGCGATCGCCGAGCACCGCCTCAGAGTGCTCGTGATCGTGCTCTCGACTGTGGCCTGTTTTCTCGGCCTGCCCGGTGCCGGGTCGCTCGTGCTCCAGTTCGGCGAGGCGAACCAGGTCCTCGTCGCCGTCGCCTCGCTCGCGATGCTCCTCCTGCTTGCCATCCCGCTCGTGATGAGATTGAGAAGGGCGCTGAGCCAGGCCGAGGACGACCGCGTGCCGGCGTTGCCGCAGAGCTGAGGCGCGCCGTCAGAGAAGACACTGCAGGAGAGCCACGTCCACCCAGCGGCCGAACTTGCGTCCGATCTCCCGTTCGATGCCGATGAGCTCGAAGCCGCAGGCCTGGTGCAGTGCCACCGAGGCCTGTTGCGTGGCACTCACGCGGGCCACGACGGAATGGAAGCCATGGTTCCGCGCCATGTCGACGGCCTCGCTGAGCAGGGCGCGCCCGACCCCCTTGCCCCGGTGCTGCTCCGCGACATAGATCGAGTCCTCCACGGCAGTCGCGTAACCGGGCCGCGGCCGGTAGGGCGAGAGGGCGGCGAAGCCGACCACCTGCCCGCCTTCTTCGGCGACGATGACCGGGTATACGCCCGAATGAGCCACCATCCAGTTCGCCTGCTCCTCAGGTGTGCGCGCGACGAGGTCGAGCGTGGCGGTCGAACCGGTCACCTCGATGTTGTAGATCTGGCGGATCGCCTCGGCGTCGGCCAGATTCGCGCGGCGGATGTCCACGCGCTGCATCGTAATGAAGTCCCTGCTGGGTTCTCGGGCCAAGCGCGGATATGATCGGCCGTCGCGGCAGCGCCAGGCGATGATGGCTGGCACCGCCCCCTTAGCTCAGTCGGCAGAGCACAGCCATGGTAAGGCTGGTGTCGTCGGTTCGATTCCGACAGGGGGCTCCGCGGCGGCGTAGCTCAGTTGGTAAGAGCACACGGCTCATAATCGTGGGGTCGCCGGTTCGAGTCCGGCCGCCGCTACCGGGAGTGGAGCAGAGGAGTCAGAACGTGGCCAAGAACGAGAAGCGAGTCAAGGTGACCCTCGCTTGTGAAGTGTGCAAGCGACGGAACTACATCACCATGAAGAACAAGCAGAACGACCGCGAGCGGATCGAGATGAAGAAGTACTGCCAGTTCGATCGGCAGCAAACGGTCCACAAGGAGACGCGCTGACCAGCGAGGCCGACGACCTCGCCTGCCTCGTCGAGCAAGCCAAGCATGGGGACAGGGCGGCCTTCGAGCATCTGGTTCGCGCCACGTCGACCGACTGCTACGCCCTGGCACTGAGACTCGTCGGCAACGAGCACGACGCGCGCGACGTGCTGCAGGAAACTTATTTGCGCGCCTTCCGCAAGCTTGGGAAGTTCCGTGGTGACTCTGGGTTCGGGACATGGCTGCACCGCATCACGGTGAACTGTTCGGCCACTCTCATCACAAAGCGCCGGCGTAGCTCCCACGTCGAGCTCGACGAGGACATCGAGGTTCCAGAGACGCGCTCCGAGCGTGATCCGGAGACTGCGGCCGGCACGGCCGACGATCGTGAGCGTCTCGTCGAGGCGCTGGCGGATCTTCCGGACCAGATGCGGATGGTGGTTGTGCTGAGGGACGTATACGACCTCGCGCACGAGGAGATCGCCCGTGAGCTCGGCATCAGCCAGACCGCGGCCAAGGTGCGTCTCCACCGCGCCCGGCGCCGCCTGCGTGAGCAGTTGTTCGCGCCGGCAGGCGCGGCGGGCGGCCTGAGCCGACAAAGGCGCCATCCGCGGGCACTTGCGGGGACCGGGGAGGCGGCCGGTGCTGTCGTCGAAGGCGAGGTTGGCTGCGGAGCCGACCGGGCCATCGGGGCCGAGCTCGAGACCGAAGAGGCAGCGAGGCATGCAGCCGCGGTTTGAGCAGGCCCTGTTCGCGGGCGGTTCGGTCCTGGAGGCTTCCCGGGCCCGATTCATCGGTGGCCGCTCCGCCCGGGACGGCCACCCGTGCGCCAGCATCTCTTGCGCCGAGGTCGCCCTCGTTCTGCCGTCGATCCTCGACGGGGTTTCTTCGGCGGACGAGGTCGTGGTCCGACACGTCGGATCCTGTCTTCGTTGCCAGTCCGAGCTCGCCAGGTACCGCAAATTGCTGCGCCTGCTCAACCAGCTGCGGTCCTACAGGGTCGAACCGCCACCTGGAGCGGTCGCCGACGTGCTCGGCGCGCTGGAGGCGGCCGCGCAGCGTCGCGTCGTCCGCTCTGTTCTCACCGGGCGGCGGCTCGCTTACGTCGGTGCTTTCGCCGCCCCCGCGGCGGCGATCATCGCAGTGACCGTCGTGCACCGAGGCCGCCTGCGGAGGCTCCGGCCCGTGGTGCTATCGTGAAGCCGACCCGGGGTGACTCGGTGCTCAGTCATGGGCGGGCCACGACCCCGGCCCGGAGGGCAGTAGCTCAATTGGTAGAGCACCGGTCTCCAAAACCGGCGGTTGGGGGTTCGAGTCCCTCCTGCCCTGCTCACTGCTCTTTCGAGCCGAGGATTGTTGCGTGAACCGACAAACGAAGCGTCTCCTGCAGAGACAGGGCCAGATTGACGAGGAAGGCGCGCCCGCGCCTGGGCGTCGACCACCCCCGAGCGCGCAACGGCGGCCAGCTGCTCCCGATCGACCGGGCCTTCCCGAGAGGTTCGTCGAGTTCGCGCGTGAGGTCCGCAACGAGCTCGCCAAGGTTGCCTGGCCGAACCGACCAGAGGTTGTCAAGTACACCATCGTCGTGTTCGTGACCCTCGTGTTCATGGTCAGCCTCGTCTTCGGCCTCGACTACGGGTTCGCCAAGGGCGTGCTCTTCCTCTTCGGCTCGTGAGCACGAAGACAATCGCGGAGATGACAACGTGAGCACGACTCACCCAGAACTGAACAGCGAGGATGCCTCCTCCGAGGACGCTCCGGTGCCCGAGGAGCCGATCGAGGCCGGTTCGCGCGCGAGCGGCTACGAAGCGCTCGAGTACGAGCTGCCTTCACAAGGTGACGAGGACGAGATCGCAGTCCGCGAGCCCAGCCCTTACGACCGGCCCGGTCTCTGGTACGTCGTGCACACCTACGCCGGCTACGAGAACAAGGTGAAGTCGAATCTCGAGAGCCGGATCTCCTCGATGAACATGGAAGACCGGATCTTCGAGGTCGTGATCCCGATGGAGGAAGTCGCCGAGATCAAAGGCGGCAAGCGCGTCTTCGTGCAGCGGAAGGTCTTCCCGGGCTACCTGCTGTGCCGTTGCGACCTCGACGACGATTCCTGGTCGGTCATCCGTCAGACACCCGGTGTCACGGGCTTCGTCGGCCCGGGCACCAAGCCGACGCCTTTGCCACGAGCCGAGGTCGAGGCGATCCTCCAGGTGCGACCGGAGGGGATCGAGGGCCAGAAGCACCGCTCCAAGCCCCGCCTCGAGCACCAGGTCGGTGACACGGTTCGGGTCAAGGAAGGTCCGTTCGCCGACTTCTCAGGCCAGATCGCTGAGATAAACGAGGATCAACTGAAACTCAAGGTGCTCGTTAACATCTTCGGTCGCGAGACTCCGGTCGAGCTCGAATTCAGTCAGGTCGCCAAGCTCTAGCGCCTGGCAGCGAAAGAAAGAGGAACAACCTTCATGGCACGTCGCCGCGTCGCCGCCATCGTAAAAATCCAACTGCCCGCGGGTGCAGCCACGCCGGCGCCCCCGGTTGGGACGGCCCTCGGCCCGCACGGTGTGCAGACGATGGAGTTCTGCAAGCAGTACAACGCCGCGACCGAGAGTCAGCGAGGCACGATCGTGCCTGTCGAGGTGACCATCTACGAGGACCGCTCGTTCACCTTCGTCTTGAAGACGCCACCGACGACGTTCCTCATCAGGGAGGCGGCTGGTCTCGAAAAGGGGAGCAAGCTCGCCGGGCGCGAGTCCGTCGGCTCGATCAACGACGACCAGGTCGCGGAAATTGCCGCAAAGAAGATGCCGGACCTCAACGCCAACGACCTCGAGGCTGCCAAGCACCAGATCGCGGGCACCGCCCGCTCCATGGGCATCGCGGTCAGCAAGTGACGACCGTCTCGCAGTTTCCCGGCGCGCCACATCGAAGGGAGCTTTGCAAGTGAACAGGGGAAAGCGGTACGCCGAAGCGGTGAAGGGCTATGACCGCGATCGCCTCTACACCCCCGTCGAGGCGATCGAACTGGTCAAGACCCTGGCGAAGGCCCGGTTCGACGAAACCATCGAACTGGCAACGCGGCTCGGCGTCGATCCACGTCGAGCCGACCAGATCGTCCGCGGCTCGCTCTCGTTGCCGGCAGGCACCGGGCGGCTCGTACGCGTCGCAGTCTTCGCGGCCGGCGAGCTGGCAGCCGAGGCGCGTGCCGCAGGCGCAGACATCGTGGGAGCAGACGACCTCGTGCTCCGCATCGAGAAAGAGGGCTTTCTCGCGTTCGACGTCGCCATCGCCACGCCAGACCTGATGGCCCAGGTCGGAAGGCTCGGGCGCGTGCTCGGGCCTCGCGGCCTGATGCCCAACCCCAAGACCGGGACCGTGACCACAGATATCGCGAAGGCGGTCGCGGAGTACAAGGCAGGCCGGGTGGAGTACAGGACCGACCGGGTCGGCAACGTGCACATCCCGATCGGCAAGGCGTCCTTCGAGCGGGCCCAGCTGCTTGAGAACTACCGGTCGGCCGTCGACGAGCTCCTCCGGGCCAAGCCCGCGGCTGCCAAGGGCCGTTACCTGCGGTCCGTGACCTTGTCCTCGACGATGGGCCCGGGCGTGAAGATCGATCCCGTCAAGGCGCGCGTCGTCGACGAGATGCTGGTGGCGTCGGCCTGAGAGGGGCGAACGCCCTCGGCTGGACAAGCCGTCCGCGAGGTCGGCTACGCTTCCGCTACCAACTGAATAACTCGCCGTAGAACTCCGGTGCGCCGAAAGGTGCTGAAAGGGTTTCCGACCCGCCCGACGAGGCGAAGTGCCAAGCGCTTCCCACGTCCCGCGCGCCGTCAAGCCTCCGGAGCCCTATCCCCGGGGTCGGCCCGGGACATGTGATCAAAGGAGCGCTCATGGCAGGACCGAGACCTGAGAAGGTCGCCGTCGTGGAAGAGGTGCGCGAGCATCTCGGCAGCTCGAGCGCGGCCATCCTCACCGAGTACCGCGGCCTCAAGGTGGGGGACCTCGCGACCCTGCGCCGCCAGCTGCGAAGCGCGGGCGCGGAGTACAAGATCTTCAAGAACACCCTCGTGCGGCGCGCGACCGCGGACACCGATCAAGCGGCTCTGAATGAGTACCTGAACGGGCCGACGGCAATCGTCTTCGTTCGTGACGACGTCGGGGCGGTCGCGAAGGTGCTTCGAGACTTCGGCCGGGTGCACCCGCAGCTGATCGTGAAGGGCGGGCTTCTAGGCACCCAGCTGATCGACGCCAATGGGGCGGGCGCCCTGGCCGAGCTTCCGTCACGTGATGCGCTGCTTGCCCAGCTCGCCGGCGCGATCGCTGCCCCGATGCGGCAGTTCGCCGGATTGCTGCAGGCGCTTCCGAGAAGCCTCGCCTATGGGCTGTCCGCATTGATCGACAAGCGCGGCGGCGTGGCGGACACCGCCGCGCCGGCCGAGGTGGCCGAGCCCACCGACGCGGCCGAACCTGTCGCCGCCGAACCTGTCGCCGCCGAACCTGTCGCCGCCGAACCGGCTGACGCCGCCGAGGCGACCGAGTTAGCCGGGTCCGGCGACCCAGCCGAGGCAACCGAAGTGGCTGAGCCGGCCGGCACCACCGAGGCGAGCGAGACAGCCGAGGCGAGTGACATCACCGAGGCGAGCGACATCACCGAGGCGAGCGACATCACCGAGGCGAGCGACACTGTTGAGCCCACCGAGGGCTAGCTAGCGGTCGCGTCCTTCCGAACCGAGTTTTCAAGCACTACAGACAACCATTCGCACAACAGGAGGAAACATGGCAACCAAGGAAGAGATCCTCGACGGCATAGCGGGCATGACGGTGCTCGAGCTGAGCGAGCTGTTGAAGGCCTTCGAGGAGAAGTTTGGCGTTACGGCTGCGGCCCCGGTGGCAGTGGCGGCAGTCGCCGCGGGCGGCGGCGCCGAGGCGGCGCCGGTCGAAGAGGAGCAGGACGAGTTCGATGTCATCCTGCTCGCTGCGGGTGAGAAGAAGATCCAGGTGATCAAAGAGGTGCGTGCCCTCACCAGCCTGGGGCTCAAGGAGGCCAAGGACCTCGTGGACAGCGCTCCGAAGGCCGTCCTCGAGAAGGTGTCGAAGGAGGACGCCGAGAAGGCAAAAGCCCAGCTTGAGGAGGCTGGCGCCGCAGTCGAGCTCAAGTAGTGCCCCTTCTGGGCGATCGCGCCCAGGGGTGGGGCAATGGCGCTGTTGGCGAAAGTGCCAAAAGACATCTTGACCTTGGGGCACGGTTCCCGTACCCTTCGCGCGGCGACAAGTGCGTGGCGCTTGCTCGCGCGTCCCCGCGCGTGTAACATGAATGGTTGCCGTGCCCTCCCGTCAAGTGACAGCTCCACTTCAAGTTCCTTGACGCGCGCCCACGCATCGCTCATTCCTTTCCGGTCGATCAGCATTCGCGAGGAGTAGACCCTTGCCCTTACGTCCCCGCACTCCGGAGCGTTATTCGTTCGCCAACATCGACGAGGTCCTGCCGCTTCCTGACCTCATCGCCGTTCAGCGCGACTCTTTCGAGTGGTTCCTCGAGAAGGGACTGGCCGAGACATTCGGCGACATCAGCCCCATCGCGGACTTCACCGACCAGTTGAGCCTGAAGCTCGACTTCGACCCGACCGACCCCGATCTTCGGCCACCGCCCAAGTTCTCGATCGACGAGTGCAAGGCGAAGGACATCACCTACGCCGCGCCGATATTCGTCCGGGCCTCGTTCATGAACCGCTCGACCGGCGAGATCAAGGAGCAGACCGTCTTCATGGGGGACTTTCCCATGATGACGAGCCGCGGGACCTTCATCATCAACGGCACCGAGCGTGTCGTGGTGAGCCAGCTCGTCCGTTCCCCGGGCGTGATCTTCCAACCCGGCCGAGACCAGAAGACGATCGTCACTGGGACGATCCACCCCTACCGGGGCGAGTGGATCGAGTTCGACGTCGAGGCGAAGCCGAACCGCGACGTGAGCGCCGGCGCGCGAGTCGCCCGCAAGCGGCGCCTGTCGCTCTTCGTGGTGTTGCGCGCCCTCGGCTACGAAGACGAGGCTTTCCTGAGCCGCTTCGTGCGCCATTTCGGCTTCCTCGAGGCGCAGTGGGAGCGCGAGCGTGAGCTCATCCCCACCCGCGACGAGGCACTGCTCGAGATCTACAAGCGCGCGCGTCCAGGCGAGCCGCTTTCCCTCGATGCTGCCCGCGTCTACTTCGAGAACGCCTTCTTCAACCCGCGTCGATATGACCTCACCCGGGTCGGCCGCTACAAGCTGAACCGCAAGCTCGGCCCGGAGATCGAGCGCATCTCCCAGCTCTTGGACATTCCGCTCGAGCGCCCGGACGAGCACTCCGGCGTGCTCAGTCCGAGCGAAGTGCTCGCGGCATCGACCTACATGCTGCACCTGGCCAACGGCGAGGCCGGTTACCGCCTCGATGACCAGGACCACTTCGCCAACCGGCGCATCCGCTCGGTCGGCGAGCTGATCCAGAACCAGGTCCGCATCGGGCTGTCGCGCATGGAGCGTGTCGTGCGCGAACGCATGACGACTCAGGACGTCGAGGCAATCACGCCTCAGACCTTGATCAACATCCGCCCGGTCGTAGCCGCCATCAAGGAGTTTTTCGGTACCAGCCAGCTGTCGCAGTTCATGGACCAACACAACCCACTGTCGGGATTGGCGCACAAGCGGCGTCTGTCGGCGCTCGGCCCGGGGGGCCTGTCGCGCGAGCGCGCGGGCTTCGAGGTCCGAGACGTCCACACGTCCCACTACGGCCGGATGTGCCCGATCGAGACTCCCGAAGGCCCGAACATCGGCCTCATCGGTCACCTGGCCAGCTACGCGCGCGTCAACGACCACGGTTTCATAGAGACGCCTTACCGCAAGGTGGTCGACAGCAGGGTCACCGACGAGATCGTCTACTACGCCGCCGACGAGGAAGAGGAGTACGTCATCGCCCAGGCGTCGGCTGCGCTTGACGCGTCGGGGCGCTTCGTGGGCGACAGGGTCCTCGTGCGCCGCGGCCCGCAAGGTGCCGGCGTGCGGGTGGGCGCGACGTCCACTTCCTACGGCACCGCCAGCGAGGTCGACTACGTCCCACCGTCGGAAGTCGACCTGATGGACGTTTCTCCCAAGCAGATCCTCTCGGTGTCAACCGCTCTCATCCCCTTCGTCGAGCACGACGACGCCAACCGTGCCCTCATGGGCGCCAACATGCAAAAGCAGGCGGTTCCCCTGCTCGTGCCCGAGGCGCCCTACATCGGCACTGGTGTCGAGGCCCGAGCAGCGCGCGATGCCGGCGAGGTCGTCCTCGCCGAGGGCTCCGGCAAGATTGTCGACGTCGCCGGTGACTACGTCACTGTCGAGTACAAGCAAGGCGAGAAGGACCGGGCGCGTCAGGAGCTTGGCCGGAAGATCTACCCGATCGCGAAGTTCCAGCGCTCCAACCAGAACACCTGTGTGAACCAGAAGCCGGTCGTCTCAGAGGGCCAGGAGGTCCGCCTCGGGGACGTGCTGGCAGACGGCCCTTCGACCCACAACGGCGAGCTGGCGCTCGGGAAGAACCTTCTCGTCGCGTTCATGCCGTGGGAGGGCTACAACTACGAGGACGCCATCATCTTGTCCGACCGGTTGGTCCGCGACGACGTCCTGACCTCGATCCACATCGAGGAGCACGAGGTCGACGCCCGCGACACCAAGCTCGGTGCCGAAGAGATCACGCGCGACATCCCGAACCTCTCCGACGACATCCTGGCGGACCTCGACGAGCGCGGCATCATCCGCATCGGGGCCGAGGTCGACGCGGGCGACATCCTCGTGGGCAAGGTCACCCCCAAGGGCGAGACGGAGCTCACGCCCGAGGAGAGGCTGTTGAGGGCGATCTTCGGTGAGAAGGCTCGCGACGTACGCGACACGAGCCTCAAGGTTCCCCACGGTGAGTCCGGCAAGGTCATCGACGTGCGGGTGTTCTCGCGCGATGACTCCCACGAGCTGCCGCCGGGGGTGAACCAGCTCGTGCGGGTCTATGTGGCCCAGAAGCGCAAGATCTCCGAAGGCGACAAGCTCGCCGGACGCCACGGCAACAAGGGCGTCATCTCCAAGATCCTTCCGATCGAGGACATGCCGCACCTCGCCGACGGCACTCCGGTCGACATCATCTTGAACCCGCTCGGCGTCCCGAGCCGGATGAACGTCGGCCAGGTGCTGGAGGCGCACCTGGGCTATGCGTCGCGGTGGGGCTGGCACGGCGCCGACAAGCGGGTGCTCTCGGATCACATTGTGCGCGGCACTGAGACCAAGACCCGGCCGAGCACCGACCCGGCCGTCTGGGTGTCGACGCCGGTCTTCGACGGGGCGCACTGGGACGAGAAGGAAGAGGCCGGCCGGCATCCGACCATCCAGGAGCTGTTCGAGAAGCTGCTCCCGGACTCCGTCGACGGCGCGACGAAGATGATCGGTACAGACGGCAAGGTGACCCTCTACAACGGGCGTACCGGCGAGGCCTACGACAACACCGTGTGCGTGGGCTACGTCTACATCTTGAAGCTCGCTCACCTCGTCGACGACAAGATCCACGCCCGGTCGACCGGCCCGTACTCGATGATCACCCAACAGCCCCTCGGCGGCAAGGCTCAGTTCGGCGGCCAGCGCTTCGGCGAGATGGAGGTCTGGGCGCTCGAGGCCTACGGCGCGGCGTACGCGTTGCAGGAGCTGCTCACCATCAAGTCAGACGACGTACTCGGCCGTGTGAAGGTATACGAGGCCATCGTCAAGGGCGAGAACATTCCCGAGCCCGGCATCCCAGAGAGCTTCAAGGTCCTGATCAAGGAGATGCAATCGCTCTGCTTGGACGTCGAGGTGCTCTCGACGACAGGCGAGGAGATCGAGATGCGCGAGTTGGACGAGGACGTTTACCGGACTGCCGAGGAGCTCGGGATCGACATCAGTCGCCCCGAGCGGGGGTCCGACGAGGAGGACGCGCGCCGCGCTGCGGAGAGGAGCTTCTAGGTGCTCGACGTCAACGATTTCGATCAGCTTCGAATCGGGCTCGCCACGGCGGACGACATCCGGACGTGGTCGCACGGAGAGGTTCGCAAGCCCGAGACGATCAACTACAGGACGCTGCGCCCGGAAAAGGACGGCCTGTTCTGCGAGAAGATCTTCGGGCCGACCAAGGACTGGGAGTGCTACTGCGGCAAGTACAAGCGCGTCCGCTTCCGCGGCATCATCTGCGAGCGTTGCGGCGTAGAGGTCACGCGCTCGAAGGTGCGCCGCGAGCGCATGGGCCACATCGAGCTCGCCGCCTCGGTCGTGCACATCTGGTACCTCCGTGGCACCCGATCCTGGCTCGCCTACCTGCTCATGGGCACCGAGGCCCGTGAGGAGCTCAAGGCCAAGCAGCTCGAGAAGGTCATCTACTTCGCCGCCTACCTCGTCACACATGTGGACGAGGAGCGTCGTCACGCAGATCTGCCGAACCTCGATGCCGAGCTCAACACCGAGATCGGCGAGATTGAGCGTGCCCGCGATCTCGAGGCCGAGCGCCGCCTTTCCGATCTCGAGCGTGAACTCGCGGAGCTCGAGGCCGCAGGCGCCAAGGACTCGGAGATCCGCGCCCGTCAGAAGGCTGCCGAGAAAGAAATCACCGGTGTGC
>CAVRAT010000015.1:0-237919 GCA_963719125.1 uncultured Acidimicrobiaceae bacterium
CGACGGCCAGCTCGGTGATCTCGCTGGCTCGAACTCCTCGAGGCAGGTGTCCTCGAGCGTGCCAGTCGCAGTGAAGGGGCTCACCGGCGCGGCGAGTCTGGCGAGCGACGGTATCGGCTACTGCGCCCTGTTGAGGAGCGGCGGAGCGGAGTGCTGGGGGAACAACTCCTTCGGCGAGCTGGGAGACAACAGCAAACCCAACCCCAAGACCAACCTCGGTTCGGACGTGCCGGTCACCGTGAAGGGGCTCGCCGGCGCGGCGAGCCTCGTGAGTACCGACTATGGCTACTGCGCCTTGTTGAGGAGCAGCGGAGCGAAGTGTTGGGGATCCAACTCTTTCGATGAGCTGGGACACGCCCGCAGCTCCACGAGTCAGGCGTACTCGGACGTCCCGGTCACGGTGAAGGGGCTCGCCGGCGCGGTGAGCCTTGTGGGCGGTGACGACAACGGTTCCACCGGAAGCGAGTACACCTACTGCGCCGTGCTGAGGAGCTTCACGGCCATGTGCTGGGGGCAGAACGGCTACGGGGAGCTGGGCGACGGCGGCAGCGAAAGCGCCTCCGATGTTCCCGTCACGGTGAAAGGGCTCGCTGGCGTCGCGAGCCTGGAGGTCGGCATAGGTAGCGCCTGCGCTGTCCTGAGGAACGGCGGAGCAGAATGCTGGGGTTACGTGGCGGGCACGGTCCCGGTCAACCTCGCCGGGATCGGACCGTAGAGCGGAACCGCTCCGCCAACCCTGCTTAGGGCCGTGAGCGGGCACTGGCGATCCTCGGTCAGTTCGTACGGGCGCTGAGGGAGTTGCGGCGCGAGGACGCACGTCGCAGATCGAAGTAGAGCCGCTGAAGTCGTCGGCAAGGCAGTGGGTGTCGGCCGTCAGCTGGTCCTTGACTAACGAACACCGCGCTTCCGACCACGCCGCCCCCTTTGACGGCCCTTCATTATCGAGGTGACTGTCCGCCACACGAAGAGCAGTGCGATCAGCACGATGAAGAAGATGGCGAACACAGTTCCCATTCCCGACTTTCCTTTGAGCGATTGTCCCAGCCTTAAGCGGCCGCCGCTCGACGTCGGGCACGTCGTCGGGGAGCACGGGAGCCCGAGCAAGCCCGTGAGTCATCGACCACCATTCGATCTTGTCGCGACGCTGAGACAGTGACGCTCTCCGATCGGACGGCCTACTGTGCGAGAAGGCCCGTACGGCGACGGGAGGCCGCGGATGCCCAACTATGTGATCCACGCCCAGACCCGCAAGATCTTTGTGCCGAGCATGCACGGAAGGTTCGACAAGGAGCTACTCAAGTGGCACCTTGTCGATTTCGATCTGGGGGTGACAGACCCGTTCCTTATTTGTGCGATTTGCGGTGAGAAAGTCGACGTTGAGTACACCCTTGCGAACCCGCAGCCGCTGGAGCGCTGGCCGATGTATACAGACGATGATCGTTGCAGTGAGTGTGGGGTCACGGCCGGTGACGCGCTGGCGCTACAGGTCGAGGCAGGGAGAGGCAAACGCGGAATCTCGGCTCCTGGCCAGTGAGACTCCTGGTTGCAGATCGTTTCTAAGCCTCTGAAATCGTCGGCAAGGGTAGGGGTGTCGCCTAAGGGCTCACCGCACGTTTGAGTGAGCAGTCTTCGGGGTGAGCGTGTAGTTCCAGTCCCCGTGGAACTCGTGCCGGGTGAGGGGCAGGGCAGCGAGTTCTTTGTCGGAGATCTTGACCCCCGTCTCGTAGTAGCCCTCGTCCCGTTCGGCGCGGATGCGCAATCCCTTCTTCGTCGTGGTGGCGGCGATCAGCTCGACGATGGTCCGGTAGGACTCGAGTGGCCGTCCACGCCAGTTCATCGAGATGAAGCTGAACATGCGGTGCTCGATTTTGTTCCACTTCGAGGTGCCGGGCGGGTAGTGGCAGACCGTGATCTCAAGACCGGTCTCCTCGGCCAGGCGGGCGAGCTCTTTCTTCCAGGCACGAACCCGGTAGCCGTTCGAGCCGCCGGCATCCGCGGTGATGAGTAAGCGGGTGGCGTCGGGGAAGCGGGGCCTTCCCATCGAATACCACCAGCGTCGGATCGTCTCGACGGCGAATTCGGCCGTGTCGGTCCGGTTGCCGACCGAGACCCAGCCCTCGTCGTTGGCGAGGTCATAGACCCCGTAGGGAACGGCCCGTCCGAGCTTTCTGTCGACGAAGTCGTGCGTGCGCACCCTCGTCGGCTCGCCCGTCGGGTGCCACTCGGTCCCGGTGTTCTTGAACTCCCCGACAAGCTCCTTCTTCTTCGTGTCGACGCTGATGACCGGCTGGTCGTCGTTCACGAAGGCGGTCGCCTGCTCGTTCAGGTAGGAGAACTGGGCGTCCCGGTCGGGATGCGCGGTGCCCTCCTTCTCCTTGGCGGGCGCCTGCAGGCTGTAGCCGAGCGACTTCAAGATCCGCCCGACGGTGTCGTCGGAGACCTTGAAGCCCTTTGCGACAAGGGCATCGGCGAGGTGGCGCGTCGACTTGGAGGTCCAGCGCAAAAGCGACATCGGATTGCCGCGGGTGTCGGGATGCACGATCTCGTCCAAGGCCTCGACCAGTCCGGGCTGCTTGTCGATGAGAGGACGGTCACCACCGCCCAGGGCACGCAGGCGTTCGGAGGGCTCGATGCCGGCGGCGACCTCGCGTTCGGCCTTGATGACGGTGTTGCGGCTCATGCCCGATGCCACCGCGACAGCGCTCTTGCCTCCCCGGCCGAGCATCTCGGAGGCGGCACCGGCCACGACCCTGCGCTGGCGCTCGTTCAGGTGAGGAAGGACGACCTCGAAGAATCGCGCGAGTTCCTCAGGTCCGACCTCCACGTCCTCACAATACTACGCGCGCACTAACTTGCGGAGGACCCTAAGTGAGCCGATCGGGTGTCTGACCTTCGTTGCCGCGGCTTTTGACCAACACGTCCTCGATGGCTTCGTTCAGTGCCACTAGGGCGCGCCTCATGCCTTGCTCGAAGCCTCCGTCGTCGCTCTTGAGCGTCTCGTCAGTTAGGGCGGCCATGATGGACACCACAACGTAGGTCGCCCCGGGCAGATCGCTCATGGCGCCCATGAAGATCTTGTCTTTGACGCGGGCGAGGTCAGAGATGAATCCGGCATCTCGGCCGGCGAGTGCGGCCGCGATTAGCCTGTCCGCCTGCGCCTTTAGATCACTCACTTGGGTCTCCCAGTCTTCCGCGCAGCCTCTAGCCTGGTCACAGCGACGGGCGGCCCCGTTACCTTCGGGTGACGGGGCCGCTGCGCGGCCAAGTAAAAAAGGTGGCCCGGGTTTGCCTCGCGCCCCGGGCCACTTTCTTCTTTGCCGAGATCGACTCACCGTTCGCCCGGCCTCTTGTCTTTTGCCGCTAGGAGGTCTCGCAAGGCCTATGCCCCTGGTGCCGGTCCCCCCAGTCCGGTACCGCTGCGCCGTGTGGCGGGTGCACGGACCCCTTCCTCCTGGCCGAGAGAACACGACCGCGTAGGGACTTATTCCTGTCTCGCCATTGAAGTCGTGACCCCTCTGCCCGATTCCCCGGTTACGGTGATGAGTACGCGGCTCTCTGCTTCCCTCGCAAGGCAACGGGGGTCGTGCAGATTGCCGCCCCCCGGCAATCCGGCGCCGCCGCCTCAAGGGGTGGCGGCGCTGTTCGCGCGACGGGCGTGCCTTTGAGCGGCCTCAGCCGTGAGCGCGCGCCCGCGATCCTCGGTCAGCTCGCACGAGCGCTGAGGGAGCTTCGGCGGCGCGAAGTTCCTGGTCGCAGGTCGCCGTAGACGCCGTGGAATCGTGGTGAGGAGTAGAGGTGCGGCCTACGACAATCGCCGCAAAGCCCCGTTCCCTTCGAGTGGCGGGGCTGCTGCGCGTCCCGTGTCGCCAGGGAAATGGAGGTGTACCCTGCGGGCGCGCGGCCTCTTGCTCTCCTTCTAAGCCAAGCCGACAGGGGTCCTGCAGATTGCCCGCTCGGGCAATCCGGCGCCGCTGCCTCCATGGGTGGCGGCGCCACCTGGCTTGACCCGTGAAGGCGATCAATAGCTTTCGCCGAAGTGAAAGCGGCAGGACTTTGCCGAAACTGTTGTCAGCCCTTCACGTACGACAGCTTCTCGGCAATCTTGCCGTCCCGGATCCGGAAGACATCCACGCCACGAACGTGGCCGCCATCCCACGTGTAGAGCCATCGCTGCACGACCCTGTCGCCAGCGCCGAAGATCTCCTCCGGCTCGAACCGGGTGTTGCCATCATCGAAGATCGGCTGCCAGGCGCGTCGAACCGCGTCCCGACCGACATGGCGAATCCCGTCTGGGGCCGGTCCCGTGGAATCGAACACGCAGTCTTCAGTGACCAGCGCCAAGGTGGTTTCGAGGTCGTGCTCCGCCCATGCCTTCCCAAAGCTCTCCACGACCGCGAGCGCGTCCATCGCAGCGTGCGAGTGCTCTACTTGGCGTAGTTGCTGGCGCCGAACCAGTCCACGGTCACTACCGGCTCATCGCCCACGACCCAGGCGTCGTGGCCACTCGGAAGAGATGTGATGTCTCCGGGGCCTGCGACGAACTCGCTGCCGTCGTCCATCCGGATCGCCAGACGTCCGCTCACGTGGTACTGGAAGTGGGGCGCGAGGCAACTCTCGGTGTTGGCGATTAGCTTCACGTCGTTGGACCAGCGCCACCCCGGCTGGAAAACAAGACGCCCTACTTCACCGTCACCGATCTTGACGATCTCCGCCCGGCCGTTCGGGAACTCGCGTACCTCATCTGCAGTCTCGAAACTGCGATGCTCAGTCTTTTGCATAGCCGAACCCCCCCGATTCACTCACGATAGGCTGACCTTTAGGTGGACTACCCCTCGGTAGTTGTTGTCAGGCTAGCGCCATCTGTCATGACGCGCTCCAGCTAACGACACGAAGGTGTGCTGTGCGACTTGTGCCTCGTCGCGTGAACGAGAGCCTCTTGAAATGGCAGCAGACGGTCTGTACGTGCGCGCAATACAGAGGACGGTCCCGGCGCTTGGAGGGGAGCACCGGGGCCGTTTTGCATCACACCGGCGACCCATGCTGCTTCGGGGCTTGGCGGTTTCGTGTCTAGGGTGCAATTTGCCTGTACGTAGATCGTCTAAGTACCGTGACCGCGGCACGGCCCTTTGCTTCCCTCGCAAGGCAACGGTGGTCGTGCCACATTGCCCTCGGGCGATACGGCCCCGCTGCAGACCCCCCGCTGCGCGGGGCCGTGCTGGTGGTAAGCAGGAAACGTGGCCCGGGTGAGCACTCGTCCCCCCCGGGCCACTTTCGCTTCTCCTGACTGCTCACCGGGACCGGACGAACGGTCGCCCCGGCTCTCGTGGTCCCCCCGCGCCAGGAGGTGCTGCCGGCCTTTGCTCCGGTCCCGCTGGGTCTCGCGACCGGTTCACGGCCCCTTGCTTCAGTCGCGGCAACAGGGTCATTCGCCCGCGTATTCCACCCCCGATCTTCCGGCGCTGCTGCCTTCCGCGGGGGTGGCGGGGCTGTCGCGCTGTCGAGGCGTAACTGGCCCACGCACGGTCTCACGGCGCGTCTCGGTCGAGCCTCTTCACCGCTCCCGTAAACCGCCCCGGCCGTCCTGACCTACCACCCTGCTCCTACCCAGCCACGTGGGCGAACGTGGGACCCGATGCCGGCGCATTTCCGGTGAACCGCATCGACGCCGACACAGCGATCTCCCTCGTGCGGGTCATGTTCTCCTACGTCTCTCGGGCGCTCGCGGCAGCAAATGCGTCGGCCGACTAACCGTGACTCGATCGGCGAAACCGCCGGGACCACTGCGAACAGCAAAGCGAAAGGGTGTTCGTTAGGGTCCCCTGGCAGAACTGCTTGCGCGAACCGATCCGGCGATGCCTGTATCCAACACCACCCTTGCCCTTCCAACCGCGAGGACACATAATTCCCCAGCCGCAGGGTGAGGTCCGAGGCTCAACCAAGGGGGGATCACCGGTGACAGACGTAGAGACAACCGCCAAGCTCGTTTTCGAGCCGCCTGGGCCTGGGTCGTGGGCGCAGGATCCCGTGCATCTTCCCCGCCCGGTGACCCGTTATTGGGCAGAGACCCATCCTGAACCCTGCAAACGAGGCGCTAACGATATGGCGCGCTATTACGGGATGCTCATCGACGGCCTCGAGATGGCGTACGTGAACGGCTTCGCGTACAGCACGATCACGCCAGCTCCCGAGGAGGCCATTCCTGCGCGCTTTAAGCGCGCGGAGGAGGTCTTCCAAGGCAAGCTCTGGAGGGAGCAGCTTCGCGAGTGGGACGAGACTTGCAAGCCGTCTTCGATCGCTGCGCATCGGGAGCTCCAGGCGGTTGATCCGGACGCCTTCTCCGACGATGAGTTGGTCGCGTATCTCACGCGGTGCCGCGACCACCACGCAGCGATGATGTTCCAGCACTTTCGGTTCACCGGCGCGGCGGTGGTTCCGACCGGAGACTTCCTCGCGCACGTCGAGGACTGGACCGGGCTTCAGCGCGCCGATCTGCTTGGTCTCATGCGTGGGTCGGCGTCGGTATCAGCGGGCGGCTCACCGGAGCTCGCGCGACTGGTCGTCGCGATCGGGAAGGACCCCTCTGCTCTGGAGCTCCTTCAGTCGCAAGACGACCCCGGCCGCGCGCTCGCGGCGTTGCGGTCCCTCGATGGTGAGAGGGGCTTGGCCGTGTCGGGCTATCTCGACCTTGTCGGATACCGACCTCTGGACGGTTTCGACATCTCGGAGCCTGCCGCCCTTGAGTTGCCCGACGCACTGCTCCGGGCGATCCGAGGTGCCGTTGCGGGGAAAGGTGCGGAGGCCTCAAGCGTCGAAGACCGGATCGCCGAGGTCCGCCACAAGGTCCCCGAGCAGCACCGGAGCGATTTCGACGAGCTGCTCGGGGAGGCCCGGCTCACCTACCGGCTGCGCGACGAGCGGGGAATCTACAGCGACATCTGGGCTTCGGGATTGATGCGGCGAGCGGTCCTCGCTGGCGGCCGCCGCCTTGCGCGCAGGGGGCGCATCCACGACGCCGAACATCTGGTCGACGCGGGCCTCGGGGAGATGTGCTCTTTGCTCTCCGGTTCGGCGGGACCGTCAGGAGACGAGCTCGCGAAGCGGTCCGAGTACCGCGCTTCGCACACTGCCAGGGACGCGCCTGCACATCTCGGCCCGCCCCCTCCTTCCCCGCCTGACCCCTCTGGGTTGCCACCTGCCGTTGCCCGACTGATGCGTGCGACCTCCATCGCACTGGGCGAAGTGTTCGGGAGCTCCCAGGCGCAGCACGAGGAGCACGTCCTGCGCGGGTTGGCGGCGAGCCGCGGCGTCTACGAAGGTCCAGCGCGACGTGTCTTAGGTCCCTCCGAGTTCGGACGGATCGTCCAGGGAGACGTCCTTGTGACCGAGTCGACATCGGAGGCGTTCAACATCCTTCTTCCGCTACTTGGCGCCATAGTGACCGACAACGGCGGCCTGCTCTCGCACTCCGCGATCGTCGCGCGTGAATACGGAATCCCGGGTGTGGTCGGGACGCGTGACGCGACAGAACGCATCGCAGATGGAACACGCGTGCGTGTCGACGGAGACGCCGGCGAAGTGGCCGTACTCACGTGAAAGAGGTCGTCCCACTAACCAAGGCGCGCGAAACTGCCATTTTCGGGTGGCGGGCTCAACCAGTCATCGCAACAAGCTCAGCGAGCTTCTCTGATGGTTTCATGAATCCGAGCGTCTCGCGTGGACGGTTGTTGAGACTCGCGGCAAACCGGGCGAGGTCCTCCGCGCTGTGCACGGAGAGATCGGTCCCCTTCGGCATGTACTGACGGAGTAGCCCGTTCGTGTTCTCGTTCGACCCGCGCAGCCACGGGCTGTGCGGGTCGCAGAAGTACACCTGGACACCGGTTGCGACCGTGAACGCGACGTGGGCAGACAGTTCCTTTCCCTGATCCCAGGTGATCGAGCGGACCAGCTCTGCGGGGAGGGTGGCGATGGCTTTTCGCATCGCCTCGTTGACCTTCTCGGCCTCGCGACCGTCAGGGAGGTGGAGCAGCAGCACGAAGCGGGTGGTGCGCTCGACGAGGGTTCCGACCGCGGAGCCGTTGTTCTTGCCGATGATGAGGTCGCCCTCCCAGTGGCCGGGAACGGCGCGGTCGGCGACCTCGGCAGGACGCTCGGAGATCATCACCATGTCCGGGATCTGCCCGCGACGCTCGCTCCGCCCCTGGGGGCGGCGCTCGGCCCTGCCCGTCCGCAGGCAGCGGGAGAGCTCTCTGCGCAGTTCACCACGGCCTTGGACAAAAAGGGATTGGTAGATCGTCTCGTGGCTCACGTGCATCGTCTCGTCGCTGGGGAACTCGATTCGGAGACGTCGAGCGATCTCCTCGGGCGACCACCACTGTTCGAGCCACATGGTGACCTGCGCGCAGAGCGGGCCGGCGAGGAGCTTCGGGGTCTTCGGACGACGGGCGCGTGCATACGCTCCATGGTGCGCCTTCACGGCTCGGTAGTGGGAACGTCCGCCGTTCGCCTTCACCTCACGAGAGATGGTCGACGGCGCCCGGCCGAGCCGTCGCGCGACAGCACGAAGCGGCTCACCGACCGACAGCCCACGGCTGATCTCCTCACGATCCGCGAGCGACAAGCGCGACCGGCCCGGCGACCACAAGATCTGGCTGGACTCCCGCTTGCCGAGAGCGCGCACGACATACTTCACGGTCGAGCGCGAGTACCCGATCTCCGCTGCGATCTCGCGGATCGTTCTCCCTTCTCGTCGGAGCCTTCGCGCGTACTCACGTTGCTGCAGCGTCAGGTGCGGTGCCAAGGGAACCTCCCGGTCGAGTCAACTCACAGTCGTCGACTCGCCGCGCTCGTTGCGCGGATCCCTTGAGCCCGCCGGTCGAAAGCGGTCGGACTGGGCGAGGCCCAGCGTGAGGGTCTTCCGGTCCCGCCCGGGGTCGCACTATCAGGCTCCATTGTGGAGGCGGTAGCCGCGGGGGAGAAGGACGCGATCGCCAGGGTAACAAAGGCGGTCCGGCCACTGCAGGTACCGCTCGCTGTCCGTTCGTCCGCGGCCGACGAGGACGGCGCCGCGGCCAGCTTTGCGGGCCAGCACGTCACGCTGCTCAACGTCCCGTCGGTAAGGGAGCTGGCCTCGGCCTTGCGCGAGATCTGGTGGTCGGCGAACTCGGACTCTGCCATCACCTACCGGCAGCGCGTCGGCCTCTTCAGTCGCCCGAGCGTCGGTGTCGTCGTCCAGACTTTGCTCGATCCGGATGTCGCCGGGGTTATGTTCACGGAGAGTCCGATGACCGGGGCAGATGAGCGCGTGATCGAAGCCAGCTGGGGACTGGGCGAGGCCGTTGTCGCAGGCCGCGTCATCCCGGACCACTACCGGATTGACCGGTCCGGTCAGGTGCTGGAACGCAAGCCGGGACGCAAGACCCTCGCAATACGCACTGCCGCGGGCGGGGGCACGGTAGAGGAGCAGCTTGCGGCTGACCTGACCGAGCGACTCTGCCTCGATGACGACCAGCTCGAGGAGTTGAACCGGCTCGCATTTCTGTGCGAGCAGGTCTACGGTCCCGCGCGAGACATCGAATGGGCCTTCGCCGGCGGGACGCTCTACTTGCTGCAGTGCAGGGCAGTTACGACAGGGCGTTCAGCGGACGAGGATTCCAATACCGGCCTGATGCCAGGCGGTCCCGTCGAAGCCCTCCAGCGTGTGCCGCTCTTTGCCGACCTCGACCGGAAGGAGATTGAGCAGATCGCCCGCCTGTTCAAGGAGCGCCGCTTCTCCGAAGGCGAAACTGTTGTCATGGAGGGCTCGGGTGGCGCGGCCTTTTTCCTGATCGACTCAGGGGAAGCAACAGTCTCCATCCGCGGCGCGCAACGAGGAACCCTGCAGCAGGGCGACTACTTCGGCGAGATCGCGTTGATCGACGAGGGTCCGCGTGCAGCGACGATCACTGCCTCGAGCGAGCTCGTCTGCTACGGACTCACCTTCTGGGAGTTCCGTCCGCTCGTACAGGGAAACGGTGTCATCGGCTGGAAGCTCCTGCAGTCCATGGCGAAGATGTTGCGCGAAGCCCAGCGAGAATAGAAGAGGCCCCGGCGCAGGCGAAGTCAGGGGCTCGTCCTTTGCAGGACCTCGAAGACCGTGTCGAACGGCGCCACAGATCGGTGCAAGCCTTCCCCACCATCTCCGTGCCTGGCCGCAAAACATGACCGACCGCGTTCGACGCCCCTTGGTTGCCGCCCAGGACGGTTGCGTCGGTGGCGAATTCGGTTGCCTACGCAACTCTCGTGCCCCATCTCTCCGGCTCGAGCTCAACTGGCGCGCCGCCTCCCCGGTTGCCGGGAGGTTCGCCCAAACGGGGCACGTCGGTGCCCGGAAGACGGTGCGTTTCGGGGTGGCGGCTCGAGAACCATCGTGATGCCTGCCATTCAGGTAGGGCGAGATGACAGGTAGCCGAGTAGGTGTCAAGGACGGGGGAGAAAGCATGAGGGGCGGATGGACAAGACGGGCCCCGAGTCGACTGGCCCTGTTTGTTGGGGTCGCGTCTCATCCCTGGTGTAAATGAGCAACGGGCGTAGGTTCCTTCAAGAGCTCCAACTCAGAAGGAGGACCTACACCCGTGGCACCACGAGTATCGCCCAGTGAGCGCGTCCGCGCAGAGATCGACGCGCTGTTCGGTTCCGACCAGGACCTTTCCACCGTGCTCGAGGAGGTCGGCCGTCTCACCGTCCGCCTCCTCATGCAGCAGGCGATCGAGGCCGAGGTCGACACGTTCTTGGGCCGACGTCCCTATGAACGACGAAGCGAGGACACCCCGGCCGGATCGCGCAACGGCTGGCAACCGCCCGTCGCCGTGAAGACGACGATGGGACCGGTCGAGCTCAGCCGGCCGAAACTGCGAGACACCGACGAGAAGTTCTGCTCCCAGCTGTTCGGTCTCGGCGTCACGCGCACGAACGCCCTCGAGGCCCTCGTCATCTCGGCCTGGGTGCGGGGACTTTCGGACCGCGATGTCGAAGCCGCCCTTCGCGAGGTGCTCGGTGAGGAGGCGGCGCTCTCGCGATCGACCGTGTCGAGGATCTGCCAGCAGGTAAAAGACGAGTTCGCCGCCTTCAGTGTGAAGGACCTCTTCAAGCTCCGCATCGACTATTTGTTCTTGGACGGGACGAACTTCCGCTTCCACGAGCACTCCCCGGCCGAGCCGGTGCTGTGCGCCTGGGGCATCGACACCGACGGCAAACCCCATCTCGTCGGTCTCGGTGCGGCCAGCTCCGAGTCGACAGACGCCTGGGTCGACTTCCTCGAGGGCCTCGTCACCCGCAAGCTCGCCTCACCGCTCCTCGTCGTCTCCGACGGTGCGCCCGGCCTCATCGCCGCCATCGAGCAGGTCTTTCCCAGAGCGCTTCGCCAAAGATGTGTCATCCATCGACTCCGCAATGCGGTCGCCAAGGTCTCCAAGGCCGACCAGGAGACATTCAAGGCCGACTGGTGGGAGGTCTTCGACAAGATCGAGGAACCGCCCGGTGAGCGGGCAGTCGGCGAAGCCCGCCGGCGCATCGACGCCTTCAGGGCCCAGTGGGAGCGTGCCTATCCCGGAGCGGTCGCCTGCCTGGTCGAGGACTTCGCATCGCTCAGCGTGCACCTGCGTTTCCCGAAAGAACACTGACGGAGATGCCGGCACACCAACCTGATCGAGCGCACCTTCGGTGAGACACGCCGCCGGACCAAGGTGATCGGCCGCCTCCCAGGGGAGAGGACCTGTGTCGCGCTCGTGTTCGCCGTGCTCGACCGGCAACGCCGCGGCTGGCGCGGGGTGACGGTGACACCGCGAGCGCTCAGGCGCTTGCAAGATCTCCGGCGCGAGCTCCTCGGAGAGCAGCAAGATCTCGTTTCAGAAGAAACTGTCACAGCAGCCGCATAGGCTCTCGTCGGAACCTGCGCCTCCAGCTATTTACACCGCGCGTGGGACGCCACCTTTGTTGGTCCCTCACCAGGTTCATGGGCTCAGGCCCAGAGCCGTGCGACAGCTGAGCCACCTGGAGTTTCTGACAGCACTGCTCGCGGTGCATTGCGGGTGGAACGGACTGCAGATCCCTGCCGAGTCGGTGGCGCCGCTAATGGTCCGTACCGCGACAGACAAGCGCTTATGTTCTCGCTGGGCCGCTTGAACGCTGACCTCCGACCTGTAGGCGATGGCGGTCGCCAGATCCCCTCTTGCGTGGCCCCATCTAGGTTGAACGGTGGGTCCTTGGCCTTAACCTCGCGCGGTGAGCTGACGCGCTCGCCGCCCCGGCTCGACGAGGACGGCGAGGCCGACGAGCAATCGTTGCAGGCCGAACTCGAAGAGAGCATCGAGGTCAAGGCCAGGTCTCACGTCTTGGGGGTGGCGCCGGTCAGCAAGTTCTGTAGTCACCCGGGTGAAGACGGGAAAGCGCCCCGTGGCCAATAACTGACCGACGACTGGCTCCTGGGTGGCCGAAAACTGCTCGTAACTAAGGCCGCTGTCCTGCTCCGCCTCCGCTTCGGCCACCAGGTTGACGGCGGTCCCGTGCACGTAACTGAACAAGGTGACGGTCACATAGAGCATGGCCAACGGGTCT
The DNA here is from genome assembly GCA_963719125.1 of uncultured Acidimicrobiaceae bacterium. Classification (GTDB taxonomy): domain Bacteria; phylum Actinomycetota; class Acidimicrobiia; order Acidimicrobiales; family Bog-793; genus Fen-455. The sequence goes on from CAVRAT010000015.1 coordinate 12,592, forward strand.
AGGCCGAGGCCGTCGATGGCGCGAAGGACCCACTCGAAGTGAGGAAGTGTGCTGAGCGTGGCTGGTGGTCGAGTGAAGGAGGTAGCTTCGGCTACCCAGGGGTGGTGCCGGTAGATATCCCACTGCAGGCGCGCAGCGAGCAGCAACTGATCCCTCCAGCCCGGCGGCGCTTGGCTCGGCGGGGGGAACTCGGCGAACGCCGCGTCCACCATGGCTCCGAGAAGGTCGTCTTTCCCCCTGACGTAGCGGTACATCGACATGGTCGCAGCGTCGAGCTGGGTTGAGATGCGGCGCATCGACACTGCCGCGAGGCCCTCGCGGTCAGCGACAAGAATGGCGACCGCCACGATGCGCTCCCGGCTGAGAGGCTCCTCGTGGCCGCGAGTCTCGCGTGGGCCATGTCCGCTTGCCGGACCGGCGGTCCCACCGGGAGGCCGCGCGAGGGCCGGCCGGGCCGGCGTGGAGCTGGCTACCACCGTGCCGACGCCGGGAACGGCCCGCACGGCACCTTCTTGACGGAGGGTGGCGAGCGTCTTGGTGGCCGTAGCCATCGCCACTCCCCATTCCCTTGTGATCTCCCGTGTCGAGGGGACCCGATCGCCCGGGCTCAGTAGCCCGTCGCTGATGCGGCGGCGAATGTCCTCCACGATCCGCAGGTACGGTGGGTTGCTCGCGGCGGCCATCTGCGCTCCTCGCTGCTCGGCGATCATTCTAGCACTGCACTAGTGCACAGGTTAACGTTCGATCCCCACCAGGGACCTGCGACTGCCTGCCCACGTCGCCTGAAGCTCCCTCTGGCGCACTAGTGCACAGAACTTGAACAACTGAGACTCTCCAGTAACTCCGCCCCTTTTGCTTGACGACACCGCCATGTACAACGTATACTGAGAGTTGCTTGCCACGCGGCCCTGCGGTCGGTCGAGCTTCGCAGAGGCTCCTGCAAGCCCTGTCAAGTGAGGAAGCGTACACACACCACATGAGCAGTTTCCCGGCAATCGAAGCCAAGGGCCTCAGCAAGTCCTACGGCGCAATACCCGTACTGCGCGAGTTCGACCTACGAGTGGAGGGCGGGGAGCTGTGCGGTCTCCTGGGCCCCAATGGAGCGGGCAAGACCACCATCGTGCGCATTCTTTCCACCCTGGTGCGCGGAGATGCTGGCTCCGCCCGTGTAGCAGGCCTCGACGTCTTGCGGGACCGGCACTTGGTCCGCCGTAGCATCAGCCTGATCGGCCAAGGCACTTCGGTCGACGCGGCGCAGACGGGCGAGGAGAACCTGATGATGATCGGCCGGCTCGCCGGTCTTTCGGTAGCAGCAGCGCGCCGTCGCTGCCGAGAACTGCTCGAAGCGGTTGATCTTCTCGAGGTCGGTCGCCAGCGGGTCACGACTTACTCAGGGGGCATGCGCCGCCGCCTGGACCTGGCTGCAGGGCTCATGGTCCGGCCCCAAGTGATGTTCCTGGACGAGCCGACGACCGGCCTTGATCCGCGCAGCCGGCAGTCCACCTGGGAGGTGGTCCGCGAGGTCGTGAGCTCCGGGACCACCGTGGTGCTCACCACGCAGTACCTGGAGGAGGCCGACCAACTGGCCGACCACGTGGTGGTGATCGACAAAGGACGAGTCGTAGCCGAGGGGCAGCCGGCCGCGCTCAAGGCGCAGCTGGGCGGGCGGCGCCTGGATCTGACGCTGACCGATGCCTCCATCCTTGCTCGCCTGAGGCGCTCGCTCGGCCCCCGCATCGTCTGGAGCGACGAAGACCGGCTGACCGTCGGACTGGCCACCGACGGCAGTGCTGCGCACGTGCTGGCCCTGCTGGACGAGGTCGACCCGAAAAGGCGGCTAGTGGAACGCTTCGAGCTGCATGAGGCAACCCTCGACGACGTGTTCTTCGCCTTGACCGGCCACCAAAGCGCGGAGACCAGTGAGGCTAGTCACGTCGACCGCTCGCTGGAGGTTGGCGCCAATGCGTGACCTAATGCTCCTGGAGCGCCCGAGCCGCACGACGCCCGATGTCCTCGGCTTGGTCGCGGCAGAGGTATCGATTGCTAGAACCGCCCGGGACTGGCTGACCATGGCGCAGCGCTGCGTCAGGCTGTCACGCCGCAACGTAGAGGCCTTGGTCACGTCCTTGGCTCTGCCCGTAATGGTGATGGTGCTCTTCGTCTACCTCTTCGGAGGAGCCATAAACACCGGTACCCGTTATGTCACCTATGTCGTGCCCGGGGTCCTAGTCCTGTGCACCGGGATGGGGTCGGCGAACACCGCCGTCGCTGTCAGCCAGGACATGACCACGGGCATCATCGACCGCTTCCGGTCAATGGACGTGAGCGGTGCTGCCGTCCTCTCCGGCCATGTCGCTGCCAGCGTGGTACGCAACATCGCCTCCACCGTCTTGGTCCTCGGCGTGGCCTTGTTGATCGGCTTCCGGCCACACCTTGGCGTCAGCGCCGGACTGGCGGCGATCGGGATACTGCTGGTGTTCAGCTTGGCTATCTCCTGGGTGGCGGCCACCTTCGGCCTACTGACCGGTTCACCGGAGGCAGCCGCAGGCTTCACTCTCGGGCTGGGTTTCCTGCCGTACCCAAGCAGCGCTTTCGTGAGGATCGCCACCATGCCCCACTGGCTCCAGGGTTTTGCCCGCAACCAGCCCGTCACCCCGGTGGTCGAATCGATCAGGGGCCTCCTCTTAGGGACGCCAGTCGGCTCCGGCCCGTGGACCGCCCTGGCCTGGTGCGTGGGCCTCGTGCTCGTCGCGGCGGCCGCCTCGCGCGCCTTGTTCAGCCGCCGGACCGCCTAGGGTCACCACAACGCCCAGCAACACGACAGGTACCCAACCCAACTAACACGCAAGCCCGATGTCCAAGCAGGCGAAGGAGATCCAATGACGAGGAACGCGAGCGATCGTCGAGACCGAAGGACGGTTGTTTATTGCCTGGCATGAACGCCGACCGTCGATTTGGTGCTGCCGGCTCGCCTAGGTCCATGCGCTGCAATCGGACACGGAACGGCAGCTCGGACACGGGAGTCTGCTCATCACCATGCAGAGCGAGAGAACCCTCCGGTGATCGGACCGATCAGGCTTCAATCTGGGGCGCCTCGTTGCTCCTGGCCACCTCGGGGCGTTGCTTCTTGGGCTTTGCCATGGGCTTGCGCTTAACGCTCACACCACCCATCATCGCGAAGCCGGTGACCCGCAGGAGCGGGGCGCCAGGCACGCCGGACCCGCTCGCCTTGTGGTCGAACCCTCCCATGAACCCGATGCCGGCGACATCGACCTCGATGTCCTCCGGGACGACGATGTTGACGCCGCCCATCAGGGCGAACACGTGGATCTTGACATTGCGCTCGCTGAATCTGGCCTCCCGCAGGTCCATGTCCACGCCGCCCATGAATGCCACCGCCGTGTAGACAGGCGGGACCACCCAAGGTCCTCTACGCCGCATCCCGCTCATGACCGCGACAGACAGCTTGCGTCTCGGTGTGCCACCGATGCGTTCGGCAGGGAACACGCCCGAGCCACTCATCGTCAGCTCTGCCGACCCCTGCACGGGAAGGTCGCGTGTGATCTCCGCCAGCTCGGCGTAGGTCTTGGCCGCGTAGCTCGCCTCGAGTCGGGCGTCGAGCTCGTCGAGGGTGATCCGCCCCTGCCCGGCTGCTTCGCGAAGCCTCTCGGTGACCTGTTCCCGTTCGGCGTCGGAGACTCGCAACAGCTGCCGATCGTCGGGCACGGGAAGGTCACTCAGCTCCCCGAACCTTAGAGCGTGTCGGCTGGGCGCGGTCCCGGTTAATCGCATCTCGGTCGTGACCAGGGCCACGCCGCGTTCTTGTCGTCCAACCGGGAGGCCGTGTGACGTCCGAGATGACCGGTCGACCGGCATGCGCTCGATGAGGTCGATCAATGACCGTGGGCGGAAAACGTCTTTAGCCCGCCAGAGATTCGCCAACTACACCGGTACGAGCACATAACGACACCCTCGAACGACGCTCCGGGCAAGGGTCGCGCCGCGCCCGATAACGGATATTCGTTTGTTTGTGGCACAAGCGTCCGACGGCGTCAGTCGTTGTCGAAGAAGCGCCGGAGTTCGCTGACGATGAGGTCCGGCGCCAAATCGATGGCGTCGTGTCCTTGATCGGGAAGGCTCACAAGCTCGGCGGTCGCCAGTGTCGCCGCGAGGGCGCGAGTGATCTCACCAGCCCACGGGGGGCTCTTCATGCCGAGCAACAACAGCACCGGAGCCGCGACCTGCGCGGCGAGACCAGCAAGGTCGACGCTCGTGAGCGCCTCAGCCTCTCGCGGAAGCGTTGCCGCGACGATAGGGAGGACGTCATAAGCTCCCGGGGCGCTCCTGTACTCCTCGAACCGCTCAGGGGTGAGACCGACGATCTCGGTGACGAAGCTGAACATCGCTCGTCCCGGTTTCCCATCGGACACCAAGCCAGTGGCTCGCTCGACCCATTCTCTCGGGACTGTCTGAGGCCCGGGCGGCTCGTATAGCGCAATACGGCGGAAAGGTGCCCGTTGAGCTGCCGCTCCGAGTGTGCAGGTCGCTCCGTAACTGTGGGCGAAGACATCGAAGGGGGCGTCTTGTTCTCCTGCCAGATGATTGGCGACCGCCGCTATGTCGTCGAATTCCTTCCTGAGCGAGTAGGGCTCAGTGTCACCGCTTGAACCCCTGCCCCGACGATCCATCGCTGTTACCTGCCGATGCTCGGCCAGAGCTGACCATACGGGCTCCCACTGCTCGATCCGGCCCATTCCGCCGTGCACGAGCAACAGCGCCGGCCCAGCGCCCGCTGTCAGCAGGCCGATGCTGACGTCATCGGCACCTATCACCGAATGCCTTGTTCCCTCCACCAAAGCTCCTCCCGCCGACGAACGCTGAGGACGCTAGGACCGTCGCGCCGCATGTTCAATGAGCCCGGACGATTCTTCTTGTCGCCACTAGCCCTCTGCACGTGCCCGCAGCACGATCCCACGTACGGTGCTCGGATACCACAGTCTTCCCCCGTAGGTGGTGGGAACGCCTTCGCTGTTGAGCCTCCTCGCGATGGCCGACCAACCCTCTCCCCGCTTGTGCTCTGCGACGATCCGATGCTCGAGGTCGGGAGGAAGTAGTGACTCGCGCCCCAGCCGTGTTCCTTGTGCCTTCGTGACAGCCAACGCGGCCCGAGTGCGTTCGCCGATCAGTCTTCGCTCAAGCTGGGCAAAGGCCGCTGACACCGCCACCATGGCCTCGCCGAAGGGTGTCGTCGTGTCGATCGCCAGATCCAAGGTCAGGACCCGCCAGCCGTGCTTGGCCGAGTGATCGAGCAAAGCGACAACATCCCGGACGCTCCGGCTCAACCTGTCGAGCTTGGCCGCGACCAGGATCTCGCCCTTGCCGGAGTCGAGCTGAGCGATGGCTTCCTGGAGGGCAGGGCGATGGAGGTCCTTGGCACTCAGACCGGCGTCAGTGAACACGTGCAACAGCGGCACGGAGCGGCGCTCGCACTCGGCTTCGATGGCAGCCCGTTGAGCCTCGAGCCCGAGCCCGGATACGGACTGTTCCTCGGTGCTGACCCTCGTGTAGCCGATCGCACCAACGACTCTGTTCTTGGCTTTCTTGTTTTTCGCCGGGGATACCTGACCCTTCACACCAAGTTTACATTAAACGTTCGTCATCTGTAAACAAGGAGGTTTGGATGAGGGACGGATCATGGCCGAGAGCGACCTCGAGGACCGTCAGCGCGCCGGCGAGCTCGTGGCGAAGAACGGGACCGGCTTCCATCTCGCCCGCGTCGATCAGAGCCATCCAGCGTCTCATGGTGTCGGCGAGGGCTTGCATCTCGGGTAGGGTCAGCGGTCGACGTCTGGCCGCGGGGTCTGTCACGATCACCATGATGCTTCCTGGCCCGCTGTCGAGAGGGGACACTCGTCGGACCCGCTTATTTGACGGTCGACAGGTCATCGGGCGGATTGTCGCTCTCTGACGAAGGACCTCCGGGCGGATCCAGGCAGCGAACATCCGTTCGATATTGTCTCCTAAGGATCCCCCGCCGGACCGGGACGGCGAGGTAGCCTCGGAGGAGGTGGAGCGGTGACCGAGCGCAGACGCACAGCGACATCGAACTTCGGGGTCAGTCGGAGAGAGGCGCATGATGCGGCCGCTTTCTACGCCCGCTTTGAGACTCCAGAAATCACTTCCGACACGAAGGTGCCCCTTCCGAGATCGGTTTCCACCCCGTTCATATGCGGAGATGCTCGGAAGATGGATCAAATCCAGGACGGTTCAGTAGCGCTCGTCGTCACATCGCCGCCTTACTTCGCGGGCAAGAAGTATGAGGAGGAGCTAGATCGCGAGGGTGTCCCGAGCTCGTACCTCGAATACCTCGATCTCTTGCGAGAGGTGTTCGCCGAGTGCAAGCGCAAGCTCGAGCCAGGGGGACGAATCGCCGTCAACGTCGCGAACCTTGGTCGAAAACCGTACCGGAGCCTTTCCGCCGACGTGATAAAGATCCTGCAAGATGACCTGCACCTGCTGCTTCGCGGTGAGGTGATCTGGCAGAAGAGCGAGGGGGCTAGCGGGTCTTGTGCCTGGGGATCTTTTCGAAGTGCGGCAAACCCCGTATTGCGCGACATCACAGAGAGGGTCATCATCGCCAGCAAGGGTCGTTTCGACCGCGCTCTTTCCGTGAAAGAACGTGAGGCAGAAGGCTTGCCATTCGAGAACTCGCTCTCGAGCGACGAGTTCATGGCGGCGACTCTCGATGTCTGGGAAATACAGCCCGAGAGTGCGAAGCGGGTAGGCCACCCGGCGCCGTTTCCCGTCGAACTCCCGGAGCGGCTGATTCGTTTGTACACCTACGCTGACGATCTTGTCGTCGACCCCTTCATGGGCTCTGGATCGACGCTCGTGGCAGCCGCCAAGGTCGGCCGGCGTTACGTTGGCTACGACCTCGATCCTGCATACGTGGACATCGCCCGTGCCCGAGTTCAAGCGACCCAGGTCAAGAGCGAGGAGCCCGCGCCAGCACGGAAGCGATCGACCCGCGCCGCCATCACCACACCTTCTGTGGCCACAGGCGGCGATGATGACTTCCAAGCTCGGGCAACGCGTGAGGGTAAGGCAGCGCAAGCTATCGCTGAGCGGGTGCTCGAGGACGCCGGCTTCACGATTGTCGGTCGCAATGCCCGCCTGCGTGGGCTCGGGCTGACCGTGAACCTCCTGGCTGTCGACGCTGATGAGGTGCCTTGGTACTTCGATGTCTCTGGAGCGTTCACGACGACAAGAGGCGGTCTGCTAAGGACCGACACCGTATGGAAGTGCCTAGGACGCGCCCACGTGCTCGCGAACAAGGGCAAGGCCCCAGTTGTTTTTCTGACCTCGCATCTGCCGCGACGGGGAAGTGAAGGAGATGTTGCTCTTCGGGCTGCCGGAATGGACGCCTTCTTCGACGCGATCGAAATGCTTTCGGATGAAGGCCGCTCACGTCTAGAGACGTATGCGGAGGGCGCGCGCCACGAGGTTCCCCTTGCGGGCTTCTGGACGGAGGCGGACGTGGCTAGGCGAAGAGGATGACACGCCTAGTGGCGTGTGCTGTCGTTCGGAGCGACCCGCCTCAGGTGTTCACGGCCGAAGACCTCGATACGCTCAATTGGATCCTTGCGCTGAAACTAGTCGCGGCAACACCCGCGTCAGAATTGCCTCCGGCCGTCAAGACCGCGCTGCGAGCTGCGCTTCGTGAAGAGCGGTGGGGGGATGCCGTCGAGGGATGGATACGTCAGAATGACGTCGCCGTCGATGTGTATTCCTCAATGGAGATGTACCTTCCAGCAGATGTCGAGATCGCTGGCATCGAGATGCAGTTCACGCCCCTTTTTGAGGACTGAATCCTGCCCGACCTACGGACGACCGTAACCGAGCTCTTGACCGGACTCGGAATGCTCGGGTTTTCATCCGTCGATGATGCCTTGCGTGTTCAGCCGCCCGAAATGGTGAGCGTGGCACCAGAGACCTGGGCACTGCTCCGAAGCGCCTATGAGGGCGGCGGCCATGCTGCTGAGTTCGAAAGCGCCTGGGCGAATGGGCAGGCCTTCTTGGAGGCAACGGACGGTTTGAGGCGACGGAGGCCTCTCGTTATCGAGTGGAAGGGCTCGCACCGAATGCCCGGGGACGAGGTCGTTCCAGTAGACCTGCGCATCGACCACGTCTTCCTAGTGAGTTGCAAGTACTTGTCCAAGATCATGATCAATGCCTCGCCATTCCACCTATTCGAGCGGCTCCTGCAGGGCGGGCACGGTGCCAGGGAAACAGACTGGTATGCCCACGTCGCACCTGATGCCTACCAAGCGCTCTACGAGTCCCTTCGCGACTATCTGGACCTTCAGTCGTTCCCTTCGGTGGCCAGCGAACTTCACACTGAGGACCGCAGGCAATTGTCACAACTTCTTGCGGCTGGATGGCCCACGGCCGTACGCGAGGCTCGCAGCGAGTTCGTCCACGTAGTTTCCGTGGAGACCGTGCGGCGATGGCGAGAACGAGCTGGTTCGCTGAAGGTGCGCGAGGCGCTACTTTGGCGCATGTTGCGGATGGGAAGTGCCCCGTACTTTGTTCTAGGTGCATCACGGATCGCCCCGCTACGCCTCCGTGTGGCCACGCCATGGGATTGGCGTCGTAGTTTCCGGCTACGCGATTTCGAAGTCAGTTCCCAGTCAGGGGATCAGCCTCGGGTGACGTGGAGAGCCGAGGTTGAAAACAGACATTCGGGCCTCCTCGTAGAGGTATCGGGCCACGTAGAAATCCGCTGGAGTCATGGCCAATTCTCCGGGAACCCGGAGGCGAAGGTGTATCTTGACACTCCGCATGGCGAGGTTCCTGGCTACTTCCCGTTGGTCTAGTTGCTAGTCGCCGGCTCCAACGGCGCGTCTGACGAGTGCGCGGGCACACTCGTCAGCGGTGTGGTGCTTTGGAGGCGTGCGTTGGAACAGTCTGCTGGCGACCAACGACTCATTGCCATCGATCCAGAGCCGTCAGGTGGCGATGACGAGCACGAGTAGCCGTCGATCTGGGTCACCGCCGCAGAGGCCGGTCGTTCGAGCGCGCGTTCTGTCCGCTATGAGACCGTGAGCTACCAGCGCAGCGCGGCGACACTTGCCGCTCACCTCTAGGAGTGCGTTCCGGGACACCCGTCGAGGTACGGATCATCAGCGCACTAACCGACGTGATGACCCTGGCGTGAACGGACAGGGTCGCGTCCCATGTAAGGGGCGAGCCGTGCGCGCCGCGCGACACTGCTCGAGTGATGATCATCAAGTGGCTTGGTTGACTCTGTTGGTCGGCGCCTCAATGAAGCACCAACCCATCGGGGAACCATCTCGACTGCAGATTGTCGTTGACACATCTGTGTTACTTCAGGCCAGGGGCAGTCTAAGTCTGGGTGACTGGCCGATACTTCGAGCAGCCGCCCGCCTCGGGTTGTTCCATCTTCGACTCCCGGCCGTCGTCTTTCAGGAAGTCGTCGACCATCGCCGACGTGGTCTTCTCCAGCTCATGGACATGGAGCGAAAAGTGGCGCGCCTGCGGACCGAACTTCTCGGCTGCGTCCCCGGCGCAGCTCCTCAGCCCGCAAATCTCAACTTCCTGGATGAGGCCCGGATCCAAGAAATGTGCGCGGACTACGCCGATCAAGTTAGAACTTGGTTTGAGGAGGTGGGATCGGTTCTCGATCACCCGTCGGTTCCCCACCATGACTTGGTAGAGCGAGTGCTCGCTCGCAAGCGACCGTTCAGCGAAGGTGAGAAGGGCTACCGAGACGCACTGATTTGGTACTCGACCCTTGAGTGCGCCGAGTCCGGTTCGGTCATCCTCCTTAGCGCCAATACGAAGGATTTTGCGCGTGCGCACGATGGTCGCTACGAGTTGGCGGACGATCTCATCGCCGACCTCGAGGCCTTGGGGCTTCCGCCCGACCGAGTCAGCCTAACGACCACGATGTCCGCGCTGCTGCATGCTGTGCTACCCGAATGGGACAACGGAGCGGTGCAAGCGTCATGGTCGACGTACATTTCGTCCGACACAGGAGTCAGTGCCCTCGATCAGTTGCTTGACGCGAGAATGGGCCTTGAGTTGACGACTCCGCCGTCGGACGCGTCACCGTGGCTCTGGTCGATTGGGCTTCGATCAGTGGACGCTGTCACGGCCGTGGACGACATCCAGGCGGTGCCAGAATCCGATGGTTGGTATCGCGTTCACGCGCGTGTCGCCTGCATTGGTCGGCTCGGCGGTTACGCCTGGGCATGGGGCGATTCGAACGCAGATATCGGCAATTTCGTGGTGTGGGACGATTGGAACGGCCTAACCCTGTACTACGCCTCTGACTCGCCCAAATCGGCCGATGTCGTAGTTGCAGCCCGCTTTCGGCCGCCCATCGAAATCGAGGGTCTCGACATCACGAGCGTGAATCTTCCCGAGGTTCCAGCGCGGGAGGGACAGGTCGACGGACTGACTCGAGTCGGTCGCTCCGTTAAGGCCCTCTTGCTGATGCTGAATCTCCATGGCGATCGGCCCGAATTCTTGGCAGATGTGTTGGGCGACAGCGCCAGCGAGCTCGAGATGCTCGTCAGCGGCGTGATCGCCGAGTGGGAGGCCATAGCCGATGCGGTCCCCGGTCGCTATCCGACGCTGTCGGTCGACAACCTCGCTACCGTGCTTCAGGATGCCGCAGGACTCAGGGCACTTCGCCGCGACCTCGAGCTCGCTACCGTTGCCCTAGACAGAGTGCTCGCGAGCGGTGGCTAGAACCGCACGTGTTGCGCCCCGATTGAGTTGTCCGCCGACATCAGACCGGCGGGCCGGAGCTACCCGGACCTCTCGGAAAGCGCGAGTATCCGACCCAGACTCGCCGCTAGCTCCCGGTCGCGCTGCTCGACGGCGTGGGCGTAGACGCGAAGGGTGACGCTCGGATCGCTATGACCGAGACGCGCGCCGACCGTTACAGCATCGAACCCTGCGGCGATGGCCTGCGTTGCCGAGAAGTGCCGCAGGGCGTGAAGATGGACGCCGACGCCCGCCTTCGTGGCGACACGCCTTGTGAACTTCGACACCACACCCGGCCTGATCGGTTCAAGACCAGCAGGGGAGCGGCTGAACATGAACGCATCGGGCGCTACGGTCACGCCCAACTCGGCGGCGAGGTCGTCGACCGAGGCCCTATGGCGGCGAAGGACCGCGAGTCCGAGTTCATCGAGCCCGATACGACGAGCAGCGTGCGTCTTCGTTGGTTTCTCGGCCCAGCCGCCGCCCACTACCTCGTAAACCGATCGTGCGATGCGGAGCGTCCCGGCCTGCCAGTCGATATCGGACCAACGTAGTGCGCACAACTCGCCTCGGCGCGCGCCCGTGAGCGCGGCGACGAGTAGCAACGCAGCGAGCGGCGGTTCGATTGCTTCGGCCGCTTCGATGATGCGGCGGACTTCGTCGGGCTCGGGTGCGACGACCTCGGCCGCGTGGACCATTGGCGCGGTCGCCTGACGCGCGACATTGCGGTCGACGAGCTGCCACCGCTCGCCCTGGTGCAATGCGGTGCCGATGAACGTGTGAACATGGCGAACTGTCATCGGCGCGTTGCCCTTCGCCCTGAGCTTGGCGTAGAGACGATCGAGGTCGCGGGCCGTGAGCCGGCTGAGCCTGATTTTGCCGAGTTCCGGTCGCACAATGGTTTCGGCAATCTGCCGGTAACCGCGAAGCGTGTTCGGCGAGCGATCTGTCGACTTCGTGTGTTCGAGGAACAGGTCGAGCAGGTCGCCCACCGTTTCGGTGCCGCGTGCGGTGTTGCCCTTGTTTGCCTCGGCGATCATGTTCGCCAACTCGCGGTCGGCGACACGCGTGCCGGCACCAGGCTTCGGGTTCTTGCCTTCGACGTGGATCGTCTTGGAGTGTTGGATCGGGAATCCCTTGGCGTTGCGGCCCACGTAAACCCGTAGGCGCCAAACGCCTGGTGCAACTTCAGTCTTCGTGCCGTTCATGTTGGAGATTGTAGTCTAGAAGTAGTCGCAGGCGTCCGGTTGTCCGAGAGATTATGCCTCTGAACTGGCGCCCCCGGCAGGACTCGAACCTGCGACACGCGGTTTAGGAAACCGCTGCTCTGTCCCCTGAGCTACGGGGGCTAGCTACAGCTAGCCGGGCTGTCCGTACTCTACGATCCATCGAGCACGCGTCGCAGATGTCGCGATTCCTGGATGGTCACGACCTGAGCCGGGAGGCTGAGATGCCCGCACGAAGTGCAGGTTTGCTGCTCTATCGCTTCAGTTCCGATCTGGTTCTCGAGGTGCTCGTCGTGCATCCCGGCGGTCCTTTTTGGGCCAACAAGGACGACGGTGCATGGTCGATCGCCAAGGGCGAGTACGAGCTGGGCGAGGATCCCGAGGAGGCTGCCAACCGGGAGTTCTCCGAGGAACTGGGCCAGGAACCTCCCCCAGGCCCGAGGATCGACCTCGGTGAGCTTCGCCAGCCCAGCGGCAAACTCATTCGTGTGTGGGCGGTCGAGGGTGACCTCGACGTCGAGAGCGTCGTCAGCAACGAGTTCGAGATGGAGTGGCCGCCGCACTCGGGCAGGATGGCTTCGTGGCCGGAGGTTGACCGCGCGGCATGGACGTCGGCGGCTTCAGCTAGTCGCAAGCTCTCGAAGGGGCAGGTCGGCTTTCTGGACCGGCTCGTCACAAGACTGAGGCAAACCTCGGAGAAGGGTTTCTCGCTCGGCAGCTGATTCCTTGTGGGTCACGCGATCCGCGAACGCCATGCCGGCCGCATTTCGGGGCCGAGGGCAAGTCTCTGTTCGAGCGCGAAAGCGACCCGAATGAGAGTTGGCTCGCTCCAAGCGGTGCCGACAAGGCAGAGCCCGACAGGAAGCCCGCCAGCCTTGCCGACCGGCAGGCTGATCGCGGGGTAGCCCGCCACGGCTGCGGCCTGGTAGCCCGCACGGTTGTGTGGGTCGCCGTTCACGTGGTCGATGCGCCAGGCCGGGCCCATTGTCGGGAAGGCGAGTATCTCGGCCCTCGCCCCTTGCAGGGCAGCGTCGATCCCGTCTTGGCGTGCCCTTCGCTGATTACGTGCGCGGGCCTCCAGGTAGGCGGGATTGTCCAGATCACCGACCGCGCAGGCAGCGATCAGGATGTCCTGTCCGAAGAGGGCGAGCTCGTCAGCCTCATGGTCTCGATTGAACGCCACGATCTCCGCGACTGTGCGGGGTTGTTCCGCGGCGCTTGGCCTTGTCGCAAGGTAGGCCTCGACACCGGCCTTGTATTCGTGCAGCATCACCGTCATCTCGTCACCGCTCTGGGCGATGGTTCCGGCCGTGACGACGTCGGCGGGATCGACCATCACGGCTCCCGCCCCTTGCGCGAGCTGCAGAGCCGCCTCGACGAGCGCGTCGGCCTCCGGGCTGTAACCGAAGTAGTGCCGACGCGGGATGCCGACTCGTACGCCGGAGAGTCCGTCGTGATCGCAGAAGACCGTGTAGTCATTGGGCAGATTGCTGGGCCGGGTCATCGTGGCGGGGTCGAGCAGATCCGCACCCGACCCGCAGCCTGCGAGGACCCCGAGCAGTGCCGCGGCCTCTGCGACGCTTCTCGCGATCGGTCCCACCGTGTCCTGGCTCGACGAGATCGGGACGACTCCGGCCCGGCTCGTGAGGCCGACGGTGGGCTTGATCCCGACGGCTCCGTTCAGAGCCGCCGGGCAGAGGATGGACCCGTCGGTCTCGGTACCGACTGCCAGAGGGGCGAATCCGCCGGCTACACCAGCGCACGACCCCGAGCTGGAACCTCCTGGCGACCGGTCCAGAACATGAGGGTTGAGGCACTGACCACCTGTGGCGCTCCAGCCGCTCGAGGAGTGCTTGTCACGGAAATTGGCCCACTCGGAGAGGTTGGCCTTCGCGATGACGATCACGCCGGCCTCCCGCAGCCGCTTGACGACCGTGGCGTCGACTCTGGGTCGGGACACGGCAAGCGCCAGCGAGCCCGCCGTCGTGCCCTCGGCGCCCGCGGTGTCGATGTTGTCCTTCACGAGCGCCGGAACGCCGTGCAGGGGGCCGCGGACCCTGCCCTGTCGGCGTTCAGCATCCAGTATCTGTGCAGTCTCGATCCCATCCGGGCACGTGGCCACGACCGCATGCAGCGCGGGACCCCGTGTGTCGGCCTCTTCGACACGCCGCAGCAAGGTCTTGACGATCTCCAGCGAAGTGATGGAACCCTGTTCGAGCACGCCGCGCATCTCGAAGGCTGATTGGAAGCCGACCTCCGCCGTTGAGGGGCTGGGATCGGTCACCGGTTCAGTCTGTCCGACTCCGAGCGCAAACTGTGGGACCAGGATCTTTCAGCTGAACGCCACGACAGTGCTCAGGCAGCCGAGACCGTTGCCACGAGCTCGACATCTTCCGGCACCGTCCTCTCGGCGCGAGCTCCGCGCGACCGGGGGATGACAACTGCTGCCGCAACGGCACCGACGACGGCGATTCCGCCCGCGACCCGCAAGCCGAGTGCCATTGCGGTCGTGAACGTCGCGTGGGCAGCCAGCAGGATCTCGCCCCCGCGCATGCCGCCGATGCTCTTGCCGAGAGTGTCAGCGGCGGCGATGGAACCCGTGGCGACGTGGACAACCACCGCCGGTGCGTGGTGAGCCGCGAGCCTGGTGCTGAGACGGTTGCGATAGGCCGCGGCTGCGAGGCTGCCAACTATTGCGACACCGAGAGTTCCTCCCATCTCCCGGATCGTGTCGTTGACGGCGCTACCCGCGCTCGCTTGGTGGGCCGGCACTGTCGTCATGATCGTCGAGCTTGCTGGAGCCATGACGAGCCCCATGCCGGCTCCCATGATTGCGACCGCGAACGCCAGGGCTGGATACCCGGTGCCGACACGCGCCGTCGAAAGATCGAGCAGCCCGAGCCCCATGAGGGCGAGCCCTGCCGAGATGACGGTCCTGTTCCCGAGGTGCTTGGCCAGGACGGGCGAGAGCGGTGAGACCGCCCCCGTCGTCAACGCGAAGGGGAGAGCCCTGACGCCGGCCGAAAGGGGGCTGTAGCCGTGGACCAGTTGGAGGTACTGGGTGAAGACGAACAGGCTCCCGAACAGGGCGAAGAAGATCACGATGACAGAGCCGCAAGCGGCCGAGAACGCCCTCGAGGAGAAGATCCGCAGATCGATGAGCGGATGCTCGATGCGGAGCTCCCACCAGACGAAGATAGCGAGCGCCGCCAGGCCGCCGGCAGCTTCAGCGAGTGTTCCGAGCCCCGTCCAGCCGCGGGTCGGCGCTTCGATGATGGCGTCGACGATCGCCAGGAATGCTCCGCCGACAAGCAGCGTGCCGACGACGTCGAGCGAGCGCCGGCCGGCCTCAGCCGTCTCGGGCACTACCCAAAGCACGCCGGCGAGAGCAATCGCGACGATCGGGACGTTCACGAGGAAGACGCTGCCCCACGAGAAGTGCGCCAGGAGCAGACCTCCGAGCGTCGGGCCGATGATGACCCCGACGCCCGCCACCGCCGACCATGCGGCGATGGCCTGCGCCCGCTCACGCGGCGGGAAGACGGCGTTCAGGATCGAGAGTGTCGCGGGCATGACGAACGCGGCCCCGAAACCCATCACGACCCTGTCGACGATCAGCACGCCGGCGCTCGGGGCAAAGGCGGCCGCCAGGCTGCCGAGCGCGAAGACGCTGAGCCCGCCTATCAGAGAGAGGCGACGTCCGTAGCGGTCGCCCAGCGCCCCGGCGGGGATGAGCAACGCAGCGAAACACAACGTGTAGGCGTCGACGATCCACTGCAAGGAACTCGTGCCGGCGTGCAGCACTCTCGCGAGAGTCGGGAGCGCCGTGTTCAGGACTGTGTTGTCGATGACCCCGGCCAGCAAGCTCAGGCAGAGCACGAGCAGTATCTGTCGACGCCGCGGATGGCCGTCTGGCCACCGCGGGCTCGCCGTGCCACCGGCCGGCTGAGGGTGCGTCGGTGGAGCAGAGGTGACCTTGACGCTCATGCGGTTTCTCCTTGCGTCTGAACTAACTACGTTGACTAACGGTCGTTGACTTACGGACGTAAGTATAGATAGATGAGTTAACGGTTGTAAAGTAGATGCCGTGATGAATCTTCCAGCCGACCTGAACACCCAGGTCAGAAGTGACCGACAGTCACTGGGGGGCACCCCCAAGCGGAAGCGCAATCCTCGAGGACAAGGGGCGCGCCTGACCGAGGACATCGTCTCCGGGGCTCTTTCGATTATCGAGCGGGAAGGGACTGACGACGCGGTGACGCTTCGCGCAGTTGCCCGCGAGATCGGTATCGCGGCACCGTCGATCTACGCACATTTCCCGGATCGCGCCGCGATCATGCTGGCGGTAGTCGCTCGAGTGTTCGACGAGCTGACGGAGGCCATTGCAAAGGCGCGTCTCTCGACGTTCGACGATCCCGTCGAGCGCCTGGTCGCCGGCTGCGAGGCATACGTGGCGTTCGGACTGCGAAATCCATCGCGCTATCGGGTGCTCTTCTCCGAGCGGCGTCCCGATGGCAACGAGTCTTGGAGGGACTACTGCAAACCAGTCGCGTTCGGTCCGAACGGCGCACCGGTGATCGAATTCGGTGCAGAGAGCTTCGCGCTCCTCGTCGACACACTCGCAGAGTGCATCGCGGCCGGCCGATCGGCGAGCACGGACGCGATGACCGACAGCACGGCAATCTGGGTTGCCCTGCACGGGACCGTCAGCCTCAAGTCCTCGGCTCCGGGCTTCCCTTGGCCCGAACCTGAGGACTTCGTCCGGCAGTTCGTGCTACGCCTCGCTCACATCAGGCCGGGACCGTCGGCTTAACGCTTCGCTCCGGTCACGCCCGAGCCCGCCTGGCGGGATGTCGCCCGCCTGATCGTTGCTTCGCGTACGGTTACGAGCCATGAGGACGTTGGAGCAAGAATGAGCCTGGGTACTTCCGGCGACCGCAACCTGTTCGCACAGCGCCTCTTCAAGGACTTGCCGGCGCGCTACGACCACCTCGCCGAATGGTTGTCGTTCGGGCAGAACGCCAGGTGGCGCAAAGCCATGATCGACCACATAGTGCCTGGCTCGCCTCGTCGGGTGCTTGACGTGGCCTCGGGGACCGCAGGTGTCGCCCTCCAGCTCGCAGACCGTACGAGCGGGCATGTCGTGGGTGTCGACCTCACCTTGGACATGTTGAAGATCGGGCAGCGCAACGTCGCGAAGGCCCACCGGGTGAGGCGTGTCCAACTCGTGAACGGCCGGGCCGAGGCGCTGCCGTTCCCCGATGCGGTGTTCGACGCGCTCACCGTCACATACCTGTTCCGGTATGTGGAGGATCCCCAGGCGACCCTGAACGAGTTAGCCCGCGTCGTGCGACCCGGTGCCCTCGTGGCGAGCCTCGAGTTCATGGTGCCCCCGAACCGCTTCTGGCGCGCGTGCTGGTGGGCCTACACGCGGTTGCTTCTGCCGGTTGGCGGGCTCGCGACCGGAGGCGTGGAGTGGTACCGGGTGGGACGCTTCCTTGGCCCGAGCATCTCGAAGCTGTACCGGGAGTATCCCGTTGCCTGGACCGTCGACGCGTGGCAGAAGGCGGGATTCGAGGATGTCGGTACGAGAGTCATGAGTCTGGGCGGCGGGCTCGTGATGTGGGGCCGGCGGTCCGGTGGCTGACGAGCCTGCGAGCGCCCCGCCCACCCGTGCGGACGCCGCGCCGGCTCTTGACGCGCAATCTCCGACTCCGGACTCGGTGGCACCGGCTTTCTACGGCGTCGGGACCGGCGGCTGGCGGGACTGGTGGATAGTCCTGCACCCGCCCTACACCGCCTGGCACCTGTCGTACATCGTCGTCGGCGCCTGCCTGGCCCCGTTCGTGAACACGACCCGTTTGGTGGCGACGCTTCTGGCCTTCTTCTTTGCCGTCGGGATCGCAGCTCACGCCCTCGACGAGCTGAATGGCCGGCCGCTGCGGACGCGGCTGCGTTCGGAGTACCTCGTCGCTGCGACCGTGATCGGTCTCGGGGTGGCCGTCGCCCTCGGCGCGGTGGGTGTGACGAGGACTGGTTGGGTTCTCGTGCCGTTCATAGTGATCGGGCCGCTGATCGTGATCGCCTACAACGCCGAGCTATTCGGAGGCCTCCTGCACAACGACGTCGGTTTTGCGGTCGGTTGGGGAGCCTTCCCGGTCCTGACCGCGTATGTCGCCCAGACGAAGACCTTGGCCTTGGCACCAGTGTTGGCGGCCCTGGGGGCATTCGCACTTTCGGTGGCCCAGCGGCGCCTGAGCACGCCTGCCCGCGCCTTGCGCCGCCGGACCGAGCGGGTCGAGGGAGCCGTCACGGCTTCCAGCGGCGAGGTGCAAGCGATCGATCTGCGTTACCTGCTCGCCCCTCTCGAGGGCGCACTGCGGGCTCTCGTCTGGGCGACGATCCTGTTCGCGACGGCGCTTGCGGTCGCACGTCTGACGTGACCACGGCGGGCGTTGTGCTCGCTGTGCCGGCGAGCGACTGCCGCCGTCGTTGTCCGGGCGAGCCCTTCAGTCAAGAAACCCCAACGGTGCGTACGGGGCATTGAGGAAGCTCTTGGGGTCTACGCCCATGACGTCGGCCAGCACCGTCGCGTAGACACGCCGGAAGTCGGTCGTATGCCTGAAGTTGTCCGTGTCGTCCAGCTTCGTCAAGCTCGATAGCTCACCGTAGAACCCGCCCTTCACTGACGGACCCACGACGATGACATTGCTCGCCGAGCCGTGGTCCGTGCCTCCGCTCGCGTTCGACTCGGGGCGGCGGCCGAATTCGCTGTAGATCACGATGACGGGACTGAGCCCACCCGAGCCGGACGGGAAGTCGCCCATGAAGTTCTGGACGGCGGCGTCGAGCTGTGAGAGCAGGTTCGCCTGCGTGTCCAGCTGATCCATGTGGGTGTCGAAGCTGCTGGACATGACCCCGTAGGCCTTGGTGGGCAGCCCCGCCTTGATGAGCTCGGCGACGACGTCGAGCTGGGTGCCGATGTCCCCGGCGTCATTCTCGCTCACCGGGGTGGGGGGCTTTTGCGACGTGAGCGCCGAAGCCGCTTTGGCGCCGACGGTGAGCAGGTTGCAGCCTGCCTGTGCGATGTCGGCCTCGAGGGCCGGCTCGTGAGAGTAGGTGTGTTCGAGCTCGGCGTAAGCCGACAGGAAGTTCGGGTCTCCCCCCGGCATCTGGTCTCCCGGGGTCGTGGAGTCCGCCAGCGTCGACGCCTGCTGACGCGTCCCGCTGAACACGACTGGGACGTTCGGTCCAACCGACAGGGCGCGGGTCGGGTCTGAGCCGGTCACGTCCAGCCAGCGCCCGAGCCAACCGCTGGAACTCTCGCCCGTCGGGTCCGCGGACTGCATGATCTCCATCGACTCGAAGTGGCTGAAGCTCGGGTTCGGATAGCCGACGCCGAGGACCACGCCGACCTGCCCTGCGTCCCAGAGGCTCTTCAGGCCGACCAGCGCAGGGTGAAAGCCCGAGCGCGACGTCTCCTGCCTTGCCGAGCGGCAGGGCCTGATCGTGGGGGATGGCTATCGCGCCCCGCAGTGCCTGATAAGTCGAGCTCTCGTAGGGGATGACGTTGTTGAGACCGTCGTTGCCCCCGTACAAGGTGCAGAGAACCAGCGTTCGCTCCACTTTCTGGCTGCGCGACGAGCTGGCCGCGGTGGCGGCGGTCGTAGCCGCCGGTATTCGCTTCCCCGATGCGGATCGGGTCAGTGGCCCCACCGGGACGAGAGTTGCGTGCAACGCGCCTGCCGCACCGACGCCGAGGCTGCCGGAAAGAAAGTCGCGCCTGGTGAAGGACCTCGCCATGACGGGGCTCCGATCAGTTGAGTAGGTATTCGGGAGAGACAAGTGCCATTACCAACAGCTCCTGCGCACTTCCCTTGTTGGCTGTCTTCCAAAGTGCCCGGTAGGTCCGGTCCGACCAGGCGTCGATTGCGAGCAACTTCTTGACGGCGTCGACCTGAGCACCGGGGTTGCCGTTCAGGTCCAGGATTTCGGTGAGGTCCGCGTACTGCGCGACGTTCCATGCAAGCGAAAGCTGGTTGTTGCTCGCCGAGGTCGACAGCCAGTACTGGTTCTGGCCCCAACCGCCAACGTTCATGGGGACGAAGAGCTGCTGGCCGAGCGCGGCCAGCAGGTACACGAGCGTGCCCTCACTGAACGCAGCTGTTCTCAGGCCGAGAAGGCGGAGCATTCCGACCAGGTACTCGACCGGCTGTTTCACGAGGCCGTTCATGGCCGTCGCAGAGAGGAAATCTGGATGGTGCAGGATGGCCGTGAGGAGGTTGGTCACGTTGAGGTCCTGCTTGTAGCCGGGGGCAAGGTCGGCCACGACAGGATCCTCGGTCGTCACCGGGTAGGCCAGCCAGCTCCAGAAGCGGGCGACCACCCACTTCGACGAGGCAGTGGTGTGGGTGACGATGTTGATGATGTCCTGGCCCTGCCATCGTCCCGTCTTGCCCAGGAACCGTTTCTCTCCACCGTCGTGGTCGTAGACGTTGAAGAAGAAATTGCCCGTCGTGTAGTCGAGGGTCCAGCCCGTGAAGGCGCGTGCGGACTGTCGCACGTCCTCCTCGGTGTAGTTGCCGACGCCCATCGTGAAGCGCTCCATGAGCTCACGGGCGAAGTTCTCGTTCGGGTGAGCCTTGTAGTCGGTGCCCGTGTCGAGCCAGATCAACATCGCCGGGTCTTGCGCGACTGCCTGGGTGAGCGTGTCGAACGAGCCCGGGCCCAATGTTCGGAAGAGCTCGTTCTGGTGGTACATGAGATCGGCATAGCCAACCTTCTGGTACGAGGTGGGGAACTGTTCGTGCAAGAGCAGGACGAGTTTCTCCCGCAGCGGCGTGTCGGTTACGATCATCCGGTCGATCCACCAGGTGGAGAGCGCTATGAACTCCTGGTAGTCGTCGTACGAGTACCCCGGGACGTTCGCCTGGGCAAGCGGTGTGAGCTGCGGGAACTCGAGAGCCGACCCGGCGGGGTCCGGCTTGAGAGCCCCGCCAACAGCTTGTCGACGCTGGCCTCGTAGCCGAGCTGCTCGGCCGCTTCGATCTCTGGCTGGCGTCGCCCCGAACCCGGCTCGCCGGTACAGATGGGCGAGCGCGTTGGAGTTGGAGCTCGTAGTCATTGGGGAACTATAGCACTATAAGTGTTCATTTGACTACTGACCGTGGTCACGCAGGGAATTGGCACCCACTGACCCGCTCAATCAGGTCGGAGGCGGGACCGAATCGGCTCTAGTCGCCTTGGGTCACGATCGGGAGGTCAGTCTCCTCCGCGTTCGCCCAAGTGTCGTCGATGAATACCGGTGACGCGCCCCAGCCTGACAGGATCGAGGCCGCGGCCGCGGCCCGGAAGCCCGCACCGCAGTGCACCCAGACCGGCACCGTCGTCGGCACCTCGGCTCTGTGCTCGACCAGCTCAGGGAGGGGCAAGTGACGGGCACCACTCAGGTGGCCTGCCCGCCACTCGTGACCGTGCCGGACATCGAACACCTGGGGCCCGGGCGCCTCCCGGTCCGACCATGCCTCCGCAAGATCCGAGAAGCTTGCCACTGGGTAACTGTTGAGCCGGCTGCTTTTGGCAAACTTCGGACCGCCTGGCACTGGGACGGTCGTCCCCCAAAGTGCCGCGCCCGAGAGCTCGTCGCGGCCGATACGGGCGATCAGCCGGCGGGCCTCGTCGATCTCGGCAGGGTCGTTGGCCACCAGGACGAGATTGCTTTCCCACGGCACGATCCAGCCGAGGTAGGTCGTCAGGTTCACACCGAGCTCGAGATTCAAGGTTCCTGGAAGATGCCCAGCGGCGAATTCCCGTCGCTGACGCAGGTCGACGACCCATTCGGCACCTCGGATCGCATCCTCGAGGGCGTCCGCGTCGAGCTCGGGGGCGGGCGCGAAGGACGGCAGGGCCGGCCCCTTGCGGTTCAAAGGAGCCATGTGGCGGTAGTACGCCGGGATCGGCAACGGGTCGCCGAGCAATGTCGCGACGAAATCCTCCTCGTCGAGGAGCGCGGCCGGGTTCTGCTCGAGCCTCCCGACCGATCGTGGGCACCCCGGTGACATCGCCTTGGGTCGGTGTGGCGGAGCAGAAGCTGCCGAACCCGTGCGTCGGAAGGATCCGGGCGTGCTTCGGAAGTGTCGTCAAGAGCCGTCGGACCGAACGCCATTGCGAATGGGCGAGCGGCTCGGCAAGCGCGAGGCCGAGGAGGTCGGTTCGTCCGGTCGCGTTGACCAGCAGGGAGCCGCCGGTGCACACGACATGCTCTCCGCCCTCTTCGGCATCCCGACCGTCTGCGAACTTGACCAGGTAGGCGAGGTGGTGAGCCGTGTGGCCGGCGGTCGCGATGGCAGTGGCCTCGAGCCGCCCGGCGGCGACGGTGTCGCCGTCGTCGAGAGCGCGGAACTCGTCGGAGAACGACATCGGCTCGCCTGCAGGTATCGCGTACGTGGCGCCCGTCGCTCGCGAGAGTGCGAGACCGCCGCTGACGTAGTCGTTGTGAACGTGGGTCTCGAGCACTGCGGTGATGCTGACCCCCAGCTTCTCCGCCTCCTGCAGATAAGGAAACGGATCCCTCTGCGGGTCGACCACGACGCCCACCTCACCGTCGCTGATGAGGTAGCTCCGGTCGCCGAGTCCGGGAGCGTCGAAAGTCACCGTCGTCATGGCGGCGGCTTCTTGGTTGATACCGACGTTACTCATTCGTAAACAATAATACTAAGACGGTAGTAACAATAGATCCGCCCCCGGTGTGAGCCCGCCTGAACCGGCACGGTAAGGTTCGGGCTTCATGGACCAGCCGCAGGCAGTTGAACAGGTCGGGCCCGACGCCGCCGTTCGGCTGCTCGCCCAAGGTGCCGCACTGATCGATGTTCGTGAACCGGACGAGTGGC
This sequence comes from uncultured Acidimicrobiaceae bacterium, assembly GCA_963719125.1. Taxonomy (GTDB): domain Bacteria; phylum Actinomycetota; class Acidimicrobiia; order Acidimicrobiales; family Bog-793; genus Fen-455. Next base: position 35,501 of record CAVRAT010000015.1, read on the forward strand.
AGATGGGGCGGGCGCCCGAAGCGGTCCACATTCCGCTCGGCGAGCTCGCCGCGCGGCTGAGCGAGCTGCCCGCAGACCGCGAGCTCATCATTGTCTGTCGGTCCGGGATCCGGTCGGGCACAGCGGCGGCGGCTCTGGTCAAGGAGGGATGGCCCGCCCTCAACCTCGCGGGAGGGATGCAGGCGTGGAAGGCCGCATCGTTCCCCGTCGTCGCTGACGGCGGCGTTCTCGGCGAGGTCGTCTGAGCAACGCTCGCGGGGGGCTACCCTCCGAACAGCGCGAGCCATTCCTCGGCGCTGCGGGGGGCGAGAACGGGGTTCTTCCGTTTGGTCTCGGCGAGGGAAGCCGACCCATCGGGCGAGTAGAGGTGCCCCGGATACACGACGGTGTCGTCGGGAAGCATCGCAAGGCGGTTGACCAGGCTGTCGTACATCGCGTCAGGGTCGCTTCCGGGAAGGTCCGTCCGCCCGCAGCCCTGGAGGAAGAGCGTGTCGCCTGCCACGAGGCGATTGGCCACGAGGAAGCACTGGCTTCCCGGAGTGTGGCCCGGAGTGTGCAGGAGACGGATCTTGATCTCGCCGACTTGGAGGACATCGTCGCTCTCGTGGGGCACGAGGCTGTCACGGCCCACTCCCGTCGAGCGCTCGATCCAAGGGACCTCGTCTCGGTGGACGTGGATCGGGACCTCGACTTGTTCGAGGAGCTCGGCGATGCCCAGGATGTCCCGGCCGAACAGGTCAGCCGCCGACGTGATCAGAGTGGTAGTGGGTGGCCAGCACGCCGATGAGGCGCATCCCGTCGGCCTCGAGGATGTCGACCACCTCGTCAGGCGCGTAGGCGGGATCGACGGCGACGGCCTCTCCACTTGCACGGTCCCCGATCAGGTACACGAGGTTCACCATCTGGCGGGCCAGCGGGATCGTCGACCGCGATGTCGCGGCCCGCCAGCAATTGGCGGAAGTAAAGGCGGTCGCCGGTCACGCTTTGATGCGGTTCGGGCGACCAGTCCGCCAGTTTGGCGAGACGCAGGTCGTTCGAGAAGATCTCCACGATTGGAAGCTGGAGGCCGATGCGTCGCTGGAGCCGCTCGATGGCAAGCTCCTGGTCCCAGAGGACGAGCGTCACGGCCACGCCGCCCTCACCGGCTCGGGCCGTACGGCCTGACCGGTGCAGGTAAGCCTTGTGATCTTCGGGCGGGTCGTAGTGAACCACGACGTCGACCCCGTCGATATCGAGGCCCCGGGCCGCCACGTCGGTTGCGACGAGAGCCGGGAGCTTCCCGTTGGCGAAGTCCTCGAGCGCCTTCTCGCGCGCGGACTGACGGAGGTCACCGTGAATAGCCGCCGCGCGCACGCCTTCGCGGCGGAGGTCGTCAACGAGCCGGTCGGCGCCACGCTTGGTGCGACAGAAGCACAACGCCTTGGTCGCGCCTGCGACGATGGCGGCGCACACCTTCGCCTTGTCGAGTTGGTGCACCTTCAAGAATCGGTGCTCCATCTCCTCAACCGTGACCTGCTTCGCCTGTACCTGGTGCAGGACAGGGTCCCGGAGGTGTCGGCGGACGACCTGGTCGACTGCCGAGTCCAGCGTCGCGGAGAAGAGCAACGTCTGGCGTTCAACGGGCATGAGCCTGAGCAGCCATTCCACCTGCGGCAGGAAGCCCATGTCCGCCATGCGGTCCGCCTCGTCGACGACGAGAGTCGAGATCTTGCTGAGCCGGACCGCTTTGCGGTCCGCGAGGTCGATGAGCCGGCCCGGAGTCGCGACGACGATGTCGGTGCCTTTGGCGAGCTGGCGGGCCTGGCGATCGAGGTCGGTGCCGCCGTAGACCGCGAGCACCCGCCTGTCAACTGTCTTTGCGAGGATCTCGAGCACGTCGGCGACTTGAACCGCGAGCTCGCGTGTCGGTACGAGGACGAGAGACGTCGGTGCGCCGGATCCGGCGCGAGGAGTTCGCATGAGCATGGGCAAGCCGAATGCGAGCGTCTTGCCCGAGCCGGTCTTCGCCTTGCCGCACACGTCACGACCCGCGAGGGCGTCTTGGATCGTAAGTTCTTGTACGGGAAAGGGGCGCCTGATGCCTTGGCTTTCCAGCGCCTCGACCAGTTCGGGCGCAACACCGAGACCCGCGAATGTGGTCCCGACTTCCGTATCCGTCGTCATGTACTTCCTCGCTGTCTCCGACAAGGCTACTGGCGATACCAGCTCGCCAGGTTCATCGCCGGTAGTGCGATCATGTAGGAATGACAACTCTGGTCAAAGGAGACGTGGCCCCCTCGTTCTCGCTGCCCGATCAGGACGGTGCGATCGTCGGGCTCGGTGACTACGCGGGCCGCCGGGTCGTCGTCTACTTCTACCCCGCTGATGACACGCCCGGCTGCACCAAAGAGGCCTGTCAGTTCAGCGATCTCGTCGACGAGTATGCGGCCTTTGGGGTCGACGTGCTCGGCATCTCCCCCGATGGCGGTTCCAAGCACCAGAGGTTCCGCGCGAAGTACGGGCTCCGGATCGCCTTGCTGAGCGATCCCGACCACGAGGTGATGGCGCTCTACGGCGCCTTCGGCCCCAAGACGCTGTACGGGCGCAAGAGCGTGGGGGTCATCCGATCGACGTTTCTCGTCGGTGAAGACGGGAGGATCGAGCGCGCCTGGTACAACGTGCGGGCCGACGGTCACGCCGCCAAGGTGCTGGAGGCTCTCGCGAGCTGAGAGACGGCGGGCCTACGTTACCGGGGATACTCTGCAGACTCATGAAGGTCTCTTTGGTCGTCGTAAGCAAGGACGAGCCAGCACTTGCTGACACCCTCGATGCGGTCGAGAAGTTGACATCAGGCCTCCTCGACGAGGTCGTGGTCGTGGACGCCTCTCAGCGGCGTCTCGACCGAATCCGCATCGACCATCCGTGGTTTGCGTGGCACGACTACGAGCAACCCGAAGGTGTCCGGGTAACCATCTCGCATCAGCGCAACATCGGAGTCGCACGTGCGCGCGGCGACGTGATCGTATTCATCGATAGCGGATGTATCCCACGGGCGCACTGGCTCGATCGCCTTCTCGCACCCATTTTCGATGAAGGAGAGTGGGTCACTTGCGGTCCCGCTGCATCGCAGGGTCCGAGCATCTATTCGGGACCCAACTGGTGGGGCTACACCTCCGAACGCTACGTCCCCGCAGCTCCGACAATTAACCTCGCGTTCCGACGTGAGGCGTTCGACGTGGTCGGTGGCTTCGACGAATCGTTCGCAGCCGGCGAGGACATCGACTTCACGTGGCGCCTGAACGACGCCGGGTACCGACTGCGCTGGGTCCCGAATGCCGTCGTCGAGCACGAATGGGGAGACACGCGCCGTCAGATGCGACGATCGTTCTCGTACGGCGCCGCATGGGCACGCCTGTTCCGCAAGCACCCGCGGCGCCTCAAAGCGGCTCTCCAGGACTACCCGGTAGCCGTTGTCTACCCACTTTTCCTCCTGGGTTTGCCGTTGACGATCAAGTACCGCGCTTATCCGCTCCTGCTCCTTATCCCACTCTGGCGCGCGCGCCACGAAGACGCCCCGCTGCTTGTCCTCCTCGATCACCTCATCCAGGGCGCGGGTGTCATGGCAGAGGTGGTCGGACTCTCTCAGTGAGCGCACCCGTCCGCGTCCTCGTCACGCCGAAGGACGAGAACCCCTACCAACGTCTTCTTTACGAAGAGGTCACCGCTGCCGGAGCGGAGGTCCGCTACCTAGAGGGCCCGAGCAGATCTCAAACCCTGAACCTCCTGGTCGCTCCGCTGATGTTGGCGCGGTACCGCCTCTTCAGCTACCGCGTACTGCACATTCACTGGGTGTTCCAGTTCTCGTTGCCGTGGGCTGCTCGCGTGGCGATGGCGCGCCGCGTCATGCAATGGTGGTTCTGGTTCTACCTCTGGTCGGCAGATGTCCTCGGCTACCGTATCGTGTGGACCGCCCACGACCTATTGCCGCACGGTCAGGTCTTCTTCGACGACCGCCAGGCGCGTCAATACCTCATCGAACGAGCGGACGCCGTGATTGCTCTGTCACACGCGACCGCGACTAATCTCATCGAGCTTGGAGCAAACGATGTACAAGTGATTCCGCATGGCCCGTTCACCGCACCGTACCCGACAACGCTCGGGCGGGAGGCCGCGAGGAACGAGTTTGGCTTCGCGGCGGATGACGTCGTCGTGCTCCTAATTGGCAAGATCGAGCGTTATAAGGGTGCGGACCTGTTGCTGGAAGCCGTGGGAAGCCTGCCACCTTCTAGCCCCATTAAGGTCGTCGTAGCTGGTGCTTGTATCGACGCCGCGTATCGCGCAACCCTGTTCGAGCTCGCGGCCCGCGCCAGCAAGCGTGCGATTGTTCGATTCGACACGATACCTGCGGAGCAGATGGCTACGTACCTTGAGGCTGCCGACTTCGCTGCTTTCCCCTTCCGCGAAATCACCAACAGCGGTTCTGTCGCTTTAGCTCAATCTTTCGGACTACCCGTATTGATCCCGAACCTGGCGTCCCTACGCGACGTGCCGGAGGAGACTGCGCTCCGCTATGACCCCCTTGAACGCGGTCTCGTGGAGACCCTTGAACGGGCCGGCCTACTGACCAGCCAGCTTCGTTCGGACATGGGTCGCGCCGGAAAGCAGTACGTCAATGCCATGGACTGGCCCACCGCGGCCCGCTTACACCTAGAGACGTACGCAAAGCTCCTGAGCGGATGATCGACCAGGTCGTGTTAGGCGCGTCCCGTGTGGCCGCGCCGCGACGACCGTCCCTCGCTGCGCTGCGCAGCCCTCAGGAGTTCACGTGCCTTTGAGCGTGGCGGTCCCTTGGCCGGATGATGTCGTTCGTGCCCGAGCCGGTGTAGGTGAGAGGCGGTCCGTTGACGATGGCGGCGAGTACGGTCATCTTGTCCGGAGCAGGTGGGATGTGGCGCAGCTCTGTCCAGGAGGTCGCCTTCACCGCCCGCCAGGCGGTCAAGACCGAGGCGACGTTCCCGAACAGCTCAGACTGCTTCCTGAGGGCCTCGAAGTCGTTGAGGCAGTCGACGCCGTCCGCGATGGCGACGGCGAGACGGGCCAGCTCCGACGACAAAGCGGTGCCGGCAAGAGGGACAGGGCCCTTGCCGTCGTTGGCAGTCTCTTGCCGTTATCGTGCGAAGAATCGAGGCTAGTCGGCCTGAGCGGTCCGGCGCCGGTCCCGGAAGAAGGACCGAATCTCGCTTTCGGTCCAGTCCTTCCACGAGCGCACGCTGTGGACTGCGATTGCCCCAGAGGCAGCAAGTTGGGGGGGGGAGGCAGGCAGTCCCCTCCATGTGACGGCAAGTGGGCCGTCACGACCGCCGAGCTCGGCGATCGTGAAACCCGCCGCCCGGGTGGCGAGGCCGAGGAGGACATCTTCGGGCACGTGCGAAGTCCGGAGGCCCTTCAGTTCCAACCAGCCACGACGAGCCCAGTCCTCCACCATCTTGGTTCGGACCACGGTCACGGCGCCGAGAGCGTGCTCACCGGCCTCGTACCCGTGCCGCTGGGCCTCGACCAGCAGCGACCGGAGTGGTCCTCTCGCGAGTGGCCGGATCCAAGACCGTAGACCTTCCGTCTCTGCTGCGATTGCCCTGGCGACCGGCGAGAAATCGCGCCGACCGCCCGACGGGTCGATCCGGTACACGCCCGCCGTGCCGACGTGCGGATCAGCGAAGACACGCGTGATCTCAGTCTCAAGGCCGGAAGCGACGATAAGGGCATCGGCGTCAAGACGAAGGATGAAGTCCGACGGGTAGTTCACCAGGATGAACCTGAACCCGTAGCAGTCCTTCATCCACATGCCGCCGAGCGTGTTGCGCTGATAGTTCAGCGGCGGCAGCACCGTCGCGTCGTCAAGGAGCCCGTCGCCGCGCACGTCAGGTATGCCGTCGTCGATTACCACGATCCGGCAGTCCGGCAGGAATGTGCGCACACTATCAACGGTGTCCACCACGTTGTCCCGCGGTGCGCAAGGGATGAGGACCACGCCGCTGCTCATCCGCCCACGATAGCCCCACACGAGTAAAGCATGAGGTAATACGAAAGTTCATATGTTCTAAGGCTTTGCGTTCCTAGACCTGGGAGCGCCTGAACTCACGCCTCGAGAACTCGAGGGGCCCGGCGGGTGCCGAGTGGCTCATCTCCAAGCTCGTCGAGGACGCCAACGAGTTCGTACGGGCCGGCGAGGAGCTCGACCTCGACGACGCCGCCGACGAGAAAACCGGCAGCGAAGTCCTCGGTGACTCGGCCTACGGCACGGGCGAGCTGCTGCCTTGGTGAAGTTCTCCTGGATCGTGATCGATAACGAGCTGTCGCCTTGGGGTGCAAGGTCTGGTTGGTCGCCACTGAGTCCTTGAGCGTGGCGGCCCCTTGAGATGATGTTGCGCGTGGCGGGCGCGGCTAGATAGCAGCACACAGAGTGGGCAAGCGAATACTAAGAGTGACAGGGATAGAGGCGACGAGATCGCACCTGTTTGTCCGGCATTCGTTGCCTTGGAAGGCGGGTCTCGCCGACTCACGGGCCGCCAAATGCGAGGCCACAACTCGAGTCTCCGTCGCGACAGTGACAGTCCAGGCGCTGGGACGGCGGCCTAGAACAGAGGGATGCAAGGCGAGGCTGGCCGCCGGAAGAGCCTTGTAATTGTTGACTTGTACTGACAAAGGGCTCTAGTCGTCTTCGTCTTGGAGATCCCGCGACGGCGATTCGGTCGGGTCGGGCTGGCTGGGCGCAGGTCCGTCCTGACTCGCGCGTCGAACCTCCGACGAGCAATCCCCGCCTGTTGAATTCCCGCGACTTTCGGATGGATATGTGCTCATCGATCAACTAGTCTAACAACGCCGTTTGGGCTCGGTCCCTTGACATCGCCTCAGGCTCATGTCAACATCGAAATTGCGAGGGAAGCGTTGATATCCAGCTCTTATGTGGTCGCTTGAGCTGGGTGGAGCAAGTAGCGAACCCGCCCTTCGGGCATTCAGGGTAGTTCCGAAATCTGCGAGGAAAGTGGCGGGAAAGTGAGTTTTCTCCTGTTTCAAGACAGGACAGTGGTCGGGGGGGGTGAGTTGCCCGACCCCTGTCGGACCTCCGGGTTGGGTCCTAATGGCGTGTCCGCCGACTGCAAGGACCCTTATCGCCTAAACACTCTGAGTGAGTCTTCGCTCACAAAGACTTTGTCGCGCTTAAGCGGTTCGTCGCTGAACGTCGGGACTACGACGGCCGACGGGACGTTTGCTCATCTCGAAGTGTCAGTACGACCCAGGCCAGAGACGCGTGCTTTTCTATTGAATCTATTGAACATTGTTGGGGGGACCATAAAGAGATGTCGCCACCAGTCGTAGTCAGTATCCAACCTGATGATTCCGGTTCCCAGGACTGGGGCCAGACGGTCCAACGCGGTCTCGTCAGGGAGTTGCAGTCAGCACTTCAGCGACCAAATGACCCTGCTCCCTTCAAGCTGACCATCGTGGTGCCGGTGTTCAACGAAGAGCGCACTGTCCGCCAAGTGCTGGAAGCTCTCACCGCCCAGCCAGTTCCCGGGGACTTTGAGATCATCGTCGTGGACGACGGTTCAACGGACCGGACCAAGGACATTCTCCAGGCTAGCTGGCACAACAGGCGCGTGTGCGTTCGACACGAGACCAACCGGGGCAAGGGCGCCGCCGTTCGAACTGGCATCTCGTTGGCGAGCGGCACTCACCTGCTCGTGTTCGACGCGGACTCTGAGTACGACCCTGACGACGTTCCTAGCCTTATAGCCCCGATCTTGAGCGGTCGTGCCGAGGTGGTCTACGGAGTTCGTGTGCGCGGTACAGGCGCGGTATTCCCCTCATTCGTCAATGTCCTCGGGAACCGGGTGATGACTGCCGTCACAAATTTTTTCTACGGCTCGGCTATCAGTGACCTTCACACGTGCCTGAAACTCTTTCCGACACCAATGCTTCGCCTCATGCAGCTTGAGGAAGAGGGCTTCGGCCTCGACACGGAGATCAGCGCCGAGATGTTGCGCCGTGGCTTCCGCCCGTTCGAGATCCCGGTGAGCTACGTCGGGCGGTCGCGTGCGGAGGGGAAGAAGATTCGTTTGTCCGACGCGTTTCGCTGTCTGCAGGTGCTGCTCAAGGTTCGGCTACGCGGACGCACGCCGTACGAGGCACGGGACAAGTCGATCGTTCCCCGTGTGTCGATGCCGGAGTGGTCGGAAGCGGCTAACGCAGTTGGACCTGTGAGCCGGGGAGTCTCACGAGTTCTGCATGCCTAGTCCGACAAGGCGCACATCGGTTGCCGTTGTTACGGACGCGATCCATCCATACCACCGCGGAGGCAAGGAGATTCGTTATTCGCAGTTGCTGCCGCGCCTCCAGGAGTCCCTCGACATTCGCGTCTACACCATGCACTGGTGGCCGGAGCGCAGTGCCAAGCGGACTGAGCAGGGTGTCGAGTATCAGGCCATCTGCCCTCTGTTCTCTCTGTACTACGAGGCACGCAGGTCGATGCTCGAGGCGACCGCCTTCGCTTTCGCTTGTCTCAGGCTGGTTGCTAAGCGGTTCGACGTCGTCGAGGCCGACCACATGCCGTACCTGCAGCTGTTCACGTTGAGGCTAGTGACCAAGCTGAGACAGCGGCCGCTCGTCGTCACGTGGAACGAGGTGTGGGGCCCGGAGTACTGGGGCAGGTACCTCGGGCGGGTGTCCGGACCGATCGCCTGGTGGATCGAGCGAACGGCAATGAGCCTGCCGGACCAGATCCTGGCGGTGTCGACGGGAACGGCAGAGCGGCTGCGCTCCTACGTCGGCGACTGCGTGCCGATTCGCGTGATCCACAATGCGGTCGATCTCGATTTCATTCGTGGTGTAGAACCAGCTGCACCAGAGGAGTCGGCGGAGCTCCTTTTCGTCGGGCGGCTCCTGAAGCACAAGGGTGTTGACCTGCTCATTGACGCGGTAGCCACGTTGAAGACCGACCGTCCACTCCGGGTGCTCATCGTGGGGGACGGCCCCGAGAAGCTCAATCTCAAGAAGCAGGTCGCCGAGATCGGGTTGGCAGACATCGTGCGGTTCCGCTCGGACGTCGCGGACCACACTGAAGTGTTCGCGCTCATGAAGGCAGCTCAGGTCTTCGTCTTTCCCTCGCTCCGCGAGGGGTTCGGGATCGCACCTCTCGAAGCGCTCGCTTGCGGCACGAGCGTTGTGACCACGTCCCATCCGGATAACCAAGCCCGTCATCTCGTGGCGCGATCTGACCGGGGGTATGTCACCGAGGCAACGGTGGAGGCGCTCGCCACTTGTATCGAAGAGGCTTTGGCGGACGCATCCCTCGGTAGCAAGCCGACAGAGACCTGGATTGAAGAGTTCGACTGGAGTGCTGTCGCTGACGAATACCGCGATGCTCTGATTTCTTCGATCGCGAGCGGCCATCTCCGGCCACGGGCCGGCGGTCGGGTTTCGGCCAGCCAGATGGTCAGAAGGAAAGGGACAAAACAGGACCCGAACAAGCAGGCCAAGTTGCGTGCGATGCGCCGCTACCAGTCACAGTTAGGAGCACTCGGCAGAGACAGGATCCGCTAGGCCCTGCGCGATGAACAACACCGGCACGCCTCGCCGTTCGGGCGGGCTGGGGTGCGGTCGTGCTCCGAGGCGGGCGCGACGGGCGCACGCAAACCTGCTCACTGTCCGGCTGTAAATCTGGCCGCATCTGAGGAAGTAGCCTCAGGGTGTCAGGAAGCGTGACGTCGATTGGTCGTGGAGGCCGGATGGCTAGGCGGAGGCATAAGCGCGGCGCGGGTCACCTCGTGAGCCGAGTCGTTGTCGTCGGCCTATTCGTCGGTACGGGTGCGGTGATAGCTGGCACCGTCCCGGTGAGGAGAGACATCGGCGCTTCGACTCGACCGTCGACCGCCACAGTGACGACGATGGCGGGCTCGGTACACCGGGGCTCTGCCAGCCCGAAACGTCCGGCCGCTCTGGTCCAGGTCAGTGACTCCAAGACTGCCTGTATCTCAGGCGAGCCTGGCACCTCGGCCCTGCGCCAGGCGGAGTTGGCCACGCACATGATCTTCAACTGCATCGTGACTTACACGGACGCCGCCCCAACCTGGGCCGACTGGGTCTATCCATGGATCGCGATCAAGAACTACTCCCCCTTTGTGGCCTGGGTCGCGGCTGACCCAACCAGACATCAGCTCGTTGACACGCAGAATCTCATTCCTAACAGCGAGACGAACAACCCCAAGTGGACCGCAGAGTGCGCGGCCGGGGACTACAACACTTACGCCACCCGGTTTGCGAGGACCATGGTTGCAGCGGGCTTCGGCTACTCGGTCATCCGTCTCGGCCATGAGATGAACGGCACCTGGGAAAACGACGATCTCGGGACCACGGTGGCGGAGTGGCACCAATGGGCACAGTGCTTCGCTCAAGAGGTAAGGGCGATGCGGGCTGTCCGCGGTGCCCACTTCCTGTTCGACTGGAACGTCAACGGCCGTTACCGAGACATTCCGCTCGCTGACTATTACCCAGGGAACGCCTACGTCAACATCATCGGCATTAGTCAATACGATGAGTCCGGTTACTATCTGCCACCGGTTGGCTCTCAGGAACGGTGGAAAGCACTTGCAAGCGAACCAATGGGTCTCGACGAGGTGTACGCCTTCGCAAGGCAGCATGACAAGCCACTCAGCATCCCCGAGTGGGCCACGGTGATCACACTGGGTGATGACGGCAACTACGTGGCGCACATCGGTGACTTTGTTGCCAGCCACGACGTCGCCTACCAGGCGTGGTTCAACGTGGCTAACGACAATATTTACTTGCTCAACACAACCGAGGCACCGCATTCGGTTGCCGCCTACGTGCGGACGATCTCGCGAATGGTCGCTAAGTCGGCTGCAAGGTAGCTAGGGCACTGTTGGACAAGGCCCTTTCCGGCTGATCGGCCGACGGCGTAGCGTTGTATGGGGTCCTCGGGGCGATGACTCACCGAAGAGCCGGCATGAAGAGGGTGAAAGCCGGTCGCGCTGGATGGCGCTTGGCGCCTGAGGTGCCGTTCCCTCCTTGTCACTCCCGAGGACCCCGCTATATGCCGGCTAACACCCAGGTGCCGTCGCTCCTCGTTAGCCCGAGAACGACGAGCTTGCGCAGATTGAGCGCCGCAACACGGCGGTGGACCCAGGCCTCGTTGCGCTCTATGCCCCGATAACGCAGCCGTCGGTTCCCCTTCGCGACGAGCCAGGAGATCGAACGCTCGGCCATTGGACGATGCTGGCGATAGATCGCCCGGATCTCGGGGTCGCGCCACGCCTTCCTCGCAGCGACGAGCTCCTCGTCGTGCTCACCGACCGAGAACGAGCGAGCAGCGGCCTTGGTGCAAGAAGACCGCAGCCTGCAGGACGAACAGTGCGGGGCGAACTTGGCGATGCCGCTCGAAGAAAGCCGCGCGGTATGCCTGGCTGGGCACGTGACGGTGCGGGCTTTGTGATCAACCGAGAAGTCGTCGCGGACAAAGCCACCGGGGATGACCGGACGCGACGGCAGCGGCTTTATGACGAGGCGGTGATGGTGCTCTTTCAACGCGGTGCGTACCGCACCTGAGCCATAGGCCGAGTCCGCGAGGACTTCGAGACCGTCGGGCTCGGCTTTCAGGAGCTCGAGCCCGGCCGGGCCGTCGGGGGCATTGGCCGGGGTGATCTTGACCGCGGTGACGATCCCGGTGTCGGGCTCGGTGCAAAGGTGGGCCTTGAAGCCGTCTGCGCGCACAGCTGTCGACTTGTGCCCGTGGCGGGCCTCTGTGTCGACAGTCGAGATGACCCTGTCCTTTGCGACCTTTTTCGCGATGCGCCAGGTGCCTTCTTGTTCGCCGGGCTCGACGTCCTGGCCGGCGATGAGACCGAGCAAACCGACGGCATCGTCCGCCTCGTCTGACACAGAAGTGGTCTCGGTCGCTTCGAGCACCGCCAAGGCATCATGCACGAGACCGGTGACAAGGGCAGCTCGCGCACTTTGGTCGGACCACTCGATGACGGGCTTTCCACCTTCGTCACTCGCTGTCAAAAGTGGGACCAAGGCGGCTTCGGGCACCATCCGGCGGACCTTTCGGATCGCTGCGATGAGCTGGGTGACGGTGTCCTGGGTGGCGACGGCGTCGTCGAGGATGCTCGAGTCGAGGGCTCTTTTGTGCTTTGCCTGCAGCACGCCGGTCGCGGCGACGACGGCGCGGATCGCGTCGAAGATGCGCTGGGGACGCTCCGAGCGACGAAGGCGCGTGCGCCAGTACGTGAGGTTGGTGAAGTCAAAGCCCGGGTCGTCGAGCGCGAGCCCACAGGCGACCTTCCAGTCGATGCGGGTCCTCAGTGCTCTGATGGCGTCTCTGTCGGAAAGGCCTTCGAGAGCCTGCAGCACCATCACAGAGCAGATGAGGACCGCCGGTGTCGAGGGACGACCTCTCCCGGAGGGAAACAGGTCGGCGAAGTCCTCGTCTTTGAACAGCTCGTTTCGGTGATCGGCCAGGAACGAGTAGATCGTGCCCTCCTCTACGAGGCCCCGGCAGAAGGCGCCGGCATCGAGAAGTCGGCGATCGGGATCCGATTTTCCCTGCATGGACCAATTCTTATGGCTCCCCGCGAATCAGGGTTGAAAGTCTCGACGTGATGCGTTGACCATCCACCGATAGCAGTGGGCCTGGCTCCCAAACTTCGGCTTGTCAAGGAGCTGAAGGAAGGAGAGCCAGACCCATGGCTGACCGTATCTGTTTGCGTCTCGGTCGGCGCGACATGAACACCTTCCGCACGGTGGAGCGCGAAGGGAAGCTGCCGGTCGTCCACGTCGCCGGGCGACATGCCATCGCGCTCTGCCCGGCGTGCGCGCACCCGTCGGCGACGACGAATGGCACGGGCTGGCGGGAGGTGATCGACGTGGTGCGCACTCTCGTCGTCGTCCTGTCGCTTTGCGTCCGTCGTTTCGTCTGCGAGAACCCCGACTGTGCCCAGCGCACCTTCGACGAACGCTTCGAGGGGATCGGACGGGGAGGCGCCTCAGAACGGGCACTGGCGTTCTTCGCCGATCTGGCCCGGGGCCGTGCCACCGCGGCGGTGGCGCGGGATCTCGGTGTCCCCTCCCACTACCTGCGCCTGGCCGTCGGCGAGCGGCGTCGACGTGCCACTGCGGGGCGCTGTGGGCGCCTCGGTCGGCACCTTGCGATCGACGAGTGCGCTGTGCGCAAGCCCTTCGTCTATGCGACGGTGTTCTCCGATCCCGAGCGTGGCGTGGTCATCGACGTCGCACCCGGCAGGGACGCCGCGGCCATCTGGGCCTTCTCGGGGCTTTACAGCCGCTCCGAGCGGGCTCAGGTGCAGATCGTGTCCATGGACTGCCACGTCCCCTACCGCTACATGGTGCGCCTCGTCTTCCCCCACGCCTTGATCGTCGCCGACGCCTTCCACCTGCATCGCCGTGTGCTCGACGCGCTGACGGCGGTGCGCCGCTCGGCCACCCAGCGCGTCGCCAAGGGACGCTCCGGCCGAGCCGGCCTCCCCAAGCAGGCCCGCCACGCGCTCGCTCGCGCTCGCGACGAGCTCTTGGCCGACACCACCGAGCGGGGTGCTCGCCAGCGGGCGGCCGTCGCCGAGGCATGCGCCTTAGACCCGCCACTCGCGCTCGCCTATCAGCTGAAGGAGGCTTTCCGCACCCTCATGGCGATCGGGAGGTCGGGCAACGTCGCGGCCTTCAGCGCTGGCCTCGAGCTCTTCGACGCCTTCTGTCGCCAGTCCAAGCTTGCCCCGTTCGTCAAAGCGGCGAACGGCCTGCGATCCTGGCGGGCCGAGATCATCAACTACGCGCGCACCGGCGGCGCGAGCAACGGGTTCGCCGAGGCCATCAACCACCTCATCAAGAACCAGAAGCGCCAAGCACATGGCTACGGCAGCTGGGCGGGATTCCGAGGCCAGATCCTGTGGTGCTTCGGCGAGGCGGTCGACCCCGCAACGGGCGAGATCGTCCCGCTACGCTCGGTGCCGCGAGGTGAAGGAGCCCGGTTTCTCCAACCTCGATTCGCGTAGAGCCATTCTTCTAGGTCTGAGAGGAAATCGCGAGCACCCTCTGGTGGTCGATTAAATCAACAGCGTCCTAGTCATGCCGAGATGTCGGGCGATCGCCGAGATCGACCAGCCCTGCTCGCGTAGTGCAGTTGCTTCCATGTCCTCATTCCCTGTGAACATGAGAGAGGTTCCCCTCCTGAGGCAGTGGCTTGGACACCACAAGCCTCGGGAGGGGGCCACTCTCGGTGTTGGATGTTCAGTTCACCGAGAGCTCAGGACTGGGGAATTTCGATGAGCAGGTCTGGTCAGTTCATAGTGAGCGTGGTCACGTCGTCATCTACCTTCGTCTCACATGACTACACCTATGGGTGCCGGAGAGCGCAGAAACCCTGCTCACGATCCTCCGGTGGTGTCCTGACGGGGACGTTCAGGGGGAACTTCGGGCTAGCGGCTGCGGGTCAAGATCGATCCACCGGACCAGGGAGACGATGGCGGCGACCGAGATCATCGATGGAATACCTCGGTCGACCCGGTGGAGTAGACGACGTTGAAGTACTCATCGAGAAACGACGCCGGAAAGACGAATTCCAGCAGCCCCGAGTTCGTAGCACCCCAGGTCAGATGATCGACGACGTTCGTCGTCGAGGCGAAGATCCACGCGTGTTGGTCGATCGTGCGGGGCGTGACATCGTTGAACACCGCGGTGCGAAGACTCGTGAACTGGTCCAACCGAAGCTGCCCGAAGTAGTCCGCGTAGATCACCCGCTGGGGCGGCACCGCAGCGGCGAGCCACTGCACCGTTGCCTTTTCCTGAGCGTCCGGATAGAAGCCAGCATAATCCGCGCCGTTGTTGTACAGAATCAAGGGGGGATTGCCGCCGGTTACCGGCGCAGCAAGACCAGAATTGCCCACGAAAACGACAAGCAACAGAAGGCTAAGACCCCCGAACAGCGCGAGCCCTACCCATGATCGCGACTTCAGGCGCATCACCACCATGTCGATTAGCGCCGCTTCGAGGAGGGCAAGGATGAAGAGGCATTGGAGAAAGAGCCGCGACGAGTTGTAGTCAGCAGCAAGCGTGCCGCTCAGACGGCTCGCGGCGAGTACGAAGAGCGAAGCGATACCCACAGCGCCGATTATGCGCGACAAGAGATTTCCCCGGCGTCGCAACGCGAACACGAGCGCGCCGACCACCGCGAGCGCGTTGATCAACTGTTGCACGAGCAACTCTGCATCGGCCAAGCTCGAGGCTACCAATGGGGCGTGATCGGGCAGATTCGGGGGCGTTGCCGCGCGTAGGTTGTACGCCGGATCCTTGGCGGCGGCCAGCGGAATGAGATAGCGCATGTGCTCTGCGTAGTAGGTGGCGACAGAGCGCTCGTACTGCATCGGGGATGAGGGCCGTTCCCGGGGCCCGTTGAAATAGGCGCTGATTACGTTCTCTCCTTTGAGTCGTCCAGGAAGCAGTTGGATGCCACTTTGACGTAGCGACTGCACGACATCGCTGACGTTGCTCCCGGAATGAGTGGCCGGCAGGTACCAGATCAGCGCCGATACCGACATGACCACCGCGGCGAGGAGCCAGGGTAGTACGGGAAGTGGTGCGCTCTTCCTCCGCGACACGGTGACCGCCAGGAATGAGGCCAAGAGGCACAGGAGGATCGTGATGTACGTCGTCGAGTAATGGCACACCACGAGCGTCACCCCGAGGACGGATACCAGTCCGAGCTGTGGCCCTCGCTCCAGAGAGGAGTCGAGCAGCGCGCCCATGATGCCAGCGAAAATCAGGAGTGCAAGCTCCTGCCTGGCGATCTCCGGCTGCTGCTGGAAGAAGTACGCCTGCGCGATGACGATCGCGGCAGCGACGAACGCGGCGCGACGAGAGAGGAAGCGCGTTCCGAGCGAGAAGACCGCAACCGGGAATAAGGCGAAGAGCGCAGGATATCCGAGCTTGAAGATCCAGACGTCCTGGCCGCCGATGAGGGCGTGCAGTGATACTGGCAGCACGGTAAGGCTGAGCATGGCCTCGTACGGGTTCAAGTGTCCGAAATGCCAGATACCGTTCACCACGGTCTGGTGAAAGTCGAAGTACTCGGAGTTGATGTCGAAGCCGATGACGTAGGAGCTGCGCATGCTCGTGAGAAGCATCAGCGCAAGACCGCTGCCGTAGAGGACGAAGTTCATCTGACGGTCGTGCATTCCATTGGCCAACACCGTGCACGCGGGGATCATGACGGCGACGGCGACGAGGATCGCGACGGCGAGCGTATTGCCGTCGCCGTTGTCGAGCCTTGCTGCGGCCACGACAGAGGCGAGTGGCAGGAGCAAAGGCCAGAACCAGCGCACAAGTCCGATGAGGTCGGAGCTCTTCAGCTCGCAAGAGGCATTCGCTCGGTGCCCGAGCCGCGCGAGCCCCGGCAGAGTCAGGTTAAGCCCAATCAACAATGGCCATCGACGCAGCGGCTCGTGCACACCCAGTTGAGGTCCGACAAGATCTACTACGAGAGTGCTGGCGATGAGGACCGCCACCGACGCGCACGGCAGATACGCGACGTATCGGCGGGTCGACGCCGCGGGGACCCTCAGAGCGCGGAGAAGCAACTGCCCTGGGAGCACGGTGAGCAAGAGAACTGCCACCGCACGCAGCAACCAGAGGGAGTTTTCGGCGACGGCGACGTCCAAGAGCACGAGCTCGATGATCCATGTGGCCGGGACCATGGTCCGTCGGCCGGGAACCAGGCGTCGCAACCAGGCGAGCGACGCCCTGTCGATTACCGCCGGCTGGGGCAAGCCAGCCACAGGGTGATCCTCGCAGATGAGCGCGCGACAGAGACGAGGAGCTGGACGCGCTTACCTAAGCAATAGACCCGAACGCGTTGCACAACCACGTCTGTTCGACTCGCAGGTACGACGGAGCGGCCTGACGCTAGCCCGATCTGCACCTTGGCCGTTTCCTCGGACACCTGCCAGGCAAATGTGTGAGTTGTCAATCCGACGTTGCCAATGGCGAAGCGGATGTTAAGGCGATTCGAAGCTGGCAGGATCGACGGCAGTGCTCGCGCGTTCGGAAAGTACAGCTCGACGAAGGGCTCGGTTGGGCGCGATAGACCAACAGCCCTAAACACAGATTGGCCGAACCCCGTCTGGATCACAAGGAGCACGATTGCCACGATCCCGGCGACCGCAATCCTCCCATTGCGCGACGGCGCTACACGGTCAACCGCGCGAAAATAGAAGGATTGAGCGGACATGTCAAGTCATGAGCTCCGGAATGGTGAGCTTTAGCGAGTGAGGTCTGAAGCAGACGGATCTTCATTCTACCGCGCGGTGCTGGCCGCCACCTGGCGCCGAGTTGACTCATCAGAAACCTCCGCGTAGCCCCATACGTTGCCTCGTCTAAGAATCTCCGCTTCGAAGCAGTGCTCGAGGGTCGGTGGCGGGGGGTTACGCCTGTGCGATGGAGCTCTCGATGGGACAGCGTCAGGCGGTCACGAAGAAGTTGGCAACTGCGTACCGGCGCGCCCCGAGATCGGAGAAGTCGAGGATCCTCGACGAGCTGGTCGGACTCACGGGATGGCACCGGGACCACGCCCGGGCGGCGCTGCGGGCCGCCGGGACGCTCAAGGTCGTCCGGGCGCGCCGGGCGAGAGCGCCCAAGTACGGGGCACATGTGATCGCGTGCCTCGTGACATGCTGGACGCTCAGTCGTGCCCCGGCGGGAAAGCGCCTTGCCCCGATGCTTTGTGTGATCGTCCCCCTGCTTCGCCGAGACGGCGACATCGTCATGAGCGACGAGGAGGCCGCCCTGCTTGTACAGATGAGCGCCGCCACCATCGACCGCCGTCTTGGTCCCGCCAGGGCTCGCCTTGTGCCTCGGGGGCGTTGCCACACGAAACCCGGCACCCTGCTCAAGTCTCAGATCCCGATCCGCACCTGGGCCGAGTGGAGCGAGAACAGGCCCGGCTTTGTCGAGATCGACCTCGTCGGCCACGAAGGGGGCAACTCGAGTGGCGAGTTCTGCTTCACCTTGACGGTCACCGACATCGCCACGGGCTGGACGATCAACCGGTCGGTGAAGAACAAGGCCGCCATCTGGGTCTTCGAGGCGATCGAGCGCGTCTGTGGCCAGTTCCCCTTCCCAATTGTCGGGATCGACTCCGACAACGGCAGCGAGTTCATCAACGCCCACCTGCTCGCCTACTGCCTCGAGCACAAGATCACCTTCACGCGCTCTCGGCCGGGCAACAAGAACGACGGCGCCCATGTCGAGCAGAAGAACTGGACCCATGTCCAAGAGCTCGTCGGCTACCTGCGCTTTGACACCGAGGTCGAGCTCGGTCTGCTGAACGAGATCTGGGGGCTCGACCAGATCTACACCAACCACCTCCTCGCCCAGCAACAGCTCGTGTTCAAACAGCGCAACGGGTCCAAGATCACCAAGCGACACGATCGGGCCGCCACCCCGCTCGAGCGTGTTGTGCGCTCGGGCGTGCTCAGTTCGCACCAGCGCGGCGTCCTCACTCGAGCCCGCAACCTTCTTCGTCCCGGCGAGCTGCAACGAGAGATCGCCCGGCTCTGTGCCCAGCTCGAGCGGCTGGCGATCGCGAAGGCCGCGGCACCGCAACGAGCCGTCAACCGGTCCTTCAATACCTCGAGCCGTCCGGAGCTTTTAGATGAGGCAACGACTCACCGTTCCCGGAGGATTTGACGATCAGGCAACAGGCGCCCCAGCAGCTGGCGCCCGCAAGCTGATTTCGTCTAGCTCGCAGCATCGATCGTCCGTCGATTACGAAAGCGCCACAGACCGACGGCAAAACCCAGGTTCAGGTTTGCTTCCTCGGCCAGCTTCACGTAGCAGTCGAGGAGTGGCGTCGCCGAGCGTTGCTGAAGCGCGTTCCGGCAACCGTTCGAGAAGAGCAGCTGGGGGACGAGGAGCGCGGCAGTCAACCGTGAGGCACGACCCCGCGACCAGGCGAGCAATCCCGCGACGAATACCGGAAACGGAAATACCGTCGGAGGCAAGTTCCTACGCTTGCAGTACAACCGCGCCGCTCCCATACCGTAGGAGCGATTGCGGCGGAGGAGTGCACGGGGATCAGTGTCAAAGTGATGGCGAATGATCGCCGAAGGCTCGAAGCGGAGTGCGCCGGGGGCATGCTCGTCCCCTATACGCAGGCAGAGGTCGAGGTCCTCGCCGCCCTCGTCGCTGCGGAAGCGCTCGTCGAAGCCCCCGAGTTGGCGCAGGACGACGGCTCGGAATGCACCGTTGGCAGTGGCAAAGGCGTGGACGGCTCGCCCGCCGGACGGCGCGGGACGCGCGTTTCGAAGGAGATAGCGAGCGAACCGGTACGTGACACGCGTATTCGAGGCCAAGTCGATCTCGAGCGGTGCCAACGGATTGTTGCGTTCGAGATAGCCTCCGAAATAGCCGTCGGTGGACGCCGGCAACGCCGGTCCTCCGACTCCGACTACTCCGTCAACAAATCCACTCAGCAAACGCTCGGCCCATTCCGGTTCGGGTTCACAGTCATCGTCCAGGGTTGCGATGATGGGAGCCCGAGCTACAGCGATTCCGGTGTTGCGTGCTGCCGCCAGGCCGCGGTTGGCGGGGTGGCGGATCACCTCGGCACCGTATGAAGCGGCCACCTCGGCACTGTCGTCAGTCGAACCGTCGTCGACCACGATGAGCTGGAGACGCTCTCGGAGCGACTGCCGTCGGACGGCAGCGAGACACTTCTCGATCCGCTTCGCTCCGTTGAGGGTGCACACGACGACGCTGATGCGGGGAGCGCCAGCAGTCGATGGTTCGGCGTCCACGCTTGGAGAGCCCTCCTCGGTGTCGGGGGACGGAACAGTGCACGGTGACGAAGCCAACCCTAGTAAGCGGCGGGCGTCGGCGCCGAGCTCAACTGTCGGCGTCCGCAAGAACGCTCTCGGCTCCTCCGAGGTCTTCGGGCCTATCTGACAGACTTGACCACCGGCTCGTTTCCTCGCCCTACAGACAAGGAGAAGTCAACTACGTAGACGGTCCGTCCTGCAAAGTAGGCAGCGATCAGCACTGCGTCGACGACCACGGCTCCGATGTAGCGACTGCGGTAGAAGGCCGGACCCGACGCGACGAACCTGCCGTGCACGTGACGCTCACTCGTTGCGAGCAGGTACGCCGCCAGCAGCAGTCGAGCGATCCATGGGCACCTTGATCGGGCAAGCCACGAAGAGGCCACCACGGCAAGCGCGCCGCCAAAGGCGATGTCTGGTACCCGGATCTGGTGATAGCGGAAAGACTGACGCGTTGCGCCGCGCCCACTTTCGTACAACCACGTGACCGACCTGCCCAGCGACTTGTCCTCGTGATGCTCGACTTGGAGGTCTGGTAGGCAGGCGAGCCGGTAATCACGGGCGAGCAGCTTATGGTTGATGTCGATGTCCTCTCCCTCGCGGAGCTGCTCGTGAACATCACGTGATCGAAGACCCGCCGACGGTACAGACCGATGTTTCCTGTGACCGTGGTCGTCGCAGGAGCCCCTACCGCGGTCAACCGGAACGTGTTGTAGAGATAAGTGACATCGCCATCCGGCACTGCAGTACCACCGACGACGTCGTACTCCTCAATGCTCGATAAGCAGGTGGCAAGCCAGGTATGCGGTAGACAGATGTCTGCGTCGACCATGGCGGTCGTCGCCCCGATTATCGGACTTGTCTCTCAGCTGGTCGTCGCGAACAGCGTCACACCTTCGTGGCACTTTCGTTTTTCGATTCGTACATCGCGCTGTTGTTGCCGGCAGGATTGGGTGAGAACAGATCGGCATCATTCGCCAAGGACGGTTCGGCGTGTCTGCATGCTGACGCGAAGCGGCGCCGGCTGATGACCGCAGTCACCGACCGGCGCGCCCCGAAGTGCTTTCTATGGAGGAGCGGCTCGCTTCAGGCCCGGGTTAGCTCGGCAACCGCCTTCTTCGCGCAGACGTCGTCGACGATTCCCTTCCCATCGGCAGCGGCTGCCATGAGGCCAGCCATGGCGGCGTTGTTGAGCGCACGAGGGATCCCGTTCGCGTAGCAGTGCAGCCTTGCGGCGGCGTCGTCGGCAATGAGCTGATCGGTCCTGCCCGCCAGCTCGAGATGGTGGCGTAGATAGCCGACGGACTCGGCGAAGTCCATTCCCCCGATCGCGTAGCGGACGCTGATGCGTTGATCGAGGGCGGCGAAGATACCCTGGCGCAGCCGCGTGGCAAGTGTCGGCTGGCCGATCAGCAGTCCCGCGAACGGCGAGGCACTGTCCATCTCAGCGTTCGACAACAACCTCAGCCCCTCGAGCTGCTCGGGGGAGAGCAGGTGAGCCTCGTCGACCTATGCGGACATCCACATAGGTCGATCTATGCAGACACGGAGACTATGCCGACACTGATCGGACCGTGAGCCGAAGCACCTGGTGAAGGGGGACTTCTCGACCGACACGGACTCGATCTCCGGACACGGTGTTCGGGAGAGAGGAAGAGATGGGGACCAATCCGCACGCGAGAGTCCGGGGACCGTTGGCGCCATTCGCTGACGGGTTCCGGCAGGAGTTGGACCGGCTCGGCTACACGCCGCTCTCACGGGAGTACAAGGTCGGGGAGATGGCCAGGCTGAGCTGATGGCTTGATGTTCGTGGACTTCGTCCTGGCAATCTCGACGCCGCGCGAATGCACGCTTTCCTGGCAGATCTGAGAACAGAGAACAGGCGGCCAGCCACGCTCAGAGCCATGCGGCCACTTCTCGACTGGCTGCGCGCGGAAAGCGTGATCGGCGGGGATCCCTCCGCACCCCTTGGGGCGCTTGCCAAGCTCATGGACGACTACCGCCGCTGGATGATCACCGATCGTGGCCTCACCTCAAGGACCGTCGGGCGATACGAAAAGTCCGCCCGGTGCTTCTTGGCCTGGCGGGCTGCCGCGGCTGGCGGCGGCACGGGTGCCGAGGATCTCAACGCCGGGCCGGTGTCGACCTACCTGTTAGCCGAGGTGTCACGAGGCCTGGCCCCCGGTTCGTTACAGGGGCGCGTCGCTGAGCTGCGATCACTGCTCAGGTTCTTGTATCTCCAAGGAGTCACCGCGGCCGCCCTGGCCGAGGCGGTGCCACCGGTGCCGGGCTGGAAAGACCGTGCCGTGCCGCGCCGGCTGGCTGCAGGCCAGGTGAGGACCTTGCTCGACAACTGCGATCAGACCACCCTGACCGGGGTTCGCGACTTCTCGATGCTGTTGCTATTGGCTCGGCTCGGGCTGCGAGCAGCAGAAGTCGCCGGGCTCGGACTAGACGACGTGGACTGGCGAGCTGGTGAGCTCGTCGTGCGTGGCAAGGCTCGGCGAGAGGAGCGCCTGCCGTTGCCGACAGATGTTGGGGAAGCATTGGCCGCTTACCTCGTCGAGGTGCGCCCCCGCGTCCGGTCCCGCACGCTGTTCTTGACTGTCGCCGCCCCGCCGCGACCCATGTGGCCCACGACCGTGAGCCAGATGGTGTGGCGACAGTGCAGACGGGCGGGACTGGCGCCGGTTCGGGCGCACCGCTTGCGCCATGCCCTGGCCACCGACTTGCTCGACAAGGGCGTCACGTTTCCGGAGATCGCCCAGGTTCTCCGGCAGCGGGACCTTGCCACGACCGCTGGATATGCCAAGGTCGATCATGCCGCGCTCCGGAAGCTGGCTCTGCCCTGGCCGGAGGTGGACCGATGAGCGCCCTCGACGATGAGCTCGCCGACTACCTCCGGTTGCGCCGAGGGCTTGGCCACAAGCTCGACGACGCCGGCCGCCAGCTCGCTCGGTTCGTCACCTACATGGACGACATCGGTTCCGAGACTGTCACCCTGCAGGCTGCACTGTCCTTCATCTTCGACCCCGATCTGGACCCAGCGAGCAGCAACCCCGCCAGGCGTCTGACGGCACTCCGAGGCTTCGCCAGACACCTCGCCGGGATCGACCCCCGCACCGAGATCCCACCTACAGGCCTCGTCTCCTTCCGCCGCTCCCGCCGCAATCCCTACCTGTTCTCCGACGAGGACGTGGTGGCAGTCGTGCATGCTGCCCGCGGGTCCACGCCGTCCCCGTTCCGGGCAGAGACGCTGGCGTGTCTGATCTCGCTGTTGGCTGTCACTGGGATGCGGGTTGGTGAAGCCCTCCGCCTCGGAACCGCTGACATCGACTAGGACGACGCGGTGATCCTGATCCGGGACACCAAAGTCGGCAAGGGCCGCAATGTGTCGGTATCCGCATCGACGATCGAGGCGCTGGCAACCTACGCGCACCGCGGTGATCGCCCTCGGACGGCCACGGGCCGCCTGTTCGTCTCCCTTGCTGGGACGCCCGTGTTCTACAGCAACTTTGCCAAGACCTTTGGCGACGCCCTTGCCACCGCAGGAGTCGGGACCGGCTCACCAGTGCGGCCGCGGATCCACGATCTTCGCCATAGCTTTGCGGTGAGGACCTTGCTCGGCTGGTATCGGGCGGGGCTGGATGCCGAGGGCTGCTGCCGCGTCTCGCGACCTATCTCGGGCACCGTGAGGTCAGGTTCACCTACTGGTATCTCACCGCCACTCCCGATCTGCTCGGCAAGGCGGCGACCCGCCTCGAGGCTGTCCAGGCGGTGACGCCATGAGCGCGGTTGCCCCCACGCTGCAGGCGTTCTTCACCGACCGGTTGGTCCGACAGCGCAGAGTCAGTCCCCGCACCGTCGCCTCGTATCGCGACACCCTGCAGCTGCTCCTGTGCTTCGTGCAGGTCAGCACGGGCAAGGCGCCGTCCGCACTCGACTGGGAGGACCTCGACGAGCCTGTGATCTCGGCATTCCTGGACTACCTGGAAGCCGAGCGCGGCAACGCGGCGAGGACCCGCACCTCCGCCTCACCGCCATCCGTTCACTGTTCCGCTATGCAGCGCTGCAACATCCAGAGCACGCTGCCACGATCCAACGGGTGCTGGCGAGACCGACGAAACGATTCGACAAACGCATGGTGAGCTTCCTGACCGCGGAGGAAGCCGCTGCCCTGATCGACGCCCCCGACTTGACGCGCTGGGAGGGTCGACGTGACCGTGCCCTGCTCGTCCTGGCCATCCAGACCGGTCTGCGGGTCTCCGAACTGGTGGGGCTCGACTGCAACAAGGTCGTCTTGGGAACGGGCGCACACGTTCTCTGCGAGGGCAAGGGTCGCAAGGAGCGGGCCGTCCCCCTCACCGTTGCCACTCAGGACGTCCTGCGTGTCTGCGGAACGAACGCGCCGGAAAGCCGGAGGATCCGTTGTTTCCCACTCGGACCGGGCGGCGCCTGACTCGTGACGCGGTCGAGCACCGGGTCGCCATCCACGCGGCCGCGGCTGCACAGAGGTGTCCGTCGCTTGGAGCAAAGAGGTTGCACCCTCACGTGCTCAGGCACACCTGCGCCATGTCCTTGAGGCAGGCGGGGGTCGACAGTGTGGTGATCGCCTTGTGGTTGGGCCATGCGGACCCTCGTTCGACCGATCCATACGTGCATGCCGACCTCACGATCGAGGAGCGAGCCCTCGCGATGACGGCCCCGGCGTGGGTTCGGCCCGGCCGTTACAGGCCCCCAGACGACGTTCTCGCTTTCCTCGACACCTTGTAACTATGCGGACAAGATCGAGTCCGTGTCGGTCGAGAAGTCCCCCTTCACCAGGTGCTTCGGCTCACGGTCCGATCAGTGTCGGCATAGTCTCCGTGTCTGCATAGATCGATCAGGAACACGACTTTGCGGTGCCGTTCGGCCTGTTCGGCGGCCAGCAGGTTCGCCACTTCCGCGATCGCCTCTGCCTTGTGGAACCTGGGCGTCGCCCCGAGTGCGGTCGTGATCGCCACGTACAGGTCGCGGCAACCTCCCGAGGGGTTGGCGAGGTAGACGACGGTGTAGCGGGTGCGGTCGAACCCGACGACAGCGGCGCGGACGGCCACTGACTTGCCGGCTCCGACTTCGCCGGTGATCACCCCGAGGACGGCCTCGGCGATGCAGTACTGGATGCGGGCAACCGCCTCGCCATGGGCGGACCGCCCGAACAACTTGTCGGCCGGCACCGACTTCGAGAACGGCGTGCGGGTGAAGCCGAAGTGGGCGGCCCACAGCCCGCCCGGCGCGCTCATAGCGCCTCGCTCTCGGAGCTCTCGGCCGCAAAGCCGGGAAGCGGCACTTCTCTGTAGGCGATCTGGCCGGAGTCCTGGGCCTGTTCCTCGGCGAGGCGCACGAGCCCGAGGTAGTCGATGCCCGGTCCCTCTTCAACTTGTCGCTCCGGTGGTCGTGCTTGGGGGGCCGCTGGGTGGACGTGGCGCCCGATCGAATAGGGAACCGCCTGACAGATGACCTGGCTGACCAGGAATGGCTCGACCCCGTAGCGGTTGGCGAACAGCGACACCGTGGCGGTCTTTGTCACCCGACGGGTGACCGACCACCTGAAGGCCTCGCGGACGACTGTGGGATCGGGGCGTTCGGGCGGCCCGTCGGCGAGGAAGCGGGCGATGGGCGTGGTCTTGGTCTCAGCGTGCACACGGGTGTTGGCGACCTGCTCGGCCCAGGCCATGAAGGAGTCCTTGAGCTCTTCGAAGCTCTTGATGCCCGAAGCCTCCGCCTCGGTCAAGAAACGCTCACGGATGTAACGGTTCAGTCCTTCCTTAACGAAGTGCCCTTAAAGTCACACTCAGTGGTGGTCGATACACTCTAAGTGAAAAGAGAACCCACTTCGGACCCGCAGATTCAGAGTGGTCGACACCGGGCGGCCCTTCGCGTCGCAAGACTGAGCAAGCCTGAACTGCCTCGGGCTCGAGAGTATTTCTACGGGGCCTCGTCCATTCATGGGCGCCGCGCTCTTGCGGGTGGGATTGTCGTTGCCGTCGCACTGGCTGCGCTCGTCAACTCCCTGGTGCCTTACGGCGCGTCTGGGGCAACCTCATCTCGGTCGGACGGCTCGACGACCTCCGTCGCGGCTCCGACATTGAGAAGCCAGGCGATCGCCTCCACCGCTGCGAAGCTGAGAAGCCACGCTTTCATCTCCGAGATTCACGCATCGACCAAGGCTCGAGGTACGACAACTGCGTTCATAGCGTGGAAGCCCAAGCACCCGACCACGACCACGAGGCCGCTGACCACGACCACGAGGCCGCCGACCACGACCACGAGGCCGCCGACCACGACCACGAGGCCGCCGACCACGACCACGAGGCCGCCGACCACGACCACGGATCCGCCGACCACGACCACGGATCCGCCGACCACGACCACGGATCCGCCGACCACGACCACGGATCCGCCGACCACGACCACGGATCCGCCGACCACGACCACTGATCCGCCGACCACGACCACGGTTGCGCCGACCACGACCACGGTTGCGCCGACCACGACCACGGTTGCGCCGACCACGACCACGGTTGCGCCGACCACGACCACGGTTGCGCCGACCACGACCACGGTTGCGCCGACCACGACCACGACCACGGTTGCGCCGACCACGACCACGGTTGCGCCGACCACGACCACGACCACGGTTGCGCCGACCACGACCACGACCACGGTTGCGCCGACCACGACCACGGTTGCGCCGACCACGACCACGACCACGGTTGCGCCGACCACGACCACGACCACGGTTGCGCCGACCACGACCACGGTTGCGCCGACCACGACCACGACCACGGTTGCGCCGACCACGACCACGACGACCACGACACAGCCGCCGGTCGCAGACGGCCTCGTCAAGGCGGGGAACTCGAAGGCGAACTGCATCGAGCTGAACAACCCAGGGGGCATCATCACCGACGCACAGCTCGCGGCGATTACCGCTGTGACGGGCGTCACCTACAACTGCGTCGAGGCGTACGAGAACCCCGCGCCGCAGTGGGCCGACTGGGAGAACCCCTGGCCGTTCCGGATCACTTCGGACGGCTGGGACGCGTGGGTGGTGGAGAACCCGAACCACCAGGTCGTGCTCGGGGTCGATCTGATCCCCAACGCGCTCACGAACAACAACGACCCGCTCACCTGGGAGCAGCCGTGCGACGCGGGCGACTACGACCAGTACGCCACGCAGCTCGCTGAGAACCTGGTCGCAGATGGCGCGGGCAACACGGTGATGCGCCTCGGGATCGAGGCCAATGGCGGCTGGGAGATCGACTACGTCGGTCAGACCTTCGCTGAGCAGCAGGACTGGGCGGCGTGCTACGACAACGAGGTGACGGCGATGCGCGCTGTTCCTGGCGCGCACTTCCTGTTCGTGTGGAACCCGAACACCTGCACGAACGACCTCGGGCTCGCGAACTGGTACCCGGGCAACGCGTACGTCGACATCATCGGCGCCGATGCCTATGACCTCGACTGCAACACTCTTGAGACGGTGGCCCAAGAGGGATGGGCGGCCTACTACATCGACAGCAACGCGGGCAACGATGCGAGCCTGTCAGCGATAAGTGCGTTCGCCGCTAGCCACGGCAAGCCCATGAGCATCCCGGAATGGGGCGAGGACGTCGGCCACGGGGATGACCCGGCATACGTGCAGGGCATCGCCTCGGTGACAAACGATGGCGACTTTTCCTTCGAGGCGTATTTTGACTGTGGCGCCGACAGCATCCAACAGCTCGGCAGCAGCGAGCCGCAGTCGACGGCAGCCTACGTGAGCGCGTTCAGCTAGGAGCGAATCGCCATCGTCTCAGCGCTGGAGCACGTAGGAGCAGCCGACTCCGGGACGCCAATCCCCGCTGGTCAGAGCCATAAATTGTCATGATAGTGTATCCGAGTGATGGACTTCGCTGTGGTCATTCCCACTCGTCGTCGGCCGGAGTTCCTCGCGGCTGCGGTGGACAGTGTGCTCCGCCAGACGTACCCGGCGTCCGAGGTCGTCGTCGTACGTGACGGGCCGGACGCAGAGCTTCCCGAGTCGTTCCCAGTCGGAGATGTCCAAGTGGTCGACCGACCGCGAGAGGGTGTCGCGGCGGCGCGCAACGCCGGGATCGCGGCCACGACCGCCGAGTGGGTCTGCTTCCTCGACGACGACGACCTCTGGCACCCGGAGCGGCTCGCGGCGATCGCCGAACACCTCGCCTCTCGGCCTGGCTCGGCCGCCGCGCACGCTGGCTGGTGGAGCTTCGCCGCGGAACCCATGGCCGGTGTCGACCTCGTCGCGTCCACGCTCGACGAGTGCCTCGACGCCGTGACCCGAGTGACCGCCGTCTCCGACATGGGGTACCTCGACATCACCGGGCGTAGCTTCGACCTGCTGCTCGAGCGGAATCGGAGCGCCATCAGCACCGCGACTGTCCGGCGAGACGTCCTCGTACGATCGGGAGGTTTCCCCCACAGCTACACCTGCGCCGAAGACTGGATGATGGCGATCAACGTCGCTCGCTACACAGGATGGCACTATTGCGATCGGCGGCTTTCGTTCCTCCGACAGCACGCCGGGAACAACACGAGGACGAACCCCACGAACGACATCATGACGCTCAGGGCCATTCGCGAGGTCTGGCGCGACGAATCGCAGCCCACCCCAGCGCATCGAGCACTCTCCGCGTACGCACTCGACTACCGGGTCCTCGTGCAGCGTACGCTTTGGGAGGCGCTCGGACGCGGCGACGTGCGGACCGCACGTGAGGCGATCTCGATCGGGCTGCAGATGCTTCCGCGCGACCGCGACCGGGCGGTCGCTCTTGTGCCTCCGCGGGTCAATCGCCAGCTCCGCAAGCTCCGACGATTGGCGGCTCGACGCGCGACCTAGGGGGCTGTTGTTTTAAGCAACCACGTTGAGGGTGCTCGCGATTTCTTCTTCCACATAGAAGAATTGGCGTATGCAGGGAAAATCCGGTCCAGATCGTCAGATGCTGGACGCCGCCGCTTTCTGCCGGGGCCTCGTCGAGGATCACACGATCTACTCGTTCCTGGCTGATCACCGAAACGAGTTGTTCAAAGACGAGGACTTTGCCGACCTGTTCCCCTCCGGTAAAGGCCGTCCCTCGGTCCCGGCGGTCCTCGTCTGCTCGGTGATGGTGCTCCAGGCCTTGGAGGGCCTGTCGGATCGCGACGCCATCAGACAGCTGCGGACCCGCATCGACTGGAAGGTCGCTTGTGGACTCGCCCTCGACGACCCGGGCTTTGACTTCACCGTGCTCACCTACTGGCGCACGCGCCTTCGCCACTCGGAGCGGCCGCAACGGATCTTCGACGCCATCCGTGCCGTCGTGGAGGCGACCGGTGTGCTCAAGACAAAGCACCGCAGGGCGCTCGACTCGTCCATCCTCGACGACGCCGTCGCTACCCAGGACACCGTCACCCAGCTCATCTCGGCGATGAGAAGGGTCCGCCGGTCGGTGCCTGAGGCCGCGAGTGTTCCCCTCACGACAGCGAGCGACGAAGGTGGCAAGCCGGTCATCGAATGGTCCGACCAGAGCGCCCGCAACGCCCTTGTGACAGGGCTCGTGAACGACGCCGAGGCGGTCCTCGCCGCGGCCGAAACCGCTCGGCTCAGCCAAGAGGGCAACGACGACGTCGGCCTCCTCGCTCTCATCGCGGGCCAGGACGTCGAGCCCGGTGCGAAAGAAGGCACCTGGCGCATCGCGAAGAAGGTCGCGAAGGACCGGGTCATCTCGACAGTCGATGTGGAGGCCCGCCACGGTCACAAGTCCACGGCCGTGCGCACCGATGGCTTCAAGGCGCATCTCGCCACCGAACCCGACACCGGGATCGTCACCGCCCTAAAGCTCACGCCGGCCAACCACCCTGACGGGCCGGTCGGCGTCGCTCTCATGCAAGACGAGCCCGACGGTCTCGAGGTCCTGGCCGATTCGGCCTATGGCTCAGGTGCCGTGCGCACCGCCTTGAAGGAGAAGAACCACCGCCTCGTCATCAAGCCCCTCCCTTCACGTCCCCACATCCCCGGCGGGTTCGCCCACGACGACTTCTCGGTCGACCATGACGCCCGCTGTGTCACCTGCCCGGTCGGACTTGTCGCCCGGCTCTCTGCAGGTGGCATCGCGAGCTTCGCCCCGCACTGTCTTTCCTGTGCGGTGCGGTCTCGTTGCACCAAGGCCAGAGCGCGGAGCTTCACCGTTTCTGAGCACGACTCTGAGCTCGTCGCTGCCAGAGCGGACTGGCGCGACGCCGAGCTCCGCGCGACCTATCGACAACACCGCCCGATGGCCGAGCGCTCGATCGCCTGGCTCGTCGCGAAGGGGAACCGGCGGCTTCGCTATCGCGGTGTCGAGCGCAACGAGGCGTGGCTCAACCGACGCGTCGCGGCGCTCAACTTACGCAGGCTCATCGTTCTCGGCCTTACGAGGAGCGAGGGCACCTGGGTGTTCGCCGGCACCTAACGGCTCCTCGGGAGCGTCCCAAGGAGGGAACGACACCTGCGGTCGAAAGACCTACCAGCGCGGCCGGTTCTCACCCTCTACCCCGGCTCTTCGGTGCGGGCTTACCCCCGAGACCAAGACCAACGCTACGCCGGTCTTGGGTGGCGGGAAAGGCCTTGTTCAACAGGCCCCTAGCGACGTGTCAGCGTGATTGTATAAAGAATTAGGCGGAATTGGGAATTTCCCTACGCGCCAAGCGTTGTGCCTGGTAAAACCCTCTCAAGAAGGAGCTGCCATGGCGCGTCGCGGACGACCGACCGTTGAGATCACCCTCACCGACGAGGAACGCCGAACCCTCGAACGTTGGGCGCGGCGGCACTCCTCGGCACAGTCCCTCGCCCTGCGTTGCCGCATCGTTCTCGGTTGCGCCGACGGGCGCACCGATCGCGAGGTCGCGGCAGAGCTCGGCGTGCATCCCGTCACAGTCGGGAAATGGCGGCACCGCTTCGCTGAGGAGCGTCTCGATGGACTCGTCGACGCGCCTCGTCCTGGAGCCGTCCGCAGCATCGGCGACGACGTCGTTGAAGCGGTCGTCGTCGACACGCTCGAGTCCGCGCCGGCCGACGCGACCCACTGGTCGACGAGGGGTCTCGCGAGAAAGCACGGAATCAGCCGTCAGACCGTGTCGGAGATCTGGCGGGCCTTCGGTCTCAAGCCCTGGCGCGAGGACGCCTTTAAGGTCTCCCCCGACCCCGAGCTCGTAGAGAAGATCCGCGACATCGTCGGGCTCTACTTGAATCCCCCGGTCGCCGCGGTGGTCTTCGCCGTCGACGAGAAGCCCCAGATCCAGGCCCTCAACCGGACCGCACCGACTTTCCCGATGTTGCCGGGAACGCCGGCGCGCGCGACGCACGACTACGAACGCAACGGCACCTGCGACCTGTTCGCCGCGTTGAACATCGCGTCGGGAAAGGTGATCACCGACATCAAGAAGACCCACACCTCGGCTGACTTCCTCGCCTTCTTGGGAAAGATCGACGCGAGCGTGCCGAAGGACCTCGATGTCGAGGTCGTGCTCGACAATCTGGCGACGCACAAGACCCCGAAGGTGCACCAGTGGCTGCTGCGTCACCGGAGGTTCCACTTCCACTTCACCCCGACCTACGGTTCGTGGATGAACCTCGTGGAGCGCTGGTTCTCGGCGCTCACCACAAAGAAGCTGAAGCGCAGCGCGCACGGCAGCGTGAAGGCGCTCGCCGCGGATATCGAGGCTTGGGCGGCAGGGTGGAACGAGGACCCGAAGCCGTTCGTCTGGCACAAGAGCGCCGACGAGATCCTCGAGCGACTTGCGGGCTACTGCTCGGCGGTGACCGAAAACAGCAGCGCTTCACGCTGACACGTCACTAGGCGGTCGGGGAGGGCAGCCATGCTGCGCAGATTCCGGTCGCGGGCCGCGAACCGCTACGATCGACCTCGTGATCAGGGTCCTTGGGGTCACCTCAGCCGTCCCTGACGAGCAAGAGTTGTGGCAGCGCACGTGAGCGTGTCGGTCGTCATTCCCACGAAAGATCGCTTGAGCTCGCTTCGTCGCGTGCTGCCCACCTACCTCTCCCAGCCGGAAGTGGAAGAGATCATCGTCGTCGTGGACGGGTCCACGGACGGGACGATGACGTACCTGCGAGATCTCGCCTCCGCCAATCACAAGATCAGATGCATCGACAACGGTGTCAACCGCGGTATCCGCTACTCGAAGAACGCCGGGATATCGGCGAGGACGACGTGGAGCTCACCGACGGGTTCCTTCGAACGCTCCTCGATCACGTGAACGCGTCTGGCGCCGACGTGATCTGTGGCAGGAATGTCTGGCGTTACGAGCACGAGAGCAGCGAGTCAGCCATAGCGCGGACCGACGCCATCCCGGGTCCGGCCGTCAACCTTCGGACGATCGGGATCGAGACGAGCGTGCGGCTCGACGAGTGACACAGCGCAGCTCCTGCTCGCCGGCCCGATACCCGCGACCACCGAGGTATTCCGGCGCGTGCGGTACGACGAGCGCTACAAGGTCGACTTCTGGCGCGAGGAGAGCGACTTCCAGCTCTCTGCCCAAGAGCTTGGCGACAAGCTGGTCTCTTGCCCCCACGCGATCTGCTTCAACTACATGCTCGAGAACGACCGCGGCGGCGTCTACGCGCGCATCGGCTGGAGAGGCCTATTGTGGGTGTCGATCAACAACTGGCGCTTTGTGAAGAAGCACCGGGACTTCATCTCGCGCAACTTCTCCGTCGGCAACCACGTCGTGTTCGAGGTGCTCACGACGGGGCGCGTGTTTCGTGACGAGATGCTGTACCCCTGGCTCGTTAGGACGAAGCGCCGGCTTCGGCACGCCGAGCCCGCCCGGCGCAATCGATGACCAACGCCGTCCGGGTGTTGGTCACGCCCCGGGACGACAACCCCTACCAGAGGCTGCTCTACGCCGAGATGTCCACCGAGGAGGCGGTGATTCGCTACCTCCTCGGACCCACAGGCTCCCAGAGCGTCAACCTCCTGCTCGCGCCGGTCACGCTCGCCTGGCACCGCCTGGGCGGCTATCAGCTGCTGCACATCCACTGGGTCTTCAAGTTCCACCTGCCGTGGGCGCGCGGCGCAGCGGCCGCGCGACTGGTGATGCAGTGGTGGTTCGCCGTGTACCTCCGCGCCGCCCGCCCCCTCGGCTACCGGATCGTGTGGACAGCGCACGACATCGTCCCCCACTCGCAGGTGTTCTACGACGAGAGCGGGCACTCGAGATCCTGCTCAACCACGTCGACGTCGTGATCGCGCTCTCGGCGGCGACGGCGGCGCGGCTAGCGGAGCTCGGGGCGAAGGACGTGCGGATCATCCCGTTCGGGCCCATTCGCAGCGCCGAGCGGGGCCCGGCCCGAGCGGGATGCCGCGAGACAGCTCCTCGGCATCGCCACGAACACCTTCCTCGTCGTCTCGACGGGCAAGGTCGAGCCGTACAAGGGCGTGGAGGAACTCCTCTACGCCGCCGCGCGGTTGCCGGAGGGCTCGCCGGTGAAGGTGCTCGTCGCCGGTGCATGCGGGGACGACAACTACCACGAGCTCGTCGTTCGCGCGGGGCGCGACGCCACAGAGCGAGCGATCATCCGCCTCGAGTGGGTGTCGGACGAGCTCACAACGATACTGTGCGCCGCAGACTTCGCAGCGGT
This sequence comes from uncultured Acidimicrobiaceae bacterium, assembly GCA_963719125.1. Classification (GTDB taxonomy): domain Bacteria; phylum Actinomycetota; class Acidimicrobiia; order Acidimicrobiales; family Bog-793; genus Fen-455. Next base: position 69,062 of record CAVRAT010000015.1, read on the forward strand.
CGCCTTCGTCGAGGTGACGAACAGCTCCTCGGTTCTTACGTCACTCGCCTTCGGCATGCCGGTCATCGTGCCTGATCTCGCCAACCTCAGCGACGTTCCCGAGCGGTGCGTGCTGCGCTACGCGCCGGAGGAGGATGGCCTGCTGGAGGGCCTCGAGTGCGCGGCCAAGCTGTCGCCCGAGCAGCGATCGGTGATGGCCGAGGCCGCATTCGCCTACGCGAACGCGGCGGACTGGTCGGTCGTCGCGCGCGCCACTCGGGGCGTCTATGCCGAGCTTCTTGCTCGCGCGTAGGCCAGGATGGGGCGATGCTCCTCCGACGGCCCGTGCCGCACTCGCGCCTGCTACGGACCGTGCTCGTCGCGACCGTCCTCGCGGTCGCCGTCGGTGCGGTCCTCGTTCGAACGATCGCCGCACCTCCGGGCGCACGGGCGGCCAAGGTGTCACCGCCCGGGCGACCACCCGGTCTCGTACAGGCAGGTGATTCGAAGACGACCTGCGTCTTCGCCGGATCGGATGCGTGGAAGAGCGGCCTCCAGGCGGCGAACGTGGCGACCGGCATGGACTTCCAATGCCTCGAGATCGGAGGGGCACGTACGTTCACGGCTCATGCAACGAGCATGGTCACCGACGCCCGTTCAGTGGCGGATCCCCTCTCTGGCCCCGTTGTCGCTCGTGTTGCTGATGTGACTGATGTTCTAAACACGTTCTTACTCGACTCGCGCCACCGACCTCTGGTTGGCGCGAGCGCCAGCCGACTTGGACACATTGGGGGAGCGTGAAGCGCGCCGGCGATACAGTGATGCTCATGTACGTGTCGCGGCTGCGGCTTGAGGCACTCATCACCTTCTTAGGCGAGGGCTTCGGACGAAACCCGCGTCACGATAGCGCGCCATCCTGACGTGGTCCCGTTGCACCCGCGGTTCCCAGCGCTCGGCGCATCTGTTGGCGGCGAGATCGCCTAGATTCAACCCGCGACTCCAACGAGAGCTCAGGGCGACTTCGCCCGCGACGAGTGCCGGGGAGACCGTGCCATGAAGATCCTGATGGTCTCGCCCTATCCGCCGCAGCCAGACGGCATCGGGGTCCATGCGAAGAACCTCGTGAGGGCACTGGGTGGCAGGGTCGCGGTAGCGGTGCTGACATGCAGAGGACACCCGGAGCGCGACGACGCCGAAGAGCACGTCTGTCGCGTCCTCTCCACGAGCCCGCTCTCGCTGCCTCGGACGATACGAGCAGTGCACATAGCCAACCCGGATATCATCCACTATCAGTTCAACATACCTGCTCTCGGCATATCCTGGATCTGGGCGATTCTCGCCGGTGTCATCACAAGACGTGAGCGAGGTGCGAAGCTCCTCTTCACTCTGCACGAGGTCCGTCGCGACACGACCCTTCTTGGGCCGGTCGGCCGGCTCCTGTACCGGTTGATCGCTCACGTGGCCGACGCGTTGATCGTTTACACCGCCGAGGCACGCGGCCTGCTCGTCGAGCGCTGCGGCATCCCCGCCGCCATGATCACACTCATGCCCCACGGCGCGCCCGACACCTTCCCGCGGCCGACTGACGACGAGCACGCCGAGCTGCTCGCTCGCTACGGCCTGTCGAAAGATCCCGTGCTCTACTTCGGCTACATCCATCCGGACAAGGGTATCGAGCACCTCATAGACGCTGTGGCCGAGCTCGAGCAGCGCTCGCCGGGCGCGCTGGACGGTGTCGCGGTCCTCATAGCCGGACAGGTGCGCACACGACAGGGCGTCTTCCGGTACTTCGAACGCAAGGACCACGCGTACGAGCGAGATCTCCACACCGCTGTCGAGCGGCTCGGCCTTCAGCTCACGGTCAGGTTCATCGGCTACGTCGATCAACGCGACACGAATGTCTTGCTGCAAAGCGCTCGATGTGCGGTGCTGCCGTACATGGACGCGACCCAGAGCGGCGTGCTCAACCTTCTCATCGCAGCGCGGACTCCGGTTATCGCGAACAACCTACCGGGCCTGCAAGAGACCCTCGGCGATGCCGGGCTGCTGGTGGAGCCAGGTAGCGCGGCCGATCTCGCGCTCGCGCTCAGCCGACTCCTCGACGACAAGGAGCTGTGCGACACGCTCGTCGAGAGGATGGCGACGCTTCACGATGCCATCACCTTCACCAGAGTTGGTGAGATGCTCGTGGCTACCTATCGGCAGCTGCTGCAACACCCGCACGCGAGCACGTAGACGTCGCTCGTGCGGCCAGCAGCTCGCACGCCCCGACGAGCGCACCGGTGGCGAGTACGAAGTGCTCCGCCTAGCCTGTACAGGGGCCGTTGGCGTCTACTTCGCCAGAGCGGTATCACGAGAAGCAGAAGGTACGACCGGTACCTGAGTGCTGCACCCGGAAGGCCTTCAGTATGTCCGCATCGTCGTCGATGCGCCCGGGGAGACTGACCCGGAGCACGAGCTTCAGGCACTCGAGGCTGTCAGTGCTCACGGTGTGGACCGGTGAGGCCGGTGACGAGACTCTGGTTGTGTTGCACCGGCCGGTTCGGCTACGTCGCTGAGTCATGTGGCCCGCGCTGTCGGAGGATCCGATGGGACCGGAGACGGCGTCGCACCTCTCGAACGGGGACTACGACAAAGAGCTGCGCGAACGACGGGCGGTGCTGGAACGGTGGGCGCGAGCGCACGAGGTGACCCCAGGTGGTCCCTCGCGTTTCCAGCTTCGGCAGCACGTGGGAGAGACCGTTCTGCTTCGCGTCGCGGTAGCGGAACACCCAGTAGTCGACCGAGTCCAAGCTCGTCACGTACATCGGCGTCAGGCACACCCAGCCCCACGGGATGCAGATGTCCTCGAGCCATGTCCGGTGGGCGGGTTGTTTCAGCTCGGCGATGATCTCGGCAGACAGCGGCCGGAGCAGGTAGGGCTTGACGGTCCGGACCTCTCGCCCTATCTGGAGTCCGCGCCTGATCACGGCGGGCCACGGGACCGGGGCATCCGTCGGCCACGGATGGCACAGGACCTCCATCCCGTTATCGAGGTAGCGCTGCGCATGCACGCGCTCATCCTCCTCGAACCTCATGCCCACGGCCTTCCAACGCGCAAGGTGGTACACGCCTGTGTCGGCGAGACCGTACTTGCGCAGCTTAAGGACGCCTGCCGTCTTCGACTCGCAGAGCTCGTCGGTCAGCATCTTGTCCTTGGAAAGCAGGACCATTTGGATGTTGACGCATTTCGGGTGAGCTTGGAACAGCTTCATGGACCTCGCCACGACATCGCCGTCCCACCACAGCACCTGGAAGTCGCCTTGGACCAAGTGAAGCAGATCAAAGCCCCGCTCGAGCGCGTACGCGAAGGCGACCTCGTACGCCGCGTAGAGGCTGCCAACCTTACGGTTCACCTCGACGTCGTTGACCGTCCTGAGCACGACGTCCATGTGGTCGTCCGCGTCGCCCATGCGAATGAGCTGCCCGCGGAGCGCTTCGTCGGGGCTCGCATTGTCGATCACGAGCATGTCGTCGAGCGGCGCAGCTGCGCGCACCGAACGGACGGCATTCAAGAAGTACCTCGGGAGCCCGTGGCCGACCACGACGTGCAGGACGCGTGCAACCCGCGCTCCGTCCGCAGCTGTCATCGCTCCACATCCCATGCGTTGCCCACCGGAAACGAACCCCCCTGAAGACGGCTCTGCCAGTGCCGTGCCGAACGCGCCAGATGCGACCTTACCGACACCTGACGTCGCGCACACTCTGCCGTTTTGTCGACGTACCCGCGATTCGGCACCGGTCGTCAGGCTGGCTCGAGCCGCCAGATGCGCTCCGGACCGCGCACTGCTCGCCCGACACGGCGACCTAGCGCCCGGAGCTGGGAGCGGTGGCACCTGACCGCGGCCCGCTTGAGTGACCGGTCGTCACTGGATCGCAGCGAGTCGTCCTCCACCAGTCGAAATCCGCGGCTCTCGAGATCGCGGATCTGGTTGGCGACTTCTGCCATAGCCTCCTTGTAGTAGGGAAGCTCCTCGTACACGTAGCAGTCGACATCGTGCGTGACGGCGACCTCAAGGCAAGCCATCGCGGTGAGACGGTGGTCGTCATGGCCTAACCCGAGGGGCATCAGCCATGCGTCGACGGGTCGCTGTGACGCGAGGCGCGCAAGCTCCTCGCTGACAGCGGCGAGCAGCTCGGCGGCCTCTGGGCCTTCGTAGCTATACCGCTCGTACCGGTACTGCTCGTCCCAGAACGACAGATGCTCGGGCTCTGCGCGGAGCAGCGCCGCGGACCGTCCGTCTTCGCGCCGGCGCTCAGATATGACGTCATCGCCGTCCCGGAAGTACCTCGCTGCCTTGTCCCAACCCGTCAATGGGCTTACCGAGGGCGGTCCGCCCGCGAAGACGGTGGTGACGCGCGATCCCGGATTTGCCGCGATGAACAGTGCACAGCTGAGCGTCGCGTCGTCGAAATGCGGCGAAACTACTCGGTACACTCGACTCATCGACCAACCGTAGGTCGAGTCGATCTGTCGGACAACCACATCGGCATCTGCGTGCTTGCCGCCACGATCGAGGCGCTCGTCATCAACACCTCGAGCCGGGACCGGGCGCAGATCGTTTCATCCCACGCCCAAGGCGAGACGTAGTCACAACGACGTCCGCGAGCGCCCTATCTACCAGGAACGACGCGAAAGTCGCGCCGAACTCGAGCCTGACCGGAGTTCCACGGAGGTAACCCGTTTCTTGACCTCCGCCAAGCCCTCCTAACTCGCTGACCTGGGTGTTCATTCACGGCGGTGGCGATTCGTGCGGCAAAGTGTAGGGATGATATCTCCGCCATGTCGAGCGGTATGCGGTGTACGCCAAGCGCTAGTTCACGTGAAGCGGACGGTCTGGCGGAGAGGCGACAAGGAGCACATCTACCTGTCGCTCGTCGTATCCATTCAGGTCCTCCAGGCGCTGCTGCGGACCGTTGCCTCAAGTGAGCGTCCGTCCTTGACCTGCGGATTCGCGAAATGACACGGCGTTGCTTTGCTTGCGGGCGTGCCGGACGACGACAGAGGCCGCTCGCTCGAAGCGCTGGTCGCCGAGAAGACGGCGCTGCGAGAGGAGAACGAGCGCCGGGCACGCAAGATCGCCGAGCTCGAGGCTCGGCTCTCCAAGAGCTTGCAGAACTCCTCGATGCCGCCATCCTCGGATTCGCCAGGCAAGCGAGCCGAGGCGACAAAGATCCGCGCCGAGCGGCGCGCCGAGCAAAAGCGGGAGCGCCAGGCCGAGGTGCGCCGTCGGGGCAAGCAAGTCGGTACTCCTGGGCAGAACCTGCCGGTGCGCGAGAATCGCGACGAGATCGCGACCCACGAGCCCGGGCAGTGCTCGTCGTGTGGGGAGGATCTCTCCGGCGCTGCCGACGAGGGCTTCGAGGCCCCCCAGGGTGTTCGACGTCCCGGACCCGAAGCTCATCTGCACCGAGCACCGATCGGTGCGCAGGCGCTGTCGTTGCGGGACGGTCATGGCCGATGGCTTCCCGCCCGAGGCTAAGACACCGACCTCGTATGGGCCGAACGTGCGCGCCGCGACGCTCTACCTGCTGCACGGCCAGCACCTGCCGGTCGAGCAGACCGCGGAGGCGATCTCGGCGATGCTCGGAGCCGATGTCTCGACGGGCTTCGTCGCCTCGCTCGCTGGAGAGGCCACTCGCGGGCTATCGGGCTTCATGACGAGCTGCGAAGACGGCTCCGTGCGGCCAGGGTGATCAACGTCGGCGAGACGACCGACCAGGTGCGCACCAAGAAGTGGTGGCTGCACGTCGTGGCCGACGAGCTACACACGTACCTGCTCGCCAGTCACACCCGCGCGAGGTCCGCCCCTGACGAGGCGGGCGTGCTCGGGGACTTCTCCGGCGTCATGGTGCACGACCCGCTCGCGATGCACTTCACGTACGACAGGGCGACCCTGCGATCTGCCTTGCACACATGCTCCGCGACCTCGCGTTGGTCGGGGCACGTTGGAACCAGGCCTGGACGAGCGAGATGATTACGCTCTCTGTGAGGTGAACGACGCCGCTCATGCGGCGCGCGATGCCGACAAGAAGCGCCTTTCGAAGACAAAGCTCGACGGCTTCCTCGCCCGCTATGACGCGCTCGTTGCCGAGGGTCTCTCGGCGAACCCGGCGCCGGAGCACCACAAGCGGAACTACCTCGAACGGGACTCCTACAACCTCGCCTGTGCGCTACGGGATCTCCGCACCGAGGCGACGCGCTTCGCCGTAGACCTGTCCGTCCCGATGGCGAACAACGAAGCCGAGAGGTCGTTCCGCACGGCCAAGATCCATCGCAAGGTGAGTGGCTGCTTCCAGAGCAGGACGGCGCCCGGCACTTCGCAGCGATCCGCTCCTACATCGCTACAGCGCGCAAGCACGACGTCGGGGCACTCGAAGTCCTCGGGCGACTGTTCCGTGGCGACGCGTGGATGCCGCCGGCGACAACCTGAGTGCCCCGGAACCCCCGCGAGGTCAACCCTCCCACCCAGTAGCAAATCCCTGGGCAGATCACCTCCGACAATCCAAGCCGGGTGTCCGGCCCTGTCGGCGCCCCTGCCCTCAGGTTGGGTGCTGAATGTTTACCGCTCGTCGAGTCGGTCAGAGAGAACGGCAAGAACACCCAGCGAGTCCTGCTCCGTCTCGGTGAGGTCGGCCAGCTCGAGAGCTCCGGTCAGCTCGATCGCGTCATCGCTGCACCTCGTAGCCACACCGAGCGCCACTGGATCGCTGGCGACGAGGTTCGGCTCGTCGAGCGGCCACCTCGATCCGGTCAAGATCGCGCGGTCGTGACGACACAGAAGGTGCCTCCCAAGCTGATGCCGATAACAGCCTAAGGAACTGTCATTCTCCCAGCTGGGGAGGCCGTTCTGGTGGACCTTCAGCTCATCTCAGCCCGTGCCGGTCGGTGAATCGAGGCTGAGCTTCGCCAAGCTCAGCGCGTGCATGCACGGCGACATCCTGTTCGACATGCGCAATATGCTCGCCCCGGACCGCATGCGGCTGAGTGGATATCGGTATCTGGCAATCGGCCGTCCACACGACCGCCGCTACCCGATCCACCGTGGAGCTCATGCCGACGCTCACCGGAGGCGCGATTGGCTCACGCCCCACCTCGGGAAGTCAGTGGGCGCCGCTGGTCCCACCGGATCGTCAGGGCGGCGCAGAGTGAATGCCCTCCGAGAACCCGAGACGTCGAACCTCGTGCTCGCCCACACCGTCCCGGCAACGTCTACCTTTGACAGCATCGGCATCGATGACTAAACTGCTTCCCTGACAGATTTTCTCGTCCATTTTGATGCTGGGGCTCACAGCGATAGACGAGGCTCCTGATAACCGGATGACTGAGAGAACTTCAGCCGACGGACAGTCGCTCTTACCGCAGATCGAGACCTCAGGAGAATACGTGTGGCGGTGCGAGTAAAGGTCGCTCGACCTGGCGAGCTGGGGCCGGGCGAAGCGCGACGATGGGCCGAGTTCCAGCAGCTCTCGCCCATCATGTCGAACCCCTTCCTCTCTCTCACCTTCGCTCAGGCCATTGGCCACGCGCGGCCAAACGCCCGTGTAGCCGTGATCGAGGACGATGGCTGCATCGAGGCGTTCCTTGCCTACGAGCTAGCGACGAGGACCATCGCAAGGCCGATCGGCTGGCCGATGAATAACTTGCAGGGCTTCATCAGCTCAGGCGCGCCCCTTGACGCGCGGTCCATTGTGAGAATGGCTGGCCTACGCGGTTGGCGCTTCGACCACGCACTAGCCGAGCAGCAGGCTCTCGATCCGTTCCACTATCGAGGAACGAGCGTACGATGCCGGGAGATTGACCTCAGCAACGGATATGAGGCATATTTGCGGAGTCGTAGCAGGTCCCTCACGAAAGCGACCGCCAAGCAGCGACAGGCCCTCGAGCGCCAATTCGGTACTGTCTCTCTCGAGTGGCGTAGCCCTTCCAGTGAGCGCCTCCGCCAACTCATAGCCTGGAAGTCCCTCAAGTACTATGGCGCTCATGAGCTGTTCTCTGACCCGACTGCGCGGCAGATCTTAGAAGAACTCGCAGACACGAGCAACGATGACTGCGGTGGAATTCTCAGCGTCTTGCTCGCAGGCGAGCGCATGATCGCCGTTAACCTTTATCTGGTGGGACCACGGTATCTCTGTGGATGGCAGGTAGCCTACGACCGCGATTTTGCTCGTTTCTCACCGGGAACAATTATGTTCCTGGCTCTCGCAGAGGAAGCGGCCAGCAGAGGCATCACACGGATCGACCTCGGCTACGGCCAAGAGCATTATAAGTTCCGACTCGGGACACCGTCATACACCGTCGCCGGCGGAGCCGTTTGGGCGACCCATGCCGAGGCGGTGGGACGGGCGTGCTATCGACGGCTTGTCAACACACTGCTCCACCGCCGTGAACAGCAGCCGGAGCTGGAGTCGGGCGCTACTACCTCGTGACCGATCGATCGGGACCGCACGACTTGTGTTCGTCACCCGTATTGACTCCCGAGCGCCAACGCGCAGAGGCCGAGTCCAGGAGCGGCGCGTGACGTGCGACAGAGCTGGCTACTCGTTCAACCAGGCACCAAAGCCCATGGCGCTGTCATCCGGGCAACCTGTTTCCGTACTCCGGCTGGAGCAGCCATGAAGGTCACCGTCGTCCGTCCGGGCGAGCTCGGGGAGAGCGAAGCCCGGCTGTGGGCCGGGTTCCAGAAACCGTCGCCCATAGCCGCAAGCCCGTTGCTCTCGCTCACATTCGCACAGGCCGTCGATCGCGTGCGGCAAAACGCCCGGGTCGCAGTGGTTGAGGAGCAGGGTAAGATTAAAGCTTTCTTCCCGTACGAGCTGACCCCGAACAACGTCGCGCGAGCGATCGGCTGGCGCGTCAGCAGCTTACAGGGACTCATCAGCTCAGGTGCTCCGCTCGACGCACGATTGCTCGTAAGGATGGCGGGCCTGCGCGGGTGGCGATTCGATCACGCCGATGCCACTGAGCCAGCTCTCGCCCCCTACCACTACCGTGGAACGAAGATGCAAGTGCCCGTCATCGACCTCGGAAGTGGCTGGGATTCATATATCAACACACGAACCAATCAGTTCAGGCGAGAGAACCGCAGGAGGAGACGACACCTGGAGAGCGATGTCGGCACAATATCATTGGAATGGAATGTCTCCCGCCTTGATTACCTCCCGCTCCTCATCAAGTGGAAGTCCGAACAGTACGACTCAGCTCGCTATTTGTACTCCGACCCCGCGGCGCGTCTGATCATCGAAGAGCTCATAACTACGACCAACGAGGACTGCCATGGAGGCCTCAGCGTCCTGTTCGCCGATGATCAGCCGATCGCGATTCATTTTGGGATGATGGGGCCGCGCTTCCTTTGCTCTATCGAGACGGCGTACGACCCTAACTTTGCTCGCGCCGCTCCTGGCCTGACGCTATGGCTCGCCCTGGCAGAACAGGCAGCAGGTCACGGCATCGCTTGGATCGATCTCGGCTGTGGGACGCCAAGTCGCAACGGCCGACGCAACTACAAGCTGGACCTGGCGAATTACTCATACGCGGTCATCGGAGGCGCGGTATGGGCGAGCCGCGCGGAAGCGGCGGTTCGTGCTGTCTATCGGCGGCTCCTCTACGATCGCCAAGGGCACCAACCAGATCAGTGAATCGCCACCAAGGCCCAGCTCGGGCACCTCAGCGCAGCACACGGTCCTTCGCCGGCGAGAACTTTCCATGCACGTAACCTTCGCTCGGCCCGACGAGCTCGGGCCGAGCGAAGCGCGACGATGGGCCGAGTTCCAGCAGCTCTCGGTCATCATGTCGAACCCCTTCCTTTCTCTCAGCTATGCGCGAGCGATTGGTCGTGCTCGACCGAATGCACGGGTCGCGGTGGTCGAAGAGGGCGGCAAGATCGAAGCCTTTCTTCCCTATGAGCTGATCTGCAGAGGCATCGGCGGACCGCTCGGCGGCCCAATGACGATGCTGGATGGCATCGTGAGCTCTGGCGCAGCTCTGGACATGCGAGCAGTCGTCAGAATGGCGAGCCTGCGCGGATGGCGCTTCTTCCACGCACCCGCGGAACAGCGGGTCCTCAATCGATATCGCTACGACTATAGCTATCACGGCAACGCCGTCTTCATCATCAACCTAACCGATGGGTACGATGCCTATTTGCGGAGTCGTAGCAAGTCCCTCACGAAAGCGACCGCCAAGCAGCGACAGGCCCTCGAACGCCAATTCGGCCCTGTCTTACTGGAATGGAGCAGCTCGAGTCGAGAACACCTGCACCAGCTGTTCGAGTGGAAGTCTGCCCAGTTTGACTCGGCGCGCGAGATGTACTCGGACCCGACCCAGAGCGCTGTCGAAGAGCTGATGACGGCGGATGCTGGCGATTGCAGCGGGAGCGTCAGCGTCCTCTCCGCTGGCGAGCACATGATCGCCATTTGCCTTTATCTGGTGGGACCACGGTATCTCTGTGCATGGCAGGCAGCCTACGACCGCGATTTTGCTCGTTTCTCACCGGGAACAATTATGTTCCTGGCTCTCGTCGAGGAGGCCGCCAGTCGCGGCTTCACCTGGATCGATCTCGGTTATGGCCAGGACCACTACAAGCAGCGCTTGGCGAACGACTCATATCCGATAGCCGGGGGCGCTGTCTGGGCCAGCCGGGTAGAAGGGGCAAGCCGCGCGGTCTACCGGCGACTCATCTACGAGCCGCGCATGCGCCACAAGACGGCCCAAGGATAGAACTACTTCAAGACCAACCGTCAAGCGACTGGCGCTCTGTGAGGCCCGCGGAGGCACTGGTGGTGTGCTGCCGTCGCGGTGACCAGACCTAGCTGACCCGCATGCCGCCCGCACCAGGCCGGCTCATGGGAACCAGACCCGCTGGCGCAGCGATTCCTCAAGCCGTCCCTCGAGATGTCCGGCCCACCAGGCAAAGCTCCATTGCCAGTGATCCCCGCCACGTAATGCTTCGGTAAGCATCCAGCGGACATAGCCAACAAACTCACCCAAGCCTCGTCGCGGCTGACCAAGATCACGATAACGCATATACAGCCATACGAAAGCACGCCCATAGCCGCGAGCTTTGCGGAAGTTGCCCCAGGCGTCCGGCGGGCGCCGGAAGTGAAGTATCGCGTCGGGGGCAAGGCCGATTGTGATACCGAGGAGCTGAGCACGCCACGTGAAGTCCGCGTCCTCGCCAATCAGAAGATCGGTGGCGAACTCGCCGATGCGTTTGCAAGCGGATGACCGGATCCCTATCAGTGCTCCCGGAACATAGATGCGGAATCCCAACAGAAGGACGAGACGGTCGGCAGGCGCGATCTCCGCCCTGGCCCATACCGGATTGAGCCGCTTCGTATCGATGCTCGCACTCACTAGCTCGTATTTCTCAAGCGCTCGCGCCATCGCCTCGATATACCCGTCACCTACCTCGTCGTCGGCATCCACGAGAACCAGTAGCTCACCCCGCGCTACGGCGATGCCTGCATTGAGGGCATATGACTTGCCGCGCCGTGGCTCGGAGAGTATCTGCAGATTCGGGAGATCACCCTCGAACTCTTTCGCCGTCTCGGCTGAGCCATCGGTCGAGCCGTTGTCGACGACAATCACCTCCCACGGGAAAGAGCACTGCTGTGAGGCCAGCGCCCGCAGCTGGTGGCGTAGGTATGGCTCACCGTTCCTCACTGGCAGCACCACGCTAAGGCGGACGGGAGGAAGGGAAGAGGAAAACTCAACGTTATTATCCATTATAAACAGCATATCAGTATAGCGAAACTTCCTTCCATGGGCTCGCTACCGCGGGCTGAAGGGTCCGAAAACCTCCGGCACCTACTCGAACGCGGAACTGCGGGCGCATGTGCGATCTCGTCGTGTTCGCGTGCGGATCATGAGCGGCCGGGCGACGGCCAGATATTGACGTCGTAGTCGTTCAAGGCCTTTGTCGCTTGCCAGTCCCAAGGGACCATTCCGTTGCCAGAAGCATGGGACCACCTCGCGCCCCACAACGACCGGCTGGCGTGATGATCCCGGCAGCCGGTCGGCTTGTCAAGCGCGCCGTTGTCGGCGCGTCGGCGAAGTCTGCGTTCGGTCCGCTCCGATGGCCGGCTTTTCGTTCTGACGGTAGGACTCGCCTTCTATGACGAGCTCCCAGGCGGCGCTCTTCAGCCGGTCGACTGCGGACTGGGCTAACAGCGGATCGGCCATGAAGCCCAGCCATTCGCTTGGGTCACGGTTCGAGGTCAGCACCGTTGCTGCGCAGTGATGTCTTTCGACGCAGATCTCATAAATGTCGGCCGTCTCGACCGAATCGAGGTGCTGGAGCGCGAAGTCGTCGATCAGGAGGAGATCGACGCCGATGAGCTTTCGCATCTCGGCGTCGTAGGTCGCGTCGAGACGTGCCGCCTTCAATCTCTTGAGCAGGCGGTCGGCCCGTTCGAAGTGCACCCCGACGCGTCGCCGGCAGGCGATGTGGCCGAGTGCGGTGGCGAAGAAGGTCTTCCCGACGCCAGGCGAGACAGCGACAGACTGCAACATCTTCGGCGGTTGTTGCCTTGCGAGGTGCGAGTCACCTCCGCTGTGCACCCGCTGTTTGGGCGTCTGGTTCCGGCGACCGGTTTCAAACGCCGCGAGGGTGTCCTGCTGCTGGTGGTGATCCTGCCGGACGGCTCGCCGGGCACGATTCCGGCCGACGCGACGAACGCGTTGGGAGAGCCACCAGTCGAAGTCGGCACGTCGGTGCTCTCAGTGGAGGGAGTACGTCGACTCCAGGCGCTGATCAGCTCGCTGGAGCCCCGACGATCCCGCTCTCGACGCCAAAGACGCAAATAGGCTCGCCTGACCCTGTACGCGCCAACGAACCGGGAGGTGAGCCTCTTTGCGAAGGCTCAGAATAGCCGCGCCCACTCAGCTGACCCTGGTCATACCCGGGATGGCTCCAACCTCGCAGCAATGTTGGTCGTTGCTGCCAGATACCAACCAAGCAGCGGTGCTCTCGCTGCTCGCCCGGATGATCGCCCGTGGCGTAGTTCTCGAGGAAGAGGGAGCTGCTGATGACGATCGTTGAGTCCTCCTCCAAGGTGAGCGCCAGTCACCTCGGTCGTGACGCCTACGTATACGTACGTCAGTCGACCCTCACTCAGGTGCGCGAGCACACCGAGAGCCTTGAGCGCCAGTACGAGCTCGCATTTCGCGCCCAGGCCCTTGGGTGGGCACCCCGTCAAGTGATCGTGATCGACGACGACCTCGGTCGTTCGGGCGCCAACGCGTCAGCACGGGAAGGGTTCAAGAACCTTGTCGCCCATGTCGGACTCGCCCGTGTCGGGATCATCTTCGGGATAGAGGTGTCACGCCTAGCCCGCAACAACGCCGACTGGTATCAGCTGTTGGACCTCTGTGCCGTGACCGACACCCTCATCGCTGACGGGGACGGCATCTATCATCCGGCCGACTTCAACGACCGGCTCGTACTTGGGCTCAAAGGCACGATGTCGGAGGCGGAGCTGCATCTCATCCGCCATCGCCTGACCGCCGGGCTTCGACACAAGGCTGCCAAAGGCGAGCTGCGTCAAGGTGTGCCGGTCGGGTTCGTCTATGACGAGGCAGATCGGGTCGTCCTCGACCCCGACGAAGCGGTCATCGAGGCGATCGCAACGGTGTTCCGTCGTTTTGACGAGCTCGGGTCAGCGCGCCAGGTGATGTTGTCGATGCAAGGAGACGGTCTTCTCATTCCTCGCCGGCCGACCGGAGCCAGGCGGATCTCCTTCGCGACGGCAACATATCCGGCGATCCACGATTTCTTGACCAACCCGAACTACGCCGGTGCGTTCGTGTTCGGCCGAACCAGGACTGAGAAGCGCCTCGACGCTGAAGGGCGCTTAGTCGCTCGCGCACGGTTCCTGCCACGGGACGAATGGGCAGTCCTGATTCCCGACCATCACCCCGGCTTTGTGTCCTGGGAGCGTTACGAGCAGATCCAAGACCAATTGCGGGCAAACTGGCGGGCCCCTCGTGGACATGGCGGCGGTGCGGTGCGAGAAGGCACGGCCTTGTTGCAAGGCCGACTTCGCTGTGGGCGCTGTGGGCGGATGATGCAGACCGGCTACTCAGGCGCCCAGGGCAACTGTCCCAGGTACGTCTGCGGGCGAGCACGCCAGCTCTATGGCAGCGAATCGATGTGCCAGAGCTTCGGAGGTCGAAAACTCGAAGCCCGCGTCCTCGACGAGGTGTTCGCTGTGCTCGAGCCCGCCGCGCTCGCGGCCACAGCTCTGGCGCTAAACGACGCTGAGTCCGCACATCGCCAGCGGCTGCACGCCTTTGAACTCGCGGTGGAGCGAGCACGATTCGAGGCAGAGCGCGCACATCGTCAGTTCGACGCTGTCGAACCGGAGAACCGCCTTGTGGGCCGAACTCTGGAACACGCCTTCGAGGAGGCGCTCAGCGCCCAACGTCATGCCGAAGCCGACTTGGCAACTCAGCGTGCCCGTCAGCCCACGCGTCTGAACGACGACGAACTGGCTTGGCTGACTCGGGCGGGGGCGGATCTGCGCGCAGTGTTCCACGCATCGACAACCACTTGGCGGGAGCGCAAGCAGCTTCTGCGGGCCATCATCGCCGAGGTCGTCGTCGCTTGTCGCGGAGAAGACCATCAGGCCGATGTCACGATCGTCTGGGAAGGTGGCGCCTCCACGAGCTTCGTCCACGAGCTCAACAAACGTGGCGGCCACTACCGAGCAACCGACGAGGACACCGTCGAGCTCGTTCGTCGCCTTGCTCAGCGTTATGACGACAGGACGATCGCGGCCGTGTTGTCCAAGCAGGGACGTCGGACCGGAACCGGTCTTACATTCACGAAGACGAGAGTCGCCAGTCTGCGCTTTTCGAGAGGCATCCCGGCCTTCCAGCCAAAGCTGGATGTCACAGCATCGGACCATGATGTCGAGGTGGTCTCGATCACCAAGGCCGAGCAGATCCTCAAAGTCAACCGGACCACGATCTATCGCTGGATGCGCGAAGGCTTCATCGAAGGCGAGCAACTCACCTGCGACGGACCATGGCACATTCGCATCAACGACGAGGTTCGCAAGCGAATCGTGCCCGAGGTGCCCGAAGGCTGGCTCAATCTCGATCAAGCAGCCCGAGCCCTTGGGATCGCCCGCCAGACCGTGTTGCACAAGGTCCAACGCGGTGAGCTCAAGGCAGTCCACGTCAACCGCGGGAAGAGAAAAGGCCTGCGTATCCAGGTCGAATCCCCGGTCGCTGGACTGTTCGACACACCGTCATGAAGGGAGCGCGCAGTGTCAACCACATTCGACTGGGCCCAAGAATAAAGGCGTTGCGCGCTTGGTCGACAAAGCGCAGCGACACGAGCTCTGACCACACCGCCCGGTCGTAGGTGATCTTGGCGGTGTCGTCCCAGGCCTCGAGTGTCATCGTCGGGTCCAGCGTGGCCGCCCGAGCACGGCGACCGGCCGAGTCGCCGTCACGGCGCTGCACCTCGTCGGAGAAGAGCTGCTCCAAGAACTCCATGTGGGTGAGCTCGTGGCTGCGAGCGAGCGCCAGGCGCTCGGGCAAGGTGTCGAGGAGGCGGCCGAGCTTCAGTGATCTCATGAGCGACTTGAGCTCTGGAGAGACGCTCGGTGTGGGCGGCGTCATCGTCCCGCCTCCTTTGTCGTCGCGAACTCCGACGGGTCACGGGAAAAGCGCCCCTGTATGACGACGAGATGGGCAGGACTGGCCTCTTGTCCGAGGTCCTCGCGAGCGCGTTCGAGCATGCGGCTCACGAGGTTCACGTCGATCGCCTCGGCATCAAGTGCCCGGCGACAGGCCAGCTCGACGCGGCTCGGGCCCCACTTTTTCACGAGGCCCAAGAGCCGGTAGACCTGGCGCATCTTGGTCCACGGCAAAGGCGTGTCCAACAGCGCCTCGGCGTAGCGCCCGATCGCCTCGCCGTGCTGGGCCGCCAGGCGCCTCAACGCGTCGACGTCTCGTGTGGCGTAGATCTCCTTGCCGGTCGGGTAGTCCGCCGGGTCGGTCGAGCGCTGACCCGGGGCTTTTCGCGGATGGACCTTTATGAGCTCTCCGCGGAAGTAGAACTTCACCGTCTTTGAGTCACGCCTGGCCTTTAAGCGGAAGTTACGTCACCATGAAAGGGCATTGAGTCCTTCACGAGGGGAAATGCTGAGATCTCGACGGCTTTCCTGTCTACAGGAGGCGGAGGGGGACGTTTGCGCCGATGAGCTCGAAGGCCCGTCGCTGGACCTCGGTTAGCTGGGCGAGTTGCTCGAAGGTCTGATCTGTGCCCGGCACCGTACAGGTGTTGCGGGTGAGGGTCCCGAGATGGTCGAGGAGTCCCTGGAAGCTCTGCACGGGAAGCCCCTCCTCATTGCGCTTTCTTGCTGCCTTGCGGGCTGCAGAGGCCGAGCGTTCCGCTTTTGCCACCGGGTCGTCGCGAAACGGTGGTGCCTCGTCGGCGAAAGTGAGCGGGGCAAGGGCCCTGCGCAGGTGCCAGACGAGATGAGCAGCGAGCAGGCAGAGCAAGGCATGGGCGCGCACCCGGTCGGCGAGGCGGTGGCGGATGGGCCGGATCTCGATGTCGAGGGACTTCATGGAACGAAAGTCCCTTTCGATGCCGGCGAGCGACTTGTAGCTGCGCACGACGTCGGCCGCAGAGAGCCGCTTCGGCGCACAGCTCGTCCGCAGTACATAGATGCCGTCTAAGGCTGCCTCAGCGGCGATCGCCTCTTGTCTTCTCGAGAAGGAGAAGCTGCCCTCTTCGATGAACAGCTCGAAGTGCTTGGCCATCTTGTAGCGGTTGACGACCCGCCCCAGGCGAAGCCCGATCTTGGCCCGGTCCGAGAGGCGGCCCGCCACAACGGCGTCTTTTACCTTTGCGAGCTCGAGCTCGGTCGCAGACAAGAGCGCTTCGCGCTTTCTCGCCCGCTCGGTCGCAAGAGCCGGGTTGCGACAGCACACGAGGCGCTCGCCGGGGTAGTCCGGGTGGGTGATCTCGGCGAAGTTCACCTCGTCGAACAAAGACGGCTCTCCTGACTCTTCCGTGGGTGGGAAGGTCGAACAGGTGTGCGATGTGAGTCCGACACGCGATTGTCGAGCAAGATGGGACGGTGGAGAACACCGCCTCGCGCTGGGAGCCTGAGGACGACGACGAGTACGAGTCGGCGAGGGCCGAGCTGAAGGAGCGCTTTGCAACCTGGGCCGCGAACGCGGGTGTCGCGATCGATCACGATGTGCCCGAGGGTCTGCTCCACTACAAGTGGGCATACGTCGATGGCCATCTCACCCGTTGGACGCGTCGCGACCTGAGCGAGATCTATCTCGAGCTCTACCCGGCCAAGGTCATGGCCGATCCCGACGAACTCGACGAGGTCCTCGCCGAGGCGAGGGCGTTTCTCACCTTTCTCTCTGCGACCGGACTGCTCGAGGAGGAGAGCGAGTCTGCCGAGGTCCTCATCGACCACCTCGACCAGATCGCAGGGCGATTCCGGGCGAACATGGCCGATCAGTCGCGCTACAGCTTTGGCAAGCGCCTGTGGACCGAGGCCGCAGCCGAAGGCGTA
Source organism: uncultured Acidimicrobiaceae bacterium (assembly GCA_963719125.1). GTDB lineage: Bacteria > Actinomycetota > Acidimicrobiia > Acidimicrobiales > Bog-793 > Fen-455. Next base: position 86,633 of record CAVRAT010000015.1, read on the forward strand.
CGGCCCGACGACCCCGCTGCGGTCGAGGCCTTCATGGCGCGCTTTAACGCCCGGCCCCGAGCCGAGCGGGACGCGATCCTCGGAGACGGTGTGAAGCCGGGGAGCCGCCGCGCACAGACGGGCCGGTTCACTCCTCCGGGAACCCCGCCCGGACCCGGTTCAGGAAAGCGGCGCAAGCGCCGGAGATGAACGGCCGGGCAGCGGGGGGCAGTAGCCGCCGCGGTCCAAGAGTGCGAGGGCGATCAGGTGCTCGGGATCGCGGAACCCGAACGCCATGCGGTGGAGCACGCGCAGCTTCGTGTTCGTCGACTCGACGAGCGCGTTCGAGACCTTGTGCAGCATCGCCGCCTCGATGCCCGGGAGGTGGCGGCGGATCTTCCGGCCGAGCTCGACGAACGCGGTGATGCGGCAACGCTGTGCCCAGGCGAGCCACTCGTCGAGCATCGTGAGCGAAAGCACGCCCTTTCGCCTGATCGCGAGACGGAGCTGCTCTTTCATCAGGTAGGCCCGATAGAGGGGCGAGTTCGTCTTCGCGATGGTCGCGAGCTTCCCCCGCTGGCGACGCGTCAGGTCCTCTGGGTTCTTCCAGAGGGCGAAACGCGCCCCCTTCAGCTCGCGCGCGTGCTCGGTCATGCCGGATCGGCGAGCGGAGTTCCAAACGTCGCGTCGCACCTCGTCGAGGGCGTCGGTCGCCCACTGAACGACATGAAACGCGTCGATGCATAGCGTCGCGTTCAAGCAGCGCTCTCGCACGACATCCGCGATCCACTCCGCTCCGTCCGCGGAGACGACGGTGATCCCGGCACAGCGTTCTTCGCCGACAAGGTCGAAGAAGCCCCGGAGCGTCTTCTTGTCCCGACCGACCGCCGCCCAGACGAGGCGACCCGAATCGTGATCCACCACCACCGTCAAGTACCGGTGGCGGCGCTTGTAGCTGATCTCGTCGATGCCGATGCGGCGCAGACCACAGAAGGGGTCGTGCGCCGCGCGTCCATCCGCGACGACGCGGGCGATGACCGAGCCGACCGTGCGCCAGGCGATGCGCATCAAGTCAGAGACAGCGGACTTCGGGGTGTGGGTGACGAGCCAGGCGACCTGGTCGTCGAAGTGCCGGGTGTGGCCCGCGCCGTGCCGCGCCCAGGGGACCTGGGCGACCGTCGGGCCGTGGGCGGGGCAGTTCACTCGCGGCGAGTCCGCCTCCAGGTAGCACTGGACGGTCCCGAGGTCGAGCGCTCGCCATCGTCGACGACCCTCGCCCTGGTCATAGCCGGGAGCGCGCACCCCGCAGCGCCCACAACGACGCTTTGTCGACTTGCGCGGCCGGACGTGCGCGACCACGGCGTTCAGCTCCTCGTCGACCTCGACCGACTCGATCACCGTCGCCTTGTCGACACCGACCATCCGCCGCCACACATCGGCACCGAACAATGCCGTTCTCCTCGCCTCGTTTTCACGTCGCCGAACGGAGGGAGAACGTAGCCACGAGGTGGCGTTGCGTGCCTTTCAGCTGCTCAGAATGCCCACGGATCGGACACAAGAGCCACAAAGACAGCTGTAACGGGCCGTTGTCTTGGGCGAGAGCTCTTATCTGCGGGGCACGCAGGGCGCTCACCCAGTCGAGCCCTCCGAGGCTTTTCAGTTCCTCGATGCGGGCGTTGGTGATCATGCCCCGGTCGCCGACGACGACGATCTCTTTTAGGGAAAAACGCTCCAGCACGGCCTTTAGCACGGCGGAGAAGGACTTCGGATCGGCGGTGTTGCCTTCGAAGACCTCGATCGCAAGCGGGAGCCCGTCGCTATTGGCGATCACCCCGTACTCGATCTGGCGCTTTCCCCGCTTGCCGTCCCGGTTGTGGCCGAATGCTGCGAGCTCGTTGTGGGAGCCCTCGACATAAGAAGAGCTGAGGTCATAGCAAAGAATCGAGCCGTCGCCCAGATGCGAGGCGACGAGGGAGCCTTCGATGGCGTCCTTCTTCTCTAACAGCCAGTCCATCGCCTCGTAGCACTCATCAGAAGAGAGCCGTTCCAAGGCGAGGTCCACTGACAGGGTCGTGTTCAAGACCGCCCTCGTGTAGGCGAGCTTTGAGTCCGGCTCGATCACTTGGCCGACGAGCAGGGCGAGCGCTACGTCACGCTGGCGGCAAGGCGCGCCGAAAAGCTCATAGATGCCCGTCTTCTTCGCCATCTCGAAGACCAAGGCGGCACCACCGTGAAAAAGCGAGCGCTTGATGGCGATCGCCTCGCCGGCAGGCACGAACCTGTCGCCCGCAAGGCCACGGCGGACGAGCTCTAGGACCTCTTCGGGCAGGTGGCTCAAATTGGCGAGGGTCTCGTTGCGCACCTTGCCATTTTCCCTATAGGAGCGCCGGAGCAGCTGCGTTTCGTAGAGCTTGCCTTTGTACTGTCGACGGATCGTGGCCACGTGCATCGCCCCACCACGCCGCACTGTCATGGCATAACTCTACCTCTAACCGGTCATGATTACCAGCATCTTCTGTCTACGTCTGGAAGGAGAAACAGAGCTGGACTCGCTGCTCAGGAGACAGAAAGCTCGTTAGAGCGGACTTAACTTCCGTTTAAGCGGCGACCGATGAACTGGTGTGGGATCGAGTAGAGCGCCTTGTCCACCTCGACGTGGAAGTCACGGTGCACCTTCGGCTCTGACCAGCGCGGGATGTCGAACGGTGTGCCCGGAAGAGCCAGGAGCTTGCCGAGTTCCTCGAGCCTGAACTCCTCGGCAGGCCGGCACTGGGTCGTGCCGTGGATGCGCATGCCGGCGGTCTGTTTGCACCATGTCTCGGCACGTTCCCGGCAGTCGGTGAGGTCGACGAAGCTCTCACCGGCGAAGAAGTTCCTCCGCACGTAGGGCACGACGCGTTCCACCCGAGGCTTGTCGGTCGGCGTGGCGACGCGGGCGGCGTCGATCACAAAGCCCCGTGCCTGCGCGTACTCGAGGAACGTGTCGTTGAAGCGAGGGGCGGTGTTCTCCGCCTCGATGACGATCGAGCTCATGTTGTCCGGATTCTGTGCCCGACCGCGTTATGTGGCCGATGACGACGATGTCCATCGATGACGCGGACTCTCTGCCGTCACCGGCCACATAACGGTCAGAGCGACGAGAGCCAATCGAGTAGTGATTCGTCCGAGCGCCAGACAGGACGAGAACGGGACCCCAGCGAAGAACCGGGAGGCTCCGTGTTCCGCAGCGCCTCGATCTTCGCTCGGGTGTTGATCTCGGCGTAGCGGTTTGTCGTGGTGAGATCGGCGTGTCCGAGCCAACCTCGGATGACGTTCACCTCCACACCGGCCTCGAGGAGATGAACCGCCGCGGTGTGGCGGAACAGGTGAGGGCTCACCCGGCGCTCGGAGCGAGCGTCGTCGAGGTGACCGACATGCCGCCGCACGATCTTGTAGATTCCGAAGCGCGTGAGTGGCGCACCGGTCGCCGAGGTGAACACGGGAGCGTCTGCCGCGCACGGCCTATTCGACGTGATGAGCAGCTGGTCGAGTAGAACCGTGGTCTCGCGCCAAAGCGGGCAGGTTCGCCACTTGTCACCCTTGCCGTGGAGCCGAACAAGTCCTGCCTCACCAAGATCGACGTGGCCGACGCGGAGATCGGCGACCTCCTGCACCCGTGCCCCAGTGTTGTAGAGGAAGAGCAGCAGGCCGCGGTCCCGGAGAGCGAGTCGACCGGATTGCGGGAGGTCGCGAAACAGCGCCTCGATCTCGTCCCGCTCGAGGTAGTGGGTTTCAGCCGGCGCAGCACGCTTCGCTGGGATGGCCGCGACCCGCTGACAGATCCCGAGCATCTCCGGTTCCCGACTGGCGATGTACTCGAACAGCGTGTGCAGCACGGCCAGTCGCTGGTTGCGGGTGCGGACGTGATTGTGCCGATCTCCTTCCAGGTAGCGGAGGAACCCAAGGCAGCTCTCGAAGTTCAGGTCCTCGAGGCGGAGCTTGGTGATCTTCACCTTCTTGTCGCTGGCCACGAAGCACAGGAAGAGCCGGATGGTGTCCCGGTAGCTGCGCACAGTCGCCGGACGGAGTCCCTTCACCGCGATGAGATGATCGACGAAGAAGGAGTGGACGACCGGTCCGAGCGGTGTCGACCCGCTCATCGTCTGGCCTCACTCCACACCGGTTCGGTGAAGGCCTCGAAGCGCCTGTTCGCCTCGTCGATCAGCTGCGGCGTGATCGTGAGATAGACGGCGGTCGAGTCAGGGCTGACGTGGCCCATTAAGGTCGAGAGCCGGTACAGGCGGCTCTGCGGGTCCACCCCCTCCCGATACCAGCGCAACAGGCAGCCCACAGCAAAGGAATGACGGAGGCTGTGGAGCACGGGCGGGGACACGCCGTCGGGAACCGGAAGGCCGAGCGTCATGACGAGGCGGTGGAAGACCTGGCTCGCGCTCTGGGGATGGACGCTTCGCCGTCCGTCGAAGCTGAACAGCGGGTCGTCGGCGGTCCCATGGCGCCGTTCGACCTGGCAGGCGAGAACCTCACCGACGCGCGGACCGTGGGGAACGAGGCGGCTCTTGCCGAACTTGCCGCCGCGCACGACGAGCAGCTGACGGTCCGCGTCGACGTCGCTGATGAGGAGACTGCATGCCTCGCCGGCTCGCAGCCCGAGGCCGTAGCAGAGGGCGAAGATGGCGTGGTAGGTGGACCCGCGGCCTCTCGCCCGCGCGTTGTCTGGAAGTGCCGCTGCGGCTTTGAGCAGCCGTCGCGCCTGGATGGTGTCGAAGAGGAACGGCACACGCTGATCGGTCTCCCGTCGGCGGGTCCTTCGCAGCGGGGAGGCCACTAGGCGCTGTTGGCTGACCGCCCAGTCGAGGAAGCAGCCGAGGACGTTAACGAGATGGTTGAAGCTGCGCGCTCGGGTCCGCGGTCGCGACGCGACGAAAACGTCGAGGAAGGCGGAGGTGAGCTCGTCCAGCTCGGTCACGCCGTGCTGATCGCAAAAGGCGAGAAACAGGTGAAGCGTCGCCTCCTCGGTCATGTACTTGCGACCGAGGGCGCGCTTGTGGGCAAGGAAGTCGCTGACGGTGGAGGCGAGCGCGGCGCTCATGCGAGCACCGCCTCGCCGTCACCGAGCGCGACCTCGCGGAGGCGCTCGATGGCGACCTTGGCGTAAACCTCGGTGGAGCGCGCCGAGCGATGCCCGATGAAGTCGCCGATCGTCTTGAGCGGGAAGTCCGCGTCGACGAGGCGCTGGACGGCCGAGTGACGCAGCGTGTGCGACCCCGGCCGGGGAACCTCGACGCCGGCACGCAGCAGGTAGGCGCGGCACAGCGACGACACCGCGGCCGCCCCGATCGGGCGCCGGGGCGCGACGGCGCGGAAGAAGACGTGGCGATCGGACGTCGTCGGACGGCCATGCCGGAGGTAGTCGAGGATCGCCTCGCCGACCACGAGCGAGAGCGGGAACGCCGTGGAGTGACCGGCCTTGCGCTCGGGGACCCGGAGTCGGTCGTTCTTCCAGTCGATGTCGTCCAAACTGAGTGCCGCGACCTCCCGACCCCGCAGCCCGTAGGTGACGAGCAGGAGCAAGATCGCGTAGTCCCGCCGTCCCGCCTGGGTGCGACGGTCAACGCTGGCGAGCACCCGGTTGACGTCTTCCCAGGAGATCGAGCGGGGCACGTTCGAGAGCCGATACACCTGGGGCCACCCAACGGCGTTGGCGAGATCGGCATCGAGAACACCCTCGCGATGGGCGTAGCGCAAGAACACCCGGAGCACCCCGGCGCTGTCACGAACGGTGCTCTTCGCCAGCCCCGAGCCGGCGCGTTCGACGATGTAGGCGCTGAGGATCACTGGCGAAAGCTCGCCGATCGACTGGAGGCCGATCCGAGCGAGGTAGGCCTCGAAGCGGTCGAGGTGGTGGCGGTAGCCGTAGATCGAGGCGGGGCGCAGCCCGCGCTCTTCGACCAGGTAGTCGAAGAAGCCAGGAACGACGTCGACGAAGGGCTGGGGGTGAGGGCTCCGACCGGTTGGCTCGAAGCCGGGGAGCACCACCGAGAGCATCTGCTCGATCGGACCTCTCACCTCCTTCTCCATCGGTCTTGTTGAGCGGGTCCGTCGGTGATGGTCGGCGACGCGGTTGGTGATGAACGCGTCGACGTGGGCAGGCAACTCGCCGATAGTGTCCGCCCCACGCGCCCGACCGAACTCAGCAAAGGCGAAGACGATCGGCACCCGGCGCCAGACGCTCTTCGTGCTGAAGCCTTCTTCGACGAGCCAGGTGACGTAGGCCTCGATCTCGGCCGCGATCCACGAACCGCGCAGGCGATCGATAGTCGCCGGCTTGATGAAGTACTCCTCCAACATGGACAACCTCCTGTCTCTTTGTGATCTGAAACAGGAGCCTGTTGGAAACCACCGGCGTTATGTGGCGCAGAGTGACTGGAGCGGGTCGTTCACTAGGAAGCTGTCAGAGCGAGTGCCGGCGCGGCCACATAACGCGGTCGGGCACAGAACTGCGAAAATGTTCCGCGGAACATTTTCGGGGATGACGACCGGAAAGATCCCGCCGAAGAACCACCAGGCGGCCTCGAAGCCTTTGATCACCTCTTTGGTGGTCTGGAGAAACGTCGGCCACACGAACTGATGGCGGCTGTAGCACGCCGTGAAGATGAGCCCCCAGCACACACGGCGATGCTCGCCGTCGGCCACGAGCCCGAGACGGCCGAAGTCGACCTGGACCTCGATACCAGGCGGCGGGTCGTCGACCCGCACCGTCGTCTTGCGCCTGCCAGCACCACAGCGCTCGACGGCAAAGCGCGCCAAGGTGCGGTGCGGGACCTCGATGCCGCGGCGACCAAGCAGTATCCCGATCTTGACGACGGTGAGGCCGTCGTCCACCCACTTGGTGATCTCGTCTTCCTGGGCGAGCAGAACCCGCCAAGCCTCTCCGTGGCCGTCGGGCCGGTGCGGGCGAACCCGTTCCACCATCTGGCCGATCAGCTTGTCGGTGAGCTGCTCCTCGCCACCTGAGCGGTCGAGCCCGAGCTCGATCGCAGCTGAGATGTAGCGCCTCGCCGTCTTTCGGTCGATGCCGATCCCGTGAGCGATCGGGCGCTCACCCTCACCTTTCAGCCAGCGCCGAAGTGCCTCTTTGATCTGGACCACCGATACCTCCCTGAACGCCATCAGGCCTCCTCGGAAACGGCTTCGGAGGCCCAGCCGAATATCTCGTCGGCCGGGGGTGGTGGATGCTCAGGGTGGTCCCATGACTGGCAACGGAGGTGGTCCCATGCCGCTGGCAAAACTGGCGGCTAGGTGGTCCCATGTCGCTGGCAAACGACAGCCTTTAGTTGCCCAGGCCTTGATGCTCGCCTTGTGGTGTGTTGTGCGAGCAATCGAACTATTGGTCAGGCGACGCGCTCGTACTCATGAATGACGCCACCAAGGACGTTGTAGCAGCGAACCGTCCCAGCTCGTTGTGGCTTGCTGCGGGGCATCGGCGCGAGGAGCTTGAGCCCTCGATGTGGTCGGACCGTGTTTTAGGGCCGGACGTATTCGGCGACCACCGACTCCAGATGACCGCGGGAGACGACGAGGAGATGATCAAGGCAGTCCTCTCGAACGGTCCTCACCCACCGCGCGGCGAAAGCGTTCGCCGAAGTCGACAGATTGGCCGGTTAACCAGAGGGTCGCGGCAAGCAGGAACGGCTCAACCGCTACATAAGAGAGGCGTTCTTGTCCGAGGCGACCCATCAGGGCATCTCCTCGCTCGAGGAGCTGAACGACCTGTTCTTCGCCTGGCCGAACAGGTGGCCAACCGCCGCGTGCACGCAGCGACGAATAGACGCCGATTTCCCGCTTCGAGCGGACCGGCCCGCACCGCCAGGTTGATCCCGACCGGCTGAGAGAGGCCTTCAGCTGGTCAGTGACGAGGCGGGCTTCGTAGCAGCGATCATAGACGAGGATGCAGCCGGTCGGCGGGCAGGGATCTGCCCCGGCGAGGATCGGGCGGGCTGACAGACGAGCTGGCTGGACCCAGCTGACGCCCACGACGAGGCCGACATCGGCAAGCACTTTGTTGCGCCTCATCGTACGATTCATCGAGTGGCCGTTAGCGGGAGGGGGACAGGCCCCCCTCCCGGCCTCCTCCCGGCGCGACAGCACTGAACGTTGAGGTAGTCGGGCCGGCAGAGCCGTCCCTCATGCGCTATCGCGTCGCGCATGACAAGCGTTGTGAACATCAACGACGTGCTCGACGGTCACGTCAGTCTGGAGATCGACTGCATCGACCGCCTGCTGCTCAACGCCTACGTCCCCAATCTGCAAGTAAGTGGTCAGGTGGTCACCTTCCTCACCGGACACCTCGGCTTCCCGGTCCCGTCACCGGCGCTGCTCGAGAAGATCGGCAACCGTTTTCGTCGAGAGGTGAAGGCCTTTGCCGCCGAGCACAACGTGCCGGTCCTCACCTTGAAAAAGCCCGATCGGACGCGATGGGACGACCGCAAGCTCGCCCATGTCCGTCCCTACCTCGAAAGGGCCGAGGCCGAGCACCGCACCGGCGTCGTCGCCATCGTCCAGGCCCAGGAGTTCCAGTGGGTGTTCAGCGCGAAGAACCGTTCGAGCACGCCGGGGGGTTGTGAGCTTCGACTTCGTGAAAGAAGAACGCCGGGTCGGGATCTACTACTTCTACGTTCTCGATGCCGAGTTCGGACCCGGCTTCATCAAGATCTGCACGTACTTCCCCTATCCGTCCAAGGTCTGGTTGAACGGTCACGAGTGGGCCAAGCGTCAGGCTCGGCGCGAGGGCCTCAGTTTCGGCGAGCTCGCGAACGGCTTCTCCTCGTGCGAGGACCCTCAAGCCCTCCAGGCGATCTGTGACCGGCTCGGCCCGCGTGACATCGAAGACTTCATTACCCGGTGGACCGCTGTCATCCCACTCCCGGTCACCGCCGAGGACAAGAACGCCGGATACTTCTTCGAGCTCTCCATGCGCCAGGTCGAGGTCTCTCGCACGCTCGTCTTCGACGACCCTCGCCGAGCCAGAGGTTTCTTCGAGTCGCTCGTCACCGACAACATCGGCATCGGGCGCCCCCACGAGGTCCACGCCGTGTTCGGGCGCGACCGGCGTGGCCGCACCACTGCTCAGCCCTTCGCGACCAGGGTCTTCAGCCCCGGGACCGAAGTGAAGATGGACTTTCGCTACAAGAACAGTCGCGTCAAGCAGTATCTGAAGGAAGGGAGGGCACTACGTATCGAGACCGTCATCAACAAGCCCGCGGACATCGGCGTCCTCGCCCGGCTCGGGCCGATTGTGGGTGTCCCGTTTCCTGTTGCCTTTCGGCCGCCGGCATCGGCTTCTCGGGTCATCCGCTGCCCACCGGGGGATTGGGCCTTCCTTGCGGTCGGCTTACCGGGGCACGTCACCGCGCCCGGACCCCGTCGGGATTACCACGTTCCACACGCACGAGATGCGACCGGGGTGGGTGCCTCCTGTATCTCGAGGGCGGCGGTGCTCACCCGGTTGACAAAAAATCCCCGACCGGCGCCTGCCGTTTTACAGCGGCCAGCCCCTCCACCCCGCCTACCACATGCCATCAGGCGAGGCTCACGCATAACAAGACATCAACGGAGGTTCACGCAATTCACCCGTCCGGTCTGCCCCTTGCCCGTGACCCCCAGATGGAACAGGGGTCCTTCGGCTTTCCCTTGGGCTTCGCACCCCGCTGTTACCAGCGACGCACGCCAAGGGCGGGGCCAGGCCTTCGAGCACGGGCCTGGGACTACGCCTCCGGCATAGGCCGGGCCTCCGATCTGCGAGCCCGCTCGCTACGTGCGACCTCGTGTCGCAGCTTCTTCTTGGTGTCGACACTGATCACCGGCTGGTTGCCGCCGAGAAAGGTGGTAGCCATCCCGTTCAGGTAGGAGAACTGCGCGTCCCGGTCGGGGTGAGTGGTTCCCTCCTTTTCCTTGGTCGGTGCCTGCAGGGAGTAGCCGAGCGACTTCAAGATCCGCCCGACGGTGTCGTCGGAGACCTTGAAGCCCTTTTGGACCAAGGCGTCTGCAAGGTGCCGAGTCGACTTCGATGTCCAGCGAAGCAGTGACATCGGGTTGCCGCGGGTATCGGGGTGGACGAGCTCGTCGAGGGCTTGGAGGAGTCCCGGCTGCTTGTCGATGAGCGGCCGGTCGCCGCCGCCCTTCACTCGTAGGCGCTCGGACGGCTCAATGCCGTCTTCCACCTCGCGCTCTGCTTTGATCACGGTGTTGCGGCTCATGCCTGAAGCCTAGGCGACCGCACTCTTGCCGCCGCGTCCGAGCATGCGTGAACAGGCCCCCGATACGACACGGCGCTGTCGCTCGTTCAGATGGGGCAGGACGGTCTCGAAGAATCGCGCGAGCTCCTCTTGTCCGACCTCCACAACCCCATATTACTACGCGCGTTCTAACATGCGGTGGACCCTAACCGACTCCGCTCGTCGCTCGGGCCCAAGGCGCCCGCCGACGCCATATCGGCCACCGGCCCGTCTCGACTTGCAGGTCGTCGAACGAGGTCAGGCCGACGCTAGCGAGGACCTCGAGGGCACCCTCGTACGCGACCTCACGGTCGTAGCTCGTCGCGACCGGGGTCAGGTGCCGCATGCCCGCCGCGTCGACGATGCCGAGCTGCAGCGATCCCGCCGCCATGGCGAAGTGCACCTCCAGCCCCCAGCCCATGACGAGGGACTCGGGGAACGGCAGGCAGGCCATCCACGCGGGGCGACAGCAAGACCAGGGGGCCTTGCTCGATATAGCGGGTCGTGCGGGCAACGGAGCTCAATCGCTGGCCGTTGATCTTCCAGCTGTGGTAGCTCCGGGCGAGGTGCGCCGGCTGGCTCACGTCGAGCGCGGCGATCTGCGCGATGCGGATGAAGAGCCGGAGCTGGCCTCGGGGCATCTTGATGTCGTCGTCGGTGATGAGCAGCCAGCGATCGCTCCCCTCCCCCGACGCATTGGCGCACAGCCGGTTGAGCAGCTCGATCCGCGTGCCCGGTCCGGTGCCGACGGTGATCGACGCGAGCTGCTCGTCGATCTCGTCGAGTGCCCACAGGTGAACCATGGCTTGCGGTACGCATGCCATGAGGTTCGTCACCCGGGCGGCGTTCCGGCGCCGGTAGACGCAGCAGAAGTCGAGGGCGGGCAACGATTGGCCAACGCCCGACACCACCCCGGCAAGCAGGCTCCCCGCATGGAGTGGTTGGAAGAGCTGGCGGACCACGAGTGAAGGAGGAACGTCACGCAACGCCATACGACGGGTCCGTCCTTTCACGATCACCCGCGTGCATCGCGACCTCGCGGGCACGAGGAGGACAACGGCATCGAGTGCCGCCGGTCCCCGCCTGCCGAGGCGTCCGACCTCGTGACAAGCAGGTTCTCGATGGCACCACGGTACTGCCCCGATGGCCGCCCGACCATCGGGGTGAGAGCGCAGCACCGCGAGCGACAAGCTTGCTAGCATGCTAGTTGCATGGCTGCCGAGACAGGGGCGTCTGCTGTGTTCGAATACCGCCATGGCACTGTGCCGGTCTTTGCGCGTCGGGTCGTCCGCACCAGTCGGTACTTCTTGCTCGACCGGTTGCCCCAACTCAGAAAGGCTCCTCGACAGTACCTCTATGAGTTTGTTCGGAGCCGCATCGGAGGTGACGACGAGCGTCGGCTGCTGATCCAGGCACGTGGGAATAACGACGTCTGCTGGGCCGCAACAGACGAAGCCGAACCGCTCGTCACTGTCCGGATCGCCACTTACAACCGCGGGCCGCTGGTCGCCGAGCGTGCCATCTCCTCGGCTATCCGGCAAACCTATGAACGGCTCGAAATTCTCGTCGTCGGTGACCACTGCGATGAGCCGACCGAGCGAGCAGTGAAGTCGATCAAAGATCCTCGTCTGCGCTTCATCAACTTGGCCGAGCGCGGCCTGTATCCAACCGATCCCTGGCGGCGGTGGATGGTGGCCGGAAGCACACCGATGAACGCAGCACTCGCGATCGCTCAGGGAGCATGGATCGCCCCTTGCGACGACGACGACGAGCTCACCGACAATCACGTCGAGGTCCTGATCCATGAAGCGCGCCGGCGACGGCTCGAGTTCGTATGGAGCAAAGCAGCGATGGAGGTCACAGCAGGCACCTGGGCCGAGGTCGGCAAATGGCCGCTTGCCTGCGAAGGCATCACCCACGGGTCGGTGCTCTATGCCGGAGGGCTTCGGTTCTTCCGCCACAACGAGAACAGCTGGAAGCTCGACGAGCCCGGGGATTGGAACTTGTGGAGGCGAATGCAGGCTGCCGGGGTCAAGATGGGTTTCGTTGACCAAGTGACGTACCGGCACTATCTCGAAGCGTATAGTCGAGGCAACTAAGTGATCCCGATCGTCCGCCCATCGCTCCCGCCGCTAGAGGACTACGTGACCCTGCTCGAGCGCATCTGGGAAACGAGGATGTTGTCGAACTTCTCCGAGTTCGCCCAGCTGTTCGAGGCGCAAGCTGCGACCTATCTCGAAGTCCCCGAAACCAGAGGAGTCGTCTCGTGCGACATCGGGCTCATAATCACGCTGAAATCGCTCGGTTTGCCGGACGGAGCACCCTGTTTCCTCTCGGACTTCACCTTCAACTCGACGGCCAACGCCGCTGTATGGGCCGGGTTGCGCCCGGTGCTTGTCGATGTCGACCGGTTCACGTTCAACATGAGCTACGAATCGCTGGCCCAGGCGATGCGAGATCAGCCGCCCGGAGTGGTCCTCGCGACACACGCCTTTGGGAACCCATGTGACGTCGATTCTCTCAAGCTGGAAGCGGACGCCCACGGCTCTCGACTTGTCTTCGACGCCGCGCACGCCTACGGAAGCATGCGCGGCGGGACGAAGGTCGGAGGCCTAGGTGATGCCGAGGTCTTCAGCTTCAGTGGCACCAAGGTGGTCACGATGGCCGAGGGCGGCCTGATCGCCACCCACGACCCCGATCTCGCCGAGCGAATCACATACATCCGAGCTTACGGATTCCAGAACGACTACATCTCGCGTCTTTGCGGTTTGAATGGCAAGCTCTCCGAGCTGCACGCTGCTCTCGGAACTCTGGAAATCGACCTGATCGAGCCGCTGCTCAAACAGCGTCTCAGCCTGCTCGCCCACTATCACGGACGACTCGAAGATCTGGTCGGCTGGCAGTACGTCCGCGACACCGATCGCAGTACTTTCAAGGACCTGGCACTCGACTTGGGCACCGCGCAGCGTCGAATGGCGGTGGAAAGAGCACTAACCGATGCCGACGTGGAGTCCAAGCGTTACTTCGTCCCGCTGCACACCATGCCCGCCTACGAGCGGTTCGCCGAGCCCGCGGGCTACCCGATCACCGATGAACTGCACCTTAGGCTGCTTTGTGTTCCGCTTTTTGCCGACTTGGCGCTCGACGATGTGGACCATATCTGCGACTTGGTTGTCGGAGCCTTGCGCTCCTGAAGGAGGAGCCTAGGGTTTCCGATCCGCGAGCGGGCGAGCGGGAATGCCAACCACGGTGCAGTTCGCCGGCAAGTTCTTCGTCACGACAGCTCCCGCTCCGACTCTGGTACCGCGTCCGACTGTGACTCCTGGAAGGAACGCCGCGCCGGTTCCGCACTCGACGCCGTCGTGAAGCGTAACGTGCCCGGCGATGTTCACCCCGGGGCTGACTGTCACGTAATCACCTAGAACACAGTCGTGGCTGACGGTGCTATTGACATTAAGATGGACATGACGTCCTAGGCGAACGTTTGTTGTCACCCTCACGCCAGCGGTGATGACTGCCCCTGGGGCGATTTCGCACTTTGCCCCGATCGTCGCAGATGGATGAATCAGAGTAGCTGCGACCCATCCGGCCTTGGTTAGCCGCTCATCGAGCGATTCCCGCGCGGCTGAGGACCCAATTCCGATCACGAAGCGCGCTTGCAGACCGGCAACTGCGCCGTCCACACCGTAGGCACCGCCGACATCCAGCTGGTCGACTGCCCCTAGGAATGGCACCCCGAGCGCCTCGAGCTCGTCCAGGTCCCCACCACCGTCCGCGACGAACCCGAGGAAATTCCAGGTCGGCACAACTGTGTCCATGGCCTTGATGACGTCGAGAAGTTCTCGTCCGTGTCCGCCAGCTCCAACTATGACAAGTGGGGTTCTCGTCGATGATTCACAGAGCACTTCCTTCATGCCGCTAAGCGTACGACAGTGCCTCTCTGACCTGAAAGCTCTGAACTCAGCACGCGCGAGGTCAGGGTGCGGGGCGGAGCCCCGCTCGGGGCGGAGCCCCGAGGTTCGGTTGGCTCAGGCGGCTTCGGTGGGCTCGACGCTCACGCGGTAACCGAGCCAGGTACTGAACGGCCCCGCCGCGGTCGTACTCGAACTCGACGCGTTTCGTGCCCGAGGCGCTAAAGCAAGGCTCTCATGGCAGCGGATACGGGCCTGGATGGAGGTCTTCTCATCGGCGGAGACCACGTAGTCCGCTTTGCCGAGGGGCCTTCCCTCCCACTCCCGGGCGTAGAGGTCGAGCACCCGGGCGGCCTTGGTTCCAAAGCCACGGTCGCGGGGAAAGAAGTCGTCAACTACGTCTGATGGAGACGGTCAGGCCAGAAGTGTCCGGGCGACCCACCCGTTTCGTCCGTGGTCAGGTCGGGAGTTCCTGTTCCTCTCCGTCGGTCACAACTGGGGCGAGGACAGGGTGTTCTTCCTCGACGATGACGGCGTCAAACACTCGTTGCCCCTTAGCTGGACAGACGCGGCGTCTGTTGACGTGTTCGTCGCTCTCGCCGCCGGGCGCAGCCCGTTTCGCGTCGACGACCTCATCGTGCTGGCGGATCTGGTGGCGCGACTGTCACGAGCTGCCGATGAAGACGTGTAAGGCGAATTATGCCGGTGATGTAAGGTGAATTACGCCGAGGCAATCGAAGTGTCCACCAGTATCTTCGGTGTAGATCCGCAGATTGCCCAGCATGAGGGCATTAATAGAGAACTGATGCCTTGACAGCGTCCGATAAGGAGGCATAATGATACTTACACCAATGTGGTTCGGAAGGAGAGCCGGTGGCCAAGAAGGCAAGTGACCCGAAGATCGAGGCGCTTCAGGCGCAGCGGTGCTTGAACCCCCATCCCGAAGCGGTGATCGACGAAGCGTTCTCGGCCTCGGAGTTCCTCGATCCCCGGGACCTCGTGCAGGTGAAGTACGAGATGGTGCGCCGGGTGCGGGTCGAGGGCGACACGGTCGTCTCCGCGGCCGCCGAGTTCGGGTTCTCCCGGCCCTCGTTCTACGAAGCGGCGGCGGCATTGGACCGTGGTGGCCTGCCCGCCCTTGTCCCGGCCCGTCCCGGGCCCCGCCGGGCGCACAAGTTGACTGACGAGATCGTCGCCTTCGCAAGGGCCGCCACCGAGGAGGACCCGACGCTTCGCGCAAGGGATCTCGTCGTGAGGGTCGAGGAGCGCTTCTCGCTCAGCGTGCATCCACGTTCGATCGAGCGGGCACTGGCCCGCCAGCCCAAAAGTCCCGGCCGGTGAACCGGCTCGCCAAGACGGCGCGGATCTGGCCCGCCGCTACGAGGAGCTGCGGCGGCGTGTGCTTTGCGGGGAGATCGACGGACACCGGCTCGGTCTCTCTGTGCTGTTACGCCAAGGCGTCACGGCGTGGATGCGAGCCGCTTGCAGCATCCCCACAGCCCCCGCTCCGGCACCCCCAGCACGCCCAGACGGCGACACCGAGCCCTTGGTGGCTGTGCTCGTCTCCCTGTGGCGCTTGCATGTCATCGAGTCTGAGCGATGAGCGTCGAAGTCGCCCACAAGGTCAGCGCGGCACACCTGTCGCGCACGGCCTACCTCTATGTACGGCAGAGCACGCTTCGCCAGGTAATGGAGAACACCGAGTCCGCCGCCCGTCAGTACGCGCTGCGCCAGCGGGCGGTCGCCCTGGGCTGGGCCGTCGACCAGATCGTGGTGATCGACACCGACCAAGGCCAGTCGGGCGCGTCTGCGGCCGACCGCGAAGGGTTCTGTCGCCTCGTCGCGGAAGTCGGCATGGACCGGGTGGGGATAGTGCCCGGCCTCGAGGTGTCCCGGCTCACCCGCAACAACGCAGACTGGCACCGCCTGCTCGAGCTGTGCTCGCTCTCTTCCACCTTGATCTGCGACGAAGACGGGCTCTATGACCCGTGCGACTTCAACGACCGGCTCCTTTTGGGGCTGAAGGGCACGATGTCAGAAGCAGAGCTCCACTTCATCCCGCGCGCCTGCGGGGCGGCATCTTGTCCAAGGCGCGGCGCGGTGAGCTCAAGGTGCCGCTCCCTCGCGCTCGGATGACGCATCTCGAGAAAGCTGAACAGCCCCGAGATCGCCGCGAGGCGGCGATTGATCGTGCTCGGCGCGAACCCGAGGGCGCGGCCGCTCGCCAACGGGATCACGTCGTCGTGCTGGCCGCTGCGTCGCGTCATGCGGCATGCCGCGAGGTAGCGCAGCAAGGCGTCGGTGTCGACCGCTTTGAAGCGCAGCCCTTCCGTGCGCAGCCACCGGGTGAAGTGCAAGAGGTCGAAGGCATAGGCGCGCACGATGGCGGGCGAGTAGTTCCGGTCGGCGAGATAGGCGAGGTAGTCGTTGCACAGCTTGAGGTCCGGCGCCGAACTGTCTCCGGCGAGTCGCCAGCGCTCGCCGCCTCCGGATTCACAGCGCTCCTTCCATGACACATGAGAAACGCAGCATGAGCCGGTGGAGCGCAAGAGGGAAAGCCCGTGGATTCTTCGAATGCCATTGTCCCCAAAATCCACAGGATCCACAGGCAACTACTACTACAGACGGATCATTGACCGGTTAAAGGGCCAGGCGACAGATGAGCTCGACGGTCTCTGCGGGAAGCGTCGGTCGACAAGGTCGGCAGTGCGGGTAGGTCCATCGCCATCGGACGAGAGAGCGATGCCAGTCGAGGATCATCTGCGGGGAGACGAGGAACGAGCGCAATCGATCACGGGGAAGCAGCTGGGCGAGCAAGACGATCACCGCTCGGTCGGACCAGGTGAGGCGCGGTCGCTTTACTTGGCGTCGCAGAACCGCGAGCTGGTGGAGCAGCACGAGAATCTCCGCGTCCTTCGCGAATCTGATGTCCATCTGGTGGACGCGGAGGAGTTCGAGGGCGCGCCGAAGGAGGCGATGGAAAGACACAGAGCCACGGACTGGCAGCTTCGCCCAGCACATTGGGCCAGCTCAAGATGGGTTGGGGGAGTAAATGGCCCTTCAGGCGCCAGGCGCGTTTGGCGTCGCACACCAGGTAGGAGCACCCCTCGGACCTGCGGCCTCGCGTGAGTGCCTCACCAAGGTCGACGCTCGATATCATCTCGCGATTGGTGACGTTGACCGCGAGCGTTCCGCAGCCGAAGCGAACGACGGAATCGGGCGTTCCGGCAAGGACGGAAGGTGAGCCCCGACGTGCCGATCGAAACGCCGGCGCCGCACTCGGAAGGCCAACATGACGTAGGGCGTGACCGGTTCGCGAAGATCCTCTCAGGGCTGAGCTGGAACACCGGCGGCCAGGTCGTGACGGTCGCGCTCAATCTCGTCCTGACGCCATTCCTGCTGCTCCACCTAGGCGTCAGCCGGTACGGGCTGTACGCACTGCTCAGCTCCTTTCGCGGGTTGCTGTCGAACCTCGACGGCGGTCTCGGCCCAACGGCGTCACGCTACTTCTCGGTCTTCGCCGGCTCGCGCGACCACAGGGCAACCTCATCGCTGCTCATGACGATCTCGGTCATGCTCGCCTTGGTCGTAGGCACCGTCGCGGCGCTCGTCGCGATCTTCGCGCCGGATATCACCGTGGTCCTCCACGCATCGGCAGCTCTCCATCGAGAGGCCGCTGTGCTCCTGCGAGCATTCATGCCGCTGCTGTTCGCGGCGGCGCTGCGCGCGGTTTTCCAGCGGATCATCAGCGCGCAGCACCGATGGGCCTACCTGAACATCTCCGGGACCGTCTCCACGGCAGTCTACGTGGTCCTTGCGCTGCTGTTCGTCTGGCAGGGTCATGGGCTCATCGGTCTCTTCTGGGCGAACGTGGGCCAAGAGGTCGTCCTCGTGCTCGCCTCGGTGGTCGGCTCTCGTCGCTTCGTGAAGCTGCGCGAATGCCACCTCCTGCCATGGGTCGAGATCCGTGACATCGTGCGCTACGCCAGTCGCGTGCAGGTGGCCGCGGTCGCGAGCTCGTTCAACTTCGAGATCGACTCAGTCTTGGTGGGCTTGATCTTCCCAGTGCGTTACGTGGCCTTCTACAGCATCGGCGCGAACTTCTCGAGCCAGCTGGTCAGCCTGCCGATCAACGCGGTGGGCCCGATAGCGGTGACGTTGTCACGAACCTACGGACGGTCCGACCTCAAGACCACGCTCCGCGAGTTCGTGGACATCCAGCGACTGTGGGTCCGCGCGATCGCTGCGTACCCGCTCATCGGCGCCGCAAGCGTGTACTTCGCCATCCTGCGTTGGCTCGGGCCGCAGGAGCGTCTAGCCGGCGTCGTCGCTGCCATCTTGCTGGTCGGGCAGACGATGACCTTGCTGAGCCAGGTGATGGCCGAATTCGGCAAGTCAGTCAAGCGGCCTGGCCTCGAATCGCGCTATCTCGGGGTCGGAATGGTCATCAACGTCGCCTTCACCGTCCCGCTGGCGTTCACCATCGGCATGCTCGGTGTGCCGGTCGGCACCGCTCTCGGTCAGATCGCGAGCAACCTGTATTTCCTGCACATTGCACGGCGCGAGATTGATCCGAAGCTCCGCAGTTTCTTCGCAGACATACCCAAGTTGGCGGTGATTCTGGGCGTGGTCACCACGGCTTGTCTTGAGCTGCCCGCATACGAGGTGGCACCCCGCGGCCCGGTGGGGCTCTTAGTCTGTGCGATTCCGGCAGTTGTAGGGCTCGGGGTTTATACGATCGTCGTCACGGGCCTGAAACAGACCTTCGCCCGCCCTTTCGCCTGGGCCAGCCGAGCCGAGGGGGCCGTCGCGCCCGAGGATCTCGAGTAGACGTCCTCGCGCGGCCGTGGCGGGCGCCGTGCCGTCTGGCTCGCGCCGGGGGCGCGGGCGGGCGCTACAGGGTGCCGTGGGAGCGTCGGGCAGTCCGGCGGCAGGGATACGCGCTATCGTGAACCGGTGAGGGGGCGGCCCTTCCTCGTGACGGTGGAAGGGAGGCCGGTGGTGACAGTAACAGCACTGGGTCGGGAGTCTGAGGCCGAGAGCCGATAGTGACGCTGTTGGGAGCGGACAGGAAGCGACTCGAGCCGCCCGCTACGGACTGCCGGACCGGTATCACGAGCACGCGCGCGGGACAGCGCCGACTGCGACCGTCGGATCCCTCGGTCTCGGTTGTCATCCCCGCGAAAAACGAGGGCGAGAACATCTCCTGGGTGTTGAGCCGCCTGCCGGACTGCGTCAAAGAGGTCATCGTTGTCGACGGGCGGTCCGAGGACAGCACAGCCGCGATCGTCAGGTCGGTGTGCCCCGCGGCCAAGGTGATCGAGCACGGCAACTCTGGAAAAGGGAACGCAATTGCGACCGGCCTGCTCGCCGCTGAAGGCGACGTGGTCGTGATGCTGGACGCCGACGGGTCGATGGACCCGGTCGAGATCCTGCTCTATGTTGATGCTCTCTGCGCGGGGGCCGACCTTGTGAAGGGGTCCCGAACAATCGCAGGCGGTGGCTCTCAGGACTTGTCCTTTGTGAGGAGGGTCGGGAATCGTGCCCTTCGACTCTTCTCGAACGTTGGCTATCGCCAGTCGTGGAGCGATCTCTGCTACGGCTACGCCGCGTTCTGGAAGGACTCTCTCGATCACCTCGGTCTCGTTGAGTTGTGCGCACAACGTCCCGAGCGCCAGGCATCCACGTTGTGGCGCGGACCCTGGTACGGCCATGGTTTCGAGATCGAGGCGCTGCTCTACTGCAGGGCAGCTCGTGCCCACATGCGCATAGTCGAGGTCTTCAGTCATGAGTACAAGCGGCGCAACGGTGAGTCGCACCTCGCCACATGGCGGGACGGCGGTCGCGTCATGTTCACGATTCTCAAGGAGCTTCGGTGGCAACCACGTCGGTAGTCGTCTGCTCCTACACGATGTCCCGGTGGGAGAACCTGTGTGCCACTCTCGAGGGGCTTGAGCGTCAGAGCCGGCTACCCGACGAGATCCTCCTCGTGGCCGACCACAATCCCGAGCTGTCCCACGCACTGGCATCGCTCGGGGTGGGTCGTGTCCTTCTGCATACAGGTGCCCGCGGCTGCGCGGGTGCCCGAAACCACGGTTTGCAGGCGGCCAACGGTGAGCTCGTCGCCTTCCTCGACGACGACGCCCTCCCCGAACAGGACTGGCTCGACCGGCTCGTGGCGCCGCTCGAGGCGAGCCCGTCGGTGGTCGCGACCGGTGGCTGGGTTCTGCCCGACGGCGGCAACGTGGCTGCCTGGTACCCAAAGGAGCTTTACTGGGTCTTCGGCTGTTCCTGGGCAGGCCTGGAAGCGCGCCAGACGTTGCGCAACCCGATCGGAGCGTCCATGGCCTGGCGTCGGGGCGTCCTGTCGGATGTCGGCGGGTTCAGCGTGGCGATCGGGCATGTGGGCAACTGGAGCGGGGCAATCGGCGGGTGCGAGGAGACGTTGGCCGGGATCCAGTCGACCGCACTCACGCGGGGGATGATCGTGCACGCCCGCGATGCCGTTGTGCACCACTACGTCGGGCCCGAAAGAGTCAGGTTCAGCTACTTGTTGCGTCGTGGCTTTGGAGAAGGCACATCGAAATGGGTAGTCCGGAGTGTGACCGGCGAGCCGCTGGGCGACGAAAAGGCGCACTCTCGCCGGATTGCCGCTGCTATCGTCACGTCGCTCGCGTTTCCTGGACGGTGGCGGACGGCGCTCTACCTCACGGGTGGGCTGGGCGCGACTGCAGCCGGGTACCTCTACGGGCGCTTCAGCCTCGGCGCGGTCCGCCTCGAGCAATGCGAGTCCCCTTCGAAGGCTTGGAAGGTCTCGACATGAACGGCCCTGACCAGAACCGATCAGGTCGGCTCAGACTTCGCGATCACGGCGGTCCGATTGCCGTCATGGTGTTGCTGGCCATGGTCGCGGGCGTGGCGGTGTACTGCCTGACGGCCAGCTCGCCCGCCAACGCCACCTTGCACCAGCCCGGCGTTCATGGCAGTGCACGAGCACATGGCCGCCTGTCTTCGGTCCAGTGGACGACAGTGTTTGACGACAATTTCTCCGGCACGGCAGACTCGTCCCTCGGTCCGTCCTGGCGCGTCTATACGGGCACAGGCATAGGGATCGGACAGTTTGTCGATTCGTCGTCTGTGGTCCACGTCGACGGCCAAGGCCATCTCGTCGTCGGGGCTACGGAGAGCCCACAGGGGTGGCTCTCCGGCGAGGTCGAGACCACGCAAGCCTACATGCCCGGTCCGGGCCAGGACATGCTCGTCGAGTCGCGCATCGAGCTGCCCGCGGGCGGCCGGGGCTACTGGCCTGCCTTCTGGGGACTGGGTCTTCCGGCAGTCACGAACCCGAAGGCAGCGCCCATGGCCGGTGAGGACGATTTTGCTGAGACGATCAACAACGATCCCTGGGTCGGCCAGTTCATGCACTGCGGCATCTCGAACCGCGATGGACCCTGCGGTCTTGACACCCAGGTGGAGACCCCGCTCGGCGTCCCCTCGGGCGACAGCGGCTGGCACGTGTACTCGTGGCTGTGGTGCAACAAGGGCAGCAACTCTTATGTGGCCTTCTATATCGGCAACACGCTCGAGATGAAGGTGACCGAACAGCAGATCGGCGCGAAGTACTGGACGCTCTCGTTCGACCACCCGTACGTGTTCATCTACGACCTGGCCATCGGTGGCTGGGCAAGCCCGCCGGGCCTCTCGACCGCACCGAGCTCGTCCATGAAGGTCGACTACCTCCGGATCGAGCTCTCGTGAGTCCCAGGAATGATCACCTCGTCTGGGACCCTGACATCTCCTGAAGACGTCCCAGACGAGGGCAGAGGCGCTCCGGCCGGGCCAACCGCAGCAGACGTCCTGACGACCCCCACGAGCCACCGGTTGGTGGTCGTCTCGGCATTCGTCTCGTCGATCATCTGTCTGGTCGCGGCCTACTTCGTTCCCCGGCTCGCGATTTCGACCATGTTCGGCCTGTTCTGGCTGGCGATGATCATCCTCGTCGGTGCATCGACGTGGGTGCTTTTCGTCGGACGCTTCTCGGACTGGGCCCGTCTTGTCACCCTGACTGCAGTGAGCGTCGTCACCTATCTCCCGAAGTTGTTCCGCAGCTACCGGCGGCCGGCGTACCTGGACGAGCTGCTTCATCTCGGCCAGGCGCGTCTTGTGCAGCAGGGAATCCTCATGGGCCACAACTCCCAGGACCCGACAGTCGGTTACTTCCCGCTCTATCAGTTGCTCGTGGTCGCTATTCACGATCTCGCCCGCTTGTCCTTGTGGGACAGCGACTTGCTTGTCGCCGGGCTCGGCCATGTCGCCATCGTGCTTGGCATCTGTGTTCTCGCCCGGCAGGTGACCGGGAGCGTGCGGATCGCAGCGACGGCAGGATTGCTCTACGCCATCGGACCATCCGTGCTCTTCTGGCTGAGCGAGGCCTCCTACGAGTCGGTCGGCTTACCGCTCGCCCTGTTCACGGCGCACGCATGCCTGCGCGTTGCGGCCGAGCAACGTCGGAGATGGCTCTGGGTCGCGGCCGCGGGGATGATCGCGACGACCAGTGCCCAGCCGGTGTCCGGGCTGTTCCTCGCCTGCTTCCTCCTCGTCATGGGGCTCTCGGATTCCTACCGGGGTGGTGCCTATCGCCGTTTCGGACGGGTGCCGGTTCTCCTCCTGTTCGGCCTCGGCTCCGCGGCCGTCAACCTCGTCTGGATCGCCACCACGAACTGGGCTGTGATCTGGACTTACGTGCTGCCGGGCAGCTCCGCCTTCACGAGCGCGTTGTCGGCCGTCGCCCACTTCGCCGACCACCGGAGCTTCTTCCAGGGTTCCGGGCTTCCCGCATACGAGAGGTACTGCGGCGAGGCCACCCTTGTGCTGGTCCCGCTGGCCCTGATCGCATGTTTCGTCCTCTATCGCCGGGGGAGTCTCCGCCAGTCGATGAGCGGGCGGGAACGGGTCGTGCTCCGGGGGTGCTTCGTCCTCGGGACGCTCTTTGTCCTGTCGTATCCCTTCGACCTGTCCCCGACCTCTGTCACCTGGGTGCACCGGTCTTGGCAGCTCGTCTGGGTCGGGGTCTGCCTGCTGTTCGCCTACCTGATCGCGCGTGTCACGGATGACACCGCCCCGCGGACTGCCGCGGCAAACCATTGGTTGAAGGCAGGCGTGGTCGCCTTCGTGCTCGTGACCCTTGTCGGCAATACCTCTGTCAACGCTCCCGCCAGCTACATGTTCGCGGTGCCCTACCAGCTCGGTTCCGGGGCCGGACTGGTGACGAGCGACCAGCTCGATGCGGCCTCGTGGATGCGGCTCAACGCTCCCGGCGCCGTGATCGCGTCTGACGATGACACCGAGGTGGTGCAGTGGGCATACGGCGGCACACTTAGTGCTCCCGGCGCCTTTCCTACCTGGGAATTGACCTTCGGCGGGACGCAACTCGGCTCTGTCGCACAGCGGGACGTGAGGCAGTACCGCGTGGGGTACCTGATCGTTGACAAGCTCATGTACCACGAGACGAGTGCACGCGGGTACCTCTATTCGCCAACGGAGCCGCACGCCTTTCACGAGTCGCCGGTGCCTCTGGCGGCCTACGAGCGGCTGGTGACGGCGAGCTGGATGCGCCTCGTCTACTCCAACCCCCAGATCGCGATCTTCAAGCTCTTGCCACCAATGCAGTCGGAGCCGTCGTGAGGCTCGGCGAGGGGCAGTGGCGACGCCTGCCGCTTCTCGGCGGCACGCTGAGCCTGCTCGTGGTGCAAGCGGCGACGTCCTCCACCGGCTACTTCTACTGGCTCATCGGCGCCAGGTCCTATCCCTCGCACGAGATCGGGGAGGCAGCCAGCATCACCTCGATCTCGATAGTCGTGGCACTGGTCGCCGGCCAGGCGATCGTGGCCTCACTTATCGTCCGGCTTCCCCGCAGCGACGCTCAGCGGGCAGTTCTCGCGTCTTCGGCGCTCTTAGCCGGAGCGGTTGCCTGTGCTCTGTCCGTAGTTGGACTCGTTGCCCTTCTCGCGTTCGTTCCCGCCCTGGGCGTGCTGCACCAGGCCGGGGTGGCCTTCGCCATGATCGTCGTCTGCGTGAGCCAGACCGTCGGCCTCGTCGTCGACGGTGCCGCGTTCGCCCTCGGCAGGTTCCGCGTTCTCGTTGGCCGGAACGCCGCCTTCGGAGCCGGGAAGTTGGCCCTCGTGGCGGTGATGGCGGCTGTCGGAGTGGGAACGGGGACCGACGTGCTCGTGGGCTCGTGGGCCGCGGCGGGGACACTCACGTCGTGCTGGGCGCTGTGGAGGGTCTGGAGGGTCACCCGCGGCTCGGGCTGGTCGTTCGCCACGATCCGGCCCGGCCTCGGCTACCAGACGATCACGGCGATCAGCGCCACGGTGCCGCCTCAGCTGCTCCCCACCCTCGTTGCGGCTCAAGTGGGTGCGTCTCTCGCCGGCGACTTCTCGCTCACCTGGTTGCTCGGCGGGCTGTGCTTCTCGATCTCTCCTGCCGTCGCTCAGGCGATGCTGGTGACGCACGAGAGCGATCTCGCCCGTTCCACTCGTTATGCGGCGCTGACCATCGGCCTCATGCTCGTGATACCGGTGACACTGTTCCTGACCTACGGGCACAAGATCCTTGGGTTCTTCGGCCCTTCCTACAGCCGCTACGGAGCGGTGCTGCTCGTCTGGCTTGCCGTCTCGACGGCGCCCAACGCCATCACGAACGTCGCCGTCGCCCGGTGGCGGGTCCGGGAGAGGCTGCGCCCCGCCGCCGCGCTCGAGCGGCCTTACGGCCGCCGTGACGCTCGGGCTCGTGATCGGCCCCCTCCGGGCGACCCACGGTGGTCTCGGCTCGGTCGGACTGGCGTGGCTCATCGCCCAGGTGGTCGGCTGTGGGTTTGTCCTCGGCCGGGCGATGTTCCTCCGCCCATCGGTAGGCGCCAAGCTCGAGACGGTGCCGACGTGACGGAGCGACGGATGGGGACATCGTCGCCGGGAGAGCGCCGCGGCCCGACTGGCGGAACGGGCGTCAACGAGTACCGGCTCAGGAGCGTCCCACGGCCGTTGCGGGCTTCACCCGGCGAGTTGACACGATGAGGGTGGCCCTCGTCACGAGCGCCTACCCTCCCCATCTCGGTGGCGTCGAACGCCACGTGCAAGGACTCGCGCAGAGCCTGGCGGGCCTTGGATGTGAGATTGAAGTGCTCACTCAGGCTCCGCGAGGCGCCTCACCTTCGGTGGATCAATCGGATGGACTCGTCGTGCGTCGCTGGCCGGCGAGCGGGCCTTCCCAGACCGCTCTCTTTTCGGTCGGCCTGTTCCGGTACCTGAGAGCGGCACGAGGTCGCTATGACGTCGTCCACGCCCACAACTACCATTCTGCGGCACCTGCGATGAGCTACCTGTCGGGTTGTCGCCCGCTGGTCGTCTCGACCTACCTGCATGCCCGGCCCGCGTCTTTCGTCGCGAGGGTCTTGCACGGGCCTTACGGGATCGTTGGGCGGAGGATGTTGCGGGCGGCATCGAGTGTGATCGCCCTCTCGTCGTCCGAGGCGGACCTGGTGGCACAGCGCGTGCCCCGGGTGCGACCGGTCGTCGTCCCGAGCGGGGTTGACGCAGGCCGTTTGCGGGCGGCGCAGCCCAAGGAGAAGACCGCTCCGGTCGTCCTTTGCGTCGGGCGACTGACTGCGTACAAGGGTGCGGAGCGCGTCCTCGAGGCGGTGCCCTTGTTGGGTGAAGCGCGACTTGTTGTCGTGGGCAGCGGGCCCGAGGCGGCCACACTCCGACGATTGGCAGAAAGGCCCGGCTTCAGGGAGAAGGTGCAGCTCATGGGGACAGTCGACGACGACGAGCTCGCCCGCTGGTATGCGACCGCGGACGTCGTCATATCGATGTCGTCATATGAGTCGTTCGGGATCGTCGTCCTCGAGGGGCTTGCCGCGGGCACCCGGGTCGTGGCAAGTGACATTCCCGCTCACCGCGACATGCGGCAGTTCGACGAACACGGTTCCCTGCACCTCGTCCCGCTCGCCAGTTCACGCGAGGCGGTCGCGAAGGTGGTTCGCGACGAGCTGGCGATGGGGCGCGCCACGCCGAGCTCGACAGTTCCGAACTGGGAGACGGTGGCACAACTCCACGTCGACCTGTACGAGGCCGTCCTCGCAAGACAGTCGGCTTTGAGCCGTCGGAGAGCCAACCGGGGCACCCGTCGTGGCGGGTGAGCGTGGAGATCGCCGCTGCCGTCACAAGCCGAGGTCCCGGTGGGGCCGCAAGGGTCGTGTCGGGGTCGTTCGTCAATCCGTGTGGGCAGCCCGAGGTACGGGCGGCGGGGAGCGGCGTCGCAGGGCTTTGCGTTCGGCAAACCTTGTCTGGTAGAGCCGTGCTGTGAAACCGGTGTCAGTTGATCGCCGGCGACCCCGGCTGGTGGTGGCCGCACGGCTTCGGTTCGGTACCCCCACTGCAGATCGCGGAAGCTGCGTCAGTTCTGTGTGACATCGTCTGGATCGTCGACGAGAGCGTTCCGGAGAGTGCCTTCACCTGTCAGTTGTTGAGGAAGGTCGGGCCTGTGGTGAATACCGCCGGCCTGTCATCGCAGGAGGTCGCTTCGTTATTGCGTCCGCACTGTCCCCAAGGGGTGATGGCCTATCGAGGGGACGACATCGTGCCGCTTGCGCTGATAGCCGAGGAACTTGGGCTCAGCTATCGCACACGCGAAGTGGCTGGCGCTTTGTGGACAAGCTCCTGCAGCGCGAGGCGCTGCGAAACGGTGGCGTGCCGTCGCCGCCTTGCTGGGCGGTCCCAGCCGACAGCAGCCCCGCCGCCGTCGAGACTCTTGCCGCGGCAGTGGAATACCCGGCCGTGCTCAAGCCGCGCATGGCCAATGCCAGTCGGTACGCGACGCCCGTCGCCGACGCGGGCGATCTCGTCCGCCAGATCGCCCAGCTCCCACAAGAGGCTGGGGGCGAGACCGGCATGTACGTCGAGCAGTAACTTCCGAGCCTTGTCACGTGGACGGGCGAGCGTTTCGGCGACTACCTGTCGGTAGAGAGCCTGGTGAGCTCCGGCGAGATCAGCCATGTGGCCGTGACCGGGCGGTTCTCGCTGGCCGAGCCTTTCCGGGAAACCGGGTTCTTCATACCCGCTGAGCTGCCGCAATCTCAGCTCGACGCTGTGCTCGAACTCGCCACGGCCGCCCTGCGAGCGCTCGAAGTGAGGAACGGTGACTGCCACACCGAGATCAAGCTGACCCCGGACGGCCCCCGTGTGATCGAGGTGAACGGCAGGCTCGGTGGGGGCATTCCAGAGATGCTGCTCCAGGCAAGCGGCGTGCCGCTCTTCGAGCTCTCGATGCGCGCCGCGCTCGATGAGCGGGTGGTCGTGAACCACTTGGTCCCCTGCCGCAGAGTCGGCTGGCTCTTCGAATTCCAGCCCCCGACCGATGCCTGCCGGGTCTTGAGCATCCAAGGCCTCGACCGGTTGGCCAGGCTCGCCGGGGTGAACGCGGTCTTCGTGAACCGGGCGCCCGGCGACGAGATCGACTGGCGAGCAAGTGGTGGCAGCCACTTCATCTACTCGGTCTCCGGGGTGTCGGCGGACTACGACGGACTCCTCGAGATCAACCGCTTTCTCCGTGAAGAAGTGTCGATCGTCTACGAGTTCGGCGACTCCGCGCCTTTCGACGGGGAACTGTCAGCCACTAATTTCTGACCAGCGCTGCACCGGCTCAGACCGGCAGGCCACTTGATTGGACCGGCGTTCACTATGGCCTACCGGACGATTGTCTGCACCGGGCACGACGGTTTCGAACAGGTGCGAGGTCACTTCGAGGCACTCGCTTGTCACGCGCGGTACTTCACCCAGTTGCCGGAGTGGCTGGGGAGCCTCACAACAGATGCAGTTTCGTGGTTTGCGGTCGTGGACGAGGACCGCACCGTCGCGGTGGCCGCCCTCAGCCCACAGCGAGCAAGGTTCTGGGGCAAGGAACTCAGGCTCCTCGGTGGCGTACGGCAGGTTCTCGACGGCAGGCAGGAGCATGGCTTGCCGTTGGGCGCCGTTGCGATCGCCCACCCCGAGGCAGATCTCAAGACCACAGCCAGGGCATTGCTGGTCGGCTATCGGCAGGCCGGTGCCAACTGGGACGTACTGTGGCTCGACGCGGTTCGCGAAGGATCACCCTGGCTGGGGTCCGGATTCGAGTGTGACATGCGGGAAGTGGAATCCAGCGTGCCCGTTCTCGACACCACAATGCCGAGCAGTCAGTTCTGGGCAGCGGCGTCGGCACACCTCAGGCATGGGCTGAGCACGAACCGGAGGCGCATGGACCGCGAGGGACGGACCAGCGCCGTTGTCGAGGCGCGCACGCCGGACGAGGTGGCCACCGCGTTCGACGACTTCGTGGAGTTGGAAGGCAGGGGCTGGAAGCGTCGTGTGGGTGCTTTCGTGAAACGGCCGGAGGCGGCTGACTTTGTCAGACGCTTCTTCGTGAGTGCCGCCGCGTCGCGTCGCGTGTCGATCCGATCCTTGCTCATCGACGATCGCCTGGCAGCCTCTCAGCTCTCGGTACGGGTAGGAGACTCGATCGCGTTGGTGAAGATCGCATACGACGAGACCTTGCAGCATCTGAGCCCCGGGAACCTGCTGATGGCCGATCTCATCTCGAAGGCGTGTGACGATCCCACCGTCAACCGCATCGATTTCGGGGAACGGGCGAGTTGGTTCGACCGCTGGGGCACAGTCACGTCACCGACATACGACCTGATCGCCTTCAACCCACGCTCGCCGGCGGGACTCGCGGCCGGAACGGTCTGGAAGGCTCTGCGCGCCGTGGGAAAGCGGCCACGCTACTCAGACTCACCCGATGACCCCGGAGTCCACATGCATTGAAGAGGCTGAGCTTGGCTGAGCCGCGGCGGGACTGCTGCTTGTACTTTGCACAACCATCTGGTAGTCCCTTGCTGTGCCACCGGTGACCGCCGACCGCCGGCAACCTCTGCTCGTGGTGGGGCACGGCCATCGCTCCGTGCCTCCCATGCAGATCGTGGAGGCGGCGTCAGAGCTCTGCGACATCCTGTGGCTCCTCGACGAGAGCTCTCCGGACGGTGCCTTCACCAGCCGCTTGCTCAGGAAACTCGGGACCGTGGTGAACCTTGCCGGCCCGTCACCGGAGGAGGCTGCCTCGCTGCTGCGGTCGTATTCCCCCGACGGGGTGGTGGCCTATCGCGACGAGGACATCGTCCCTCTTTCGCTCATAGCCGCAGAACTGGGGCTCGAGTACCGCACACCCGAGGTCGCCAGGCGCCTCGTGGACAAGCTCTTGCAGCGAGATGCGCTCCGCAAGGGCGGACTGCCTTCACCGTCTTGCTGGGCGGTCCCCGTCGACCGGAATCCTGCCGCGATCGAAGAGTTAGCCGCGGAGGTGCAATACCCTGCGGTCCTCAAACCGCGTATCGGAAACGGCGGCCAGTACACGATGCCGGTCGCCGACGCGGGCGATCTTCTCCGTTCGGTTGCCCAGCTCCCGCCCGAGGCAGGCGGCGACACGGGGATGTTCGTCGAGCAGTACATCCCGAGTCTCGCGACAGCGCCGGACGAGCGATTCGGCAGCTACGTGTCGGTGGAGAGCCTGGTAGCCGGAGGTGAGATCAGCCATCTCGCGGTGACGGGGCGGTTCCCCCTGGCCGAGCCGTTCCGGGAGACGGGTTTTTTCATCCCTGCTGACCTCCCCCGGGCTCAGCTTGCGGAAGTGCTCGCAGTCACCACGGCTGCGCTGCACGCGCTCGGTGTGAGGACCGGTGACTGCCATACAGAGCTCAAGCTGACACCGGACGGTCCCCGAGTGCTCGAGGTGAACGGCAGGCTCGGTGGCGGGATCCCTGAGATGCTCCTGCGGGCGAGCGGCGTGTCGGCCTTCGAGCTCTCGATGCGCGTCGCCCTCGGTGAGCCGGTCGTCGTGGATGGCCCCGTCCCGTGCTCCAGGGTCGCCTGGCGCTTCTTGTTCCAGCCTCCGACTTCTGCCCACCGCGTCGTCGCCATCGACGGCCTCGACCGGCTGTCCGAGCTCCCGGGGGTCAACGAGATCTATGTGAACAGGTCGCCTGGCGATCCCGTCGACTGGCGCGAGGGGACTCGCCATTACGTCTACTCGGTCTTCGGGGCGTCCGCGGATTACGACGGGCTTTTGGAGATCAACCGTTTCCTCCACGAGGAAGTGTCCATCGTCTACGAGTGAGGCGGCTCGAGCGCGGACTCGGTCGCCCCTTTGCTGGTCAGCTCGAGCGAGCGTCTGAGCCCATGATCCTCTCGACGCACTGCTGCGCGTCGAGGAACGCCCGCAGGCAGCTCTTCGGCGAGGGGACGTAGTGGGTGAAATAGCGCACGCCCCTCGGTGAGCGAGCCGAACAGCCAGATTCTTCGCGCCGGCTGCCCGTAGGCGTCGGTTGGGTGGAACTTCTCGTTCAAGGCAACGCTTCCCACCTCTGTCGCGTCGTAGCAGAGGGGCTGGAGCCTCCCGTCGTGCCAGAGGTTCGTCAGCAAGGAGGAACTCGAGCGCGAGACGGTGGGGTTCTCGAGGTGACCGTGGATGAGCCAATTCACCTTCTCGGAGTACGTGTGCTCCAGGTGCCTCGAGCCCAGCAGGAATCCCTCGGCCCCGATGGGCTCGACCCACGGCGAGGGCCCGAAGGGCACCGTGACGACGTCCGCGTCGATGAGCGCCAGGAGCTGCTTGGAACGGATCGCCGGTGGGCCGGCCACGATGCGGTTGACCCTCGTCTTGATGTTGTCGCGGAAGTCGAGGTAGGAGTCGAGTGTGAGGCCGCTGAACTCGATCACTGTGCGCATGAGGTCCCGCAGGTGACGGAGCACCTCGTAGGCGGACTTCACCGGACATGAGCCCCCGCGGAGAGACTCGCGTAGGTCGGCCTCGACCAACGAGTAGATCTGCGACTCGTAGTCCTTGGAGGAGACGTAGTCACTACGGGGGCCGAAGAAATGCACCCAGGGGTCGAAATCGCCGTAGCGACCGGCGAGGCCGTTGACCACGGTCCCATACGACCCGTCGTGCCAGGCCCGGCCCAGCTGACTCGTCACTTCCTCGCTGGCTGCTCGCCCCTTTGCGAGCAGGGCCGACTGGGCGAAGTACCTGATCTGCATCTCTGTGAGGACGAGGGGCAGGACTGCGGAGCGAAAGTCGATCTGGCGCCTGGGCCTCCCCGTCGCCTGACCCCCCTGGACCTCCCCGATCGCCTCTTTGGTGCAGACGACGGCTTGGAACTCGTCGCTCTCGTCGACGGTCGCCACCGCCTTCGAGCAGTAGGGGAACCCGCTCCGGGAAAAGAGCCGCAGCGTCGGTTCGTCCCCCGAGCCGACATAGCGCAGCCGGTCGCCGGACTCGACGAACGAGCCGCCTCTTCCGACAGTGAGGGCGATGACGACGTCGGTTGCCACGAGCCCCATCCCCTCGACTCCGACCGTGGCCCCGCGTGGGATGGCCTTCGTGTAGCGATCAACCGGGTAAGGCCGCGGTATCAGTGCTGGGCTCGCCTGCGGCTCGACGTTGTCGGTGTGTCCCGAAGTCAAGATGACGTGATCGACGTCGAGGTACTCCCCGTTTGCCAGCAGGACGCGCTCACGCTCGCCGCGGCTCACGATGTTCACCGCAGCGGTGTGGTGGTGGACGATCTCCACCTTCGCGGGCGCCGACGCCACGAGCGTCGCATAGAACCACTGCAGGTACTCGCCCATGAGCCGCCGCGGAAGGTAGTCGTCGCCGGTTATCTCGCGGCCAACGGCGTCGACCCGACAGGTGTCACCCACCCAGCGGTAGCCGGCTGCGGTGACCCACTCGTATAGTCCGACGGCGTAGCGGGGCGATGGGCCTTCGTCCTGCCAGGGATAGAGCGATATCTGCCCACAAGGTGTGTTGAGGATCAGATAGTCGGGCTGATCGACCGCGTAGACGCCTGATCCCGGCGTGCCCGGCTCGACGACGTGAACGCGCGCAGATCCCCACTGTGAGCGCGAACCTGTCACGATGCGTTCGAGGAAGCTGAGCCCCCACGAACCCAGTCCGATGACGGCAATTTCCATCAGAACATCCTGGTCCGGCAAGAGGCCATCACGCGAGGTTACTACGGTGTCGCAACCCTCCCGAACGGAGACGGCCTCAGGCAGACCCAGACGTTGTGTCGCCGAATTGTCACTCAGAGCAGTCGGCCGGGACCTTCGCCGCCCACGGGGCGCACGGTTTGCACCGGGTTAGGATCAGCCTTATGCCTCCCGAGAAGCTGCACTGGTCTCACCTCTACACCGAAGTCGTGACCTCCGGTCTGTGCACAGGGTGTTCGGCCTGCGTGGTCGTCTGCCCATACGACGTGCTTGGCTACAACGACCAGGACGGGGTGTACCGCCCGTTCCACGTCGCGGAGATGGGCGGGACGGACAACTGCACGCACGGCGAGAAGGGCTGCACCCTCTGCACGAGAGCCTGTCCGCGGTTCCGGACCTGGGAGCCTGAGATCGACGCCTTCCTCTTCGGGCGCGAACGCGAGGAGGACGAGGTCTACGGCATCGCACAGGACGTGATTCTTGCCCGGACCACCGACCCTGAGCTGCTGGCGGCCGGCCAGGACGGCGGCCTTGTTTCGGCGCTCTTGATCTGGGCTCTCGAGCACGACATGATCGACGCCGCCCTGGTCTCGGTCCTCGAGGGGGACGGGACCACCTGGAAGGCGGTGCCCGGAGTCGCCCGCAACAGGGATGAGGTGATCGCGGCTGCAGGCTCGCGCTACACCTATTCGGCCAATCCGAGCGCCTACGCGGCGGCGACCGAGGCAGGCGCGGAGCGCATCGCACTTGTCGGAATGGGCTGCCAGGCCTCGGCCCCGGCGGTCATGTCCGCGCGCAAGGCGGGCAAGGTCGCGCGGCGCTTCGTGCTGACGATCGGCCTTTTGTGCTCGAAGTCCTTCGACGACGCCATCTTCCCCGAGCTGTTCGAGGCCCGTTACGGCCTGGCCCGAGAGGACATCGTGAAGATGAACATCAAGGGTGTCTTCCAGGTGTGGACCCGCGACGGCGTGCTGCACGAGGTCCCGTTGAAAGAGGCGTACCCGTGGACGCGGGAGGGCTGTAACCACTGCCCCGACTTCGCAGCCGAGCACGCGGACCTCTCGGCCGGTGGCATCGGCGCCTTCCCCGACTGGACGCTCACGATGGTCCGCACCGACCGGGGCCGGGAGCTGATTTCGGCGATGCAGACAGCCGGAGCCATCGAGGTGCGTTCCGCTTTCGACGACGACCCCGGCGCGGTGACCCTGCTCCGCAAGCTCTCGCGTGTGAGCCGCCGGCGATGGCCGGAGGACGGAGAACAGGCTCCGAGGCGCATCCCGGTCGCAAGCACCTGAGGCGAAGGCCCCGAACGGACTTACGCTCCAAGCTCGCGGGCCCGTGCGAGCACTGTGTCGAACATGTCCGCAGTCAGAAGACCGGTGAAGACGTTGCGCTGGCTCGGGTGGTAAGAGCAGAGCAATGTGCGAGGACCTGCTATCTGTGGGTGGCCTTGAGTACCTGAAGCACGCCCTTGCTGCGGCGCCAGTGGCAGCTCGAGGCCGTGAGCGAAACGCACCCGTTTCCCCTTTGTCGTTCCCGCAACATCAGGTAGGCGCCATAGCGCGTCGTAGGCGAAAGCGCCGAGAGCGAGCAGCACGCGGGCACCGGAAAGCTCTTGCAGCTCCGAGGAGAGGTAACGAGCGCATGTGTTGCGCTCGAGTGGGGTCGGCTTGTTGGCGGGCGGGGCGCAGCGTACCGCGGCGGTGACCCAGGTCCCGGACAACTCAAGGCCGTCGTCGATCGACCGGCTGAGCGCCTGGTTGGCGTAGCCCGCGCGATGCAGAGCTGCGTACAGGAAGTTGCCGGAGCGGTCCCCCGTGAACATCCGGCCGGTTCGGTTCCCGCCGTGGGCCGCCGGAGCCAGGCCGACGATCACGAGCCGCGCCTCCGGGTCGCCGAAGCCCGGCAGAGGACGCTCCCAGTATCTTTCCGTGCAATGCGAGACCGGTGGGTTGGACGCCGCGGCGTGGCGCCAGGCTACGAGCCTCGGGCAGAGGGAACAATTCGCCACCTCGCGACCGATTTGCTCCAGGCGTCCCGCGGTCGATTGCACGGGCCAAAGGCTACGGTGTCGGGCGTGCCGCCAACTCGCCCCAAACCGCTCCGCCCGACCGTGGTGTGCTTCGTCCGCCACGGGACGACGGCGACGACCGGCAAGGTGCTGCCGGGCCGGGCACGGGGCCTGCACCTGTCCGACAAGGGCTGGGATGAGGCGGCAAAGGCCGGCGAGGCCATTGCCGGTATATCCGTCTCGGCGGTGTACGCATCGCCACTCGAGCGGGCGAGAGAGACGGCTTCGGCAATCTCCCAGCGTGTGGGCAAGCCCGTCGTTATTGAACGTGGGCTCGTCGAGTGCGACTTCGGGAGCTGGACCGGCGAGCCGTTGGCCCAGTTGCGCAAGCTTCCCGAGTGGCAGGCCGTCCAGCGCGTGCCCTCGAGTTTTCGCTTCCCCGGCGGCGAGTCGTTCGCAGAGCTGCAGGCCCGCATGGTTGACACCGTCGGAAGGCTCTGCACAGCGCACCCCGGCGAGTTCGTCGTTGCGGTGTCGCATGCGGACTGCATCAAGGTTGCACTAGCCAACGCTCTCGGCGTGCCGCTCGATCTCTTCCAGCGGATCGTCGTCGCCCCTTGTTCGATCAGCACGGTCGTGTACAGCTCCGAGGGGCCGGCTGTCTTGGCCATGGGCGCGACCGGCGCGCCGCCGGCGGGCCTGCCTTCAACTCATGAGAGGTCGAGGTGACTGAGGATTTCGAGCTTGCGAACCCCGACCGGGTGACGATCGGGACGGTCGGTCCCGTGGGCGAGCGCGTGTTCCTGTTCCAGGTGCGTGAGGGCCCCATCTTGAAGACGCTCAAGGTCGAGAAGGCCCAAGTCTCCGCGCTGGCGCGCTTTCTCGGCAGGATGCTCGCCGAGCTCGAGCGCCCCGGGGAGCTGCCGTCGGGCGAAGATCTTGCTCTCGAGCCGTTCGGGGAACCGGATTTCGTGGTTCGCTCACTCGGTGTCAGCTACGACGACGACCTCGACCGCATCATCCTCGTCGCGGACGAGATCGACCGGACCGAAGCCGAGACTGAGGTCGAATCACTTTTCGATATCGCGGAGGATTCCGAGCCGGAAGCCGAGACGGGCGAGAGCGTACGGTTAGCGATGACCCGGGAGCAGGCGGCTGCGCTGGCCATTCGCGGGACGGAGCTCGTCGAGGCGGGCCGGCCGCCTTGCCCGCTCTGCGGGTACCCACTCGACCCGAGAGGCCACGTGTGCCCGAGGACGAACGGCCACCGTCCGCCGCTGACCTGAGCGGACCCGCCTGGCTCGAGCTTCTCGCCGAAGGGGAGCTCGAAGTTCTGGGCAGGCTGCCGTGGAGCTCGAACTACTCGTTCCTGGCGGCGGTTCGGCTCCGGGGGACCGACGAGCGCGCCGTCTACAAGCCGGGGCGCGGCGAACGCCCCCTGTGGGACTACCCGGGTGGCCTTTTCCGACGTGAGGTCGCCGCCTACGAGCTTTCCGCCGCGCTCGGCCTCGGCATCGTGCCCGAGACGGTGCTGCGGAAGAAAGGGCCTCACGGCCAGGGATCGGTGCAGCGTTTCATCGACGCCGACTTCGCCGAGCACTATTTCACGCTGTTGAACGAGGCTTCGCACCACTCCCAGTTACGTCGGATAGCGGCCTTCGATCTCCTCGCGAACAACGGCGACCGCAAGGGCGGCCATCTCATAATCGACCAGGAGAGACGGATCTGGGGGATCGACCACGGCCTGTGCTTCCACGCTGACGCAAAGCTCAGGACCGTGATGTGGGATTTCGCCGGCGAGGAGTTACCGTCCGAGGTGCTGGCGGGCTGTGAGCTGGTGGTCGACTCGATCCCGGACGCAGTGGCGGCGTTGCTGGAGCAAGACGAGCGCGCAGCGCTTAGACGTAGAGCCGCCGGGCTGCTTCGAAAGCCTCTCTTTCCGGCCCCACGCGACGACTACCGGGCCTATCCCTGGCCCCTCGTGTGAATCAGTAGTGCCAGGTGAGCCGAGGAGCTGTCGGCCGGCGCTCAGTGGGCCCGAAGAGATTGCGGCGGTGCGCCCTCCTCCTCTGGGAAGAGACGTAGCGCGGCTTCTGCCGGTTTTGCGCGAGCTCGACGCCGTGCGGGCGTGGCCCGCATGACACGGCGTCGCGCGTACAGGTCGGCGTCGGCGACGGCGAGCAGCTCCGCCACCGCAGCGCACCCCGTCGACAGGTAGCTCGCAGTACCCCAGCTGAACGACGGGGCACCGAGGCGCAGCGCGCGGGCGATGAGCACCGCCGCGTCCTCCGGCGAGGTGTCAGGCAGAACCAGGCCGAACTCGTCGCCACCGAGGCGGTAGATGCCGTCCATGCTCCGCAGAGCCTTTCTCAAGGTGTCGACGAGGAGCACGAGCTGGCGGTCACCAGCCGCGTGGCCTGCTGTGTCGTTGACAACCTTGAGGCCGTCAAGGTCGATGGCGACGACGCTCAGGTCGAGCTCGGCACGAGCGCAGCGGGCCAATTCCCGGTCGAGGTCGCGTTCGAAGGCGCGCCGGTTGGAGCACCCGGTCAACGGGTCGCTGAACGCCGCCCGCTGGAGCTCGTCGGTGGCCCCGCGACAGGCGTTGATCATGGTGAGGTCGATGAGGCGCGTGATCGCCCGCTGTCCGGGCTCGACGGCGACCAGACCCCGGAGCTGGACGAGCTGCTCGACGACGAGAACCGGCGATCCAACTCGGGCTCCCCAGCGCGTCGCCGCGGCAGCAAGCGTTCGCCTGCGTTCAATCGGGACGGCCGGGCTGCTGGCGTCGGGCGGGAGAGCGGCGTTCTCTAGGCCTGCCCCGTCTGGGCCCTTGTCCTTGGCTGATCCAGGGTCTCCTTTTGGCAGGCCCGCATGCCCGAAAAGCCGCGGCGACCCGCCGGCAGCCGCCCCGAGCGCGCGAAGCAACAGCTCACGCTCGTCGGCGTCTGCTCGACCCGAGGCGCACCGGCGAGCCTGGCACCTTTGCCACCATGCCTCAGCCAGCGCTTCGATCGTGGGGGCTTTGGGCATCATGTTGGTCAACTCTTGGGCTGATCGCTTGACGAGGCGAACCTACCATCGGGGCGCTCCACCGCCGCGGATGCCGCCGCGGATGCCGCCTCCGCCACGTTCACGCTAGCCGCGGGATGATCAGGCGCTGCCTGGCCAGCTGGCAAGCTTGTATGGAAGAGGAGGAGGCGCGCCATGTCCGCGGATTCACCCGAGCCTGTCGAGTCCGAAGCGGCCGTTTCCTCGCCGAACCTTCCGACGGTCTCGATCATCCTCCCGGTCCTGAACGAGGAGTCCCAGCTCGAGCGCTGCATGACCTCGGTGGCCCAGCAGAGCTACCCCGCGGTCATCGAGGTGGTAGTTGCCGACGGCGGCTCGACAGATGGAACCCGGTCGCTGGTGTCCAAGTTCGCCAACGTGCGCGTCGTCGACAACCCGAGACGCATCCGCCCTGCCGGCTTGAACGCTGCCATTGCGGCAGCTTCCGGCGACATCATCGTCCGGGTCGATGCCCGCACAGCGCTGGCGCCCGACTACGTCGAGTGCTGCGTCTCGGCGCTGGAGCGGTCGGAAGCGGCCATCGTCGGCGGGCAGATGCGCTACGAGGCTCACGGCGCACGCCAGCGCGGCATCGTGGCGGCCATGACCTCCCGCCTCGGAGCCGGGCCCGCCGCCTTCCGGCGAGAAGGTGGAGAGCCGCGATACGTCGACACCGTCTACCTGGGAGCTTTCCGGGCAAGCACGATCCGCGAGATGGGCTGCTACGACGAGTGGTCAGGAGGCAACGAAGACGCCGAGCTCGCTTGGCGGGCGCAAGGCTTCGGCGGTGTCTACCTCGACCCGTCGATCAAGTCCTACTACCTCGGACGCGACGGGCTGGGACCGCTCGCACGCCAGTTCTACCGGTACGGCCACAACCGCGCCCGTACGATCCGCAAACACCCGAGCTCGCTTTCGTGGCGCCAGCTTGCCGTCCCGGCACTCTTCGTCGGTCTCGCGAGCCCGTGGCGCCGGCCCGTGCTCGCGGCCTACGTGGCGATCATTCTCGAGCGGGGCGCCGTCGAGTTCACCCGTGACCCTCCGGCCGTGCCGACACTTCTCGCGGCCTTTCCCACCATGCATGCAGCCTGGGGCCTGGGCTTTGTCAGGGGGATCGTCAAGAAGCCGGGCCCGAGCGATCTTCACGGATCTGTGCATGGGTCACATGCCTGTTCAAGGCGATCGACCCGGGTCGCCCGCTCGGCAAGGTTCTTTGTTCACGGGACCATTACGGAAGCTCGACATGCCAACTGACGGTTCCGACCAGGTCGACCTCACCCTGTTCACGACTGCGAAGCCTTTTGCCGGGCATTCGGGGATCATTCAGCACAATGCTCTGCGCAGCTGGTCGCGGTTGCAACCACGCCCCGAGATACTCCTCATCGGTGACGAGGAGGGCTATGAGGAAGCGGCTGCGGACGTGGGCGCTTTTCGTGTGCCTGGCCTCGAGCGGAACGAGTTCGGCACGCCTTTGGTCTCGGAGATCTTCCGAAGCGGCCGGGAACGCGGAAAAGGACACGTTCTCACTTTCCTGAACGCGGACATCATTCTTCCGCCACTCTTTGCTCAAGCCGTGGCGATCGTCGAGCGAACGTTCCCGCGGTTCTTGTTAGTTGGACGGAGGGTCGACCTTGAAGTCGATCAACTCCTCGAGTTTGACGACGACTGGTACGAACGCTTGTCCACGCGTGCCGTTGCCGACGGAACTGCCCGTGGCGATCTGTGTATCGACTACTTTGTTTTCACACGCGATCTGTTCGCGGCAATCCCACCTTTTGCGATTGGGCGCACCAGATATGACAACTGGTTGATTTGGAGAGCCGCACAGGACGGCGCTGCTGTCGTGGACGCGTCCGCTTTTGTGAAGGTGATTCATCAGAACCACGATTACGGCCATGTGGACGGTCTGATCAAAGCATGGGAGGGAACAGAAGCCAAGCGGGCTGAACAGCTACTTGGTCACTGGTCCCACTATCACTCGATTTCTCACGCTAGGTACATGCTGGCGCCGTCGGGTGAGGTGAGACCTGCCCAGGGTTTGCGGTACACCACGGCTCGTTCCCGGCGTGTTCTCAGCCACCTGCTTCGATCTTCAAGGCCGCTCAGGAGGCGTGTCAAAGTGCTATTGGCTCGCCGCTCCACGAAGCGCTGAGCGAGTCCTATTGACACGTGCGGAATTGTCCGGGAACGGAGTCAGAGTTGCCTAGATCCGGCCTTGTAGACTGAACAACATGCCGACCCCAGTCGCAGGTTTTCGTGTCCGGTAGTTCCGTCTTTGACGAGGTCCCTATCGACAGGGTCCGGCGGTACTGGGATAATCGACCTTGCAACGTTCGCCACTCACCTCTTCCGGTGGGAAGTCGCGAGTACTTCGACGAGGTCGAAGCCCGCAAGTACCGCGTTGAGCCTCACATTCCCGGTTTCGCCGAGTTTGACCGCTGGAAAGGCAAGCGAGTACTGGAGATAGGTTGCGGGATAGGCACCGACACGGTCAACTTTGCGCGAGCCGGTGCCGAGGTGGTGGCGTGCGACCTCTCAGTGGAGTCGATCAAGATCGCTCGCCAGCGGGCCGAGGTGTTCGGTCTCTCTGAGCTCATCACTTTTGTGAACACGAATGCCGAACAGATGGAAGAAGTGCCTGCTGAGAGGCCATTCGATCTCGTCTACAGCTTTGGTGTGATCCATCACACCCCGAAGCCCCAGCGGGTTCTCGAGAGCGCCCGCCGGCGGATGAGTGCCGGAGGCAAGCTGAAGGTGATGGTGTACAACCGCCATTCCTGGAAGGTTGCTGGGATTGTGATCGGTCACGGTAAAGGCCGGTTTTGGAGGGCAGACGAATTGATTGCCGAGCAGTCCGAGGCGCAGACAGGCTGTCCGGTGACCTTTACGTATACCAAGGACACAGTGCGTGACCTGATCGAACCGCCCGGCTTCAAGGTGGACGACATCAGGATCGACCACGTCTTCCCCTACCGCGTGAAGGACTACGTCGAGTACCGCTACGAGAAGCGCTTCCCGTTCCGGGTGATGCCCGCTCCGATGATGAGGAAGCTCGAGACGAGTGTCGGCTGGCATCTCATGGTCGATGCCACGGCCGCTTAGAAGCTGTCCCCTGGACACCGAGCAGAAGGGACGACGATGCAGCTTGCCGTAATCGGTCTTGGAAAACTTGGCTGTCCAATGGCCGCCCTGTTAGCCGCCGCGGGCTACGACGTCGTCGGAGCAGACCTGAGCGAGGCAGTTGTGGCAGCGGTCAACGAAGGTCGTGCTCCTGTAGACGAGACCGGCCTTGCTGAGCTCATGACGCAGGCTGCGCCTCGGCTATGGGCGACGACGAGCGTTGAGGAGGCGGCCGAGGATGCCGAGGTCGCTTTCTGCATCGTCCCGACCCCCAGCCTGGAGGACGACTCCTTCGACACGGGCGGCGCCGAGTCGGCTTTCACGGCCATTGGCCGTGGATTCGCACGCAAGGACCGCGGTAGGCGGGTGGCTGTGCTGACCAGCACCGTGCTGCCGGGCGCCACGGAGCTACGCATCAAGCCGGCACTAGAAAAAGGCAGTGGCATGGTTGTTGGCCCCGAGCTCGGTCTGTGCTACTCGCCAGAGTTCATCGCTCTGGGCAGCGTTATTGAGAACATGCGCCACCCAGACATGGTTCTTATGGGCTCGTCCGACACATGGGCAGCCGAAAAGGCAGCGCACATCATCAAGACAGTCGCCGACCAGGATGTTCCAGTGGCCTTCATGTCCATCGTCGAGGCCGAGATGACGAAGATATCGGTGAATGGATTCATTACCACGAAGATCTCGTACGCCAACATGATCGCCGAGATCTGTGAACGCCTTCCCGGCGCCGACGCGGCGGTAGTGACGGCAGCGGTCGGCCTCGATTCTCGGATAGGGCAGAAGTACCTGCGCCCGGGCGCTCCGTACGGCGGTCCGTGCTTCCCGAGAGACAACGCGGCGTTCAGGGCCCTGGCCAATTCTCTCGGAGTGGAAGCAGACCTCGCAGTCGCGACCGATCGCATCAATCGCCGCCAGACGCGCCTGCTTGTCGAGAGAATCACCGACCAAGCGGGCAAAGAGGCGAGAGTTGCCATCCTGGGACTCACCTACAAGCCGTTCACTCCTGTCACAGAAGA
The DNA here is from genome assembly GCA_963719125.1 of uncultured Acidimicrobiaceae bacterium. GTDB lineage: Bacteria > Actinomycetota > Acidimicrobiia > Acidimicrobiales > Bog-793 > Fen-455. Next base: position 128,084 of record CAVRAT010000015.1, read on the forward strand.
AGGCTTCGGGACCTTGCTGGCCCGGGAATTGGTGTCGGAGGGACTATCAGTGTCGGTGTACGACCCGAAAGCGATCGTCGAACTGGACGGGGTTCATAGAACTGGGTCAGCTGAAGCCTGTATCGCTGCTGTGGATGTCGTCGTCGTGGCAACGCCTTGGCCGGAGTTCGCCGAGATCAAACATGTCGATTCAGGCCTGCTGTTCGACTACTGGCGTATCGTCCCCGAGTCCGCTCTAGCGCGGTCGACGAGGGTTTTCTACCCGGGCGCGGGCTCGGCACTCGCAGACGACCGCGCCACTACATGATGGAGACCGCCACCAGCTAGGAGTTTGTTGGCCCTTGGTCATACGAGCACCACACAGAGGACGGAGGTAAATGTGCCAGTCGAACTGGACAAGGATGCGTATGTAGTCGTCGCGGGCGCAGGCGGGTTCATTGGTGGTCACCTTGTGAGCCGGCTACTCGACGACGGGTACAAGAAGATCCGAGCTGTCGACAACAAGCCCATCGGCCAGTGGTACCAGCGACCCGCGGGCGTGGACTATGTGCAGGCTGACCTGCGACTCCTCGAATCGTGCCGTGAAGTCGTCGACGGCGCGCGCTACATATTCGACTTCGCCGCCGACATGGGTGGTATGGGTTTCATCGAGTATCACAAGGCTGACTGCATGCTTTCGGTTCTGATCGCGACTCATCTGCTCATGGCGGCGCGCGACAAGGGCACCATCGAGCGCATGTTCTTTTCGTCCTCGGCATGTGTCTATAACGCCGACAAGCAACGCGATCCGAATGTCACGGCTCTCAAAGAGGAGGATGCCTATCCCACGCTTGCGGAGGACGGCTACGGTTGGGAAAAGTTGTTCACCGAGCGCATGTGTCGGCACTTTGACGAGGAGTTCGGGATCACCACGCGTATTGCCAGGTTCCACAACGTCTACGGCCCGAACGGTACCTGGAACGGCGTGAGGGCGAAGGCGCCTGCGGCGATCTGCCGAAAGGTGGCCGAGGCGAAGATAGGTGGCGCCTCCGAAATTGAGATTTGGGGCGATGGCGAGCAGACGCGGAGCTTCATGTACATAGACGATTGCGTCGAGGGAGTCATGAGGATCACGACGGGTGATTACGGCGATCCGCTCAATCTAGGCAGCACTGAACTCGTGTCCGTCAACCAACTTGTCGACATGATCGAGTCCATCGCTGGCATAAAGCTTCGTCGCAACTACAATCTGGCCGCGCCCCAAGGCGTGAGGGGCCGCAATAGCGACAACACACGGCTCGTTCGCGAGATCGGCTGGGAACCGCAGGTCACTCTGATGGACGGTCTGGAGCGCACGTATCGCTGGATCTATGACGAGATATCTCATGGCCGTCGGGATGTGGCCGAGGCATCATAGACTTCGTTGGCCGCCTCGGGGCTCGACAGGGGTTGGCCCCGTCACCGGGTAGGAGTTTCGGATAACCGCGCCGCACAAGTAGGGCGCACACTATTCGTGCGGCGCGGACAGAAGCGTGGCAACTGCACTTCCGGCGCAGAGTCGTTGCATCAGGTGAAAGCGGCACCGGAGCAACTCGTCTTATCATCTGATGTTGACGGACGTATTTTGGGTCGCGGGTGTGCTATGACTCGAGGAGGATGTATCTCCTATCGAAAATTCTTAAGCCAAGTGGCATACTCATCCATCTCGGTGCCAATATCGTCTCTACAGCCTGGCGGCCGCTCGCATCGTTGGCTTGGGCGGAAGGGTGCTGGCGTTCGAGCCGAGTTCGCGCCGACCGCATCGAGCTCAGAGGTCAGATATTCGCTGGCCCAGCTAGGTACCTTGACTGCATCTCGGGAATAGTCTCCACGAGGAGAGGATTGTCGAGGGGGACCCGCGAACCTACAAAAATCGCACGAGTATTCTCCGTCGGCCGAACATCGCGGTGAAGACCAGTCCAGGCCAAGGGGAACTCTCGATGGTCAGGCTGGGTCAGTGGAAGATACCCGTGTCCCCAAAGCTCGCGGACGCGCCGAAGCACCCAGGGACGCGTCGGACGGCAGCCTTGTCCAGAGCTCGACTGATTCCTCACGTTCAGCTGTTCAGGGACGACGTTTACCTCCTCGGTGTCGCCCGGTGCACAGCAAGTCTCAAGGAGTATCAACGACGAGACTTTGGCCAAAGCGCGGAGTGCTGTTTCGGGATTCGACAAATGGTATAGAGTTCCGTAGCAAAAAACGACATCAAAGATGCCTATAGCTGAGATCTCGTCTGGCCTCTCCAGATCAAGACTGCAAACATTTCGGCCTGGGTAGCGACGTCGCATCTCAGCAACGTTTTCAGGACGAGAGTCGGTGGACAGCACCGAACATCCCCGGCTTAGGAAGAACTCCGTCAGTAGTCCGATCCCCGCGCCAACCTCGAGCACATGTCGACGATCAAGGTCGAGTCTGAGGCTCGCCAGATGATCGACGCGAGCGGTATTGAGAGATCGCGCGTCTGGGGTGACAAAGACATAGAAGGCGTTAAAGTGAACCGCAATTCGTTGTCGGATGTTCGACCGTCCGAAGCGCGATAGTGGCATGATTTCGATTCTAGTTGCAGATCTCTCGCTGATCTACGACCTGCTGTAACGGCCCATGCTGGGTGCTACTAGATGACCACGTCGTCGAAGACATGCGAGAGCCGCTCGAGAAAGATCAGGGGAAGAATGTAAGTCCTGGTAGTTCGGACTCGACTTCGGCGACTCAACTCCATTATCGGGGCCTCGCACCCCTGCTGACCTGGGCGAGCTGTGGATAAAGTCGAGTTTCAGAAGTCCGATGTAGTGACAAATGAGTGATTGACCGACGGGATCACACACCTGTAATATGTGATTCCTGTACGTGAAGGTGAGCACGGTGCGTAGCGGCAAGAAGACCTACCGCTATCTCACCTTGGCCGAGTCGTTCCGCAACGAGGACGGCCAGCCCCGGAGCCGGATCGTCGCCCGCCTGGGCGAGGTGTCGGAGATGACCACCTCGGGCGAGCTCGAGCGCATCGTCGATGCCCTCTCGGCCCAGTTGGGACGCGGAGCTTCTCTCGAGCTCACCGCCGAGTCCGCTCCCTCTTATGGGGCGATGGCGGCTTGCGACGCAGTCTTCTCGCGCCTGTCGCTTGATGAGCTGTTCGACACCCTTGGTGCTCGCCGGCGCTCGGCCGGCCTCTCGGACGCGGTCTTCGGGATGGTGGCGAACCGGTTGTCGGACCCCTCCTCGAAAAGGCGCTGTGTCACCGACTGGCTCGGTGCCGACGCGGCACTGCCCGAGGCTCGCAGCGCCCCGTCGCTCGACCGGCTATATCGGGCCTTGGACGCGGTCGCGGACTGTAAGGACGAGATCGAGGCCCGCTGCTACACAGAGCTGTGCAATCTGACAAACCTGGATCTGCGCCTTGTCTGTTACGACCTCACCTCCACCTACTTCGAGGGGGACGAGAAGGTCTCGGACAGCTTTCCCTCCAAGGCCTTCGGCTACAGCCACGACCATCGGGGCGACCGGCCGCAGATCGTGATCGGATTCCTCGTCACATCCGACGGCATCCCGATCGCCCATCACGTCTTTGCGGGCAACACGGCGAACCGATCGACGCTGGCCGAGGTGATGGCCGACCTGCAGGCACGCTTCGGGGTTGGACGCATCGCCCTTGTGGCAGACAGAGGCCTCATCTCAGAGGAGAACCTGGCCCTGGTCGCCGAGCGCGGCTTCGACCACGTACTCGCGACCCGCCTCCATCGCGATCCGTCGGTCGCCGCTGTCTTGGAGGCTGCCGCCGACAAAGACGCCGTCTTCGTGCCGGTGGGAGACGACGGGACCAGAGCGACCGAGGTCACCTACGAGTCCCGCCGCTATGTCGTGGTCGATTACCCCAAGCGTCACGTGCGCGACGGCGCCCGTCGATCGGAACTGTTGGCGCGAACGGAGGATCGCCTAAGGGCCCTTGCAGATCGGGTGCGTAAGGGCCGCCTCGTCGACCCGGCCAAGATCGGCGCCGCCGCCGACCGGATCCTCAGGGACTCGGGGGTCTCGCGTTGTTTTTCGACCAGGATCGCCCACGGGGTCTTCACCTGGGACTACGACGAGGAGGCCATGGGCTACGAGGAGAGGCTCCTTACCGGACGCTACGTGATCACGACCTCGCTCGACCAGAAGACCGCTTCGACCGCAGAGGTCGTCGGCCACTACAAGGCCCTGCAGTCGGTCGAACGGCGCTTTCGAGTGCTGAAGGACTTCTTAGCGCTGCGCCCGGTCTTCCACTACACCGAAAAGCGCGTGCGGGGTCACGTCGCTATCTGCGTGCTTGCCGCTGTCCTGGAATCCGTGATGAGCATCGACTTGAGGGCCCGAAAGCTCACCGACCCGGACCTCGAGGGCAGCACCTCACCGCTCGGCGGGCGCTTCGTGAGCTCGAGCGGGTCCGGATAGTCCGCTTCAGTGAAGCGGACGGCAACGAACCTCAGGTCGTGACCCGGCCGAGCCCCTTCCAGGCCGAGATCCTCGCCGCTCTCGGTGTCGACACTTCCGCTTGGCGCTCACGCGTCGCCTGATCACCGACGATCACACGCGATGTAGGGCAAAAACTGCCTACGCGCGACTTCGTGACTAGGACCTTTAGGTTTGAGCCGCCGAAGTCGGGTCGGAGCGTCGAGCTACCCGCGAATCTAGCGAGCAACGTCCCCGATAGGAGTACTAAGGGCCTTCAAACCGAGGGGGCCGTTCCCATCCATGCTGCGCCGTTCCTCGAATCCTGATCCACAGTCGTATCCGGACGTATCATGCGATCGACTACTGGACAATGCAGTACGCGATATGATGCTGTTGCCGTCATCGCCATGATGGCGTTCTAACCCGACGGACACTAGTCATCGCGCTCTAAGTGCTCGTACATCAGTGATGTCTGCCTTCTCCAAGCCCCAATCAGGTTGGTTATACAAGACCTCGTGATTGTGCGCGGCGAGAAGCGAACGCTTCATCGCTCGCAGTTCCGCGGGCTTGATGTGGGGCATCCCGCGCTGTTCTACAGCGGCGTAGTGCTTTTGGTGCCCCTCGGGTGTCCAGCCGGAGCCCGAGGCGTGCTCCATATGGTACGCGACAGCGGGAGGTTCGACGTCCACAAATCGCAGGCCATTCGCGTGCATTTGATGCATGAAGATCGTGTCGAGATGCATTGAGTGAACGACCAGCTCTGGATAAGCCCGAAATCTCCACCAATCATGTCGTGATAGCAATGTGAAGTCACCGCAAGCGTTGACGTTTAACCTAGGAAGAATCATGAGATCAGCGAGTGCTCTAGCCCGATCCAGTGCGAAGCGCGAGATGGCACCTAACGACCGAGCGTCTTTTGGCCTGTGCCTGGGAAGTTGAAGCAATGGCCTGGCAGCGCTGTGGCTAGGATGCCCCCCAAGATGCCGCACCGAAGAGAATAGCTGGGTGACCTGCCATGCTAGGAAGTCACCGACGCCTTGGTAGATCGGTAAGACTCGCCCGAGCCGAGGATAGTAAATGCCGTCTCTCCGCTCGTATCGGATCGGGTGCGATTTGCAGAAGGCTAGAGCTTCTTCGACCGTGGCGACGCCGTCGGGGAAGGGAAACTCGACGTCGTTACGGTCGGCCCGCCACACCGTCCCGTCCCCGATTTTGGTGGTGGTGAAGTCGAACAACTCAGGCGCGAGCAGGATGTCTATGTTAGTGGCGAGAACGTTATCCCCGTGGGCACGCCGAATGCCGACGTTCTTCGCGATCATTTGTAACATTGGTATGCCACCTTCGGGAAGCAATCTCTGGTGCTCAGCGTGCGGAACGGTGAGGACGCGTACAGACAGCATTGACTCTCCCGAAGGCCAGCGCATTGTGTCGATAAGTGGCGCTCGGTCCTCCGGAGGGTTCCATTCGACGAGTACGAGCTCCACGCTGACATGGCGTCGATCTGCATTCCACGCCAGTCCATCGACGAACCACTGCATTCTTTCGAGGAGATGTCCGCCATGATCGTCGTTGCGGCTTGTCGTCACGACGCTCAGACGTGGTCGACTGAGGGGGAGACTCACTTTGGCCTTTCCTCTCTGGTCGCGTGCCCCAAGCGTGAAACACCAAAGGTAAGAGACCCATAGATCGCGAGCAACACGAGCAGTTCCGGGATCATAAGCCAACCACCTCGAGGGGCATATCCTGCAGTGAGGTGCATCACAAGGTAGATCGCGATAAGAACGGCCGAGATGAGGAAAAACCGCCCACTTTGCTCCAGTGAGACTCCGAAACCGGCGACGCGCCGAAATGCCGTAGCGCCCCATACGACGATCACCACGCTCCCTGTGAGGAGGGCGATAGCTGCGGCCGACGCGGCATAAAAGGGAATCGTGGAACCGGCGACCACCAAAGCAGCGACAGTCGCCCAAAGCGTTATTCGTAGCACAATTCCCTCTGCTTGAAGGTAAACCAAGCCGTCGATGAAGACTGCTGCCGGGCAGGACAATGCTGCGTAGAAGCTCAGCAACACGAGGGGTGTCGCGCCTCCGGCGAAGCCTCGTCCAGCGATTAGTACGAGTCCAGGGCGCGCAAAGACGATCGCAGCTAGGGGCAAAGCGGCTCCCCCCAGGGTCAAGACATCGAAGGCGCGCTGGGTGAGGCGCTGTCTGCGGATGGACGAACCGTCGATGAACTTCGGGAGCATGGCGGCCGTGAGCACATATGGGACAGCTGTGCCGAAGACGGCGAGTTGGAGAGCCACGCCGAACTCCCCGACCGTGGCGAGCGGCGCCAAGAGCGACAACAACACGACGTCGACCTGGACCGCGATGCTGCTCAGCACTTGGCTAATACCGAGAGGCGTGGCACTTCTGATCAACTCCCGGACTTGTTGGCGGCCCGATCGGAAGTCGGCACGAACGTAGTGACGAGCGATGCCAAGGCCCAGCAGCGCCGTTGCGACATCTGCCGCGACAGTGAGCCACAAATAGCCTGCCACGCCAAGCGCCGCGGCCACCGTTGTCCCGGCCGCTCCAAGCAGGAAGAGGCTGCTGGTGAGATCGATGAAAGCTCGAGCATCGTTGCGGGCTTTGGCGATGAGCACAGCACCGCTGATTACCCAGGCGGCATTGGGAGGCAGGCTTACGACGAGGACGAGACTGAGGGCTCGAAGATGAGGATGCTTAGCATAGACAACGAACGCGGCGGCGGTCATCATTGCCATGGCAACTGAAGAAACGATCAGGCCAGCCAGCAGGCCGCCACCGTAAACTGCTCGATCGTTCGCCCCGGGTGTTGCCATCTCCCTGCTGACGATGCGAGTTAAACCGAAGTCACAGAGTCCTACGAACAAGTTTGCGACCGCGGAGGCAGCGACGACCTCGCCCCAGCGCACTGGGCCGAAGTCGTGGGTGATTAAGCGCAAGGCAACAAGCGATACCGCCGCTCCGGCTACGCGACCAATCAACCTGGTCGAGGCGTTGTAACTGACCCGCGCACGCAATTTTCGTCTTCCTGCCGAATCAGCCGAGCTTGCCGGCGTCGCCGGTCGGGCGTCTGGACCGCTCGAAGACTGAGTCATTCCTTCCGCCCGCTAGCGGGCTTTGCCCTCGAAGATCGTTCGCAATGTCCGGCCCAGGATACGCAAGTCCAGGCTCAGGCTCTGGTGACGGAGGTAGAAGAACTCGTACTGCAGTTTCTCGAGGGCGTCGATGTCGCTCGATCCGTAGTCGTAGTTGATCTGTGCCCAGCCCGTGATACCTGGACGGACGAGATGGCGCAGCTCGTAGAAGGGGATGGTCTTCGTTAACAGCTCGACGTAGTGCGGTTGCTCCGGCCGTGGTCCCACGATCGACAGATCGTGGCGAATGACGTTCCACATCTGCGGCAGCTCGTCGACGTGGAGTTTCCGAAGCACCCGGCCGACCTTGCCGAGCCGAGGGTCGTCTTCTGCGGTCCAGTCCGAGGACAAGCCCCCAGGGCGCATCGTCCGGAACTTGTGAATCGTGAACACGACACCGTCCTTGCCCACTCGGGGCTGGCTGTAGAAAAGGGGCCCGCGATTGCCGAACAAGTCGACGATCGCCACGATCGGCACGGCTACGGCAAGGGCCAGTAGTCCGAGCAGGGCGATCACGAGGTCCAACGCCCTCTTGCTCCGCGCGTAGGCAGGCCTGTGGATCTCGTTGATGTCGAACAGTAGAGAGATGCGCTCGAGTTCCGAGATCGGCAATCTGCCTAGCCAGACGTCGTAGAAGAGCGAGAGCGTCCGGATCCGCACCCCCTTTGAGTGGAGCTCTGCGGCTTGAGCGACGATCTCCTCGCGTTGTTGCGATTCCCGGTCGAGTACCAGGAGGTTCGCATTGGCCGACTTCACGAGTTGCGCCAAGAGCATGGGCTCGTCAGGCGTTGGCATCACGTCGTCGGGACGAGCCACCGCGACAAGCAGGGCCGGCCTTTCGGCGAGTTGCTGCGTATCGCGGACTAGGCGGTTTGCTTCTTCACCTGCGACGATCGCGACCACTCGATCGAGGTTCGCGCGCCTGCGCTGGGTGGCGCCCGATAGTCCGGAGACGAGCACGAAGACAGGCACCAGGATCACCGAGCTGACGAAGACGACAAAGCGCGGAAGCAGCTGGGCACCCGTGAAGAGCTGCAGAACAGAGATTATGACGTCGGCGGCCACTAGCGCGGCAAACGCCCTCGCGAACTGTCGCGAGAGGCGACCTCCCCCGTCCGGAAGCCCTGCTGCGTAGCTGGTTGCCCAGATCAGGGCGATGAAGATCAGGATCCATCGGAAACGTGGCTCTTCAGTCAGCGAATAAACATGCCGAGCTACGTAGTGTGAATGAACCACTTCGGTCGCGATGACGACGGCTAGCGTCAAGACGGGAAGGAGCCACTTGACCGGACGACTCATCACAAACCATTCAAGCCCAGAAGAAGCCGGCAGCGGTGCCAATGATCTGGTTGGCGCGCCCGGGAGTGAAATGTCGGGGTCGCGTGGGTTGCTGCCGCAGGATCGCTTCGGCGGGGTGAGCGGGCTCGGCGCGTTCGCCGCTGTCGGCGCAGCTCTTCTCTGCCTTGCCTTTTCGCCCAAGGTGGATTCGGTGACCTTCACGCCGAAGTACGCCGTGTTGCTCATCTTCGCCGCGGTAGGCATCGTGCCCGTGGCGCGTCTCGTCACCAGCCGTTCGCCGCTACGTTGGCCTGCGAGAGCAGCGGTCGCGTTTCTCGCCGTCGCCCTCGTATCGGCGCTGGTCTCCCCGTCGCCGAACATCGCGTTCTTCGGCCTATATCTCTGGGGTACGGGCTGGCTGTTCTGGCTCGGAGTCGTCGGCGCCTTCGCAATCGGTGCCTCACTTGGTCCGAAGGATCGTCGCTGGCTGTTTTGGGGCCTGCTCGTCGGCTCAATTGGCAGCGCGGTTGTTGCGGTCTTCGAGATCGTCGCCAATCCTTCAACCCCGGGTTTCAGTCTCTATGACGGCACGCAGGCGGCCGGTTTCCTGGGGAACCCGATCTATTTGGAGGCTCTCCTGCTCGGCGGGCTCGCGCTGGTGCTAGGCAGAGCGTGCTGGTCACCGCTGCGGTGGGGCGCTCCCGTTCTCGTGCTCGCCGTCGCGCTCGAATTCACCTTTGAGCGCTTCGCGATCGTGGTGCTCGTCCTGCTGGTCCTATATGCGCTGTATGCCTACGGCGTTCGCCGTGGTGGGCTGTTCGCGTTGCTCGTTGGCGTCGGCTACGGCATCGCCTACCTCGGTGGGGGCTCCGGCCTCGGTTCCAGGGTGACCTCGGGAACTTCCGAGAGCACTTTCGGGCTCCGACTGCGAGTGTGGTTGCAATCGGCGCACTACGTGCTGCACCATCCTCTGCTGGGTGCCGGCCCCGGTCAGCTCCGAACTGCGATGGACTCGAGCGCCACCCTCTCGTTCTTTCAGCGAGTGCTGGCTGGCAGGGTGTTGACCGACGGCCATGACATGTTCGTCGAGGTCGCCGTCACGACCGGGCTCATCGGCATGGCCTGTTTCCTCGTGTGGCTGGTCAGAGCCGCCCGGATGGCAGCGCGTGGAGCCTTTCTGGGATTTGCCGCGGCGATGTTCGCGACTGAGCTCGTGGAGCCGATCAACATAGCCATCATCCCTCTCGCGTTCCTGGCCCTAGGTGCCGCAACGGCACAGCGATCCATACCTGAGTGCTCATCCGCCGATACCGCTCCTCAGCTGGCAGAACAGCAGATTGCTGATGTCAATGGCCCCAAGGCGAACGGCCGCCGCGTCGCCGTTTATCTCACAACCATCGTCGCGCTCGCTCTTGCGCTTTTTCTCGGAGCGACGATGGTGGCAGGCGACGCCTACATGTTCCGCGGGACGAACTTCGCTCCCGGCCAGCCGTACAATCTTGCGGCCGCGAGTGACGGGAATCGGCTCTTGCCCTACTGGCCGGACTCGGCGCTCAAGCTAGCCCAGATCGAGGCCTTCGACAGCATCAGCGGCGTGTCCTCCACGGCTACAGCCCACCTGGCCGAAGCGCGCCGGTGGACGGCGGTTGCCGCGAACCGGGACTCGCACAGCCCGCAGCTCTGGACGCTCTTGGCGGTCGCGGACGTCGATCTCAAAGCCTACGGGCATGCCCGCACCGAGTACTACCGCGCGCTCTCATGCGACAAATGGTTCACGCAGGCGCTCCAAGGTCTCGGCCAGCTCGCGGGGATCGATCATAACTGGAACGAGGCTGTCCACTTCTACCGGTTGGCTCTGACGACGGCGAAATACGATGCAGAGCTGGCAGCGCCACTGCGCGTCTTGCTCAGCAGCGCGGAACGGAATGCCAGACCCGCCGGTGGGTGATGACGTCAGCAGGGGCGCACAGAGACCGTGTGATCACTCAGAGCGTCAGGTTGGGCTAAAGTTTTCCCCGATGCTGCCGATGACTACTCGGTAGCAGTTTCCATTGACCCGAGGAGGAAAGCTTATGAGGAACGTTCCCGAGAGGCTCCGTGCGCGGCGCCTTAGGTTGGAGGAGGCGGGTGAGGAGGGCTTCACGCTCATCGAGCTGCTCGTTGTCCTGCTCATCATCGGCATCCTGCTCGCGATCGCCATCCCGACGTTCCTGTCGGTGACCAAGACCGCGAACAACACCGCCGCGCAGGCCAACTTGCAGACCGCCCTGACCGGCGCCGACACCTACTACACCAGCGACAACCAGACCTACTCCGGCATCGACGTGGCTGGGCAGGGCGTGTCGAACATCTCGCAGATCGACACTGGCTTGACGTATGTGAGCCAGGCTGATTCGACCAAGGCGAACGTGGTCTCGCTTGACGTCGCTACAGTGACTCCGGCGAAAACCACGCTAGTGATGGCGGCTTTCTCGCCGGGTACGAACGACTGCTGGATCATCCAAGACCAGAAGTCGACGATCACAGCATTTGACGGCGCACCCACGGCTGCCGGCACCTATTACTCAGTGATCAAGGGCAGCAGCCCTACAACTTGCACATCCGTTCTTAGTGCGGCACCAGCGAGCGGCTGGTCAACCACCGGCTTCCCGAAGGGGTAGTCGTCGGCCCAAGATCTGCCTAGGGAGTTACTGGGTTTTCTCCAATGGCAGTATCAGCGATTGTGAAGGACCTCCCGGCCCTGGCCAGGAGGTCCTTTCGCGGTATGGGCCGACAGTCTCGCCAGCAAGGAGATGAGAGTCCTTCCTGAGCTTTGGTCGTTGAAGTTCAGTAGCTGATGCCCAGTGCGTCGTGCCGACCCGGGGTGCGGAGGGGGCGAAGGCAAAGCCACAGGCCCGAGCGCGAGCAAACGGATTTAGGCTGTCCATCGGTGGTGACCTGCTTGCGAACAGGGAAGCCGAGGACCCATCCCTCCGCCCGCTGAGCTCATCCCAGCTGGGCGAATAAACGATCCAAGCGGGGTACGTGGGAGGTGATTTCGTCGGGCCGTGGCGACGTCAACGCGCGACATATTGATCCACGAGCTGCAGGTGGGTGAAGTGGAGATGAACGCGTGGATGTCGCACCAGCCAGCGCCCGACGTCGAGATGTTCGGCGCTGAACGGTTGATTCGGTGGAAGAATCTGCTGGTGGTGCCGGAACAGACGTGATCGTGTGTGCGGACGTTCGGGCAGTCCAGAGCGCAATGGGAGCACCTGCGATGGGACCGAGGCGGCTTCCGCGTCGCGTGCTGGTGCCATCTCGATCTGGACGGGCACTTCGCCCGGATCGGCAAGGCGCGCCGCTCTGTCGCCCGCCGATGCGGTTTCGTGATGACGGCGAACCTCAACATTGTCAGCCTGTGCTCGGATCGGAGCGTAGGGCGATCGGTGACGGCTCCGCGCCGACATCGTGCGCCCAGATGAGAAGGCGGGACATTCAGGGCTGCTACCCGGGTGCTCGACGTAGTCGCCGAGTACAAGGAGGCGACGGACGGAGGCCCATTTGTTCAGGGAGGTCCGCGGTCTCGGCGACCGCTATCTCCGGCTCCCGCGCTGTGACTCGACCTCCTCGAGGTATGACCTGAAGTTGTGGATCACCCACTCGTCCAAAGGCGCGACGTACCTTCCTCGTTGAAATCCAAGACGAGCAGCCGGCGTTAGCGCGCCGGCGAGGAAGGGACGCCGATGTTGAGCGTAGTGAACAACGACGAGGCCGGCGCGGAAGGTCGCTCGAACCTTGACGAGATCTGTCGCGAAGGTGCGAGGACGATGCTCGCCGCGGCCTTGGAGGCCGAGGTCGACGCCTATCTCGCCGAGCTCGTAGACGAGCGTGATGAGGACGGGCATCGCCTCGTGACGCGCAACGGCCACGCACGACAGCGCAAGGTCCAGACCGTGGCCGGCGCGGTCGAGATCACAGCACCGAGGGTGAACGACAAGCGCGTGGACGAGGAAACCGGTGAGAAGGCCCAGTTCCGCTCCGTCATCATCCTGCCCTGGTGCCGGAGATCCCCGAAGGTCACCGAGGTCCTGCCGCTTTTGTACCTGCACGGACTCTCGACAGGGGACTTCGCCCCTGCCCTCGAGGGCTTCTTCGGTTCTGCAGCTGGGTTGTCGGCCTCTGTGATCACCCGGCTCACCACCGCTTGGCAGGACGAGCACCGTGCCTTCATGGCGCGCAACTTGGCGGACCGGGACTACGTGTACCTCTGGGCCGACGGGGTGCACTTCAACGTGCGACTCGAAGAGGAACGGCTGTGCTGTCTCGTGATCGTCGGTGTTCGCCTCGACGGCAAAAAGGAGCTCGTCGCGATCGCGGACGGCTACAGGGAGTCCACCGACTCCTGGGCGGCGTTGCTAAGAGACCTGCGCCACCGCGACATGCGCGCCCCGGTCGTCGCGGTCGGTGACGGTGCGCTCGGGTTCTGGGCAGCCCTTCGAGACGTGTTCCCCGAGACCAAAGAGCAGAGGTGTTGGGTGCATAAATCCGCGAACATCCTCGACGCCCTGCCCAAGTCCATCCAGCCGCTCGCTAAGACGATGCTCGCCGAGGTGAGAGACGCCGAAGACCGTGAGCACGCCCGCGACGCCGCCAAGGCCTTCGACAACGAGTTCTGTGCCAAGTGGCCGAAGGCCGCCGAAAAGCTCCACGACGACCTCGGACCGCTGCTGTGCTTCTTCGACTTCCCGGCCGAGCACTGGGTGCACTTGAAGACCGCGAACCCGATCGAGTCGACCTTTTCGACCGTGAGGCTAAGGACGAAGGTGACCAAGGGCCCCGGCTCGCGAGCTGCCGGGCTCGCCATGGCCTTCAAGCTCATCGAGGCGGCGGAAGACCGCTGGCGTTATGTCAACGGTGCGGCGCTCGTCGCCCTCGTGCGCGCAGGTGCGAAGTTCCGAAAGGGGGTGTTGGTCGAGAACATCTCGAAGCAAGAGGAGGCCGCCGCGTGATCAGCGGGTCGGGCCGATCCACAACTTTTGACTATTCCTCGACCTCCTCCTGCTTCAAGTCAAGGGAGACTGAGGCAATCCCGTCGACTTGGACCAAGGTCCGAGCCATCCGCGGGCGACAATGGTCGGCGGACAGTTCCTCTTCGCCTTTGCTGCTGATGAGGAACATCGGCTGTACTCGTTACGGCGTCGGCGACAGCCGGCGGAACGCGGTGTTGAGCCGAGTTCAGGAGCTGACCGCCTATTTCCTGTTCTTCAGGCTGTCGCGGTGGAAGTCACGCAGCGGTGGTGTAGGCCGTCGCGCTCACGGTCATGGAGTATGGCTGCCCGTCATTTACGGCCAAGATGTTCGGCGTCGTGCCACCTGGAGAGAGACTGACGTTACTGATTGTCATCAACCGCTTCATAGTGTAGAAGTCTGTCAAGAACGCGAACACGTTTTTATGCAGTCCTGAGATCGAAAACGCGACCGTTATGACTGAGAGGCCGGTGACACCGCTGGGGCTCGGAAAGTTCGCCGGCGTGACCGACAACAGGTCGCAGCTGGTCTTGTTCGCGAGAGTGTTGAGCGAGTCGACAATACCGGGGGGATCCTCGGTTGGTGGGATGGCCGTTGTCACCTTCTTGAGATACGGGAGCTCCTTCAAAACGAGCTTCTTCTCGGCCTTCAGGGCAATGAGCTCCAAGTTCAACTGAGTCACGGTGGTATTGTCAGCCGTCACTTGCTGTTGGACGGCGGTGAGCTTGCTTGCCTCGGGTGTCATCCACGCGAACCACCAGACGAGAAGCAGGACGATCACGACGCCGGTCACTATGAGGACGACCTTCGACTTCAGCAGACCAAAGTTGATACCTTGTAGACGGTTCATGCTGGCACCTTGAACTCACTTGCCCGGATTGACGTGACTTCGGCAGTAACTCCCACTGTTGCAGTGAAACTGACCTGCTTCGTTCCAACTTGTGTGATTCCGCTGAATGCGTTCACGGTAAGCTTCCCGGAGCCGTTTACGGAGTAATACCAGCTCCGGAAGTACGTATACCCTGTCGGGGACCCCAGAGAGATGTTGACTGACGCTATCTGCGTCTCGGCAGGCGAAAGCGGCTGTGCAGCGGCTGTAGCCGTAGAGGTAGTCGCGCGGAACGGTGTTGCCAGAGAAGGAGCTGATCGTGCCTCCACTCGGTGTAGCACTGGCCAGGGAGTGGATCACGCCAGGCCAATAGACCTCGTTCGTGACAATGGGATTACTGATTGCCGCGAGGTTGAGGATCAGGGCGCGCTCTTGCTCAACCTTGTCGTACTTGGGGATCTGAGCCCTGAGACTCGTGATCTGTACTTGGAGGCTGGCCACCTGGTTCTCGGCGTTGTGCACCTTGAGGAAGCGCTGCACGCCAAGACCGGCCATCACGAGAACGAGGAAGACGCCGACGCCGATGACGGCGCGCTCCAGCCGCTTTCGCTTGCGTCCGAGTATCACCTCGGGCGGGAGAAGATCGAGCTCCTTGACGTCCTTCAAGCTCGGGAGCGCAAGGCCGACGACGACGGCGACCGCCGAGTCGAGCCGGCCTATCTCCTCAGGGGGCAGGTGGAGTCGCGAGCAGTCGACGCGACTCAGGGCGCTTCCCTGCACAACGGGTAGCCGGAGCTGTTGCTGCAGCTGCAGGACGAACCCGGAAAGACGAGACCCACCTCCGGTGACCACGACCCGACGGACTGGGCTACGACCGGTCAAAGTGGCGTAGTAGTCGATGGAGCTTCGGAGCTCACCGATCAGCGACATGGACGCATCTCGGGCCGCACCGAGTGCAGTACGGCTGTAGGGAGCGGACTCGTCGAGGCTCAGCTTTATCGCCTCGGCGTCGCCCACCGGTAGGCCGAGCGCGCCGGCGATCGCGGCGGTGACCACGTCACCACCTTCGGCGATCGTCCGGACGAAATGGGGTACTCCGTTCTCATGAACGGCCACCTTCGTAAGCCCGGCGCCGACCGCGACGATCGCTTCAGGTCCGTCGATCGCGGTCTCCGGGTCGAAAAGGGCCCGGATCATCGCGGAAGAAGTGGGTTCGACACTGATTGGGTTGAGGCCAGCTGCGGTCACGATCTGGACGAGGGGATCGACAAGGTCGCGATGGGCCGCGGCGACGAGGACGCGCCGCACGGGCATCCCGTTCGGCCCGACGGTCTCCTCCAGGGCGCGCGCGGAAATAAGTGCTCTGTCGATCGAGAACGGTATTACATCAGGTGCCTGCAGACGAACTGCACCGTCTATCTCCGAGTCAGGCACGAGCGGCATCTCGATTTCGCGCGTGATCGCCCGGAGCCCAGCGATCCCCAAGTGGACGTCTCCTGGTGAGAAGCCGCCTTCCTTGATGCAGCGCTCCACTGCCACGCGTACCGCGGGAACATCAAGGATCACGCCATCAATCACCGCTCGCGGAGGGAGCGCGACTTGACCAAGACGGAGAAGCTCGGGCTGTCCGCGCCCAGCGGACACTTCTGCCATGCGGACCGCGCTGCTGCTGATTTGGACACTCACGCGTCGCATAACCATCAACGTGCTCCTGACAGTGAGAATGAATCTACAGTGCTGCGAACTCTTCGAAACATGCTAGCGGTTGGCTTGTCTAAGAAGGGGGATCCGAAGTTCCTCGCAGGCTCTTCGAGGCGTATCTAGAGAAGTCGTGGCGCGCATAGGTCTTTAATATCGGCTTTCTCTGGGCAGTTCTTGAGCCTGTTGAGTACAGGGTGCCCTTATGAAGACACGCCTCTGATACCTACGCCGTTCACAACTGGGAGGCTAGGCGCCTGGCTGTTGCAGAAGCTTGACGTAGTCGAACATCGGCAGGTACAGGCTCACGACGATACATCCGATACATGCGCCCATGAACACGATTATCAACGGCTCGAGGATCGAGGTCAGGCTGTCGACGGTTGCGCTCACCTCGTTGTCATAGAAGGTCGCGACCTTCTCAAGCATGTCATCGAGCGCACCGGACTCCTCACCGGTTTCGATCATTTGGGTCACCATGACTGGCATGACCGGGTACCGGGCGAGAACAGCGGACAAGGTCTTGCCTTCGCGCACACCTTCCTGAGCTCCGATGAGAGCGTCGGCGACTATCTGGTTACCCGCGTTGGCGGCCACGATGTCGAGCGCCTCGATGACCGGCACGCCGGCCGACAGCAGGGAAGAGAAGGTCGTGCAGAACCGGGCAAGCGCGACCTTGTGGGAGAGGGCGCCGAATATGGGCGGGCGAAGCTTGAACGCGTCCCATTTTCTCCTGCCGTTCGGTGTCGCTATCCACCGGCGCATCAGGACCACGATCGTGACGATGACTGCTATGACAACGATCAACCAGACACTGGCGACGACGTTGGATATGGAGATGACGATCCGGGTCGGCAGCGGGAGGGTCCCATTGAGGCTAGAAAACAAGCGTTTGAAGATCGGGACGATGAAGATCATCATTGCTGTGATGATCACGATGACGGCACAGAGCACGATGGACGGGTACGCCATTGCCGAGCGGACCTTCTGGCGGAGTTCGACCTGCTTTTCGAGGGTGTTCGAGAGCTTGAGGAGCACTAGGTCCAACTGGCCCCCAACCTCGCCGGCGCGGACCATCGCGATGTAGAGCGGCGGGAACACCTTCGGGAGCTTCTCGAGAGCCGACGACAAAGACGAGCCCTGTTCGACTTCCTGGCGCACTTGGAGCATGGCATCGCGGAGCGGCTTGGACTCGATCTGGTCGGCAAGCACGCCGAGAGCCCGTACAAGGGTGAGCCCCGCCGAGACCATGGTTGCCAGCTGCCGGCTCATGAGCGCGACGTCCTTGAGGGCGACGCGGTCCGTGATTCCAGGGATCTTGATCTCGCGGTTCAGGTTGATCGAGACGGGCTTTATCTCGACCGGCGCGTATCCCATGTCCCTCAGGCGGGCTGCGACGAGAGGGATACTGTCGGCTTCGAGCTGACCTTTGACCAGCCTGCCGTCGGCGTCGCGGACCTTGTAATCGAAGGTCGTCGTTGGCATCGTTCAGTCCTCCAGGAGGGAGTTGGTCAGTGTCATCGCTGTCCCAGGTAGTCGCGCAGCTCGCTCGGGTCGTGGCAGCGGTCGAAGGCCATCGCCTCGGTGATCAATCCCGCCTGGACCGCCTTGGCGAGGCCCTGGTCCATGGTCTGCATGCCCACCGCCGCTCCGGTTTGGACAAGGGAGTAGATCTGGTGCGTCTTGCGGCTCCGGATGAGGTTTCGGATCGCAGGGTTGCAGAGCATTATCTCAGCGACCGGCACGCGACCGTAGCCAGTGGAGCTCAGCACCAGCTGCTGGGTTATGACCGCCTCCAGGGAGCCGGCGAGCTGGATACGGATCTGGTCCTGCTGGCTGCTCGGGAAGACGTCGATGATGCGGTCGATCGTCTGGGGAGTGTCCTGTGTGTGCAACGTCGAGAACACGAGGTGTCCGGTCTCGGCGGCGGTGAGCGCCGTGGCGATCGTCTCGGGGTCGCGCATCTCACCGATCAGGATCACGTCCGGGTCCTGGCGCAGCACGTGGCGAAGTGCCTCGGCGAACGACTTGGTGTCGGAACCGACTTCGCGCTGATTGACGATCGACCGGTTGTGAGTGTGCAGGAACTCGATCGGGTCCTCGATGGTGACGATGTGGACCGGTTTCGTCTGGTTGATGATGTTGATGAGCGACGCGAGCGTCGTCGACTTGCCCGATCCGGTCGGTCCGGTCACCAGCACTAGCCCGCGGCGCAGCTCGGCCAGCGAGGGAATGACCTGTGGCAGGCCGAGTGTGTCGAATGGCGGTATCTCGTGCGGGATAGCCCGCATGACGGTCCCGATCGATCCTCGCTGCTGGAAGAGGTTGACGCGGAAGCGGCCGACGCCCATGATCGTGTGGGCCGTGTCCAGCTCGTGCTCCGCTTCGAAACGCTCCCGGAGGTTCTGGGTCAGGATCCTGTAGACCATCTCCCGGATCTGTTCGTTGTCGACGCGTTGCAGCCCCTCGATCGGGCGCAGCGAACCGTCTATGCGGATCGCGGGGGGCAGTTGGTTAGCGAGGTGAAGGTCCGACGCGCCGTTACGCACCGTGTAGGTGAGCAGTTCGTCGATGTCCAGGGTCCCGTCGGGGTTGAACGTCGGCGTGAAGGGCTCGATGTCCGGCATGCCGCCCGACGCCGGCATCGCTGTGCGCCTGACGTCGACTCCGTAGTCGGCCTGCCAGTCGCTCACGTCATAGTGTGACTCGGGTGAACCATTGGAGGACACGTCGTGTTGGAGCTGTGAGCCCGCCATGGCGGGCTCTAGGACCTGCGCGGGCGCGTCCATCATCGAGCCCGTCACCTGTGTGGCCCCCACTGCGGCGGTCGCCGGTGACGGCGCGGCCGCCGGCACTTTCTCATCGGAGGACAACCTCGGGTAGACGGCGTCCATGAGGTGCTCGATGGCGACAGGGTCGGCCAAGAGGCACCCGCCGACCTCGACACCGAGGAAGGCCGATATCTCACGCTGCTGGGCGACGTCGATCGGCTCGGCGCACGCGAGCGTGAGGCGCTCACCTTCGAGTTTGTAGCCGATCGCGGTCAGCTCCCTTGCGAACAGCTCCGGCACCAACCGGAAAGCCTCGCCCATGGGTCTTTTCTCGGAGATGTCGACCGATGGGACTCCGGAGATCCGCGAGAGCTCGCTGAGCAATAGTGCTGCCTCCACGACACCCCGGTCGGCGAGCACAGCTGCGACGGGGCGGCCGCTAAGAGCCGCCTCCGAGAGCATGGCGGCGGCAGTGTCGCCGGACATACGAGCGGCGCCGACGAGTGTCTCGGCAAGCCGCTTGGACCATTCTGTTGGGGACCGGCGGTCGGCACTCATACGACCACCCTGATTATCTCTTCGAGGCTCGTTATGCCGAGCGCTGCTTTGCGCAGTCCGTCATGACGCAATGGAACCATCCCCTGTTCGAGGGCTAGGCGTTGGATGTCATCGTTTGAGGCGTGTGCGATGATCGCACGCTCGATCTCCTCCTCGACGAGGAGGAGCTCCTGAAGAGCGATGCGGCCGCGGTAACCGGTACGGCTGCAGGCTTGGCAGCCCACCGCCCTCCGGAATCGCACTTTTCCGTTCGGCGGTTCGTCCGCTTCGGTGAAACCGATCAGCTCGAGATCCTCGACTGTCGGAGAGTAGTCCTCCAGGCAGTTCTCGCAGAGCTGGCGCGAGAGCCGTTGGGCGAGGACGCAGTCGAGGGCGGAGCCCACGAGGAACAGCTCCACACCCATTTCGACAAGGCGCATCGGCGTGCCGGCGGCGTCGTTGGTGTGGAGGCTCGACAGCACGAGGTGGCCGGTGAGAGCCGCCTCGATCGCGATGACCGCGGTCTCGCGGTCGCGGATCTCGCCCACGAGCACCACGTCCGGGTCCGAACGCAGGATCGAGCGCAGGGCGTTCGCGAAGTTGAGCCCCGCTTTCGGGTTCACCTGAACCTGGCTGACGCCGCGGAGCTGGTACTCGACCGGGTCCTCGACTGTGATGAGGTTGCGCTCGGGGGAGTTGAGCGTGTTCAGGGTCGCGTAAAGCGTCGTCGACTTCCCGGATCCGGTGGGACCTGTCACGAGAATGGTCCCGTAAGGCTTCTTGTAAGCCACCTGATAGCGCTTTTCAACACTTGGCAGGAAGCCGAGCTCCGAGAGATTCAAAGAGGCGCTCGACTTGTCCAGCACCCGGAGAACGATTTTCTCGCCGTGCACCGTCGGGAGCGTCGCCACGCGGAGGTCGATCTCGCGTCGGCCCGCGGTGAGCGTGATGCGCCCGTCTTGAGGGATGCGGTGCTCGGCGATGTCGAGGCTGGCCATGACCTTGAGGCGCGTGGTCACACCGCCCTGGATGGCCTTGGGCGACCGGGTCACCTCGTGGAGCACGCCGTCGATGCGGAACCGGATACGGAGATCGTCGGCACTCGGCTCGATGTGGACGTCCGAAGCGCGTTCCTGCAGCGCCTGGCGCAGGATCAAGTTGACGTACTTGACGATGGGGGCGTCCTCGACCACCGAGTGGAGGTCGGTGAGCTCGGTGATCTTGGTCTCGTCGCCGGCCGAGGTCTGCGAGGCCGCGGTCTGGGCGGCGAGGGTCGTCTCACGGTCGTGCCGGTACACCCGGGACAGGTATTCGGAGATCTGACCTGGGCTGCATACGACGATGTGCAGGTCGTTGCCGAGCAGGGTGCGCAGGTCGTCGACGGCGAACACGTCCGAGGGGTTCGCCATGCCGATCACGGGTGTGTCGCCGCGGTAGGCGAGCGCGAGCACGCGGTGGCGACGGGCAAGGGCCTCTGGGATCAGCTTTGTCGCCTCGGGGTCGAGCTGCTGTTCGTTGAGGTCGACGAACTCCATGCCGGCCTCGGTGGCCGACGCACGGATGAGGTCCTCTTCGGATACGAGGCCGAGCTCGCTCAGGATCTCGCCGAGGGACCTGCCGGTCGCCGCCCGCTCGCGCAGAGCGGCTTCCATCTCCTCGCGGGTGACCTGCCCGGAGCTCACGAGCACCTCGGCAAGGTCAGGCGTCGCCGGCTTCGCGGCGTCCGGGGTCGCCTTGCGCGGCTTCGTACCGACCGCGGAACCGTTGACGAGCTCGGTCGCGGCCAGCAGCGCGTCGACAGCCTCGCTCTCCGCCTTGGCCGTGTCGCCGACTGGGGACAGGTGCGGCGCGGACGGAGCCACTTCGAGCAAGTCGAGCTCCGGCTCGGTTTGCGCCTCCGGGATCGGCGGCGCTTCTGCCTCGGCCGGCACTACGAGGTCCTGCTCAACCGCGTCGGTTGGCTCCGGCGGTTCCTCCGGCTCGTCCGGTGCGGACGCGGGCGCACCGACCACCGACAATGAGGGGGATCTCGTCGAAGTCTCGGACACGGCGCGCACGGGCCTCGGGTGGTTGTTGCCCGGTCCGTCGACCCGCGAGTACATGCGCTCGATGTAGGCGTCGATCTGGGACACGCAGGCGACCACGGCGTGGATGTCCCTCCCGATGATCGTCCGGAGGTCGTCCATGATCATGAGGTTGTCGGGCCGCGCCACCGCCACGACGGGGGTGCCGTACTTCCAGCCGATCGCGAGCGCGTGCTGACGACGGGAGGCCTGCTCGGGCAGCAACGACGTCGCGGCGGCATTGAGTGGGTAGCGGTCGAGGTCGACGTATTCGAGTCCGACTTCTTTCGAGAGGGCGCGCGCTTCCGCGACCTCCGACTTGGAAGGTGACACTTGCCGTCGCGCGGCCGTCGGCGTGCTCTGCTCTGTCGTACTCATCCCTTAATAACATCGGGCGCGCGCCGAAGTTTCTTTATCCGTTCATTTCGACGTCGGATCGGCATGCGCGTACCCCCTCCCGGCGCGTCCCACGCGCGGGCGCGCGTAAGCGGTTATCACCGCGCTCTACGCGTTCATACTAGCTTCGATATGGTGCAGGCTGCGCCATATCAAGACGACCCGGCAGGGGGTACGCCGTGCAGGTGAACGCCGTGCTCGCATCCGAAACAGGGCGTCTTGGGGCGCAGAAGATCGAGCCCGCATGCATGTGACCCTGGAGGCGGTGGCCGGCGTGCTCGGCCTGCTCATCGGCTCGTTCGTGGGCGTCGTTGTCGACCGGGTCCCCCGCCAGGAGTCGATCGTGCTGCCGCCGTCGCATTGCGTCGCTTGTTCGGCACCCATTCGCGCCTACGACAACATCCCGGTGGTCTCCTATGTGCTGCTCCGGGGATGCTGCCGGGCGTGCGGCGTGCGCATCCCGCCCCGTGACGCGCTCTTGGAGTTCGGGACGGGGATCCTGTTCGTGCTGCTCGCCTGGCGTTTGACCTCGGCCTGGGACCTGCCCGCGTATTGCGTGCTGACAGCTTCAGCGGTCGCGATCTCGGCGATCGACATCGAGCACATGCGCATCCCCTCGGCGCTCGTGTACGCGACGGCTGCGCTCGGGGCGCCGCTTCTGGTTCTCGCCTCGGCGGGCACGCACCGCTGGTCGGCGCTCGCGAGCGCGGCCATCGGCGGTGCGATCGCTTTTGTCGCCTTCGCGGCGCTCTTCTACGCCGTGCCGAAGGGCATCGGCTTCGGTGACGTTCGCCTCGCCGGCCTGTGCGGAGGGTTTCTCGGCTGGTTGGGCTATCGCGAGGTGGTCGCGGGCTTCGTGATCAGCTTCATCGTGGCGGGCGTGCCTGCCGCCTTGCTGCTGGCGGCGCACAAGGTGCAGCGCCGCACGAAGATCCCATTCGGGCCGTTCCTGGCCACAGGCACCGTGATAACCGTGCTCTTCGCGGCGCCGATAGTCCACACCTGGTCGAGCATCTGAGGGTCCGGGCGGTTCAGCTCCTGCCGGCGGCCGAACCGATCAGGCCCCGCTTTTGCAGCGCGACGCGCAGGTCGTGCGGGTTCGAGGCGGCTTGGGTTGCCGCCCGCAGGTCGATCGTGCCCTGCTCGAGGAGGGCGACGAGGGCTTGGTCGAAGGTCTGCATCCCGTAGTACTCGCCCTCGCGGATGATGGAGGTGATGTCGCCGCCCTGACCGGGCTCGATGATGCACTGCTGGAGCCGCCCGTTGATGATCATGATCTCGAGGGCCGGCACCCTGCCGGAGCCATCGGCCGTCGGGATGAGCCGCTGGCAGAGCGTTCCCTTCAGCGCGCCGGCGAGACTGAGGCGGGCCTGGCGCTGCTGGGCGGACGGGAAGAAGTCCACGATCCGGTTGATCGTCTCCACGCAGTCGATGGTGTGGAGCGTGGCGAACACGAGGTGCCCGGTCTCGGCCGCGCTGAGGGCGGTCTCTACGGTCTCGGTGTCGCGCATCTCCCCGACGAGGATCACGTCGGGGTCCTCGCGAAGCGCCGAGCGCAGCGCGACGAGGAAGCTGGAGGTGTCGAAGCCCACCTCCCGCTGTGACACCGCGGAGAGCTCGTCCTGGTGGAGGACCTCGATCGGGTCCTCGATCGTGACGATGTGGCACTCACGGGTCCGGTTGATGTGGTCAACCATGGCGGCAAGCGTCGTGGTCTTGCCGCACCCGGTCGGTCCCGTGACGAGGATGAGACCGCGCTGCTCGTCGGCGAGGCGCCGGACGGCCTCGGGAAGGTTCAGCTCACCGAAGGAGCGGGCATGGGAACGCACGAGCCGGAAGACCATCCCGATCGTCGAGCGCTGGCGGTAGCCGTTGACCCTGAAGCGGCCGAGGTTCGGGATGGAGTAGGCGAAGTCTGCCTCGTTGGTCTTCTCGAAGTGCTCCCAGGTCCGCTCCTGCATGACCTCCTTGGCGATCTTGACCATGTCTTCGGGCTTGATCACCGGCACATCGGTGACGCGCGTCAGCTCGCCGTTGATCCGCATCCGGGGTGGGGACCCCGCCTTCAGGTGGAGGTCGGAACCTTCCGCCGCAGATAGACGACGTAGCAATGAGTCGAGATCAGACCGCTCCATACCTACAGCGTCGCGCATCTCACCCAACGTGGCAATCAATGTCCCGAAAACCCCTCCCGCGACCTCTCCCGTGCCGTGACGGGCGCGCTATCGTGCCCTAGGGCTAACGACAGGGTTGTAGTTCGTCCACAGGCTGTGGATCGAGCCTGTGGACAGGGAGTGGGTAGGGAGTGGCCGAGGCGTCCGGGGGCACAGCACACGGTGGCTCGTCGTTCGTCCACCTGCACACCCACACCGAGTACTCGATGCTCGACGGCGCCGCCCGGATCGCCGAACTGGTCGGCGCGGCCGTGGCCGACGGCCAGCCCGCCCTGGCCATCACCGACCACGGCAACATGTACGGGGTCCTCGACTTCTACAAGGAGTGCCGCGAGCGGGACATCACGCCGATCATCGGCACCGAGGCCTACATGGCGGCGCAGTCGCGCCACGAGCGCCCGGTCAGGCGGGGCCGCATCGACGACACGGGCGGTGAGGGTGAGCGGGGCGAGAAGCTCTACTACCACCTGACCGTCCTGGCCGAGACGACACAGGGTTACCGGAACCTCATCAAGCTCTCCTCGGCCGCCTATCTCGAGGGTTACTACTACAAGCCCCGCGTGGACTGGGAGCTGCTGGAGCGCTATCACGACGGCCTCATCGTGACGACCGGGTGCCTGGGAGGCGTCGTGGCCCAGGCCCTCCTCGCCGACGATTTCGACGCTGCGCTCGGATTGACGGGACGGCTCCAGGACATCTTCGGCAAGGAGAACCTCTTTGTCGAGTTGCAGGACCATGGCCTCGATGCGCAGCGCAGGACGAACCCCGGCCTCATCCGCATCGCCCACGCGCTCGATGCCCCGCTCATCGCCACCAACGACAGCCACTACTGCAGGCGCGAGGACGCCGTGGCTCACGACGCGCTGTTGTGCGTGCAGACCGGTGCCACGATCCACGACCCGAAGCGCTTCAAGTTCGAGGGCCAGGAGCACTACCTGAAGAGCGCGGAGGAGATGCGACGGCTCTTCGCAGACGTGCCCGGCGCGTGCGACAACACGCTGTGGATAGCCGAGAGGGCGAAGGTCGAGCTCGAGCTGGGCAAGCCGGCCCTCCCGCAGTTCCCCGTCCCGGAGGCTTTCCGACGCGACACCTACGAGGAGTCGGCGGCCGGCTATCTCGCCCACTTGACCTACGAGGGAGCCGCGGCCCGCTACGGGCCGCAGATCCCGGCTGAAGTGGCCGAGCGGCTCGACTTCGAGCTGAAGGTCATCTCCGAGATGGGTTTCTCGGCTTACTTCCTCGTCGTCTGGGACATCATCCGCTACGCCCGCGAGTCGGGGATCAGGGTCGGCCCGGGTCGCGGCTCAGCGGCGGGATGCTGCGCCGCCTACTGCCTGCGCATCGTCGATCTCGACCCGATCCGTTACGACCTGCTCTTCGAGCGTTTCTTGAATCCGGGCCGAAAGCAGATGCCCGACATAGACATGGACTTCGACGAGCGCCGCCGCGGCGAGATGATCCGGTACGTGGCCGAGCGCTACGGCGCCGATCACGTCGCCCAGATAATTACTTTCTCGACGATCAAGGCCCGCGCCGCGGTGCGTGACGGTGCTCGGGTGCTCGGTTTTCCCTACGCCCTCGGGGACCGGATCGCCAAGGCCATGCCCCCTTTGGTCATGGGACGCGACACGCCCTTGCGAGCCTGTCTCGAGCGCGTGGAGGGCCACGACGACGGCTACGTGGCCGCAGCCGAGCTGCGCGAGATGTACGAGCAGGATCCGGACGCGAAGCTCGTGATCGACGTCGCCAAGGGTCTCGAGGGCCTGCGGCGTCAGGACGGCATCCATGCCGCCGCGGTCGTCATCACCCACGAGCCGCTGACCGAGTACCTGCCCGTGCAGCGCAAGCCCGAGCCCGGCGCCGATCCCGGTGACGCCCCGATCGTGACGCAGTACGAGATGCACGGCGTCGAGGATCTGGGCCTTTTGAAGATGGACTTTCTCGGCTTGCGCAACCTCTCGGTCATCGAGATGGCCCTCGATCTCATCGAACAGACGACCGGGTCGCGCCCCGACATCGACTCGGTGCCCCTCGACGACGAGAAGACCTTCGAGATGCTGCGCCGGGGCGACTCCATCGGCGTGTTCCAGCTCGAGGGTGCCGCCATGCGCTCCACGTTGCGCTCGTTGGCACCGACGAGCTTCGATGACGTGGCGGCGCTCGTCGCCCTGTACCGGCCGGGCCCGATGGCGGCCAACATGCACCGTGACTACCCGGACCTGAAGAACGGCCGCAAACCCGTCACCTACCTGCACCCCGACGTGGAGGCGATCCTCGGGGACACCTATGGCCTGATGCTCTACCAGGAGTCGGTGATGCGGGTCGCGCAGCGCTTCTCCGGCTACTCCCTCGAGGAAGCCGACAATCTGCGCAAGGCGTGCGGCAAGAAGAACCGCGAGCTCATCGCCGCCGAGAGGAAGAAGTTCATCGCCGGCTGTGTGAGGCAGGGTTACGACGAGGCGCTCGGCAAGCAGTTGTTCGACATCATCGAGCCTTTCGCCGACTACGCCTTCAACAAGTCCCACTCGTACGGCTACGGCCTCGTCGCCTATCAGACCGCTTGGTTGAAGGCGAACTATCCCGTCGAGTACTTGGCGGCGCTGCTCTCGTCGGTGAAGGGCGACAAGGACCGCACCGCCGTCTACCTCGCGGAGTGCCGCACTCTCGGGATCGAGGTGCGCGTGCCGGACGTGAACGCATCGTCCTCGAACTTCACAACGATCCGCGGGGCAGGCGAGGGACCGGGCGCCGGGCGCGACGTGATCGTCTTCGGCCTGTCGGCGGTGCGCAACGTCGGGGAGGCCATCGTCGAGCACATCGTCGCGGCTCGCGAACGCGGAGGGCCGTTCGCAGACTTCTACGACTTCTGCCGCCGCGTCGACTCGAGCGCGCTCAACAAACGGGCTGTCGAGTCGCTCGCGAAGGCGGGGGCCTTCGACTCGCTGGGCCATCCCCGAAAGGGGCTCTGCCTCGCCTTCGAATCGATCGTCGAGCGGGCGCTCGTGCGTCGGCGCGAACAGGAGCAGGGTATCGCGACCCTGTTCTCCCTCCTCGACGAGGAGGCCTCCGACGCCGCCGAGGGTACCTCGCCGGCGAGCTTCGACGGCACATGGGTGGCGATCCCGGACCTCGAGTTCGACAAGGCCGAGCGCCTGGCCTTCGAGAAGGAGATGCTCGGCCTGTACGTGAGCGACCATCCCCTTATGGGCCTCGAGAAGGCCTTGCGCAACGTCACCGACGTCACGATCCGCGACCTTCTCGACTCGGCCGCCCCAGGCGGCGATGCCACGGCAGTCGGTGCCGCCACCGGACCGGGGGGCTGGAGTGAGAACGCCACCGTCACGACCGGAGGTGTCGTCACGGCACTCGTGAGGCGTTACACCCGCCGCGGTGAGCTGATGGCGACCTTCGTGCTCGAGGATCTCGAGGCGGCCATCGAGGTGATGGTGTTCCCGAAGACGATGCTCGAGTACGGCGGCCTGCTCGAGCAGGACGCCATCATCGCGGTGCGCGGCCGGCTCGACCTACGTGAGGACCAGCCGAAGCTCATCTGCCGGGACCTGAGGCGTCTCGAGCTGACCGCACCCGGCAGCGATCCCCCTGTCGAGGTCGTGCTGCCGCTCAACCGGCTCACCGACTCGCTCGTACGGCAGATCCGCGATCTCGTAGCCGAGCATCCCGGCAACTGCGCGGTCCACCTGCGCGTGGGTGAGAAGGTGCTGAGGCTGCCGCCGCAATTCAACGTCGACCCCCGGGGTGGCCTGGTGGGCGCTTTGAAGGAGCTCCTGGGCACCTCCGCCGTCGCGCGGTGAGTGGTCAGTAGAACGCCACCTGGCAGGTCATCTGATTAATCCCGTACACTGTTGACGGTCCGAGCCGGGACGTGTGCGCGCAGCCGGGCACGTCGGGGTTCGGCGTCGCCACGAGCGGCCAGTATCTGCAAGGCGCGGTCCGAAGCCGTGTCCCAGTGTGGTCCGGGCGGCAGGGTAAGAGACGCACGGGAGCATGAGACTGTCATGGCCATCGAGATCGAGGTCGCCACGAAAGACTGCACGGCGCTCACTGACGCGGAGCTTGCCGAAATGGCCGACCTCTCAGCGACGGAGGCGGGCGGCTGGGAAGTGGGTTTCCTGTCCAAGCAACGCGAGGACTGGGTGCTCGTCACCCAGGTCCGCGAGCAGTCGAAGCTTCAGGGCTATGCGCTCGCGACCCTCGAGCGGATAGGCGGCACACCGAGCCTCCTCGTCGGAGTGGCGGCCTTCACACGCGGCCCGAGCGGAGCCGCAGCTCTCGACGCGGCGATGCGCGACCTGTACCGCCGCGCCGTGCTCGCCTTTCCTGATGAAGACGTCCTGGTCGGGACCAGGCTCGCCCGGGCGTCCGGGTTCCGCGCCTTCGAGGGGCTGGAGGACGTTGTCCCGCGTCCCGATCACCGGGCCACCGGTGAGGAGCGCGCCTGGGGTCGTCGGCTCGCCAAGCGTTTCGGCGCCGACGGCCAGCTCGACGACAGGACCTTTGTGATCAAGGGTGACGGCGACGCTGCCGGGCTCCTCGACTTCGACCCGCTCGAATCCGAAGGAGAGAGCGAGGCGCTCGCCGGGTTGTTCGCGGCGGTGGAAAGCAAGCGACGTGACAGCCTCGTGGCCTTCGGCTGGGCGATGGCCGAGGCGCTCGCTGCCAGCTCGCTCCCGGTCTGAGCCACACTCCGCCTCCGCCCACCTGAGCGGACCCTCTGAGCGAGGCGCCCTCGCGCTCGCACGGGACAGACGGGCCATCCTCGGGCCTCGTCGTCCCCGGTACAGGTCAGGGCCGCGGCAGCACGCCGAGCACGAGCTTTGGTGCCTGTCCTCGGTGTGGAGCTCCGAGGGCGACGACCAGGTACCTCGGCGCTCCCCCGATCGTCTTTAGGACGGCGTCGTTCGTGAGCGCGCCGCTCGGCGCCCGGTCCTTGGCGTCGATGAGGCGTTCGTCCACGACCGGGAGGCGGTGCTTGCGGCCCCCGAGGCTGAACTGGCACCAGGTGCCCGTCAGGTCGGAGGAGAAGGCGGGCGGCCTGTCGGGAGCGACGACGACGACCGAAGGTCGCGAGCCGTCCAGGTCCACATACGAGATCGAAGGTCCCAGCGATCCGAGCAGGGGACGCTTGGGGTCGGCGGGGAGCAGCTCGTGGAGGATCCGCCGGGCCGCCCGACGCCGGGGTGGACCCACGCGCTCAGGTGCCTGCAGGACCATGACGGCCTCGGGTCGCGCCGGGTCGGGCGGCTCGTCGTCATCTGCGAGCTGAATGTCGACGATGTCCAGCTCCGGACCGGTGCGGGGTTCCCCACGGCCCCTGTCCGAGGCCGGGGCCGCAAGGCTCGAGTCCGTGGCCACGACCGGCCAGCCCGAGGCCCGGCTCCTCATCAAAGAGCCGGTGGCGACATCGACGAGCACCCATTCGGGGCCCCGTGCGAGCAGCAGGCAGCGCAGCACGTCGCCGGGTCGGTTCGTCCGGGCCGTGCCCGGTCTCCGGTGGCGGTGCGAGGGGAGCCGTACGGCGTGGCGTCTCACCGGGACGCGACCACGCTGTCGAGGGCTTCGAGGAGGGCGTCGGCGTCGCGGACCGGGGCGAGGCAGGCTCCGCGTCGGCACAGGTAGGCGAACCCGTCCTCGCGGTCACTGAGCAGCGGGCTCTCGAAGGCGCCGACCGGGGCTTGCCCGCGAGCAGGTGCGCGCCAAGCGAGCACGGCCCCTGGCACAAAGCGCGTCCGGGCCGCCCGGACGAGGTCCGGCCGGTCGCCCGTGACGGCGATCTCCACGGGTCCCTCCGCGACAAGCTCTGCTCCGAGGAGGAGCTCGGCGAATGCCGAGGGGGCGGCCGCGAGGCGGGCTCGCGCCGAGGCGATGATCCGCGCGGCTGCATCGGCGAACCCGTCGTCACCGGTGAGGGCGCCGAGGCGCGCCAGCGCGACGGCCGCGACCGAGCCCGCAGACGGCGTCACGCCGTCTTGGACGTCCCGGGGCCGCACCACAAGTCGTGGCGCGTCGGCGCCGGTCGTGTAGAGGCCGCCGTTCTCCTCGTCGCGGAAGAGCTCGAGCAGCTGGCGGGCGATCGTCACGGCCTCCATCGTCCATGTCGGCTCGCCCGTCAGCTCGCCGAGGCGAGTGCAGCAGTCGACGAGCCACGCGTAGTCCGCGGCATAGCCGAGCACAGAGGCGTGCCCTCGGCAAAAGGAGCGAAGAACCCGGCCATCTGGCCGGCGCAGATGGCCGAGGAGGAATGTCGCGATCTCCACCGCCGCTTTCGACCAGTCGTCCCTGCCGGTTGCGCCTGCGGCTTCGGCCAGGGTCGAGCACATCATGGCGTTCCACTCCGTGATGATCTTGTCGTCGAGGCCCGGCCGGACGCGAGAAGCCCGCGCGGCGGCGAGCAGCGACCGGGCGGCTTCGATCTGCGGTGGGCGCTCGAGGGCGCCACGCCGGGCCAGGTGCAGGATCGTCCGGCCTTCGAAGTTGCCCTCCGCCGTGACGCCGTACCATTCGGCCGCCTCCGCACCGAGCGCGGGCCCGAGCACCGAGCTCAGCTCCTCGGCCGACCACACGTAGAAGCGTCCTTCCTCGCCCTCGGAGTCGGCATCCTCTGCCGCGTAAAGGCCTCCGCCTTTGTCGCGGAGGTCGCCGAGCACGTACGCCAGGGTCTCGGTGAGCACCTGGAGCCAGCGAGGATCGCCGTCGATTTGCCAGGTGTGCAGATAGACCCGAGCAAGGAGCGCCTGGTCGTACAGCATCTTCTCGAAGTGTGGCACGTCCCAGTGGGCGTCGACCGAGTAGCGGGAGAACCCCCCGCCGAGATGGTCGTAGATGCCCCCGGAGGCCATTGCCTCGAGGGTGCGTTCGACCATGTCGAGCGACCCGCCTTCGCCGTTGCGGAGGTGATCGCGTGCCAGCAGGTCCAAGAGGAGCGGTTGGGGGAATTTCGGGGCGGAGCCGAATCCCCCGTTTACAGGGTCGAACATGGACGAGAGCCGTGCGGCGGCTTCGGCGCACAGCTCGTCCGCGGGCTTCGGGCCCAGTCCCGCGGAGTGGGACGGTTCCCCCGGCGCGAGGCGCCTCGAGACCGCGTCCGTCAAAAGGCGCGCCTGGCCGACGACATCGTCCCGGCGCGAATCCCAGGCCTCGGCGACGGCGTCGAGCAACTGACGGAAGGAGGGCAGCCCATGGCGGGCGCGGTCGGGGAAGTACGTGCCCGCAAGAAACGGGAGCCCGTCCGGGGTGGCGAAGATGCTCATCGGCCAACCGCCGCGGCCGGTCGCAGTCTGCACCGCCTCCATGTAGACCGCGTCTATGTCCGGCCGCTCCTCCCGGTCGACCTTCACGCTCACGAAATGCCGGTTCATCACCTCCGCAGTCGCCGGGTCCGCGAAGGACTCGTGACCCATGACGTGGCACCAGTGGCACGAGGAGTAGCCGATCGAGATGAAAAGCGGCCGGTCAAGTTCCTTCGCGCTCGCGAGCGCTTCGTCGCCCCACGGGTACCAGTCGACCGGATCGCGGGCGTGCTGGCGCAGGTAGGGGCTTTCCTCGACGCCGAGCCGGTTCACCTACGACCGCCGTCATCTGGGCAGGGGGACGCTTTCACGCTCCGGAATCTATGGTCTTAGCCATGGAGCTCGGTCTCGCGGGCAAAGTGGCACCCGTCAGGGGTGTATCGCCTGCGACCGGCAAAGCGATTCCGGCCCGATTCGCCGAGGCCTTCCCCGGCGAATCCCGCCCTTGACCTGTCTTTCCGACCCGGTCCGCCTGGGTCGGCGGGAGGCCCGCACACGCCTCGTGTTCGGGCAGCACGAGACCAACCTCGGAACCGGCCGGGCGTTCTCGGAGCGCCACGTCGCCTACTACCGGGCTCGTGCGGCGGGAGGGGCAGGGGTGATCGTCGTCGAGGAGGCGTCGGTCGACGAATCGGACTGGCCTTACGAGCGGGCTCCGCTCGCATCACTGGCCGGCGCGGGCTGGTCCGCCATCTCGCTCGCCTGCCACGCCGAGGGCGCACTCGTGATCGCCGCGCTCGGCCACGCAGGCGCTCAGGGCTCGAGCGCCTATCACCAACGTGTCTTGCTCGGAGCCTCCCCGGTGCCCGACGCGGAGACCGGCGAAGTCCCCAAAGCCATGGAGGCCGAGGAGATCGAGGCCCTGGTCGCCGCTTTCGGCGTTGCGGCCGCAGCGGCTGTCGAGGCCGGTTGCGACGGTGTGGAGCTGAATGCAGGCCAGTACAGCCTGCTCCGCCAGTTCTGCTCGCGGCTCACGAACTTCCGCAACGATGAGCTCGGTGCCGACCGCGCCGAGCTCCTGTGTCGGGTGATCTCGTCCACGCGCGATGCCGTCGCCCGAACTTCGGCCGATGCCCTGGTCGGTCTCCGGCTGTCGGTCGACGAGCTCACGGCATGGGCGGGGATCGTGCCGCAGACCGCGGCGAGCCTCGTGGTGGCGCTGCCTCCCTCGGGCATCGACTACCTCTGCGCCGTGCGCGGCTCCGCCTTCCGCACTGCCGCCACGCGACCCGACTCCCACGTCGAGCCGGGTTTCAACCGAAGTTCGGCAGCGATGGTGCGCAGCGGCCTGCCGAGCGGGGTCGCTCTCGTGGCGCAGGGCTCTGTCGTCGACGTCGCCCTCGCCGAGGAGCTCGTCGCCGGGGGCGAGGCCGATCTCGTCGAGATGACCCGTGCCCAGATCGCCGATCCCGGCCTGGGCGTGAAGGTGGCGGCCGGAGCGGCCGACCGGGTACGTCCCTGTGTCCTGTGCAACCAGACATGTCGTGTGCGCGACGTCCGCAACCCTGTCGTCACCTGCATCGGCGAGCCTCGTTCGGGCCACGAGACGATCGACCCGATGCTCGACCAGCCTTTCCCGCCGGGTGTCGCGGTGACGCCTCCGTCACCGAAGTCGCATGTCCTCATCGTCGGCGGCGGTCCGGCAGGTCTGGAATGTGCCCGCGTCCTGGCCGTGGGCGGCCATGAGGTGACGCTCGTCGAGCGAGACCACACCCTTGGCGGGATGGTGCGGGTCGCCGCCCGCGCGCCCGGCAGGGAACGACTTGGCGCACTCGTGGACTGGCTGGAGTCCGAGTGCCGGCGCGGCGGGGTCCGGATCGTGACGGGCCATGAGTCGACCCTCGAGGAGGTCGACGGGCACGAGGGCCCGGTCGTTCACTGCACCGGGTCGCGCCCCGGCCGTCGCAGCTTCGAGGTGGCAGCCGGCGCGGCCGTCGCGACGGCCGCCGAGGTCCTCTCGGCCGAGCGCCAGGTCGCAGAGCCACCTCCGAGCCCGGTCGTGGTCTGGGACCCGATCGGCGGCCCGATCGGTGTCGGGGTCGCCGAGCTGTTGGCGACCCACGGGGCGGCGGTCAGCCTCGTCACCCCCGACCACGTGATCGGCGCCCGCCTGGCGCGAAGTGGCGACATCGCGCCGGCGAACATGCGGCTTCGCCAGCGCGGGGTCGAGCTCGTGCGCCGGAGCGCCATCGTGAAGGTTGATCAAAAGGGCGTGACGGTCGAGCATCGCTACAGCGGCGAGCGTCGCCTGATCGAGGCCGCGCTGTGTGTCGACGCCGGCTACCTCCCGCCGCAGGACACCCTGTGGCGGGCGTCGGGTGGTGGACGCCACCCTCGCGCCGGCGACGCCGTGGCGCCGAGGACGATCCACGAGGCGATCCTCGAGGGCCGCCGGGTGGCGCTTGATCTCGTGCTCGGCAAGGGCACCGACTCTGAGGGCGCATTGCGATGACGAGCAGCCGGAGGTACACGCTGCTGTCCTCGCCGGTGAGAGTGGGGCCAATCACGCTCGAGAACCGGATCGTGTTCGCGGCCCATCAGACCAACTACGCAACCGGCGGCCTGCCGACCGCCCAGCACGCTGCCTACTATGCGGCCCGGGCTGAGGGTGGGGCAGGACTCGTGATCACCGAGGGGCAATCGGTGCACGCTTCTGACTGGCCGCACGAG
The DNA here is from genome assembly GCA_963719125.1 of uncultured Acidimicrobiaceae bacterium. Classification (GTDB taxonomy): domain Bacteria; phylum Actinomycetota; class Acidimicrobiia; order Acidimicrobiales; family Bog-793; genus Fen-455. The sequence goes on from CAVRAT010000015.1 coordinate 162,420, forward strand.
AAGGTCATCCGTGGCTTCGACGCCGCCGTGATCCCAGCGTGGCGAGCTATCACCGACAAGCTGCACAGTCACGGTACGCCAATCTTCGCCCAGATCAACCACAGCGGCTCACATGGGACAGGGATGTACTCGCGCCTCGCGCTCTGGGCGGCGTCGCCTGTCGCCGACGCCGTGTCGCGCGAGGTTCCCAAAGCGGTCGAGGAGCACGAGATCGCCGAGATCATCGCCGGCTTCGCCGCCGCGGCGGCACGGTGCGCGGAAGGGGGTTTCGACGGGGTCGAGCTCGAGTGCTCGGGCGCCTCGATCCTTAGCGGCTTCCTCTCGCCCGCCACGAACCTGCGCACCGATGGTTACGGCGGTTCGCTCGAGCGCCGCGCCCGGCTGCTCCTCGAGATCCTGAGCGAGGTGCGCAGCGCCGTCGGGCGCAAGCTCGCGATCGGGGTGCGGCTCAGCGGTGACGAGCGCGTCGACCCGGGGACGACGCTCACCGACGCCATCGCCGTCGCGAAGATGGTGGACGAACAGGGCTGCGCCGACTACCTGAACGCTTCCGTCGGTCCCGTGAAGACGACGCCGCAGGTGTCCGGGTCCCCCAGGCACGTGGGGCCGCGGCACTCCAGCTTGATCGCCGCGGCATTCCGCAAAGCCATTGCGCTCCCGGTCGTCGGCGGCGGGCGCTACCGCGACCCGGCCCAGGCCGAGCGTGCGCTCAGGGCCGGTCACTGCGATCTCGTCGGGATCGTGCGGGCCCAGATCACCGACCCCCAATTCGCCTCCAAGGCGCTCTCCGGCCGCACCGAGACGATCGATCTCTGCTCCTCGTGCACCCAGGAGTGCGTGGGCCGCGTCCGCCGTAACTGCTCGCTTCGCTGCACGGAGAACCCGCGGGCAGGGCTGGAAGCGGAGGCCGGGTCCCGGTCGGTGGCGGGTGCAGGCTCACGGCGGAGGGTCGTGGTCGCGGGCGCCGGTCCCGGGGGTCTGCAGGCGGCGATCGCGGCGGCGGCGGGCGGTCACGAGGTGATCGTCTTCGAACGGGCAAACGAGCCTGGAGGCCTCGTCCGCCTTGCCGCCACGGCGCCGGGGCGCGGCGAGCTTCGCGACCTCGTGCGCAACCAGGTGGCCCGCTGTCGCGAGCTCGGCGTCGAGATCCGCCTCGCGGCCGAGGCCACGCCGGTCACCGTCCTCGCCGAGCGCCCGGATGTCGTCATCGTCGCCACCGGCTCGCGTCCCCGCCGACCCCGCTGGGCGTGGAACCCGCTACCGGGCTCGCCGGGGCTCGCCGATGTCACCGAGGTGCTCGACGGCTCGGCGCGGCCCTCAGGCACGGTGCTCGTCGTCGACGAGCTCGGGTTCCACCAGGCGGCGAGTGTTGCCGAGCTGCTCGCGGCTCACGGGTGCGCGGTCGAGATCGCCACTCCCGCCATGGTCGTGGGAGGCGACCTCGACCTCACAGGGGACCTGGAGGGCTTCAACATGCGCGCGGCGGCAAGACAGATAACCCAGTCGACGGACCTACTCGTCATGGCGCTCGAACCCGGCGGCGTCCAGCTGCTGCACCACCCGACTGGCACCGTCGAGCGGCGGATCGTCGACTGGGTGGTCCTGGCGGTCGCGCCGGCGTCCGAGGACCGTCTCTACCGGCAGCTGCGCGGCGAGGCGCCCGGGCTCGACGTGAGGCGTGTGGGCGACTGTTTGGCACCCCGCCGTGCGCACGCGGCGGTCGTCGAGGGCGAACGGACCGGGGCGAGCATTTGATGGCGCCCTGGCGAGATGTCGTGGTCGAAGTTCTCAGCCTGCACTTGCGCGCGGGCCGTCGAGCGTATTCAGCTCGCCTCTTTGCACCTTGCCGATGGCCGAGCGCGGCAGCCGCTTGACGACGATGAGCTCACGCGGGGCGGCGAAGGGGGCCAGGCGATCTCGCACTAGCTCGCGCAGCTCAGCGAGGATCGTCGCCGGCTCGGCGTCCTGGGCCGCCGGCGACGGCACGACGTAGGCGACGAGCCTCGATCCCCACTCGGGGTCCGGCCGACCGTCGACAGCCACGTCACCCACCGAAGGGTGGCTCCGGAGCACGGCCTCGACCTGTGCCGGCCAGATGTTCTCCCCACCTGAGATCACCAGGTCGTCCAGACGGCCGTGGACCGAGAGGCGGCCGGCCTCGTCGATCTGGCCGGCGTCGCCGGTGGCGAACCAGCCGTCGGCGGTCTTCGGGTCTGTCCCGTCCCGGTAGCAGCGCAGCAGCATCGGGCCGCGCAGCCAGACCTCGCCTGAGCGGAGCTCCACTTCCACGGCTTCGAGACCGACACCGTCGTACACGACGCCGGAGCCCGTCTCTGTCATCCCGTAGGTGGCCACGACGTTCTCGGGCCTGTCGACAGGGGGTGGCTGGCCGCCCAGGACGATTGTCCGGAAGAGGCGGGTGCCGTCCGGTCCGAGACGGGCAAGGGCGGCGGGCACGAGGGAGACGAGCGTCGCGCCGCGGCCGCGCGCCGCCGCCATGGCTTGCTCCGCCGTGAAACGAGGTTGGATCTCCACCGGCGTGCCCGTCTCGAGCGCCCTCGTCACGACCGACAGGCCGCCGACGTGCGAGAGCGGCAGGCATGCGAGCCAGCCGTCCCGGGAGGGATCGACGCCGAGTCGGGCGCTCGTCGCAAGGGCCGACGCCCGGACGGCGTCGTGTGTCAGCACGACGCCCCTCGGCTCGCCGGTGGTCCCGCTCGTGGCGACGACGAGGGCGTCGCCGTCGGCGACTGGTTTGCCGCCTTCGAGCAGGGCGGAGTTGCCCGATGCATCCACCATGACCGAGGGGCGGAGAGCCTCGATGAGGCGCGCCATTGCCGGCTCGCGAAGGCGCACGTCGAGCGGCAGGAGGGCATCGCCGTCGTCCCAGCCGCGCCGGAGCACCTCGACGAACTCAGGGCCGCCGGGCATCGCGAGGGCCACGAGGCGGCGCACGTCACAAGCGTACGGGGATGGAGAGGCGACCCGCATTAACCTGCATCGGATGGCGGGCAGCGACTGGACCAGGCACGGCGAGTTCGAGGACATCGCCTACGAGACGACCGAAGGCGTCGCGAAGCTCACCATCTGCCGCCCCGAAGTGCGCAACGCCTTCCGCCCGCAGACGCTCAACGGGCTCTCGCGGGCCTTCGACATGGCGCGGGACGATCCCGCCGTCGGGGTGATCATCCTCACCGGTCAAGGTCCGGACGCGTTCTGCTCCGGCGGCGACCAGCGGGTGCGAGGCGACGACGGCTATCTCGGTGACGACGAGGTGGCGAGACGCGGCATCGGCCGCCTCAACGTCCTCGACCTGCAGATACAGATCCGAAGGCTTCCCAAGCCCGTCATCGCCATGGTCGCCGGCTACGCGATCGGCGGTGGCCATGTGCTCCACCTGGTCTGCGATCTCACGATCGCAGCTGACAACGCCCGTTTCGGCCAGACCGGGCCGAGAGTGGGCAGCTTCGACGGCGGCTACGGCGCGGGCCTGTTGGCAAGGACGATCGGCCTCAAAAGGGCCAAGGAGATCTGGTTCCTCTGCCGCCAGTACGACGCCGGCCAGGCCCTCGACTGGGGCCTCGTCAACGCCGTCGTGCCCCTCGACCGCCTCGAGGAAGTGACCTTGGAGTGGTGCCGGGAGATACTCGCGCTGTCGCCGATGGCGCTTCGGATGCTGAAGGCCGGCTTCAATGCCGCCGACGACGGGCTCGCCGGCATCCAGCAGCTCGCGGGGGACGCGACGATGCTTTTCTACATGTCCGAAGAGGGCCAGGAGGGCCGCAACGCTTATGTCGAGAAACGCCGCCCCGACTTCTCGCGGTTCCCACGGCGCCCCTGACCGCGGCCGCGTCGCGAACGTGACTTCCGTCCGTCACTGGGCGGCCGGTGCCCGCCCGCGTACCCTGCCGGCCGCGGTCGTGCCCGTCGTCGTCGGGACAGCAGTGGCGGGCGCCGACGGCTCGGTCGTCTGGTGGCGGTCGCTGCTCGCGCTCGTCGTCGCCCTCGGGATCCAGATTGGCACCAACTACGCCAACGACTACGCGGACGGGGTGCGTGGGACCGACGCCGAGCGGCTCGGGCCCGTGAGGCTGGTGGCGGCCGGGATCGCCACCCCCCGGGCGGTCAAGGTGGCGTCGTTCTGTGCCTTCGGAGTCGCCGGCGTAGCCGGTCTCGTGGTTGCCCTCGCGACGACACCCTGGCTCCTCGTGGTGGGTGCCGCCTGCTTCGCGTCCGGTTGGCTCTACTCGGGCGGTCCCCGGCCGTACGGGTACGCGGGCTTCGGTGAGATCTTCGTCTTCGTGTTCTTCGGCCTCGTCGCTGTGATCGGCACGGCCTACCTGAGTCTCGGGCGCGTCACGGCGCTCGCCCTGATTGCCGCGATCCCGGTCGGTCTCCTCGCCACTGCGTTGCTCGTCGTCAACAACCTGCGCGACATCGACACCGACCGGCGAGCCGGCAAGAACACCCTCGCTGTTCGCACCGGCGCCGTTGTGACGCGCTGGTTCTACGCCGCTTGCGTGCTCGGTGCCTTCGCGCTGGTGGCCGTCGTCGCGCTGTATCGGCCGCTGGCTTTGATGACATTGCTGGCGGTCGTGCCGGCCCTCCCACCGGTCCGGCGCGTGCTGGGCGGGGCCGAGGGTCGTGACCTCATCGCAGCGCTCGCCGCGACGGGGATGCTTCAGCTGGCGTTCGGTGCCCTGTTGGCCCTGGGGATCGCGCTTTGATCCGCTTCGCTGACGCTCGGGCAGGCGTTGGGATCGAGGAACTCCCGCACGATCTCGACGAAGGCGCCGGGGCGTTCGAGGAAGACGGCGTGGCCTGCACCGGCCACGAGTGCGAGCCGGGCATTGCGCCCGATGGCGTCGGCCGTACGCTCAGCGAGCGCCCTGAACTTGTCGTCGCGCGCGCCCGCGACGACAAGGACCGGCATCTCGAGCTCGCCGAGGCGTTCCCATACGGGCGCCTGCGTGCCCGTCCCAACGGTCCGCAGCGACGCGGCCAGGCCTGCGGCGGTGTTGGACAGGCGCGAGGTCCGGTCTGCCTGGTCCGCGGTCAGGTGGGCGAACAGCGGCCCGGAGAGCCAGGCCTCGACGAACTCCGCCACGACCGCGTCGCCGCCACGTTCGAGCTCGGCGGCACGCCGTTCGTCCTCGGCCCGGCGCTGGCGGCGCTCGGTCTCGTCGACGATGCCCGGGTGCGCCCCGACAATGACGAGGCGCTCCACGAGCCCCGGAGACTCGAGTGCCAGGTGCAGGCAACACCGGCCGCCGAGCGAGTAGCCGACGTAGCCTGCCTTGCCGCCCGCCTCGCCGAGAGCCCTGGCCGTCGCGGCGAGCCCGGAGCCGGGGTCGGGAAGCGGAGAGCGGCCGTGCCCGGGAAGATCCGGTGTCACGACCTCGAAGTCACCTTCGAGCTCTCCGGCGATGCGCGCCCAAGAAGCGCTCGTCTGGGTGAACCCGTGGACGAGGACGATCCTCGGTCCGTGCCCCCTTATTGTCGCGTGCAGTGCGGGCGATCGCGGCCCCGGCGGCTTGCGGTTCTCGAAGGACATCGCCGGTGACGGTAGCGGCTAGCTTCTCGGCCACGCTCGTCGACGAGTGGGTGCGCGCCGGGCTGACCGATGCCGTCGTGGCCCCGGGCTCGCGTTCCACCCCGCTCGTGCTGGCGCTCGCGCGTGAGAGCCGGATGGCACTGCACGTGCGGCTGGACGAGCGCTCGGCGGCCTTCTTCGCCCTCGGGATAGGGCTTGCGACAAGCCGGCCGGCGGTGCTCGTCACGACGAGCGGGACGGCGGCGGTCGGGGTGCACGCGGCTGTCGTGGAGGCTCATCTGTCCCGGGTGCCGCTCATCGTGTGCACTGCGGACCGGCCCCCGGAGCTGCATCACGTCGGCGCGCCCCAGACCATCGAGCAGTCCGTCTTGTTCGGTGGCGCGCTGCGGTGGGCGGTGGACCCCGGTGTGCCCGACGAGGAGACCAGATCGAGTTGGCGCTCGCTCGCCAGCCGCCTCGTCGCGGAGGCGACGGCCGGCCCGATGGGGCCCGGCCCGGTGCATGCCAACCTCTCGTTTCGGGACCCGTTGTTGGGCACCCCCGGTGAGCTGCCCCCGGGACGACGCAACGGCAGGCCCTGGCACCGGGTGGAGCCCGTCCGTAGGGTCCTGGGCCCGGGCTCGCTCGCCGCCCTCGCCCGTCCCGCGGCAAAGGGCCTGATCGTCGCCGGTGCGGGCGCAGGGCGTCCGGAGACCATCCGCCGCCTCGCTTCGACCTTGGGCTGGCCCGTCCTCGCCGACCCGCGCTCCGGTGCCCGTATCCCGGGCGAGCCGGGTTCGCCGACCATCGCCGCCGCCGATGCGCTGCTACGCGTCGAGAGCTTCGCCGGCGCGCACGTGCCGGAGGTCGTCCTGCGCCTCGGCCAGCCATGGGCGTCGAAGGTCGTAGGCGAATGGCTGAACTCGTGCTCGGGGTCCGGCGCCGTCCAGGTGCTGGTCGATCCTCACTGGGCCTGGCAGGACCCCCGCCGCGAGGTCGATATCGTGCTGGCGGCGGACCCTGATCACGTGATGGAGGCCCTGATGGGGCGCGTGCCCGAAGCCGGCGCGCCCGGCCGCTCGGCCTGGGCGGCGCCTCCGACCTGGTCGGAGGGATGGGCGGAGGCAGAGGCGGCCGCCCAGCACGCCATCGAGAGCACGCTGCGGCGGCACGCCGAGGCCACCGAGCCCGCCACGGCGAGGGCGGTCTACGCCTGGGCACCGCCTTCCTCGACGGTCGTGGCGTCGTCTTCGATGCCGGTGCGCGACCTGGAATGGTTCGCGGCCCCGCGCCCGGACCCGCCCCGGGTGCTCGCCAACAGGGGCGCCAATGGGATCGACGGCGTGACGTCGACGACACTCGGTGTCGCCGCCGCGGCCGGCGGCGCAGGTGGTCCCGTCGTGGGGCTGATCGGTGATCTCGCGTTCTTGCACGACTCGACGGCGCTCGTCCGCGGCAGACGCGAGCCCGCCCTTGCCGCGGTGCTGGTCGTCATAGACAACGGCGGGGGTGGCATCTTCTCGTTCCTTCCGCAGGCTTCCGAGCTCGACGAGGCCTACTTCGAGAGGCTGTTCGGTACTCCGCAGAGGATCGACGTTGCCGACCTCGCCCGCACCGCCGGGTGCGAAACGACCGAGGTGACATCTCGCGAGGAGGTTCCCTCCCGGCTCGACGAAGCGCTCTACAACGCCGCGCGGCACGGGCCCGCAGTCGTCGTGGTGCGCAGTGATCGCAAGGCGAACGTGGCGCTGCACACCGAGCTCGAGGCCGAAGTCGCGCTTGCCCTGGGTTGACCGGGCTGTGCCGCTTGCCCCTCGCCTGAGGGCAACGGCCCGGCGTTCGCCCCGGCGCCGGCATCGTGGCACGCTTTGGGGATGTTGAAGCTCTCGGACGACCTCGCCTTTCGCGGCCTCGTCCACCAGGTGAGTGACGAGGCGCTCTGGACCTTGCTCGACGAGGGGGCGACGACGGCCTACTGCGGGTTCGACCCCACTTCTGACAGCCTTCATGTCGGCAATCTTCTCGGGATCATCACCCTGCGCCGGCTCCAGATGGCCGGCCACCGCCCCATTCTCCTCGCCGGCGGTGGCACGGGCCTGATCGGCGACCCCGGCGGGAAGGCGGACGAGCGCCAGTTGCTGTCGAAAGAGCAGCTCGCGGCCAACTTCGAGGCGGTCCGGGCCCAGCTCGGGGGCCTGCTCGACCTGTCGGGTGCGGCAGGACCGGCCCAGGGCCTGTTGCTCGACAATTCGGCCTGGCTCTGCGTCTACGGATTCATCGACTTCCTCCGCGACGTCGGCAAGCACTTCACCGTCAACCAGATGGTTGCCAAGGAGTCCGTGAGGTCCCGGCTCGAGCGCCCCGACCAGGGCATCTCCTACACCGAATTCAGCTACATGCTGCTGCAGGCCTACGACTACCTCCACCTCCACGACGCCTACGGCTGTTGCCTGCAGATCGGCGGCAGCGACCAGTGGGGCAACATCACCTTGGGCCTCGAGCTCATCCGCAAGGTGCGCGGAGCCGAGTCATTCGCGCTCACGTTCCCGCTCCTCCTGCGACCGGACGGGACCAAGTACGGCAAGACCGAGTCCGGGGCGGTGTGGCTGGACCCCGCGAAGTCTTCGCCCTACGAGATGTACCAGTTCTTCGTGCGGACCCCCGACGACGAGGTGGGCCGCCTCTTGCGCTATTTCACCCTCCTCTCCAGAGAGGAGATCGAGGCGCTCGACACCGAGACGGCCGAGCGCCCCGGACAGAGGGAGGCCCAGCTGGCTCTGGCGCGGGAGGTCTGCACACTGGTCCACGGCGAGGCCGAGACCGAACGCGCCATTGCGGCCTCCCGGGCGCTTTACTCCGAGGACGTGGCGAGCCTCGACGAGTCACTGCTCCTGGAGGTGTTCGCGGACGCGCCGTCGTCGCGCCTTGCGCGCTCGTCCCTAGATTCCGGCGGATTCCCGCTCGTCGACGCGCTCGTGTCCACCGGCCTTGCCTCCTCGAAGTCGACAGCGCGTACCGCCATCACCCAAGGCGGCGTGTACGTGAACAACGCCCGGCGCGCCGACCCGGAGGCGTGCCTCGGGCGCGAGGACCTTCTTGTGGACCGCTACGTCGTGCTGCGCAAGGGGCGGCGGGACTACCACCTGCTGCAGTTTGAGTGACGGCAGGTCCGCGGCGCACGCTGGGCGGGGCCGTGGCCCTCGTCACAGTGCTCCTGGTGCTGGGCCTGCTCGCGGGCTGCACGGGCTACACCGGCTCGAAAGCGAATCAGGTGCGCCAGTGGGCCTCCACAACCTCGGTGAGCGCCAACGACAGTCTCGTCAGGCAGGACATCGCGGCCATCAAGGCGTCGCTCCACGCGGGGCAGCTCAAGGACGTCACGAGCAATTGCTCGGGGCTCGTGTTCGACACGGGCACCGCGTACGGGAACCTGCCGACACCGGACAACACCTTGACCAACGAGCTCAACGTCGCCTACCAGGACTTTGCCAATGCCGGCAGCTCGTGCGCCGCCGCCAGGAGCCTCCGCTCCAGCCGGATGACGCGGGCGTTGGAGACCATTAAGGGGGGCCTCGTCTCACTCGACGCGGCGACCCGTCGCCTGGCGGCCGACGGCGTGCACTGAGTCGCCATGACCACCGGCCGCTGCGGCGCGCGAGGCGCCTCGAGGTGTGGTGCCCCGGCGCCGCGCGCCCACCCCTGTCGGCACGGCTACGGTGCGATCATGAGCAGCCACTCGGTCCCGGTCGGTCCTTTCCCCGACGGTCTCGACGCGGAGCACTACGACCGGCTGCGGCGCCGCGTTCTCTGGAAGCTGCCGTCGGGCCTGTACCTGCTCGGCAGCCGCGCCGGCGAGCGCAGGAACCTCATGACCCTGAACTGGGCCATGCAGGTGTCAGCGGACCCCAAGTACGTGGCCGTCTCGGTCGAGCAGTCCGCGGTGACCCACGAACTGATCGTCGAGGGGGGCTGTTTTGCGGTCGCGCTCATCGCCCGCGAGGACAGGGAGGTCGTGCGGCGGTTCGTGAAGCCGGCCGAACACGACGCGCGGGCCCGTACGCTAGGGGGATTCGCGTATCGAGACGGGGTCAGCGGGGCGCCGATCCCCGAGCTCGCGGTCGGCTATCTGGACTGCGGGCTTCGCCACAGCCTTGATCTGGGCTCCCACTCGATGTTTGTTGGGGAGGTCCTGGACGCAGGGTTCGCGAACGGCGGCGAGACTATTCCGGTTCTTCGCATGGAGGACACCCGGATGAACTATGGCGGGTAGGGCAGTGGGACGAAGAAGCGGCGCAAGTGAACGCAGCGGGTCCGGCACCGCCTTCCGGCGCTCGGAGGGAAGCGACGGCTCGAGGGACGAAGCGCTCGAGACCTGGGCGCTCGATCCGCCCGGCGGTGCCGACAGCGTTGTGACCCGTCCTGCCGGCGTGGGTGACTACCGCTGGATCGGTGACACAGCCGCCCTGGGTGAGCTCGTGGACGAGCTCGTGTCCTGTGACGTCTACTCGCTCGACACCGAGTTCCACCGGGAGAGGACGTACTTCCCCCAGCTCGCCCTGGTCCAGCTCGCCTGGCGGGGAGGGATCGCTCTCGTCGACCCCCTCGCCATCGACATCTCGCCTTTGGCAAGACTGCTGCAAGGCCCGGGCCTCGCGGTGGTGCATGCTGCGGAGCAGGACCTCGAAGTCCTCGAGCACGCCTGCGGGACCGTGCCCACGAAGTTGTTCGACACGCAGGTGGCGGCCGGGTTCCTGGGCCAGGTGTCCCCCTCCCTGGTCAACCTCGTCGAGCGGATTCTCGGGGTCCGGCTCTTGAAGGGCGATCAGCTGACGGATTGGACCCGGCGGCCCCTGTCGGCCGGCCAGCTCGCCTATGCCGCCGGCGACGTTGCCTACCTGCTCGAGCTGCGCCAGCGCATCGGCGAGCGCCTCGAGGAAAAAGGGCGGATGCAATGGGCGACCGAGGAGTTCGCCATCCTGCTCTCCCGGGACCGGTCCTCGACCGAGCCGGAGCAGGCGTGGTGGCGCCTGCCACGCTCGCGCCAGCTGCGGGGGGCGGCACGCGGGGTCGCCCAGTGCGTTGCGGCCTGGCGCGAACGCAGGGCGCAACGCATGGACCTCCCGGTGCGCTTCGTGCTGCCGGATCTCGCCGTGCTCTCGATCGCCCAGCACCCGACGCGCACCCGCGAGGACCTCCGGCGTACCAGGAGCCTGGACGGGCGCCATCTCGGCGGCGGTGCCGCCGAGGAGCTCCTGGACGCGGTTGCCCAGGGCATCGAACTTCCCCTCTCCGAGCTGCGGCTTCCTCCCGCCCATGAGCTGGACCAGCCCAACAGGGCCGTCACGACGCTCGCGACCGCCTATGTGGCCCAGCGGGCGGGCGACTTGGAGCTGGACCCCGCCATCCTTGCCACGCGGGCCGATCTGGTCGACTTCATGCAGGATCCCCCGCACGGCCGGCTTGCAAGTGGCTGGCGCAACGACCTCGTCGGAGAAGGGCTCCGACGCCTGGCCAAGGGGAAGGCGTCACTGTCGTTCGACGGTCGCGGCGCGCTTGTGCTGGAGGAACGCTCCTTCCGTCCTATCGACCACTGATCAGGAACCGACCGTCGAGCCGGCACCCGCCTCGGGCGCCGGCCGCAGGTCGATCCGCAGGGTCAAGATCCCGTCCTCGAGCGAGGCGTCGGCATCGCCGAGCATGGCGAAGTCCTGAAAGTCGAGTTGGATCTGGCGCATGATCATCTGCCGCTCGGCCCCCTCCACGGGGGGAAGGCCGCGCCGGCGCACAGCAGCGGCGCGTTCTCTGAAGCGTGCGACCATCTCGTCGGCGTCGAATCCTTGCGTCATCGCGGCCAAGATAACGGCCATCGCGGCCTTCGGGCGACCTGCCCGAATAGTGCCCTGGATGGATATGCTGTAGTCAGGTGGTAGGCGACCTAGTGGGCGTCGGCGGCCAGATTGGCTGCGGCTCAGCCGGGCTACCTCATCGCTGCTGTCTGAGGCGGCATCCGCGAGATGTTGGGAGCGGCTCGTGAAAAAGGGACGTCATCGGCGTTTCGAAGAGGCGCGCAGCCTAAAGCGCGCAATCGAGGTAACTGTGGAGCCGTGTCCCGAGTGTGGGGCCGACCCTGAGGAGGAGCATGCCTCCTGGTGCCTTTACGAATCGGAGGAGCTGGACGAGCCCGAAGAAGTCCAGCGGCTCCGCCCCTTCTCGCACCTTGCAGCCCCTGACATAGAGGCCAACGGCAGACACGATCGGGTCGACGGCGAGGCCTCAGGCCCCAGGCAGGCTTAGACAGGGCTGCCCCCGGCGCCCGGGTTTTTAGGCCGGGCGCGAACGGTGGGATGTGCAAGCAGCGACACTTGGCGCCGCCCCGCAGCGGTCCTCGCGCATGTAGGCGGTGAGCAGGTCGTAGACGTCCCGGCCGACCATGGCGACGAGCTCGTCCTCAAGCGAGACGTACACCGGTTCGCGTCCGGTGAAAGCCTGCGCGTCCTCGGTGCACCACCAGGCGAACTCCGCCCCGCCCGCGCCCCAATGCCGCCGGCCCCACTCACCCAGCACGCTCGTGACGTGCCCGTCCGCCGCCACCGTGTCCTCGCGTCGCAGCGGCAGCTGCCAGCAGACGTCAGGTTTGAGCTCGCGTGGCCGAAGGCCCCGGTCGATCGCGGCGCGGTGCAGGGCGCAGCCGGCTCCTCCGGGGCGAGAAGGCCGGTTCAAGAAGATGCAGGCGCCCTCGACGAGCCGGGTCGTGATGACACCTTTGGAGTCGCGCTTCAGCACGCCCGCCTTGCGGCGGCCTTTCGCGCGGAACTGCCACTGCTCTTTGGAGAGCGTTGCGGCCGCGGCCGCGACACGCTCGGCGTCGGCCTCGTCGGTGAAGTGCGCCCCGTAGGAACAGCAGCCTTCCATCCGTTCCGGAGTCGGCCCGGTGAGCACGCCCTGGCACCCCGCGCCGTAGATGCATTGCCAAGGGCTCGACAGGAACGTTACGTCCATGAGCCAGGTCCGGTCCTCGGCGGGGTCCTCGAAGCTCACCCACTCATGGGCGTCGCGAGGTGGCTCGGGCGCAGCGGCCATCCGGTCACGGTAGCGTGCTCGCCGTGAAAGAGGTGATCCGCGTCACTCCCGTCGCGCTCGAAGTCGTGCGCGAGGTCCGCGCCGGTGAGCCCGACCCGGAGGGTCTCGCCCTGTGGCTGGAGGTGAACGGCAGCGCGAACGGCGCTTACACCTACGACCTCTGGTTCGGGTCGAAGTCCAAGATCACCCCGGGCGACCACCAACAACTCGCCGGCGACATCCCGATCGTGGTACCCGGCCCGAGCGTCGAACGGCTCCGCGGCGCCGTGCTCGACGTGAACCCGATTGCCGGCGAGGCCGGCCTCGTGATCATCAACGCCAACACGCCCCCCCGCCTTCCGGATCGACACGTACCGGGGGGCGATCTCACCGGCCCTGTCGCGCAACGCGTCATCGAGGTGCTCGAGAAGGACGTCAATCCCCAGATCGCCATGCACGGCGGGCATGCCTCGCTCGTCGGCGTCGCGGGCTCAACTGCCTACGTCGAGATGTCCGGCGGCTGCCAGGGGTGCGGTATGGCCCGGGCGACGTTGAGCCAGGGCATCGCCGTCGCCATAACCGACGCCGTCGAGGAGATCAGCGAGGTTGTTGACGTGACCGACCACATGTCGGGCCTGAACCCGTACTTCGCGCCGGGACCGGCCTGAGCCCGCCCGGAGCGGGTCCAGAACGGCTCAAGGCATGTGGGCGTCGAAGAAGGAGAGCGCCCGGGCCCACGCGTCACGAGCGGACGCCTCGTGGTACGAGGGGCGCTGATCGCAGTTGAAGCCGTGGCCCGCGTCCCGGTAGCGGACGATGTCCCACTCGACGGTGGCGCTCTGGGCGAGCACCGAGCGGAGTTTCTCAACGTCGTCGACCGGGATGGATTCGTCCAGGTCCCCGAACAGGCCGAGCCACGGGGTCTTCAAATCCGAGATCTCGCCGATGAGTGCTGGCATGTGCTCGGACCTGGCCCGAACGATCCCTCCTCCATAGAAGCTGACCGCCCCGGCCAGCTTGCGCCTCACCGCCACCAGACAGCTGACCCGGCCGCCCATGCAGAACCCGATCACGCCCGTGTGCTCGTCGCCGAGCTGAGTGGCCGTCAGGTGCCGGCGGACGGCGTCGAGGTCTTGGAGGATGCCTTCGTCGCTAAGGGCCGCGAGGTGTTTGCGAGCCTCGTCGAAACGGTCGTAGGGGATCGTCGGGTTGACTCCGGTGCGATGGAAGAGCGACGGGGCGAGGGCGTGGTAGCGCTCAGAAGCGAGCCGTCGCGTGACCTCTTGGATGTGGTCGTTCACCCCGAAGGCCTCCTGGACCACGATCATGGCGCGATGGTTGCCCTCGCCCTCGGGGAGGGCTTCGTAGCAGGGCATCGGGCTGCCAGGCGTCTCGAGCTCGACGATGCGGGTGATGAGAGGTACGGCCTCTGCGGTCATCGTGCCTCCTTTGTCGGATGCGGCCGCTCGGCACCGCGGCCGCGGCCGCAACGAGGTTACCGGCGCGCCGGCCCGCGTTGAAGGCCACGGCCGAGACAGCGACAACTACGGTGGTGCGGTGAGGTGGCGGTGACCAGATATGGGTGAGCACGTGCTGCTCGTGGGGATGATGGGCTCGGGCAAGTCGACGGTCGGCCACATCGTGGCGGACCGGATGCGGCGGCCCTTCCGCGACAGCGACGCCGAAGTCGAGCGGCGGACCGGCAAGAGCGTTCCGGCGATCTTCGCCACAAGGGGCGAGCCTGCTTTTCGCGCCGAGGAGCGCGCCGCGCTGGGTGCCGCGCTGGCGTCGTCGGTGCCGTCGGTCATCTCGGTCGCAGGCGGCGCGGTGATCGATCCGGGCACGAGGAGCCGCCTTCGCGCCGCCGGCGTGGTCATCTGGCTCGACGCGGCGCCGGAGGTCTTGGCGGCCCGGGTCGGCAACGGAAAGAGCCGGCCCCTCTTGAGGGGGGACCCGGCCGGCAACCTGAAGCGGCTGGACGCCATCCGCAGGCCGGTGTACCGGGAGCTCTCGGACGTCGTCGTGCAAGTCGGCGGGCGGCGTCCCGAGGCGCTCGCCGAGGACGTTGTGCGCGCCGCCCGGGCGCGCTTCGAGGTGCCCGCCGACGGGCGGACGTCATGGTGAGCACGGGCGCGTGCGGAGCCGGCTCGCCCGAGCGCGGTCAGGCCGTCGCTCCGCCGGTGCGCATCAGGGTGGAGCTCGCGGAGCGTGGCTATGACGTGGTCGTGGGCCCCGGCGTGCGAGCCGAGATCTCGAGTTGCCTTCCTCCGGGCGCCCGGCGGGCGGCAGTCGTGACCCAGGCCGGCATCGGTGTCGAGGTCGACCCGGGTGTCCCGTTCCAGGTCGTGACGATCGCCGACGGCGAGCAGGCCAAATCGCTCGTTACCGTGGAGGAGATCTGCCGGTTCATGGCCCGCGGCGACATGCACCGCACCGATGTCGTCGTGGCCGTCGGGGGTGGGGTCGTGACCGACGTTGCCGGCTATGCGGCCTCGAGCTATCACCGCGGCACCGCGGTGATCAACGTCCCGACCACGCTGCTCGGACAGGTCGACGCGGCGATAGGCGGGAAGACCGGGGTCAATCTTCCGGAGGGCAAGAATCTGGTGGGCTCGTTCTGGCAGCCTCTCGGAGTCTTCTGCGACACCGAGACCCTCGCGAGCCTGCCCGCCCGTGAATGGCGGTCCGGTCACGGGGAGATGGCGAAGTATGCCTTCTTGGGCGTGGAGGATCTGGACACCTTGAGCCTTGACGAGCAGGTGGCACGGTGCGCGGCGTGCAAGGCCAAGGTTGTCTCCAGCGACGAACGCGAAGGAGGTCGCCGAATGATCTTGAACTACGGTCACACCCTGGCTCATGCCCTCGAGGCCGCCGGTCTCGCGAGCGAGGACGCGAGCTCTTCGAGCGAGCTTCGCCACGGCGAAGCGGTGGGGATCGGCCTCGTCTTCGCGGCAGAGCTCGCCCGGTGCCTGGGCAGGATCGGGAAGCCCCGCGTCGAGCGTCATCGCAGCGTCGTCGCCGGCTACGGCCTGCCGGTCGACCTTCCCCCCGGAGCGGAGCCGGCCGCTCTCATCCAGTACATGGCCCGGGACAAGAAGTCGGCAGGTGGCCTCACGTTCATGCTCGACGGTCCCAACGGTGTGGAGCCGGTTCACGACGTCGGCGCCGACGTGGTGCACGAGGCGCTCAGCGCGCTTCGAGGTGACCGATGAGCGCCCCCGGGCACGACCATGCCGAAAAGCGCCCCACCGTCCTGCTCTTGTCCGGCCCGAATCTCGGCCTGCTCGGTGAGCGCCAGCCCGAGATCTACGGCACCGAGACACTCGCAGACCACGTCGGACGGGCCGAGCGGACGGCGACCCGCTTGGGAGTCGAGCTCGAGCACCTGCAGAGCGAGCACGAGGCTGACCTCGTCGCGGCCGTTCACCGAGCGCGTGGCAGCGTCGCGGCGATCGTGGTCAACGCGGGCGCCCTTTCCCACTCGAGCTGGGCACTGCACGACGCCCTGGCCGCGTTCGACGGCGTCGTCGTCGAGCTTCACCTGTCCAACCCCGACGCCCGCGAACCGTGGCGCCGGCAGTCGGTTCTGGCGCCCGTGGCCGACGGAACCATCGCCGGCTTCGGCGGACTCGGCTACGAGCTCGCCGTCGAAGCCGCGGCGCGACTTCTCGTTGGACGCAACGACGGCGCTCAAGGCGCGTAGCATCTCCGCCCATGCCTACTGGCTCTGATCGTCCCGACTTGGCCGCGATGGATGTCGCGGGCCGCATACCGCGTTTGGCGGCGCGTCCGCGGAGTTCGGCTGTGATGGCCTGCTCGTCACGAATCTCACCAACATCCTCTACCTGACCGGCTTCACGGGATCCGCAGGGTTGCTCCTCGTCCTCCCGGACGACTCGCTGCTCGTTTCCGACGGCCGTTACCGGGACCAGGCGGCCGCCGAGACACAGGCCGCCAAGGCGCCGGTGCGCATGGAGATAGCCCAGCCGGCCGGGCAGTCGGCTGCCATCGAGCAGGTGGCGAAGGGATTGCGACGCCTGGGGTTGGAGGCTGACGACGTCACCTGGAGCGTCCAGCGGCGCCTTTCTGCGGCGCTCGCCCCCGCCACCAAGCTCGTGGCCGTGCCCCGCGCCGTCGAGGCGTTCCGCGCCATCAAGGACGAGGGCGAGGTGGCGCGTATCGAATGCGCCGCCGACATCGCAGACGTGGCTTTCGCACAGGTGAAAGAGCTCCTGTGCGAGGCGCCGACGGAGGAGGAGTTCGCGATCGCCCTCGAGTTCGAGATGCGCCGCCGTGGGGCCGAGGCGATCGCCTTCGAATCGATCGTGGCGAGCGGCCCGAACGGGGCCCTTCCCCATGCCCGACCGTCCAGTCGCCGCATCGATGCCGGCGAGCTCGTCGTGTGCGATTTCGGGGCGACGGTGGACGGCTACCGGTCGGACATGACGCGCACGGTCAGTGTCGGCGATCCTCGGCCCGACGAGCTGCGCGACCTGCTGGAGGCGGTCATGGCAGCGCAGCGGGCCGGAGTACGTACCGTCCGCGCCGGGGTGACAGGGGGCGAGGTCGACGCGGCCTGCCGTGAGTCACTGGCCTCGGCCGGCCTCGAGGACGCGTTCCTGCACGGGACCGGTCACGGTGTGGGCCTCGAGATCCACGAGGCCCCGTCGGTCTCGCAGGACTCCACTGATATCCTCGAGGAAGGCGCTGTCGTGACCGTGGAGCCCGGCGCCTACCTGTACTCAAACGGCGGCGCTCGCATCGAGGACACTTTGGTTGTCACGGCGACCGGCGTTCGGCACCTCACCAAGTCGACCAAGGATTACGTGCTCTGATGGCCTTTTCCACCAATGACCTCCGCAACGGCATGACTCTCGACCTCCCCGAGGGGCTCTTCACGGTCGTCGAGTTCCAACACGTCAAGCCCGGCAAGGGCGGCGCCTTTGTCAGGACCAAGCTGCGCAACGCACGCACGAAGGCGGTCATCGAGCGCACTTTCAGGGCCGGTGAGCCGCTCGAGCAGGCGGTCATCGACAAGAGGGAGATGCAGTACCTGTACCGGGACGCCCAAGAGTACGTCTTCATGGACAACGTCTCCTACGACCAGATGCAAGTGAGCGAATCGTCGCTCGCGGACGCCGCGCCCTACCTCAAAGAGGGCGACTCAGCCGTCCTGCAGATGTACCAGAGCGAGATCGTCGGGGTAGACCTGCCGGCGGCCGTCGAGCTCACGGTCACCGAGACCGAGCCGGGCTTCCAGGGTGATCGGGTCTCGGGCGGCCGCAAGCCCGCGACCTTGGAGACCGGCCTCGTGGTCCAGGTGCCGCTGTTCGTCAACCCCGGCGAACGGATCAAGGTCGATACTCGGACCGGTGAGTACCTCACCAGGGCCTGAGGGCTCGCCGCGCCAGATAGCGCCCGGCGCCCGGCGCCGGGCGCGGGAACGGGCGCTCGAGTTGCTCTACGAGGCCGAGACGAAGGACTTGAGCCCCACCGAGCTGCTCGCCGAGCTGCCGGTCGCGCCGGAACAGTACGCTTCGGAGCTCGTGCTCGGAGTCGAGCGACGAGCCGAGGAAGTGGACCGCCTGCTGGGCCGCCACGCCACAGGCTGGGCGGTCGAGAGGATGCCGATGGTCGACCGTTGCGTGCTCCGCATGGCGGCCTACGAGCTCCTGGACGAGCTCGAGGTACCTGTCGCAGTCGTGTTGGACGAAGCCGTGGAGCTGGCCAAGACCTACTCGACGGAGGACTCGGGGCGTTACGTGAACGGCGTCCTCTCTGCAGTGGCGACCGAAGTCCGAACAAATGAGCCGGAAAAGGCCGACGCGTCGCTCGGCACTTCGCTAGAGTGAGTTCTCGCACGTAAAGCAGGTCCAGAGAGGCCGCACGTACGAGAGGAGCCCGAGTGGCTGATAGAGAGAGAAGTTCCCCGCGCCCCAAAGGGCGCGTTTTTGTTGCCCGCACCCAGGTCATGGACCGCGACGAGGTACGACGGGCCCTAGTCCGCATCGCGCACGAGATCGTGGAGCGGAATCGCGGGCTCGAAGGCGTCGTCGTCATCGGGATCCAGAAGGGCGGGGTGCCGCTCGCCCTCCAGCTCGTCGGGATCCTGCGCGAGATCGAGGGGACCGCAGTGCCCTTCGGGACCATGGACGTGGCCTTCTACCGCGACGACATCGGGATGCGCCCGGTGTTGCCGGAGGAGGCAACCGACCTGCCCTTCGACTTGACGGGGCACGTCGTGGTCCTGTTCGACGACGTCCTCTTCACCGGCAGGACGGTGCGCGCGGCGCTCGAGGCCCTCGCGGAGTGCGGGCGGGCGAACGCAGTGCAGCTGGCGGTGATGGTCGACCGTGGTCACCGCGAGCTGCCGATCCGGCCCGACTTCGTAGGCAAGAACCTGCCGACGCGGCGCGACGAGACGGTCGAGGTGTCAGAAGAGGGAGTCACGATCGGTGATCTCGTCGCGGCTGGGAACGAGGCGGCCCGATGAGCGCCCCCGGCACCCCCGCAACGACGAAAGTCCCGAAAGCATGGGCGGAGGGTGAGCCCGACGCAACGAGCGCGTCCGAGACCGCCGGGGACCTGTTCGGGGGTCACCGCGCCCCGGCTGTCCGCCACTTGCTATCGATTGCCGATCTCGGCCGCGACGGCATCGCCGAGATAATGCGGCTCTCCGACGCCTTCGCCGAGGTTGCCGAGCGCCCGATCCCCAAGGTTCCCGCCCTCAGGGGACGCACCGTGGCGACGGTATTCATGGAGCCGTCGACCAGGACGCGCCTGTCGTTCGAGACCGCCGCCAAGCGTCTCTCCGCCGATGTCATGACCTTCACCGCCTCGACGTCGGCCGCCGTAAAGGGCGAGTCACTGCGTGACACCGTCGAGACGATCGACGCCATGGGCATAGACGCCATGGTCATCCGCCACCGCGCCTCCGGCGCGCCGCTCAGGGTCACCGATTGGGTGGGGGCGAGCGTGATCAACGCCGGGGACGGCACCCATGAGCACCCGACCCAGGCGCTGCTCGATTGCTACACGATCCGCGAGGCTCTCACCGCGCGCCGCGACGGCGAGGTGCCGGCCGACTTCAAGGGACTGCGCATAGCCATCGTGGGCGACATCAAGCACTCGCGAGTCGCCCGCTCGAACGTGCTCGCCTTCACGGCACTCGGCGCAGAGGTGGTGCTCGTGGCGCCCCCGACGCTCATGCCCGCGTCGTTGGAGGGCTGGCCTGTGACTGCGACCGGTGACCTCGACGCGACGCTCGCGGAGCTCGACGTCGTGTATCTGCTGCGCATCCAGTCCGAGCGCCTCGGCGAGGTCCTCCTGCCATCGCTCGACGAGTACCACTGGCGCTACGGCCTCACCAGGGCGCGGGCCGACGCGTTGAACAAAGAGGCCCTCGTCATGCACCCGGGCCCGATGATCCGCGGCGTCGAGATCTCCCCGGAAGTCGCCGACCTGCCTGCCTCCCTCGTGACGCGGCAGGTGCGAAACGGCGTCGTCGTCCGCATGGCCGTCCTGTTCCACCTGCTCGGATCGGGGGTCATCTGATGGCGCGCCGGAACGCACCCACACAGATCGGCGAGATCGTCGTCCGCGGGGGGACGCTCGTGGACGAGACGGGCGAGCGGCGTGGTGACGTCCTCGTGCGCGACGGACGGATTGTCGCGGTCGAGGATGCCATCGACGCACCGAAGGGCGCCACCGTCCTCGACGCGGGAGGCTGCGTCGTCGCGCCCGGGCTCGTCGACTTGCACGCCCACCTGCGCGAGCCCGGTGGGGAAATAGCCGAGACGGTCGAATCCGGGTCGAGAGCCGCCGCCCTCGGCGGCTACACGGCCGTGGTCGCCATGCCGAACACCGAACCTGCCATCGACTCGGCTGCCGTCGCCCGCGACGTGCTCGCGCTCGGCGAGACGGCGCTGACCGAGATCGCCGTGGCCGGCGCCATCACCGTCGGCCGTCGTGGCGAACGACTCGTCCCGATGGCAGAGCTGGCCGCCCTCGGAGTGCGGTTGTTCACCGACGACGGCCGCGGCGTGCAGCACGCGGGCTTAATGCGCCGCGCGCTCGAGTACGCCTCGGGACTCGGTGTCGTGCTCGCCCAGCACTGCGAGGACGAGCAGCTTGCAGCGGGCGGCCACATGAACGAGGGTGCCTGGTCGAGCCGCCTCGGGATCGCGGGCATGCCCGCACTCGCGGAAGAGGCGATGCTGGCAAGGGACCTCGCGCTCGTGCGGCTCACGGGCGCGCCGATGCACTTCCTGCATCTGTCCACCGCGGGCGCCATCGAGATGATCAGAAGCGCCAAGGCCGACGGGCTCGATGTGACAGCCGAGGTGACGCCGCATCATCTGGCGTTGTGCGACGCGGCAGTGGCGAGCTTCGACCCGGTGTACAAGGTCAAGCCGCCCCTCAGGACCGCCCGGGACGTGGCCGCGGTACGGGAGGGCGTCGTGGAGGGAGTCGTCGACGCCATCGCGACCGACCACGCCCCGCATGCGCCCGAACGCAAGGACGATCCTTTCGACGAGGCTCCCGCCGGCATGTTGGGCCTCGAGACCGCGCTCTCCGTCACCTACGACGCCCTTTGCGCGGGCCTGGCGGAACTGGCCGTGGGTGACGATCACGGCTGGGTCCCCCGCGGCGGGGGAGCGCCTCTGTCGATGAGGGACCTCTTCGCCTTGTTCTCCTGGCGGCCAGCCCGCATCGCCGGGCTCGACCGAGACGGCCGGGGTCCCCGTGGCAGCCTTTCCGGCCAGGGCGGCCCGATCCGGCCCGGCGCCGGAGGGAACCTCGCCGTCTTCGACCCGAGCCTGCCATGGGTCGTAGACCCGAGCCGGCAGGCCAGCCGGAGCCGCAACACGCCTTACGGCGGACTTCGGCTCACCGGCAAGATCCGTCACACCGTGTTCGCAGGCGAGGTCGTGGTCCAAGACGGCGCCGCGCAGCGATGAACGAGGCTCCGGGCCCGGTGCCGTGAGGAACCGCAGGAATGCCGCCGGGGTCGATCTTTCGACCTCGGTCGCGACCGTGCGGTTGCCGACCGCGGTGATGACAGCCGCGGGCACTGCCGGGCACGGAGCCGAGCTCGGCGCCTACTTCGACCTCTCGGCGATCGGCGCCGTCGTCGTGAAGTCGTTGTCGGCCGACCCGTGGCCAGGGAACCCCAGTCCGCGCGTCTGCCCGGTGCCGGGGGGCATGCTGAACGCGGTCGGCCTCCAGGGTCCCGGCGTCGCGGCGTGGCTCATCGACGAGCTCCCCGCCCTCGAAGCGTCCGGTGCCCGGGTCGTGGTGAGCATCTGGGGACGCCGGGTCGAGGACTACGAGCGTGCCGCGTCACTCCTGGCGGCCGCTCCGGCGTGCGTGGTGGCCGTCGAGGTGAACGTCAGCTGCCCGAACCTCGAGGACCGCAGTCGCATGTTCGCCCACTCGCCCGAGGCCACGGGGGCGGCTGTGGCGGCGTCCGTGGCCTGTGGTCGGCCCCGGTGGGCCAAGCTCTCGCCGAACACCTCCGATCTCCTGGCCGTCGCCGGGGCTGCACTCGACGCGGGCGCGGAGGCGCTCACGTTGACCAACACGCTCCTCGGGCTCGCGATCGACACCGAACGGCGGGCGCCGGTACTCGGCGCGGGGGGCGGAGGGCTGTCCGGCGACGCCCTTCACAGCGTCGCCCTGCGGGCCGTCTTCGACTGCCGGGCGACGTTCCCCGACGCCGGGATCGTCGGTGTCGGCGGAGTGAGCGACGGTCAAGGTGCCGTGCGGATGCTGCTTGCCGGGGCGGACGCGGTCCAGGTCGGGACGGCGACCCTGGCAGATCCGCGGGCGGTCCTGCGAGTGCAGGCGGAGCTCGCGCACTGGTGCGCCCGCCACGGCGTTCGCGCGGTACGCGAGCTCGTCGGGGCCGCGAACGACAAATGGAAGCGAGGTCAGCCATGACAGACGAGGTTTCCCAGGACGTGCGGGACCGTCTCGCGCTCGCGCTTGATGTCGCGAGCCTCGACGAGGCGGTCGACCTCGCCACGCGACTGCGTCCCTGGTTCTCGGTTGCCAAGGTGGGATTGGAGCTGTTCTGCTCCGAGGGCCCGCTCGCGGTCGACGCGCTGTTGGACGAGGGCTTCCGGGTGTTCGTGGACCTGAAGCTGCACGACATCCCGACTACGGTCCTCCGTGCCGCCCGCAGGATCGGATCCCTCGGGGCGTCGTACCTGACGGTGCACGCGGCCGGTGGCACAGAGATGTTGATGGCCGCCGTGGAGGGGTTCGAGGAGGGATGGGCCGGCGCCGTGGCGATGGGCCATCCCGAGCCCGACGAGGGGTCCACCGGGGTGCTCGCGGTGACCGTGCTGACGAGCGACCCGGAGGCCGGTGCCGAGCTCGTCGGCACGCGGGCCTGCCTGGCGGCGGCGACCGGCTGTCTCGGCGTGGTGTGCGCGGCGGCGGATCTCCCTGTCGTCCGCTCGCGGGCGCCGGGACTGCTGACGGTCGTGCCGGGGATCCGGCTCGCGGGCTCGCCGCATGAGGACCAGGCCCGGGCCGCGGGGCCATTTACTACTGTGAGGTCAGGGGCCGACCTGCTCGTCGTGGGTAGGACCGTGACCTCCTCGGGCGCCCCGGAGCTGGCGGCCGAGAGGCTCGCGGCCGAAGTCGTGGCCGCTCTCGCTTCCGGGCAGGGCTCCGCCGGGGAGTGAAAACGGGCATAGGAACGGAGCGTTCTTGTACCTATGTTACGAGTGGGCTACGGTGACCTTGACGGATTTTCGCCCATGGGGCGATAGCCGCTTTTGTCAACCGAACTAGCCGATAGGGCACTTGAGTCCAGGAGGTCCAGCACGATCATGTTACGAAAGCGAATGCTGACCAAGCTCGCGGTTGTGGGAACGGCGGTTGTATGCGCCGTCTTCGTGGTCGCAGCTGCTGCAGCAAGCTCCGCTACCACATCCAGGCCCGCCAAGGCTCAAGTGACTCAAATGGCGAAGGTCTCGGGCGGCACAATGACCTACGCCGAGCCACCGGGCGCCCCGCCGACCTACCTCTTCCCGATGATGAGCGGAACCTACTTCAGCGTCTCGAACTTCCAGCTCATTTACGACATGTTCCGTCCCCTGTACTGGTTCGGCCAGGGCCAGACCCCTGACCTCAACACGAACCTTTCTCTCGCCGCTATGCCCGTCTACTCCAACGGTGGCAAGACGATCACCATCAAGATGAAGGGCTTCAAGTGGTCGAACGGTGAGACAGTGGATGCCCAGGACGTCGTGTTCTGGCAGAACATATTGAAGGTCGAAGGCCCGGAATGGGGAGAGTATGTCCCCGGGCCGGACCAGTACCCGGGTAACGTCGTGAACGTCGTCGCCAACAACGCGACGGACACGGTCACCTTTACGCTCAACAAGCCCTACGGCTCGTACTGGTACACGTACAACGAGCTGTCCCAGATTACGCCTTTGCCGCTCGCATGGGACATCACCAGCGCTAACGGTAAGCCAGGCTCGGGTGGCTGTTCGGGCGCCTCGTACAGCTCGATAACGGCCACGACGTCGTCCAGCGGTGTGATCACTCCGACCTCTGCTACCGCCAAGGACTGTGTGGCGGTGTGGACGTTCCTCACGAGCAAGACGGAAGGCGGTTCACCTTCCACCTACGCGACGAACCCGCTGTGGAAGACCGTGGACGGACCCTTCGTACTGACCGCCTACGACGCCACCACGGGCGGCGCGACCATGGTCCCGAACACCAAGTACTCGGGCTCGCCGAAGCCGTCGTACTCCAAGCTCGTCTACCTTCCCTTCACGACCGACACCTCCGAGTTCGACGTGCTCGCCGCCGGTCACACCATCGACATCGGCTACGTGCCGCCGGAGAACGTCTCGGCCTACAAGGGTCCGGTCTGGTGCGGGACCAAGACGTGCGCAGGACCGAACAACGCGCAGCTGGCGGCGAACTACACCTTCGCCCCCGAGGCGCAGTGGGGCTTCAACTACTTCGCCGTGAACTACACGAACCCGACGTTCGGCCCGATCGTTGCTCAGCCCTATATCCGCCAGGCGATGCAGTCGCTGCAGAACCAGACCCTGTGGGCCCAGCTGTTCAACAACGGCTACGCCACCCCGACCTTGGGACCGGTGCCGGTGTACCCGCCGACCAACTTCGCCTCGCCGTTTGAGAAGAAGAACCCGCTTCCTTACAGCCCGTCACATGCCATCTCGCTGCTCAAGTCCCACGGTTGGACAGTCGTACCCAACGGTGTTGACACCTGCACGAGCCCGGGATCCGGCGCGAACGAGTGCGGGGCGGGGATCGCCAAGGGGGCACAGCTGAACTTCCCCTTCGTCTACGTCACCGGTGTTGCCTCGTTCGACGCGCAGATGAGGGAGATGGCTGCGAGCTGGGAGCAGGCCGGCATCAAGCTCCAGCAGGAACCGAAGTCCTTCCAGGAGGTCCTCACGGATGCCTTCGGCCCGAAATGCGTGCCCAACAAGCCGTGCGCTTGGGTCGTCGCGGACTGGGGCGGCGGCTGGATCTACGCGCCGGACTACTACCCGACCGGTGAGGCGCTCTTCCTTTCCGGTGCGTCGTCGAACGCGGGCGATTACTCGAACCCCACGGCCGACGGCCTCATCAACTTGACCAACACGTCGTCGTCCCTCAACGCTCTGTACAACTACGAGGACTTCATGGCGACGAACCTGCCGGTCCTCTATCAACCTGAGGTCGAGGCATTGTGGGAGGTTGCGAAGAACGTTTGCGGGGCGCTGCCTGACCCCCTCAACATCATGGCTGCCCCGACGCCCGAGTACTGGCACTTCTGCAAGTAAGCCAATCAGCAGGCAAGTAACAGTCGTGCCCGGTCGTCGTTGACGGGTAAGCGAGGTCACGTTCCCCCGGGCCATGACAAACGTCGTGGCCCGGGGTCTGCGTGGGCCGGGGGAGGCTTCGGAACCGTTCAGGTCGGCACGGACGCGGACGAGACAAATCACGTGCGAACTGGACTGTTAGCATCCAGGTTCGGGAAAGCTACGAACAGCATGCGTCTTGGTGGGCCAAGGAGTAGGCCATGATCGGCTACCTCATTCGGAGGGTGATGCAGGCGGTCATTGTCGTCCTCGGCGTGTGCCTGATCGTTTTCATCCTCAATCACCTGATTCCCGGCGGCGCCTTCGCCCAGGGCAGGGCCATCCTCGGGCCCCGCGCCTCGATCGCCGCTATCAACCTGTGGATCCAGCAGAACGGCTTGAACAAGCCCGTCTGGACGCAGTTCGCGATCCTCATCGGGCACGTGTTCACCCTCAACCTCGGTTACTCGTACAAGCTCAACGAACCGGTGGCGACCATCATCGCCCAGAAGCTGCCGAAGACCGTGCTGCTGTTGGGACTGGCCGTGCTCGTCACGGTCATCGTGGCGATCCCGCTCGGGATCTTCCAGGTCCTGCGGCGCAACAAGCCTTCGGACTACGTGCTCACGACCCTTTCGTTCATCTTCTATGCGACACCGACGTTCTTCCTCGGCATCGTCTTCATCCAGTTGTTCTCCATCCACTGGCACGTCTTCCCGCCGGAAGGGCCGCAGGCTGCCAGCGTCGGAGGGATTCTCGCCGACTGGCAGGCGCTTGTGATGCCGGTGCTCACTCTCGCCGCGGTCTTCATCGCGGGCTTCAGCCGCTACATGCGCTCATCGATGATGGAGGCGCTCACGCAGGACTACGTCCGGACGGCACGTGCCAAGGGCCTCTCCACGCGTCGGGTCAACTACGTCCACGCGCTGCGCAACGCCCTGATCCCGATCGTCACCCTCCTCGGGCTCACGCTGCCCGCGATCGTCAGTGGCGCCCTCATAACAGAGGACGTCTACAACTATCCGGGCATGGGGCTCGCCTTTTACAACGCGGCCATCAACAACGACTTCCCGCTCCTCATAGGGACGGTCCTCGTCGCGGCGGTGGCGACTGTCGTCGGTTCCCTGCTCGCCGACATCTTGTATGCCGTCTTGGACCCGAGGATCCGCTATGTCTGAGTTTCTGACACTCGGCATGCCAGTAAGCAGCGGGGCCATCCCATGACGTCGCTGGGCAACCCGCCGAACCCGGACGTCGCCGAGGGACAAGAAACGATCCAGGAAGGCGCCTTCCCGGGCCAGGTTCCCGGGGTCCCCATGGAGGTCACCGAAGCCGGGCAGGTGGGTGGCGTCGGTGGCCTGGGCAAGCTCGTCTGGCGCGTCTTCGCGGAGAACAAGCTCGCTCTTGTCAGCGTCGGCGTCGTCGTTTTCATGCTGCTCTTCTCCTTCGTCGGCCCCCACCTCTACGTGACCAACCAGACCACCCTGGTCGTCACGAGCGTCGGTCAGGTCCTGGCGCACCCGAGCGCCCAGTACCCGCTCGGGACGGACCCGAACGGGTACGACATCCTGGGACGGCTCATGTTCGCCGGAGCGACGACGCTCGAGATTGCGCTCCTCGCGGCGGGGATCGCCACGGTCTTCGGCGTCTGCTTCGGTGCTGTTTCCGGTTATGTCGGCGGAGTGACGGACGCGGTCATGATGAGGATCGTCGACACCATCCTCTCGGTGCCCACATTGTTCCTGCTGGTCGTGATCGCTGCGATCCTCAGGCCCTCGTTCTGGCTGATCGTCGTCATCGTGGCGCTCGCGGCGTGGCTGGTGCCCGCCCGCCTCATCCGAGGTGAGTCGCTGACCTTGCGCACGCGTGAGTACGTGCAGGCCGTCCGGGCGATGGGGGGCGGAGGGGCCCGAATCGTGGCGCGTCACATCATCCCGAACGCCGTCGGGACGATCATCGTGAACGCCACCTTCCAGCTCGCCGACGCGATCGGCGTGCTGGCGGCGCTCGGCTTCCTGGGCTTCGGCGTGCCGCCACCCGGCTCCAGCTGGGGCCAGATGCTCTCCCAGGGCATCACCTACGCCCAGGCGGGCGACTGGTGGCTCATCTACCCGGCGGGCGTGTTCATCATCCTCATCACGGTCTCGTTCAACTACATCGGTGACGCGCTGCGCGACGCGTTCGAGGTGCGGCTGCAGCGTCGCTGAACGACGTAGCCCGGCCGAG
This sequence comes from uncultured Acidimicrobiaceae bacterium, assembly GCA_963719125.1. GTDB lineage: Bacteria > Actinomycetota > Acidimicrobiia > Acidimicrobiales > Bog-793 > Fen-455. Next base: position 190,077 of record CAVRAT010000015.1, read on the forward strand.
GCTCCTACCGCTAGGCGCCGGGCCCGGCCACCGCTCCCATGGCGGGCACGGCCGCGCTGACGGGCTGGCGGAGCGGGAAGTGGCAAGCCGCCCTGTGGTCCCCGCCGAAGGACTGGAGGGGTGGCTCCTCCGCCGCGCAGATCTCCTGTGCCTGCGGGCAGCGGGTGCGGAACCTGCACCCGGAAGGTGGCGTGATGGCCGAAGGGAGCTCTCCTGAGATGTGGTGGCCTCGCCGGGCCGCGGCAAGGACGGGGTCCGGAACCGGGATCGTGTCGATCAAGCCCCGGGTGTAGGGATGCACCGGCTGCTCGTAGATGTCCTTGGCAGCCCCTATCTCGACGAGCTTGCCCAGGTACATCACGCCTATGCGGTCGGAGAGGTACTTGAGCACCGCGAGGTCGTGCGAGATGACGATGTAGGTGAGCCGGTGCGCCTGCTGGAGCGCCTTCATCATGTTGAGGATCTGGGACTGGATCGAGACGTCGAGCGCCGAGACGGGCTCGTCGGCGACGATGAGGCGGGGGTTCAGTGTGAGCGCGCGGGCGAACCCGATCCGCTGGCGTTGGCCTCCTGAGAACTCGTGCGGGTAGAGGTCGACTGCGTTCTTGGCCAATCCGACCTCACGCAGCAGGCCCTCTACGCGCTCCCACTGCTCGGTCCTCGATCCGATGCCCTGCACCTTGAGCGGTTCGCGCAGGATCGTGCCGACGCGCATGCGCGGGTCGAGCGAGGCGTAAGGGTCCTGGAACATGATCTGGAAATCGCGGCGGCTACGTCTCAAGTCCCCGCGATTCAGCTTGGTCACGTCGACCCCGTCGAAACGGATGGTTCCCGAGGTCGGCTTCTCGAGCGCCACCACGAGCCGCCCGACGGTCGTCTTGCCACACCCCGACTCGCCCACGAGGCCGAACGTCTCGCCCTCGCGGACGGCGAAGGACACGTCCGAGACGGCCTTGACGCTGCCGATCTTGCGTTGCAGGACCGCTCCCGCCGTCACCACGAACTCCTTCACGAGCTGGTCGACCTCGACGATCACCTTGCGGGATGCGAGCTCGGTCACCCGGCTCAGCGCCAGCCTCGCCGCCTCGGCGGCGTCGACGACGCGGACCGGGCGGCTGGGCGCCGAGGCGCTGCCGACCGGGTTGAAGCAGGCCACCAGGTGGCCTTCCTGGTCCACGAGCGGCGGCTCCTCGAGGTGGCATTGCTCGGTGGCGTTGCGGCACCGAGGCGCGAACCGGCAGCCGACAAACTCGCCGCTCAGGTCGGGCGGTGCCCCGGGGATGCTGTAGAGGGGGACGCTGGCGTCCGCGTTCATCTTCGGGATGGAGTCGAGCAGCGCCTCGGAGTAGGGGTGGCGCATCTGCGAGAAGAGGCTGCGCGTGGGCGCGCTCTCGACGATCTTGCCGGCGTACATCACCATGACCCGGTCGCTGCGGCCGGCGATCACGCCCATGTCATGGGTGATGAGGAGCACTGCCATCTTGAGGCGGTCGCGCAGCTCGTCGATGAGGTCGAGGATCTGCGCCTGGATCGTCACGTCGAGCGCGGTGGTGGGCTCGTCGGCGATGAGCAGCTTCGGTTCGCAGGCGAGCGCGATGGCGATCATCACTCGCTGGCGGAGGCCGCCGGAGAGCTGGTGGGGGTAGGACTCGAGACGCTCTGCCGGCCGCGGCATCCCGACGAGCTGGAGAACTTCGACCGCCCGGTCGGTCGCCTCCTGCTTGGAGACGTGCTTGTGGACCCGGACCGGCTCCGCGATCTGACGGCCGACGGTCATCGTCGGGTTAAGCGACGTCATCGGGTCCTGGAAGATCATGGCGACGTCGTTGCCCCGTACTTCGCGCATCTGCTTCTCAGGCATCTTCACGAGCTCTTTGTCGGCCAGCCTCATCGAGCCCCGGGTGACGTGGCCGACGTTCGGGAGGAGCTTCATGATCGACAGCCCGACCGTGCTCTTGCCGCAGCCGGACTCGCCCACGAGGCCCAGAGACTCTCCTTCGGCGATCGAGAACGACACGCCGTCGACAGCCCCGACAGTCGCAGTACGGAGGTGGAACTCGGTGCGGAGGTCGACTACCTCAAGAACGTTGGCCATGGACTATTCACCCCAGTGTTCTGCCGACCGGGGCACGTTTCATGCCGCCGCCCGCCACGATTGTAACCCGATACCTGGTCATCCCGCCTTTACTGCGCTATCGTAACCGCCCATGCCCCAACCTCCTAGCCTCACGCCTGAGCAGCGCCACGCGGCGCTCGAGAAGGCGGCCCGAGCGCGTCGCGAGCGCGCCGAGATCAAGGACCATCTCAAGAGTGGTCGCGTCACCCTGCGAGAGCTGCTTGTAAAGGCGGAGTCGGACGAGATCGTCGGCAAGATGAAGGTGCTGGCCGTTCTCGAGGCGCTCCCTGGGACAGGCAAGGTCAAGGCTCGCCGCCTCATGGAGCACGTCGGCATCAGTGAGACCCGCCGGCTCCAGGGTCTTGGAGCCAAGCAGCGCGAGGCGCTGCTCGAGGCCGCAGCCCGGCCCTGATCCTCGTCGTCTGCGGACCTGGGGGAGTCGGTAAAGGGACGATAGTCCGGCGCCTTGTCGCGGCCGACGATCGTCTCTGGCTGAGCCTTTCCTGGACCACGCGCGCCCGTCGGCCCGGTGAGCCCGAGGACGCCTACACATTCGTCGACCGCGACACCTTCTTGGGTCGCGTGGCCGAAGGGGGCTTCCTCGAGTGGGCGACGATCCTCGGTGAGTACTACGGGACGCCGACGCCCGAGCCCGGAGAGGGCCGCGACATCGTGCTGGAGATCGACGTCCAAGGTGCTCGCCAGGTGCTCGAGCGTCATCGGGACGCGCATTGCGTTCTCATCCGCGCGCCCTCACCCGAGGTGCAGGAGCAGCGGCTCCGGTCGAGGGGAGATTCGGAGGAGCACATAGGGCGTCGCATGGCCCTCGGCCGGCTGGAAGAGGCGGAGGGGCTCAAGCTCGCGTCCCATGTTGTCGTGAACGACGACCTCGACGGCGCCGTGCACGACCTCGCGGAGATAGTGGAGGAGATCCGCCGCCAGAGCTGAGGCTGGCCCCGTCACCCTGCGCGTAAACGACGCTGCCGTGGGCTGCGCCAGCGGCGGGGTCGATTGTCGCTAGGCGGGCTTGCAGAAGTACCAGTCTTCGGCGACCCAGGTGAAGAGCGCGTTCTCGGGGGCGAAGCCGCAGACGTTCTTGGCGACCTCGTTGAGCGCCAGCGCCGTTTCGGGCTGCCAGATGTCGGGAACCTGCTGCGCAAGGTAGTCCTCGTAATCGTGGAGGGCCGACAGCGACGAGGAGGAGTACGTCGCCTTGATCAGTTGGTCGGCCTTGGAGTCGGAGTACTGGCCGAAGTTCGAGCCTGCGCCTGTGGCGAAGATCTCTTCACCGGTCGGATAGAAGTCAGGTGTGTAGAACCATCCGTTGCCCCAGTTGGCGATGTCCCAAGAGCAGGCCTTGCTGGCCACGCACGGTGTCGCGGCGGCGCTGATGAGGGCATCGAAGCCCATGGGCACGAGCTGCAACCTGATGCCGGCCATCGCCCAGGCTGCCGCAAGTTCCTTGATCTGGCTGCCGAAGGTACCGGCATCCTTGTAGTACAGGTAGTTGAAGCTCAAAGCTGCACCCTTGGAGATCCCCGCGCCGCACTCGTCGGCCTTGGTGCCCGGCCTCACACAAGTCGTGACGCCGTTCGGTGCGACTACGACTTTCCAGCCATGCGAGCTCAACAGCGACTTCGCCTTCGAAACGCTGTACGGGTACGGGCCCGAGCTCTCCTGCGGCGTGACCATGTCGGTTGGCGGGTACACGGGCACGGGCCCATAGGTCGGCGAGCCATAACCGGAGCTGAACTGCTGTATCCAAAGTGTCTGGTTCATCAGCGACTGCATCGCTTGACGGATGTAGAGCTGCTTGAAGATGGGGCCAGAGACCGGGTTGGTGTAGTTGAGGGCGAAGTAGTTGACGCCCCAGGGGTAGGCCGGCACGAGGTTGTACCTGCCGGCGAGCGAGGTGTTGTTCGGCCCGGTGAGCGGTGTCCCGTCCTTGGCGAAGGCCGGGCCCCGGTAGACAGGCAGGTCCTGTGGCGTGACGTAGCCGATGCTGATGGCACTGCCGCCCTGCAACTGCTGGAACTCCGAGGCGTCGGTCGTGAACGGGTCCAGCACGAGCGCCTTGAGCGACGACTTGACCCGCCCCGAGTAGTCGGGGTTCGGTACCACGGTCGCGCCGCCATCGCTCGCTTGGTACTGGGTCAGGCGGAACGGCCCGTCGACGATCTGCCAGAGCGGGTTCGAGGCGTAGGTGTCGAGATCGCCCGCCTCGGTCGTGCCCGTGAGGAAGGCGTGCACCCTGGTGCAAGCCTTCGCGGAGGCCGAGACCGGCGTCAGCCCATTGGCCGAGATCGAGGTCTCTATCGACTTGTACGAGGCAGCCGAGCAGCCTCCGGAACCTGCGGCCGCAGGGTACTTGGTGATGTCCCACGCGAGCGGCAGAGGCGTGATCTGGCTCAACTCGTTGTAAGTGAACCAGTAGGAGCTGTAGGACCCGTCGAGCGTGAAGGTGACCGTGTCCTTGCGGTTGTTGGCCACGACGTTGCTGATGTCGCCGGGGAACTGGCCCGGACCTGGCACGTAGCCCGCCCACGAGGGGGCATCGGCTTTGACCATGTTCATCCAGAACACCACGTCCTGGGCGTCCACCGTCTCGCCGTTGCTCCACCTGTAGCCCTTCATCTTGATGGTGACCTGCCTGTTGTGGTCGGAGTACACCGGCGCAAAGGCGACCGACAGCTGTTCGTTGAGGTTCGGGGTGCTCCCGACGCCGAACCAGTACAGCGGGCGGAACAGCAGGTAGATCAGCTGGAAGTTCGAGACGAGGAAGTCCTGCCCGCTCATCATCGGGAAGATGTAGTCGGGTCCAGGGGCAGCTTCGGCGACCGTCATGGTCCCACCGGGGATCTTGACCACATGGCTGGGCGCCGTGGTCGAAGTGGACACGGGCGGGGCGGTGGGACTCGACGAACAGGCTGCGAGCACGAGAGCCGCGGACGCGATTGCCATTCCCGCAGTCGCGAGCATGCCCAGCCTGCGACACTTGGTCATGATCGCCTGACCTCCTCGGCTCGAATTGCGCTATCGACCAGTTCGATCGCGACAAAGGCAGGTCATCGCCGTCCGTCGAGAACGGGCCGACATCACCGTAGTTCATCTGTCAAATACCCAGGCCTACCTGGGGACGCCGACTCGACAGCCCTGAACAGAACGGTGGTGTCGGGGCGGAGACGGGCGTCCCCGGCGCCGCAATATGCGCCGGCGCCGTTCCCGACGCCTTCGGTGTGCTCGTCCGTGCCGTTCCCGGCGACCGTGGCCAGGTCGTGCACGACCTGGCAGGTATAGTGAAGGAGTTCCGCCACGAGGGATGAACGCGTCCCTGGTGCGGCAGGTCGCCTCGCTGAGGCGGCACCCGATCGAGAAGGAGCCCAATGGCTGAACCGCGCAGCACGATGATCGATCCCCCGATCGAGGTCCTGCTTGACAAGGTCGACTCGAAATTCACACTCGTGACCCTGGCGGCGAAGCGGGGTCGGCAGGTCAACTCCTATTTCAGCCAGCTCGGTGAAGGCCTCGGCGCCATCGTGCCGCCGCAGGTGGCCTCCATTGCCCGCAAGCCCCTGTCGATCGCGCTCGAGGAGATCGCCGCGGGCAAGGTCGTGGCCGTCTGGCCCGCGGACGAGCAAGCCGCGGTCGAGGACGAGGTGTCAGCCGACGAGACGAGCGGCGCTCCCGAGAACGGGGAGGCGAGCTAGCCCACCGCGGAGCGGCAAAGGCTGCGGCTGTGAGCGACGCGGGGTCGGGACCGAATCGAGCTGGCGGGGCTGTCGGTTACGCCGGCGCCTCCCTCGCCGGCGCCACCGTGGTGCTCGGTGTGAGCGGTGGGATCGCCGCCTACAAGGCCGTCGAGCTCTGCCGTCGCCTCGTCGACGCGGGCTCCCACGTCGTGCCGGTGCTCACGGCGAACGCCACCCGCTTTGTCGGGGCGGCGACGTTCTCGGCACTCGCTTCTGAGCCCGCCCACCTGGAGCTGTTCGGCGACGACGTCCCGATCCCCCACACGGATCTCGGCCAGCGCGCCGACCTCGTTCTCGTCGCACCGGCGACGGCCCGCGTGATCGGGGCCTACGCCGCCGGGATCTCTTCGGACCTGCTCCTGGCGACATTGCTGGCGACGCGAGCCCCCGTGCTGGTCTGTCCTGCGATGCACTCGGAGATGTGGGAGCACGCTGCGGTGCAGGAGAATCTGGCGACCCTGCGCCGGCGTGGCGTTCATGTCCTTGAGCCCGACAAAGGCCACCTGGCCGGCGGGGACGTGGGTGCGGGACGGCTTCCGGAGACGGACGTGATCGTCGCCGAGGCAGCAAGGATCCTCGCCGCGAGGCGGCGGGACACAGCTCGAGACGCCCTGCCGCTTTCCGGCCGGCGCGTGCTCGTGACCGCAGGGGGCACGCGGGAGCCCATCGACCCGGTTCGCTTCCTCTCGAACCGCTCCTCGGGACGCCAGGGCCACGCTCTCGCGGAGGCCGCCCTCGCACTCGGTGCTCAGGTCACCCTGGTGACGACCTCCGGCTTGCCCGTTGCGCCCGGAGTCGAAGTGATCGCGGTCGAGACCGCCGCCGAGATGGCCGACTCAGTGCTGAGGCATGCGCCAGCGGCGGACATGGTCGTCATGGCCGCGGCGGTCGCCGACTACCGCCCGGATGTCGTGGCGAGCACCAAGCTCCACAAAGCCGACGGCGCGCCCGAGATCCGTCTCGTCCCGACGCTCGACATCCTTGCCGAGCTGGGCCGGCGCCGGCGTCCAGGCCAGGTGCTGGTCGGCTTCGCCGCTGAGACGGACTCGCTGGCGGAGCGGGCGGCAGCGAAGCTGGAAGCCAAGGGAGCCGATCTCATGGTGGCCAACGACGTGGGAGCAGCCGGTGTCGGGTTCGCATCCGAGACCAACGCCGTGACGATCTTCCGCCGCGGGGACGCCCGCACGGATGTCCCGCTCCAGTCCAAGAGAGCCGTCGCCGAGGTGGTGCTTCGTGCCACGCTCGCGTTGCTCCCGGGGCCACCGCAGTGCCAGGGCGACTCGAGTGGAAAAGCTCCGGGCGTCGAGTCCCCGATGAGTGCGGCGTCGGCCCCGCACGATGGTGCAGGTCGCGATCGAGAATGAGGAGCCTGTCTCTTGCGTAGCTTCCAATTCACCTCCGAGTCGGTCACCGAGGGACATCCCGACAAGATGGCCGACCAGATCTCCGACGCCATTCTCGACGCCATCCTCGAGGAGGATTCCCAGGGCCGCGTGGCTTGTGAGACCTTGCTCACGACGGGGCTCGTGGTCGTGGCGGGCGAGATCTCCACGAGTGCCTACGTCGACATCCCCCGCCTCGTCAGGCGGACCATATGTGAGATCGGTTACGACCGCGAGGAGCTCTGCTTCGACGGGAACTCCTGCGGCGTGCTGGTCTCGATAGACGAGCAGTCGCCCGACATCGACCGGGGAGTGTCGGCCGCGCTCGAGGTCCGCACTGGCACAGGCGGCGAGGATGTGCTCAACGCCCAGGGCGCGGGCGACCAGGGCATGGTGTTCGGGTACGCGTGCGACGAGACCCCCGATCTCATGCCGCTGCCGATATGGCTGGCACACCGGCTGGCGCGTCGCCTCGCCGAAGTCCGCAAGTCCTGGACTATCCCTTATCTGGGGCCGGACGGAAAGACCCAGGTGACGGTGCGCTACGAAGACGCCCGGCCCGTCGAGCTGAAGACGGTCCTCATCTCCACCCAGCACACAAAGGACGCCGACCTCGAGCGCCTGCCCGCCGACTTGGTTCAGCACGTAATCAACCCCCTGCTGCCGACGGGGATCGACACCTCCGGCTACAACCTGCTCGCGAACCCGACGGGACGTTTCGAGCTGGGTGGCCCGCGGGCGGACACCGGGCTCACCGGGCGCAAGATCATCGTCGACACCTACGGCGGCTGGGCGCGCCACGGTGGGGGAGCTTTCTCGGGCAAGGACCCTTCGAAGGTGGACCGCTCCGGTGCCTACGCGGCCCGATGGGTCGCAAAGCACCTGGTCGCGTCAGGCGCCGCCGCGCGCTGCGAGATCCAGGTCGCCTATGCGATCGGGGTTGCCCATCCGATCTCGGTGATGATCGACACCTTCGGTACCGAGACGGTGGCTCCCGATCACATCGCCAAGGCCGTCGACGAGCTCTTCGACCTCCGCCCGGCCGCGATCGTGCGGGACCTCGACCTGCGCCGGCCCATCTACCGCCAAGTCGCTGCCTATGGCCACTTCGGGCGGCAGGCCGTCGAGGCCCCCTGGGAGGCGACACCGCGTCTCGAGGACCTACGCGCCACCCTCGGCCTCTAAAGGGGCGCACCGGCCCGGCGCCGCGCCCCCGGCTGGCCCGCGCCCCCGGCCCGGCCCCGGCTGCCCCGGGCGCTGGACGACGCCCCGGTGAGCGATGAACAGGATTGTCGAAGTCCTGCCCGACGTGAGCGGAATCGACCGCGCCTTCGCTTACGAGGTCCCCGAAGCCCTCGCCGGCAGGCTCACGGTCGGCTGCATCGTCCGCGTCGTCCTCCACGGGCGGCGGGTGAGGGGATGGGTGGTCGCCGAGGCGACCGACCCGCCCCCTCTCGTCGATCTCCGTCCGGTGGGCGAGCTCGTGTCGCTCGGGCCCGCACCGGCGGTTCTCGAGCTGAGCCGGTGGGCGGCATGGCGGTACTCGGGCCGCTTGCGGCCGTTGCTCGTCGCGGCCTCACCGCCACGCCTGGTACGGGCGTTGCCGCCCCGCGCCAACCAAGTAGGGGCCGGCGAGCAGGCGGGTGGCGCCACCGTCGCGGGCGAGACAGCCGCGGCCGCCGTCCAGGCACTTTCGTCCGGTTCCGCCGTCTTGCGGCTGCCGCCGGCGGCGCCGAGGCTCGCGGCCGTGGAGGCCGTCATTGCCGCCACGGCCGGCAGGGAGGGCGACGTGCTGGTGCTCGCCGCTTCGAGGTCGGACGCGGTGACCCTCGGGAACCGCCTCGAGCGGTCCGGCCACGCGGTGGCACTTCAACCCGAGGCTTGGGCGGAGGCGGCGTCAGGTGGGCGGGTCGTCGTCGGCGCCCGTTCCGCGGTGCTCGCGCCCGTGGCGGGACTGCGTGCCGTGATCGTCCTCGACGCTCACGCGGACTCCTACCAGGAAGAACGCGTCCCCACCTGGCAAGCCACAGTGCTCGCGGACGAGCGCGCGCAACGCGCGGGCGCCCCATGCCTGTTCGTGAGCCCATGCCCGACGCTCGCCCTGCTCGACGGTCGGCCCCTCGTCACCTTGTCGCGTGACGCCGAACGCGCCGGATGGGCGCCGGTCGAGCTGGTAGACGCCCGTGACGAGGATCCGCGTGCAGGCGGGTACCCGACCCGGTTGGCGACGCTGATCCGAGATGCGGCCGGCCAGGAGCCGGACAGGCCCGTCCTGGCGGTGCTCAACCGGACCGGACGCGCCCGCCTTCTGGCCTGTGGCCGCTGCCGGAGCCTGTTGCGCTGCGAGTCCTGTGGCACGGCCCTCGTCCAGATCGAACGACCTGCCCAGGGCGAGCCGACGGTGCTGCAATGCCCAAGGTGCGCCTCCTCGGTCCGGGCTCAGTGCGCCTCGTGTGGGCCGACCCGGCCGAGGATCGTTCGTCCCGGCGTCGCTCGCGTCCGCGAGGACCTCGCCGCCCTCACGAATCTCGATGTGGCGGAGGTCGGCCGCGCCGGCCCCGGGCCCGGCGAAGGCCTCCCTTTCGCGCCCGTGCTGGTCGGTACCGAGGCGGTGCTGCACCGGGTCCCATCGGCATCGCTCGTCGTGTTCCTGGACTTCGACCACGAGCTGTTGGCGCCCCGCTACCGCTCGGCCGAGCAAGCACTGGCTCTCTTGGCTCTGGCGTCCCGGGTCGTGGGCGGGCGGCGCAGGCAGGGGCGGGTAGTCGTGAGGACGCGGCTCACCGACCACGAGGTCCTGGTCGCAGCCCTGCACGCCGATCCCGGCCGGCTGGCGGCTTTCGAGCGGCCCCGCCGCACGCTGCTCAGGCTTCCCCCTGACAGCGCACTGGCGCTCGTCAGCGGGGACGGGGCCGACGAGCTCGTGGCGCGCCTTAAGGGCTCGGAACCCGCCGTCGAGGTGGGGAGCTCGGGCGCGGGGCGCTTCCTCGTCCGGGCGGCGGGACCCGACGCCCTCGCCGACGCGCTCGCGTCGGCCGGCCCGCCCGCGCCGGGGACGCGCATCGAGGTCGACCCGCGCCAGGTGTGAGCCCGCCGCGGTGGTGTCGCGGGGCGAACGACCTGCTATCGTGATCGGTGCCGGCCCAGGTCGGTGCGGCACGGCGCGTGCGCCGGGCCGGGATTGTTTACCCTTCCTTTTCTCGCCGGGTCGGCGTGGCCGGCCGGTACAGCAAGAAAGCACGCCACTCACGCATGCCCGACAAGACGGCCACGATCACCGAGCACCGGCTTCACGAGACCGACACCGGTTCCCCAGAAGTGCAGGTGGCACTCCTCACCGGACGCATCAACCACCTTACCGAGCACCTCAAGATCCACCGGGGGGACCACCACACCCGGCGAGGACTGATGAAGCTCATCGGTCGCCGGCGCCGCCTGCTCGACTACGTGAAGGACAACGACGTCGAGCGATACCGGTCGCTGATCTCCCGGCTCGGGATCCGGCGCTAGGAAGCCAGGAACCCCCCGGGACGGCAAAGCCGTACCGGGTCAACATAGGGCGGCAGTCGGGGTCATCTTCACCGGCGTGAGCCGCCCGTACGAGACAAGCGGCGCTGCAAGGTGCCAGCTGCCAGTCGCCGATTACCGGGTCCGGTTCCAAAGGACGGCTCCGGTGCACGCCGACTGGGAACTGGCCGGCGTGGCGCCCCAAATCACATAGGAGTGTCATGGCTGATGCCATCACCGTGTCGGCCCCCATCAGTGGGACCGACAGGACGCTGTCCTTCCAGACCGGCAAGCTCGCCGGCCAGGCGGACGGTGCCGTTGTCGCCCGGATCGGCGACACCGTCGTGCTCGCCACCGCGGTGGCCGCCCGCAAGGTGCGTGAGGGAACCGACTTCTTTCCCCTCACCGTCGACATCGAAGAGAGGATGTACGCCGCCGGCAAGATACCGGGGTCCTTCTTCCGACGGGAGGGCAGGGCGACCGACCAGGCGATCCTGACATGCCGCCTGATCGACCGGCCCCTGCGGCCCTCGTTCCCGGAGGGCTTCCGCAACGAGGTCCACATCGTCGGGACGATCCTCGGCGCCGACCTGTTGAACCCGCACGACGTGCTGGCGATCAACGCCGCGTCGGCGGCCCTCATGATCTCGGGCATTCCCTTCGAGGGGCCGATCGGGGCTGTCCGCATCGCCTACTCGACAGACGGGGCGTGGCTCCCGCACCCCACCTACCAGGAGGGTGATGCCTCCACGTTCGAGCTCGTCGTGGCCGGGCGGGCCTTGAGCGAGGACAAAGACGCCGACGTGGCGATCGTGATGGTGGAGGCCGGTGGCACCGAGAAGGCGTTCGAGTACCTCGCGGAGGGTGCGCCCCCTGTGACCGAGGACGTCATCGCGAGCGGTCTCGAAGTCGCCAAGACCTGGATCCGCGAGTCCATCGAGCTCCAGCGAGAGCTCGTGCGCACGGCGGGGTCGAAGGACACGATCGAGTTCGAGCTGTTCGTCGACTACGGGGAGGACGTCTACGAGCGGGTCACCGCGGCCGGAGCCGATCGCCTCGAGAAGGCGAACGCGATCACGACCAAGACCGAGCGCAACTCGGCCCTCGACGAGGCGACCGACGCCGTCGTCGCCGAGCTCCTCGGTGAGTTCCCGGACCGTGAGCGGGAGATCCGTTCGGCGGCGCGCGCCTACACCAAGAAGATCGTCCGCAAGCGGATCGTCTCCGAGGGCGTGCGCATCGACGGCCGCGGCCCGACCGACATAAGGCCGCTTGCCGCCGAGGTCGGGCTACTGCCGACCGCGCACGGCTCGGCGCTGTTCGAGCGCGGCGACACCCAGGTGCTCAACGTCTGCACCCTCGGCATGCCCCGGATGAACCAGCTGTTGGACACCATCGGCATCGACGAGTCCAAGCGGTACATGCACCACTACAACTTCCCGCCGTTCTCGACGGGGGAGACCGGCTTCATGCGCGGGCCAAAGCGCCGCGAGATCGGCCACGGGCTGCTCGCCGAGCGCGCCCTTCTGCCCGTCATCCCACCGGAGAGCGAATTCCCCTATGTGCTGCGTCTCGTCTCGGACGTGCTCTCCTCCAACGGGTCGACGTCGATGGCGTCGGTATGTGGGTCCACGCTGTCGCTCATGGACGCCGGAGTGCCAATAAAAGCGCCGGTCGCAGGCATCGCCATGGGGCTCGTCTTCGCAGAGGGCAAGTACACGACCCTGACCGACATCCTCGGGGCCGAGGACGCTTTCGGCGACATGGACTTCAAGGTTGCCGGAACCGCCGACGTGGTGACGGCTCTGCAGCTCGACACCAAGATCGCCGGCCTGCCTGCCGACGTGCTGGCGCAGGCGCTGAGCCAGGCACGTGAGGCGAGGCTCAAGGTGCTCGAGGTCATGCTGGCGGCGATCTCGGCTCCTCGGGCAGAGGTCGGCGAGAACGCCCCGAAGATAGTGAGCTTCGAGGTCCCGGTCGACAAGATCGGCGAGATCATCGGGCCGAAGGGCAAGGTCATCAACGCCATCCAGCAGGAGACCGGCGCGGACGTGAACATCGACGACGATGGCACGGTCGGCACGGTCACCATCGGTGCCAAGCAGCGCTCGGTCGTCGACGAAGCCCGCCGCCGCATCGAGCTCATCTTGGACCCGCCGACGCCTGAGGTGGGAGCCGTCTACAGCGGCAGGGTGGTCAACATCACCAAGTTCGGGGCATTCGTCAACATCCTCCCGGGCCGCGACGGCCTGGTCCACATATCGAGGCTCGGCCAGGGCAAGAGGGTCGAGCGGGTGGAGGATGTCGTCACTCTCGGGCAGGAGGTCGAAGTCCGCGTCGACGAGATCGACCCGCAGGGCAAGGTCTCGCTGTCGCTGGCGGGCGAGCCCGCACCCGCAGACGGCGGGGAAGCGCCCGGCGAAGGCCGCCCGGGGTCAGGCAACGGCGGTGGCAGGCGTCAGGGCGGTCGCGGCGGAGCTGAAACCGCTTCGAGCGGCGACGAGACCGCAAGCCCGCGGCGCCGTCCCTCGTTCGAGGACGCCTTCGAGAGCCAGCTCCAGTCCACCTTCGGAGATCTCGGTCCCGCCGATCTGGCCCAGGGGCCACCGGCCGGCGGCGCACGGCGCTCATCTGAAGCCGGGGGCGGCGGGGCACGGCGCGGTTCCGGTGGCGGATCGGGCGCAGCCCGGCGTCGCCCGAGGAGCGGCGGGCGCTGAGCTGAGCCTCGTGGGCATCTTCACACGGCGGGCCTTACGCCCTTGATCAGGACCACCACGCTCGAAAACGGCATCCGGTTCGTGAGCGAGTCGATGCCTGACGTCGCCTCGCTCAGTGTCGGCGTCTGGGTCGGGACCGGCTCGCGCGACGAGACGCCGGAGCAGGCGGGGATCTCGCACTTCCTCGAGCACCTCCTTTTCAAGGGGACTCCCGAACGCACCGCGCGCGAGATCGCCGAGGAGGTCGACGCCGTGGGCGGCGACATGAACGCCTACACGACCAAGGAGTACACGACCTTCTACGTACGGGTGCTGGCCGAGCATGTCGCGCTCGGCCTGGACATACTCTGCGACATCCTCTGCCGCCCGGCGCTTCGGCCCGACGAGGTGGACGCTGAGCGCCAGGTGATCCTGGAAGAGGTTCTCATGCACCGCGACGAGCCGAGTGACGTCGTTCAGGAGCACTTCGCCAACGCGATGTTCCCGAACCACCCTCTGGGGCGCGAGGTCCTCGGCGAGCCGGAAGTGATCCGCAACGTGACGGTTCCGGCGATCCGGTCGTTCTTCGACGAGCACTACCTGCCCGGCAACATGGTGATCGCCGCCGCGGGCGACCTCGACCACGAGCGCCTGGCGCTCGGCATCGAGGCCCGCTTCGCCGCCCGGCGCGGCGGGCGCCCCCCCGTGCGCCGGCCGCCTTCGGACGATGCCGTCGCGCTCGTCGTCGAGTCGCGCGAGACCGAGCAGGCGCAGCTCGTCCTCGGCTTCCGGGCGCCGGACAGGCATTCGGGCGACCGTTTCACGCTCGCCGTGCTCAACCACATTCTCGGCGGGGGGCTTTCCAGCCGGCTCTTCCAAGAGATCCGGGAAGCCCGTGGCCTCGCGTACTCGATCGGGTCCGACCGCAGCGCCTACGACGACGCCGGGACGCTCGCGATCTCGGTCGGAACCTCGCCCGAACGCGCCCACGAGGTGCTCGACCTGCTCCACAGCGAGGTTGACCGTCTCGGTGCTCTGGGGATCACGCCTCGGGAGCTCGAGGTGGCGAAGGGGCACCTGCGCGCCGACATGCTCCTTTCGCTCGAGGACTCCGGGTCTCGCATGGCGAGGATCGGCTCCGCCCTGTTGCTGTTCGGCTCCGTACTCACCACAGAGGAGTTGCTCGGGCGCATCGCGGCGGTGACCGCGGACGAGGTCCGAGCCGTTGCCGAAAGGGTGCTGGCGGGCCCTCGGTCGCTCGCGGTCGTAGGGCCGTTCTCGGAGTCGGACTTCTCCTGAGCTGACCGCGGCCCGGGCCACCGCGGCCCACGCGCGTCCCATCTGACCGGGACCGTTGTGAGCTCCCGGCAACGGGTACGGTGATGTGATGTTGCGCGTAGGAGTGTTCGGAGCCGCCGGTCGCATGGGAACCGCAACCTGTGCGGCGGTTCTCGCCGAAGCCGATCTCGAGCTGGTCGTGGCGGTCGACCCGGTCGCGGCGGGCCGCCCGCTCGACGAAGTCGCCGGGGTGCGCGGCAGTGGCCTTACGGTCGCCGCCTCGCCCGACGAAGCGGCCGGGGCCGAGGTGATGGTGGACTTCACGGTCGCGAAAGCGGCGCGTGACAATCTCCGCTGGTGCGCCGATCATGGCGTCCACGCGGTCTGCGGCACGACCGGCTTCGATGCGGCGGACATCGAGTCCTTGCGGTCCTGGTTCTCGGGCGACGCCCATGCGATCGTGGCCCCGAACTTTTCCATCGGCGCCGCGCTGATGATGCGTTGCGCGGAGCTGTGCGCCCCTTTCGTGGCCGGCGCGGAGATCATCGAGCTCCATCACGAACGCAAGCGCGATGCGCCCTCGGGGACCTCCCTCGAGACCGCACGGCGCATGCAGGCGGCGCGCGACGCGGCCGGGACCGGGGACTGGGCTGCCGACCCGACCGAGACCGAGATCGTCGCGGGAACGCGAGGAGGACGTGCGCAAGGCGGCCTGCACGTGCACTCGGTCAGGCTGCCCGGTTTCGTGGCGCACCAGGAGGTGATCTTCGGTCTCAAGGGCGAGACGCTGTCGGTCCGCCACGACTCGTTGGACCGGGCGAGCTTCATGCCCGGCGTGCTCCTGGCGGTTCGCGGCGTCGCCGAGTCCGAAGGGCTGACCGTCGGGCTCGGGAGCCTGCTCGGGCTTTGAGGCCACGCTGTCGGGGCCGAGGGCTCCGGTCGCAGAATTCGGGATCGGACCAGCTCTGTGCTGCTAGCTTTCGGTCCGTGACAGGGCCACGACGATGGTAAGGGCTGCTCGACGCGCCGGGCGGTTCGGCGCGGTCGTGACCGCGATGGCGACTCCGTTCGATGCCGAGGGCCGGCTGGACACAGCTGGTGCGGTGGCTCTCGCCCGCCACCTCGTGGACAACGGGAGCGACGGGCTCGTCGTGACCGGCACGACCGGCGAGGCGCCGACGCTCACCGATCAAGAGCGCGCCGAGCTCTGGTCGGCCGTGGCGCACGCCGTCACGGTGCCGGTGGTCGCCGGCTCGGGGACGAACGACACGGCCCACTCCGTCGAGCTCACCCGTGTGGCCACCGAGGCCGGCGCCGCGGGGATCCTCGCCGTCACGCCCTACTACAACCGCCCGTCCCAGCAAGGCATCGCGGCGCACTTCGCCGCCGTGGCGGCTTCCACGACGCTCCCGGTCATTGTCTACGACATCCCCGTGCGCACCGGCCGCAAGGTTGCCATCGACACGCTGTTGCAGCTAGTGCATGATTTTCCGAACATCGTCGGCGTGAAGGACGCATCCGCGGACCCGGTCGGAGCCGCCAAGCTCAGGGCCAGGGCCGGGGAAGGGTTCGATTGCTACAGCGGAGACGACTCGTGGACCCTTCCCTTGCTCGCGGTGGGCGCGGTCGGGGTCGTGAGCGTGTCCTCGCACTGGGTCGGTCGGGAACTGGGGGAGATGATCAGGCTCTACCTCGAAGGTGACGTCGAAGGGGCCCGGCAGCTGAACGCGGCCCTGATCGAGCCGGTCTCGTTCCAGTCCAGCGACGAGGCGCCCAACCCGCTGCCGACCAAGGCCGTCCTCAGGGTGCAGGGGCTCCCCGCAGGCCAGTGCCGCCTGCCGATGGGCCCTGCCCCGGACTGGCTGGAGCCCAAGGCGCGCTCCATGCTCGCCGATTTGCAGCTGTGGCGCTCGAACCGCCCGGCGCGTGCAGGAGTGACGAACCCGGATGCCTGAGGCGGTCCGAATCTCGTTCCTCGGGGGGCTGGGCGAGATCGGCCGCAACTGCGCGGTCGTCGAGCAGGCGGGCCGTCTCGTCGTCCTCGACTGCGGGGTGATGTTCCCCAACCCGGAGATGCCGGGCGTCGACCTCGTGCTGCCGGACTTCAGCTTCTTGCGTGAGCGGGCGGGAGACGTCGACGGGATCGTGCTCACCCACGGGCACGAGGACCATGTCGGCGCGCTCGCCTACCTCATGCGCGATGTCGACGCGCCCGTCTACGGTTCCGGCCTTACCCTCGGGTTCGCGCGCAACCGGCTCGACGAGGCGGGCCTCGGCCAGAAGGCACCTTTAGTGGAGGTGCGTGACGGCGAGAGGCGCCGGATCGGACCGTTCGAGGTGGAGTTCATCCCCGTGACGCACTCGGTGCCGAGTGGCTTCGCCCTCGCCTTTCACACCGCCCAGGGCGTTGTGCTGCACAGCGGTGACTTCAAGCTGGACCTGACACCGGTCGACGGGCGCAGGACCGACCTCGCCCGGATCGGGCAGATCGCCGCCACCGAGGGCATCCGCCTCTTGCTGGCGGACTCGACGAACGCGGAGCTGCCGGGCTACACCGGCAGTGAGAGCGCCGTCGGCGAGTCGCTGCGGAGGATCTTCCTCCAGCAGAGGGGCCGCCGCATCGTGGTGGCCTGTTTCGCGAGCCACGTGCACCGCATCCAGCAGCTCGCCGACGCCGCCATCGCAAGCGGGCGCAAGGTGGCGCTCCTCGGCCGCTCGATGGTGAAGAACGTCGGCATCGCCCGGGAGCTCGGGATGTTGACGATCCCGGACCGCTGCTTCGCGGACATCGAGACGATCGGGGACCACAACCCGGGCGAGATCTGCGTCATCTCGACGGGCTCCCAGGGCGAGCCGATGTCGGCGCTGGCACAGATGGCATCGGGCGACAGCCGGTGGCTCCACATTGAGGAGGGCGACGTCGTCGTGCTCAGCTCGCATGCCATCCCCGGCAACGAGTGGGCGGTCGCGAAGGTGATGGACGGCCTCGCCCGTCGCGGCGCGGAGGTCATCCACGCGGGTGTCGCCCACGTGCACGAGAGCGGTCACGCCCACCAGGGCGAGCTCGCCACGTTGCTCTCGATCGCGCGGCCGCGCAGCTTCGTGCCGGTGCACGGCGAGTACCGCATGCTCGTGCGCCACTCCCGCCTCGCCATCGAGATGGGCGTCGCTCCCGACGAGGTCCTCATCTGCGAGGACGGCGACGTCGTGCAGCTCGGTGACGAAGGGATCGACTTCGCGGGCGAGGTGTCCGCCGCCCACGTCTTCGTCGACGGGATCGTCGGCGACGTCGGCGTGGGGGTCCTGCGCGACCGGCGCGTGCTCGCGGAGGAGGGCGTCGTCGTCGCCGTCGTCACCGTCGACGCGCGCACGGGCGAGCTCGTCGGCGCCCCCGAGATCGTCAGCCGGGGCTTCCTCGACGAACCCGGCGCCGAGTCCGTGGTCGAGGAATTGCGCTCCGGGCTCGTGAAGGCGATCGAGGTCGCCGTAGGCGAGGGTGGGCAGGACCCGGACGCTCTCCGCCGGGTGGTCCGCCGGACGGTCGGGCGCATCGTGAGCGATCGCACCCGGCGCAGGCCGATGATCGTTCCGCTCGTACTCGAGGCCTGAGCAGGGGGTTCTGACACCAGAGGTTTCCGGGATCGCTGTCACCGGGAGTGGCTGGTGTTAGCGTTGTGCGTATCGTGGCAGTGTCTCGACGTGTCATCTCGGGCCAATCCGGCGTGTCACGCGATGCTCCGACCAGGGGGAAGCCCGCAGGCTCCCCGCGGAGCGCAGCGCCGAAGGCCGGGAGACCCCAGCTCACAAGAGTCCCTGCCCCGCGCAAGGGCAACGGGCGGGCGCGCTCGCGCAAGAAGACGACAGCGCTCGGGCGCGGTGCCGGCCGGCTGGTCGACCTCATCGCGGCACCGTCGGAAGAGTCCTGGGGCTGGGCGCTCCTCGTCGTCGGCGTCCTCGCCGCCCTGGGGATCCATTTCAACCTGCTGGGGCCGGCAGGCCACCTGCTACGGGCGGGGAGCGCCCGCGCCTTCGGCTGGGGAGCTGACGTGGCACCGGCATCGTTCGTCGTCGGCGCCGTCATCCTCCTCGCGGGGCGGGCGAGGCGCGGCCTGGGAGGGATTCTCGCCGCCCTGGTGCTCCTGCTGGTGGTGTCCGCCGGCCTGGCGGACCTGGCCGCAGGCTCACCCGGGACGTCGGCCGCGTGGCGCCTGCTCGGTGGCGCAGGTGGCATGGTCGGTGCCGGCGTGGGAGGCGGGCTCGCGAGGATCATCGGCGTCGCGGGTGCCTCCGTCGTGCTCGGGGCCGTCGCCGTGGCGGCGATCTGCGGGCTGGCCGGCATGCCCCTGCTCGCCGTCCTACGGGTGGTCGGCCGCGGCATTGCGGCTGCGGCGCGCTGGACGGCCCGACTTTTCCGGGACTGGATCGCGGCAATGCGCGTGCAACCGCTCCCGGAGCGCCCGGTCGTCGTGGCCGCGGCCGCGGACGCCGACGGTTTCGGCGTCTGGCCTGCCAACGGCGGCTCGGCCGCGCCCGGGTCAGGTCACGTCTTGGTCCTCCCCGGAGCATCGGAGACCGAACAAACCGCCATCGCCGCGGAGGCCCCGGAGGCCACCGCAGCCGAGACTCGCGTGGGGCTGGCAGATGCGGCGGTCGCCGGCGCGGAGCCGTCCGGTGGAGACGCGCTTCGCGCCGCGACCGTCGCAGGAAGAGCCGAACAGCTCAGTCTGCCGGTCACTCCGGCGTCCGGATCGTGGAAGCTCCCGCCCCTCAAGCTCCTGAAGCGCAGCAAGGAGCAGGACCTCGACCGCAAGGCGATCGAGGAGCGGGGCCGCGTGCTCGAGCGTGCCCTCGCGGGCCACGGCGTCGAGACGCACCTTGTCGGTTACACGGTCGGACCCACCGTGACCCGTTTCGAACTCGAGCTCGGTACGGGCGTGAAAGTGGCGCGGGTGACCACCCTCGCCAAGGACATCGCCTACGCCATGGCCTCACCTGACGTGCGCATCCTTGCCCCGATCCCGGGCCGATCGGCGATCGGGGTCGAGGTGCCCAACCATGACCGCCAGCTCGTCACACTCGGCAGCGTGCTGCAGTCGATCGAGGCCCAGAGATCAACCTATCCCCTCGAGGTCGCGTTCGGCAGGGACATCGCCGGCCGGCCGGTGATGGTGAACCTCGCCGAGATGCCGCACCTGTTGATCGCCGGGGCCACCGGGGCCGGCAAGTCGTCCTGCATCAACTCGGTGATCACATCGATCCTCATGAAGGCGACGCCGGATCAGGTCCGCCTCATCCTCGTCGACCCGAAGCGGGTCGAGCTCGGCCACTACAACGGGCTTCCCCACCTGCTCACTCAGGTCGTGGTCAATCCGAAGCGGGCCGCCAACGCCCTCTCGTGGGCAGTGACGGAGATGGAGCGCCGCTACGACGTGCTCGCCGAGTGCGGCATGCGCGACATTGCCGGCTACAACGCCGCCGTCGACCGTGGCGAGCTCGACGGCGGGCCCCTTCAGGGCGTGCGGGCCCAGGTCGCGGCCGACCAGGCACCGTTGCTGGCCGAGCTGGCCCTGGCCGACACCGAGCTCGGCGAGCTGGCCGCCGCCGAGGTCGATCTCGACAGCGCGGAGGCGGAGGACGAGACAGATCCCGGCGAGTCGGCTTTCGACGCCGACCTCAGCGCCGTCACTGCCGATGACCGGGAGATCGAGGACGATGCCTGGTTGGCGGGCGCCGACATGGCCTCCTCGTCGGTCGTCGCCGGGCGCGCCAGCTCGCCGCGGAGCCGGTCTTGAGACCCGCCATGTCCGGCTGCCGTTCATCCTCATCGTTGTCGACGAGCTGAACGACCTCATGATGGTCGCGGCGCGCGACGTCGAAGAGTCGATCTGCCGTATTGCGCAGATGGCGCGCGCCGTGGGGATCCACCTCGTCATCGCCACGCAAAGGCCCTCCGTCGACGTGATCACCGGCGTGATCAAGGCGAACATCCCTTCGCGGCTCGCCTTCTCGGTCTCCTCTCTCGCCGACAGCCGCGTCATCCTCGATCAGCCGGGCGCGGAAAGACTCGTCGGCCGGGGTGACCTCCTGCTGCTCACCGCGTCGTCGAGCGTGCCGCGGCGCATCCAGGGCCCGTGGGTGGGTGAGGACGAGGTGCAGGCCGTCGTCGCCCACTGGCGCCGCCAGAGCGGCCCGCGCTACGTCGACGGCGTGGAAGGCGAGGAGGCCTCCGAGAGCCGAGGCAGGGGCGTCGAGGACGACGACGACGAATACCTGCTGAGAGCAATGGAGTTGGTGGTGCGGTCACAGCTAGGCTCGACCTCCATGCTCCAGCGCAAGCTCCGGGTCGGCTTCGCTCGGGCCGGCCGGTTGATGGACCTTCTCGAAAGACGCGGCATAGTAGGCCCGTCCGAGGGTTCCAAGCCGCGTGCCGTCCTGATGACAGCCGAGGAGCTGGACGAGCTGTAGCCGCGAAGCCGGGCCAGCGACGCGGCCAACGCCATGGACGATGAAGGTGCCATCCCACCGGTGATGACCGGGCCGCGGGAGGCCGACGACGGTACTGCCCCGTCGGCCAAGCCGAGGAGCCAGCTGTCCGCCGCGAAGGCTCGCCGACGCCGGCTTTACTGGCGCAGGCGGGCGACGGTGCTGGCGGCCCTGGCTGTCGTCCTGTCAGGCGTTGGGTGGCTGTTCTCAGGGCCCGGATCGCCCAGGCTCATCACCTCCAGCGATCCGCGACCCGTGCCGGTCCACCTGCCTTCGCTCGTCTCGATCGTGCGGGCGGTGACAAGGTTCCCCGGGACGTTGGAGCCGCTGCCGATCCCCTCGGCGGGTCAGTCCGCCGTGTACGTCCAGGGGATCGGGCTTCTCGGCGCTTCCCCGGATGAGCAGCCGGCGCCGATGGCGAGCGTGACCAAGGTCATGGCGGCTGTCGTCGTGCTCGAAGACCATCCCCTCGGCCACGGCTCCGGCCCGACGTTCACGATGACCGCGGCGGACCACGCGGCATGGATCCGCGCCGTGGAGGCCGGTGACTCCAGTCTCGAAGTGGTCGCAGGAGAGCGCCTCACCGAGCGCCAGCTGCTCGAGGGGCTCATGATCCCCTCGGCCTGCAACATCGCCGACTATCTCGCCGTTTGGGACGCCGGGAGCATCGCTGCGTTCGTTCGCAAGATGAACACGATGGCAGCAGCGCTGGGCCTCGCCCACACGCACTACACGGACGCGAGCGGCCTTAGCCCGTATTCCCGGAGCACGGCGATCGACCAGGCAGTCCTCGGGGCTTACGCGATGAGCGTGCCCGGAATGGTTTCCATCGTCGATCACACGGTGGTCGAGTTCCCGACGGGCCCGGTCGGCGGCTACAACCCGGCCATCGGCCAGGACGGCGTGATCGGCCTCAAGTCCGGCTTCACGGATGCGGCGCAGATCTGTCTCGTCACGGCCGCGAGGCGTTCCGTCGGTGGCCACAGCGTGCTCGTCGTGAGCTCCACGCTGGGCCAGCCCTCGAGCCTGGAATGGGCGGCCGAGATCGACCTGCAGCTTCTCGACGCCGCTACATCCGATCTGCGTTCACGGCCCCTGCTGCGTGCCTACCAGCCCGTTGCCAGAGTCGTCGCGGGCTGGAGCCGCGAGCGGCCGGTCGCGGTCGTCACAGTCCCCGTCACAGTTGTCGGCTGGGCGGGCCTGCCCGTGCGCACCGTCGTGAAAGCGTCAATCCCTGTGAAGCCCGCCAGGGGGCGCGGCTGGAAGTCGGGTACCCCGGTTGCCGATGTGGAGGTGCTGACGCCGGCGGGTGTGCAGTCGGTGACACCCGCGAAGCTGAGCCTTTTCCTCTCCTCTGCTCCGCCTGGGTGGACCCCCCCGCCCGCGGCCCGGCTCTCGGCCGCCGCTGGCAGCTGAGAGTTCGCGGTGCGTGCCCGGGCTCCGGCGTCCTCGGCCAATCTCGGCCCGGGTTTTGACGTTCTTGCCATCGCCTTGTCTTTGTATGCGGAAGTCGAGATGGTCCCATCGGCTCGGCTCTCGTTGCGAACCGAGGGAGAGGGCGCTGAGCTCGCGCGCGACGAGCACCATCTCGCGGCGAGGGTGGCCAGGGCAGTGAACGGCCACGATCACTTCGCCATCCGGGTTCGCTCCGAGATCCCGGTCGGCCGTGGCCTCGGATCGTCCGCGGCGCTCACCGTCGCGGCCGCAGCCGCCGCCGGGGCCACCGATCCCCTGCAGGTCGCCGTCGGCTTCGAGGGTCATGCCGAGAACGCCGCGGCGTCGGTCCACGGTGGCCTCATCTCCGCCGCCATTCTCGACACCGGCCCTGTGGTGCGCCGGTTTTCTCTGGACCCGGGGATCGCCTTCGTCGTCCTCGTGCCTGACCGCGAGCTCCTGACCCTCGATGCGAGGAGCGCCCTCGACGCCGAGGTGCCGCACTGCGACGCCGTCTTCAACCTCTCGAGGATGGGCCTGCTCCTCGCAGGGCTCGCAGATCGCGCCCTTTTGATCAGTGCCGCCGGTGAGGACCGTCTTCACCAGTCCCAGCGCGCCCACCTGTTTCCGGAGGCGTCCGAGCTGTTGGCGCGGCTGACAAAAGCGGGAGCCCTCGTGGCGTGCTGGTCCGGCGCGGGCCCCAGTTTGCTGGGCATCTGTGACGGCCCCGAAGCGGCGGCGCAGGTTCGTGATGCGGGGCAGGTCGCGCTCGAGTCCCTGGGGGTTCCCGGGCACACGACCGTGATAGTCCCGGACCTCGACGGTCTGATCGTCGAGCCCTGACGGCTCCGGGCGAGAGCGCCGGGCGGGGCGCCGGGGCCGAGTTCCCTATGGGATGCGCTACGGCGCTCCGGTGATCCTCGCACCCCTGCAAAGCCCGATCCGGAGGAGGCAGGCCCTCACTCCTGAGGGGGCACGCCGGCGGCGATCTCGTCGAGCCCCTGGGACAGGGTGTTCCACGAGAGCGTCGCGCACTTGATGCGGACCGGGAACTTGACGACGCCCTGGAGGGCGGCGAGCTCGCCGAGGTCCTCGGGCTTGATCGTCTCGACTTCACCGCGAGCCTCGGCGTCCTCGCCCCCCTCCTCAGCTGAGAGCGACTGCTCGTGGATCGACATCATCGCCTTGAACGAGCGGATGAGCCGGCGCGCCTCTTCGATCGGGCGGCCCTTCACCGTCGCGGACATCATCGATGCCGACGACTGGCTGATCGAGCACCCCTGGCCGGCGATGCGCAGGTCGGTGACCATGCCGTCGCTGACTTCGAGGTACACGACGACCTCGTCGCCGCAGAGGGGATTGAATCCCTCGACCCGGTGGGCGGGAGGCACCGGGAGCTCGCCGCGGTTACGCGGCGAGCGGTAGTGGTCGAGGATGATCTCACGGTAAAGGTCTTCGAGGCCGGCCATGGCGGTGTCGTGGCTCCTATTTCAGTTGACGTGTCTCAGCCGAAGAATGCTGCAGCGACGTCGAGCGCGTCTGAGAGAGCTTCGATGTCGTCCTCACCGCTGTAAACGTAGAACGACGCCCGTGCGGTTGCCGTGACGCCCAGCCGCCGCATCAGGGGCTTGGCGCAGTGGTGCCCCGCACGCACGCAGATCCCCTCCGCGTCGAGCACCTGGGCGAGGTCGTGGGCGTGAATGTCGCGCAGGGCGAGCGAGAGCACGCCTCCGCGCCCGGCCGGGTCGGAGGGCGGCCCGAAGATCCGCAGCTCGGCCCCGTGGCGCTCGGTGAGGAGCTCGATGGCCCGCGAAGTGAGCGCGGTCTCATGCGCCTCGACCCGGTCCATCCCCAAAGACTCGAGGAACCGGATGGCGGCGTGCAGGCCGACAGCCTCGGCGATGGGCGGGGTCCCGGCTTCGAACTTCCAGGGAAGATCGTTCGGCGTGAAGCCGTCCAGGCGCACGTCGCGGATCATCTCGCCGCCGCCGAGGAACGGCGGCATCACCTCGAGCAGCTCCTCGCGTCCCCAGAGCACGCCTATGCCCGTCGGTCCGAGCATCTTGTGGCCCGTGAAGGCCAGAAAGTCGACTCCGAGCGCGCCCACGTCGACGCTGCGGTGGGGGACGAGCTGGGAAGCGTCGGCGACGACGACGGCCCCGGCCGCGTGCGCCGCCTCGACGACGGGGCGGAGGTCGTTGATCGTGCCGAGCACGTTCGACATGGCCGAGATGCCGACGAGCCCGACACCGTCGACGAGCCGGTCGAGGTCGCTCAGGTCGAGCCGGTAGTCCGCCGAGACGGGGAGGTAGCGGAGCTCCACCTGGCGTTCGGCGGCAAGCATGAGCCAAGGTACGAGGTTGGCGTGGTGCTCGAGCTCGGTCAAAAGGATCGCCTTGCCCTCGGGGAGAAGGTGCCGGCCGTAGGAGTGGGCGACGAGGTTGAGCGCCTCGGTGGCGTTCTTCGTGAACAAGATCTCCGTGTCGGGCCTCGGCGCGTGGATGAACCGTCCCACGGCTCTCCGTGCCATCTCGAACTGCCGGGTGGCCTCCTCCGCGATGGCGTAGACGCCACGGTGCACGTTCGCGTGGGTGGTCTCGTAGTAGTGGTCCATGGCGTCGAGCACGGCGCGGGGCCGCTGGGACGACGCGGCCGAGTCGAGATAGACGAGCCTCTTGCCGTGCGACTCCTGTTGGAGCAGGGGGAACTCCTTGCGGAGGGCAGTGACATCGAGCGGGCCGGCCGCGACGGCGGTGGTCATGAGCGCAGCTCCTCGTAGCCTTCGCGGTCGAGGCGTTCGGCGAGCTCAGGGCCTCCGCTCTCGACGATGCGCCCGCCCAGCATCACGTGCACGCGGTCCGGTCGCAGCTCCTCCAGGATGCGGCGGTAGTGCGTCACGAGCACGATGCCGAGGTCCGGGCGAACGCCGCGGACCGACTCGATCCCCCGGGCGACGATCCGCAGCGCGTCGACGTCGAGGCCCGAGTCGGTCTCGTCCAAGATGGCGACGTCGGGCTCCAGCATGGCCATCTGGAGGATCTCGTTGCGTTTCTTCTCACCGCCGGAGAATCCCTCGTTCAGGTACCGGCTGGCGAAGGCGGGGTCCATGTCCAGGCGTTTCATCCACTCCATGAGCGCGACGCGTACCTCGAGCACCGAGATGTCCATCCCGCGGCGGGCGGACACGGCCTGGCGGAGGAACTGCGACACCGGCACGCCGGGGATCTCCTCCGGATACTGGAAGGCAAGGAACACCCCGGCTCTCGCCCGGGCGTCGGCCGCCCAGGACGTGATCTCCTCGCCCCGCAGCACGATCCGTCCGCGCACGACCTGGTAGCCGGGATTGCCGGCGATGGCGTTGGCGAGCGTCGACTTCCCCGAGCCGTTGGGGCCCATGAGGGCGTGCAGCTCGCCCTTTTTGACAACGAGGTCGACACCACGGAGGATCTCGTGGTCCTCGACTTTGACGTGCAGGTCTTCGATCGCCAGCACCTGGCTGCCGGCCCCGTTGCCTGGGTGTTCAGGAGCCGCGGGGCTCCTCGGGTCACGACGGTGCTCGGCGATCACGCTTCCGTTCGACACGACCACCATGTTAGACGCGCCGCGGGATTACCACTACGTCCGTAGGGGAAATATCGCTACCAGCCACGCTCGATCCATTCGTCCAGGTGAGGGAGCTCGGTGCCGATTGTGGTGTCGAGTCCGTGGCCCGGCATCACGATCGTCTCGGCCGGCAGTGGCGCGAAGATGCGCCGCTCGATCGACTCGATGATGGTCGGGAAGTCCCCGAGGTCGGTGGCCGTGTTGCCGGGCCCCCCCGGGAAGAGCGTGTCCCCGGAGAGGAGGACCGGGGACCCCTCTATCAGGAAGCACATGGACCCCGGCGTGTGACCGGGCGTGTGTATCGTCCGAAGCCGCAGCCGGCCCACCGCGAGCACGTCGTCGTCCTCGAGGAGGAGGTCGTAGGAGGGGAGCATGGCGGCGTCCTCGGCCCGCACGGCGACCTCGTAGCCGGCGTCACGCAGTTGCGGGACCGCCTGGATGTGGTCCCAGTGGCCGTGGGTCTCCACGACCTTGCGCACTCCGAGGCGCCGGCAGAGCTCGAGGAGCTGCTCGTGCTCGTTGGCGGCGTCGACCAACAGGGCGTCGCCGCTCGCGCGGCAGCGCACCACGAAGACGTTGTTGTCGTAGGGCCCGACGACGACCTTGTGTATCTCGACCTGTTCGTCCTCGTAGTGCATGGCGCGGTCTCCTGTTCTCCCCGGCCCGGGCCCTGGGAGGGTCCTCTCGAGCCTGGGATCGATCCATGGACAGACTAAAGTCTGTTTCGGAGGTGGTCCTCGGTGGCTCCTGACAAGCCTGCCGGTGCCGACGCGGGCTCAGGCGCCGGGGACAGCCGTCCCGCGGGGCCGAGGGCTTCGGACGCGGACCGCGACCGTTTCGCGGCCGAGTTGCACGAGCATTTCGCCGAGGGCCGGCTCAGTCTCGAGGAGCTGCAACGCCGCCTCGACCTCGTCTTCGCGGCGCAGACGCTCATCGACCTTTACGAGCTGACGAGCGACTTGCCCCATCCCGGGCCGCACCTGTCGCACGGGCACGGATCCGGTTCCGGGCGCCGTTCGGCGGCGCGCAAGAGGCGCCTGTGGCCCTTCGGTTGAGTGGATCGCGCGCACGGGGCCAAAGTCTCGATACATTAGGGGCCACCAGAGAAAGGAGGTGGTCCAATTCATGAGTAGTCAACCTTGCGGGACCCTGGAGGTGGCTGGCCGCTAGGCGGCACGCTGGACCACCTGGTGAATCCATCCAGACACCCTCGGTGTCTCCGGTCGAGAGTTGGTCCCGCTCGATGCAGCCCGGAAGCCGAGCCTTTTTCAGCAAATGACAATGGCTACGGGAGTTCCCGTAGTCGCCTCGAGGGGCGCTCCGGCGCCCCTCGAGCGCGTTTTGACCCGGAGGGGCCGGCGCCGGGTGTTCCGTGGTCAAGGTCCCTTTCCTGACGCCGGGTTGTCTGGACGGGAAGGGCGGGCCGCTGCCGGCTCCAGAGGGGCCCGCTCAGGCGGTCTTGGAGGCGGCCTTCATCGCGCGCTTGTGCTCGCGAACCGCGAGAAGAGCGCCCGGGCTGTCGATGTCGGCCACCGAGGCCAGTGAGCCGGCTCGGCCGAAGGGCCCCGCCGCCTTCTCCCAGCCCTGCGGGCGAACGCCGAGTTGCTTGCCCAAGAGGGCGACAAAGATGCGGGCTTTTTGCTCGCCGAAACCGGGGAGCGCCTTCACTCGCTTGAACAACTCGTCACCGGTGGCGGCCGTCGTCCAGACCGAGGCAGCCTTGGCGCCGTACTCGTCGACGAGCAGCCGGCAGAGATCCTGCACCCGGGCGGCCATCGCGGCCGGGAAGCGGTGGAGGGCAGGCTTCTCCACGAACAACGCCGTCAGCTCGTCCGGGTCCATGGCAGCGATCCTGGCTGCGTCGAGCTTGGCGCCGAGCCTCTGGCGAAGGACCCAAGGTCCGGCGAAAGCCTTCTCCAAGGGCACCTGCTGATCCAGGACCATGCCGATCAAAAGCGCGAGAGGATCTTCGGCGAGGTACTTGTCCGCTTTCGGATCCCCTGTGAAAGGGAGGCTCTTCAGGGTGGTCACGTCTCGGGGCATCGAAAAAGTGTAAGGCGCGAGGCATCTCGCGCCTGCCCCGGCGCGCCTCGCCCGGCGTCAGGCGCGCGGTGTGGTCTCAGGCGCCTCGCGGGTCGATGGCCTCGGGGTCTACGCCGTAGCGCTCTATGGCGGCGGCGACCTCGCTGGGCTTTCCCTCGCCCGCCGCCGCCAGCTCGGCCAGGACCGCGACCACAACGTGGGCGGCGTCGACTTCGAAATGCCTTCTGAGCGCGGGACGGGTGTCGGAACGGCCGAACCCGTCGGTCCCGAGCACGGTGAACGGTGAGCGGACGAACCGGGCGACCTGGTCCGGAACCGCCTTCAAGTAGTCGGTGACGGCGACGATCGGGCCACGGGCCCCCTCGAGAGCGCGGGTTATGTAGGGCACCCGGGGTGCGCTCTCGGGATGGAGCCGGTTCCAGCGCTCGACTTCGAGCCCGTCCTCCCTGAGTTCCTTGTAGCTCGTGACCGACCACGCTTCCGCGCTCACGCCCCAGTCGGATGCCAGCAGCTCGCGCGCCTGCATGGCGGCCTGCCACGCAGGCCCGGAGAACAGGATCGTCGCCGAACGGCCGGGGGCGCCCGCGGCCTTGACCGGTCCCGCGTAGCGGTAGATGCCGCGCAGGATTCCTTCTCTCACGGCGGCGGCCGCCGCATGCTGGGTCGCCTCGTCGGCGTCCGGCAGCGGGAGCGCAGGCATCGGGTAGTTCTCGTTGTAGAGGGTCAGGTAGTAGATGCAATCCTCGGCCTCGGGGCCGAACATGTGGTTGATCCCGCGTTCGACGATGGTCGCCATCTCATAGGCGAATGCCGCGTCGTAGGCGTGGACCGTCGGCACGACCGATGCCAGCAGCAGTGAATGGCCGTCCTGGTGCTGGAGCCCCTCGCCGTTCATCGTCGTGCGCCCCGCGGTGCAGCCCATGAGGAAACCACGTGCCCGCGCGTCGGCCGCCTGCCAGATCAGGTCTCCCACCCGCTGGAACCCGAACATCGAATAGAAGAGGTAGATCGGCACCATGGGTAACGACCACGTGGCGTATGAGGTCCCGGCCGCCTGGAAGCTCGCCATGGCGCCGGACTCGGTGATGCCCTCTTCCAGGATCTGGCCCGTCCGGTCCTCGGAGTACGAGAGCAGCAGGCCGGAATCGACGGGCGTGTAGAGCTGGCCCTCCGGGGCGTAGATCTTCACCTCTGAGAAGAGCGCGTCGAGACCGAAAGTGCGTCCCTCGTCGGGCACGACGGGGACGACGTGCTTGCCGATGCCCGGGTCCCGCAGCAGGTTGCGCAGCAGTCTCGCGAACGCCATGGTCGTCGAGACCGGCTGGCCGCGCGAGCCGAGCGCGAACTCGGCGAAGGTGCCCGGTTCCGGCGCGGGGAGCCCGAGAAGCCCGCGACCGCGCACGACACGGTTGGGCAGGTGCCCGCCGAGCGCACGGCTGCGGGCTGTCAGGTACTCGTGCACGGGCGATCCCGCCGGTGGGCGGTAGTAGGGGGGCGCCTCTGCGTCGAGAGCGTCGTCGGGGATCTCCTCGTGCAGGTGCAGGCGGTCGCGCAGCACCCGGAGCTGGTCTTTGGTCATCTTCTTGATCTGGTGGGTGGCGTTGCGCGCCTCTATCTCGGGCCCGAGCGTCCAGCCCTTGATGGTCTTCGCGAGGATTGCTGTCGGCGCCCCCAAGTGCTCGGTCGCCGCTTTGTAGGCGGCGTAGAGCTTGCGGTAGTCGTGCCCGCCGCGGGGCAAGGTCTGCAGCTCCTCGTCGGAGAGGTGCTCCACGAGCTTGCGCAAGCGTGGGTCCGGGCCGAAGAAGTGCTCGCGGATGTAGGCACCGGACTCGGTTGCGAGGGTCTGGGAGTCGCCGTCGAGAGTCGTGTTCATCTTGTGGAGAAGCACGCCGTCGACGTCACGCGCCAGGAGCTCGTCCCAGCGCCTGCCCCAGATGACCTTGATCACGTTCCAACCGCAACCCCGCAGCAGAGCCTCGAGCTCCTGGATGATCTTGCCGTTGCCCCTGACCGGGCCGTCGAGGCGTTGCAGGTTGCAGTTGACGACGAAGGTGAGGTTGTCCAGGCGCTCCCGGGCGGCGAGGCTGAGGGCGGCCCGCGTCTCCGGCTCGTCGAACTCGCCGTCACCGACGAAGGACCACACGCGTGACTGGGTCGTGTCCGCGAGCTCGCGGTGCACGAGGTAGCGATTGAAGCGCGCCTGGTAGATGGCGGTGAGCGGCCCGAGCCCCATCGACACCGTCGGGAACTCCCACCAGTCCGGCATGAGGCGGGGGTGCGGGTAGCTGGACAGGCCCTTGCCACCGACCTCGAAGCGGTAGTTGTCGAGATCCGCGTCCTCGAGCCGGCCCTCGACATAGGCGCGGGCATAGATGCCGGGCGAAGCGTGGCCCTGGAAGTACACCTGGTCGCCGGCGGTGCCGTCAGCCTTGCCCCGGAAGAAGTGGTTGAAACCGACCTCGTACAAGGAGGCGGAGCTCGCAAATGTCGAGAGGTGTCCCCCGATGCCGGACTGGCGGGTATTCGCCCGCGTGACCATGACAGCCGCGTTCCAGCGTATGTAACGCCGGATCTTGCGCTCGAGGTCCTCGTTGCCGGGGAACCAGGGCTCGGAGCGGGCCGGGATCGAGTTGATGTACGGGCTCGAGACGGTCGAGGGGAAGCCGACCTGGTTGGCGCGCGCCCGTTCCAAGAGCTTCATCAGCAGGAACTGGGCGCGTGGGCGACCCTCCGTCTCGACGACGGCGTCGAAGGAGTCCATCCACTCGGAGGTCTCCTCGGGATCGATGTCGGGCAGCTGGTATGAGAGACCGTCGATGATCACACGTCCAGTCTCGCGCCCGCGCGAGCACATTCCGACCGCTTGCGCGAGGAATTCTCCGAGAGTTAGCAAACCAAGGCCGCCCCGACGCCAGACAGGCCGCGGGAAGCACCCCGACGGTTCCCGGACCAGGCAGAATGACTTCGTGACCCTGTTCGATGACCCGGACCCTGCCACCGTCGTGTTCACCGACGGGGCCTGTATCGGCAACCCGGGGCCGGGAGGATGGGCGTGGGCTGTCTCGGAGTCCGCGTACGAGAGCGGGCATGCCGCGAACACGACCAATCAGCGCATGGAGGTCACCGCCGTGCTGCAGGCGCTCGGCGCCATCCGCGGTCGCGTGCACGTCGTGAGCGACTCCACCTACGTCGTCAACTGCTTCAGCCAACGCTGGTGGGCGGGATGGCGCAGCGCGGGGGTGGAGGAATTCCCGGGGTGAGCCCGTGGCGAACCAGGACCTGTGGCGTCCGCTCATCGACGAGGTTGTCGATAAAAGGCGCGGCGAGATCAGGCTGACCTGGGTGAAGGGGCACTCCGGTGACCCCATGAACGAGCTCGTGGACCGGCTCGCGGTCGATGCCGCCCGCTTCCAGCGGGGCGCCAGTGCGCGTTGAACAGGCATTTTCGCCATCTATTTGGAACAGAAGTTCCAGGTAATGTCCGAAGCGATGCGATATGTAGAAGTAGCCGGCGAGAAGGTGTCGGCCGTTGGCCTCGGCGCCTGGCAGTTCGGGTCCAAGGAATGGGGATACGGCTCCCATTACGCCGAGCACGACGCGGTCGACATCGTGCACCGTGCCCTCGATCTGGGCATCAACCTGATAGACACCGCGGAGATCTACGGCCTGGGCCGCTCGGAGCGGATCGTCGGCCGCGCGATCGCGGACCGGCGGGCGGAGGTTTTCCTCGCCTCAAAGGTCCTGCCGATCCTCCCCCTGCGGGGCATCGTCGCCAGGCGGGCGGCCGGGAGCGAGCGGCGACTCGGCGTCGCGCAGATGGATCTCTACCAGCTTCACTGGCCGAACCCGGTCGTCCCGCTCACCGAGCAGATGGCAGCGATGCGGGCTCTCCAACGCAGCGGTGAGATCCGCCACATTGGGGTGAGCAACTTCTCCCTCGAGCGCTGGCGGGCGGCCGAGGGCGCCCTCGGTGGTCCGGTCCTGTCCAACCAGGTCCGGTTCAACCTGGTGGACCGCCGTCCGCTCAAAGCCATGACGGAATGGGCGGCGGCCAACGACCGCGTCGTAATCGCCTACAGCCCTTTAGCGCAGGGCCTGCTCTCGGCGCGCTACGACGCCGAGCACCGGCCTACGGCCATGCGCGCGAGGTCGGCCGCCTTCCTGCCCGAGAATCTCGACCGCGCCCGGCTCTTGCTGGACGCGCTGCGAGAGATCGCCGGCCACCACGACGCGACGCCAGCTCAGGTTGCGCTCGCCTGGGTGATCGGCCATCCGAACGTCGTCGCCATACCGGGCGCCAGCACGGTCGCCCAGTTGCAGCGAAACGCCGAGGCCGCGGAGCTCGAGCTGACGGACGAGGACCAGCACCGGCTCGTGGACGCCGCCGAGGCGTACCGCCCCATCCACGGCGTGGCCGCTGTGCCCTCGCTGGTCAAGATGCGCACGGAGAGATCCGGGCACGGTCGGTAGCGGGACCGGGCCGAAGGCCCGACAGGGGGACTCATGGACGACCAGCTGACTTGGAAGGATGCGACCGCGCAGGCCGAGCTCGTACGGCGGGGCGAGGTGTCGCCGCTCGAGCTGGTCGACGCGGCGATAGAGCGGATAGAGCGGTGCGATCCCGCTCTGAACGCCGTCATCCACCGCCAGTTCTCCACTGCCCGCGCCCAGGCGGCAGGCGAGCTGCCCCGCGGGCCTTTTGAGGGCGTGCCGATGCTGCTCAAGGACCTGGGTGCCCCCCAGAAAGGAGAGCTCTACTGCGAAGGGACGTCCTTCGCCAAGGCCGCCGGCTACCGCGCCCGTCGTGACAGCTTTCTCGTAGAGCGCTTCAAGAAGGCGGGGTTCGTCGTGCTGGGCCGCACGAACACGCCCGAACTGGGCACGACGATCACGACCGAGCCGGTCGCGTTCGGGCCCACGCGCAACCCGTGGAACACCGAGCACACGAGCGGAGGGTCGTCGGGCGGCTCC
The DNA here is from genome assembly GCA_963719125.1 of uncultured Acidimicrobiaceae bacterium. GTDB lineage: Bacteria > Actinomycetota > Acidimicrobiia > Acidimicrobiales > Bog-793 > Fen-455. Next base: position 223,339 of record CAVRAT010000015.1, read on the forward strand.
GCCTCGGCAGTCGCGTCCGGCATGGTCCCGGTGGCGCACGGAAACGACGGCGGTGGCTCGATCCGCATCCCGGCGAGCTGCTGCGCGCTCTTCGGCCTCAAGCCGAGCCGGGGCCGGGTGAGCAAGGGGCCGGGAGGCGGTGAGTCCTGGAACGGCTTTTCCATCGACCACGTGCTCACGCGAAGCGTCCGGGACTCGGCGGCCGTGCTCGACCAGATCGCCGGCTACCGGCCCGGCGACACCTACGTCGCGCCCCCGCCCGCCCGGCCGTTCGCGCACGAGGTGGGTGCCAACCCCGGCAGGCTCCGTGTCGGGCTCCTCGACCACCCCGCGCAGCCCGAGTACGGGGTCCATCCGGAGTGCTCGCAGGCGGTCCAGGCCGCCGGCCGGCTGCTCGAGTCCCTCGGCCACAAGGTGGAGGTCGCCCACCCGAGCTCGCTCGAAGAGCCCGAGATGTACCGGCACTTCCTCGTTGTCGTCACCACCGCCGTGGCCGCGGCGCTGACGGAATGGTCGCAGCTACTGGGACGGGAGATCGCCCCCGAGGAGTACGAGCCGGCCAACTCGCTGTTCGCGATGTTGGGCCGGTCCATCTCCGCCCCGGACTATCTCGAGTCCCTCCTCTTTTTCGACGGCTTCAGGCGCCGGACCATCGCCTTTTGGTCCGAGCAGGGCTTCGATCTCCTGTGCACGCCGGTCCTTGCGCAGCCCCCGGCCCTGATCGGCGAGCTCTCCGACCCGGCGATGGGGGAGGCCAAGGTGATCGAGACGCTCCAGTTCACGGGCCAGTTCAACGCGACCGGCCAGCCGGCAGCCTCGTTGCCTCTCCGCTGGACGCCTGAGGGTCTGCCGATCGGCGTGCAGCTCGTCGCCGACTACGGGCGGGAGGACGTTCTCATACGGGTCTGCAGTCAACTGGAGGAGGCGAGCGGATGGGCAGACCGGCGTCCGGCCGTGCACGCGTGACCGCCACCGTTACACCCGCGGCGGGATGATTTACCCCGGGTAGCGAATGGTGACTAGTCTGCCTACTCTCAATGGCCCATCGTCTTTCCCACCTCGACACGCTCGCGTCCGAAGCGATTCACATCATCCGTGAGGTGGTCGCCGAATTCGAGCGACCCTCACTGCTTTTCTCAGGGGGCAAGGACTCGGCTGTCCTGCTCCACCTGGCCGCGAAGGCATGCTGGCCCCAGCGCGTGCCGTTCCCCATCGTGCACGTGGACACCGGGCACAACTTTCCCGAGGTCATCGAATACCGCGACCAGCAGGTGGCCAAGCTCGGCGTACGGCTCGTCGTCGGCTCGGTGCAGGAGGACATCGACCGTGGTTCGATCGTCGAGCAGCCGGTGCCCGGCGCGACGCGCAACCGGTTGCAGACCTTCACCCTCTTGAGGGTGCTCGAGGAGAACCGCTACGACGCCGTCTTCGGGGGCGGGCGGCGCGACGAGGAGAAGGCGAGGGCCAAAGAGCGCGTCTTCTCGCTTCGTGACGAGTTCGGCCAATGGGACCCCCGGGCGCAACGGCCGGAGCTGTGGCAGCTCTACAACACAAGGCACAGGCCGGGCGAACACTTCCGGGTATTCCCACTCTCGAACTGGACCGAGCTCGACGTCTGGCAGTACGTCGACGAGCAGAAGCTCGAACTTCCCCGGATCTACTTCGCACACCGGCGGGCGGTCTTCCGCCGTGCCGGCATGCTCCTCGCGGTCGGGCCCTGGACCCAGCCCCGCGACGGCGTCGCGAGCGAGCAGCCCTTCGAGACGACGGTGCGCTACCGCACCGTCGGTGACATGACCTGCACGGCCGCGGTCGAGTCGACGGCGAGCACGCCCAAGGAGGTCATCTTGGAGACCGCGGCGACCAGGGTGAGCGAGAGGGGCGCGACGCGGGCGGACGACCGCTTCTCCGACGCGGCCATGGAGGACCGCAAGCGGGAGGGCTACTTCTAGTGGAGCTGCTGCGCTTCGCGACCGGGGGTTCTGTCGACGACGGCAAGTCCACGCTCATCGGCCGCTTGCTCTACGACTCGAAACAGGTATTCCAGGACCAGCTCGAGGCGGTGCAACGAACGAGCGTGGCCCGGGGCGACGAGTACGTGAACCTGGCGCTGCTCACCGACGGGCTGCGGGCCGAACGCGAGCAGGGCATAACCATCGACGTCGCCTACCGCTACTTCGCCACGCCGAAACGCCGGTTCATCATCGCCGACACGCCCGGGCACACCCAGCACACCCGCAACATGGTCACGGGCTGCTCGACGGCGGACCTCGTCCTGCTCCTCATCGATGCCCGTGCCGGGGCCACCGAGCAGACCCGGCGCCACGCCATGATCGCCTCGCTGCTCGGCATTCGTCACCTGGTGCTGTGCGTCAACAAGATGGACCTGGTCGGATACTCCCAGGAGCGCTTCGAGGAGATCCGCGACGACTTCATCGGGTTCTCCGAACGCCTCCAGGTCTACGACCTGACGTGCATCCCGATCTCGGCGCTCGCGGGCGACAACGTCGTGGAGCGTTCGCGCGAGATGTCCTGGTACGCAGGGCTCTCGCTCCTCGAGCACCTCGAGACGGTGGTCATCGCCTCTGACCGCAACCTGATCGACTTGAGGTTCCCGGTGCAGCTCGTCATCCGGCCCATCTCGAGCGAGCACCACGACTTCCGCGGCTATGCCGGCAACATCGCCAGTGGCCTGCTCCAGGTCGGTGACGAGGTTGTGGCGCTCCCCTCCGGTTTCTCGAGCCACGTCGTGAGCATCGACGGTCCTGACGGCCCGCTCCAGGAGGCCTTCCCGCCCGAGTCTGTCGTCGTGCGGCTCGAGGACGACATCGACATCTCCCGCGGCGACATGCTCTGCCGGCCCAACAACCGGCCCAACGTGGGCCAGGACGTCTCGGCGATGATCTGCTGGATGGCCGAGAGACCGCTCACGGAGGGCTCGATCTTCGCGATCAAGCACACGACCCGGTGGGCGCGGGCGCGGGTGCGCTCGCTTCAGTACCGGCTCGACGTGAACGCCCTCCACCACGACGTCAAAGCCCCCGAGCTCGAGTTGAACGACATCGGCCGCATACACCTGCGTACGACGGCACCGCTGTTCTACGACGAGTACCGGGACAACAGGGAGACCGGCAGCTTCGTGCTCGTGGACGAGCAGACCAACGCCACGGTCGCCGCGGGCATGCTTCGCCGTCCCACGGGCTGACGTCTCGGCCCTTTGGAGGCGGATCGGCGCCGTAGGAGGCGTCGCGGTCCCGGCCCGGCGATATTCGTCGAGCCTGCCTCGTCGACCGGCCAATCCAGTGTCATTAGGCTGATCCGCAAGGCACGCCCCGGGCGCGGGGAAGCGCGCGGCCGGCCGACAGGTGGCCGACCAGGCGGTTGAGTCATCGTTGAGACGAGGAGGTGGTCCGTCTGCCAGCGAACCGAGCTGAGCCTGCGCAGTTCGACATAGTCGTGATCGGTGGCGGGCCCGGCGGGTACGCCACGGCTTTGTACGCGGGGGCCGCGGGCCTGTCGGTGGCCCTGGTGGAGAAGGACAAGGTGGGCGGCACCTGCCTGCACCGGGGTTGTGTGCCCGCCAAGGAGTTCCTCGAGACGGCGGCGGTGTTCCGCAGCGTCGAGGGGGCCAACGAGTTCGGCATCCAGGCGAGCCAACCCATCGTCGAGTTCGCGGTCAGCCAGGACCGCAAGAACCGGATAGTCGGTCAGCTCCATAAAGGGCTTTCCGGCTTGTTGCGCCAGCGCAAGGTCACGGTTTTCGCGGGCGTCGGACGGCTGTTGGCAGGCAAGACCGTCGAGGTCACCGCCGCGGGCGGCGAAGTGACGCTCCTCGCCGGGCGCAACATCGTGCTCGCCTCCGGCTCGGTCCCGAGGACACTTCCCGGTTTCGACGTGGACGGCCGCTACGTCCTCACCTCGGACGAGTTGCTGGACCTGCGTGCGCTGCCGCGGTCGATGGCGGTGATCGGCGCGGGGGCGATCGGGTGCGAGTTCGCCTCGATGCTGGCCGATCTCGGCGCGCGCGTGACGCTGCTCGAGGCCTTGCCCAAGATCCTTCCCGGGTGTGACCAGGATGTGGCGAACGTGGTCGTCCGTTCGTTCACAAAGCGCGGGATCACCGTGCGGACGGGTGTCAAGGTCACCGGCCACGAGCCCGCCGGCGACCACACCGCCGTCGTCTTCGAGGATGGGGAAAGGCTCGAGGTCGAGACGATCCTGATGTCGATCGGCCGCCGCCCGCTCTCCGACGGTCTTGTCGGCGAGGGCACGGCAGTCGAGATCGATGAACGCGGTTATGTCCGCGTGGACGAGTGGATGCGGACAGGGGAGCCCGGGGTGTTCGCCATCGGCGATCTCGTCGCAACCCCGCAGCTGGCCCACGTCGGCTTCGCGGAGGCGATCCTGGCCGTCAAGCAGATCCTCGGCGAACGGGCGTTTCCGGTCGACTACGGCAAGGTCCCGTGGGCGATCTACTGCCATCCGGAGGTCGCTTTCGTGGGCATGACCGAGCAGGAGGCGCTCGAGGCGGGTTTGGAAACCGTCACGAAGCGGGACCCTTTCGGCGCCAACAGCCGCGCCCTCATCCTGGGCGATACCGATGGGCTCGTGAAGGTGATCTGCGAGAAGAAGCCGGACGGCGGTGCAGGGCGCCTGCTCGGCGTGCACATGGCGGGACCGTGGGTGACAGAACAGCTCGGGCAGGCCTATCTGTCGGTGAACTGGGAAGCCACCCCCGAGGAGATATCGCCTTTCGTGCAACCGCACCCGTCGCTGTCCGAAACCTTCGGCGAGACTGTTCTCGCTCTCACGGGAAGGGGTCTTCACGTTGGCTGACATCACAATGCCGCAGCTCGGCGAGACGGTCACAGAGGGGACGATCATCCGCTGGATGAAGAAGGTCGGCGACGAGATCGCCTACGACGAGCCTTTGTTCGAGGTCTCGACCGACAAGGTGGACTCCGAGGTCCCGTCACCCGCGTCGGGCTACCTGGCAGAGATCCTCGTGCCAGAGGGTGAGACGGTGGACGTCGGTACGAAGCTCGCCGTCGTGACCGACATGTCTCCCTCGGGCGGGCGCACGGGCGCTTCGTCCGTCCCCACGGCCCAAGCGCCGCAACCGCCTCCCCCGGCTGCGCCCGAACCGCCGGTAGCAACCCAGCCGGAGCCGGTGTCGGTGTCCGCACCGCCCGAACAAGAGCCGGCACTCGCGTCGGAAGAGGAGAGTGGGCCCACAGGGAAGTCGAACGGGTCGGGGCTCGTGCTGTCCCCCGTCGTCCGGCAGCTGGTTGCCGAGTACGGCATCGACCCGGCGTCCCTAGAGGGCACCGGCAAGGGCGGGAGGATCACGCGGGCGGACGTGCTCTCGTTCATCGACCGTCGCGCGGCCGGCGTGATGGCCGCGGCGGCCACCGCGCCACGCCGACTGGAGCCGGCAGCGGGCGCGCTCGCTCCGCCGGGCTCAACGGGCACGGCGGCGGCCGGCCCGCAGGGTGTCGCCGCGCATGGGTACACGCCCGTGGCGGGTGCACGCGACGAGGTCGTGCCGTTCACGAACATCCGGCGCCTCACCGCCGAGCACATGGTCCGGTCGAAAGCGACGTCGGCTCACACCCTTGCCGTGATCGAAGCCGATTACGAGGGGATCGAGCGGGTCCGCAAGGCGCACAAGGACCGCTTCCGCGAGGAGGAAGGGATCGGCCTCACCTACCTTGCTTTCATCGCCCGTGCCGTCGCGGAGACCTTGCGCGACTTCCCGCAGCTGAACGCGTCCGTCGGTGACGACGCCCTCATCATCCACCGGGACGTCCATCTCGGGATCGCAGTGGACCTGGGGCAGCGCGGGCTCATCGTCCCCGTCGTCCGCCACGCCGAGGGCCAGTCGCTGCGGGGAATCGCCCGCGCCATGGCCGACCTCGCCGAACGGGCGCGCTCGCGCAAGCTGTCGGCCGACGAGGTCGCGGGCGGGACGTTCACGATCACGAACCCGGGACCGTTCGGCACGTTCATGACGGCGCCGATCATCAACCAGCCGCAGGTGGCGATCCTCTCCACCGATGGGATCAAGCGCCGCCCGGTGGTGATCACGGCGCCCGATGGGACCGAGGCCGTCGGGATCCATTCTGTGGGTCTGCTCGCCCTCTCCTTCGACCACCGTGCCGTCGATGGCGCCTACGCGTCGGCGTTCCTTCACGAGCTGGCCCGGGTAATCGAGTCGCGCGACTGGGAAGCCGAGCTTTGAGCGCTCGGGGCCGGGAGCTGCGCGTCCGCTGGCTCGGGCGTGTCCGGTACCGGGACGCCCACGCACTGCAGGAGGCCCTGAAGAAGGAAGGTGCCGCCGAGTACCTGCTCCTCCTCGAGCACCCGCACGTGTACACCCTCGGCGTGCGCGCAAGGACCGAGCACGTCCTCGTGGACCCGGAGTCGGTCGGCGCCGAGCTCGTGCACGCTGATCGGGGCGGCGACGTCACCTACCACGGGCCCGGTCAGCTCGTCGGGTACCCGATCCTCAACGTCCCGATGGGGCTGCGCGCGGTACCGGCACATGTTCACGCCATCGAGCAGCTCGTCATCGACGCCCTCGGCGATCTCGGGCTCGGGGGACTCGGGCGGCTTGCAGGCTATCCCGGGGTCTGGGTGGATCCCGCGGGTTCTGAACCGAGGAAGCTCTGCGCGATCGGGGTGAGGATCGACCGGGGCCGGTCCATGCACGGCTTCGCGCTCAACGTCGATCCCGACCTTTCCATGTTCGGCCACATCGTGCCTTGCGGGCTCAGCGACCTCGGGGTGACCTCACTTGCCGCGGAGGGCCTGAACGTGGCGATGCAGGACGCCGTCGAGGCGATCGTGCGCCGGGCACCCGATCGCCTCGTCCCGGGTGCGTCCATAGAGCGCCAGGATGCGTCATGGTGGCCGGGGCCCGCCCGCAGCGTGCCGCCGTTCAGCGTCGTGGACACATTCCCGAGCGCGTCGCGGGCCCTCGATCGCCGCCTCGTCGACGCCGGAGTCGATCCCGGACAGGGGGTGGCGCTCTCGAGTCGCAAGCCGGAGTGGGCGCGCGCTGAGGCCCGGATCGGACCGGAGCTGATCCGGCTCCGCGCGACGATGCGCGAGCTCGACCTCGTGACCGTCTGTGAGGAAGCCGGGTGCCCGAACATCTTCGAGTGCTGGGCCGACGGCACCGCGACGTTCATGATCAACGGTGAGCGCTGCACGAGAGCGTGCGGTTTCTGCCTGGTGGACACGAGGCGCCCGCTCCCGCTCGACCCGGGCGAGCCGGACCGCGTCGCCGAGGCCGTCGCCCGGATGCGACTGACGCACGCGGTCGTGACGGCCGTGGCGCGCGACGACCTCGGCGACGGCGGGGCACAGGCCTTCGCCGAGACCATCGCTGCCATTCGCCGGCGCAGTCCCGGAGCCACTGTCGAGGTTCTCATCCCGGACTGCAAGGGCGACGAAGCCTCGCTAAACATCATCTTCGAGGCCCGTCCCGACGTCTTGAACCACAATCTCGAGACCGTCAACCGCCTCCAGCGCGCCGTGCGCCCCTCGGCCTCCTACGCGCGGAGCCTTTCCGTGCTCGCCCGTTCCGCCGCGGCCGGGTGCACGACGAAATCGGGCATCATCCTCGGCATGGGCGAGACCGTGCCCGAGGCGGTGGCGGCGCTCGGTGACCTGAGGGCCGTGGGAGTCGAGATCGTGACACTCGGCCAGTACTTGCGCCCGACCGCAGCGCACCTGCCGGTCGCGCGTTGGTGGGCCCCTGCAGAATTCGAGGAGCTGGCCGAGGCGGCGCGGGCGATGGGCATCGCCCATGTCGAGGCATCCCCGCTGACACGCTCGAGCTACCACGCCAAGCGCGCCGTCGTCGCCTCGGGTCTCGCCGGCGCCGTGGCGGAGACGGCGGACGTGTCGTGAGCGATCCCATCCCGGCCGACGTAGCGGTTGACCCCTCGCTCGCAAGGACGGCGCGCTTCGCGAGCGTGCGGGACCGCATGAGGGAACTGGAGGTCGACGCCCTCCTCTTGTCGCTCGGGGCCGACCTGCCGTGGTTGACCGGCTACGAGGCCATGCCGCTCGAGCGCCTGACGATGCTCGTGGTGCCGGCAGACGACAACGCGACGTTGGTCGTTCCCGAGCTCGAGGCGTCGCGGGTGGACCACGATCCGCGTCTTTACGCGATGCGCCCCTGGTCGGAGCACGAGCAACCAACCGATCTCGTGGCGGGCCTCGTCGGCCGCAGGACGCGGCTCGCGGTTTCGGACCGGTGCTGGGCCTCGCATCTCTTGGAGCTCGAGCGTTCGATCCCGCGAGCCCGTTGGCGCAGCGCGAGAGAAGTTGTCGGCCCGCTCAGGGCCGTGAAGGACGCGCAGGAGGTGGCGGCGCTGCGGGCGGCGGGGAAGGCTGCGGACGCCGTGGCGGAGGCGCTCCAGGGTGACGAGATCCCCCTCATCGGCCGGACCGAGGCCGACGTCTCCACCGAGATCTCGGCGCGGCTGCGAGCCGAAGGCCACGACCGGATCAACTTCGCCATCGTCGGAAGTGGCCCGAACTCGGCCAGCCCTCACCACGAACCCGGTCGGCGCGTCATCGACAGGGGCGAGGTTGTCGTGTGCGACTTCGGCGGCTCGTTCCGCCTCGCCGACGGCGTCGGCTACTGCTCGGACATCACGCGCACTGTGGTGACCGGGGAACCCGACCCGGAGTTCCTCGAGCTGTTCGGGGTGCTTCACTTCGCGCAGGCCGCCGCGGTGGCGGCGGCCGTGGTCGGCACTCCTTGCGAGCAGGTCGATCATGCCGGCCGGGAACTGATCACCGCTGCCGGCTACGGCAAGTCGTTCATCCACCGCATCGGGCACGGCATCGGGATCGAGGAGCACGAGGACCCCTACATCGTGGCCGGGAACCCGACGCCGCTCGTCGCCGGCCACGCCTTCTCGGTCGAGCCGGGCATCTACCTGAGCGGACGTTTCGGGGCCCGGATCGAAGACGTCGTGATAGCGACCGAAGACGGGCCGCTTGCCTGCAATCAAGCCGAACACTTCCTGGCGGTGGTCGAGGCCTGAACAGTTGATGGTCCGGCCGTCCCGGCCTGCTCACTCAGAGCCGGCCGCGGCGCCCGCCGGCCGGCAGAGAAAGAGAGGTTGCCTCATGGAACTCGGTCTCAAGGGACGGGTCGCTGTGGTCGCAGCGTCGTCCAAAGGTCTCGGTCGCGCGGTCGCCGAGGCGCTCGCGGATGAGGGAGTCCGCCTCGTCATCTCCGCCCGGGGCGCAGAGGCGCTGGCGCATGCCGAAGGGGCTCTCAAGTCGCGGGGCGCGGAAGTCGTGGCCGTCCGGGCGGACGTGACCGATCCTGGGACGCCCGAGCACCTCGTCTCGGTCGCGATCGACAGTTTCGGCCGTCTCGACATCGTCGTGCCGAACGCCGGCGGCCCACCGGCAGCGGGCGCGCTCGACTGCGATGACGAGGCCATCTTGAAGGCGGTGCAGGCGAACCTGCTCACGAGCGTCCGCTTCGTGCGGGCGTCCTTGCCGCACTTCAGGGCAGCGGGGTGGGGAAGGATCTGCTGCATAGCTTCGTCGACCGTCGCGCAGGCCAACCCGTCCCTGGCGCTGTCCAACACCGCCCGTACCGGCCTGTGGGCCTGGGCGAAGACCGCGGCCGCGGACTTGCGCGAGACCGGTATCACCTTGAACCTCGCCTGCCCTGGATATCACGCGACAGATCGCATGATCGAGCTCGGCTTTACGACCAGCGGACGTCCCATGGGCGACCCGGCCGACTTCGGCAAGGTCGTGGCCTTCCTGTGCTCACAACAAGCGGCGAACGTGAACGGCGCGAGGATCGTCGTCGACGGTGGGGAGTCCCTTGCCCTCTGAGCGCGGCTCCGCGGTCCTCCGATACTTCCGAGCGGACCGATAACCTGCGGTTATGCAAGGCGTCGGCGTGGGAAGGAAAGCTCAATGACTGTCCCATCGTCCCTCTACCGGCTCACCGGCGAGGCGGCTCCACCGTCACCGGTGCTCGTCGTCGCGCTCGAAGGATGGGTGGACGCGGGCCTCGCCGGCGCGACGGCCATGGCGAGCCTGTTCGACGCGATCGAGTCGCGGACGTACGCGGTGTTCGACTCCGAGGAGCTGCTCGACCAACGCGCCCGCCGGCCGAAGCTCAAGATCTCGGACGGGATCAACGAAGGCCTGGACTGGCCGCAGGTGGTCCTCAACGTCGGGGCCGACCGGCTCGGCTCGGGCATCGCCATGCTTGCCGGCCCTGAGCCCGACTTGCACTGGCAGTCGTTCGCGGACGCGGTCGCCGAGCTTGCGACGGCACTCGAGGTGAGGCTTATGGTGGGATTCGGCGGCTTCCCCGCGGCCGCGCCGCACACGCGGCCCGTCAAGCTGGCGGCGACTGCATCGAACAGTCAGTTGGCCACGAAGATCGGTTTCATCCCCGGTGCCATCGAGGTCCCGTCAGGGATCCAGGGGGTCATCGAGCTTGCCTGCGCGAAAGTGGGCATCCCCTCCGTGGGGCTGTGGGCACGGGTGCCCCACTACGTGGCTGCGATGCCGTTCCCTGCGGCGGCGGTCGTGTTGTTGGACGGTCTCGCAAGCCTGTCCGGCCTCGTGATCGACTCGCACGTGCTTTCCGATTCCGCCGACGCGGCACGCCTCAAGGTCGATGAGCTCATCGCCCAGAGCAGCGAACACCAGGAGATGGTTCGCCAGCTTGAACAGCAGATCGACGAGCTGGAAGGCACCCCGGAAATGCCCGACGACCGGCGGGTGCCCTCAGGAGACGAGATCGCGGCGGAGCTCGAGCGGTACCTGCGCGGCCAGTAGGGCGCGCGGCGCCCCGGTCGACTGCGCTAAGTTTCCAAAGCGGATGACATAAGTCATCATTAGGTGGTTCGCGACTGGGGGGATTCCGATGAGTGTCACCGATGAGCTTCTGCGCAACAACGAGGCCTACGCCTCGTCATTCGACAAGGGCGACCTGCCCCTGCCACCAGGCAAGAAGGTGGCGGTACTGGCCTGCATGGACGCCAGGGTGAACCCCTACGGCCTGCTCGGACTCGAAGAGGGCGATGCCCACGTCATACGCAACGCCGGTGGTGTCGTCACCGATGACGAGATCCGTTCGCTGGCCATCTCGCAGCGGCTGTTGGGCACAGAAGAGATAATCCTCGTCCATCACACGGACTGTGGGATGCTCACCTTCACCGACGACCAGTTCAAGAGGCAGATCCAGGACGAGGTCGGGATCAAGCCGGAATGGGCGGTCGAAGCCTTCGAGGACCTCGACGAAGATGTCCGCCAGTCGATCGCGCGCATAAAGGCGAGCCCGTTCATCCGCCACAAGCAATCGGTACGGGGATTCGTCTACGACGTGTCGAACGGGAGGCTCCGCGAGGTCGTCTAGAGCTGGTGTTGGGAGGTGCCGAGCAATCGTCGGCCCGTCGAGGCCCGACCCGACTCGACGGGGCCGGCGTCGGACTCGAGCACAGGGAAGGAGGAGGAAGATGGACCTTCGCATCCAGTGTCTGTGCATCGATGCTCGCGATCCCGCGTCGCTCGCGAGCTTCTGGGAGGCGACGCTCGGGTGGCGTCGCACTCAAGAGGAACCCGACGAGGTCGTGCTCGAACCACCGGTCGGCTCCGCGGAGGACGGAGTGGTTCCCGACTTGTTGTTCCTGAAGGTCCCCGAGTCCAAGACCGTGAAGAACCGTCTCCACCTCGATCTTCGTCCCCGCGACCAGCAAAGGGAGGTGGAGCGTCTCGAGTCGCTCGGCGCGAGACGCGTCTTCGTGGGCCAGAGCGCGGAGGCGACCTGGGTTGTGCTGGCGGATCCGGAGGGAAACGAGTTCTGCGTCCTCAGGGCTCTGCAGGCCTGAGAGAGGAGCGGCACGAGGTCGGGTTCCCGGCGCCTGCCCGGTGGAGCCGGCCAAGGCCTGGCGCGGTGGGCCTAGACGATGAGGTTGACGAGCCGCGGGGGCTTGGCGATGATCCGCTTCGGCGAGGCGCCGGCCAGGGCTTCCTGGACTCTCGGCGACGCCAGGGCGATCTCCACGGCGGCTTGTTCTGAGATGTCGCGCTCGACCTCGATCCGGTCCTTGACCTTGCCCATCACCTGCACGATCATCGTCACCTTCTGCTCGGTGAGCAGGCGGACATCCGCAACCGGCCACGGACGCGTGTGCACGTCGTCTCCGTGGCGATGCTCGTAGGCCTCGGCCGCGAGGTGCGGTGCAAACGGAGCGAGAAGCTCCAACAGGGTGTCGACCGACTCTTCGATCACAGCCCTGTCGGTGCCTGCCCGGGCGTGGCGGGAGATCGTGTTGGTCAGCTCCATGCATGCCGCGACGGCGGTGTTGAACGCATAGCGCTCGATATCTGCCGTGACGCGAGCGATGGTGTGGTGGACGGCTCTCCTGAGCTGGTGAGCGTCGCCGGCCGCATCCTCGCCGGAGGGTTGATCCGGTTGCTGGGGTGCGTCGGTCGCGAGACGCCACACTCTGCCCAGGTACCGGGAGCACCCTTCGAGTATCTCCTCTGTTTGCTCGTTCCAGTCGACGTCGTCCACCGGGGGGCCGATGAACAGGTGAAGCAGCCGGAGCGAGTCGGCCCCCACCTTCGCGAAGTAATCGTCGGGAGACACGACGTTGCCCTTGGACTTGGACATCGCCCGGCCGCCGAGGCGGATCATGCCCTGGCAGAACAATTGCGAGAAAGGCTCGCGGACCTCCTTGGGACCGAGGCCCGTGTCGGCCAGAGCTCGCGTGAAGAAACGGGCGTACAGCAAGTGCAAGATCGCATGCGTGATCCCACCGATGTACTGGTCGACCGGCATGAAGTGGCGGGCCGCCCCCAAGTCGACAGGGCCCGTCTCGTCATGCGGATTGCAGAAACGCAGGAAGTACCACGACGAGTCCACGAAGGTGTCCATCGTGTCGGTCTCGCGGATTGCCGGCCCTCCGCAGATCGGACAGATCGTCTTCAAGAACCCTTCGTCGAAGCGGAGTGGGGACTCACCTGTGGGCCGGAACGCGACGTCGTCGGGGAGCAGGATCGGGAGCTCCTCTACGGGCACCGGCACGATCCCGTCGCTGGGGCAGTACATCACAGGTATCGGGCAGCCCCAATAGCGCTGCCGGCTGATAAGCCAGTCGCGCAGCCTGTAGTTGACCTTGCGCGAGCCGATCCCCAGCTGCTCGAGGAACTCGATCGCCATTCGCTTCGCGGTCGGGACGTCGAAGCCGTCGAGGAAGCCACTGTTGATCTTGAGTCCGTCGCCGGAGTATGCGCCCCCGGTGAAGCCTTCGGGCGGTTCGACGGTCCGCACGATCGGCAGGCCGTAAGTCTCGGCGAAGGCGAAGTCACGTTCGTCCTCGGCGGGCACGGCCATGATCGCCCCGGTGCCGTAGCCCATGAGCACGTAGTCCGCCACGTAGATCGGCACGAGCTCGTCGTTGAAGGGATTTACGCAGTAGCTGCCCGTGAACGCGCCCCGCTTCTCGAGCGACCCTTCGGAGGACTGGCGCTCGATGTCGGTGGCCTGCTGGGCGCGGGTGCACAGCTCAGCGACCTCGTCCTCGTGGGCGTCAGTCACGAGCTCCGGTACGAGCGGGTGTTCCGGCGCCACCACGGCGTAGGTCATGCCGAAACTGGTGTCCGGGCGCGTCGTGAAGACCTCGATCTCTATGCCGGGCCGGCCGGCGACGGCCATGCGGAACTGGGCGCCATCGGACCGGCCGATCCAGTTGCGCTGCATCGTCTTCACGCGCTCGGGCCAGTCCAGGCCGTCCAGGGCATCCAGCAGCTCCTCGGCGTACTGGGTGATGCGGAGGAACCACTGCTCGAGGTTGCGGCGTTCCACGACGTCTCCGGAGCGTTCGCAGGTACCGTCTGCGAGCACCTGTTCATTGGCGAGCACCGTGTGGCATCCGGGACACCAGTTGACCGGGGCCTCGGCTCGGTAGGCGAGGCCGGCGCGGAGCAGCTCAAGGAAGATGACCTGGTTCCAGCGCATGTAGTCGGGGTCGTGGCTGCGCAGCTCGCGTCGCCAGTCGTAGACCGCGCCCAGCCGTTTGACCGACGCCTTGAGCTCGGCGATGCGTGCTTCGGTGTACACGCGCGGATGGTCCCCGCCCTTTATGGCGGCGTTTTCTGCCGGCAGGCCGAACGAGTCGAAGCCGAAGGGGCTCAGCACGGCGTGGCCCTGCATCGTTCGGTGCCTGACCAAGACGTCGCCAAAGGTGTAGTTGCGGATGTGGCCCTGGTGGGCAGGCCCGCTCGGGTAGGGGTACATGCACAGCACGTAGTAAGGCGGCCGCGGGTCATCGAGGTCGACCCGGTAGGTGCCATCCTCGTCCCAGCGCCGCTGCCAGCGCTCTTCAACCTCGCGAAAGTCGTATTCCGCCACGGGAACAGGTTAGTTGGCCGGTGTGGGCCTCTCGGAGGTGCTGCTTACCACCGATTGCGCCGCGGAGGGTCAAGCGGCTGCCGCCGAATGAGCCTTGTCAGCCGGGACGCACGTGCCACCCAACAGCCACCGGGACCCGCGGTGGCCGGCCGAGAAGCCCCC
>CAVRAT010000016.1:0-83472 GCA_963719125.1 uncultured Acidimicrobiaceae bacterium
TGGACAAGGACATCGAGTGGTCGCGCTGTGCCACCAGGTCCGCCTGCTCAAGCGGCAGCTCCATGATCGCGTTCGCTACCGATCCGCAGACCGAGTGATGCTCGCCGCGCTCAGCCGAGTACTTCCAGGGTGGCGCCGGGGTTGCTTTCTCTCCGTCACGCCCGAGGTTCTGCACCTCCTGGCATATGTAGTGCTCGCGTCAGCAAGTGGGAAATGTTGGCGAGCCCCGCAAGGTCCGTGATGTCCCCCTGCTCAACGATGAGCTCGTCGAGCTCATTATCCGCCTCGGCCGGGAGAACCGCCTGCCGGACGTGTTCGCATTCACGGCCAGCTTCTGTGGGCTGGGACAGGTCCTCATCTCGGCGAGCTCGATCCGCCGGATCCTTAAAGATCTTTCGGAAATACACTGACAGAACTACAGAAGTGTGAGATAATGTCTGTGTGGCTACGCCCCGCAGTTCGGGCAAGAAGCAGAATCGCTCGATCAAGCCGGTTCGTCCCCGCCGTGACTTCGAGGCGCTGAAGCGGCGTCGCCTGCCGGCGGCCGACATGTTCCGTCGCGGCAAGCACCAGGCTGATGTTGCCCGGGCTCTCGGGGTGTCCGGCGAGACCGCCTCGGAGTGGTATCGGCTCTGGAGTGCTGGAGGGCGGGCGGCCTTGACCGGGGCTGGACGTGCGGGACGGCACCCCCACCTCGGCGACGATCAGCTCGACGACGTGGTGGCGGCTCTCAGGAAAGGGCCGAGGGCCAATGGCTTTTCGACCGAGTTGTGGACCTTGGCCCGAGTGGCCAGGTAATCGAATCCACGACCGGGGTTCGCTATGGCCAGACCCAGACCTGGGAGACCCTGCGCAAGCGTCTCGGGTGGACTCGCCAGCGGCCGGCCCGTCGGGCACTCGAACGCGACGACGAGGCGATTGCGAACTGGGTCGAGGTGGAGTGGCCCCGCATAAAAAAAGTGCCCGGCGCCGCCGGGCGTGGATCGTCTTCCAAGACGAGTCAGGATTCTCGCTTCTCCCGTCCGTGAGGGCGACCTGGGCTCCCCGGGGCGAGACTCCTGTCCTGCGCCATCACTTCTCCTGGACCCGCCTGTCGATGTCCGCCGCTTTGGCCTACCGGGCCGATGCCAGCGAGGCCGCGGTCGTGTTCCAGATCAAAGACGACGCCTACAACACCGACTCGCTGATCGAGTTCCTCGAACAGTTCCACGAGCACTTTTCTGGTGAAGAAGGTCACCTTGATCTGGGACGGGCTGTCAGCACACCGCTCCAGGGCCATGAAGGCCTGGATCGCCACGCAGCGGTCCTGGCTGGTCGTCGAACAGCTTCCCGGTTACGCCCATGATCTGAACCCTGTCGAGCTCGGTGTGGGGCAACGTCAAGGCGGTCGAGCTCGCGAACCTGTGTCCCGACACCATCGAGGAGGCGCAAGCTGCAGCCGAGAATGCCCTCGAGCGTGTCGGCACCAGCTACCAGCTCTGTTTCAACTTCCTCGACCACACCGGCCTTTCTTTGTGACCACGTGCTCAGGGTATTTCCGAAAGACATTCAAGGCGACCTTCGCGGGCTAGGGGTCCGCATCTCGGCGAGCTCGATCCGCCGGGTCCTTAGAAGCTACGGTCTCGGACCAGCTCCGCGGTGGACCGACCTGGAAGGAGTTCCTCGCCGTCCAAGCTTGCGGAACCGATCCGCTTCCTCGTGCACGACCGCGACAAGCGCTTCGGAGCGTGCTTCGACAAGGTCTTCAAGGCCGAGGGGATCGAGATCGTCCGCACTCGACCGGCTGTTACCGGCGCACCTTGGTGGGGACGTAGGGGCCCGAGCCGGCGGGGGTAATTGAGACTGGACTTGGTGATTGGCACTGATGCATCGGTTGTTGGGGTGTGGTGCAATGGTGTGGCATGCGCGTGTTGGATGGGTCTCGTTTGTGGCGCGGTAGAGGGTGCCGGCTTCGGATCGCTGGTGCGTGAGCCCGGCATCGAACCCGGCATCGAACCACTCGAACCACCTACTGACGGCCTCGTGGCGACGGTGCATCCACAACCTCTGGCTTAGCTCCCGGGCTCGGCTCACGAGCCGTCGCGCAGATCGCCCAGGCGCTCGCGCGTGAAGCGGATGTCGTCGAAGGTGACGATGCACCCGTCACCGGTCGGCGACTGCGCCTCGAAGCCGATCGCGGCGGGCGTGGACGTGCCGTCGATGGTGAAGAAGCGGATCATCCGCCAGGTCTTCCCATCGAGGGAGGCGTGGTAGGCGAAGGCGTGGTCGATCCGGGCGACCCGCAGCCACACCGTCCGGCCGTCGACGACGAAGGCGTTGGCGTCGTCGGAGACGCCGCGGGTGACCACGGAGACGATCATCGGCTCGCCGTCGGGGGAGAACTCGAAGCAGAGCTTGCCCCAGCGGCGGTCGTTGATCCACAGGAGCAGCACTCCCGCGTCGTAGGTCGAGGCGAACTCCACGGTGACGCGGGCGCTGAACTGGAAGTCACCGTCCGGGGGGACGCCGAGCAGGGTCGCCGCGTTGAGCATCGACTCGGCGTTGAGCTGGGTGTCCGCTCCCGGGTCGATGAAGATGTCGCTGTGGGGGCCCGCCGAGGCCGTCACCATGGCGGGCGCCTCGGCGATCGTCCACGCCGACTCGGAGGACGGCGAGAGCATGAAGGGCAGGCCCGGCACGTTCCAAGCGATGGTCATGTCGTCTCCGTCTGTCGTCGGATCATTGCGTTGTGTCGTCTTGCGGGGTCCGGTGCGCCGTCCGGTTCGTCGTCGGAAATAAGGTCGTGGAGCGTGCGGCGGACGACGTCCTCGGTGAACTCCTCCGGCAGGAAGTACCGCTGCAGGCCGATGCCCTCCTGGACCGCGTCGATGACGTGCCCGCTGACGCCGTGGACGTGGCGGGCGGTGGCGTCCTTGGCGCGGCGCATCCACTGCCGCACCAGCTCGGCGTAGCGCTCGTCGCGGATCGCCAGGACATGACGGCTCGGTTCGCTGGTTATTGATCGAGGCCCCGGCACCTACCTCATCTCCTCCGGCGTCATTGTTAGCCTATGCGTGAGGCACGCTTGAGGCACGAGGACGATGGGACGGCAGGATCGACCTCGCGGCACATCTAGGACCTGCGCTGACGGCTTGCATCGGCGTCACAACAAGGGGCGCCCGGGCATCACACGTGATGCACAGGGTGCCAGGCCGGCGGCGGCGTCCGGCGCAGACGTCCGAGCCTTGCGGCACTCACGATCGCGCCGTGTTCGCGGAGCATAGTCACTCATGAGGACTTTCCGTCGCTCGACACCGGCCTTGGAGCTGGATTCAGGTCGTCGCCTTGTCGATCAACCGCCACTCCGCTCCGAGGGCGTCGGCGAGGTGACGAAGCGTCTTCTCGCTCGGGAAGGTCGAGCCACGCTCGATCCTGCTGATGTCGCCCTGGTCGATGCCGGTCTTCTCGGCAAGCTCTATCTGGGTGAGGCCGAGGAGCTCCCGGCGCTCCATCACCTGAACCGCGAGCCGGTAGGTCTGTTCGAAGACCGCCCTGTCACTTCGCGTTTCGGCCGGCAGGCGCGCACGGCGGGTCGCGGAAGCCTCGTCATGGCTGCGAGCCACGTCACCTCCTCGGATCATTATGGGCTTTCAGCCATAGCACGTCAGACGACGCGATAGTGGCGTGCGCCTGGCCGTCAACGACGACGGGAGCGGACACCGCCCACGCGTCGCTCCGACCGAGCCCTTCCATCCATAGGGCCGGGACCAGGGTCTGTGAGTGTTGCTGTGAGTGTTGCTGTGAGTGTTGCTGTGAGTGTTGCTGTGAGTGTTGCTGTGAGTGTTGCTGTGAGTGTTGCTGTGAGTTGCCGGGCCGCGCAGAGCCGCGCTGCGTGATGGCCGAACCGAAAAAACCGTCCCGCGAGCTCGTCTGTGAGTGTTGCTGTGAGTGTTCCTGTGAGTCGATCGGCGCACGATCGCGGAATGACTCGGCTCCGCTCCGCTCATCGCGTGTCCACCGGTACGAGTACCCGGCTCCCCGAATCGGCATCCCTGTGGCAGCCCGAGGTGGCAGGAAGGCAACGGGCGGTGTCGCGACTGGCAATGAGGGATTGCTGTGCATGATCGAGGGGGGTTGACCCCTGCACAACGATCCCTTCGCTCCCGCTTGGCTGCCTATAGCCTCCACGCCAAGCGTGACCCCAAAGAAACGACCCAAGCGGCCCGTGCCGCGTTCCTGACCCGTTTCGAGCGTGAAGTAGACCCCGATGGCTCGCTGCCGCCTCCCGAGCGCGCCAGGCGCGCACAGGCAGCTCTAAGGGCGCACATGACTCGATTGGCCTTGGCGTCGTCGCGGGCGAGGTCGAGAACAACATGACGCAACCGGTGCTGGGGGTCTTTCGCCAGTGCCGCGAGGGCAGATACGGCCAATCGCGACGCACACACCGAAACACGCTCCGGGGCACCGTGGCCTCGTTCTAGAGGCGGTCGCCCGGGGCGATTCGTCGGTGAGCGTCTCGTGCTCGCTCGTCGGCGGCGCTCGCGCCGTACCGGTTCAGCATCTGGCGAGACCGCCAGCCGAACAGGCGCATGGCGTCACCTTCTCCCCCACCCTGGGCCATCCAGACATGAGCCGCGGTGTGCCGCAGTTGATGTGGATGGACCTTCTCGATGCTGGCCTGTAGGCACCGCCGCTCAAGCATCTGGGCGATGCCTGAGTCGGTGAGCCCGCCCTTCGGCCCCAGCCACAGCGCGGGGCTGTCGGCCTGCGAGTGCCGCGGGCGCAGGCGCAAGTACCGATCAATCGCTACGCCGGTCTTTGCTCCGAAAGGCACGGCTCGGGGCCTGCGACCCTTGCCGGTCACGTGAAGGACTTCCTCCTGTAGGTCGACATCCTCGCGCCTCAGCCCTGAGCATTCGGCCAGCCTGATCCCAGTGTCGATGAACACGCGCAGGATCGCGAGGTCCCGCTTGTCCTCGAGGGTCTTGCCGTTGCAGGCCCGGAGCAGCTTCTTGAGGTCGTCGTCCGATACGACCGGCACCGGGACCTCTGGCACGATCGGCGGCTTCATGCGCGCCATCGGGTCGGCCGTGATCTCCCCTTCCTCGAGGAGCCACTTGAACAACTGCTGTAAGCAGCGGTAGCGGACGCTGGCCGTCGTGGGCTTCCAGCGGGCGAGCTGATCGGCGATGAACGTCTCCACGGTCTCGCGGGTCATCTTGTTAACCGCTGTCACGCCAAGCTTTTCGCGGGCGAAGACCTCGAACTGGCGTGCGCTGTCACCGTAGGCCCTGATCGTCTTGGGTGACTTGTTTCCGGCACGAAGGCTGCGTTCCCAGCTTGGAATCAGCGTCTCCAGGGTGCCGAACTCGCTGGCTTGGGCGAGCTTGGCGGGCATCGGAACCTCCTCGGCGGGCGCGCCTTGCACCTTTTGCTGGAAGAAAGATTAGACGGTCTCGATACGCTGTGCAATAGCGCGTACCCTACAATTAGCACCGCTCGCCCTGGTAGCGCCCCCGGGAGGACTCGAACCTCCGACCGTCTGCTTAGAAGGCAGCTGCTCTATTCCGCTGAGCTACGGGGGCTTCGCCTGGCATCGGCAACTTCGCTGCCCGTAAGCGTAGGGGACGCGGGCACCTACTCTGGGAGAATGGAGTCAGTGAACCGATTGCTGTGACTTGACCTCGTGCTCGCGAGACGAGAGGAGAGTGTTGCCAGTGGCCGTCCGCATCGAGATCGGAATCGACAGTGTCATGCCGGAGACACTCGCCCCTTTCTGGGCGGAAGCACTCGGATATGCGGTCGGAGACATGGACCGAGCCGGAACCTACCTTGACCTTGTGCCACCAGAGCCGGTCCTGCCCGTCGTGTACCTGCAGCGGGTCCCGGAGCCAAAGACGGTCAAGAACCGCCTCCACCTGGACCTTCTGACCACCGACGCCGAGGACACCATCGGGCGGCTCGTCGCTCTCGGGGCGACGCGAGTCGGGACGGCGATGTCTGGAAGCGAAGGGGGCTGGTGGCAGGTCATGGCAGACCCCGAGGGCAACGAGTTCTGTGTCTGCCGCATCGACTAGCAGGGCCAGGGTGTCCCTCGCTTCGGGTTGCCCCCTCGACTGTGCCATGCTTTAGGTGCACCCGGAGGCGGACCGGCCCCCAGGTCGTGGTGGCCGTAGCTCAGTTGGTTAGAGCGCCAGGTTGTGGCCCTGGAGGTCGGGGGTTCAAGTCCCCTCGGTCACCCTCGCTTGTCCTCGGTCACCCCTTTTTCACGTGCGCCTAAGCTTGCGATTAAACCTCTGACCTACGTAGTGGCAGCCTGATTGATTTTCAGCTCGCCAGCCTTCGCGGCCACCTGGCGCATCTGGGCGATGAGACGCCGCATCCGCCGGTCGTTGGTGATCCACTCCTGGTACAGCTTCGCTTCGTTCGCACTGAGCCGCCGCGTGACGGTCTTGCCGTTGACCTTGGCTGTCCACTGGTAGTAGGGCCCGTGCGGTCGCGGCGGATCGTCGTGGCATTTGCAGCCCGGCGTGGCGCAACGCGTGTAGCGATGCGTGAGGCTCCCCGATGAGATGAGGCCGATCTCGGCGAGTTGCGCGGCAAGTTCGCGGTAGCGGCGCTCGTAGTCCGCCAGCCGCTGCTCACTTGTCGCTTTGGCCATCGCGACTCCCTCCATCATCTCGTCCCAAAGTATCCCAGTCTCTAGACCAGACAGTAGTCATACTGTCTGGTATGGCGGAACATGATGGTGATGAGGGACACAAGAACGAACTACGGAACTTTCGAGCCGGGCTCTACGCCTCTTTGACCCGCTGGGGTGACGCGCTCTTTGAGCTCTGCGACGCCACGTTGTGCGAACCGGGCTCGGTTGGCTCGGTGCCGGCGCTCTCCTTGGAGCCGGTGTTCCGCCGATCCCATGGCAGCCTTTACAAGGCGCTGGCTCGAGACGAGCTCGATGAGGACAGTCTGCGGCGCGCCCTTTTGACACATCGGCCGAGGCTTTGGCCGCCGGTCTTCGCCGTGGACGCCTCAGTCTGGGATCGCTGCGACGCCGAGACCAGCCCCGAACGGGGGTTCTACTACTCCGCCTCGAAGCATTCGGCCGGCCAGCCCATCGTGGCGGGTTGGTCCTATCAGTGGATCACCCAGCTCGACTGGGCTCCCGACAGCTGGACCGCACCGCTCGATGTCATGCGTATGACGCCTCGGAGCGATCCCACCCGGGCCACGATCGACCAGGTGCGCCGGTGCGCCGACTTGCTCGAATGCAAGGGCACGCTCGCATTGTTCGTCTTCGACGCCGGCTATGACCCTGTCGCGCTGGGGGCGGGGCTCGCAGACGTGGACGCTCAAATCCTGGTGCGCATTCGCTCGGACCGGGTGTTTTACACCGACCCCGCTCCTCGAGTACCCAAAGCCAAGGGCCGGCCGCGCCGACACGGCCGGCGCTTCAAGCTCAAAGACTCTGCCGTTGTGTCACCTCCTGACGCCGAACTCGTGGCGCATGACCCGCGCTATGGCCGCGTGAAGGTGACGGCCTGGCATGGGATGCACCAAAAGTTGATTGGCCGGGGACGCTGGGCAGGCGACGGCCCTCCGCCGATCGTTCGCGGCAGCGTTATCCGCGTCGAGGTCGAACATCTGCCCAAGCCGATCGGTCGGGTCAAAAAGACCTTGTGGTTGTGGTGGTCCGGTCCGGGCGAGCCCGACCTCAACCTGTGCTGGCACGCCTATCTACGGCGCTTCGACATCGAGCACACTTTTCGGTTCCTCAAGTCCACGCTCGGCTGGACGACACCGTCGCTGCGCACGCCCGAACAAGCCGACCGTTGGACGTGGCTCATCCTTGCTGCCTACACCCAGCTCCGCCTGGCTCGAGGACTAGTTGCCAACATGCGGATGCCCTGGGAGAGAGTCGTTGACCCATCGTTGCTCACGCCGAGACGGGTCCGCAGAGGATTTCGTCAACTCCGCGCACACATCGGCACACCCGCTGGTGCACCAAAATCCCACACCCCTGGTCCAGGACGACCGAAAGGGACCCGAAAACCGCCAAGAACCCGCTACCCAGCGGTCAAGAAGGTCGCCTGAGCCGGGTCAGAGGTTTAATCGCAAGCTGAAACCGGCTAGGCTAATCAAGCGAATGCGCCTCTAGCTCAATTTGGCAGAGCAACGGACTCTTAATCCGCAGGTTCCGGGTTCGAGTCCCGGGGGGCGCACGAACTCCCAGCTCAGAGCGCCGAACTGGCGATCCCGTCGGCGAGTTGACCACCTAACTGACCACCTATCGGTCCCGTTTCGCCTCCCGAAGCGAACAGCACGCCGGCCATCGCCTCGGCTACGCGGTCTCTGGCCGCCTGCTCGGTGTGCACGTAGATGTCTGAGGTCACTCGCTCCGAGGAGTGACCAAGCATCTCGGAGATGAGCTTCATCGGTACGCCGGCGGCGAACAACAGCGAGCCAGCCGAGTGGCGAAGCTCGTGAGTTGTCCAGTGACCCAGCCCGCAGGCCGTCGTGAGCTCGCTCAGTCGGTGACGGAAGTTGTCGGGGTCGACCGGTGTTCCGATCGGGGTCGTGAACACGAGCCCGAGCTCGTCCTGCCACGTGGGACCTGCGGCGAGCCGCTCGGTCGACTGCAGCACACGATGGCGGCGGAGAGCGACGGCCATCGGCGCCGGGAGCACGAGATCGCGGCGGCTCTGTGCCGTCTTGAGCTCGCTCAGCCTCAGCCCGACGCCGGCGACTCGCTGAAGCTGCTGGCGGACATGGACGATCGCAGAGCCGGACTCGAGCTCGACGTCGCACCAGCAAAGCCCAAGGACTTCGCCGCGGCGTAACCCGAGGGCGAGCTGTACGCCGAACGCCGGCCCGAGGCGGTCCTCCTCGATCGCTGCGAGCAGCTCGCGCGCCTGCGCGCCGGTGAGACTGCGCCCTTCGCGCCGCGGCACCCGCGGACCATCGGCGAGCATCGCTGCATTGCGACCGATGAGGCCCTCTTGTTCGGCCCGACGAAGCGCCCGGGCGAGGACCTTGCGGGCAGAGCTCTGCGTCTGAGGTGAGAGCGGGCGTCGAGACAACTCCCCCGCTTCCATCGAGCGCATCATCTCGGTCACGTGCGCCGGGGTGAGCTCTGTCAGACGCAAATTCCCGACACTCGGGATGACATAGAGCCGGAGCAGACGCCGGTAGGTGGCCTCGCTGCCGGCACTCACGGTACCTGGCAAGACCTTCTCGGACCACCACTGGAGGAAGTCGCGCAGTCGCCGACGTCCGTCCGTGGGAGGTAGGCCGCTGTCGAGGCGTTGCTGCTCGGCCCGCATCTTGGCCACGACCTCTCTCCTAGTCCGGCCGAAGACCGACTTTTGCCTGCGCTTACCGGTGGGTCCGCAGCCGAGCTCGATCCGGCCCTCCCAACGTCCGTCGCTTCGCTCGCGGATGGTTCCGTCGCCTCGTCCTCGACGCTTGGTCATGGCTTCTCCCTCCCGCTTGTTCCGGGGTTCTTCTCGACGGCGCGTGCGAGGATCCGCCGCGCCACCGCCCAACTGCTCGCGTCGCTCGCTTCTCGCAGTGCACCTCGCATCGCCTCGAGCGCGTCCGGCGTAGGCGCCGGGGAGTTCTCTGCGCGCCATTCTCGGAGTCGTTGTCGATAGGCGGCTTGACGATGCGCAGGCGAGCAATAGATCGGCGCTGGTCCACGCCGCGAAGGCACGCTCGTCGCAGCTCCGCAGAAGGCGCAGCAGATCTGCCGGGGGGGGGTCTCGTGCTCATATACCTGTCACGTTACTCGTAACGCTCGGCCGTGACAAGTTATTAGTCTGCGGGTTTCCCCGCTGGCATAAGAATCACCGACGCTGGCGGCGGATGTGGAGGCACGCCGTCCTGGTACCAGCTACCGACAATGGGAAGCTGTCGTCCGTCAGGCATGAGCGCCACGAGTCGCTTCGCCCCGGGAAGACGAGGCAGCAAGTCAGCAAGCGACGGGAGGTCATCCATTGACGGGACGGATGTGGGGAACCCGGGGGCAGGTTCCAGGAGAAGATCGGCGTCCGGCTGAACGGGCCGGATTGCACCTATCCACGCCGACTGCACAGCCTTCCCTCCCCGGTCCCCCCAAGCGAGGAGCATGCGCGTTCCCTTCGCTACGGCTGGGTCTAACCGACGGATCTGGCTTACCACGTCGCCGGCGGCCTGATCGCGAAGCTGGCGTGCGAGTGCGGCGACGCAATCCTTGCTGTCCAAGCGGGTGACCCAGTCTCGATCGATCCCGAGGCTCGCGAGACCTGAGAGAGGCCGCTCCGGGCACGGGTTTACGATCCAGAGCTCTGGTACTCGGTCTCGGAAGGCGTCTCTCAATAAGCCCAACATCACGGGGTCAGCTAGCGGCAGCGAGTAGCCAACCAAGAAAACCCGCTTCGCCTCTCGTAAGGCCTCGAGAGCTTGAGTCCAAAGAAGGCGCAGCACCGGCACCCGGTAGTACTCGGATTTGGCCGTCGACGGCGGAACAATGAAAGGCTCCCGGCCCTGAAGCTCTTGAGCTCTTGTTGTGGCGACGGAGGCTGGCGATCCGAACCGACTTTGCGAGTCTCGGCGAAGGAGTGAGAGGCCCGTCGGGTCCTGGCCCACCCAAAACCAGTCGAGCGATCCATGCAGCTTGATCAGTCGAAAAGTGTCTTGGACAAGCGGTGCGGGTCCGAGGTCCCACGTCTCCGTATACGCAGGGTTCGGTGGCGTGTTCTGCAATATGTCGCCGGGGTCGATCTTTCTGCCGGTCCCGCCGTCCCAGAGCGGGTGAGTCTTTACAGCGGCCTCAAGGAGAGTGTCGTAATTGAGACTGATCACGGTCGGGTGCTGGAAGTGAAACACGCTCAAGAGCTCGTATAGCCAGGTAGCGGCGTCAGTCGAGAGAACCTCAGCCTCGATCTCCGAAAGAGTGCTGACGAGCGCCCGGGCTATGCGGCCGAACAAGGCTCGTTGCTCAAGGTTCTCTGGCTCCGTCAGGTACGGCTGGTCGCTCGCCAGCACCGAGAGCCACGATTCGAATGCTCCGTGCTCGAACTGCGCGGGGATCCTTCCCCGACCCGCGACGTCCGGTCGACTTGTTATTAAGCGCCCGAGAGCGTCAGTGTCGGGCATGCGACAGTCGATAGCTTTCGAGAAGCCAGCCCCGACAAGGAAAGCGTCGCCGACTCCTTCGGCCGCGGAGGTGGTCGTCATCTCAGCACTCTCACGCTTCGATAGTCGATCGCTCGACCGCAGCTGGGAGGTCCGCCTGCGTCGGAAGCGCGTAACGACGCGTCGTCTCAAGCGATCGATGCCCGGCGAGCTCGGCCACCATGACGACATCGACTCCAGCCCGGACCATGAGCGTGACAAAGGTATGCCGCAGCACATGAGCCGACAGCTCGACGCCGGCGATCTCGGCCACCGCCCGGACGCC
This sequence comes from uncultured Acidimicrobiaceae bacterium, assembly GCA_963719125.1. Lineage (GTDB taxonomy): Bacteria > Actinomycetota > Acidimicrobiia > Acidimicrobiales > Bog-793 > Fen-455. The sequence goes on from CAVRAT010000016.1 coordinate 11,417, forward strand.
ACGGTCGATCGCACGGACCGAAAGCCGATCACCATTCGAATTCACGAATAGCGCCGGCGACGTCACTTGCGGTCGGATCCGAAGCCACCCTTCGACGAGCTCCCGCGCTTGGGCCGAAAGTGGGACCGTCCGGGAGACGTCGCCCTTGCCGCGGCGAACAGTTACGCGCCCTTTCCGAGCTGACAGAGCCACGTCGTCGACGTCCAGGCCGGCGACCTCGCCAATGCGAAGACCGGCAAAGGTCATAAGGCCGATGATCGCCTGATCTCGAGCCCGGCCGCGGCGTTCGGCGGCACGGAGCACAGACCGGATCTCTGCGGTGCAGAGCGAACGGGGGGCCTGAGCCGGCAACGCCTCCCGTCGGACGCTGGGCGGACCTAAACGCAGAAACCGATAGAGGTGGTCGATCGCGGCCAGGGCGGCGTTCACGCTGGCCGGACCAAGGCGTCTCTCCTTCAGCGAAGAGCGATAATCACGCACGGCGAAGTCCCGCTCGTGTGGATCAGTGAGCGCACTCCCGATTCCCTCTGAGCGCCTTGCGAGCCACTCGAGGTAACCGCGGGTCTGGCGCCTGTAGGCGACCCTCGTGCTCGACGCCAGCGGAGAGCGCTCAAGGTGCGCTTCATACTCAGCGAGGAGATCGAGGCGCCCCACCCTTGTCGCCGTCGACGTCTCGAGCGCATGAAGGTCGCGCCGCGGCCGAAAGCCCGCCGGGTGCCGGCGCAGAGCTGTGCTGTTATCGGACACCGTTCCTCCTCGATCGATGGTCACGGACGCCCACGTTTCTGGACGCTACTCCCCAGGTGCGCGTCCGATAATGGGACATATCAGACGCCCGCCTCTCGCGCGTAACCCCCTACGGTGCAGTGCGACGGGGTGAAGGGGGTCGCCTCGTTGCCCTCGAACGCGGCGAGCGTCACGCCGATGCTGCCGGTCTCGGCGAAATCTCACCCCACCATGTCCCTGGTCTCCCGATCGAACGAGCGCGTTAGCTGATAGCTGGATGGCCGACCGTTCGTCCAGGAGAGCACCGAGACGGTGAGATCGTCGCCATACTCGAAGAACAACACCGTGGCGCTGTCCTCACTGGCGGAGAGAAGACCCGGCGGCGTGCTCAGAGGTCGTAGAACGTCTGCTCGACGTGGGTGGCACGTCTGGGCGCTTCTCGCTTCGGGAAGGGCGCGTAGGGTCGACCGGCCACAATCTCGGCGTTCAAGCGGGTGAGACGCGCAACGAGCTCTCCCCGGTCCTGCGCGAACTTCACCGGCCAGCCATAGCAGGCGGCGACAACCCGATCGAGCCGCAGGTGGCAGGCTGCGAGGTCCTGGTAGCCGCCCTCGTCCATGACGTTATAGAGCCGGGTGAGCCCGAAACCGCCTTCGGCGCAGTGCTGGGAACGTAGCTGCACTATCTCCTGTGCCGCATCGCTGACTACAGCCCGGAGATCGTCGTCGACCGGGTCCGGCCAAGGGAAAGTCGCGAAAGCGGTGGTCGGCGTGTAGCGGAGACGAGTCTCCAGCGTCGAGGAACGCGCCCACGCCCAGCCGGTATGCGTTGTCGAGGAGAGGACGCCGAGGTGGTAGTCGTCGTCGAAGGCGAACACGTTGACGAGATCACTCGGACACCACTCCGGTTCGCACCACGTGAATAGCGGGCGCTTGCCGATGCGATTGCCAGCGATGTAGCGAGGTAAGCCATCAATGGCGCTCCTCATCGATACCCGCGGCTCAGCGAAGATCCACCAGTGATCCCGGTACGTTTCTCGACGGTTGTGAGCACGCTCGGGCCGAACGCGCTCGCGTACGATCTCAAGCGCCCGTGGATACCTGCCAGCTGCCTCAAGAGGCATCGTGGCGAAATCGATAATGAAGCGAGATGGCCCTAAGTCAGCCCTACTCGTGATGTCTTCACCGACGAGGTAAGGCCGGACCACTCGATCGTAGGCAGCGCGTCCGTCACTGAGGATTGAGCGCGCTTCGACTGCGTCGAGGACGAAGCCGGCGCCCGCTGGGATCGGCCCCTGGAACGCGACACCGACGTTGCCCGGCAACGCAGCCGGATCAGGGAGATCGTCGCTCGGCCGAAGAGCGGTCGAGATCCCGGACACGCGAACCTCGTCGAGGACGAACTTGTCCGGGGGAACCGAAGGGCGCTGGACCCAGTTCACGAGCGAGACGTGGACCTTCGCGTCCCCCGGCCACTTCTCACTGGACACAGCAGCCGTGATGACACCGCCGTGGTCAACGACGTACTCGAGGGCGGCTCCGCGAGCTCGGTTCTGAGAGATCGAGTTGGTGCCGACGAGTCCCGCTCGACTGTCGGGCGCGAGGTGGTCCGCTGCCCGGCGGAACCAGTACACGCAGTAGTCCTGGACGCCGCACTTGAAGGTCTTCTTGAGCCACTCGACGTACGTGTCCCCAAGCGCCTTGCGCAGGTTCTGTGAGCCGTGGAATGGCGGGTTTCCGATGACGACATCGGCGCTCGGCCAGTCGAGCCGTAGCGCGTCGCCGACGACAATGCCGGAGAGGTCAACGAGGGGAAGGACGGGCTCGACGGCTCCATAGGCGTCGGTGACGAGCTTGTGGCCCATCCAAAGCGTCACCCGGGCGATCATCGCGGTGAACTCGTCGACCTCGATGCCGTGGAGATGCGAGATCGGAAACGATGGGAGCGCGCCCGTCACAGCCAGGCCCGTCGCCGCGGCCAATTCAACAAAGCGCGCCTTTGGCCTCGTGTTCGAGGCGACGAATCTCCCGGTAGGCGACGTACAGGAAATTCCCGCACCCACACGCCGGGTCGAGAACCTGAAGCGCGCAGAGCTCGCCAAGGACTGAAACGAGCTCGGCTGGCGTCGTCGCGGCCGCGATCCGCTCGGTCCATGGCTCGACGATCGAAGGGCGGACGATCCGCAGGATGTCGATCTCATGCGTGTAGTGCGCCCCGAGCTCGAACCGACGCTGCTGGCCGAGACACCCTTCCATGAGCGACCCGAAGATCGTTGGGTCGACGTCGTGCCAGTCGAAGCCAGCGGCTTCGACGACGAGCGCCAGCTCGTCCGGATCGAGGTGAACGCGCGCCGGGGAGGCGAACAGCCCGCCGTTCACGTAGGGCGCGCCGTGGTAGAGGCCGCCGCGAGCGGACTGGTCGGTGGTAGCCAGCACCGAGAACAGGTGGCCGAGTTCGGCCGCAGACGATCGTCGCGGATCCGCGATGAGCGCCTCGACGACTTGTTCGACCGGATCTCCTCCCAGCAGCCCGAGGCTCTCGGCGAAGAGGCACCAGACGAGCTGGAGGACGAAGTAGCGGATCTGGCTTATCTCATCGGGCGCGGCCCGCCCCGAGCGGCGCTCGTAGAGGCGACTCACGACGGCTGCGGCGTCGGTCGTCAGCTTGCGGCGGTGCGCGAGGAAGAGCGGCTCCTCGTCCGCGAGGAAGTAGAGCGCCTCGTAACGATCTGGCAGCTCTGCGAGGTCGAAGCTGTCAAGCGGCGCCGACGGGAACCGACCCGGTTCCCAGACCTCGAAGCGTTGGAACGCGCACAGGACGACGAAGCGCGCCGCGGCGAGACGGGCTACCGGATCGTCGGAGTGATGCCAGTACTCAAGCGCCTGGGCGCGGTGTTCGGCGAGACGATCGGCCTCGCCGGGCCGTTTCATTTCAATGATCGCGACGCCGGGGTAGAGGCAGTCGACGATACCGCCTGAGCCTTGGGGGTCCTCAAAACGGGCGACCACTTTACGATCAGCGCCGTAGGCTGCGAAGAGCTCGTTCAGGAAGGTTTGCGCCTCGGCCCGCTCAGTGCCTGAGTAGTCGCCCCAGCGACCGATAAAGCTCCTAAGCGCCTCCTGGATCTCGTCCCCGGAGCGAAGGCTCACTCGCTAGCGGACTCCACCGGGAAGAGGACGAGCGGCCCGGTCTCGGGCTCGCGCTCGGACAGGAACAGAGCAGCCTGCGGGTCGGCTAGGTAACCGTCATGGTGGAGTCGTCGACGACTTGCGTCAAGCTCACGGGCGCTTCGTTCTAGTGCGGCAACGATGGTCGGATCGGCGTCCGGCCGACCCGCGAGCGTATTGGCGGCGCGCCGGACCCGCCCTGCGGCGGCCTCGATTGCCACCATCGCCTCGCCGAGCTCTCGCAGCGTCGCCTCACGGGCCGCTTGCTCGGGGCTGAGCCCCGTCTCGGTCGGACCGGAGGACATGGTGTTCATCGTAGCGAGGTGGTGCGCGGGATCGGGGATCAGCCGAACTCCCCGGCAGCTCGGACCACGCGGCCAAGTGAGGGCGTTGGCCTGCCGGGCGCGTCGTCCCGAAGAAACAATCCTCGGCCTCTAGGTGCGTGGGTCAGAACCCCCTGAGCCGCCCCGCGCGCTTCCCATCCCTGTGATGCGGTGAAAATTCGCGATTTCCGTGAGCACCGACAAGACTTTGTGCCATGGAGAACGGCACCGTTGACGACCAGCTCTTCGAGGTAGCGGTCGGCCCACGAAAGACGGCGACGACGCCCTCTGCCTTGACGGCCAAGACATTCCGCCACTACGACCCGTCCCAGTCCTTCCTCCTGCCCCCGAGTCTCGACGACTGGCTGCCCGAAGATCACGAGGCGCGGTTCATCTCCGAGGCCGTCGACGGTCTGCTCGACCTGTCGGTGATCTATGGCTCCTACGCGACCGCGGACGGGGCACCTCCCTATGACCCGCGCATGATGCTGAAGCTCCTGCTCTACAGCTACTCGATCGGCGTGACCTCTTCCCGGGAGATCGAGCGGCGCTGTGTGACCGACGTGGCGTTCCGCTTCCTTTCGGCGAACGCCGCACCGGACTACCGCTCGATGGCGCGCTTTCGCCGTCGCCACCTCGGGGCCCTCGACGACCTGTTCACCCAGGTTCTCGTATTGTGCGCAACAGCCGGGCTCCTAAAGCTCGGACGGGTCGCCCTCGACGGCACCAAGCTGCGGGCCTCGGCGAGCAGGCACAAGGCCATGAGCTATGACCACATGCAAAAGAAGATCGAACAGCTCGATGCCGAGGTGCGCGAGATCCTCGCTGAGGCCGAGGCGATCGACCGGGAAGAGGACGAGGCCTTCGGTGCGGACCGCCGGGGCGACGAAGTACCTGCCGAGCTCGCCCGACGCGAGACGCGCATCGCAAAGATGCGTGAGGCAATGAAGGCCATCGAGGCCGAGGCCAAAGAGCGCGCCGGCGCCAAACAAGCAAAGAACGCCGAGCGCACCAACGACGAGGAGATCGCCGAAGCGGCCGAACAGGCCGGAGAAAAGGCCAAGCCGGCCGCAAAGGCCCAGCGCAACTTCACCGATCCCGAGTCGCGCATCATGAAGACCTCTGACGGGTCATTTCACTACGCCTACAACGCCCAAGCAGTCGTCGACGAGAAGAACCAGGTCGTCCTCGCCGGTGTGGTTACCCAACAAGCCACCGATGTCAACCAATTGATCCCGATGATCGAGGCGATGGACGTTGAGCTCGTGCGCGCCGGGGTCGAAGATCGTCCGAAGGTGCTGTTAGCCGATGCCGGTTACTGCTCGAAGGACAATCTCGAAGCACTCGCCGAGGACGACCTCGACGCACTCGTCGCCACGGGCCGGCTGACCCACGACGAGCGTGTCACGGCCGCACCGAGAGGGCGCATCCCGAAGAACACGACGGCCAAGCAACGTATGGCGAGACGCCTCCGGACCAAGGCCGGACGAGCCGACTACGCCCGGCGAAAGGCGATCGTCGAACCGGCATTCGGCCAGATGAAGGTCCGACAGCACGCCGGTCATCTCCGTTTGCGCGGACTTGATGGAGCACGGGGCGAATGGACGCTCCACCTCGTCTGCCACAACCTGCGAAAGCTCGCCAACGCGGGCGGATCGGCCGCGATCGCGACACCATGAGAGGTGCGGAGCACCCTCGCAAGCTCAGCTTCGGACGCCTCGTAACCAACGAGAAGCCACGACCACCGGTCAGGGTTCGCTATCTCGCCTCATCGAGCTTCGAGGCAGGACCGCTTTCCGGTTCGGACCCACGCTCCTAGTCAGATGCCCGGGTAGAGCCCCCGGACTTTCGCGGTTCCGGCGGCGGCTCTTCACGGGCCTGGACCGACGAGACCGGCTCGCTAGTGAACCACGACGCCGGGTAGAGAGAGGGGGCCGACAGGAGGGCATTGTGGATACCTCCCAGACTCAGCCCGGCAGCCTGCGCAACGGCTCGCTGGGAATGACTGCAACCAGGAGCATCGATCGCCTCCATGACAGCCCGGTGGAGGTCATCGACGGCGCGCCGCTTGACATCCTCGGCCTCGCGTCGACGAGCTCCAGCTTTGGCCACTCGATTGAGACACTCGCACGATCTGTCATCTGCCATGAAGTGCTCCTCCCCGGCCAGCGCGCTGGCCGATGCTCCTGTCCGGTTGACCGGACGCGGCGTCCGGTTGACCGGACGTTGGCCAAATGCCCTGGTAGCGAGTGTACGCCTGACCGGACACGGTGGCGGCCACTGCTCGGGCCGAAGCAGTCCGCGGCGTCGAGAGCCGTGCCACTGCCCCCCGGAGCTCTGCGCCGGAGGAGCGGTCGACCAGGCAGAGGCTGAGGGTTCGAGGCAAGCTGCACACCCGCTACGGCCGACACGCTCGGTGCGCTGAGGGCTTTGAGGGCTCGGGCGCCGCCGACGACCAAGGCGGCCGCCGACAGTCAGGTATCGCGCTCCTCAGGCGACTCAGCGAGCCGCTCGCGAGCGAGAACGACAGCGCCTGGGTCGAGGTCGCAGCCGAGGAAGCGCCGGCCTGTCGAGCGACAAGCGAGGGCTGTGGTGCCTGAGCCTGCGAACGGGTCGATGACGAGCTCACCCGGGCGAGCCGCCATCTCAACAAGGCGGCGAAACGGCCCGGTCGCCTGCTGCCATGGGTGATCGGTCGGCCTCTTTTCTCCCCGGCCCTTCGCGGTGAGTAGATCCGTGATTGCAGTCCGTGGCTCGTAGGAGCCGGCTGAGAAGAAGGCGACCGTACGCCAGCGGCCGAACACCAGCCGTTGGCGAAAGAGCGTGTGCCGGCCGTTGAGAGCGACTGCTCCCATCCAGACGTACTCGAGGTGCTCGCCGAGGCGTGAGAGCTCCTCGGGGAGCGCCATCGCCCCACAGTACGCAACGCAAAGTCGGCCCGGACGAAGCACCCGTGCCGCGAACGCCGAGAGATCGGAGTAGAGAGGCACGCCTGGGTTGTCGTACGGCGGGTCACACACGATGGCATCGACCGATGCCGGCGCGAGGTCGGTGAGGACCGCTCGGAAATCTCCGCAGCGAAGCTCGACGCCTGGTTCCTCAATTCGCGGCGTGACCCCGACCCGCCGGCGGGCAAGAGCAGCGAGGCGACCTCGCTCCTCTGCCCGGCGGAGTTCTATGCCACCGTGAGCGTCATCGCCTAGAGCAGCCAGGGCGGCCCGGGCTCGGGTCTCATCGCGGGCCGAGCGGACGAGTATCGAAGGCGCAGGGCGCGGTCGACGGGCTGGGTAGGACTTCTCGTCGGCACCGGTCACGATCTCGGGTCCAGGTGTCCCATCTGGGACACCTGCCACGTCTCTGTTCACCGTCGAACGGCCGGCGCCGACGACCTCCGCGATACGGCGTACCGACCAGCCCTCGGTTCGAAGCCTCGCGACCAGCGTCCGGCGCTGTTGGCGTGTGAGGTGACGACGAAAGAGATTCGCCGATAGGACGAATCCAACCCGCTCCTGTTCGCTCTCGAACCTGCGCACCTCTCGCGGGTAGCCCGGCACGCTGATGCCCTCGGCCCGCAGTTCCTCGAAGGCCCGGACCCGGTGATGGCCGTCGATGATCGCGCCCGAACCGGCGTCTACGACGACCGGAACCACGACGCCGCGGGAAGCGATGTCGGCTTTGAGCATCGCGAACTCGTCCGTGTCGAGCACGGGCAGGAACTCGTAAGACTCGGCGGACGGGACCGAGGAACTCATGTCGAGCGCCCTCGCTGGCTTGACAAGACCGCTGCACTGTGGCCGCCGCAGCGGCTGCTTCTTCCGCTCATTCGTCACGGCTCACGTGGGCGTCAGCGGTTCGTCGACGAACTGGATCCCGAAAGTGGCGGCGGGCACGCTCCAACTCCGACCACAACTCCCCCGCCAAGCCCCCAAAGCGGCCATAAGAGTGCGAAACAAGCGAACAAAGGGTCCTCTGGGAGACCATCATCGCAGGTCGGCTGGCCTTTCCATGATCACAAAGGGCAGTGCGAACAAGGCGAAGAAGACCAGGTCGGCATTGCGAAAGAAGTGCGAACAAAGGAAGACTTTCTTCGCTTCCTTCGCACTTAACTCGCAACCCCAAAAAGCCCAAGAACAGCACTGACGCAGGCTTTCTTCGCTTCCTTCGCTTCCCTCGGACGCCCTACGCATCGATGGCCCCCACGAGTGACCTCGAGCGCCCCCTCGTCGGCTTGGAAAGCCGATAGAGAAGCCCCCGTTCGACCAGCACGTCAAGGGCGTCGCTGATTTGCTTGGCCGTGGCGTGCCTCGCCAGTAACGCACTGATCTCGGTCAGGCTCAACACCTTGCCAGTCGCTCCGCGAACGATGGCGAGGATCCGTTCAGCCAGCACGTTCCCGAGCCGGTCACCGAAGAGGTAAGCAGCCGACTCCCTGCAGTAGCACCACACCGCCGCGGCCGCGGCGAGGTGCACAGGCTCCACGTGTCGTGTCCCGTCAAGCAACGCGTACACGACTGAGAAGCGCAGGGCCTGCGCCTCGGCTCGCGATACGAGGCCGCCGAGCAAACCGCCGGGCGCATCCGCAGCAAGCTGTCGGTAGAGCACGGCCCATTGCTCCTCGGCCGCTTCGGATCTCGTGATGATCTGGCGCTTGCCTCCATCCTCGAGTGCCGTCTCGACCTTGGCAGCGAGGCTCGCGATCTCCCTGTCGTCGAGATTGCCACCTCTCGGGAGAAGCTGCGTGCGACGGGCGAGAACGAAGAGAAAGCGGTTAGCGAAGCCATTTGCGGCCTGCAAGCCCGTAAGCAAGTACCGAAGTTCTTCGACCGTGATGTGCCCGATGACGCTGATGTGGGCCGCGGGGGCGTGAAGCGGGTCCTTCGTCATGGAGCTCAGTGGGAGGCCGTCGTACGCATCGCGGAGAACGGACGAGAGAATGTTGCCCTCGCGCCCGGCTGCAGTCAGAAGCCTGCCGAATTCCCCCTCTTCGACCATGAGTCGAAACCGTGGATCCGTGGTCTTTGCGGCCCTTCCGATAAGCCCTTCTCCTGAGGAGAGCCCAGAAGCGACGCACCGCTCCGACCAGTCAGAATCGGCCTTGGCCATGACCTGTTTCACGTACCGCAAGGACGAGCCCTTTCGTGCTTTCGACGTCTCGCCGGCGACAACAGGCCAAAGCCGCGCTGGGTGCTCAGCCCCGCCAGCTTGCGCATGTGGAGAGCGCCCGACAGCGTTGCCGAACTCTGCAAGAAATTGGACGAGGACTGCCGCCGGGTCGGCCTCGGTCTCAGGAGCGATAGTCTGCACCACTTCGCCGGCGAGGCCGTAATAGCCGGCCTCGTGGAGCCTCGGCCACCTTGCTGCAGACAGCGAGCCGTTCGTGCCTGGGTTGATCTCCAGCGTCGGTGGAGGAGGCAGCTGGTTCACGGTGCTGCCACTCATTGTCATGACTTACTCTCTGCCTGCTGAACCGGCCGTTTCACGTTGCGCCGCTGTCGTCGGCCAGCCGAGCGGCGATGTAGTCCTCGAGCGCTTGTGCCGGGATCCTTCTGGCAGTGTTGATCTTTATGCTCCGGATGGCGCCAGAATGGATGAGCTCGTAGAGGATGGGTCGGCTGATGTGAAGGCGACCACAGGCCTCGTCGACGGTGAGCAACAGTTGAGTACTCTCGTAAGTAGTCACGGCGACAGTCCTACGCTCTCCGCTACGACCTGAGAAGAGGCCAGTGCCCGGGCCACCAGAGGCCAGTGCCCGGGCCGCCCGTCGAGAACTCGATGCCGAAGCGTTGAAGGCACGTTGCCATGCTGGGACTACGCGGTTCCCGCGAACCGCCGAGCTACGGCTGCGGAGTGGCGAAGTGGCTGGCTAGCCCTCCAATTTCGCCTTAAGCGCCGACTCCGGCGCGATAGACGGATGGGGGAAGGCCGGTCGCCAGAACATTCGGCGCTTTCGGGTCCGGCGACACGGGTCGGTGCGCTCCGCCCGTGCTGGACGGGCGGTGGTCAGCCGCATCGCAATGCGGTGGGGGCGGATCAGCTACTTCCCTCGTGCCAGGTCGATCTCGTACTGGATCATTCCCTCGATCTGAGCGGCGAACTCAAAGACTTGATCCTCGAATCTCGCCATGGCGTCCTCCATGGCGACGAACCGAGCCATCACGCCATCCCGATCGTCAGCGTCTCCAATCTTGCGAAGTCGGGACCTCCAGCCGGCCAGGGTTCGAGCGGACACAGGAAAGCGCAGAGCATGCAACTGGTCCAGCGTCAGCTCTTCGCCTTGAAGCTCGAGTTGGACGAGCTTAATCACGTCGTCTCGACGTTCAAACTCGTCCTTCACATTCCTGCTGATGAACTCGATGGCGCTGTCGATCGCCGCCAGTCGATCCAAGAGATGGACCTGGAGCGCCTCGCGCGTCTCGTTCAGATTGAAGGTGATACCACTCCGTAACTGGGACGCGACCACCTCCGTAGCATCGTCGCGCGTTAGGTCACGGGGGTCGAGGCCAAACCTAGCCAGATCCGTGTAGGGCTCCGCCGAAGACCAGGACCGCTGGAACTTCCACTTCGCCAACATCGAGCAGGCGAGATCGAAGTACAGCAGAGCGGTCGGCAGCAGGACTTCACGGGACAGTCGGAGTCCGTGGTACATGTCGTTCCTGTATCGGTCGAGGCGACGGAGGGCGATCCCTTGGTGCGTGGAAAGCCGTCCTCGCTCCGCTAGGAAGTTGACCTTCGCCGGAAATCGCTGCTCTATCTCCGCCAACTTGTCCTCGGGCACGATGCGCTGTCGGAGCCCCTCAAGCTGCTGGGCGACGCGCTCCTCTTCACCGGCGCGTGGATTCATGGACGATATCGAGCGCAGCAAGGCGAGGTTGATGCCTTGGAGGTGGGTTTCGCTCCTCACCTCCCTGTCCATGATGATTTCAGAGGCGTTGTCGATCAAAAGGTAGGCGAGCCTCAGCTGAGGCACCCGACCAATCGAGATGAGCCGGCTTGCTTCCTCTAGTTCGACCGCAACGAGTTCGAGCTGTCTCACGATGCCCAGCATGACATTGGTCGAGGTGCCAGGTCGGAACCGGCTTCTCTTGTTCCAAGGAATACAAACTCCCTATACCCCGGCCGCCTTGACATCGACTTTGGAGGGCTCGCCGATTCTTCACAGAGAGCTGCCGCCCGTAAGCGAGCTACCGCTGCCGTGGCCGTCGATTTTGGCCCGCGCCATACGACCATCGGCCGAGGCTCCGGACGAACTCCGCGGCATTGGGCACTACGGCGAGGTTCTGCTTGGTCTTGGTCACGTACTCGCAGCAGGACTGTGGAAGTTCCAGCACGTAGGGGTGCGTGCCTGTCGAGCCGCCAGCCTTCAGGCACGTGATGAGGTGCAGGCTCTTACGAGCCCGGGTAAGGGCCACAAAGAAGGCGAGCCGCGAGACTGTTCGGAGGTGAAGGTCGTCGCAGCCAACCACGATCACGTGCTGGGCTGACAAGCCCTTGGAACCGACGAGGCTGAGCAGTGCAACTGGGTCCATGGCCCCAGCGGTTTCGATCACTTCGTCGGCCTCGTCGCCGCTGATTGCCCAAAAGACATCGAGGGGATGGCGCTGTAGGTCCCTCGCCAGGCGCTCGGGTTCTGCAATTGGGAGCAGCTTGGCAAGTGCCGCCGCCTTCTCCTCGGGCGAGCTGTTCGCAGCCCCACAGATGGCTGCCACCGCTTGCGCCTTCGCGCGAAGCGGGTCGTAGCTGCTGTCGAGCACCCTGATCAGCGGCAGATTGCTCGCCATGGCCGCGTCGAGGAGGGTGTGGACTGTCGCGCTTCGGACGCCCTCGTAATGAAGCACCTTGCGCAAGGCGAAGTTGTTCGTGTCATTCCAGCCGACCAAGGCATAGGTCGCTGTCCGCCAGTAATCGGGTGAAGGGCGGTTCTCGGTGCCGGACCAGTCGGCCACGAGAGCCCGCAGGCGATCAGCGACGCCATTGGGCTTGAAGAACTTGAGGTCCTTCACAGGCGTCAGGATCAACAGGTATGGGTCGGTCTCTTCGCCTGCCTCCATCTTTGCCTTGTACGCCTCGAGTTCTGACCGGTGCTTGGTGATGAAGTCCGCTATGTAGTCGACAGCCGTCGTAGGAGCCGCCGTGCCAACCACCCGCACCTTTGCTGCGCTGTCATCTTGAATGAGCGGGAGATACACCTTCCGGATCGCGGTCGGACTGCGCTCCTTGGCAATGAAGGCCGACGCAGCCAAGCAGATGTAATAGCTGCACCGGCTGCAGAACGGCAGCATCGCGTTCGCGAAGACCGGGTCGTCGTAAAACGAGATGATGATCGCGGGGAGGCTGGCCTTGAGTTGCTCATAAAGCGCCTGCTCGTCATCGCCAGCGATCAGGACACCAGCGGCGGTCCCCGTAATCGAGTGGATCAGGTGGACCTCCGCAGCATTGAAGTCTTGGAACTCGTCGATGATCCAGTGCGTGTGCTCATTCAGGTCGGCGTTCTCGTCGATCGCCTGACGCGCGAGGACGATCATGTCGGGAAAGCCAACGGCGTTGTAAAAGCGCCCAAGGCGGAAGTAGGTCGCGAGCAAGGCTTGCCACTCCGCGGACAGATCGAAGTCTTCGGTGTAGAACTGGCGAGCCATGCGTCGCTGCGTGAAGCCCGACCCAGGGAAGTCAGCATGGAAGGCGAGCACATCGTCCCAGACCACCTGCTCCCACTCGGCAGAGATGACTTGCACGTCACGATCGAGGGGTTGGGCAGCGCTGCCACCATTCCTCGAAAGCAGGCTGCGGGCCAGGGTGTGCAGGGTGGAGACCGTCACCCGCTGCTGATCGTCTCTTGAGAGTCCCTCATGACTACCAATCTCCGCCTGAAGGTCTTTCACGAGCTTGCGGACGAAGCTCGATACGTAGATCCGGCTGTTGCAGTCGAGCGGCAGCCAGTACTTGACGCGAGCGATGAACAGCCTGCTCTTGCCGGAGCCCGGCCCTGCGACGATGAGGATGCGCGCAGCAGAGTGTTGCGCAATCTCGGTGGCGTTTCGATCGCGGAACGCCACACGGGATGAGTTCTCGAGAGCGGTCAACGCGCTCTCGATGCCCATAAGATCATCGTCGAAGCGCGAGCCGTCGCACCGGATCAAGCTCGGTGGCTCCTCGACCTCATCCAGGATGACCATGCTTCGTACCTCGGTCGGGTAGCTATTCTCGCTTCCCTACGCTGTTCCCTTTTCTCTCTCACTGTACGAGCACTTGAGATGGACGTCGGGGAAGACACGATCTGGAGATCGGTCGTATTGGGCTCGCCCGTCCGCGCTCGACGTCCAGTCATCCCCCATGTGCCGGAGTGGGGTACCCGCGCGAAACGGAACGTCGCCCGAACACCGACCGGTCCCTGTACAGCGTGCCGCCCCTGTCGTGACGGTTCCAGTGCACCTCGCTCCTCTCGTCACGACTCATGCGAGTGTCCATGGCGTTTCTTAAACGCGGGACTAGCTCTGACACCCGACAGTTGACCCACGAACTGACCCACGAACGGGCTGCTAACCACTTCCGGCGGCTGCCTGTGGCTTCCACTGCACCCCTTGTGACCTGCGGTTATTAACGGCGGCTGCCACGGGCTAACAGGCTCGCAAGACTCCGCAGGTTCCGGGTTCGAGTCCCGGGGGGCGCACCACAGGCGCACCAGACCGGAAACTTGCCGCGGCTACGAAGTGCCGTGCCGCCCTGGGGAGGCGGGTTGACATCGCGCTTTGCTTTCGTGGCGGCAAATCAGCCGCCGCCAAGCGATCCTCGATTGCGCGGTCAGATGTTGGTCTCGTCAGCTGGGACGAGCGGAAGCATCGGTGCCCCGCCCCGCCCATTCGGCTCGAGTTCGTGACAACCGAGCGTGTACGACGTCATCGACAGCGAGCCCATCGCGTAGCCATCCACAAGAACATGCGCCGTCTCGTTCGCGGCGGACGCCAAGCCTGCCAGATAGAGCAGCGGGATGAAGTGATCTGGGGTGGGTGCTGCCATCGAGAAGTCGTCGTGGCTCTGCAGCGCCGCGAGCTCCGCTGGCGCGCTCGTCATGATCTCGGCGGCATCGTCGTCGAACCCGCGGGCCCAGTCGAATCCCGCGTCGGGTTGATTCCAGTCGATGCGCCGCAGGTTGTGAACGACGTTGCCGCTGCCGATGATCAGTACACCGCGCTCCCGCAGGGGCGCCAGAGCGGCACCTAGCTTGAAGTGGTAATCGAACGGCTTCGTGGCATTGATCGAGAGCTGCACGACGGGGACGTCCGCTGCCGGAAAGGCGTGCACCAGAACCGACCAAGTGCCATGGTCGAGACCCCAGCTATCCGCATCTTTCCCGACCCAGGTGGGATGGACGATATCCGCCACCTCCTCCGCGAGCTCCGGATCGCCGGGCGCCGGGTACTCCACAGCGAACAGCTCCTTCGGGAAGCCATAGAAATCGTGGATCGTCTTCGGGCGGGTCATCGCTGTCACAGCGGACGCATTGATGTACCAGTGCGCGGACACCACGAGGATCGCTGTTGGCCGCGCAATCCCACCACCAAACTTGTGCCACGCATCGGTGTAGCGATTGCGGTCCAAAGCGTTCATGGGCGTGCCATGACCGAAGAACGCTGCTGGGGACACCACCGTGGTCTCCATGTCAACTGCGCCCGATCGTGCGCTGCTGGTTCTGCGCCGCCCAAACTTGGGCTGCCTCTGACAGTCTCATTCTCACGCTCCGCGTCGCAGGATCGGTTCCAATCGTTCAGGTTCGCATGTCGAGTACAGAATGTCACTGGCAAGGCTAGGCGGCTCCAAACGCGATCGTGCCGCTCGGCGGCTGCGAGCCAGCGGACTCGCCAGCTGCTCGACAAGCCGCGTCCTCGTGGTGTGTGCTAGGTCCATGAGAGGGGGGCGCATGAGCAACTCGCTGATCACTGACTTCTACGAGCTCAACATGGCGGCGAGCTACCTCCGCCACGAGATGACCGGGACCGCAACGTTCAGTCTGTTCTGCCGAAGACTTCCGAGGGACCGAGGCTTCCTCGTCGTCGCAGGGCTCGAAGACTGCCTGTCGTTCCTCGAGGAGTTCGCGTTCGACGATGCCGACATCGAGTACCTCAGGAGCATTCGCTTTGGCGAGGAAACGCTGTCGCGCTTTCGTTCCCTTCGCTTCACGGGAGACGTGTGGGCGGTGCCGGAGGGGAGCATCGTTTTCGCCAACGAGCCCCTCCTCGAGGTCACGGCACCCATCGCTGAGGCACAGCTCGTCGAGACCTACCTGCTCAACCAATGCACCTTCCAGACGGCGCTCGCCACGAAGGCGGCCCGCTGTCGAATCGCCGCCGCCGGCCGTATAGACATCATGGATTTCAGCATCCGTCGGACCCATGGCGTAGAGGCGGGTATGGCGGTGGCGCGACTTTCTGCGATGTGCGGGTTCGCAGGCACGAGCAATGTGGCCGCCGCGCAACGTTTCGCGCTCCGGCCCGCGGGCACGATGGCGCACTCCTACGTGGAGTCCTTTGACGACGAGCTCGAAGCGTTTGTCACCTTCGCCTCCGACTTTCCTGATCAGGCTGTCTTTCTCGTTGACAGCTACGGCACGATGGCTGGCGTCGCCCACACGATCGCGGCTATTCGAACGCTCGGGCTTGAAGATCATGCCGGAGTCCGACTCGACAGCGGTGACGTTGTGGATCTTGCGCGCCAAGCACGTCAGTGTCTTGACGCGGCTGGACTCGGCTGGGTCCGGATCTTCGCGTCCGGTGGGCTCGACGAGCATGATCTCGCTCGCTTCGTTGCCGAGAACGTCCCGATCGATGCTGTCGGGGTCGGCACTCGACTGGGTGTCTCCGACGACGCACCCTACGTCGACACGGCGTACAAGCTTGTCGAGTACGCAGGTCGGCCGGTCGTGAAACTGTCGGCGGGGAAATCTACTCTTCCCGGCCCAAAGCAGGTCTTCCGGAACCCAGGCTTACACGACACCATTGCCTGTCGCGACGAAACGGTACCTCGGCAAGCTGTACCACTCCTGGAACCGGTAATGATTGCTGGCACGCGAACTCGGCCCGCGCCGCTTCTTGCCGAGCTTCGCTCGCGATTTGAGGACCAAATGCGTGATGTCCCCGAGGGAGCACTCTTTCTCACGTCACCGGTTGTCCCCGTCGCGGCAGCGAGCGCCACATTGCAAGCTCTTGCCGATCAAGTCCGTGCCAGAGCCCGGGCCATCGGTGGTCATTAGAGAGTGTCGATCATCCGTCTGCGAAGCACATCGACTATCACCTCGTCGGTTCGGTACGCTCGCGTTGGCGACAAGCGAAGATCCTGGTCGGGCTGGATGCGTTAGGAAACGTGACACGCCACCAAACGCAAGCGTGACCGTCTTCACCTTGCGCGCCGACACGTCGCGCAAGAACTGCGAGTGGTTGAGCGTGACCTGCTTCTCGCCTCTCGTCGCCGGCGTGAAGAAGTACAAGAAGATGAACGTGCCT
This sequence comes from uncultured Acidimicrobiaceae bacterium, assembly GCA_963719125.1. Taxonomy (GTDB): domain Bacteria; phylum Actinomycetota; class Acidimicrobiia; order Acidimicrobiales; family Bog-793; genus Fen-455. The sequence continues at coordinate 28,124 of CAVRAT010000016.1, forward strand.
ATGGCCACGATCCAGATGTAGTGACGCCACGCGGGTGGCGGTGGGGCGCGGTCGGAGCGCCCTTGTCTCTCGTCGGCCGGGCACTCGCGTGCTTTGTCATGTACTACCGCCTGCGGTCGGGGTTGCTCGAAACGGACGAAGCTACTTGCTCAGAGCGCTACAAGTTCGGGTGCTCGATATCAACGGCCGGCAAGTTCTGCACATCCTGCTTCGATATCTTGAGCCGGATGCCGTCCTCGACTCCGGCCACTGCGCTTATTGGGATGGCCAATTCTCTCTGGCCCCAGAAATGCCCCTCCTGCAGGAGCACGTGGGTGACCTGGCGAGACTCCGGGTCGATCACGAGCCCCTGTACCCTTCCGATGTCGCCATCGGTTGCGTGCACGTGCTCTCCTCGTCGCACGGCCACTTCGCCGACGGGAACAGTGTCGTAGCTGACTGGCTGTACGCCCATCCCCAGGCCGCGGAACGTTCCCAGGCCGTAGTAAGGCCGGAACAGCACTTCTCCGGTGCCGTAGCGGCCGTAGCCGTTGTCGCCCGCGAGGAACTCCGTCTCTTCCGCGGGGTCGAGCTTGGTGAACTCCCCCTGAGTGCAATGGATCTGGATGCCATCGTTCGTGACCTCGACAGCGTCCAGCGGGACGAGCCGGCTCGGTCCTTGCCGGTGTTTCGGCTCGACGACGAGATGGGTAACCGCCCGGGCGACAGGATCAACGACCACGCGGGTCACCGCGCCACAGATCCCGTCGCTGCAGCTCGCCTCGGCTCCGATCGTGAACTGCGTCGCGTCCTGCATGGCCTCGCCCTTGTTCATAACGAACCGCCCGACGACCCCTTACGCCGACCGCCTCGTGCCTCGAAGCGCCTTCCGCCACCTTAATCACTCTCGCCTCCGTCGCTGCCGCCCTCCCTGCCCTCGCACCGCCACGAGCTGGCTCTTCCAGCCCACCTGACCGCCTCATCCGCCCAACATCTCTCCGGCGAGATCACGAACAACCTCCGGGTGATCCTTCTCGACGAGAAGCTCCGCCTGGCCGCGCCGCCTCCGCAACCGACCGACTCCTCTGCTCCTTGACAACGCGAGCCGCCCCTGGTTAGCCTCCGCTTGTTCAGAGGCCAGCTCGAGTTTTTGTTGGGGTAACTTTCTTATGAATCCTTCCCAAGGAAGTCCAACCCTTCCCCACCCTCGTCGGGGCAACTGGCAATTGATGGCAGACATCAACCGCAACCTGGTCGTCAACGTGCTGCGTACATGCCCCGTGATGTCGCGAGCCGACCTCTCGAGGGCAACCGGACTGAGTGGACCGACCGTCTCCTCAATTGTCGCCGACCTCACCAGCCGAGGCCTGGTTGAGGATCTCGGCCAGGGCGTCTCTAGTGGCGGGCGACCACCCTTTCTGGTCCGCCTCAACGACAAGGCCAACTACGTCATCGGCCTCAAGCTCATGGGCCACGCCATATCCTTGGTGATAGCGGACTTGAGCGCCACGGTGACCTACGCCCAGGTGACCGAGCTCGCGGGACCAGCTGTGGCCGAGTCCGACCAATTAATGCGGCCTGCCCCGCACCGCGACCCGAGGTCGATCGTCGATGCGATCTGTGCTGCGGTCGAGACCGCCCTCTCCTCTTCCGGGGTTGATGTGTCCCGCATAATCGGCGTGGGTGTAGGCATCAACGGACCAGTCGACGCGGCGAATGGAGTCTGCTGTTCCTCGCCGACATTCAACTGGAAGAACGTGCCTTGGCGCGGCCCATCTCCGAGAGATTGGGGTACCCCGTCGTCCTTGAGAACGACGCTAACACCCTAGCTGCCGCCGAACAGTGGTTCGGTCGAGGCGCCGGTATCGACACTTTCATTGCTGTTGCCGTTGGTGCGGGCATCGGCTCAGGCGTCGTGTTGAATGGCCAGCTGTATCGCGGCGCAGACGGCGCGGCGGGCGAGTTCGGACATGTCCAGCTCAGCGACACGGGACCATTGTGCTCCTGCGGCAAAGTCGGCTGCGTCGAAGCTTGGGCTTCGGACAGGGCAATCTTGCGCGACGTCCGTGCTGCGGTCGCGGAAGGAGCACGGACTTCTATCGGCAGTACGGGACAACTGTGCGAGCTCACGATCGCCGACGTGGCGGCTGCCGCTGAGAACGGTGATGGGCTCAGCCGTCAAGTTCTGGCACGAGCCGGTCATTACCTCGGTCGCGGCCTGGCAACGCTCATGACCGTGATCAATCCCCGCTTGGTGATCATAAGCGGGGAAGGCGTCCAGGCCGGGCACTGGCGCTTCGACCCGATGAGGGAGGCCATCGAGTCGACCATATTCCCAGAGCTGAACGCGGAGATCATCTTTGCGCCGGAGCCCCTCGACGATGCCAGATGGGCCCGTGGCGCGGCTTGTGTTGTACTGGGCGAGATATTCAATACGCCCACCCAGCCCTCACTAGTACCGGCAAAGTTAGGTTGACATGACCAGGTGAGGAAGAGCAGTTTGGACAGCAGTAACGAAGGTGCAGATCTCGGAAAAAGAGGTATGTGAAGCATATGCCGACAAGTCCCATGAGGGTGCAGTTGCAGTACTGAGAAGGGAGGAGCGATAAGAATGATGCCGATTCAGCGAAGAGAGGGGTCAGCCTCCAAACGTCGCCGTGGAGGTGTCACCCCGGTGCTTGGGGTGCTCGCCGCGATGCTGATGGTTGCCGGACTGTGCTCGACGGCCTTCGCGTCGACGCGGTCCTCGGCGGTCTCGAGCAAGCCAAAGGCGACGTCAGGTGGTGTGATAACTATGCAGGACTATTACACCGCGGGCGACAACACCGAGATGGTCGCGTTCGTAAAGCAGTTCGAAGCCGAAAACCCCGGTTTCACGGTGAAGCGCGACGTGGTGCCCAACGGCACCATGGAGTCGCAGGAACTGGTGGAGGCTGCTGCGGGTCAGCTCCCGGACCTTCTGATGATGGACAACCCCTGGGTGGGCGGACTGGCTGCTGCCGGTGACCTGGTCCCGCTCGACCAGCTCGGTGTCAAGACAAGTGGGCTGACCGAAGGAGCCATAGCGGCAGGGAGTTTCCACGGGACGCAATTCGGTATCGGTTTCGGTAACAACTCCCTTGGCTTGTTCTACAACAAGAAGCTGCTCAAAGCGGCGGGTGTGACACCTCCGACTACGTGGGCTGAACTTGTGACGGCGGCCAAAGCCCTCACCAACAAGGCGACCGGGGTGTACGGCCTCGAGGTTGCTGGGGTCGACTCGGGGGGCAACGCGACCTGGCAGTTCCTGCCCTTCTTCTGGACCGCCGGAGGGGACCTCGAGCATGTCAACGACGCTGGTGGCGTCGCGGCGCTCACGCTCTACTCCGAACTCGCCAAGGACGGCAGCTTGCCGCCTTCTGTCGTGGACTATGACCAGAACGCCATCGCCCAGCAGTTCGAGTCCCAAAAGGCCGCGATGATCGTGATAGGGCCGTGGGAGTTCGGGGACTTCAACTCGACGAAGGGGCTCAGCTGGGGAGTTACGTCGATCCCGGTACCGAAGGCGGGAATGTCGCCGGTCGGGCCGCTCGGGGGAGAGGTTTGGGTCATCCCGAAGACGACGCCCCAGGGAGAGGCGCTCGGGGTCAAGCTCCTGCGTTTCCTCACCTCTCCGGCCAGCACCTACAGCTGGGCTTCGCAGAACGGTGAGATAGCCAGCCAGAAGTCGGTGTCTGCCAAGCTCATCGCCAGCGATCCGTCGGACCGGATATTCGCCTACGAGATCGAGCACGCGCAGTCCCGCACCTCTGAGGTGGGGCTCGCCTACCCAGCGATTGACACAGATTTGGGTACTGCGATCCAGGCTGTGATTCTCGGCAAGCAGACGCCGAAGGCCGCTGCCAATGCCGCAGAAGTTCAAGTGCAGTACGCGCTGGAGCAGTACGGCGAAGGCTAGTTCCTGACCGTTTGAGCTATTGGGGCCACGCCTTCGGAAACGGAGGCGTGGCCCAGTTATTGTCATCGCGCACGGGTGTCACCACCGGCCGTGAGAAGAAGTGCCGTTTACCGGAAAGGACTTTCGTGCCATCCCTTTTCCCTCAAACTCAAGACGAGGTCAGCACTGCGCATTTCACCGACGACGCCGGAGCCCTCACCTGGCGCTCAGGTCACGAAGTGGTCTGCATCGAGCCGTGGGGTCCTGATGCCTTGCGGGTGCGAGCCGGCCTCGACGATCTGATCGAAGGCCACGGTGCCTTAGGCGCGCGACCGGAGGCGGAGGCAACCGTCAAGATCGATGGTGAGACCGCGCGCATCACCGTCAGCGCGCTGACCGCTCAGGTGGAGGCCGCCGGCAGAATCCGCTTCCTTAGGGCTGACACCGGTGACGAGCTGCTCTGTGAGCAGCCGATCCACTTCTGGTGGCCCGGTTCCCGCAACTTCACCGCCACCGGCAACGGCTATCACTACATCGAACAGTGCTTCGCGGCCTATGAGGGCGAACGCCTCTTCGGCTTGGGCCAGCACACCCACGGCCGGCTTGACCAAAGAGGCGCCGTGGTCGACCTGGTGCAGCGAAACGCCGAGGTGAGCATCCCCTTCCTCGTGTCGAGCCGCGGCTACGGGCTCTTGTGGAACAACCCGGCCGTCGGCAGAGTCGAACTCGGGACCACGGCCACCCGCTGGGTCGCGAACAGCGCCCGCCAGATCGACTACTGGATCACCACCGGGACGCCGGCACAGATCGCCTCGCGCTACGCAGGAGTGACAGGGCACGCCCCGATGCTCCCCGAGTGGGCGGCGGGGTTCTGGCAGTCCAAGCTCCGCTACCGCACCCAGGAGGAGCTGTTGGAGGTGGCGAGGGAGTACCACCGTCGCGGCCTGCCACTCTCGGTCATTGTTTCCGACTTCTTCCACTGGACCCAGCTCGGCGACTGGCGCTTCGAGCCGAGCGAGTGGCCCGACCCCAAAGCGATGGTCGAGGAGCTCGAAGCCATGGGGGTTCGCCTCATGGTGTCGGTATGGCCCTCGGTGAGTTTGATGTCGTCCAACTACCAGCCGATGCTCCAGGCCGGGTACCTGATCGCAAGCGAGCGGGGGGCTCCTGTTCACGCGGACTGGCCTGACCGGCATGCTCCGGTGAGACTCCCGGTCGCCTTCTACGACGCCACGAACCCAGAGGCTCGCCGCTACTTCTGGAACCAGCTGCGCGCCAACTACTACGAGGCCGGGATCAAGGTCTTCTGGCTCGATGCCTGCGAACCTGAGATCAAGCCCGGCCACGTCGACAACCTCCGCCTTTCGGCAGGGCCCGGCGCGGAGGTGATCAACCGCTATCCGGTCGATCATGCGCGCGGGGTTTACGAAGGTATGCACGAGGCGGGCGAGACCGAGGTGGTCAGTTTGACCCGCTCGGCGTGGGCGGGCAGCCAACGCTGGGGGGCGGCTCTGTGGTCAGGCGACATCCCTGCCACCTTCGAGTCACTCGCTGCCCAAGTCCGGGCCGGCCTTAACGTCGCCCTGTCGGGCATCCCGTGGTGGACGACCGACATCGGCGGCTTCCAAGGCGGTAACCCGAGCGACCCCGCCTACCGGGAGCTCATCGTGCGCTGGTTCGAGTACGGCGTGTGGTGCCCGTTGTTCCGGCTCCACGGTGACCGTGAGCCGCGCATCCCGACTTCTCAGGCGATGTCGGGCGGCCCGAACGAGATCTGGTCCTACGGCGAGGACGTGTACGACATCTTGTCACGCGTCCTGCGCCTGCGCGAGCGGATCAAGCCGTACGTGCTCGAGCAGATGGCCGTGGCAGCCAACGAGGGTATCCCGCCCATGCGACCGCTCTGGTTCGACTTCCCCGACGACGCGGAGGCCTGGCGGATCGACGACGAGTACTGCTTCGGCCCCTCCGTGCTCGTCGCACCGGTCACAGAGCTCGGCGCCCGCTCTCGCCGCGTCTACCTGCCGGCCGGTACTACCTGGACCGACCCTTGGAGCGGCGAGACCCTGAAGGGCGGCATGTTCCTCCAGGCGGCCGCGCCCTTGGAGCGGATCCCTGTTTACCTTCGCGATGGCGCACAACTACCTCTGCAATGAACCTGGGTCCGAGCCGAGAGGTTGGCGATGCCCGAAGCGCCTGAGCTGACGGCGACACGCTCAGGGGCGGTCACCTCGTCCGCCAGGCGCGGACGCGCCAACCGGGCACGCGGGGCCAGAAGACTCTTTCCCGGTCGGGTCCTGTTCCTCTTGCTGGCTGTGATCTATCTCCTGGCGCTTTTCGCTTATCCCATCGTCTACGACATCCTGCTCAGCGTTCGGCAGTCCAGCGTCATCACATTCGTGCACAACACCGGAGGATTCGTCGGCCTAACCAACTACAAGATGGCTGTCACGAACCCGCTTCTTCCGAGCGTGCTGTGGAACACGGCGATCTTCATGGTGGGGTCGATCGTCGCCCAGTTCAGCATCGGCTTTTTGATCGCGCTGTTCTTCACCAGGCGCTTTCCCCTGAGTGGCTTCCTTCGGTCGCTCATTCTCGTGCCGTGGCTGCTTCCCGGTGTGGTCACGGGAATCATCTTGCGGATGATGTTCGACCCGAACATCGGCATGGTCAACCAGGTGCTCTCGAACCTCGGGCTCATCCACTCACCGATCGAGTGGTTCGCCAACACTCACCTGGCGCTGTTGGTCATCGTGCTCGCCAATATCTGGATTGGGATTCCCTTCAACATGTTGCTCCTGCACGGAGGGCTGCAGGACATCCCCAATGAGCTGTACGAGGCGGCCCGTGTAGACGGTGCCGGGAAGCTGCGTACCTTCCGGTCGATCACCTTGCCGGTGATGCGGCCGGTGATTGCCGTGGTGCTGGTTCTCGGCTTCATATACACACTGAAGGCGTTCGACATTGTGATGATCATGACGGGTGGCGGACCCATGAATGCCACTCAGTTGCTGTCCACATGGGCTTATACGCTGTCGTTCTACAACCTTGACTTCGGGCAGGGCGCCGCGGTCGGCACGATCATGATGGTGATCTCCCTCATTTGCGCATTCGCCTATGTGCGCACTTACAGGGGGGAGCTTCGGTCATGAGATGGCGTCGCCGGAAACGACTGATCTCGGGGCTGAACTTCGCCGTGGCGTTGGTGATCGTCGGATTCATGCTCTTGCCCCTGTACTGGGCCGTGGTCACCTCGCTCAAGACCTTGCACCAGTCCTATGCGACACCGACGGCCCTTTTCCCACCGACACCCACCTTCGCCGCCTACTCACAGGTGGTGCACACCCAGGGTGGCTCTCTGCTCACCAGCTTCATCATCGCGGTCGGCGCAACGGTGATCTCATTGTTGATCTCGGTACCTGCGGCCTACGCGCTGGCGAATTTCCGGTTCCGGGTCACGTGGCTCGTCACCTTGGCACTGCTGGTCGCCCAGACGATTCCCGGCATCGTGCTGGGCACGTCGTTCTTCAAGATCTTCGCCGGACTGCACCTGCTCAACAGCTACCTCGGGTTGATCATCGCCGACTCCACATATTGCGTGCCCTTCTCCATCCTGGTCGTCCGGGCTTTCATGATCGGGATGCCACGCGAGCTCTTGGAGGCGGCTCGTGTGGACGGTGCGACGCTTCTGGGCACGCTGCTTCGGATCGTGATCCCGCTCAGCAGGCCGGCGATCCTGACGGCCGCCCTCTTCTCGTTCCTGTTCGCCTGGGGTGACTTCCTGTTCGCGCTCACGCTCAGCACGTCCAACACCGTCGAACCAATGACGCTCAGCATCTACTCGTACATGGGTCAGTACACCTCGCTGTGGCCGGACCTCATGGCCGCGGCCGTCTTCGCAGCCATCCCATCGGCCATCCTGCTCATCCTGGTCCAACAGGGAATAAAGGGGGGAATCGCCACCGCCGGGCTCAAAGGGTGATCACAAGCCTCTTACAACCACGTTCGCGGGGTGCTCGACGCTGAAGGAGAAAGCAATTGCCGACTTCTCCCCGGGCTCGAGATCGAGCTTCCAGGTCAGCTCGCCCAGCTCATCCTGCTCGACTGGCTTGAGGCTCGTCTCGCGCAACTTCACCTTGATGTCGCCGTCACGGGAAGTCGGTATCTGGTCTTTCACGGTCAGGCGAACTAGCTGGTCGCGGTGGTTCTCGACGGTGATCTCGTAGGCGACCTCGACACTGCGAGTGGCGCCGATGATCGCCTTGGCGGTGCTCCTGCGGCGCAGCACCCGTTCCACCCGGACGCGGTCGTCCATGCCCAAGTGGAGTTCGAAGTCCTCCCCCGGCGCGACCGTGCCGAGGGCGGTGGCACCGACGTACTCCGCACCGTGGAACACGCTCGCAGGACCCGGCAGCAAAAGCACCGACGAGCTGTTGGTCACCGTCGCCCGCAGATAGGCCTCGGGGGCGAGCTTGGGGATCGTGAGATGGTCGAGCGCGGCCTCGAGATCGAATCTCGCCACGGTCGTCTTGTAGGGCGACCCGTCGGACGGGACAGGCATCGGGGTCGGGACCCGGTAGACAAGTGCCGCTCCCGATTCCTCGGCCCGTGTTACAAGCGGCGGCGCCTCTTCCATCAGGTCCGCCTCGAGGCTGGCGGGCGAACCGGGCACGATCGGGAGCCCTGCGGCGGCGGGGGCGGCCGACCTGCGCATCATCTGCGGCGAGACTCGCGCCGGGACGGGAACCGGCCGGCCGATGAACCACGGACGCAGCTCGGGCACAGAGGTGTGGCTTGGTGGTCGAGAGCGTCAGCTCCACGGCTGGCCAGTCCTCCCCGCTCTGCTGAGTGATTTCCGCGAGGTAGGCCACGGCAAGCCTCTCCCCCTCCAGGCGCAACTCGTAGACAGGCCGCCAGGACGCGCCGTGGACGTGGTAGGAGACCTCGAGAACCACCTCGACCTCGGGGCTCTCCACCTCGAGAGTCGGCCGGACTTCGACGACCTCGGTCAGCCGCGCTGGCCCGGCTTCGGCACTTGAGAGGCGCTTCTCCGCCGCCTCAAGCTCGCGCTGAGCGGTCAGCTTGCGGCTGGCGATCTCGCGGCGATGTGAGAGGGCGGCACTGGTGTCGTCAGCCAGCTCGTCGGCCATCCGCGTGAACTCACCGTGCTCGGCTCGGCCGAAGCTCACGGCGCGGGCAAGAGATGTCGCCGCGGCCTCGGAGAGGTGCCCGAAAAAGCTCAGCCGAGCCCGCTCAGCTGTGTCCTCGTCCTCGATGGCCTGCAGGGCCTCACGGCACCTGTCGACGGTGGCGCGCAGCTGGGTCGTGTCTTCACGCAACGGCTCGGCAAGAAAGTCACGGTGCACTTCGACGTCCCGTAGCGCTATGCCGTCCCCCCGGGCCACGACACGCACGGATGCATGATCCACGGTCGCGGGAAGACCGGTCAGCACCACGGTCCTGGTCCCGACATCGAGCGTCACCCTGCCCCGCCGGACGACGCGGGCGCCGTCGAGGAAGACCGTGACCGCAACCATCTGCGTATCGAGCTTCGTCTGCTCGTCCATGTCTTCCTCGTCCAGTTCAGTCCTCGAGCCAGGGTCATTGTGACCCACGGGGCGTGGGCGTGCTCGCCGCGCCTTCCTCGTCGGAGACCTCTGCGCCAGGGGTCCGGCGGAGCCCGGGCGGACCGACCCCACGGGCTCAAAGTGGGGCCGCGGGCCGGCTCTGCTACCCTTCGCCTTGGCGGCCTCGGCCGTCCCGCTGCCTGCAGGGGAAGTCCGGTCAAACTCCGGCGCTGGCCCGCAACCGTAGGCGAGGCTCGTCCTCGCAAGCCGGGAAACCTGTCGGTGGTGAATCCTACTAACCGTCGAGGAAAGCGGGGACTGGGAACCGGTACGGCAGCGGTATCTCAGCGCTTCTCCGGGATCCAGTATCCGGGAGAGGACCTACATGCCAATCTTCGTCCGTCGGGTGGGCGGAGCCTGTCTTGTCGCAACGCTGCTGGGCCTCGGTGCGGCCGCGTTGCCAGTCGCATCGGCCGCGACGACCGAATCTCAGGTGCACGCGTCGGTCTCGCTTCAAGCCCAGCCCGTGACCGCAGCCGCTGCCGGCGCAGGCTGGATCGCCCACCATCTGAGCTCCAGCGGGGCGCTCGTGGACGCCATCTCCCACAAGCCGAGCGCCGGAGACACGGCCGACGCCATCCTGGCTCTGGTCGCTGCAGGCGACGGATCTGTCCAGGTCAAGGATGCCACGCAATGGCTCGAGCACAACTTCAGCTCCTACGTCTCTGCCAAGGGCGTCGACAGTCCAGGTGCGCTCGGGCTAGTAGTTCTCGCAGCCGTGGCAGCAGGAGCGGACCCGACGCGCTTCGGCGGCGAGGCGAGCGCGAACGACCTCGTCGCCAGGCTGGTGGCGACAGAGCACATGGACGGCGCGTCCGCAGGGCTCTTCGGCACGACAAGCTCTCAGAACGCGTTCACCCAGTCCCTCGCACTTCTCGCGCTCGTCGCGGTGAAAGGCCCGAGCAACGCGATCCGCCTCGGAGAGGCTTATCTGGGGCGCCGCCAGTGCGCCGACGGAGGTTGGCAGTACTCGCTCACAACCCCCTGCGCCAAGGCGGACCCGAAGACCTATGCCGGTCCCGACACGAACTCGACGGCGCTTGCCGTCATGGCGATCGTTGCCGCCGGTGGGCAGTTCGCCCATGCTCCTCTGGCTTTCTTCACCAGCTCGCAGGAGACCGACGGCTCCTTCGGCTACTACGGCGTGTCTGGCGACGGCCAGCGCGGTGATCCCGACTCGACGGCCGAGGTCGTGCAGGCGTTGATCGCGCTGCGAGCGATCAACGACAAACAGTTGGTGCGTAACGCCATCACGCCCCAGAAGGCTCTCGGGAACTTCCAGTACGGCTGCGACGCCCCGGCGAACGAGCGCGGCGAGTTCGCCTACGACGCTGCCCCAAGCCAGTACGCGACGTTGCAGGCGGTACCCGCTGTCGCCGGTGAGGCACTGCCCATCAGTCCCCGCCGCCTGTCCAGCGCCGAGCCCAGTCTCAGCTGCAGCGCGGGCTGACACGACCTGACTGCGTCGTGGCTGCTCATGGCGACATGACCGGAGATCGACCGGGCTCAGCGAGACGCCCTCGCGTGGAACCGACAGGTGCTGTTGTCACCCGCGCCATTCGGCTTTTCCTGAGCTCGGCCGTGACCCTTATGGTCATGACCGCCGCGACCGTTGCGACGCTGGCCGCGACCACGGCTCCGGGGGCGGCCCAGCCTGCGGTGGCAGGTAAAGCCTCACCGGCGAAAGATGGCTCGCCGAGATGCACGATCGCCGCGCGCGTCCCCAAGGGTCAGATCGTCGTCGCTGTCGTCGCCGACTTCGGTGGGAGAAACGGCAAGGTCCTGGTCATCTGCGTTCTCGTCAAGCCCGGTGTAAGTGGCGCGCAGGTTCTGCAAGCGCAGGCTGCGCTCCTCGGGTACCCGTCTCCCCGCTACGCGGAGTCCGGACTGTTGTGCGCCATTGACGGGTATCCGACGAGCGGCTGTGGGGCCCAGTCGGGGGCCCACTACGCCTACTGGGCCTACTGGCACGGCGGGAAGCGCTGGCAGTACGCCAACGGAGGACCAGGGGAGTGGAAGGTCGCCAAAGGTGACATTGAGGGGTGGCGATTCGAGCCCGACGGGAGCGCTACCCCGGCCGACCCGCCACCGCGGGCGCCGTCCAGCGCGGCGGCACTCGAGGTGCCGGCGGGGGCCGCCGCAGTGACGACGACATCCCCGCCACCATCGAGCGGCCATGCGACTGGTCCTGTCGGCGGCGGCCGGAAGGGCACAAGCCCGGTCCCCTTTGTCGTCAGCGTCGCCTTTATCCTCCTCATCGGCGCCGGGGCGATGCTTCGCTCCCGGCGCGCGAACGGCCGCGCCACTTAGATGCTGAGAACCCGCCTCCAGCCGCTGCACCCGATCGCGTGGTGGTGCTGGGCCGGGACGCTGGCCGTCGCCGCCAGCCGCACGACCAACCCCCTCCTTCTCGGTCTCATCTTCGCCGTGGTCGCCTGGGTGGTCACCACGCGGCGCGGCAACAGTCCCTGGGCACGCTCGTTCGGCGCGCTCATGCGACTAGGGCTCTTTGTCATCGCAATTCGCGTCGTCGTCCAAGTCCTGTTCGGTGATCGCGTGCCGGGCACAACGTGGTTCAGCCTGCCCTCGGTCCCACTTCCGTCATGGGCCGCCGGTGTGACGATTGGCGGCCCCGTAACGGCACAGGCGACGATCGGGGCCTTCTGCCAGGGCCTGCAGATCGCTGTGATTCTCGCTTGTTTCGGTGCCGCGAACTCCCTGGCGAGCTCATTTCGGCTCTTGCGGTGCGTACCGGCGGGCCTTTACGAGGTGGCAGTGGCGGTCACCGTGGCGATCACCTTCACACCACAGGTCGTGCTCTCCATTGCCCGCGTCCGAGACGCCCGACGTCTGAGAGGCCGCGCCACGCGCGGCCTCAAGGGTTGGCGCGGCCTGGCTGTGCCCGTTCTCGACGGCGCCCTCGAACGATCCGTCGCGCTTGCCGCGTCAATGGACGCCCGCGGTTTCGGGCGGCGCTCCACTTCGCCGAGGCGCCGCCGGGCCACCGCGGCGGCAACGCTCGGGGGTCTCGTCGGGCTCGGGATCGGCCTGTTCCAGGTTCTCGACTCCGGCTCGGCTTCGGGCATCGGACTCGCCGTCATCCTGGTTGGCGGCGGTCTCGTCGTCGGGGGACTCGTCGCCTCGTCGCACGGCTCGAGGAGCCGTTACCGGCCCGACCGTTGGCTCGTCGCCGAATGGCTTGTCGTCGCAGCCGGGCTCGCAGCCGTCGCCGGCGTCGTGGCAGCAGGCAGCAACGACCCGAATGCGCTTGTGCAGCCGCTCTATCCCCTGGCGCTGCCGGCAGGACCGATCGTCGCGTTGGCCGGCATCCTCCTCGCCACTGTGCCCTCGGCGATTGCTCCGGTGCCCCTGCCGGTGCGCGCCAAGCTCAGCGAGGCCCTGGCGTGATCGTCTTCGACCGCGTCACAGTCGCCTACCCGGATGCCTCGGCCCCCGCGCTCGAGGACGTGAACCTCACGATCGAAGAAGGCCATCTCGCCCTCGTCATCGGCGCAACGGGATCAGGCAAGTCGACCCTCCTCCGCTGCGTCAACGGCCTTGTCCCGCATTTCTCCGGCGGCCGCCTCAACGGGACGGTGACAGTCGACGGGCGTAGCACCGAGCGTTACCGTCCCCGCGACCTCGCCGACGCCGTCGGCTACGTCGGCCAGGACCCGGATGCGACTTTCGTCGCCGACACCGTCGAGGACGAGCTCGCCTACGCGATGGAGAATCTCGGCGTGGACCCGGCTACGATGCGCCGACGCGTCGAGGACGTGCTTGACACCTTGAACCTGCATGCACTGCGCCAGCGGGCGATCACGACGCTGTCGGGCGGCCAACGTCAGCGGGTCGCCATCGGCGCCGCGTTCACCGCCGCGCCACGCGCCCTTGTGCTCGACGAGCCGACGTCGTCCCTCGACCCCGTCTCGGCCGAGGAGGTACTGGCTTCGCTTGCGCGCCTCGTCCACGACCAGGGCACGACCATCCTCGTCGCCGAGCACCGCCTCGAGCGCATCGTGCAGTTCGCGGATGTCGTCGTCGAGATCGGTGGCGCTCATGGTGGGGTCCGCAGCGACACGCCGGCTTCCGTCTTCGCGACCGCTGAGCTGGCGCCACCTGTCGTCCGCCTCTCGCGTGTGGCCGGATGGTCGCCTGTCCCGCTCTCGGTCCGGGACGCCCGCCGGCACGCGCCAGAGCTCCGTCACCGCCTCGAGCAGGGCGGCCGACTGCACGATCCAACGTCGCGGGGCGACCGCGTGGCCCAGGTGAAGGGCCTCACCGCCACCTACGGGCCGATCCCGGCGCTGGCGGACGTCAGCCTCGAGTTCTATGAGGGCGAGGTGATGGCGATCATGGGACGGAATGGGGCTGGGAAGTCGACCCTTCTCCACCACCTTGTCGGGCTTCGCCGCCCCCAGCGGGGCGCCGTGGAAGTCCTTGGCCGCGTTCCGGTGACGCTCGGCGCGTCCGAGGCGATCCGGCTCGTCGGCCTCGTGCCCCAAGACCCCGGGGCGCTGCTGTGCGCCGAGACGGTGGCATCAGAATGCCGAGACGCCGATCGCGACGCCGGGCTCGCCGGCGGGACGACACGCGCAGTGCTCGAGTCGATTGTCGCGGGCATCCCCAACGACAGACACCCGAAGGACCTCTCCGAAGGTCAGCGCCTCGCCCTCGCGCTGGCAATAGTGCTGGCTCCGGCGCCTCCTCTGCTGCTCTTGGACGAGCCCACCCGCGGGCTCGACTACGGTGCCAAGGAACGCCTGTCCCACCTGCTCCGCCGGCTCGCCGCCAGCGGCCACTGCGTAGTCGTGGCGACCCATGACGTCGAACTGGTGGCTGAGGTTGCCGACAGGGTCGTCGTCCTGGCGGACGGTGAGGTCATCACCGATGGTCCCACCCGATCGGTTGTCTGCCATTCGGCCGGCCTAGCCTCCCAGGTTGCCCGGATCCTGGCTCCGGCGGAATGGCTGACAGTGGAGGAAGTCGCCGCAGCGCTCAACGGGCGGGCCTTCCGAGGAGGGACGCCTTCGTGAACGCCTCGCACGGCCGGACACCGGTCGGACTCGACCGCTTCGGCTCGCTTGCCATCGCCATCGCCTCGGTCATCGGAGCGGTCGCCTTCCTCTGGCCCCTTCTCATCCCGGCACGGGCGTCGCTGAACCAGGCTCACGCCGGCGACGCGCCCTGGATCGTGGCCGTACTGCTGCCGCTGTTGCTCGTCGCGGTGCTCGGTGAGTTCAACTCCGGGGGTATGGACGCCAAGGGCGTCGCCATGCTCGGTGTGCTCGGCGCCTGCGGGGCGGCGCTGCGGCTTCCCTCGGGCGGGGCGGCAGGGTTCGAACCGGTCTTCTTCCTCCTCTTCCCGGCGGGCTATGTACTCGGACGCCACTTCGGCTTCCTGCTCGGCGCTCTCACCCTGTTCGCCTCCGCCCTCGTTACAGGTGGCGTGGGCCCGTGGTTGCCCTTCCAGATGATGGCGGCTGCCTGGATGGGTTATGGCGCCGGCTGCCTCCCGCACCTGCGGGGCCGGCGTGAGCTGGTGGTGCTGGCGGCCTACGCGGCCTTCGCCTGCCTTGCCTACGGGTTGCTGCTCAACTTGTGGTTCTGGCCCTTCGGCGCCGGCACGGCCTCGACCCTCTCGTTCGTGCCAGGAGCGTCTGTGGTTCACAACTTGGTCAGGTTCCTCTTGTTCGACGCCTCGACATCGTTCGGGTTCGACCTGCCCCGGGCCGCGCTCAATGCCGGACTGATCCTGGTCGCAGGACGCCCCGTGCTTTCTGCACTGCGTCGAGCCAGTCACCGCGCCGCCTTCGGCGCCCCGGTCGAGATCGCGTCTCACATACCGGACACGCCGCCAAGCCCCTGATTACAGAAGAGCCGGCCCTTCCCCCAACACTTCGTTATCTACCCGATGCGTCACGACGATCATGTAGCCCGGACCCTCGCTTGTCTCGACCGAGCTCAGGGTGATCTCCGCGGGATCCATGTCGTCGAGGTCGAACCCGAACGCGCTGACGAGCTCCGCCAACTCGGTGTAGCCGTCCGCGTAGTCGCCCGGGCGTAGTCCCTTGCGCACCACCTGGGCCGACCACTGCTTGCCGACCGGCAACACCGAGAGGCCGGGCCTGCGTCGCTGGGAGGCGGCAATGCCACCGGTCGGCACGATCAGCCTGCCCTCGCGCCCCGTTTGACCGGAAAGCAACTGGAGGACCTCAGGGCGCACCCGCGACAAGTCGGCGCCTAGGCTGACGAGAACCTGGGCGGCGACACCCTCGCCCTCGCGCACCAGGCCGAGCAGCATGTGCTCGGTGCCGATGTAGTTGTGACCGAGTTGCAGCGCCTCGCGGAGGGACAGCTCGAGAACCTTCTTCGCTCGCGGCGTGAACGGCGGCGACCCTGTTGGGGCCGACCCCGCGGGTCCGATGGTCTCCTCGACTTTCTCGCGCACCGCCTCGAGCGAGATGCCGAGGGACTCGAGCGTCTGGGCCGCGACTCCCTCGCCCTCGTGAATGAGGCCAAGCAAAATGTGCTCGGTCCCGATGAAACTGTGGTTCAAGAGGCGTGCTTCCTCCTGAGCCAGGACCAGTACCCTGCGTGCCCGATCGGTGAATCGCTCGAACATTCGCCCCCAGCTCTATCTACACAGGGTTGTTCTGGTTGGTCGTCGCCACCGGCGCCGGTCCGTCGCCGACCGGTGCCTCGACCCGCTTCATCAAGGCCTGAGGGACACCTCCCTTTACTGCCTCGTAGATCGAGTAGCCCTGAGTGACAAGGTTCGTGATCAGATCTGTCACTCCTTCGGTGCCATTGACGAGGACTATGTTCGCCCCGCTCAGCCCCTTGGCCGCTGCCTCCACCAGAGCCGGAAGTTGCTCAACAATCCTGTTGGCTGCGATCAGGCTCTGATTGCCACCGGCCAGAGCCTCGGCTCTCGCCTTTATGGCATCCCGGTCGGCCTCGGCGAGGCGAATCGTACGGTAAGCGTCGGCGTCGGCAGGCTTCTCAACCTCTGCGATGAGGTCCTTCTCACGCTTTTCGGCCTGCAGGGCGGCCAGCCTGGTCTGCTCTTCTGTCACTTGCTGGGCCGCTTTGGCCTGCGCCAAGGGACCGGCCTGGCTCGCGGCAGCTTGCGCCTGTTCGATCTCGGCCCGGTAACCCGCCTGCTTGATCTCGGCCTCGCGCACGAAGCCCGCTTTCAGAGCGTTCGCCTCCTGCTCCTTCTCGGTGGCCGCCTGGTCGGCCTGCGCGGCGGCGATGCGTGCGTCGCGGGCGACGGCGGCCGCATGCGGAGCGGCGAGATTGTTGATATAGCCCGTCGCGTCCTTGATCTCTTGGATCTGGAAGGCATCGATCACGAGACCAAGCTTTTCCATCTCGTCGGTCGATGCCGCCTTGACCTCTTGAGCCACGCGGTTGCGATCACCGATGATCTCCTCGACGGTGAGGCCACCGACGATCGAGCGCAGGTGACCCGCTAGCACTTGCGCGGTCAGTCGTTCCATGCCCTGCTGCTGGTCGAGGAAGCGGCGCGCTGCGTTGGCAATCGAGGAGCTGTCGTCGCCGACCTTGAACACCGCCACCGCCTCGACAGTGAGCGGGATGCGGAGCTTGGTGACACAGCTCTCGGAGATAAGCGCTTCCCTCAGGTCCAAAGAGAGCCAGCGAGCCTTGTTCTTCCAAGGCAATACGAAGGCCCCCCTGCCCGTCACGATGCGGAACTGTCCCCCATCCGTGCCGTGCCTGGATCCCGACACCACCATCGCCTCGTTCGGCGATGGAATCCTGTAGAAGAACATTCCGCCCTCTTTCTCTCGGCGGATCAGCAGCTCGTCACAAGCAGTGTCCGCGACGACAGCTGCTCAACGACGACGATACGAGTGTTCACCGCGAGCGGCTCTTCACTTTCAGTGTACGCCGTGTAGGCCTCCGAGCCCCCACGGATCTGGATGATCACCTCGCCCGGGACGCCCTGGGAAATAGGCACGGAGACGCGGCCTATCTTGCCAACGGCATCCTCGTTCGGCCCACCGGAGTCCAAGTCCATCAGCTCGAGTGCTCCTCCTGGTGCTGCGGGGACCTGCCGACCACGTCGCTGCAACGGGCCGGGGACGACCGCCCCTGATCGATACCAGTCAAGCGTACTTGTCGTCTGGCATCACTCCTCCGAGGCGGATGCAAGCACCTTGCCGACATCGGGCTGCAGGAACTCACCGATCCCCAAGCACCGACTTCATAACCAATGGTCGCCACTGGTACACCTCGGCCGTGGTCCTATGAGGTAGCAACATAGTGCAACACCGACTCATATATCCCCCCAGGCATCACGGCGCCGTCCGTGTCGAAATGCCGGCGCCCCAGTACCACCTGAAACCCGCACCGGGCCTTTCCTCGCGTCGGCCCGCCCGCCGCCTCCCGCAAGGCCAGGCAAAGCCCCGTTTCCGGCCGCTCAGCCTTGCAAGGTACGAATGGCTTCGATGTCGCTCGTTATCTGCTCTACGAGTTCCTCCTCGGTCCCAAAGCTGCGCTGGCCTCGCAGACGCGTCCCGAGCTCCACACGGACCCTCTCGCCGTAGAGGTTCCCGTCGAAGTCGAGCAGGTATGCCTCGAGGAGCCGCTCGCCAGCCACGTAGTAGTGCGGACGGCGACCGACGGAGACGGCTGCCGGATGCCTGCTGCCGTCCTCGAGCTCGACCACGGCCGCATAGACACCGTCGGCCAGATCCAGATCTGGACCGATCCTCAAGTTGGCCGTCGGGAAGCCGAGGCTGCGGCCGCGATGGTCGCCCACGGCCACGATCCCCTCGACCGAAGAGTCCACGTACCAGAACCTAACGTCCCCGACGAGGCACGACCTCGAAACAAGCGAGCGAAGACGCCCTCATCAGGTACATACTCTCCCCGTGACTTTCGTGACTACTTCGAGGTTTCGTGCCAGAGCCGTCGACCATCTCGCCGTGGCGATCGGCACCACCAAGGGACTCTTCTTCGTCAGCGACAGCACGGTCGACGGGCCCTTGTTGGCAGGTAACGCCGTACTTGCCTTTTCGCAGCTCCCCAGTGGTCGCCTTCTCGCAGCCACCATCGACTCCCGCTTCGGACCGAACGTCCGTGTGAGCGACGACGGGGGGCTCACATGGGACGAGCCAGGGGCTCGACCGGTCGCGTTCCCGGCCGATACGGGAATTGCTCTCGCCTCGGTGTGCCAGCTCCACGTCGATAGGCGGCCGAACGCAACTGAGACCGTCTGGGCGGGCGTCGAGCCGGGAGCACTGTTCCGTTCCGACGACGGTGGTGACACTTTCGAGCTCGTCGGGGGCCTCTTCGAACACCCTGACCGTCCATCTTGGGAGCCTGGCGCGTGTGGGCTCGCCCTGCACACCGTGATCACCCACCCGGAGCGACCGGAGCGCATCGTCGTCGCCATCTCGAGCGCAGGCGTGTACCGCTCGGACGACGGGGGGGACACGTGGGCGGCTCGCAACCAAGGGATCGAGGCACGACTCCTGCCTGAGCCGTTACCCGAATCGGGCCACTGCGTTCACAAGCTCGCCGTGGATGCGGTGGACCCCGACGTCCTCTGGGCGCAGAACCACCGGGGCATCTACAGGAGCGTCGACGCCGGTGACCACTGGGAGTCCGTCGGCCATGCCGGCGAGCCCGACGGCGTTGTTTCAGACTTCGGCTTCCCGGTCGTCTCCCACCCGGAGGAGCCGGACACGGCGTACGTGCTCCCGCTCGAGTCCGATGTCTACCCCTGTACGCCCGAAGGCCGGTGTCGCGTTTACCGGACGACGAACGGCGGGCTCAGCTGGGATGCACTGTCGGAGGGCCTTCCGCGCTCCAACGCTCATCTGACGGTCTTGCGCGACGCCTTCAGCATCGGAGCCGACCAACCCTGCCCGCTCGTGTTCGGGACTAAGTCCGGGCAGATATTCGCCTCGGTGGACGGCGGTGAGTCCTGGCGGCTCGTGACGTCTTACCTCCCGCCCATCTTGTGCGTGCGCGTCCTCGAGTGACGTGAGCTGGCTGTCCCCCGCTCCTTCGAGCCTGTTCAGATGCCGTTCAGACCCCGTTGGTCCACCGCTTGCTCAGGTCCCCCGCGTTGCAGGAGGCAATGATGAAACTGCGTATTTTCACCGAGCCCCAGCAGGGCGCGAGCTATGAGCAACTCCTCGCCGTCGCTCGTTGCGCCGAGGAGTGCGGGTTCGACGCGTTCTTCCGTTCGGACCACTACCTCAAGATGGGTGAGGTCGACGAGCAGCCTGGCCCGACAGACGCATGGATCACCCTCGCGGGCCTGGCTCGCGACACGCGCTCGATCCGCCTCGGGACGCTGTTGAGCGCGGCGACGTTTAGGCTTCCTGCGCAACTTGCGGTGATCGTCGCGCAAGTGGACTCCATGAGCGGCGGCCGCGTCGAGCTCGGGCTTGGTGCCGGTTGGTTCGAGGAGGAGCACCGCGCCTTCGCCATCCCCTTCCCCCCTTCGGTGGGAGAGCGGTTCGATCGGCTCGAGGAACAGCTCGAGATCGTGTCGGGGATGTGGGCAGCCGAGAGCCACTACTCGTTCTCGGGCAGGCACTACCGGATCGTGGACAATGCCGGCCTGCCCAAACCAACCCAAGTTCCGCGACCGCCGATCATCGTCGGGGGAAAGGGCTTGCGGCGCACCCCGGCGATCGCGGCACGTTTCGCCGACGAGTGCAATGTCCCCTTCGCTCCTGCCGGGCACTGTGCCAGTGTGTTTGCGGCACTTGACAGCGCGTGCGCCCGGATCGGGCGTGACCCTTTGACGATCCGCAAATCGGCGGCAGTGGTCGTGTGCGCCGGTCGCAACGACGACGAGATCAACGCGCGCGCAGCCGTGATCGGGCGCGAGGTCGACGAGCTGCGCCGAAACGGCGCCACCGGCACGGCCGTGGAGGCGGCCGAGCGACTGCGGTTCTACGGCGCGATGGGCGCTGCGACTATCTATCTGCAGATCCTCGATCTCGGCGACCTCGACCATCTTCGTTACATCGCCGACGAGGTCGTGCCACTTCTTGCTCACGCCGCTGAGCCGGCATGAGCGGGCACTGGCCCAGCGCCGATGTTCGACATCGTGACCAGAGACTGACGAGGGAGAGACTCGATGGAAGACCGAGAGCTGCACAAGCGCATAGCTGATCTCGTCGTTGAAGAACGCGAGCTCGAGGAAGGCCACATAGGGACCCGGGCGACCCCCGAGCAGGAGAAGCGCCTGCGGGAGGTCCGCGAGGCTCTCGACCAGTCCTGGGACTTGCTCCGCCAAAGGCGCGCCCGCCGGGAGTTCAACCAGGACATCACGGCCACGAGCCCCCGGCCACCGGAGATCGTGGAGGGTTACC
The DNA here is from genome assembly GCA_963719125.1 of uncultured Acidimicrobiaceae bacterium. GTDB lineage: Bacteria > Actinomycetota > Acidimicrobiia > Acidimicrobiales > Bog-793 > Fen-455. The sequence continues at coordinate 49,012 of CAVRAT010000016.1, forward strand.
AGCAGTAGGCCTGCCGGCGACGGTGGGAATCTCGACCTAGGGCGACAGGCCAGCTTGACGCTCCCCCGCCGTCTCGCGAGAGTGTTCACGTGAGTCTGCCGCGTCCGGTTGTCCCCGGCCTGCTCGCAGACCACGGGCCGACGCAGGGTCGAAAGCTCCGCCGTCGAGGCGACGCCACCTTCGCCCCAACAGCTGTGAACAGCGCTCAGGCCGGCATACGCGGTGCACGCACACGACAGGCTGCGCCGCCCGGGCGATGATCCTGCCCACTATCGAGGGAACGAGACGCTGACGATGAAGAGGGAACGAATCACGGCACCGCGAGGCTCCGAAACGCAGTCCGGCATCACCTCTCACACAGGCCTCGCCATGGTCGTGGTCATGACCGGTGTCCTCATCACCGCCGTTGACACGACGATCGTCGTCCTCGCCCTCCCGGAGATCGAACGGGGGCTGCACGTAGCACTCTCGTCGGTCATCTGGGTCGTCATCGGCTACCTGCTCGTCATCACCCTGCTCGCGACCCAGGTCGGTCGGCTCGGGGACATGTTCGGCCGGGTGCGTATGTACGAGATGGGCTTCCTCGTGTTCATCCTGGGTTCGCTCGCCTGCGCTCTCGCGTGGAACGAGTCGGCCATCATCGGCTTTCGGATTCTTCAGGGCATCGGCGGCGCTTTCGTCACGGCCAACAGCGGCGCCGTGATCGCCGATCTCTACCCTCCGCAGCGGCGCGGTCGCGCCTATGGCTACAACTCGGTCGGCTGGAGCCTCGGGGCGGTCCTCGGGATCGTGGTGGGAGGCCTCATCGTCACCTACGTCTCCTGGCGGTGGATCTTCTGGATCAATGTGCCGATCGGCAGCGCCGCCCTGGTGCTAGCAACCAAGGTCCTGCACGAGCACAGCCAACGGGCCCGACGCCACTTCGACTTTCTCGGCATGGTCACGCTCGGTCTCGGGCTTTTCGGCGTGCTCTGGGCCATGACGACGCTGGCCACCTCCAGCTTCGACGCCTCGGTTGCCGGCTACCTGATCGGAGGGGCGGTGCTCATCGGCGTCTTTGTCTTCGTCGAGCTGCGCCAAGCCGAGCCGATGCTCCACCTGTCCTTGTTCAGGGTCCCCATGCTCGCACCCTCGTTGCTGGCTGCGTTGTTCCAGGGCCTCGCCAACTTCGCCGTGCTGTTCCTGGTCATCATGTACCTCCAGGGCCCCCGGGGCCTTTCCCCGATCCATGCTTCGCTGCTGTTGGTACCCGGCTACGTGGTCGGTTCGGGCGTCGGCCCTTACGCCGGGCGCCTCGCAGACCGGTTGGGGCCGGTGCTGCCAGCAACCGTCGGGCTCGGCATCCAGGTCATTGCCCTGTTCCTCTACGCGCAGCTCTCGACTGGGAGCGGCTTGTGGCTGGTCGTGCTCGCAAGCGTCGTGAACGGGGTCGGGGCGAGCTCGTTCTTCCCTGCCAACAACTCGGCGGTGATGAAGGCCTCACCGCCGGACGTCTTCGGGATCTCCTCGGGGATGCTGCGGACCTTCGCCAATATCGGGATGGTCTTCTCGTTCTCGGTGGCGATCCTCGTCGCCTCCCGCTCGATCTCCAAGCATCTCGCCTTCGCCATCTTCGTCGGCACGACGAGCCTGCACGGCCACCTCGCCGTTGCCTTCACGACCGGCTTGCACGCCGCTTTCTATGCCTCGATGGCCTTCATGGTCCTCGCCGCGTTGTTGTCGGCGACACGGACCAGAAGGGCGCGAGAGCTTCCGACCGGGAGCCGTTGAGAGGGGCTAGGCCCTGCTATGAGCAACCGCTCGTCGAGCCGCAGCTCGGGCAGGCGTAACACGAGCCGGCGCGCTGCATGACGTTGCCGCAGGCGTAGCAGAACGGGGCATCCTTGCTCTCGATCTGACCTGGCTGCCTCAGCTGTTCTGCGTCGCCCGGGCGACGACCTGAAGCTGCATCCCCCCCGGCGCCGAACCGTTCGCGATTGGTCCGTTCGGCGTCTCCCTCGTCGACGTCCTCTAGCCCGGGCAGCGTCGGTTGGGTCCGCTCCCCCGTCGAGAGCACACCGAGCTCGAGCCGCTCGTCAAAGCTCAGGTAGTCGAGAGCCAGGCGCCTGAATATGTAGTCGACAAGGCTCGAGGCCAAGCGCAGTTCCGGGTCGTCGGTGATCCCCGCCGGTTCGAAACGGAGGTTGGTGTACTTGCGGACGAACGTCGACATCGGCACGCCGTGCTGCAGGCCGAGGCTGACGGCGATCGAGAAGGCGTCCATGACGCCGGACAAGGTCGAGCCCTGCTTGGAGACCTTCATGAACACCTCGCCGGGACGGCCGTCCTCGTACTCACCAACGGTGACATAGCCCTCGCAGTCGGCCACCCGGAAGGCGAAGGTGTTCGAACGACGCTTGCGGGGCAGCCGGGTCCGTGTCGTGGTGGCAGGGGCGACGACATGCCTTTGCTGTAATGCCCCTTCCAGCTCGGCTATCCGCTCGAGCAGCGCACCCTCACGGACATGGGCCTCCCGCGCGGCCTCCGGCGCGCCCTCCTCCTCGTCCAGGACCGACGCCTCGGCGCCTGCCAGCTTCGTCGTCGCCAACGGCTGCGCGACCTTGCAGTTGTCACGGTAAATGGCAACCGCCTTGAGACCCATCCGCCAGGCGTCGATGTGCAACTGCTCGACATCCTCGACCGTGGCCTGCTCGGGAAGGTTCACCGTCTTGGAAATAGCACCCGAGATGAACGGCTGCGCCGCGGCCATCATCTTCACGTGGCCGAGATAGTGGATCGTGTTGTCGCCCATCGAGCACGCGAAGACGGGCAGGTGGCTCGCCTTTAGGTTCGGTGCCCCCACGATCGTCTTGTGCTCGTCTATGTAGGCGACGATCTGGTCGATCTCGTCGATGCTGTAACCGAGGCGCCTGAGCGCTCGGGGAACGGTCTGGTTGACGATGGACATCGTGCCGCCACCGACGAGCTTCTTCGTCTTCACCAGCCCGAGGTCGGGCTCGATGCCGGTTGTGTCGCAGTCCATGAGAAACGAGATCGTCCCCGTGGGGGCCAGCACCGTCGCCTGCGAGTTGCGCACGCCATAGGCCTCAGCCAGCTCGACTGCCGTGTCCCAGGCCTCCTGCGCCGCGCAGAGAAGCTCGGTCGACACTTTCTCCTCGTCGATCTTGGCCACTTCGCGCCGGTGCATCCTCAGCACGTCCAGCATCGGACCGGCGTTGTCGTGGAATCCGGCGAACGGTCCCATCCGCGCTGCCGTGCGCGCCGAGGTCCCGTACGCCGCGCCCGTCATGAGGGCCGTGATCGCCGCCGCGGTGGCGCGCCCTTCGTCCGAGTCGTACGGCACGCCCTGGGCCATGAGCAGAGCCCCGAGGTTCGCGTAACCAAGGCCCAGCTCCCGGAACCGGCGCGTGGTGTCAGCGATCTTCGCTGTCGGGTAGTCGGCGTTGCCGATGAGGATCTCCTGTGCCGTGAACACGATGGTCACCGCGGCCTCGAACCCCTTGGTGTCGAAGGTGTCGTCGTCGTTCAGGAAGCGCATCAGGTTGAGGCTGGCGAGGTTGCAGCTGCTGTTGTCCAGGTGGACGTATTCCGAACAGGGATTACTTGCTGATATCCGGCCGGCGTTGGGCGCCGTGTGCCACTTGTTGATGGTCGTGTCGAACTGCAGTCCTGGATCGGCACACTCCCACGCCGCCTCTGCGATCTGACGGAAGAGGTCTCGTGCCCTGACCGTCCCTATCACCGTGCCCTTGGTCCGGCTGAGGAGATGCCAATCGGCGTCGTCGAGCACAGCCTGCATGAACTCGTCTGTCACCCGTACGGAGTTGTTGGCGTTCTGGTACTGAACGGATTGGCTGTCCCTGCCATCCAGGTCCATGTCGAAACCGGCCTGCGCGAGTACACGCGCCTTGCGCTCCTCACGGGCCTTGCACCAGATGAACTCCTGGATATCCGGATGATCGGCATCCAGGATCACCATCTTCGCGGCACGACGGGTCTTACCCCCGGACTTGATCGTGCCTGCGGAGGCATCCGCCCCGCGCATGAAACTCACCGGACCTGACGCAGTCCCGCCGCCGTTGAGCAGCTCCTTGGAAGACCGGATGTTCGACAGGTTGACACCCGCGCCCGATCCGCCCTTGAAGATCGTGCCCTCCTCGACATACCAGTTGAGAATCGAGGCCATCGAGTCCTCCACGCCGAGGATGAAACACGCGGCAGCCTGCTGAGGTACACCTTCGACGCCGATGTTGAACCAGACCGGGGAGTTGAAAGCCGCCTTCTGCTGCACGACGAGGTGCTCGAGCTCGTCGCTGAAAACGGCCGCTTCTGCTGCATCAACGAAGTACCCGTCCTTCAGGCCCCATGCCGTGATCGTGTCCACGACACGGTCGACAATCTGGCGGAGCGAGGATTCCCGTCCCGGCATGCCGACAGTGCCTCGAAAGTACTTCTGAGCAAGGATGTTGGTCGCGTTCAGGCTCCAAGTCGAGGGCACCTCCACGCCGAGCTGCTCGAATGCGACCGCCCCGGTGCGGTAGTCGCTGATACGGGAATCACGGCGTTCCCAGACAACTTCGTCGTAGGGATGGCGGGACTCCGTGGTGAAGTGTCGTTGGATGCCGATTCCGAGGCGCTCTCCTGCAACAGCCATTGCCTGGTTCCTTCCTTGGCGGAGCCCGTCCACCACCCGAGATCCTTCGCCTGCCACGGTCCGATTTCCCGTGTACCACAATATCTTGTGGTCCAACCGAATTGGACTACCAGATAGGTGGCTAATTACAGCACCGTAGTTACGGGCGTGTCAACGGGTTACCCCGGTCGTCCTCCCTGCTCAGCGGCCGCTCGCGAAGGTTCTCGTTTGCTTCCCAACGTGACTCGGCCAGTCTGTCCCAACCGGCGGGTGCTCTGCCCGGCGCCCGGCGGGGCACCCGCAGGGCAGACCGGCTACCGTGCCGCCGTGGCCGTCGTGATCGCCATCGATGCCGGTACCTCGGGAGTGCGCGCGCTTGCCCTCGACGAGGGCGGGCAGGTCGTGACCGCTTCGTACAGGGAGCTCACCCAGTACTTTCCGGCTCCCGGGCTCGTCGAACACGACGCCAGCGAGATCTGGTCCCTCGTCGAGGCGACCTTGGCGGAGCTCGGTGCGGAACTGGCGGCGCGTTCCCTCGTCCCTGCCACCATCGGCATCGCCAACCAACGGGAGACCGCGGTGGCGTGGGACCGCTCGACAGGCCGACCGTGCCATCGGGCCATCGTTTGGCAGGACCGCCGCACTGCGCCGCGGTGCGTCGAGCTCGCGGACGCCGGCCTTCTCCCGCTCATACGGGAGCGGACCGGGCTCGTGCTCGACCCCTACTTCTCCGCCACGAAATGGTCGTGGATGTTGGAGCACGGCGGGGTCGAGAGACGCGCTTGCCTCGCGCTCGGGACTGTGGACGACTGGATCTGTTGGAACCTGACCGGCGGCGCTGAGTCGGGCGTGCACGTCACGGACCCTTCCAACGCCAGCCGGACACTGTGCTACGACATCGGCCGGCGCGCCTGGTCGGCCGAACTGTGCGAAGTCCTCGGGGTACCGGTCCAGTCACTCGGCGAGATCCTCCCCTCGGCCACCAGGTACGCCAGGGTGGCAGCCGGTCTCGCCGGCGGCTTCCTCGACGGTGTCCCGGTCAGCGCCATCCTCGGAGACCAGCAGGCGGCGCTCTTCGGCCACGGCTGCTACCTGCCCGGTGACACCAAGGTCACCTACGGCACCGGGAGCTTCGTGCTCATGAACCTCGGTACGAGAAGACCGCGACCGACCGAGGGCCTCTTGACGACGGTCGCCTGGGACCTCGGGGAGCACGCTCGCATAGGCGCAGACGACGGTTTCTGCTACGCCCTCGAAGGCTCCGTCTTTTCCTCCGGCGCGACGATCCAGTGGCTGCGCGACGGTCTCGGACTGATCGCAGAGGCAGCAGACGTGGGGCCACTCGCCGCCCGGATCCCCCACAACGATGGCGTGTACCTCGTGCCCGCATTCGCCGGCCTCGGAAGCCCCTGGTGGGATGCCCAGGCGCGGGGCACCATAGTGGGCATATCGCGGGGAACCGGACGAGCACACTTCGCCCGGGCGGCTGTCGAGGCCATGGCCTACCAGTGTCGAGATGTGGTCGAGGCGATGACCCTCGCCGCGGATCAGCCTCTCGTCCGGCTGCATGCCGATGGCGGAGCTTCGGTGATGGACCTCCTCCTCAAGCTGCAGGCGGACCAGTGTGGAGTGCCTGTCGTCCGTCCCCGCACGACCGAAGCGACGGCCGTGGGTGCCGCCCTGATGGCTGGGCTTGCCGAAGGCGTCTGGAACTCTCTCGACGAGCTCAAGGCCTTGACGGCTGACTGCGAGGTCTTTGCGCCGGCGCCAGGGCGTGGCCGGGCGGACGCGGATCACGCTGCCTGGCGAACGGCGCTCGAGCGCGCCAGGGGCTGGGAACGAGCCCAAGGGGCGACGGGCTCGCCTCCCTAGGCCGCTCGAAGCACCGGACTCCCGACGAGACGGCCCCGGGTCGGAAGCTGCTCAAGAACAGCTCCGGGGCACAGTCGGCACCAATCCGGCGCCAGGCCGGCCGGAACTCACTCTCAATACCGACTCCACCAGTGCCGATGCTTACTCAACAGCTGTAGGCGGGGATCAGGCGGGGGCCGGTGAATCGATGATAGGTGGCGACTTCACACGAGCAGGCAGTACCCGAGCCTGGCCGGCCCGACGCTTCCTCACCCTGTCGATGACGCTGGTTATCGGGCTTGTCCTTCTCGGCCCCCTCGAGCTCTTCACAGCCGGCGCGGCGAGCGGACAAGCTGGGTCGATCGGTCGCCCGGCGCCCGCCAAGTTTGCCGCCGCCCGAGGCGTCGCGTCTCCGAACTGGTGGAAGCGCGGGATCTGTGATCCCGAGAACGCCCCGGGATCTGAGAGCCTCGGCGCCTCGTGGCACGGTCTCGTCGCCTGCGGACCAGGTCCGACCCAGGGCGGCAGCGATCATGTCGTCTACTTCTTCCCAGGTGCATGGGGCGAGCTCGAATGGGAGTGCGTCGAGCTCTCCATGCGCTGGATGTACCTCGCCTGGGGCGTGAACCCTTACCCGGCCGACGGTTGGGACGTCGTGCGCGACTACCCCCTCTACAGGGCGAGGTACAACCCGGACGGACCTCAACTTGTGGTCGTCACGAACGGCACGGTCGGCGCCGCGCCACAACCCGGAGATGTCGTGTCGATCGGGCGCACCCAATACAACGCATTCGGCCACACGGCGGTCGTGACCGCTAACGCGGTGGACGCGGAAGGCAACGGGACGATCACGTTGATCCAGCAGAACGGCGGCGCAGGAAACGACGGTTGGGCCACCGATGCCGTCAACAACTGGGTTGTCGCAGGCGGGGTCACAGGTTGGCTCCACAATCCCTCGTGGACCTATCAGTGGCCGCTCGTCGGGTTCACGAACCAGAGCGGGTTCCAAGCAGGTGTCGTCGCACCCGGCAACGGCTATGCGCAGGTCACGACGAATGCCAGCTCCATCGCGGTGTCCGGCTACGCGGGCGCAACAGGGACGAACGGCGACGCCATCTCCGGCTACATCGACCAAGACGGCAACTTCTTCGTGCAACAAGGATCGTCATCCACTTGGTACCTCGAGGCGCAAGACGTGAGGTCCATCGCCGTGGCAACGACCACGTCCGGAGTGCCGGTCTTGGCCTTCTTGAGCACAACTGGCGACTTCTACGCCGAGGAAGGCTCTCTCACAGGACCGTTCACGCTCGAGGCCACCGGGGCCACCTCGATCGCGCTGGCGGTCGGCACCAGCTCCGATCCCCCACTGCTGGGCTATGTCCAGGCCAGCAGCGGCGCCTTCCTTGTGAAAACCGGCGTTGCCGGCGACGACTGGACCGTCGTTCAATCCTCGGGTGTTCGCTCGATCGCTCTCGCGGAAGGGAGCACCCCATCGGGCGGGCTCGATGGGATACCTCTCCAACAGCGGGAGCTTTTATGCGAGCCCCGAGACGCCAGAGGTCCAGTGGACGCCCGAGGCCACCGGCGTGACGGCCATCTCCGTGGCGGCGGTCGGGCCGAGCGGCGTGCCGCTCCTCGGTTATCTGGCAGGGAACAGCTTCTACGCCGCCGAGGGCCTGAGCCCTGCCACATGGGTCGACGAGGCCAACGGAGTGGCTGAGATGGCGGTCGCCTCCGACCCCGCGCCGGGAGCTTCACCGGTCCTCGGCTACATCGCGGCCGGCGGCGACCTCGAAGTGATGCAAGGACTGCTTTCGGGCCGTTTCTCCCTGCAGTCCGACGATGCCTCGTCATTCGCTCTTTCCAGCGTCACCGATTCCTGAACACGTCTGCACGGGAGTCCGACGCCGGGAACAGGCAGGCACTTAGGCCTTCGACCGCCATTAGGCACCCGTTCCCGATTCGGTGCTCAAGGGGACCGGTGGCCGTGCCGATAGATCTTGTACGACCCCGATTGCCTTGCGAGGGAAGTTGGGAGACGCAGCTGTAGTTCCATAGCCGTACAGGGAACGCCATCCCTGTACGGCTAGCTGCGCATTTCGTCCCGGCAGGACCCGCTACAGCCTGGCTGGGGACGCATCGTGTAACAGTCATACGCGGCTGTCGAGACGGCGCCGAGGCTCGGCCCTTAAGCCGGCGGCGCCCTGTCCCGTCCGTTCCGATCGAGCCCGGCACAGGACACGGCCGCCCTCTCGTTGCCCTCTACGCCGAGCCTGCCTGCTCTCGTCACCGACAAAGGCCTGGGACTACTCTGCCAATGGCTGGATGACAGCAGGCCGGGGTCGAGAAAGGGACGGACAATGCATATCACCTTGGAACAAGCGCTGGCTGTGATGGCGGCTGGCGAGAAACGAGCCGCCCAGATCAACGTGCCGATGGCCATTGCGGTCGTCGACGATGGCGGCAACCTCAAAGGCCAGCACAGAATGGACGGGGCGTCCCTGGCGGCTATCGAGGTCTCCCTGAGCAAGGCCTATACCGCGCTTGCAACCAACACCTCGACAGCGGACCTCGCCGGGCAGTGCCAGCCCGGTCAGCCCCTCTACGGCCTCCAGGCCACCCACAACGGGCGGATCGTCATTTTCGGGGGTGGAGTCCCATTGCACGTGGACGGCAAGCTCGTCGGCGCGGTCGGCACAAGCGGCGGAACCGTGGCGGAGGACGTCCACGTGGCCGAAGCAGCCGCCGCAGCCTTCAAAAACGCCTGAGAGCTCCTGTCAGCGAGGCCGACACTACGCGTGCCCGCGACCCGGGAAGCCTACGACTACCGACCGCGTGCTGCTCCGGCGGGATCGGCACTGTCACCGAGGTAGGTGCCGTAGCCCTCTTTGACGAGGTCGCCGTCGAAAATGAGGCTCTTGTGTCCGATCCGTGGGCATTCTGAGCAGCTGAAAGGCACGCAACGCCACCTCGTGGCTACGTTCTCCCTCCGTTCGGCGACGTGAAAACGAGGCGAGGAGAACGGCATTGTTCGGTGCCGATGTGTGGCGGCGGATGGTCGGTGTCGACAAGGCGACGGTGATCGAGTCGGTCGAGGTCGACGAGGAGCTGAACGCCGTGGTCGCGGACGTCCGGCCGCGGAAGTCGACAAAGCGTCGTTGTGGGCGCTGCGGGGTGCGCGCTCCCGGCTATGACCAGGGCGAGGGTCGTCGACGATGGCGAGCGCTCGACCTCGGGACCGTCCAGTGCTACCTGGAGGCGGACTCGCCGCGAGTGAACTGCCCCGCCCACGGCCCGACGGTCGCCCAGGTCCCCTGGGCGCGGCACGGCGCGGGCCACACCCGGCACTTCGACGACCAGGTCGCCTGGCTCGTCACCCACACCCCGAAGTCCGCTGTCTCTGACTTGATGCGCATCGCCTGGCGCACGGTCGGCTCGGTCATCGCCCGCGTCGTCGCGGATGGACGCGCGGCGCACGACCCCTTCTGTGGTCTGCGCCGCATCGGCATCGACGAGATCAGCTACAAGCGCCGCCACCGGTACTTGACGGTGGTGGTGGATCACGATTCGGGTCGCCTCGTCTGGGCGGCGGTCGGTCGGGACAAGAAGACGCTCCGGGGCTTCTTCGACCTTGTCGGCGAAGAACGCTGTGCCGGGATCACCGTCGTCTCCGCGGACGGAGCGGAGTGGATCGCGGATGTCGTGCGAGAGCGCTGCTTGAACGCGACGCTATGCATCGACGCGTTTCATGTCGTTCAGTGGGCGACCGACGCCCTCGACGAGGTGCGACGCGACGTTTGGAACTCCGCTCGCCGATCCGGCATGACCGAGCACGCGCGCGAGCTGAAGGGGGCGCGTTTCGCCCTCTGGAAGAACCCAGAGGACCTGACGCGTCGCCAGCGGGGGAAGCTCGCGACCATCGCGAAGACGAACTCGCCCCTCTATCGGGCCTACCTGATGAAAGAGCAGCTCCGTCTCGCGATCAGGCGAAAGGGCGTGCTTTCGCTCACGATGCTCGACGAGTGGCTCGCCTGGGCACAGCGTTGCCGCATCACCGCGTTCGTCGAGCTCGGCCGGAAGATCCGCCGCCACCTCCCGGGCATCGAGGCGGCGATGCTGCACAAGGTCTCGAACGCGCTCGTCGAGTCGACGAACACGAAGCTGCGCGTGCTCCACCGCATGGCGTTCGGGTTCCGCGATCCCGAGCACCTGATCGCCCTCGCACTCTTGGACCGCGGCGGCTACTGCCCCCCGCTGCCCGGCCGTTCATCTCCGGCGCTTGCGCCGCTTTCCTGAACCGGGTCCGGGCGGGGTTCCCGGAGGAGTGAACCGGCCCGTCTGTGCGCGGCGGCTCCCCGGCTTCACACCGTCTCCGAGGATCGCGTCCCGCTCGGCTCGGGGCCGGGCGTTAAAGCGCGCCATGAAGGCCTCGACCGCAGCGGGGTCGTCGGGCCGTACGCCTTCGGCTGCGGCCTCGGTCCACAGGCGCTTGCCAAAGCTGTAGCGCGACTGATCGGCCATGTTCGCCCGGAATCGCCCTGCGATCTGGTCGAGGTGGTCGATGAGGACCTCGGCAGACTCGCTCTCCTCCTCGAGCAGTCCGGTCGCAGAGAGAAAGGTGAGAAACGCCCTCGCCTCGGCGAGGACCTCGTCGAGTTCGTCGGGATCGGCCATGACCTTGGCCGGGTAGAGCTCGAGATAGATCTCGCTCAGGTCGCGACGCTGTCCAACGGGTGAGATGGCCATCGACGTATGCCCACTTGTAGTGGAGCAGACCCTCGGGCACATCGTGATCGATCGCGACACCCGCGTTCGCGGCCCAGGTTGCAAAGCGCTCCTTCAGCTCGGCCCTCGCCGACTCGTACTCGTCGTCGTCCTCAGGCTCCCAGCGCGAGGCGGTGTTCTCCACCGTCCCATCTTGCTCGACAATCGCGTGTCGGACTCACATCGCACACCTGTTCGACCTTCCCACCCACGGAAGAGTCAGGAGAGCCGAAAATGAGCACCTCGTTGACGAGCCCGCCTTTCTGGTTCCTGTAGTTGATCACGAGCGCTTCGACACCGATGTAGACGCCCTCTATCTCAAAGTGAAGATCCGGGATACGCCGGAGCCCCTCTTCCCAGTATTCCCGCAACGCCTGCTTTCCCCTGATGACACCGTCGCTGCCGGCAAGCAGTTGCGCGGCTACGGGCGAGGAGAAGACAACCTCGTTAGAGAAGTGGCTGAGCACTCTCTCGAGATCGTGGGCGTTCCAGGCCTTTACCCAACTGTCGACGAACTCGGCTGCGTCTGACCTGTTCATGCCTCGCTCCGCGCCACGCGGGTTCAGCGCCCCTACCTTGCGGCAAGCACGCCGGCGGCGGCGAGGACAAAGGCCCTGAACACAGACCTGTCCTCGTCTGCCTCGGGGTGCCACTGCACACCGATGACGAAGGGCCTCGCCCGGTCCTCGAGCGCTTCGATGGTGCCGTCCTCAGCCCACGCGACTGCACAAAGGCCGCCACCGAGACGATCGATGCCCTGATGATGGTGAGTCGGAACATCTCGTGCATCCCACCCGAGTGCCTTGTGGAGTGAGCTTCCCGGCTCGATCCGGACGCGATGGCCGGCGAAGGCTCCCGGTGTCGGGTTGTGCTCTTCGTGGCCAACCACCTCGGGGAGATGCTGGACCAGTGAGCCTCCGTAGGCGACATTGAGCAGCTGCATGCCCCTGCAGATGGCGAGCAGCGGCAAGCCGGCGCGCTCCACGGCGCTCACCAGCGCGAGCTCCCGTTCGTCTCGCTGGACGCGCGGCGCCTGGGATCGCGGGTGCCGTTCGGCCCCGTACCGCGCCGGGTCGACGTCCGGTCCGCCCGTGAGCACGAGGCCGTCGAGACGCCGCACGAGCCCGTCGAGGGTTGCCTCCCTCTCTTGTTGGACGGGAAGGATGACCGGGCACGCGCCCGCGTCCGCGAGCGCGTGCACGTAATCGGACGGCACCAGCGCGGGCTTGTGTGTGCCACAGACCCCATGAAGCTTCCTCGTCGTAGGCGGTGATCCCGATCACGGGCCGCTCACCCGGCACCGACGCCATCAAAGAGGCGTCACGTAGGCGGCGTTGATACCTCCGTCCACAAGGAAAGTGCTCGCCGTGATGAAAGACGCGTCATCGGAGGCCAGGAAGCACGCCGCGGCCGCTATCTCTTCCGGTTCGGCGAACCGGCCCATCGGGATGTGCACAAGCCGGCGCGCGGCACGTTCGGCATCCTTGGCGAACAGCTCCTGCAACAGCGGCGTATTCACCGGCCCCGGGCAGAGCGCGTTCACACGGATCGACTGGCGGGCGAACTGCACACCGAGCTCGCGCGACAACGAGAGCACGCCTCCCTTTGACGCCGTGTAGGAGATCTGAGATGTCGCCGCACCCATCAAGGCGACGAATGAGGCCGTGTTGATGATGCTCCCGCCCCCGTGTTCGAGCAGGATCGGGATCGCTGCCTTGCAGCACAGGTAGACGCTTGTCAGGTTCACGTCTTGCACGCGGCGCCAAGCGTCGAGCTCGGTCTCCAGAATCGAGTCGTCGTCCGGAGGCGAAATCCCGGCGTTGTTGAAGCAGATGTCCAGCGTGCCGAAGCGCTCGAGCGCGGCCGCGTACATCCGCGCCACAGCGGCCGGATCGGTCACATCCGCGTGAACGTACAGGCCGCCGACCTCTTGCGCGACCGCGGCGCCGGGATCGTCGGCGAGGTCGACCACGACGACCCCCGCGCCCTCTCGCGCGAACCTGACGGCACTGGCTCGGCCGATGCCGCTTGCCGCGCCCGTGATGACGGCTACTTTGCCCTCGAGCCTTCCTGGCATGATCCTTCCCCGATGATAGGCGGTTGACACAAGCGGCAACTGCGCCGATCAGCCACCGGTTGCGATGAACACGTTCTTCAGCTCGGTGAACGCCTCTAGGGCGTTGGGCCCGAGCTCGCGGCCGATCCCGGAGCGCTTGAAGCCGCCGAAAGGTGTCCAATAGCGGACAGACGAGTTCGAGTTCACCGAGATCGTGCCGGTCTCCACAGCCCGCGCGACACGGAAGGCGCGCCCGACATCACGGGTCCAGATGGACCCCGAAAGCCCATAGGGCGTGTCGTTGGCAATCTGGATCGCGTCGGCTTCGTCCTCGAACGGGAGCACCGCCACGACGGGACCGAAGATCTCCTCGCGCACCGCTCGCGACTGCGGCGACACCGGCGCGAGCACCGTCGGGGGAAACCAGTAACCCGCCCCCTCCGGGGCGCTCCTCCGGAACGCGACCGGCGCGTCATCGGGCACGAAGGTGGAAACGGCAGACCTTTGCTCGGCGCTGATGAGCGGTCCCATCTCACTTCTCTCGTCGGACGGGTCGATGACCTTCACCGCCTTGACCGCCGTCTCGAAGTGCTCCATGAAGCGCTCGCACGCGCTTTTCTCCACGAGAATCCGCGACCGCGCGCAGCAGTCCTGGCCGGCGTTGTCGAACACCGCGTACGGCGCGGCGGCCGCCGCCGCCTCGATGTCCGCGTCGGCGAAGATGATGTTGGCGCTCTTGCCGCCGAGCTCGAGGGTCACGCGCTTCACCTGCTCGGCACATCCCGCCATGATCTTCTGACCGACCTCGGTCGAGCCCGTGAAACAGATCTTGCCTACCGCAGGATGGGTGACAAAGCGCCAGCCGACCACTGAGCCGCGGCCGGGCAGCACCTGGAACACGTGCTCGGGGATCCCGGCTTCAAGCGCCAGTTCTCCGATTCGGATCGCCGTGAGGGGCGTAAGGTCAGCCGGCTTCAGCACAACGGTGTTGCCAGCCGCAAGAGCCGGGCCGAAGCCCCAGGAGGCGATGGGCATCGGGAAGTTCCACGGCACGATGACCCCGACCACTCCTATCGGCTCACGGAATGTGACATCCACGCCGCCGGGCACCGGTATCTGGCGCCCGGTCAGGCGCTCCGGCGACCCCGCGTAATAGGCCAGCACGTCACGGACATTGCCCGCCTCCCAGCGGGCATTTGAGATCGTGTGCCCCGAGTTCGCGACCTCCAGCCGTGCCAGCTCCTCGTTGGCTCGGTCCACGGCCTCGGCAAAGCACCTGAGCAGCCGGGCCCGGTCAGCCGGCGCGACCGCGCGCCAGGATGGGGCGACAGCGGCAGAACGGGCGATCGCCTCGTCGATGGCTTCGGCGTCGAGCGGGCTGATGGTCTTGATGATCTCTTCGTTGGCGGGGTTTACGACCGCCCGCTCGCTGCTCACAGGCGCTCGAATCCCCGATAGCGCTCCCAGTCCGTTACAGCCGACTCGAATGCCTCGAGCTCGACGCGCGCCATGTTCGCGTAGTGGTCCACAACCTCGTCGCCGAAGGCCTTACGAGTGACCGCGCTCGCGCTGAACAGGTCGGCCGCCTCACGCAAAGTCGTCGGCAGCCGCGGCTTGTCCGAGTTGTAGGCGTTTCCCATGAACTCGGGCTCCAGCTCGAGGCCCTCCTCGATCCCGTACAGGCCACCTGCCACGATTGCCGCCAACGCCAGGTACGGGTTCACGTCCGCCCCGGGTACGCGGCACTCGACCCGCAGTGACGTCGGCTCGTGCCCGACGACCCGGAGCGCGCAGGACCGGTTGTCATGGCCCCAAGCTAGCGCGGTCGGAGCAAACGATCCTGGGACGAAACGCTTGTAGCTGTTGATGTTCGGCGCGACAAAGAGCGTCAGGTCCCGAAGGGTGGCAAGTAGGCCGGCCATGAACTGCTCGAACACGGCAGAGAACCCGTTGTGCCCGTCGCCGGCGAACAGAGGTTGGCCCGAGTCGCCCCTGAGCGAGATGTGGATGTGGCACGAGCTGCCTTCCCGGGCGTCGTACTTCGCCATGAAGGTGAGGCTGCAACCCTCCTGCGCTGCGATCTCCTTGGCCCCCGTCTTGAACAGCACGTGCTCGTCGCCCTTGGCGACCAGGTCGGTGTACCGGAAGGTGATCTCGTGCTGGCCCAGGTTGCACTCCCCCTTTACAGACTCGACCCGCATGCCCGCCGGTCCCATCTCGTTTCGGATCCGTCGCAAGAGGGGCTCCACCCGGCCCGTGCCGAGGAGCGAGTAGTCGACGTTGTACAGGTTCGCGGGTGTCAGGTTCTTGTACCCGGACTGCCAGGCTTGCTCGTAGGTGTCCTTGAAGACGATGAACTCGAGCTCCGTGGCGGCTAGGGCGTGCCAACCGCGCCCTGCGAGGCGTTCGCTCTGGCGCTGGAGGACGTGTCTCGGTGAGGCTACGACAGGACTCCCGTCTGCCCATCTCACGTCAGCGACACAGAAGGCCGTTCCGGGATGCCAAGGAATGATCCTCAAGGTCGACAGATCGGGCGCCATCACGAAATCGCCGTAGCCCCGCTCCCACGAGGCCATGGCGTAACCGGGGACGGCGTTCATCTCGACGTCGACCGCCATCAGGTAGTTGCACCCCTCGGTTCCACGGGTAACAACGTCCTCCAGGAAATGTGTGACCGCGAACCGTTTGCCCTGCAAACGGCCCTGCATGTCGGTGATCCCCAGGACGACCGTGTCGATGTCGCGGGAAGCTACGAGAGTCTCGAGCCTCTCAAGAGTGAGGGCCGGTGAGGCATCGCTCAATCGACTCCCTCCAAGCTACGCCCGGAGATCAGGGACGCTTCGATGGCCTTCAGTTCCTCCTCTGTGCCCTGAACCTTTGGACCGGTGAACCACTTGCGGGCCGACAGTAGCCAGTAGCCCCCCAAGAACAAGAGCACGACGCCGGCCGCGATCGGGGCGTAGTTGAACGTGTCGCGGTTGACCGGGCTGAACCCCCCTTCTTCCGTGAAGATCCCGCGCGGAGTCCAGCTCGTGAAGCCTGGCTACGTCTGCGTCCACACCGCCTGGCGCCCGAACCAGCGCCCCCCTGACCGATATCGAGGCCCCCTCTACGTCGACGGCAGAGCCGTCACTTGGTGGCGGACATTAGACCAGTGGCCAAGGCGCAAGTCAAGGCCCCAATTCCTGCCGGGGCGGGAGTCCCGCCTCGCCCTCCGGAGCAGGCGAAGACCGTCGCATCGCTCGCGGGTGCGGCCAGTCGCCTCGAGAGCGCGCGGCGATTCCCTGCCAGGCATTCGCGTCAGCCTGACTGACGACAACTTCAAAGGCCGGCGCGGGCTGCCTCACTGGCCGGTTAGGGTGAGTCGGCGCGACCGAAGCCCAGCGATCTCGTGAACACGTCAGTGAAGGATCCGTGCACTGTCAACTCCACGTAGCGCACCCGCTTGGCCAGGCGATCCGCGACATGGCGGCGTTCTCGCGACAGGAGAAGCTGCTCGGCCCCGCGACCCGCTGCATTTCCCACCTGCTTGTAACGCTCTCGTCCCACGTCAACCAACAGCCCGACCGCTATCGCGCTCTCCAGATCGAGATATGTGCCGAAAGCGCCTGCCACGACGATGCTGTCCAGGTTCGAGGCCCCAATGCCCGCCTCCAGCAACAACAGCTCGCTGCCGGCACGTATCGCACCCTTGGCGAGTTGGATCTCGTTCACGTCCGATCGGGTGAAGACGACGTCGCGCCCGTGCCCAGCGCGGGCGGCTGGCACGAGCAGGCATGTAGGTCCACTCGCGGTCCTGCTCACGAGCGGATGGTCCTTCACGAGTGACCCTCGCTCGTCGATGATCCCCGCTTCCAAACCTTGGGCCACGGCGTCCAAGATGCCTGAGCCGCAAATACCGATCGGGCGTGCGCCCCCGATGGTCTGCACCTGAAAAGCGCCCTGGTGGAAGCGCACGTGCTCGATGGCTCCGGGCGCAGCCCGCATCCCGTCGTGAATATGTGCCCCCTCGAACGCCGGGCCCGACGCTGTGGAGCAACTCCAGATCTCGCCTTTGTGGGCCAAGCTGATCTCTGTGTTCGTGCCGATGTCCAGGGCAAGCACGGTCTGGTCGGTGTCCGCCAGCCCGCTGGCCAGGAGCATCGCCACGTGATCGGCTCCGACATAGCCGGCGATGTTCGCAGGCAGATAGAGCAGCGCACCGTCATCGAGCTGCAGGCCGATTTCCCCGGCACGCACGAGCACCGGGTCGCTCACGCAAGCGACGTAGGGGGCCTCGCCCAATTGGCGCACGGGCAGGCCGGCTACGAAGTGGTGCATCGCGGTGTTGCCGACCACGACCGCATCGACGATTTGGCCGCGGTAGGTACCGGTCTGCTGGCAGAGCTCCTCCACCATGTGGTTCAGCTCCTCGACCAACCTCCCGTGCAGCAGTTCAGCAGCCCTCTCGGCGGTGTTCGCGTAAGTGATGCGGGTCACGACGTCTTCGCCGTAGGCGGTCTGAGGGTTCATGGCGCCGACCCTGCCCAAGGTTTCGCCGGTGGCAAGGTCGACCAGGTAGGCGGCCAGCTTGGTAGTTCCGGTGTCCACCGCCAGGCCGAGCAGCCTCCCGCCGGCAGGTTGGATCGAGATCAGCGCCCCGGCCCCGTCGATCTGGGTGTGAATGGCCGCTCGTCCCTGCCAGTTCTGAGCGCGCAGCCGCCTCGAGCAGTCACGGGCGCTTCGCAGACTGATGGCGATCCCTCCCATGCCCGCCTGAGCCAGTGCCGCGGAGAGCCGCGTCGTGTCGGCCCGCAAGTCGTGCAGTGAGGGCGCCTCGAGCTCGAGGTCGACCGCGACGACCGGCGGGTCCGGAACGAAGTCCACCGATTGACCCTCGAGCTGCAGACGCTGTGGCGCGCTGAGCGACTCAGGCGGTATCTCCAGGCGCAGTGCGCTGCACACTTGCGCCTGGCAGGCGAGCCGCCACCCGTCGGCCAGCTCGCTGGCGTTCAAGAGATCCTCTTCCTCAGCGGTCTTGGCGCTCAGTTGGCCTTCGACCGCCCGCACACGACACGTGCCGCAAGTGCCCTCCCCGCCGCAGACCGAAACCAACTCGACGCCCGATGCCTGCGTGGCCTCAAGGACTGTCACCCCCGCTGCCACCTGCACGCGCCGGCCCACCGGTTGCAGTTCCACGCCGTAGAGCGCCGCGGGATCGGTCTCAACCATGGTGGGAGATGTGCTCTTCTCGATAGCGGCAGGTGGCGGCCATGGAGCAGTAGTCGCATGACTCGCCGGCGTGGGCCACCTCGGCCCCGACGCCGATCGCCATGGAGGTCGACTTCTTCGGCACCATCATGTAGCCGTCGGTCAACCTGACACCGGCCTTGGCGCCGTCCAGGAGGGCGAAGATCTGGCGCTGGCCGTTTGAGACGGGCCAGCCCACAAGTCCCGGGCTCAAGGGCACGCTCGTGCGCTCTCCGGCGGCGTCGGCCTGCTCGTCCACGATCTGGCACATGGCCTGGCCCAACAGGTCGACCGCGGCCGAGCCGAAGGCGTCGAGGCCTAAGGCGAGGGCGGGGTCGTCCGGGAAACACTTTGAGGCCGCCTCCTCCAGGGCGGGCCCGATGGTGCAGATGGCGAGCACCACGGCCCGGGCGGCGTGTAGGTGCTCGGCGACGAGCGGGCCCGAGAGATGGCCGGGGCCTACTCGGAGGCGCTCGTGGCGGAGCTCTTCGACCGCGAAGCTCTCGGTGACCACGACCGGGGCCAAAAGGGGACGGCCGAGCGCGACTGCCTGCTCGGCGACACCAAGGGCGGACGACCGGCGCCGGCGCACGGCTTCGGGGTCGGCGCCGAGGGTCCTTAACACCATGTCTTCATCGGGGCTAAGCGCCCAGTCGGTGATCAGTCTCAGGCGGCAAGCACCTCTTTCACGAGTCGCACGGCACTGGAGGCGTCCTCGGCGTAGC
This sequence comes from uncultured Acidimicrobiaceae bacterium, assembly GCA_963719125.1. Taxonomy (GTDB): domain Bacteria; phylum Actinomycetota; class Acidimicrobiia; order Acidimicrobiales; family Bog-793; genus Fen-455. Next base: position 68,270 of record CAVRAT010000016.1, read on the forward strand.
CGTCCGCCCCGATCTCATCGGCGTAGGACTTGGTGATGGGCGCCCCCCCGACGATGATGCGCACCTGGTCCCTCAGGCCTGCGGCCTTGATGGCCTCGATGGCGACTTGCATGTTGGTCATGGTCGTGGTGAGCAGCGCCGACATGGCCACGACGTTGGCGCCCTCTTTGATGGCCTCGATGAACTTGTCCGCCGGGACGTCCACGCCCAGGTCGACGATCTCGTAGCCCGAGCCCTCGAGCATCATCGCCACGAGGTTCTTGCCGATGTCGTGCAGGTCCCCCTTCGTGGTGCCGATGGCCACCTTGCCCGAAGAGGCCACGCCCTCTTCTATGAGGTGGGGCTTCAGCACGCTGAGGGCCGCTGTCATGGCCCGGGCGGCGACGAGCATCTCGGGCACGAAGATCTCGCCCTCCTCATAGAGCTTGCCCACCTGGGCCATGGCATGAATGAGGCCCTCGCGAAGCAGCGTGCCCGCCTCGATGCCCCCTTCCAGCCCCTCGGTCACCTTGGCGACGGCCAGCTTTGCCTGCCCGTCCACTACTGCCTCACGAAGCTCCTCGATCAACGCCATGGCGTCGTTCTCCATCCTTTTTGTATTCGACGGGGAAGCACGCGGCTCGAAGGCCAGTGATCCCGGGATGCCGCCTGCCCCTCAATTGCCGTACTGCTCGGTCAGTTCGCTCGCCATCTGCGCCCACTGCCACAGGCGCTGAGGCTCATAGCGCACGGTGCTGACGTCCTTCATGATCACCTCGACGATGCACCCGTGCGCTTTCGCCTTGTCGAGCACGGTCTCGAGGTCGTGCCTGGCCTTGTCGAGGTTCCAGGTGGTCTCGGCGAAAACGGCCGGGTTGGGCTTGTGGGAGAAAACGTAGCGGCTGCCCACGTTGGCCACGGCCTCGTCGATGTTGACCCAGGGGCTCATCGACACCTTGCGCAGGTTGGGCACCTTCTCCAAGATGGCCATCTTGCGGTGGAGGGGATCGCAGCAGCCGTAGTAGGTCAAGGCGAAGCGGCTCATCCATCTCAGCTCGTATTGCAGGGAGAACTCCCAGTGTATGCGGGGCGAGACGTCGGAGAAGATCTGCGCCGCCCCGCTGCCCCAGAGGTCCTTCGCCCGCACATGGGAAGCGTCGTAGTCCGGCGGCGGCAGCTCGTCTGTGTAGCCGAGGCCGCCCGAACCGGTCTCGTGTTGTGCGTTGTTGAGCGTGAGCAGGTTCTGCTCCTCGAACTGGTCGAGCATGGCGCAGTAGGCGTTCACGAGCTTGTCGATGGCTTTGTGCACGAACTCGGGACGGTCGTAGAGGTCCACCATGGCCTCCTGGACGCCCCACCACCTGATCATCTCGTCCCAGGGCGCGAACCAGAAGCAGAACCCATTTGCACCGAGCTTTTTGACCTCGACGACGCCGTCCATGATCTCCGACAGCTGCTCGTACTGCTCCTCGGAGGCGGCGGCGTCGTGGGTCACGACCGGGACCTTGATCTTCTCGAGGTCGTCCTCGTCTTGTATCTGGATGTTGAAGTGACGCGAGACAACCGAGTTCGCCTCGTCGGTGACGGCAATGTCCACGTCCTCGGCGATACCGAACGCAGTGTTGTGCACGACCAACGGGGACCACACCACCGGTTCCACGACCATGTCCGCCGGCATGTGCTCCCACTGATAGAGCAGCTTGCGCATCTCCCATTCGTGGTAGCGGGCCCACTCGCTGGTCGTCTGCAGCCGTAGCTCGTCGTCGACTTCCATCTCGTGCCATGGGACCTCATCGATCCAGACCATCGGCTTGACATGCTTGAGCCCGTTCATGGCACGCCAGCTGGAGGCGGTCTCGGCGTGCCCCGGCAGTGCGGCAACGGCCGCCAGCCGCTCGCCCAAGCCACGCAGGACTTTCTTGTCGGCTGCGGTGACCTCTGCGCGGGTACCCGTCATGGTTCCTCTTCGTGACGGATCTACCAGCCAGTTCGCATCTTCCATCGAGATTCGCCCCAATCCATAGGCTCGAAACGAAATTTGTGCGACCTTACCAGATCAGTCTTGTGGATCAGAAATCGTTATCTGAACAATGACATCGGGTGCCTGTGAGGCGGCGGTGCTGGCCAGTCGCGGTTTGTCGGGAGCGTCGTGAGCCTCCGCAACCTGACCGTAATACCGGCCCGGACTGGTGCACACTGCACAAAGAGATCAACAGGAGGGGAAGAACGCCATGGAAGAGGCGAGGATCCCGATCGAAACATTCGATGCGCTGCTGCGCGACCTCATGACGTGGGACCTCGTGGTTCGAGGTGAAGGAGACAATGCGCAGAACTGGAGTCTCGTCGCGCGGGCTCAGCGACGACTCGGAGAGTTGGCGACGGCACAAGAGCCGTGGCCGCCAGAACGGACGGCCTATGTCGGTCGTCGATGTGCAGACTGCCACCGCCGACAGCTCACCTGGGCGCGAGACGGCGCTTATCTCTGTGACCCGTGCTTTGAGCAGCGTCTCGGCCGCGACTTGGACGAGCCCACATCGGTCGGTGTCGCCGAGACCAGAGGTCTGCGATGGGTTCGACGCCATCACCAGCGTGTCGCCTCATGAGCTGAGCGCCTCTCGCTAAACCGACTCCGGTGCCGGACACTCGTCGTGCCGGCGTGTCGTGGCACCGCTGCCAGATGCGCCGGGTTGTGATCAGATACCCACCAGAACCATGAACAGGGAAAGGGACGAAATCGTGACTGACGACGGCAACGGTTTCAGGGGGCGCAAGGTAGTGGTCACGGGCGGGGCCCGCGGCATCGGCTATGCGATCGCCAGGGCCGCGGCCAGGGCCGGCGCAGCTGTGGCACTGATCGACCTCGAGCACAAGAGCCTGGACGAGGCGGCCGCGAAGCTGCGCGGCGAGGTACCCGGTGCCGAGGTGCTAACCGAGATCTGTGACGTCTCTTCCCACGAGCAGGTGACGGCCACCGAGAACGCTCTGGGCGAGCGCTGGGGTCGCACCGACACGCTTGTGAACAACGCCGGCATCGCCTACCACGAACCTGCCGAGACGATGAGCGTGTCGGAATGGGATCGGATGATTGCGATAAACCTGTCGGGAGTCTTCTACTGCAGCCAGGTCTTCGGGGTCCCGATGATCGCGGCCGGTTCAGGCGCAATCGTCAACATCGCCTCGATGTCGGGGCTCATCGTCAACCGCCCCCAACCACAGGTGGCCTACAACGTCGCCAAGGCGGGAGTCATCATGCTGACGAAATCCCTCGCCGCGGAGAGGGCGCCTCACGGCGTCAGGGTGAACGCCGTGGCGCCCGGCTATACCCGAACCGACCTCATCGAGCACCTGGTCGACACCGACATGTGCCGCGACTACTGGATCGGGGGTACCCCGCTCGGGCGAATGGCCTCGACCGACGAGATAGCGAAGTCCGTTCTCTTCCTTGCATCGGATGCCGCGAGTTTCGTGACAGGAGAGACCCTCGTGGTCGACGGTGGCTACACGCTCTGGTAGAGCCGGCGTACGACCGACATCCCCATGACAAGTGAGTCGGTCGGAAGAAGTGCTTGCGTGCCACCGCGACCGCTTCGCCGTCAAGCAGCGAAGACGTACGCCCGCCCGGCGCTGCTGGCGTGGTTCGGTGCGCCCACGACGGTGGTCGCACCCGAAAGGGCCACTGAGTAACCCAGCCAGTCCCCGGCGACGGTGTCGGGGCCGTCCACTTCCTCTACCTGCTTCCAGCCCGTTGCCGTCTTGGTGAACACGTACGCCCGGCCGGCATCACTGGCGTGGTTCTCCGCACCCACGACGACGGTAGAGCCTGACACGGCTACCGAGTCGCCGAAGAAGTCGCCGGGGACGGTGTCGGAGCCCTTGAGCTCGGCCACCTGTCTCCAATGGCCCTTTGCCTTCTCGAACACGTACACCCGGCCGGCATTTCTGTTGTGACCCCACGCGCCGATCACGGCGGTCGCGCCCGAGATGGCCACCGAGTCGCCGAAGAAATCTCCGGCGACGGTGTCGGAGCCCTTGAGCTCGGCCGTCTGTGTCCAGTAGCGCCCAGTCTTCTCGAACACGTATGCCAGGCCACCATCATCGGCGTGGTCCTGCACACCGACCACGACCGTCAGGCCCGAGATGGCCACCGACCAGCCGAACTCGTCGCCGGCGACGACACGTGGGCCTTCCAGCTCGGCCGTCTCGTGCCAGCTGCCGGCTGTGTCCGTGAACACGTAAGCCGCTCCGGCATAGTCGTCGTGGCCGCTTGCACCCACGACGGCCGTCGTGCCCGAGACGGCCACCGAAGCACCGAAGCCGTCGTTGACAACGGTGCCCGTGCCCTTCAGGACGGCGACTTGTGCCCAGCCCGCTGAGGTCTGTCCGAACACGTATGCCCGTCCGGCATCCTTTGCCCGGGAGGGCGCGCCGACCAGGACTGTGTCCCCTCCGATCGCCACCGACCAGCCGAAGTCGTCGCCGGCGACGAGGTCGGCGCCCTCGACCTCGGCGACCTGGCTCCAGCCGGCTTGGTTCAGCGAGAACAAATACGCCCGGCCCGCATCGTGGGCGTGGTCTTCCGCACCTACGACGGCGGTCGTGCCCGAGATGGCCACCGAGTCGCCGAAGAAATCGTCCACGCCGGTGTCGGCGCCCTTCAGCTCCGAAAGCCGCTTTCCGATCGTCGAAGTTCCAGGCGTCCTTGGGGCGGCTGCGGAGGTGCTAGCGACCCCGAGGCGCATGACCGAGGCGGCGATGACTGAAAGTACCGCCAGACAAACGCATCGGGACAGGAGCCTTGCCATTTGCTGTAGCAACCAGGCGACCGAGCTCAGAACTTCGAGACCGCACGGAGATTGCGGATCCCCTGTGCTATCCGTTGTTCGTTCTCGATGAGGGCAAACCGGATATACCCCTCGCCCCCGCTGCTGGGACGGCCAGAGACATCCTGGGATGAGCTGGATCTCGAGGCCTCCTCGTTGGCGACCTTGATGAACACGCCTGTCATCTTGAAGCGTTCAGACATCGGCCTTGACAAGCTCTGCCGCGCCGGCGGCAGCCTCGAGCATCGGGCCGCACCAGGGTGCCCAGAGGTCGACACTGACCGCGACCCTGTCCGCGCGGACGAGTACATGGTTCTCGAAGGAAGCGTCTGTGGCGTTGAGTGTCATCTGGCGAGACCCTACCGCCTTGTTGTCCCACCTGCCGTTTGCAACACGCGTGTCATAGGCGACCTGCACGTGATCATCCCTGCGCTCACAAAAGCGGTCTGAGTGCGAGGGTCCAATCTTGCGGACTCCTGACTGTGCCGCAACTAGTCGCGCTCGGACCCGGGGTCGTGTTCGCTGGTCTCGCGACGGTAGAAGCCCACCGTGGCCGGCGACAGAGGCGTTTTGCCGAGAATGAGATCTGCCGCTCTCTCGGCCACCATCATGACCGGGGCGTAGATGTTGGCGTTCGTGACATAAGGCATCACGGATGCATCAACGACCCGTAGCCCTTCTAGTCCATGCACCTTCAAACTCGCGGGGTCGACAACGGATCGATCGTCGGTCCCCATCTTGCAGGTGCACGAAGGGTGGAGCGCCGTCTCGCCGTCTCGGCCGACCCAGTTCAGGATCTCCTCGTCGGTTGACACGCCCGGTCCCGGTGAGATCTCGCCGCCGTTGAACTCGTCGAAGGCGGGCTGCTCCAGAATGTGCCGAGCGACATGCACGGCCTCCACCCACTCCCTACGATCCTGGTCAGTAGACAAGTAGTTGAAGCGCAATGCCGGCCGAACCGTCGGGTCCAACGACTTCAGCTTCACCGAGCCCCTGGCGTCGGAGTACATCGGGCCGATGTGTACCTGATAGCCGTGGCCGCCTGCCGGTGCCGAGCCGTCGTAGCGGATCGCAATCGGAAGGAAGTGGAACATCAAGTTGGGGTACTTGACGTCCTCGTTGCTTCGCGCGAAACCACCTCCCTCGAAGTGGTTGGTCGCTCCGGGACCCTTGCGGAACAGAAGCCACTGCAAGGCAACCCACGGCCGGTTGCGCCACTTGAGCGCCGGCGCGACCGAGACCGGCTGCGTGCACGAGTGCTGGATGTAGACCTCGAGGTGGTCCTGGAGGTTCTCTCCGACCCCGGGAAGGTCCTGCACCACGCCGGCACCGAGCGCCGTGAGCTCGTCGGCGCATCCCACTCCCGACAGCTGGAGAAGATGCGGCGAGTTGAAGGCGCCTCCACAGAGGATGACCTCACCTGCACGGATCTGGCGGCCGCCCGGCGCTTTCACCTCGACACCAACCGCTCTTCGTCCCTCGAACAAGATCTTGGTCACGAGCGTCCTGCACTCGACCTCGAGGTTGGGCCGGGACATCACCGGGTGCAGGTAGGCACGGGCCGCGCTCAGTCGCCGCCCTCTGTGAATCGTGCGATCGAAAGCGTTGAAACCTTCTTGCTTGTACCCGTTCACGTCGTCGGTGCGCTCGTAGCCAGCTTGCTGTACCGCTTCGAAGAAGGCCACGAACAGAGGGCTCGTGGCGGGCCCGCGTTCAAGCACGAGCGGGCCATCGGTTCCCCTGTACTCGTCGCCACCGGCGAGGCAGGTCTCCATGCGTTTGAAGTACGGAAGACAGTGCGCATAATCCCATTCCCCCATACCCGGATCGGCCGCCCACCGCTCATAATCAAGTGGGTTGCCACGCTGGAAGATCATCCCGTTGATGCTGCTTGACCCACCCAGGATCTTCCCGCGAGAGTGATAGATCCTCCGCCCGCCCATGCACGGCTCCGGCTCGGACTCGTACTTCCAGTCGTAGAAGCGGTTCCCGATCGGCATGGTCAGCGCCGCGGGCATGTTGATCAGGATGTCCCAGCGATGGTCGAGGCGACCCGCCTCCAGGACCAGAACCTGAGTGCCTCCATCCGCCGTCAGCCGATTCGCGAGCACACTTCCCGCTGAGCCACCTCCGATGATGATGAAGTCGTACCGTTCCCTCACCGCGTCCACTTCCCGTTCCGGTGGCATCCGAATATCGGAGCATATTATCCGTTCTTCCGGTTGCTCAGCTGGACAAGATGATGCTGTTCTTCACCAAAGCGCGACGATTCAGGAGTCTCCTCACCGACGTTGTCGCCCGAGCTCATCGCCGTAGTGCTCCCATGTCACATCGTCCACGCGCCGCTTGAGCCGACCGCTCAGCAAGCCGAGCGGAGACGGTTCATGTTGAAACGGTGCGGCATCACCGTACAAGGGACCGCCCGGTTCTCGCTCTTGGACGTTCCGTCATGCACGGTTTCGCTTACAAGGTCGGGTCCGCTGACCGCTGGCAGCAAAGGGGCATATCAACATGAGCCAGCCTCTGTCGTTGACGCCGCAACTGCCGTCGGACATCCTCCAACCGGTGTCGCAAATGAGTGTGCAAGAAACGCTTCACCAATGGAAGCGGTGCGGCGTCAGGTCGACGAGAGAACCGAGCAGCCAAGCGGGACCGCCCTGGTGGTTGCGAGTCCACGGCTGCGCTGCCTACGCCTATCGGGCTTGGAAATGGTGTATGGGGTGCAGTTCCGTCCCGAAGCCTGCCGAATGGACCTTCAAGCCCAAGACGAGGCGGAAGACCAGTCACCGCCCGCGCCCCGGCCACCTGGAGCCTGCGATCGCCCCGGGCGAGTATCGAAGCTGAGGCCGCTCCTTGCTAGCACCGGCCACTTCCACTCGCCGCTAGGAGCTGGTTGGCGGCGGAAGTGTGGCGATACGACTCGCGATGTTCACGGCGTGGTCACCCAAACGCTCGTAGAACCGAGCGAGAAGCGTGACCTGCGCGGCCACCGCAGACGGCATCTCGCCACGAGCCACTTCACCGGTCAGCCTCTCGTGAAGGATGTCGATCTCCTCGTCGTCCTCGTCCAGATCGATCACAGGGGGGATCTGTGCACCGAACGCGTCTGCGGCGGCCTTCCACATCTCGAGGGCGACCTCGGTCATGCGCTGGACAATGCCGCGACTGAGCGGGCTCATCTCCGCTCCGAGGTTGAAAACCGCACGCTGGGCGATGTGCTCGGCGAGATCGGCACTGCGCTCCAGCTCAGGAAGGATCTGCAGAATGCCGATCAGTCTGCGGAGCTGGTCGTCCCTCGGTGACTCGGCGTCGATCTGGTCCCAGACGGCCTGTTCGACCTCGGAGGTGATCTCGTCGATCAAGTGGTCCCCCTCGATCACCGTGCGGCCGAGAGCGATCTCCCCGCGCAAGAGAGCTTGCGTGGCACCAGCAAGTGCTTCGGTCACGAGAGCAAAAAGCTGTGCGACGCGCCGGTGCACTGGAGATCCCTCGAGCGGCGCGCCCACTACGGGGAACGATAACCACGTGACATCCTCAATTACCACTTTGTTCATCTCGTGTTCATCCGGATGTCGTTTGAGCCGCGAAAGTGGCGCAGGTGTGAATCCTGCAAAGCCGAGGGGCCGTCGCATGAACAGGAGGACGGATCCACTTTCCGACCCCGGTCACGTTCAGACAGGACAGGCCGCCGCGCCCATCACCACCGCGAAGCGACGCGCTAGGCGGTGATCGAACGCAACGAGGTCGAGTCCAGCTTGACCGCCACGACGGTGTCGGCCGCGAGGTTGAGAGCCACTGCGCTCGAGACGTCTGCCAGAAGAAGCCCGAGGTCTGTTGCCAGCCCGACCCGGGTAACCGGCCCCAGGAAAGTCAGGCTCGTCACTCGCCCCTCGAACAGACCCGAGGGCGGCTTCTCTCCGTTTGTTAGCAGCTCGAGGCTGATGTCCTCGGGGCGAAGGAAAAGGTCTACGGTCTCACCAGCTGCGTGGTTGAACGTCGGATCGGGCACGTTCAGCAAGATGGGTCCACAGCGGACGACCCGGTTCTCGCCGGACACGACCTTGCCCTCCAGCCTGTTCATCGTCCCGACGAAGTTGGCCACGAAGGCGGTTCTCGGGCCGCTGTAGATCTCGGCCGGAGTCCCGAACTGCTCGACACGACCCGCGGACATCACCGCCACCCGATCCGAGATCGACAGCGCCTCCTCCTGATCGTGGGTCACGTACAGGGTCGTGATGCCGAGCTCCGACTGGATGCGGCGGACCTCCTCGCGAAGTTGCACTCGCACCTTCGCGTCCAGGGCGGAGAGAGGCTCGTCGAGCAGCAAGACGCTCGGCTCGATCGCGAGTGACCTCGCCAGAGCCACTCGCTGTTGCTGGCCGCCGGACAGCTGGCGGGGATAGCGGCTCATCGCACTCGCGAGCCCGACGAGATCGAGGAGCTCTTGGGCCCGTTTTGCACGTGTCTCGCGGTTCTGTTTGCGGACCCGAAGGCCGAATTCCACGTTCTGCTGCGCTGTCATGTTCGGGAACAGGCTGTAGGCCTGGAACACCATGCCCATGTTGCGCTTGTTGGCAGGCTTGCCGAGCACGTCTTGACCGTCCACGAGCACCTCGCCCGAGTCAGGCCACTCGAAGCCGGCGACGATCCGCAGCGCAGTGGTCTTGCCACAACCACTAGGCCCTAGCAAGGACACGAACTCGGCGTCGCGAACCTCGAGATCGAGATGATCGAGCGCAGTGACGCTGCCGAACCTGCGACTGATCCCACGGAGCGCGACAGCTGTCATCGAGACCTATTTCTTCTCATCTGTGATGGCGACTGCGGCTGCGCCGGCGCCACCTCGGCCAAGTAGATACAACCCGAGCATGATTCCCCAGACGAGGAGGAAACTGATGAACGTCAGCGCCACGCCCTCATAGGCCGTGCTCATCCCGATATCAAAAGTGTACACCGAGAACGTGTTGAACCCCATGAGGCTCGCGACGGTGAACTCGCCCATCGCAATCGCCACGGCGAGGAGTGATCCGCCAATGATGGCTGTGCGCAGATTCGGAATGATCACGCGAAACAGGGTTCTCGGAAGCGACGCGCCGAGGCTCTCGGCAGCCTCTGTCAAGGTCTTCAGGTCGATCGCGCGCAGTCCCGCGTCGAGCGCCCTGTACATGAAGGGAAGCGCGAACACGACGTATATGAGCGACAGGACCTCGGGGCGCACGAACAGCCAAATGCTCAAGCTCTTGATGAAGGGCGCAAGGCCGACGATGAGCACTATCGGCGGAACGACAAAGGGCAGGACCGATACCAGGTCCATCACGGGACGCAGCCCGGGCAGGCGCAAATGCACCCAGAACACTGTCGGCACCATGAGGATGAGACTGGCCGCTACGGTCTCGAGCGAGATCTGCACCGAGAGCCAGAACGCGCTCCTGAAGTTGGGGTCGTCGAACACCGTCAGGTACCAGTGGAACACGTTCTGGCCGGGCAGGATGCCCTGCAGGCTGAACTGCACGACCGAGTAGATCGGCACGAGGAAGAAAAGCGCACCCAGGACCACCCACAGCATGTGCCAGATCGGCACACGGCTTCGCGCCCTCCGCAAGCGGTGAGACCCCGGGCGAGCCACGGGGACGGTTACCTGAGCCATCGGCTCGTCCGGCGTTGGAGAAGGCTGTAGATCGTGATGGTGATGATGATGATGACGATCATCCCCAAAGCAAGCGCGTAGGCAGCCTGCGGGTCGAGGGTCATGTTGCCGTCGACGAGTTCGGCGATGTCGATTGTGACCAGATTCGAGATGCCGAGGGCTTCTGCAGTCGCGTACGCGGAGAGGGCATTGCCGAACAGCAGCACCATCAGCCCGAGGAGCGACGGGGTGATGATCGGCAAGCCGATGTGCCGCCAGAACGTGAAAGCGCTCGCTCCGAGGTTGGACGCTGACTCCCGCCACTCCGTGCGCAGCCCTTCGATCACTGGGACCATGAGCAGGATCATGAGGGGGAACTGAAAGTACGCGTACACGAGGGCCGCGCCGAACAGGCCTTGGAGGCTGAACGTGGGATAGATGTTCAGGCCGAGGTGCTTCAACAGAACGGTGACGACTCCGAGCGAGCCGAGCGTCGCCCCGTAGGCGAAGGCGAGCGGCACGCCGGCGAAGTTCGCGGCCATGCCCGAGAAGGAAATGTACGCGGGCCGGATCCAGCGGGGAACGCCGTGGTGCAAGATGGCGTTAGCGAGCAGGAATCCGAAGATGCCTCCGATGAGCGCGCTGAGCGCTGAAAGCTCGACCGAGAACTGGAACGCCGCCGGGTACGGCGCCTGGAATATATCGGAGATATTGGAAAGCGTGAAGGCGCCGTTGACGGTCCGGAAGGCTCCGACGATGATCTCGCCTGTCGGTATGAGCAAGAAGATGGTGATGAACGCGACGAAAGGCAGCATCCCGAGAAACGCCCATCGTCGGGTATGTGACCGCTTTCGCGGCACATGCCCGACGATGACGTCTTGTGGGAGTCCGGTTTCCGCGAACTCCGCGACGGACACTCACACCTCCTGGCAGGCGGGCTTTACGCCTACATGCCTCCGACCATCGTGTCCCAGTGCTTCACGACGACGGCGCTTGCCTTGGTGATCTGTTCCACGGTCGCGAACTGGACACCTTTGTATTCGCTCGCCGGGGGCAGCAGCTTGGCAAGCGACGCGGGGATCTTGCCGGCCGCCGCCAAGGCCTCGTACCGCGCTGGGTGAGCGTAACCCTTGAGGTAGTCAAGCTGACCCTTGTCGGAGTAGACGAACTCCTGCCAGAGCTCGGCTGCCTTCGGGTGCGGTGCGTAGGCACTGATCGCCTGGCAGTAGTAACCGCCATACCGGCCGCTCGTCGGGATGCTCACCAGGTAGTCGATGTCCGGGTATGCCTTGACATAGGACAGATTGAGGTAGTCCCAGATGATGGCGATCGGTGTCGCTCCGCTCACGATGTTGGCCGGCCAGCAGTCGACCGAGTTCCAGTTCCCGATCTCCCTCAGGTGCTGGAAGTACTCGAGGCCCGGCATGATGTTGTCGAGCGATCCTCCCATTGCCAGGGCACAGCTGAAGATGGCTGCAAAAGCGTCACCGGCCGTGCCCGGGTTGCCGTCGATCGCGACCTGGCCCCTATACTCCGGCTTCTCGAGGTCAGCCCAGGACTTCGGGGGGTTCTTCACGACCTTGGTGTTGGTGCCGAAGGAAATCACACCGTAGTAGTCGCCGTACCAGTCGCCGTTCGCGGCTTTCATGCTGGCCGGGATGTCATCCCAGGTCTGCACCTTGTACGGCGCGAACAGACCCTCCGCAGCGGCGTCCACGGCGATGGCCGCAGACACGTCGACGACGTCAGGACCCTTGTTCGTGCCCTTGTCGGTCTTGATTGCCGCAGTCTCCTCCGCCGAGCTGTCGTCGGGCCCGACCGAGTTACAAGTGATCTTGTAATCGGCGTAGAAGTCACCGATGACCGTGCCCTTCATTGACGACGTGCCGTAGTTCGCCCACGTGGCTGGAAGGGCGATCAGGTTGATCGCGCCCTCCTGCTTCGCGGCAGCCTCGAGGCCGGGTGGCAGCGTTGTCGGTGTCGTGGACGCTCTGGCTGCAGGTCTCAAGCCGAGCGGGCTCGCCGAGCTGGCGCCCGTGTCGAACAGAACCCCGCCGGCTACAGCGGCGGCGCCAAGTCCCGCCTGACGGAGAAATCGCCGTCGGTCGTAGACCCCACGCGCAGATCCGGTAACACCTTCATCTCGCTCAACCATGCCGTCTTCCCCTCTCTCCATTACGAATACGCGACGAACACTACACTCGCACTCGACCGAATGTAAGGAAGATTCTTGCCGACTCTTCCCCGCGCCTCGCTCAGGTCTTCGAGGATCGGTAAGCGGCCCCTGCGCTGAACGGACCTGGTCGCGAGTGTTTGCACCGCCACGGTGTAGTCGCGCGCTTCGATGCCGGATGTCCTCGCCGCCATGACCCCGATGTGGCACGCGGGTGATCCGCTCGATGGTCGCCAGCCTGAGTTAAGTTGAACATAAGATGAACGAGCGATGAACGGAGAATGAACAACAGCTGAACAATCAATGAACCGAGCGTGCCAGAAGTGAAGCACTTTCAGCCTGACAGCAGCCGCGTACCCTTGCACCCGACCTTCGAGCGGTCATGACGCTGGCGAACCCACTAACCGGGGTCCTGTTGGCGGTCGCGGTCGTGTTCGCCCTGGTCAAGGGCTTGAACGACGGTGCCTCGATCGTCGCTGTGACCTCGGCAGGGATCTCTTTGATGCCGCTGGCAGCAGTGCTCACTCTTGGCGCTGTCCTGGTCGTTGGTCCGTTACTCGTGGGAACGCGCGTCGTGACGACCTATGCCGCCGGACTCGTGCCTGCGCACGGTGCCTCCGGGCGGCTCTCCTTCCTGATCGGGATAAGCGCGGCCATGGCGGTGTCAGCCTTCCTCGCGACGAGGGGGCTGCCGACCAGCCTGACGATGGCGCTCGTCGGCGGCCTGGCTGGTGCCGGTGCCGGCAGCGGTCTGCCGGTCGCGTGGTCAACCGTCGCGACAGTTGTCGCCGTCGGCTTGGGTGCGCCACTGCTCGCAGGCCTGGTCGCGTCGGTCGTGCTGTCAGGACTCGGGCGCCTGCCAAGGGGGCGAAGCATGCAGTCCCGGCTGAGATGGCTCAACTACTTGAGTTTCGGCCTTCAGACGCTCGCTTACTCCGCGAACGACGGCCAGAGCATGCTCGCAGTGTTCGCCGTTGCGGTTAGCGGCACGAGCGCTGTTGAGGCTCACCTTCCGGAGCTCACCGTGCTGGCCGTCGCCTTCTGCATCGGGGCTGTGCTCGGTCTCGGCCGAGTCGGACCGAGCCTGACACGTTCTCTCGCCCTCACCGGTCCCGCTGACGGTATCGCCGCCGAACTGGCAGCCTCGGCCTCTGCGTTCGCGGCCAGGGCGTTCGCCGCACCGGTCAGTATGACCATGACGATGACTGCAGGCCTCGCCGGAGCAAGAACAAGGGCGGGGCTGCGACGGGTTCGCTGGGAGCAAGCGGCACGACTCTTGACGGCATGGGCTGCCACGCTGCCTCTGTCTGCGCTCGTCGGGGCTGCGGTCGCCGTGAGCGTGCGAGCCCTTCGATGAAGAAGTTCGTGCGGGAGCTCGTGAGGGATCTGTCCGGCCGCACGCAACACCTCTTCGCTGAACTCCTGGTTGAACAACTCGACGCGACCATCGAAGCCGGACGTCTTGTCGACGAGGTCGTGCGAGGTCACTTAGGTGTGCCAGCCGCCCGGGTGGCGATGACTCGCGTCGAGCACGTAGGTGACAGCAAACGTGCGCAGCTCATATACGAGCTCTCCCGCTGCCTCACCACGCCGATCGACCGCGAGGACATATTCCGCCTGTCCCGGTCCGTGGACGATGTCCTGGACAACCTGCGGGACTTCCTTCGCGAGGCTGATTTGTTCCAACCGGTGGACCTTAAGCCCTTCCGGCGAGTCTTACCCCCAATCCTCGAGGCTCTCACGTGCTTGCAAACGGCTTCGGCCGCCCTTGTGAAGCTCTCACCGGAGATCAGTCTCCAGACGCTCGCTGCACGGAAGGCCAGCAACACCATTAGAAAGGAGTACGAGATCGTCCTTGCAGGAGTCTTCGTCGATCCGGCCGACTCCGAAGTACTCAAGCAGCGCGAGCTTGTCCGTCGCCTCGACGTGGTGGGTCTGCGTATTGCCGAAGCCGCTAACGCCCTGGCGGATGGCTACATCAAGCGCGCTGGATTGGACGCACACCGCGAAGGGCCAGCCGATATCGATTGGCCTTGATGTCTGCCCCATCCCGTCTTGCCGAGGAAACTGCACCAGCTTGCCGAGAGCGTCTCGTGCTCGATCTTGTTCAGCCAGGCCTCGGTGGTCTTCCGCCTTTGAACACCCGAGCGAGATGGCCGACATGTCGAGTCTGACAACATTAGGCCGACCTGGACCCGGTTCCAGACGACGTCGACCGGGCCACCGTCCTCTCGAAGCTGTGTGCCGCCAGGCGACACGAGACCACGCTCACCGGATTCAATTTGCGGAATTCGCAGGGACTCAGGGCCAACTCAGAACGCGCGCGGCCCCTACGCGGAACTCGAATCGATGTCGCCAGGACAGTCGAGCACTCCGAAACAGCTACGAAAAAGCTCCTGCCATCTCGTCCCCGATGACGCCAGTCTCGTTTTGCGTCAAGGATCTGAGCGCCAATGACTCGCTCGGCTCAGGCGAGAACCACGGTCGAAACAGCCCTCGACTCGACAGGTATCTTCACAGCCGTCAACAAAGAGGCCGGACGCTTCGGCCCGAGTACAACTGTAGCTGTTTCGTTCTGCTATGACCGTTTTGCTGCCATAGTGAA
>CAVRAT010000017.1:0-96976 GCA_963719125.1 uncultured Acidimicrobiaceae bacterium
CGTCCACTTGACCAGCACAACTGTCTGGGCGCTGGCACGCGACTCGCTCAGGATCTGGAGTTCGGCATCGACCGCTCCTGCCAGGAACGGCGAACGGTGTTTCGATAACGCCACGCAAGCTGAGCAGTCGCCCAAGGACATGTCGGCGATGACTACGCGCCCTCGACGGAGTCCCAGTCGGGAAAGTCGCGAAACAGAACGCGCGCACACCGATTATCGATCCGCCCAAAGGTCCCTGCCGCGCCACATCGACGGTTCTAGGGTCACACAGCGCAAGCTTTGGCATCGAACAATGGCGGAACCGCCGAGCTGAGCGTATGTGCAGTCTCCGTCGATGAGTGCGGAGTCCCTCCCGTGCCGGGTTCGAACGTGGATCATTCACTGCTTGGACGAACGGACACGGCGACTGCCCGCTGAACAGGGAGAACGTTGTAATTGCGACAACGCGGAGAGGGTGGGACAACGTTTGAACCAGGACGCCTGGGATCAGGTCAGGCAGCTGATCAAGAACATCCCTTGATGAGCGTCATCTGTTGAAGTTTCCCTTCGGGCGGTGGGATGCCGGTCGTTTAGGAATCGAGGATCTCGAGCCCGTGGACTCGAGCTGCGTCCATCAGTAGCTGGACGTCCTTGGGCGGCAGATCCGGCGGCGGCATCGTTGGTGATGTCGCCGGGTGGCCGCAGATGCGGGTGAAGTCCTCGAATCCGGCGGGGGTGACGAGGATGAGAAAGCGGGCCTGGGGTGACGTGACCTCGAATCGATGCTCGACGCGGCGCGGGCCGAAGACGAAGGAGCCAGGGCCGGCGAGGTGTTGAGTTTCGCCGAGGAAGAAGGTGAGCTCTCCGTCGATGACGTACCAAGCCTCGTCTTCGTGGTCGTGGAGGTGCTTGGGTGAGCCGGTTCCTTCCGGCGCCAGCACCTCAGCTATGGCTAGCCGTCCGCCTGTTTGGTCGCCGGTGGTCTTGTATGTGAGGAGTCCGCCGGAGAACCACAGCGCTTCGCCTTCGCCCTCGGCGAGGAGATACGGGGACTCCATCTTGAGTGTCACCGTTCGCTCGCCGGGTCCATCGCTGCCTCCGCGGAGGCCTTTAGCCGGGCCAGCGTGTGGCGCATACCCTCTCGCAGCTCTCGTGATCGGTTCGTCGGGATGTCGATGACACGGGCCCAAGCAGGAATGGTCTTCACCTCGTAGGACTCAGTGATGCGGGTGCCATCGTCGACGGATTCCAGCTGGTAGTGCCAGATCGTGGACTCCTTGCCCCCCTCTTCGGTGACAAACGCGAACTCGCGTCCGGGGTCGGCCACTAGGACCCGACCGCCCCGCGACCACTTCATCAGCCCCCGCGGACCGCCACGGTTGTGGCCGACGAATCGAGCGCCCACCGCCGGAGCGGCGGTGTCGTCGGTCCATTCGACCTGTTGGCATTCTGGGCTCCATTCGCCCATGCGTGGCATATCAGCCAGGAGCTGGTAGACGCGCTCCGCGGAAGCGGCGACGAACGTCTGCTCACTGTCTTGTCTCAGCCACCAGCGGCTGCTCGGCTTGGCCATCTCATCCCCCTTGGTTACGGTACGAAGGTTAGGTTATGACCATTAACTAGAGCTGTCAAGAGGTGGTTACGCTATGATCACGCAAGTGATAGTCGCTGAGCACGGGACGTCCACAACCGATCCGGCGCCTGCCCGGCCGCTAGACCGACGGGCGCGTCGGCGCCGAGAGACGATCGACGAGATCCTTCGTATCGCCGCCGACGTGATGACCCAAGACGGTGTCAACGCGCTCAGCATGGCCGAGATCGCCCGCCGCCTCGGCGTGCAGCCCCCCTCGATCTACAAGTACTTCGACTCGCTACTGCACATCTACGACGCCCTGTTCCAGCGCGGCCAACTCGAGCACCTCCGAGTCATGCGTGGCGCCATGGCCAACGCTCAACCTGGCCTGCCCGCCTTGACCGCCGGCCTCGAAGCAAGCGGCCAATGGTGCCTAGCCAACCGATCGGTCGCACAGCTCATGTTCTGGCGCCCCGTGCCCAGCTTCGAACCGTCACCCGAGGCATTCGCACCTAGCATCGAGATGGTCAACCTGCAGAAAGCCGCCATCGCAGACGCCATCGCCGCCGGACAACTCGGCCCAGCAGAGGTCGACCAAGTCGTCCACCTCGTATCGGTCTTCATCGTCGGTGTCCTCAGCCAAGCGATAGCCAACGAACCCGACCTCGAGTGGGGTTACGGGCGCTTCACGCCGCTCTTCCCCCAACTCATGGCCCTAATCCCCGCGCTCTACCCGCCCCCACCTCGACAGAACCGGCCCCACCGCCGCTGACCTCCTCGACCCACTTACCAAGCCAGTGACGAGAACGGCCCCCAAAGACGCGTCCCTGAACCTCTTCTCCCGGCGCCACCGCCTCCAACCGACCGGTGCCCGCCGCGACGCCCAGAACACCCAAACAGAACGCCGCTGGTCCCGGCGATTTGCATGCGACAGACGGATACGGGTGCGGTCGGGCGATCAGTGCCGATTAGGTGAGCCTCCTGGCGGACGCAGCCCGCGTTGTTCTGCATGCGTCTCACCTTGCTACGAGCCGATTTGGATGGTGGCGCTCACTACGTTGCTGGTGGTAAGGGAGAGTCTCGGTTGCGGCGAAGGTGATGCGGTACCCGGCGGGCAGTCGGTGCCGGCAGCTCTTCGGGTACCGCGGCGATGGCCGCCTCTAGGGCGGCCAAGGTATCGAGAAGAGCTAGAAGGGCGCCCTCGTCGAGGGCGCCCATGGCCGCGGTGGCAACCTGCTGCACTTCTGGAAGCATCCGATCGAGCACGGCGGCGGCCGAGGGGGTGATGTCAACCAGGACGCGGCGGCGGTCTCCTGGGTCGGCGAGGCGCCGGACGAGGCGGTTGCGTTCGAGTGTGTCGAGCACGGTCGTCATCGTCCCGCTGGTGATGTGCATCCGTGCGCTGACTTCGCCCACCGGGATGGGTCCACCGGAGCCTTCGATGACGGCCAGCGCGTTGAGGGCGGCGTGAGACAACCCGTGGCGGCGGGCCACGCTGGCGACGAGGGCTTCGGCTTTGGCACCGACTACCTCGAGTTGGCGCAGCGCCTGGCTCGCCAGCCACGAAGCTCCGGGGTACTCGCGCTCGTGCGCTTCGGCTTCGGGCGGGCGCGTCGAGGTGGCGCCCGGTTGCTGGGCGCCACCTTTCCGACGTGGTGTTGGCGAGCTCAGATCAGGCCTCGACGGCTATCTCGATCCTGGGAGGACCCGCGACGCCGGCCCGGCCCATCGCCTCTCGCAGTTCGTCGCTGCTGGCGAACGCCTGGGCCTGTTCGAGGGTCGGGAAGCGGTGAAGCACGAATACATCGTTCTTGTCGGTGGGGTCGACCATTACCTCGGCGCCGGTGCAGCCGTGCTGCTGGCGCAATCCCTCCACGCTGTCGTACTGGGCTCGCCAGACGCCGTAGTCCTCGACTTGGTGCCGGACGATCAACGTTGCTGTTGCCATTGTCCCCTCCTCCGCGGTCAGCATACCTTGATGACCAAGTAACTTGATATCAAGATACTTGGTACCAATGTAAATGTCAAGAGTGAATCTCCTGGGCCAACCGGTCATTACGCATCGGATGGGGGCGCCGGACCTGTCCGGAAAGGCACTGACTGACCTAGCGGCGCGAGACGGCAGCCGATCGAATCATCTGTACGCCGCGCAAGGTGAGTCTTCAGTCGTGTCGCCGGCGCGGATCAGACGGTTCTGGCGTCACACAGCACAAGCTTTGGCATCGAGAGTGAGGGATCGCGGGTTGAGCGTCTGTGTAGCTCGCTGATGGGTGCGGGATCGCTCCCGTGCCGGGTTCGAACGTGAATCACTCACTGGTTGTACGAATGGACGCTGAAACTGCCCGCTGAACTGGAGCGACGTTGTGATTATCACAACGAGCGGAGGAGGTGGGATTTGAACCCACGGACCCTTGCAGGTCACACGATTTCCAATCGTGCCGATTCGGCCGCTCTCGCACTCCTCCAACAAGCCTTAGGCCGCTATCGTTGCACTTACTGGCGCTGTCGTGCGCAGTAGCCGGGTTCTGCGCAACGGACGACCGTGAACCGAGTCAGGGCCGGAAGGCAGCAGCTCTCAGCGGATTCGCCTGTGTGCCGCAGGGGACCTGGCTGCTGCGCACGGCAGCGCCGGATGTTCAGTCCCAGCGGAAGAACGTCGTAGGGGACGTTTTCCTTTGCCAAGACGGCCGCCATGCGCGACCTCGGTCCGCGCCGCTGTCGGTCACGTCGCCAAGTCGTAGGCTCGCACCGATGGCCGATTACCAGTCGCTTTACCGGCGCTACCGCCCACAGCGCTTTGCCGAGGTGCGCGGCCAGGACCACGTTGTCACGGCTCTCAGCCATGCGGTGCGGGACAACCGCGTGGCGCACGCGTACCTCTTCTCGGGGCCGCGTGGGACTGGGAAGACGTCGACCGCAAGGATCCTCGCGAAGGCACTGAACTGCGAGAGCCCCCTCGACGGTGAGCCTTGCGGTGTGTGTGACTCCTGCGTGGACATCACCAGGGGTGCCTCCTTCGACGTGCACGAGCTCGACGCAGCCTCCAACAACGGTGTCGACGCCATGCGGGATCTTGTCGCGAGGGCCTCCCTCGCCACGCCCGGGCGCTGGAAGGTGTACATCGTCGACGAGGTCCACATGCTCTCGGCGTCGGCCTCGAACGCACTCCTGAAGACTTTGGAAGAACCTCCGGACCACGTCGTGTTCGTGCTTGCCACAACCGATCCTCAAAAGGTCCTCCCCACGATTCGCAGCCGCACGCAGCACTACGAGTTCCATCTGCTCGACTCCGAGGTGCTGGCGCGATTGCTCACAGACGTCGTGAGAGAGGCCAAGCTCGAGTTGCCCGACTCCGCGGTGGAGTCGGCCGTTCGCCGCGGCCGAGGCTCGGCGCGTGACGCCCTGTCCGCCCTCGACCAGGTCGTTGCCTCAGGCGTCGTGGATGACGACACCGCGTTGATTCGCGAGCTGGTCGCCGCGCTCGCTGAGCGTGACACGGCTAGCGCCCTCAAGGTGGTCCAGGGCGCGCTCGTCTCGGGCCGCGATGCCCCCCGGATTGCTGCTGAGCTGCTTGAAGAGCTGCGCGGCCAGTTCCTCGAGGCCGTGGCGCCCGGCCTGTTACGCGAAGGTGAGCCGCCGGCGCCGCAGGAAACCCCATCGGCACACTCACGCGGCGGACAGGGTCTCCTCCTCGGGCCCGCGCGCAGCGTCCGCGCCATGGAGGTATTGGGAACGGCGTTGGTGGCGATGCGCGATGCCATCGACGCCCGGATCACGCTCGAGGTTGCCATCGTTCGCCTCACCCACCCGGAGGCCGACGATGATGCAAGTGCCTTGCTCGAAAGGATCGAACGCTTGGAACGCCGGATTCAGAGCCTGGCGGCGCCGGTCGGAGCCGCTCCACCGCCCCCACCGCCTCCTCCCGCACCGGCCCCGCGGCCGGCGCTGCCAGCTGACCGAACTTCTCAGCCGAGCGTGCCGTTCCCGCAAGCTCACCCAGAGGCGGGATCGCAGCCGGCCCTGGGTGCCTTCGGCGCCGCCGCGCCCGGCTCGGGCGCGCCCGGCCCTTCTCGGCCGCCTGCCGTTCCATCGCCAGGCCCGGTGAGCCCAGCCACTGCCGTTCCATCGCCAGGCCCGGTGAGCCCAGCCACTGCCGTCCCGCCGCCGGGCCCGGTGGGCGAGAGTCCCACGGCACAGCCGTCAACGCAGAGCACGGTTCCCCCTCCGACCCGGGACGAGCTCGTCGCTGCGTGGGGCGATCATGTGCTCAGCCAACTGCGTCCCCGGGTTCGGGCCGTGTTCGCCGTGGGCCGGTTTCTCGCCAGCGAGGATGGGATGGCAGTTCTCGCCCTGCCGAACTCAGCTCACGTCGAGCGCGCGAGCTTCGACTGCGGGGAGGTAGCGGAAGCGCTCAGCCGGCACTTCGGCCGTCCGGTGGAGGTACGGCTCGTTGCCGAGACCGGTCTCGGGGCTGGTTACTCGGTGCCGGCAGAGACATCGAGTGGGCGAGGATCACTGGAACCAGGCGGCGACGCGCACAGCCCGAGGACGCCACCGGCCGGCGTCCAAGGTGAAGCTCCGCGTTCCGCTGCGGGGGGCACCCCGCCCGGGTCGTCCGGTGCTTCTCGTGTGCGAGGCCGAGCTGCACCTTCTCCCGGCATGGTGACCGGCTACAGCCCCGAAGACACCGATGACGAGATGCTCGACCCGGACGATCTCGATCCGGATGCGGAAATTGTTGCTGGCGACAAGATCTCCTGGGCGCACGACCGAGTGATGGAGGCATTTCCAGGGGCAGAGGAGGTCTGACATGACCGAGGGCGAGTCGTCTGCGACAGGCGGGCTGGGTGACCTGTTCGCCCGGCTCGAGGAAGCTCGGGCCGACCTCGAGGCGCAGGCCGAGGCGATAGAGGCGACCAGCGTCGAGGGCCACGCTGCCGGCGGTGCCGTTGTCATACGGCTCACCGGGTCGCTCGAAGCCGAGTCCGTGCACATCGACCCCTCGCTTGTCGACCCCACTGACCCGACGCTTCTCGAGGACGCCGTGCTCGCTGCCCTGCAGGACGCGCTCGACAGGATCACCGAGCTCCGCTCGTCGGTGCAGTCCCCGGCCGATGCTGCGGGCGGGCTTGATCTCGGCGGCCTCGTCGGCAATCTCGATCTCGGGGGTCTGCTCGCCGGCGTCGACGTCCAGGGACTGATAGGGAACCTGGGCATGGGCCAGGATCTCGGAGCTTTCGCGGGCTTCGGAGCGCTCGGTGAGGGCGAAGACGAGGACGAGGACAACGAAGACCCTGTCGACGGCGCTGGCGACGAGCCGCAGGCCTGATCGTCCAGTGTTCGCCGGGCCCATTCAGGAGCTGGTCGACGAGCTCGGACGCCTCCCTGGCGTCGGGCCCCGCTCGGCACAGCGCATCGCGTTTTACGTGCTCGAGGCCGACAGGGACGCCGCGCTGCGCCTCGCGCAGGCGATAGTCGAGGTGAAGGACCGCATCCGGCTCTGCGAGAGGTGTTTCAATGTGGCGGAGGCCGAGCTCTGCACCATCTGTTCCGATCCGCGTCGTGACCGCAGCATCATCTGCGTGGTCGAGGACCCGCGGGACATCGTCGCTGTCGAGCGGACCCGGGAATTCCGCGGTACTTACCACGTGCTCGGGGGGGCGCTGAGCCCGATCGACGGCGTCGGACCCGAGCAATTCCGCGTGCGCCCGCTTTTGGTGCGGCTCGGCGGCGAGGCCGTCGCCGAGGTGATCTTGTGCACGAACCCGAATCTCGAGGGAGAAGCCACGGCGATGTACCTTGCGCGGCTCTTGTTGCCGCTCGGAGTGAAGGTGACGCGCATAGCGAGCGGGTTGCCGGTGGGCGGTGACCTCGAGTACGCCGACGAGCTCACCTTGGGGCGCGCCCTCGAGGGCCGGCGGGAGGTGAGCGGCTAGCTCCCCGATGTCTGCCGGGGGGCGGCAATGGGGCAGCCGCGCCTGCGGCGCGGACACCACGACAGGATCACGGCGTGAGGAGGCTTGGCCAAGTGGACGACAGTCGATCAGAACCCTCGAGCCTGACCGAGATCGACCACGTCGCCGTCGCCGTGCGCGATCTCGACGCGGCGATCGCCTGGTACGAGTCGGCGCTAGGCGCCCGGGTCGCCCACCGCGAGCGGGTCGATCCCGACGGGGTCGAGGAGGCGCTGCTTCAAGTGGCCGAGTCCTTCATCCAGCTGCTGAGCCCCACCACCGACAGCTCCCCTGTGGCGAGATTCCTCGATCGCAAAGGCGAGGGCATCCACCACGTCGGCTACCGGGTCGCCGATTGTGCCGCCGCCATGGAGAAGATGCGAGCCGCCGGCGCGGTGCTGATCGACGAGAGGCCGAGACCCGGATCGCGCGGCACGACCGTTGCCTTCGTGCACCCCCGCAGCGCCTTCGGCACGCTCATCGAGTTGGTTCAGATCAGCCCGACGACCCGTCTCGTCCCCGGTGCTCAAGCCTCCAGGAACTGCCGGTAGAGCTCGATCAGGCCCTGACGGGTCTCCGGCGCGAGGTCTTCCGGCTCGACCCGCCCGAGGACACTGATGGTCATCTCGACTTGGCGCAGGTACTCCTCGCAGCCGTCACAGGCTTGGAGGTGCGCTTCGAAACGCCGGGTGTTGCGCCGCGAGAGGGCACCTTCGAGATAGTCGGTCACGAGCTCGACGGCCTGCCGACAGACGATGTCCCTGCGGAGGGTGGGCAGTTTCATCGCTTCGCCAGCTCCTCTTCGAGCCGGGCCCGTACCCGGCTGCGTCCCCGGTGCAGGAGCACCCGCTGGTTGGCTTCGCTGATCTCGAGCACGTCACATACTTCCTTGCTGGATAGTCCCTCGAGGTCACGAAGTGTTACGACAGCACGCTGGCTGTCGGGCAGCTCGGAGATGGCGGCCCGCACCTTGGAGACGAGCGGCCCGCTCGAGAGACGCTCCACGACCTCATCGGCCCAGTGGGCGGGCGGGTCCGACCAGGCGCCCCCGGCGTCGAAGCGCCGCCTGTCCACGGCGGCCTCGTCCGAGACGTCCACCGGCGTCGTGCGCTGCTCGCGTGCGCCTGTCGACCGGGCCCTGTTCGCGAGGATGCGGAAGATCCAGGTCTTGAGCGACGACCTGCCCTCGAAGCGGTCGAGGCCCTTGAGAACCGCCAGCCAGGTGTCCTGGGTCACCTCTTCGGCGAGCGCCCGGCTCGGGACGAACGCCTGTGCCAGGCGGACCATTGACGACTGGTAAGTGTCGACGAGTTCCACGAAGGCGGACTCGTCGCCGGAGCGCAGTCGGCGCACCAGGTCGTCGTCACTCACGCCCGCAGCGTATGGCGCGCTCTGGCCCCGTGTTTCGCGGCAAGCCCGGTGCCGCGTGGCGAGCCGCCGCGAGATGTTCTGTGCCGTCGCTTGGACCGGTAGCCTTTCGCGCCATGGCGGGGCACCCGGATCGCTCGATGGGAGCACGTCTTGCCGGGCTCGAGGCGAGGCGCGCGGGAGGCGATCAACGCGGGATCGCAACGCTCGGTCAAGGCCCACAAGGCCAAGGGGAAGATGACGGCCCGTGAGCGGATCGACTACCTGCTCGACGAGGGCTCGTTCCAGGAGATGGACCTCCTCGTGCGGCACCGCTCCCACGGCATGGGCCTCGAGCGTTCCCGCCCTTACACCGACGGGGTCGTCACAGGCTTCGGGACGATCGACGACCGGCGGGTGTGCGTGTTCAGCCAGGATTTCACCGTCTTCGGCGGGGCGCTCGGCGAGGCGCACGCCGAGAAGATCCATAAGGTCATGGACCTTGCGCTCTCTGTCGGGGTGCCGATCATCGGCCTCGACGACTCGGGCGGAGCGCGCATCCAAGAAGGTGTCGTCTCGCTGCACAGCTATGGCGGGATCTTCTACCGCAATGTGCGGGCGTCAGGCGTCGTGCCCCAGATCAGCGTCATTCTCGGCCCGTGCGCCGGGGGAGCCGTCTACTCCCCGGCGATGACGGATTTCATCTTCATGGTGCACGAGACGAGCCACATGTTCATCACCGGGCCCGATGTCGTGAAGACCGTCACCGGCGAGGAGGTGTCCCTCGAGCAGCTCGGCGGGGCCATGAGCCACGCGACGCGCTCGGGTGTCGCGACCTTCGTCGCACCGAACGAGAAGGCATGCCTCGACGAAGTCCGCTACCTGTTGTCCTTCCTCCCTTCCAACAACCTCGAGGTGCCACCGGACCTCGAGGAGCCCGACGATCTTGACGCGCAGGTCCCAGAGCTCCGCGACATTGTGCCAGACAGCCCGAACCAGCCCTATGACATGCGGCGGGTGATCACGGCCGTGGTCGACGGGGGTGAGTACCTGGAGTACTTCCCGCGCTGGGCGATGAACCTGACGTGCGGCTTCGCCCGGATCGGGGGCCGCGCCGTCGGGATCGTGGGCAACGAGCCGAGCGTGCTCGCGGGCGTCTTGGACATCGCCTCGTCGGAGAAGGGCGCCCGGTTTGTGCGCACCTGTGACGCCTTCAACATCCCGCTCGTGACCTTCGTCGACGTGCCGGGATTCATGCCCGGAACCGACCAGGAGTACGGCGGCATCATCCGCCACGGCGCCAAGCTCCTCTACGCCTACTGCGAGGCGACGGTGCCCCGGGTGCAGGTTGTCATCCGCAAGGCCTACGGCGGCGCCTACATCGTCATGGACTCGAAGTCGATAGGCGCGGACTTCGCCTACGCCTGGCCCTCGGCCGAGCTCGCGGTCATGGGCCCACAAGGGGCGGTCGAGATCGTCTACCGCCGTGAGCTCGTGGACTCGCCCGACCCGGCCGCGCGGAGGGCCGAGCTCGTCGACGACTACATCGAGCGCTACGCGAACCCGTATGTCGCCGCCGAACGCGGCTACGTGGATGCCGTCATCGACCCGGCCGACACCCGTCGCGTCCTGGTTCGAGCCCTGCAGCTGCTGGCGTCAAAGCGCGAGGAGCTGCCCAAGCGCAAACACGGGAACGTGCCGCTTTGACCGATGCCGGCAGGAGCCGCACAGGCATGCCACCTCGTCCCCTCACTGCTCCCGCGGATGTGGCCGAGGCGATCGCCGCAGCCGTGGCGATCTGCTGGCCGGGGGGCGTCGCCGAGGCCGATGCCCGAAGCGGCGCCCGCAGGTCACCCGACTCAGGGCCCGGTCTGGCCTGGCGCTTCTCGGGGTGCTCCTGGCACGACCCCGTTGCGCTGCGTCGGGATCGGCCAGGGACGGGGCGGGGGTGGTGATGAGCGCCGTCCCGGAGGTCTGGGACCTCACGACCGTGGCCGAGGACGAGGTCGTCTTCCATCTCCACTCTCCCGACAGCCTCGAGACCGGTAGGCCGGCCAGCTGGTCGGGACCGGGCTACGAGGTCATCACCGCCCTCGGTCCGGGCACGCCCGTCATGCGCCACGGGATCGCGACACGCACGCTCGACCGCCCCGAGGGCGAGCTCCTCTGCCGCTTCGCCACCGTCAACGACGTCCACTTCGGCGAGACCGAGTGCGGCCGGATCTCCGACATCTCCGACGCCGTCGGCTATCTCACCGCGGGCGGGATGGACGCCCAGGGCATGGCGGACGCGAAGGACAGGCTGCAGGCCTTGTTCGATCGTCTCGGCCCGGCCTTGGAGATCTCGTCGCCGGAGGGGACGGAGCCCTATCCGGAGCTGATGAGCCGCGCCGCTGTCACCGAGATCGCCGCTATCGACCCGGCGGCGGTCGTCGTCAAGGGCGACCTCACAGCCTCGGGCCAGGTCGGCGAGTACGACGCCTTCCTGCAGTGCTACTTGGGTTCGTTCGCCGACCGGCTGCTGCACGTGCGCGGGAACCACGACGCTTTCTCCGGCCGCCATTTCGCTTCCGAGCCTTGTCAGGAGATGGACCTCCCCGGTGTCACTCTCGCCCTGCTCGACACCGTCATCGAGGGCAGGGACTCGGGCCAGGTCCGTGGCGAGCAGCTGGAGTGGCTCGACGAGCTCGGCGCCAGGGCGGACCGGCCGGTGCTCGTCTTCGGCCATCACCACCCGTGGAAGCCGGGTTCGGCGATCAGGGCTACGGACTACTTCGGGATCAACCCGAACGACTCCGAGCGCCTTGTCGAGGTGATAGCACGACGATCGGCCATATGCGGGTACTTCGCCGGGCACACGCACCGCAACCGCGTGCGGCGTTTCGCCGAGACCGGTGAGGTTCCCTACGTCGAGGTGGCGTGCGTGAAGGACTTCCCGGGCAGCTGGGCCGAGTACCGGGTCTTCGAGGGAGGGATCCTGCAGATCCACAGGCGGCTGTCCTCGTCGGCGGCGCTCGCCTGGTCCGAGAAGTGCCGCGGCCTGTTCTGGGGCATGTACCCCTCTTACGCGCTCGGGAGGCTCGAGGACCGCTGCCTTTCCATCCCGCCCCGGGACCCGGGGACCTGACGCCGCCGGACCCGGGACGCGGGGCGGCTCTCAGCGCGCCGGCGCAGCGAGCGCCCGGTCGATGTCCTCGAGGAGGTCGCTGACGGTCTCGAGGCCGACCGACAACCGGATGAGCGAGGGATCGACTTCGAGCTCGGAGCCCGCGGTCGAGGCGTGGGTCATCCTCGCCGGCAGCTCGATGAGGGACTCGACGGCCCCGAGAGACTCGGCCAGCGTGAACAGCCGTGTGCCCGCTGCGACCTCGAGGGCAGCGCCCTCGCCCCCCCGCACGCTGAAAGAGACCATGGCGCCGAAGTCGCGGATCTGCCGTGCCGCAAGCCCGTGTCCCGGGTGGCCCGCCAGCCCCGGGTAGTAGACCGCCTTCACGGCCGGGTGGGCCGACAGGTGCGCCGCGATGACGGCCGCGTTGGCGCACTGGCGGTCGAGGCGCACAGCGAGGGTCTTGAGACCGCGCTGCACGAGGTAGCAGTCGAACGGGCTCGGCACCGCCCCCACCGAGTTCTGGACGAAGCCGAGGTGGCTCCCGAGCTCGTCGTCGTTGGTGGCGACGAAGCCGCCCACCACGTCGGAGTGCCCGCCCAGGTACTTGGTCGATGAGTGCACCACGGCGTCGGCGCCCAACGCGAGCGGTTGTTGCAGGTAGGGGGTCGCGAAGGTGTTGTCCACGATGCAGAGGGCGCCGTGGTCGTGGGCGGCCGCGGACACGGCCTCGATGTCGATGATGTTGAGCTTCGGGTTGCTCGGCGTCTCCACCCACACGAGACGCGTCTCGTCGCGCCAGGCGCCGGCCAGTGCCTCCGGGCTTTGCAGCTCGACCGGTGAGAACCTGACGCCGGACTGGGCGTAGATGCTGGAGACGAGCCGGTAGGTGCCGCCGTAGGCGTCGTCGGGGATCAACAGGTGGTCACCCGGCCTCAGCAGGCGGAGCACGGCGTCGCAAGCCGCCATGCCGCTCGAGAAGGCGTAACCGTGGCGCGCCCCCTCGAGCGAGGCGATCGTGGTCTCCAGCGAGACGCGCGTCGGGTTGCGGGTGCGCCCGTAGTCGAAGCCTTTGTGCTTGCCCACGGCCTCCTGGGCGAAAGTGGTGGCGAGATGGATCGGTGTGACCACCGCGCCCGTCAAGGGATCCGGGTCCTGGCCGGCGTGGACCGCTCGTGTGGAGAACCCCGGGCCCTGTCCCTCCCGGTCATTGGACGAGTTCAACGCGCCTCCCTAGACGAGCCTGTTTGGGCCAGGAACGCGAGCGCGTCCGATCGGGTGATTATGCCAACCGGGTGACCGTTGTCGAGCACGACCACCGCCGGCGAGGACTCCAGGCGCCGCAGGGCGTTGTCAACGGTCTCACCACTGCCCACCGACGGCAGCGGCGGCGCCATGATCTCCGCCACCGAGCGGTCCAGGAGCTCCGGGTCGTGGAGCGCCCGTTGCATGAGATGGTGTTCCTGGACCGATCCGACCACTTCGGCCGCCGCCAGCGGGGGCTCGGCCTTGATGACAGCGATCTGCGAGACGTCGTACTCGGCCATGACCGCAACGGCCTGGCGGGCCGTCTCGTCGGGGTGCACGTGGATCATCCCGGGCAGGCGCCCGCCCTTGCCCACGAGCAGGTCAGCCACGGTGTGGCCGCTCGTTCTCAAAAAGCCGTGGTCCGCCATCCAGCCGTCGTCGTAGAGCTTGGACAGGTAGCCCCTCCCGGAGTCGGGGACGAGGACGACGACGTCGTCGCGGCCGAGCTCGGGCGCGAGTTGCAGCGCCGCCCAGATGGCGGTGCCGGTCGAGCCCCCGGCGAGGATCCCTTCGTCGACAGCCAGGCGCCGGGCGGTGAGGAACGAGTCGGTGTCGCTCACCATCACGACGCGGTCGACCGCGCCCGGGTCATAGGTCGTCGGCCAGAAGTCCTCGCCTATGCCCTCGACGAGGTAAGGCCTGCCCGAACCTCCGGAGTAGACGGAGCCTTCCGGGTCGGCGCCCACGATCTGGACGTCGGGGTTCTGCGACTTCAGGTAGCGGCCGATGCCGCAGATGGTCCCGCCCGTGCCGATGCCGGCCACGAAGTGGCTGACGCGCCCGGCGGTCTGGTGCCAGATCTCCGGCCCGGTCGTGGCTTCGTGGGAGGCCGGGTTGGCGGGGTTGTGGTACTGGTCCGGGTGGAAGGCGCCGGGGATCTCCTCGGTGAGGCGCGCCGTCACCGAGTAATACGAGTCGGGATGGTCCGGTGCGACAGCGGTCGGGCACAGGATCACCTCCGCGCCGTAGGCACGGAGCAACGCGACTTTCTCGGGGGCCATCTTGTCGGGCATGACGAACACGCATCGGTAGCGACGTCTGGCGGCCACGATCGCCAGCCCGACGCCGGTGTTGCCGGACGTACCCTCGACGATCGTCGAGCCGGGCAGGATCAGCCCCGCGCGCTCGGCCGCGTCGAGCATCGCGACGGCCGGGCGGTCCTTGACGCTCCCGCCGGGGTTCAGGATCTCGAGCTTTGCGACAAGGGGGCAGGGAAGGTCCCGGCCCATCCGATCGAGGCGCACCATCGGCGTGTTGCCGACGAGGTCGAGGAGCGAATCGGCCACCTCCATCTCGGGCCCACGATCGGCCAGCGGCACCACCTCCACGCCTCTGAGATCAGACCGGCCGGACATGTCCTCGTCGGTGTGGAGCTCGGTGGGGATCCCTGCCTTGCGCAGTGTCGCCGCCACGGCGTCCGCGCCCGGACCGAAGACCGCGACATGCCTGGGGATTCGCGCCCGGATCTCGGCGACCAAGCTCGGGGTGACCTCTGCGAGAGGGACCGTGAGAACGTGGTGCGCCTTGGCCGAGAGGCGTTCGGGCGGCTGGTCGGTTCCGACTACGACGAGCAGGTCCATGGCACATGTTTGCCTACCGGAGCGCTCTTCGCGCCGAGATGGGCGAATTCAAGCCCGCCCGCAGCCGGCGCAGTCGCCCGCGACAGTCGAACAGGTGTTCGGATAGTATCCGACCATGCAACCGGTGAGGGGGGACGAGGTCGGCGACGGCCCCGGCGGGGCGCTCGGGGCATTCCACCCCGCGGTCGCCGAGTGGTTCGCCAGGCGCTACCCGGAAGGGCCGACCCAGGCGCAGGCCGAAGGCTGGGCGGCCATCGCCTCGGGCCTCGACACCTTGATCGCCGCTCCCACCGGATCGGGCAAGACACTGGCCGCTTTCCTCGTGGCCATCGACCGTTGCTACCGGGCGGCCGAGTTGGGAGACTCCCGGCGCGGGACCGACGTCGTGTACGTCTCGCCGCTTCGTGCCTTGACGGTCGACGTGAGCGAGAACCTGCGAAAGCCCCTCGCCGAGATCGCCGAAGTCGCGATCGAGCTCGGCCTGGAGCCGCCCAAGGTGCAAGTGGCGGTCCGCAACGGGGACACGCCTTCTTCGGAGCGCTCGGCGATGTTGCGCAACCGCCCGGAGATCGTCGTGACGACGCCCGAATCGCTCTACCTCCTGCTCACCTCGGCGCGCGGCCGCGAGATGCTCTCGACGGTGAGGACCGTCATCGTCGACGAGATCCACGCCCTGGCACGCGACAAGCGTGGCGCGCACCTGTCCTTGAGCTTGGAGAGGCTGGACCGCCTGGTCGCGGCGGAGAAAAGACCCGTCCGAATCGGCCTCTCGGCGACCCAGCGCCCGATCAGGACCATCGCCCGTCTCCTCGTCGGTGCCGGACCGGAGCGGACCCTGCCCGGTGGCGAGCCCAGGTGTCTTACCGTCGACGTCGGTCATCAACGCCGGCTCGACATCGCCATCGAGCTCCCCGACGACGAACTGGGCGCCGTGTCGACCCATGAGCAGACGGCCTCGGTGCTGGAACGGATCGCGGAGCACATAAGCCGGCACCGCACGACGCTCGTGTTCGTCAACACCCGGAGAATGGCGGAAAGGGTTGCCCACCAGCTGGCGGAGCGACTCGGGGAGGACAGCGTCCAGGCCCACCACGGGAGTCTGTCCATGGACCGCCGTCTGCGAGTGGAGGCGCGCCTTCGCGTGGGCGAGCTCCGGGCCGTCGTCGCGACGGCGTCTTTGGAGCTCGGCATCGACGTCGGCCCCGTGGAGCTCGTGTGCCAGCTCGGCTCGCCGCGGAGCATCGCCACTTTCCTCCAGCGCGTCGGGCGGGCCCAGCACCATGTCGGCGGTGTCCCGGTCGGCCGCCTCTACCCGCTCACGCGTGACGAGCTCGTGGAGTGCACGGCGCTTTGTGCCGCGGTCCGATCGGGTGTTCTGGACGCGGTTACGCCGCCGGTCGCGCCGTTGGATGTTCTCGCGCAACAGCTGGTCGCCGAGTGTGCCGCCTCCGACGCCGAAGGTTGCACCGAAGCTGACCTCTTGGCGCTTGCCCGCCGGTCGGCTCACTACAGCGGGCTCAGCGCCGACGACTTCGAGACGGTCGTGGAGCTCGTCAGCCAAGGCGTCGTCACCGGGCGCGGCCGACGGGGCGCGCAGCTGCACCGCGACCAGGTGAACGGCGTGCTCCGGCCGCGACGCGGCGCCCGCCTCACCGCCGTGACCTCCGGCGGGGCGATCCCGGACGTAGCGGACTTCCGCGTGGTGCTCGAGCCGGAGGACAGTCTCGTCGGCACCGTCAACGAGGACTGGGCGATCGAGTCGATGGCGGGCGACGTGTTCCTTCTCGGCAGCGCCGCCTGGCGTATCCGCAGGATCGAGCCAGGAACGGTCCGGGTGGTCGACGCCGAAGGGGCCTCACCGACAGTGCCGTTCTGGCTCGGTGAGGCACCCGCTCGCACGGCCGAGCTGTCGGAGGCGGTCTCCAGCTTGCGTAGCGCCGTCGAGTCCGCCCTGCGGGCCGAGGACGCTCAGGGCCCGGAAGGGGCCACCGAGAGGGCGCGCGAGGTCGTCGAGGCCCTTTCCGGGGTCGACCGCACTGTGTCCCAGCAGGTCGTCGCCTACCTGGCTGCCGGCTACCGGGAGCTCGGTGCCCTGCCCACGACAGGACAGTTCGTGATCGAGCGGTTCTTCGACGACACGGGCGGGATGCAGCTCGTCGTTCACTCGCCCCGCGGCGCCAGGGTGAACCGGGCGCTCGGGTTGGCGCTCAGGAAACGATTCTGCAGGACCTTCGACTTCGAGCTGCAGGCGGCCGCGAGCGACGACGCGGTGGTGCTGTCGCTCGGGCCCCAGCACTCGTTCCCCTTGGAGGAGGTTCTCGGCTTCCTGTCCCCGGCAACCGTGCGCGACACGCTGATCCAGGCGGTGCTCCCGACGCCGATGTTCGGGTCCCGCTGGCGGTGGAACCTCACGCGCGCGCTCGTCGCCCCCCGCTACCGCGGGAGCCGGCGTGTCCCGCCTGCCGTCCAGCGCATGGAGGCGGGCGACCTCATGGCCGCGATCTTCCCTGCCCTTGCCGCGTGCCAGGAGAACGTCTCCGGCCCGATCGAGATCCCCGACCACCCGATCGTGCGCCAGACCCTCGCCGACTGCTGCTCGGAGGCGATGGACCTCGAGGGCCTGACCGACGTCCTCGTCCGTATCCGCGCGGGCGACGTGAGTGCGCGCTGCGTCGACACGGTCGTCCCGTCGGTCCTGGCCGAGGAGATCTTGAACGGGCGTCCCTACACCTTCTTGGACGACGCCCCCCTCGAGGAACGCCGCACGCGGGCGGTCACGACGAGACGGGGACTGCCCCTCGAAGCGCACGATCTCGCCGCGCTCGACCCGGGTGTCGTGGCGAGGATCACAGAGCAGGCACGCCCGGAGCTGCGCAGTGCCGAGGAGCTGCACGACCTTCTCTGTTCGCTGGTGCTGGGCCCCCCGCGCCCCGATTGGGGCGACTTCATGGCCGCACTCGCGCGCTCGGGCCGGGCCATGACCGTCGAGCTTCCCGCCACCGGCGCACGCTGGGTGGCCACCGAGTGCCGCGAGCTCGCCACCGCGCTCGTGGGCGGGGCGCGCTTTCGTCCTGATCACCGGCTGGAGCGGGGGCCGGCCGAGGCCGCCGCGTGTCCCAGGGACGAGGCGCTCGTCGTCGCCGCCCGCGGACACATGGGGATCCTCGGTCCGGTGACGCTCGAGGAGCTGTCGGCTTCGATCGGCACCGGGACAGTCGGTGAACTGCGCTCGGCCGTTGCCCGCCTCGAGGCGGAGGGATCGGTGCTGGGCTGTCGCGTCGCGGGGGCCGGCTGGTCGGCGACGCCAGCGCCCACGGAGCGGTTCTGCGCGAGGCACCTGCTCGCGCGCATCCACGCCGCGATGCGCGACAACTCCCGGCGCTCGGCCGAAGCGGTGAGCGCGCAGCAGTTCATGCGCTTCCTCCTGTCCTGGCAGCACGTCGGGCCTGGGCACCGCCTGCTCGGCTCAGGAGGTGTGGTCGAAGTGATCGAGCAGCTGCAGGGCTACGAGGCAGCCGTCGATGCCTGGGAGTCGGCGATCCTGCCCGCCCGTGTAACCGGTTATCACGCCGCCCTACTCGACGAATGGTGCGCGCGGGGCGAGGTCGCGTTCGCGAGGCTCGGCCTGAGAGCCAGCGACCGGATGGGCAGCCCGCTCCGGCGCGGCGGCGCGACGCCCTCGCCGGCGACCCCGGTCAGTCTTTGCAGGCGGGAGGACCTTGTCTGGCTCCTCGCCGCCACCCGAGGCGGGGCCATGCCCGACCTGCCTGCGGTTGGTGCCGCGCTGGAGGTCGCCGAGACGCTGAAGGGCCACGGTGCCCTGTTCGTCACCGACCTGTGTCAGCTGACGGGACGCCTGCCGGGCGAGGTCGTCGAGGCGCTCTGGGACGGGATGGCCCGCGGGCTGCTCACCGCGGACGGCTTCCAGGCAGTTCGGGCACTGTTGGCCGGGCGCGGGGCCAGGACGCGGACGAGCTCGTTCCCGGTCCGGACGGCGCCGCTGTTGGGCCCGGCCGGCCGGCCGAGGCCCGGGCTGCCCCGCCCCGGCCGCAATCGCTCGCGTGTCCGGCCAGCGGTCTCAGGGGGCAGGTGGTCGTTGCTCGGCGACGGCGTTCTCGACCCCGACTTGGACCCCGACGAGCTGGCCGAAGCGGTCGCGGGCCAGCTCCTTTCGCGCTGGGGCGTGGTTTTCCGCGACCTGTTCGTGCGCGAGTCGCTCGCGATCGTGTGGCGGGAGGTTCTTTGGGCCTTGCGCCGCTTGGAGGCCCGGGGCGTGGTGCTCGGCGGGCGTCACGTAGCGGGCTTCGGCGGCGAGCAGTTCGCGCTCCCCGAGGCCGTCGAGCAGCTGCGCGTGGTCGCGAAAACACCGCCTGACGGCGTCACCGTGCAACTGTCGGCGACGGACCCGCTCAACCTGACCGGCGTCATCCTGCCCGGACCTCGCATCCCGGCCCAGCACGCCCGGACGATCACGCTGCGCGACGGCGTCGTGGTGAAGGCCGGGCTTGAGGAGCCCGACGGCGACCAGGCCGCTGCGCGCCGGGGAGCAGTGAAGGCCTAGCTAGCTAGCGACCGCCGGCGGGACGGATCACATAGCTCAGCCCGGAACAGTGCACGCCGCGGAGCGTTGCGCCTCGCTGGGCGCGGGGAGTGCCGTCAAAGAAGGGGGCTTCGACGGCCCGTAGAGCGCTGCGACCCCCGGTGCGTCACCGGATGCCGACAGCCCGGACGGGCTTGGGGCGCCCACGAGCGCTTCTTCCAGGAACGCGGCCGTGAGCCTCTCCACGACCGGCGCGGCGGGGCCGATGCCCACATACGGCGAGAAATGGTGCGCCCCCACCAGTTTCAAGAAGAAGCCGCCGCCGGCATCGTGGAACAGGGTCTCCGCGTCCTGGGGCAGGTTGCAGCTGTCGACGCCGCTCTGGACGAAGAGCACCGGCGGCGGGTTGGCCAGCGGCGCGTAGACACCCGCGAGCTCCGATCCCGAAAGGATGAGGACTGCGAAGGGGCGGGCGGCCATCTCTTCATAGGTCGAGGCGTACTTCTCCGAGTAGACGAGGGCCGCGACCGCCTGGGCGCCGTCGGAATGACCCGCAAGGGCTATTTTGCCGGGCTCGGCCAGGCCCTTCAGCCAGGCCGCCCCGCTCGAGGCGGTGCCACCGGCCCCCGCCTCGACCTGCCCGGCGACGTAGGCGATGTCGTAGGGCTCGTTCACGACGTCGGACTCGGCAAGTTCGCTCTGGGTCACCGTGCGCGTCCCGAGGGAGTTGAGCTTGTTGGCGTTCTCGTCAGGGAAGAGCGGCGCCACCACGACGAAGCCGGCCTTCACCCAGGAGGCCAGGAGAGGCGTGTAGGTGGCCGGCACGGTGTCGAAACCGTGGGCGAAGACGATGACCGGGAAGGGGCCACCCTGATAGTCGGGTTTGGCGCCCACGGTCGGCGTCCTTGACGAACCGCCGATCGACGGGTACCAGATCTCGGTGACGAGCGTCCGGGGTCCGGCGCTGCCCCCCGGTGCCGGGTTCACGACAAGACCGGCGTTCGGGTTGGTGTCCGTCCAGGTGACGGTCCTGGCCCCGATCCCGGTTGGCTTCAGCCGGGGGAGAGTGGTCGTCGTTGTCGTGCGCAGGCCATTGTTCTGGCTGGAGGGCCCCCCGCCTCCGATCAGCGAGATGACCCCGACCAACAACGCGACGATGAGAAGGGCCACCAGGCAGACGCCGACGCGGCGCCGCCGGTAGACGGCGGGGTCGAGACGTCTTGAAGTCGGCCGCCGGTCAGGTCGGTAGGCGCCGCTCACCTGCGGGAATCTACTGTGCCCGAAGCGTCTGCGCTCCTCGGCCGGTTCGTGTCAGAGCCGCTGGCGCGGAATTCCGTTTCGCCCGGTTCTGGATGGCATTTGGGGCTCGCGGTGTTGTCCCTTTCATGTCGGACGAATCCCTGTGACAGCGGCCCGGCGGTCCTGGGATGCCGATGGGCAATCCGGGCGCCTTCCTCGGACGTATCTCCTCTGATGCGGCGAACGCGCGAAGCGACGAACGGGCTTTCCGACGAGTCGTTGCTGGCCGGCATGGCGCACGGCGACGAGCGGGCCGGGCTCGCGTTCGTGAGGAGGTATCAGGGAAGAGTGTTCGGGCTGGCGTTGGGCATGGTCGCCGATGCGGGCCTTGCCGAGGACATCGCCCAGGAGGCCCTGCTGCGGGCGTGGCGCCACGCGCCGGTTTACGATTCCCGACGCGGCGCAGTGTCCACCTGGGTCCTGACCATTGCCCGCAACCTCACCATCGACGCGTTGCGCATGCGCCGCGCGGTGCCGACCGATCCCGACGACTTCGTCAATCTCGGCCTCGCGAGCAACGAGGTGTCGCCGGACGACGCTGCCGTGAGCTCGGACGCGGCCCGAGGGCTGCATCGGGCCCTCGCGGGCCTGAACGCCGATCAACGTCGCGCCCTCGTGCTCGCGTACTTCTACGGGATGACAGCCGCCGAGATCAGCGAGGCGGAACAGATCCCGCTCGGGACCGCGAAGACGCGGATCCGCGCGGGCCTGACGAAGCTGCGCGACACGATGACGAGTGAAGGGAGCCATCGATGAGCGGCGACGACCTGCGCGCCGGGCCGGAATGCGGCCGGTACGCCGAGGAGATCGCGGAGCTCGCTCTCGGGATCTCGACAGGAAGACAACGTGCACAGGCGCTCGCACACCTTGAGGAGTGCCCGCGCTGTCACGCCGAGATGGAGCAGCTTTCGCTTGCTGCCGACTCGTTGCTTGAGGTCGTGCCCGGCATCGAGCCGCCCCTCGGTTTCGAGGTGCGTCTCATGGAACGGCTCGGGGCCGGCCGCGCGCCCCGGCACAGCGTGCGCCGGCACTGGCTCGCGTGGCGGTCGTCTTTGGCACTGGCCTGCCTGGCGCTGCTGGTCGTGCTCGGCGCGGGAGTCGGCGCCGGGTGGCTCGTGCGCGGTGGCCCTCAGCCCAGCCGATCCTCGTTTGGGACCGCGCCCGGAGGACGAGCCGAGACGGCGTCACTCGTGGCCGCAGGCCGCAACATCGGAGACGTCACGGTGTACTCGGGCCGGACCACTTGGCTGTTCATGAGCCTCGACTACGGGTCGTGGTCCGGCAAGGCCAGCTGCGAGGTGCGCCTGGCCGGCGGCAAGACCATGCTGCTCGGCACCTTCTGGCTCGACAACGGCTACGGAGCCTGGGGTGTCACGCTGGCGCCGGGGACCGGGCGCGTCCAGTCCGCTTCGGTGTTGAGCGGCGGAGGCGTGCTGGCGAGCGCGGACTTCGCCTCGGGCACGACGGCGTACGTGTCCGGCATGATGCCACAGGCTCGCTCGCCCGGGCGCGAAGCGCCCGCGTCAGCGTTCAGCTGTCAGCCGGTCTCGTCGTCGTCGACGGTCTCGGGATCGTCGAGCAGGACGCCGGCCTCGATCGCCTCGACGACGTCGAGAGGCAGCTGGTCGTCCTCCTGCTCGTCGTCGTAGTCGATCTCGCTGTCCAGCGACACGGCGTCGGCGGCGTCTGACGCGAGGAAGGGGTCAGGCCTTTCGACCACCGGGCTGTCCCCGTACACGTCGCTCATCGCCACATCCTGGCAGATCCGCGTCTCAAAGGAGCGACGAGCCGCGACTGTGGAAAGGTCGGGCGGCGCTCGTGTCTTTGGTGAGGCTCAAGAAGCTCAGGAGGGCTTGGTGGTTCCGATCTTCACCGGGGCCTGCTTCGCCTTCTTGGCCGCGCGCTTTTCCTTCAGCGATTTCCCGGGCTTCTTGCCCGAGTCCTTCTGTGGCGACTTGTTGGCCACGTCGAGCTCCTTTGCCTGCGGTTCACGTCCGCAGGGGTGAGCTGCGGACGTGAGACTTCAGATTGCGCGGACGCTGCTGGCTTGCATGCCCTTCTTGCCCTGGGTGACCTCAAACTCGACCCTTTGGCCCTCGAGCAGCTCGCGGTAGCCCTGCGCTTGAATCTCTGACTGGTGAACGAAGAGGTCCTCGCCACCGCCATCAGGTGCAATGAACCCGAAGCCTTTGGTGGCATTGAACCACTTCACAGTACCTACTGCCATCTTTGGAACTCCTCTTGCTCCACGCACATTAGAGCGGGAGTCCAATGACGGATACCAGCACAGCACTCAGCCTGCGTGGCGGAGACTGGTGCAAGGTGATGATACCCCGTTTCTCGCTCCGCCCGTACCGGAGGTCGCGGCGACCGCCTACCAGTCCTGCGGAAGGCGCACGTAGCTGCGGTCCAGCCCCGCGACCGAAGCGCAGCCCAAGAGCCGGAGCGTGCGATCCAGGTCCTCCCGCAGCAACTCGAGGACGCGCTCGATGCCCGGCTGGCCGGCAGCGGCGAGCCCGTAGGCCCATGGACGGCCCACCATCACCGCCCGGGCGCCGAGCGCGAGCGCCTTGACGACGTCCGGGCCGCGCCGGAAGCCACCGTCAACAAGCACCTCTACCTCTCCTCCGATTGCGTCGACGACCTCGACAAGGCTTCGCAACGAACCAGGTAGCGAGTCCAGCTGCCGGCCACCGTGGTTCGAGACGATGACGGCGTCGGCGCCGCTGTCGATCGCGCGCCTGGCATCGTCACCGGTGACGATGCCCTTGGCGAGGATCGGGCCGCGCCACTGCTCTCGCAGCCAGGTGAAGTCCTCCCACCGAATGGGCGATTCGACCCATCGTCGGAACGCTTCTTCGGACGACATGGGTTGCCCGGCAACGCCAAGAGTCTCGGTGTTGATGATGCTCAGCTGGAAGCGATCGTGGGCGATGCCGGCCAGCCACCCGGGCCGAATGGCCACCTGCATCGCCATCTTCCTCATGGTGGGAAGGTCGACCTTGA
This sequence comes from uncultured Acidimicrobiaceae bacterium, assembly GCA_963719125.1. Lineage (GTDB taxonomy): Bacteria > Actinomycetota > Acidimicrobiia > Acidimicrobiales > Bog-793 > Fen-455. Next base: position 23,693 of record CAVRAT010000017.1, read on the forward strand.
TCGGCGGACTTATGCGGTGGCGCAGCTCGCGCTCACGGTTGCTAGTGATCTGTGTGTCCAGCGTCAGCACGAGCCCGCTGAAACCCGCCTGCAGGGCCCTGGCGACCAACTTCTCGGCGCCGACGCGGCCACCGAGGAAGTAGAGCTGGAACCACGCCGGCCGGGCCGCGGCAGCCGTGACCTCGGTCATGGTGTGGCCCGACATCGAGCTGAGTGTGAAGATCGTCCCGGCCTTATCTGCTGCCCGGACTCCGGCAATGTCTCCGAGGGGATCCATCGTGCGCGTGTAGCCGACCGGGCTCAACAGGATCGGCATGTCCACGGGGAAGCCGAGGACGGAGGTACGCAGCTCCGGTGCAGGCACTCCCATGGTGACACCCATGCGGGGTCGGAACTGGACGGCTTCGATGGCGGCAAGGTTCGCCCCGAGGGTGAGCTCGGCGCTTGCTCCACCGTCGATGTAGTCGAACAAGGCACGTGGCAACCGCCGACTGGCGAGGCGGCGCGCGTCTGCCACCGTCCCTATCCGCTCTGCTGTCCGTTCCTGTACGAGCTTGCGGTACTGGTTCCAGAGTGACTCCACCATGGGCGCACACGATACGCCGCCGGGTTTCCTAGGGCTGGAGCGCATCGCCCCGCCCGACCCGACTGACCGGGCTCGTAAGAGGCGCGGAACCGTCGAGCAGTGAGGAGCCGACAGTGTTTGGTCTACGTTCGCCGTATGCGTGGAGAGGCCAGTTTCGTGGCGCGCTGGGAGCTAGAGGGAGTCCACGGGGTCGTCGTGGCCGTGGATGTGATTCGGGCCTTCACGACGGCGGCCTACGCGTTCGCAGCCGGGGCGTTGGCGATCTGGCTCGTTGCCACCGTGCCAGATGCGATCGATCTGGCTCAGCAGATCCCTGGTGCGCTCACAATGGGCGAGGAGCATGGTCGGCGACCGCCCGGATTCGACTTCTCCAACTCACCGGTTGCCGTCTCTCGCGCCGATCTGAAAGGGCGCGCGTTGGTGCAGCGAACATCTGCCGGCACGCAGGGAGTGATCGCGGCAACCAGCGCAGAATGGCTCTTTGCTGCGAGCCTTGTCTGCGCGTCCGCGACCGCCGCGGCGATCGAGAGCGCGGGGCTCAGGGCACCGACCTATGTGATCACGGGGCGGTTCGAAGACACCCTCGACGACGGTGAGGAAGACCTGCTTGCGGCCAAGCTGATCGAGCGCGCTCGTTGCGGCCAACCGCTCGACGCGCACCCGACCGCCGCGGCAGTCGCGGGCACGCCTTCAGCTATACGCATCCTGGCAATGGGTGAAGACCACGCCCACCCGGATGACGTCGCCTATGCCACAGCCGTCGATCGATTCGACTTCGCCATAGAGGTTGAACGGATCGACGGCCAGCACCGCATGGTCACGCGTAGGGACTGCTGAGCCGAGTCGAAACATCGCATCCCGACGAACCAATCCTGTCTCCGATGTCGCGACACATCGTCCGCGATGTCCCGATTGGCCAGTTCCTGATTGACCCGGCGAAGAATCACCAAGCACGGTTGACGGCCTGATGTCTGTGATGTCCCGAGACATCAGTCTCCGATGTCTCGGGACATCACAAATGTGGGCGAGGGGGGACTTGAACCCCCACGTCCTTGCGGACACAGGAACCTGAATCCTCCGCGTCTGCCAATTCCGCCACTCGCCCGTTGCCGAGACGATAGCCGCCGACGCCACTGCAATTCACGGCCGCAGCTCTTGCGCCCGACTGACGTCGTCGCGCCGTCAGGCCAGATCACCCCACCAGTAGTCTTGTTACACCATGGGATTGCAGCAGTTCGAGCGTCGCCTCGAGCGTCTGGTCGAAGGTGCCTTCGCAAAGGCTTTCCGCGGCCAGCTCCAGCCGATCGAGCTTGGCCGGAGGCTTACGCGCGAGATGGACCTTCGTCGCGCGATCGGCATCCACGGCTTTATCGTGCCCAACGAGTTCAGCGTCTTCCTCGCACCGGAGGATTTCCAAAGATTCAAGGATTTCGGCGATTCGATGGAGCGTGAGCTGATCGCTGCTGTGCGCGAGCATGCCGGCCGCGAGGGTTACCAGTTCGTCGGCCCCGTCAAGCTGGAACTGCACGTCGACCCCGAACTGTCGGCCAGCACCTTCGCCATCGAGAGCGAACTGGTCGAAGGTGAGGACCGGCCGAGCGACTGGCTCGTCTTTCCCGACGGGCGCCGTGTCGGTATCGGCTCCGAAGTGGTCACGATCGGTCGCCTGCCCGAGTGCGCCGTCGTCCTCGACGACCCGAACGTCTCGCGCCGCCACGCCCAGGTGCGCCGGGAGGGTGACGCCGTCTTCGTGGTCGACCTCGGCTCCACCAACGGGACCAGGGTCAACGGAGTCCCCGTCCGTGAGCACCGGCTTGCTCCAGGCGATGTCATCTCCGTGGGGACGACGGCTCTCAGGTTCGAGCCTTCCTAGGTAGTTGACGGTTCATGCCGCACTCCCTCCTAGAGCTCCTGCGGTACTCCTTGCTCGCCGCGATCTGGCTCTTTTTCGTCTACGCCGCCCGCATGGTCTGGGTGGAGGTACGGCGTTCGCGTGCCGAGCAACCGCAGGCTGCTGCGTCGGCTCCGGTGGCTGTCGACAAGTCCCTGGTCCTGCGCCTTCGCGTCGTCGATCCTCCTCAAAGGCGCGGGCGCGTTTTCGAGCTCGACGAGGAAGTCACCGTCGGTCGTTCGCCGGGCTGTGCGGTGCCCCTCGACGACGACACATTCGCTTCCTCGATCCATGCCCGCGTCTTCAGGCGCAGCGGCGAGCTCTGGATCGAGGATCTCGGCTCGACGAACGGCACCTTCTTGAACGACGAGCGCCTGGAGGTTCCCACACGGCTGCGCCGCGGGGACCGTGTGAAGGTCGGGAGCACGATCCTCGAGGTCGCCCGGTGAGCCGGCTGCGAATGGCGGCAGCGACCGACACCGGTTATCTGCGGGTCACAAACCAGGACGTCGCTTTGGCAACGAGCGACCTGGCAGCCGTGGCCGACGGGATGGGGGGTCATCTCGGCGGTGAGGTTGCCGCCCGCATCGCGGTCGAGCAGTTGCTCGAGGCATACCGACGGGATCGCACCACTGACGGTCTGCTCGCAGCCGTGCGTGAAGCCAATGCGGCGGTGTACCGCCGCAGCAAGTCCGACCGCAGCGTCCGGGGGATGGGCACGACCCTGACCGCCGCGGCCTTCATCGGAGACGAGCCTGACGGCAGGCTTCAGCTCGCTCTAGTCAACGTAGGTGACTCGAGAGCGTATCTCGTCAACGGCCGGGAACGCGTCATTCACAAGTTGACCGATGACCACAGCGTCGTCGAGGAGATGGTCCGAAGCGGTGAGCTGACGCCTGAGGAGGCGGCCGTTCACCCCCATAGGCACATCTTGACGCGCGTGCTCGGCGTCGAGCCCCTTGTCGAACCGGACTGCTGGGAGATCGATCTCGAACCCGGGAGCCGTCTCCTGCTTTGCAGCGACGGTCTCACGAACGAGCTCGACGAACAAGACATTGCCAAGGTGCTTCTTGACGAGGCTGACACCGACAAGGCTGCGGAAGAGCTCGTGCGCCTGGCTCTCCAGCGCGGCGGGATCGACAACGTGACGGTTGTCGTGCTCGATGTTCTCGCAGGCGAGTCATCGGGAGTGACCGACGACGTCATCGTGATCCCGGCGGTCGTTCCGGGCACCCCGACGCAGGCCCGCGAGGCTGAGATGGCACCGATCACCGAGGTGGTTGTCGTCACGCCGGCTGTGACGGCTGCGGCCTCTGCGGCAAAGGTATCGGCACCGGCCGCGCCAGGAACGGGACCGCAGCCCACGGGGGAAAAGCCGGCGCCCGTCGTGAGCCAGGGATCTTCGGCTGTTCCGGTGACGGCGGCACCTCCCCACAAGGTGGCGGTGCCGGCAGCCGGCGCGGCGCCGAGGGGACCTCACGGGCGGCCGATGGTCCTCGTGCCGGCCCCAAAGCGTCGCAAGGAGCACCGCGACCGGATCTTCACGATTCGGGTGGCGCTGTTCGTGCTCGTCTTCGTCGGAGTATTGGGGAGCACCGCGGGCGTGGTGGTCTGGTTCGACAAGGCGTCGTTCTTCGTCGGGCTCGATCACGGCTATGTGACGATCTTCCAGGGTCGCCCCGGTGGCTTGTTGTGGATCGAGCCCTCGGTCGTGGAGAGGACAACCATCACCCCGGCCGAGTTGCTCTCCTCCAATGTCGTCTACCTGAGACAGGGGATGGAGGAGAGCTCGTACCAGGCGGCCCGCAACCTCGTGCACAGCCTGGCACTCGAGCACCTTGTGATCATCCCGAGCGAGTCGACCACGACGACCACGATCCGCACCACGATGACGACGGTCCAGAAGAAGTGAGGACCGGATGATCAATCGCCGCATCCGCTGGCTGGGCTTCGTGCTGCTGGCGTGCTTTGTCCTGCTGTTCCTGCAGTTGAACAACTTCCAGGTCCGCCAGGCCAAGGCCCTCGTGAACAACCCCCACAATCAGACGCTTCTGCCCGACCCCTACACGCTCCCCCGAGGTGACATCTACAGTTCGGACGGCGTCGTGCTGGCCATGTCCGAGCCCACCAACGACGGCTACGACGAGCTCAGGATCTATCCATCCGCCACGGCCACGTTGTTCGCGGGGATAACTGGCTACGAGTCCGTCGCGGTCGGCAACGCCACGGGGCTCGAGCTCGAGTACAACCAGTTCCTCACCCAGCACAACACGCCGTCGTCGACGCTGGGCCAGCTGCTCACCCAGCACAAGACGACCGACGACATAACCCTGACGGTTTCCGTCGCGCTCCAGGAGGCTGCCGCACAAGCCCTCGACGGCCGGACCGGTGCGGTGGTTGCCATCGACCCGCGAACGGGCGCCATCCTCGCCATGTACGGCAACCCGACCTTCGACCCCAATGTCTTCTCGGTGCACAGCGGCCCGAAGGGTGAGTCCGCCTACAACGCCGTCATCAGCAGCTACAACAAGCTCCTGAGCTCGCCCGGCGACCCGTTGATCAACTACGCGACAGCCCAGGCGAAGGCACCGGGATCGACTTTCAAGGTCGTCGACACGTCCGCCATCTTGGACCGGGCGCCGCAGCTGGCGACCAAAGTGTTCCCGTCGGTGCCCTACGTCACCCTTCCGGAAACCAGCGGCCAGACGCTTTCCAATTTCCAAGACGAGTATTGCGGCGGGCCCCTGGCCGAGATCCTCGCGCGCTCGTGCGACACCGCCTTCGCGCTGATCGGCCAGCAGCTCGGTCCCGAGAAGCTTTACCAAGAGGCTTCCGGCTTCGGCTTCGACGCTGTTCCGCCTATCGATCTGCCAGAAGGTGAGGCCGCGGCGTCGAACTTCCCGACGCCACAGGACTTCGTCGGTGACACGCCCGGTCTTATGAAGTCCGCCATCGGGCAGGAGAACGTGACCGCGACGACGTTGCAGATGGCACTTGTGGCGGCGGGGATCGCGAACAACGGCGTCGTCATGACCCCCCACCTGTTGGACAAGATCATCGACGACGAGGGCAACCTCGTGGAGACCTACCATCCTCACGCCTGGCGACGCGCCACCTCGGCGGCAACCGCACGGGCCGTCCGCCAGCTCATGCTGGGCGTCACCGAGGACACTTATGGGACGGCATACGGTGTGTTCCCCTCGTACCTGTTCCCACCGGTGGCGGCCAAGACGGGAACAGCACAGATCAATGCGCAAGGCTGCGGAACCTACAACTGGCTCATCGCGACCGCGCCGGCCGGTCCCGGCCAGACGCCGACCGTCGCGATGGCGGCGATTGTCCCGATTCCGCCAGGCAGTTCGTGCGTGGACTCGACCGGAGCCCAGGTTGCGGGGCCGGTCGTCAGAGCCGTGATGCAAAAGGCATTGGAGATGCAGCAATGAGCGGAACGTTGCCCCCAGACCGTGTGCCCGGACAGACGGGCCCGACGAATAGGCTGTCCCCGACGATGCCCGAGACCCCACCCCCTGTGTACAACGGTCGCTACGAGCTGAGCCGCCAGATCGCTCGCGGTGGGACGGCCCAGGTCTATCTCGCCCACGACCTGCTCTTGGACCGCCCCGTGGCTCTGAAGATGCTGTTCCCGGAGCTGTCGTCGGACCATTCGTTCGTCGAGAGGTTCCGCCGAGAAGCCCAGGCCGCTGCGAACCTTTCGCACCCGAATATCGTCCCGGTCTTCGACTGGGGCGAAGCCGACCGCACCTACTACATAGTCATGGAGTATGTGGACGGCGAGCCGCTGTCCTCGATCATCCGCACCCAGGCGCCGCTGTTGCCGACGCGGGCGGCCGCAATAGCTGCTGACATCGCCAAGGCCCTCAGCTACGCGCATCGCCACGGTGTCGTCCACCGTGACGTGAAGCCCGGCAACGTCCTCATAACCTCCGACGGCCAGGTGAAGGTTGCCGACTTCGGCATAGCGCGGGCAATCGGCGCCAGCGAGAGCGTCACCCAAACCGGTCTCGTGATGGGAACGGCCACCTACTTCTCGCCAGAACAGGCCCAGGGACTCGGCGTGGACGGCCGCAGCGACGTCTATGCCCTCGGTGTCGTGCTCTACGAGATGGTGACGGGGCGTCCTCCCTTCACCGCCGACACGCCAGTGGCGATCGCCTACAAGCACGTATCGGAGACGGCCCCTCTTCCCAGTGCCATCGAGCCCCGGGTGCCGCGTGACCTCGAGGCGATCATCATGCACGCCATGGCCAAGCAGCCGCAGGCCCGATATGCGACCGCACAGGACTTCCATGACGATCTCGAGCGTTTCATGCGCGGACTGCCCGTTCTGGCACCGCCACCGTCTCAGCCGGAGGCGGCCGCGCAGACCATGGCCATTCCGGTCAACCCGACTCTTGTTCTGACCGCTGCAGGCATGCCGGTGGCCCCGACCGAGGTGCAAGAGAGGGTGCCGGCCCCCCGCCCGGGCTCCGGCCAACCCGAATACCCCAAGCGACGGTTCGTGCCCTGGGTGGTTGCGGCCGTGTTGCTCTGCGTCGCGCTGGTGGCGATCGTCTATTACGGCGGTCGCTCACTCGGTTATTTCGGCGGGGCTGTCTCGTTCCACCCCATCGACGAGGTCAACAAGCCCTATCACCTGGCGGTGTCGCAGCTGCAGGGCCAGGGTCTCCACCCGGTGGTCAAGTTCGAGACCGGTACCGTCGCGAACGACGGGTTGGTGATCGACCAGTCCCCAGCCACGGGCACCTTGGTGAAGAAGCACGACGTCGTGCACCTGACCGTCTCGAGAGGCCCGAGCCCGGTCTTGCTGGGCTACTTCGTCGGTGACAGCTTCAGCTCGATCAAGTTGAAGATCAAGTCCGACGGCTTCCACCTCCACGTGGTCTACGAGGTGTCGCCGAATGCGGCCGTCCCGGCGGGCACGGTTCTCGACCAGAGCCTGACGGGCGGCTACTACCCCTACGGCACGACTGTGACCCTCACGGTCGCCCATGGCCCGAAGCTGGTCAGGCTGCCATTCCCCAAGGCAATCGTCGGCCAGGCGATCCAGCCGGTACGTGTCCTGCTCACCGCCGACGGCTTCATCATCAACGCGGTCAACGAGTTCTCGAGCACCGTGCCTGTCGGCAACGTCATAACGACCCAACCCGCGCCCGGGACCAAGCAGCCGTACGGCGACACGATCACTCTCGAGATCTCGCAGGGCCCCGCCGCCGTCGTGCCCAACGTGACTCACAGGACCGAGGGCGCGGCGATCACCGCTCTCCAGAACGCCCACCTCACAGGCACTGTCAGCCTGGTCAACGTTCCGGGCACCGAGGCGGGCTGGGTGCAGAGCCAGTCCGTTAATCCCGGGACCCAGGAGAAGTGGGGCACCGCGGTCGTCATCTACGTCCAGCAGCCCAATCCGTCCTCGTCGACGACGACGACCCTGCCGTCGATATCGGGGATCTCAGGGGTCACTCCCTAACCCGACGGCGGTGCCACAGGCCGGTCGTGGCCTGCGACGCCCCGGCGCACCGTGGCCGCCAGCCGGTCACTTCCTTGCAAGCTCGCCCGCGGCGGTGAGCTCGAGGAAGTTCCCGAGCAGATCGTGCCCGGCCGCGCCGGTGAGTATCGACTCCGGGTGGAACTGCACCCCCTCGATAGGCAGGCTCTTGTGGCGCAGTCCCATCACGAGCCCGGCGGCTGTCCAGGCTGTCACCTCGAGGCAGTCGGGGATCGAGTCGGCGTCGACGACGAGCGAGTGGTACCTGGTCGCCTCGAAGACTTCCGGCAGGCCCGCAAAGACACCGCGTCCGTCGTGATGGATGGGCGATGCCTTGCCATGCACGATCTCGGGCGCGCGCACGATCGCCCCGCCGAAGATCTGGCCGATGCACTGATGACCGAGGCAGACACCGAGGACGGGCAGTCCCTCACCGCCCAGTTCGGCGATCGCGGCCGAGCTCACGCCTGCGTGCTCGGGCCGGCCCGGGCCCGGAGACACGAGCAGAGCGGCGGGGTTGAGGGCCCGCAAACCGGGCACGTCCACGGCATCGTTGCGGACGACGACGGGATCGGCCCCGAGCTCGCCGAGGTACTGGACGAGGTTGTAGACGAAGCTGTCGTAGTTGTCGACGACCGCCACCTTGATGCCCATAGGCGCCGAGGTTACCGGCAGCGCGAATCGTGGCTATCCTCGAAGGTCGTGGCCAGGACACGGGCAGGTTCAGATGACGGCGCATCATCGAAGAAGCGCACCGCGACAAGCGGCCGGGCCACGCCACCCGGCGGCCGGACCACCCCACAGGGCGGTCGGGCCACACCACCTGGGAGCCGCGACGTCAACAAGCGCTACACCGCACCGATCCCGAAGAGCGTCAGGCACAGTCCTCCCTGGTTCGGGCCAGTGCTCCTCGCGCTCCTCGTCGTCGGGCTGCTCTTGATCGTCGGCAACTACGTGGGCATCATGCCCGGCGGTACGAGCAACTGGTACCTCATCGGCGGCCTGATCGGGATCGTCATAGGCGCCATGATGGCCACCCAGTATCACTGACCGGTCACGTACCGGCCGCCTCCGTGCTGCGGCGGCCTGGCGACCTCACGCCAGTGCCGGCATTTGCCATGAGCTTTGCGGCGCACGCTCGCTGCCCGCACTTGCGCGACACGGCCCGGGACGGTCGTCAGGAGTACGGTGAGGACCGTGCCAAGTCAATCCCAGGGTCCTACTGGTCCCGCAGGCCCACCTGCCAGCAAGGACATGAGCCGCTGGCTCGGCGACCAAGGCATGCCGATCCTCGTCGCGCTCGGCGTCGCTTTTGACGACTACGGGATCGAGGACGACGACCGCGCGGGCTGGGCGACCGCTTCGTGGGAGCCGACGCCTGTGGCGTGCAACCCGCAAGGCATAGTGCAAGCGGGCGTGCACGCGGTGGTGCTCGATGCGGCAATGAGCTTCGCGGTCAATGCAGGCCTTTCCGGAAAGGACCGCACCGGCGCGGCACTCGAATTGAAGACCGAGACCATGCGGCCTGCCAACGCCGGTGAGCGGCTCGCAGTACGCGGGGCCGTAATGCGCCAGGCGAAGCAGGTCGCCTTCGCAGAAGCACGCATCGAGGACTCAAAGGGGCGTCTGGTCAGTCGCTCGACCGGCACGTTTCTGGTACAGCGGGGCTGAATCCGGCCGCTTGGCGAGCGCCGACTAGCGCGTCGCCAAGTGCAATCAGTGGTCCGGATCGGAGTGTCGCGCTTGTGTCATTCGGGTGCGATCGCCTCTCGTCCTGTGACCACATGGTCGCCTCCACGGGGCCGCTTTCCAACCTGTACGCGGCCTGCGACCTATGGGCAATGCCCGCCCCAGATCGCCGGAAACGGCGCCAGTTTCAAGCGGTTCTGGCGCTTCGGGTGTCGGCGTGACGGTCGTGCCGTACGTTTCTCGGACCAACCGACCGACCGGCGAAGTGGCCAGTTTCAAGCGCCCGCCGCCATGGTGATAAGGCTGCGTGACGATGACGGCTAAGCGGTATTGGATTAACTCGGCGTTATCGGCAATACTGGTTGTATGCCACCAAGAAAAAAGCCAACCAAGCCGGGTCTCTCCGCGTCGCACAAAGACGCGCTCGCCGAAGGCCGGCGCCAGGGCAATGCAGTGCGCCGGTACCTGGTCGCGCTGGAGCGGTCGAAGCCACGTCGTGGGCGCTCGACCAGCGCGGATGCCCTCAAAGCGCGTCTTGCAGACCTCGAGCTGAGGCTCGTTGCAGCGGACCCGCTCCAGCGGATTCATTTGATCCAAGAGCGACGCAACCTCGAGCGGCGAATCGAAGGCGCAAGTGCCGAGGCCGAGGACGACCTTCCCGAGCTCGAGAAAGCGTTTATCGCGGTCGCGGCCGATTACGGGTCACGCAAGGGGATCGACTACGCGACCTGGCGCGAGGCCGGAGTGACGGCCGAGGTGCTCCAGAAGGCAGGAATCCACTGGAGTCGCCGGTCCTAGCCGAAAGCCGGTCAGGACGCGGAACCCCGCTTCCGGACCGGTCTTACCAGTCGTCTCGTTGGTGCTCGTGGTCGGCAACCCGGGCGACGGCGCGTATGAGAGATGTAGCCGCCTCGAAAGGGCGGGTCCGATACGCGCTCACGGTGTGTGGCAGCCACGCTGACGACTTACCCGGTGACGTTCTCGAGGGCGACGAAAGTTGGTTGGATGTGGGCAAGCGACCGCGTCAGGTCGAACGCCTCGTCCAGCGATCTTGCCGCCTTCTCGGTGCCGCCGAGAGCCTCAGCAACGTCTGGGTCCTCCGCGAGCACGTCCCTGAAGGGACGGCGCTCGTCCTGAGCAACCCGCGCGTCGCGTTGCACGAGTCGGTAGGCAGCGTCGCGCGCCATGCCCGAAGCAACAAGGGCGAGCAGCACGGGTTGGGAGAACACGAGTCCGTGTGAGCCTTCGAGCAGATTCTCACGCATCCGATCGGCGTGGATCACGAGTCCCTCGATCAAGCCGGTCATCTTCCTTGTTGCGTAGTAGGCGACAAGACTGGCGTCCGGGAGCACTATACGTTCGACCGAGCTGTGCGAGATGTCCCTTTCGTGCCATAGGGCGACGTCCTCCAAGCCCGTGAGGAGATAACCGCGCAGCACCCGGGCGAGACCTGTAAGGCGCTCTGCGGTGATCGGGTTCCGTTTGTGGGGCATTGCGGACGAGCCCTTCTGGGAAGATGTGAAGGGCTCCTCCACCTCGCCGACTTCGGTTCGCTGCAGGTGCCTTATCTCGGTCGCAAGGGCTTCGATCGTGGTGCCGAGCGCCGCACAGGCGTACAGGTACTCGGCATGGCGGTCCCGCGCGATGACCTGTGTGGCCGGCACAGCTTGCAGCCCGAGGGCATTGCACACGTATTGCTCGACCGAAGGGTGGATGTTCGAGTAGGTGCCGACGGCTCCCGAGAGCTTCCCCACGCTGATCGCCTCTCTTGCGCGCTTGAGCCTTGTCCGGTCACGATCTGCCTGCAGGCATGCCAGGGCGAGCTTGGTGCCGAAGGTGGTCGGTTCGGCGTGCATGCCGTGTGTCCGCCCGACGGTGGGCACGGCCGCGAGCTCCAAGGCGCGGCGCTTTGTGACCGACACCAGCTCCCCGACCGCGACGAGGAGGAGGTCTGCGGCACGCATGAGCGTTGCGCAAAGAGCCGTGTCGACGACGTCCGAAGAGGTGAGGCCGTGATGGATCCAGGACCCCTCGGGCTCCCCGATCGACTCCTGCACGACGTCGACGAAAGCGGCGACGTCATGGTCGGTCACCGCTTCGCGTTCGGCCACGCGCTTCAGAAAGCCGGCGTCGATCTCGGGCGCACGCGCGCGGCACGCCGCCGCGTGTGCCATTGGGACCACGCCGAGCTCCGACCATGCCTCCACAGCCAGGAGCTCGATCTCGAGCCATATGCGAAGGCGGGTCTCCTCCGCGAAGACCGCCGACATCTCGGGCAACGAGTAACGGGGGATCATGGCGCCCCCTCTTCCTTCCCTGTTGCGGCCGCGAAGCGACGCTGCATTGCCGGGCTCACACGGCCAAGCGTACGTATTGCTCCCGGCCGGGTCCCACTCCGGCATAAGTCACCGGCACCCCGGTGTACTCGGCGACGACGTCCAGGTAAGCACGCGCCGCTTCGGGGAGATCCGATACGGTCCTCGCCCCGGACAGGTCGGCGTGCCAACCCGGCAACTCGCGGTAGACGGGCTTGACCCGGTGGAGCACGGACTGGTGGTAGGGGATGTGCTCGTACATCTCGTCCCCGTCCCGGTACCCGACGCAGATCTTTACAGTGTCGAAGGCCGAGAGAACATCGAGCTTGGTGATGGCGATCTCCGACAGGGAGTTCAGCCGCACAGCATGACGGAGCATGACGAGATCAAGCCATCCCGGCCGGCGCCTGCGACCGGTGTTCGTCCCGTATTCATGGCCGAGATCGACGAGCATGTCCCCGTCTTCGCCGTCCACCTCGGTGGGCATGGGGCCCGATCCGACCCGGGTCACGTAGGCCTTGGCGATGCCGACAACCCGGTCGATGTCCCGCGGCCCGATCCCCGTGCCGACACAGGCGCCACCCGCGGTGGGGTTGGAGGACGTGACGAAGGGATAGGTCCCGTGGTCGAGGTCCAGGAAGGTGGCCTGGGCACCTTCGAGCATGATCTGCTGGTCTGCCTCGAGGGCCTCGTGCACAAGCCTCACAGAATCGCCGATCATCGGTGCGAGGGCGGGCGCGACCTCGTCGAGGTATTGCGCGGCGATCCGATCGGCATCGAGCGGGAGGCGGTTGTACACCTTGGCGAGAATGGCGTTCTTCTCCCGCAAGACCACGTCGAGCTTCTGGCGGAAGATCTTGGCGTCCAAAAGGTCCTGCACCCTGAGCCCGATCCGGGCGGCCTTGTCCGCGTAGGCGGGCCCGATCCCGCGCTTGGTGGTCCCGAGCTTGGCCTTGCCTAGGTAGCGCTCGGTGACCCTGTCGAGCTCGACGTGATAGGGCATCACGAGGTGGGCGTTGCCGGACACGACGAGGCGGCTCGTGTCGATGCCGCGGGCTGTGAGGGCGGCGCACTCGGAGAGGAGCACCGTCGGCTCGACGACGACGCCGTTGCCTATCACCGGGATGACGTGGTCGTAGAAGACCCCGCTCGGGATGAGCTGGAGGGCGAACGTCTCGCCGTCGACGACGATCGTGTGACCGGCGTTGTGACCGCCTTGGTAGCGCACGACCATGCGCACGTCCCTGGCGAGGAGGTCGGTGAGCTTGCCTTTTCCCTCATCGCCCCACTGGGTTCCGACCACCACGGTCGCGGGCACGTCACGCCTCCGGATCCTGACAGAATTGGGCCGTTGCCTTGGCGATCTTCGCTCCGGGCATGGCCCGCGCAGTGTAGCCCAGGCGTTGTCCTCGCCAGGGAGGGGTCATAGGGGCCGACGAGCCCTCAGTCGCGACGTGCCGTTTCTCCAAGCCAGCGTGCCAAACTCGGAACCCGGACAAGCTTCTCTACTTACCCTGTACGTTCTGTTACGAAAAGGCTACAGTCAGGTCGTTGCAGAGCGCCGCCAGCTGGGCGTTGGCAATCATTGTGACGAACGGTTTCGTTCATCGAAAGGGGTTGTAATAGATCATGAGACGGACAAGAACTCTACGCGACGGGATCCGAGGGCTGGTAGCCGTGAGCGCCTTGGCGGCCGTGGCCCTGGTGGCTGTCGGCACGAGCACCGGCGCGACAACTTCCAGCTCGGCGTCCAAAGCGGCGCTCACGCTGCGCTCTGCGGCGACGAGCTTCCGGGCCTGCGAGGTCACCGACACGGGCGGTATCAACGACCGGTCCTTCAACGCGTCTGCATATGCAGGCCTAAAGGTCGCGGCCACGGCCGTGCCGGGCCTCACCTATACCTTCCTCTCCTCGTCGTCGACGAGCGACTACGTCCCGAACATCGCCGATTTCCTTGGTGAGAACTGCGGCATCATCGTCACTGTCGGATACGACATGGCCACCGCGACCTATGCCGCCGCCAAGAAAAATCCAAAGAGGTTGTTCACCACAGTTGACTACACCTACGCGCCGCCTCTGCCCAACCTCTTGGGCCTCCACTACAACACGGCCCAGGACGGCTTCCTCGGCGGCTACCTGGCCGCTGCCATGAGCAAGAGCGGAATCGTCGGCACCTTCGGTGGTGAGAACATCCCAACGGTCACGATTTACATGGACGGTTGGGTGGCCGGGGTGCGTTACTACGACAAGCTCAATCACAAGCATGTCTCGGCGCTCGGATGGACCCCGACGCCAGGCCGGCCTGCGAACAGCCTGTCCGGAAACGGCCTGTTCACCAACGACTTCACCAGCCTGGGCCTCGGAAAGACGGACGCCGAGACGCTGATGGCACAAGGCGCTGACGTCATCTTCCCCGTGGCCGGCTCGGTCGGCCTCGGCGCGGCCGCCGCAGTGAAGGCGGCGGGAGCCGGCAACCTCATGGAGTGGGTGGACACCGACGGCTGTGTCTCGGCTCCGCAGTACTGCTCGCTGTTCCTCACGAGCGTCACCAAGGGCATCGTCGCCACGGTCAGCACCGCTGTCGAAGCGGCCGCTCGTGGCAAGTTCAAGGGCGGCAACTACAACGGCGACCTGGCGAACAACGGCGTGTCACTTTCTCCGTACCACGACTTCGCTAACAAGATCCCAATGTCGGTGCAGAACGAGATCCTCAAGCTCAAGGCTGGCATCATCGCCGGGAAGATCTCGGTGAACCCGAACAGCTATCCGCTCGGTTGACGGACACTCAAAAGGACGGCTATAGCTAGTCAACCGTGATTCGCAGAGAGCGTAGAACCGGGGAGAACCTTGCCCCGGTTCTACGCGCTGGCGCGTCGATGAGTGCGCGATGAAGCTTGAGCTCGTCGACATCACAAAACGCTTCGGCTCTCTGGTCGCGAACGACGCTGTCAACCTCGAAGTCCGAGAGGGCGAGATCCATGCTCTGCTCGGCGAGAACGGCGCGGGGAAGACCACCCTGATGAATGTGCTCTTCGGTCTCTTGCACCCCGACTCCGGTGAGATACGCATCGACGGCGAGCGGGTCCGCTTTGCCAACCCCGGCCAGGCCGTGCGGCACGGCATCGGGATGGTCCACCAGCACTTCATGCTCGTGGGGGTCTTCACCGCCGCGGAGAATGTCATGCTCGGGTTCGAGCCTACGCTCTTGCGCATCGGTCTCCTCGACCGCCGTAAGGCCGACGCCGACATCCGCAGGCTCTCGGCGGAGTTCGGCCTCGAGGTCGACCCCGACGCCATCGTCGACGACCTCCCGGTCGGAGTCCAACAACGGGTGGAGATCCTGAAGGCGTTGGATCGCGATGCCAAGCTTCTCATTCTCGACGAACCGACCTCGGTGCTCACGCCTCAGGAGATCGAGAGCCTCTTTCGCACTATGCACGCGCTCGCGGAGGCGGGACGCTCGATCTTGTTCATCACCCACAAGCTGAAGGAGGTCTTGGCCGTAGCCGACCGCATCACGGTCATGCGCCTTGGCCGGGTAGTCGGGACCACGACTCCGCAGGAGACCGACGAGAGCAAGCTGGCCTCGATGATGGTCGGCCGATCGGTCGAGCTCGTCATCCAGAAGGCACCGCCGCGACCCGGTCCCACCGTACTGGAAATACGTGGTCTGACCGTGGCAGACGACCGCGGGCTGATCATGGTCGACCATGTCGACCTCGACGTCCACGCCGGCGAGATCGTTGCCCTGGCCGGCGTCCAGGGCAACGGCCAGACCGAGTTCGCCGAGGCCGTCGCTGGCCTGAGAGAGGTCGCGAGCGGGACGGTCGTGCTGGAAGGGCAGGACGTGACCTCCGCCTCGCCTCGGGACCGGATCCGGGCCGGGCTCGCGGACGTGCCCGAGGACAGGCAGGCGGACGGGTTGGTCCTGCCCATGTCGGTTGCCGACAACCTCGTGCTCGACATCTACGACGTGCCGCCTCACGCGCACCGGGGAGCCCGGGACCTCGCCGAGGTGAAGTCGAGCGCGCGGCACAGGATCGACGACTTCGACATCCGAACGTCCTCGGTCGAGGACGGCGTCGGGACGCTATCAGGAGGCAACCAACAAAAGGTCATCCTCGCCCGCGAGCTGTCGCGTCCAGTGAAGCTGCTTTTGGCCTCGCAGCCGACGCGCGGGCTCGACGTCGGTTCCATCGAGTACGTTCATCGCCGGATCGTCGAGGCGCGTGACAACGGCGTTGCGGTGCTCATCATCTCCGCGGAGCTCGATGAGGTGCTCGCGCTCGGCGACCGCATCGCTGTCATGTACCGAGGTCGCATCATGGGGATTGTCGACCCGAGTGTCGGACGGGAGGAGCTCGGCCTCCTTATGGCAGGCGTCGTCAACACGTCGCCGCCGGAGGCCCCGACGGCTGCTCTCGCCAGCGGACCGGGTCTGTCGTGATCAGCGCCGACGCGAGCACCGGAGGTCCCGGCGGGGTGCAGCCGCCCGTCGGCGGGGAGACGCGCCCAGAAGGTGGCGGGCAGCCGCCCGTAAGCGTCGGTTGGACCAGGTACCTCCGGCGGCTCGGCGAGGCGAACGTCGTGGTCGTGACCATCCTGGCGGTCTTCAGTGCGCTCGTGCTCGGCGCCATCCTCATCCTCGTCACGACGACGGCCGTGCTGCACGCCTGGGGCAGGGTCGGGTCGGCTCCGGGCGAGGCGTTCGCCATCAGCTTCCATACGGTCGCCAACGCCTATTCGGCGATGTTCGAGGGGTCGATCTTCAGCCCGTCGGCCGTCGGCCACGCCATCTCGACCGGGCACGGTTGGACCGCCGCGCTCTCGCCGATCTCCGAGACGCTCGTCTCGGCCACGCCGCTCATGCTCGCCGGCATGGGCGTGGCGATCGGCTTCAGCACCGGCGTGTTCAACATCGGCGCCCAGGGCCAGCTGATCGGAGGGGCGCTCGCGGCGCTCTTCGTAGGCTTCGAGATCCACGCGACGATCTGGCTCCACCTTCCTCTCGTCATTATCGCCGGGGCGGTCGGCGGCGCCTTGGTCGGGTTCGTCCCCGGCATCTTGAAGGCGCGAACCGGGGCGCACGAGGTCATCGTGACCATCATGCTCAACTACATCGTGCTCTACCTGTTGGTCTACCTGCTCACGACAGCGCCCTTCCAGCAACCGGGTCAGTCGAACTCGATCTCGAGGGTCATGCCGAACAGCGCGCGGCTCCCGCACCTGCTCGGGAGCGGGCTTCGAGTGAACGCCGGGCTGATCGTTGCCGTGGCCGTCCTATTGGGGGCCGCATGGTTCATGCGCAGGAGCACGCTCGGCTTTTCGTTCCGCGTGATCGGGTTGAACCCGGCCGCGGGCAAGACCGCCGGTATGGACGTGAAGAAGGTGACGATCCTCGTCCTCGTGCTGTCAGGAGCACTGGCCGGGCTCGCCGGCATGGCGAGCCTGTCGGGTGCCGACTTCTTCATGTCGACCGGCTATGGGGGAGGCATCGGCTTTAACGCCATCACTGTCGCGCTGCTCGGACGGAACCGTCCCTTGGGCGTCTTCCTCGGTTCGCTGCTCTTCGCGGCGATGATCACCGGTGGGAGGAGCATGCAGGCGGTGACGGGCATTGACCTCGACCTCACGACGGTGATCCAGGCGATCATCGTCTTCATGGTGGCGACGCCTGCGCTCGTGCGCGAGATATACCGTCTCAAGGACTCGGGCCGCAGCCTGACGCAACTGATCGCCAAAGGCTGGGGCTGATGAGCGCGATCAACGTGGCTCCCTCGACCAGCGTGGTTCCTTCGGAGGTCAGAGCGCCCGAGGGGCGCATCGTCACTGTGGCGCGCCGGCGGAGCATGGGCATCTTCCTCGTCATGCTGGCGATCCTCATGTTCTGGGAGTTCGGTCTGGCGGTGCCGGCGCACGTGCAGGCGACGTTCATCCTGACCGCTCCTCCGGCCGTCGCTGTGGCGCCGCTCGTCATGTCGGTCCATTGGATCTCCATCGTGCTCGGTGTTCTCTGTGCGGCGCTGGGGTTCCTGCTCGTGTTCCGGCATCGCAGCCGCGGCACGTACCTGATCTTCACGCTCGGTGTCGTCCTCTTCATCTGGGCCTTCCTCACGTGGGTATCCCGTGGCGAGTCCCTCAACTTTGTCGACATGCTCGCGGAAACGTTGATCGCCACGACGCCGCTCGTGTACGGCTCGATGTCGGGCCTCCTGTGCGAGCGATCCGGCGTCATCAACATCGCCATCGAGGGCCAGTTCCTCGCAGGCGCGTTCCTGGGGGCGATGATCGGGAGCGTCTCGGGCGACCTCTGGCTCGGCATGCTCGCCGGCGCGGTCGCGGGAGGCATCTTCGGGTCCCTGCTGGCGTTCTTGGCGCTGCGCTACGGCGCCGACCAGATCATCGTCGGCGTCGTGATCGTCGCCTTCTGCACCGGTCTCACGAACTTCCTCACCGAGCAAGTGCTGACGCCCGACCAGACGACGCTGAACAGCCCAGGGACGTTCTCTCCGATCGCGCTCCCCCTGATCTCGAAGATCCCGATCCTCGGGCCTGTCCTGTTCGACCAGAACATCTTCGTGTACCTCGCCGCGGTGCTCCTCGTCGCGATCAACATCGGGCTGTTCAGGACGCGCCGGGGCCTGCGCGTGCGGGCCGTGGGCGAGCACCCGCGTGCAGCCGAGACCGTCGGGATCAACGTGATGAGGACCCGGTACCAAAACGTGATCCTGGGCGGTGTCGTCGCCGGCATCGGCGGTGCGGTGTTCACCCTCGGCTCGGTCGGCCAGTTCTCTGCAGGTATGTCGGACGGGTACGGCTACGTCGCCCTTGCGGCGATGATCTTCGGCCGTTGGCGGCCCTTCGGAGCCCTTGTTGCCACCCTGCTCTTCGGCTTCGCGATCTCAGTCCAGAGCTTCGTCGCCATCCTAAGACCAGGGATTCCCTCCCCGTTCTTGTCCATGGCGCCGTACATCATCACCATCGCGGTCGTATCGGGCCTCGTCGGCCGCGTTCGCGCGCCGGCTGCTGACGGCCAGCCGTATACCAGCGGCGGGTAACCCGCCGCGGTGGCTGCTGGACCCCGCCCGGGCGACCGGCGCCCCTGTTTTGGTGCCCCTCCGGCTGCATCGCTAGGCCGCGTGGCTGCGTCGTTAGGCCGGCGCCGGAGGCACATGGCCGACCTCGGCATCGGTGCCGATCTCGATGACCGGACGATCCGCAGGCTCGAGCCAGCGCAGCACTTTGAGCAGATCCTGGACCGGTAACGCAATACATCCTTCTGTCGGGGCATCCATCCAGGCGTGGAGGAAGATCCCCGAACCCGGCGCATTCGCGCCGGCGATGGTCGGGCTGTCGTTGTAGTCGATCACTGCCAGGTACGGATAGCCCCTGTTGCCCCGGGTCTCGGTCCACAGCGGCTCGGACCAGGCTGCGAACGGCGGCGTGGTCCCGCAGGCCACGTGCACGAACCGGTTGTACTGGCTCGAGTAGGGGTCCTCGTCCCACCAGTCGCCGCAGACGAGCTGGTGGTAGGGCTCATGCAGCCCGCCCGGATTGGGCCTTGTCCCGTACATCGTGAGGCCGAAGGGGTACACGCCCGTCGGGGTCGCGTGGTCTCCCTCGTGGCGGACGTCGACGATGTGGCCCGAGCCGACCTCGGCCTGCCAGGCCGGGAAGACGGGCTCCCACGGGGAGGAGGCGTCCGCCCGCCGGAAGCTCTGGAACCTGGCCAGGTAGTCGGCCGGGTCGTACGTCGGGCTCGAGACGACGACGAGCTGACGCGCCGAGGTGGGGATCGCGAAGCGTGCGTGTGCCTGCAGGGTGGCTCCGGCCGCGGCCGGGCGGCCGGTACAGGCCAGGGCCGCGACCACGAGCACGCCCGCGGCGATAGGCGAGCCTGATCGGGTGCGCCACGCACGACATCGATCAGGTGGCCGGAAGGGCGGCACCTCACAAGTTTGCACCGCTGTCAGGTGCGGACGAGACCGAGGTCGGACGCCTTCCACATCTCGGCGTAGCTCCCGCCCGCGGCGAGGAGCTCGTCGTGGGTGCCCTGTTCGGCGATGACCCCGTTCGCCAGCACGATGATGCGGTCGGCCATGCGGGCGGTCTGGAGTCGGTGGGCGATCACCACTGTCGTGCGGCCGCGGGCAACACGGCCCGTCGCCGAGGCCACGTGCGCCTCGGTGACGAGGTCGAGATTCGAGGTCGCCTCGTCCAGGAGCAGGATCGCCGGATCGACCAGCTCCGCGCGTGCGAGCGCGATCAGCTGGCGCTGACCGGCGGACAGGGAACGGCCCCGCTCGGAGACAGCGGTCTCATAGCTGTTCGCGAGCTCGGAGATGAACTGGTCGGCGCTGACCGACACTGCCGCGGCCTCGACCTCTTCGTCGCTCGCGTCGGGGCGCCCGTAGGCGATGTTGTCCCGGATCGAGCCCGTGAACAAGAAGCCCTCCTGGGGCACGTACCCGAGCTGGCGGCGGTAGGCGGACAGGTCATAGGCACGCAGGTCGACGCCGTCGACGAGGACGGCTCCCGCGGTGGGGTCGTAGAAGCGGGCCAAGAGCTTGACGACGGTCGACTTCCCGGCCCCTGTCTCGCCCACGAGGGCCACGAACTCGCCGGGGGCGATCTCGAGGTCGATCCCGCGGAGCGCCTCGATTGCCTGAGCCGAGGCGGTGGCGTTCCGGGGCCTGCCGGTCGGGTACGAGAAGTGCACGGAGGCGAGCTTGACGGCGCCCTCGAGCCTCTGGGGCGTGAGCGGAGCGGGGGCCTCGGGCGTGAGCGTCTCGAGCGCCATCAGCTCGCCGACGCGCTCGACCGACACGCGGGTCTGCTGCCAGGAGTCGAACACCTGGGAGAGCTGCTGTATGGGGGAGAAGAACAGGTCGAGGTACAAGATGAACGCGATGAGCGCGCCCGTTGTGAGATGGCCGCTCGCGACGAGCCCGGCGCCGACGCCGAGCACGATCGCGTCCCCGGCATCACCAAGGAACTGCACGAAGGGGAAATACGTGCCCACCATCCGTTGCGCGCGGACCCGAGTTTCGAGGTAGGAGCGCCCCAGGCGGTGGAAGCGGGCGATGCTGGGCTCTTCGTGGACGAAGGCCTGGGTCTCGCGGATGCCCGACAGGCTCTCCTGGAAGTTGGCGTTCACTGCCGCGATGCGGTCGCGCGCCAGTTCGTAGGTGCGGGCCGCCTTGCGCCGGAACACGACGGTCGCCACCGCCAGGGGGCCCATCACGCCGAGGGTCGCGAGCGCCAGGTCGAAGTTGAGGAAGAACAGTGCAACCCCGACCCCGGTGAAGGTGCAGAAGCTCACGACCGCCGAGAGGAGCCCTGTCTCGAGGAGGGTCTCAAACGAGTCGACGTCGGTGGTCATCCGCGTCATGATGCGGCCGGCCATCTCCCGCTCGTAGTAGTCGAGCGACTGCCGCTGCAGCTTGGCCCAGATCCGGACCCGCAGCGCCAGCATCAGCCGTTCGGCGGTGCGGCCGGTCACGAACGTCTCCGCGACCGAGTCCACGAGGTCGGCGAGCGCCACGGCGAGGAAGACGGCGGAAGCCCCGATGAGCGCCGAACGCGAGCCCGCGACGACGCCGTTGTTGATGCCGGCGCGCACGAGGTACGGCCCCGCCAGCGAGGCGAGCGAGTCGAACAGGACAAGGACCAGCCCAAGGCCGAGGGCGCCGCGGAAGCGGCCGAGGAAACGCCAGAGCGAGAACTCGGCCTCGGCCGTGGTCTCTGCTGCGAGGTCCACCCGGGGGACGTCGCGGATGGGTTTGAGGGCCGCAACCCGCGCCAGCAGCTCGGGCGTGGGGGCGAGGCTCGCCCGCCAGCCGGTCCGGCCGCTGCGGGCGCCGAGGCCCGGCCCGAGGGAGGCCGGCCCGAAGGAGACGCGGGGCGAGGCCGCTGCCGCCCGGGCCTTTCTTGTGCCCTTGACCATCGCGGCGCTTGCTGCGCCGACCTGCGCGGCAAGGACCTCGACGGGCGTCTCGTCCTTGCCCGATGACATCGAGCGGTAGAGCGCGCAACGCTCGAGCAGCTCCGCGTCGGTGCCTTGGTCGACGACGCGCCCGCCGTCGACGACGACGATGCGGTCGGCGAGGTGCAAGGTCGAGCGGCGGTGGGCTACGAGCAGCGTCGTGCGGTCGCGCATGATGTCGCGCAGCGCCGCCTGGATCTCCTGTTCGACCTTGGCGTCGACGGCACTCGTGGCGTCGTCGAGGAGGAGGATCCGCGGCCCGCCCAAGACTGCCCTGGCGAGCGCGATCCGCTGGCGTTGGCCGCCTGACAAGGTGAGACCCCGTTCGCCGACCACGGTCTCGTAGCCCTCGGGTAGCTGCTCGATGAACTCATGGGCGCCTGCCGCCCGCGCCGCAGACTCGACCTCGGCGGCCGAGGCGTCGGGGCGGCCGAAGGCGATGTTCGCGTGCACCGAGGAGGAGAACAGGAAGCTGTCGTCGAAGACGACACCCACCTGGCGGCGCAGCGACTCTCTTGTGACGTCCCGGACGTCGCAACCGTCCAAGCGGACCGCGCCGGAGCTCACGTCGTAAAAGCGCGACACCAGCGCCAGTACCGTCGACTTGCCCGAGCCCGAGGGCCCGACGAGGGCGACCGTCTCGCCCGGGGTGATGCGAAGATCGAAGTCACGGAGCGCCGCGCCACCGTCGGGGTAGGTGAAGCCCACGTGGTCGAAGGTGATCTCGCCTCGGAGCGGCGAAAGCTCGGGCGCTTCCGGCTTATCGGTGATCGCGGGCCGGAGGTCCAGGAGCTCGAAGATCCGCTCAATGCCCGCCCTCGCCTGTTGGGCGGTGGTGAGGATGCCGGCGAGCATGCGGGCGGGGGAGACGAGCTGGGCGAGATAGGTGGAGAAGGCGAGGAACGTGCCGATCGTGATGCGGTGGTCGAGGGCGAGCCAGCCTCCGAGCGCGAGCACGGCAACCTGGCCGAGGGTCGGGATCGCCTGCAGGAGTGGCTGGTAACGCGCTTGCAGCCGCACCGCCCGCATGTGTGAGCCGTAGAGGGTCTTCGTGGCCGAGACGATCCGGTCGAGCTCGCGCTCCTCCTGGCCGAAGGCCTTCACGACACGCACACCGCTCACGTCCTCGTCGACGATCTGGGCGATGTCGCCTTCCTTCTGCTGGCCGTCCCAGGTCGCCGGGAACACCTGGGTGCGCATCCGGTAGGCGACCACGACCAAAGTGGGCGTCACGACGATGGTCACGAGCGCGAGCAGGGGCGAGAGCGCGAGCATGATGGCGAGCGACGCCAACAGGAGCAGGATGTTGCCGCTCATGATGGGGAAGAAGCTCAAGAGCCCCTGCACGAGGGTCGAGTCCGAGTTCGCCCTGCCGACGAGCTGACCGGTCGGCATCTGGTCGTGCTGGGCGAAATCGAGCTTGTGGAGGTGCTCGTACATGGCGTTGCGCAGGTCGTACTGGACGTCCAAGGCCACGCGGCCGCCCCGGTAGCGGCGCAGGTAGGCGGCGGCGAAGGTCACCACGCCGAGGCCGACGAGCAGAGCCAGCCACGGTGCCAGCGGCGAGCGGTGGTGCAAGATGACGTTGTCGACGATCTGGCGCTCGACCAGGGGGACCACGGCTTGGGCGCCACTGCCGACGAGCGCGCCGCCGAGGGCGATCTCGAGGTTGCGCCGGTGTGCCAGAAGGTACGGCCACAGGCGCCGTACCCAGCCGGGACGGCGATCTTCAGCCGAGCCTGCAGCCTGGACGGCCGTCGCGCTCACGCGTGATCTCTCGCCGCTCGCCTCTCGGCGAGGTCCCGGTCGATCGCTGCGCCGAGAGCGACGAGCGCCTGCATTGTCGCGACCGGGTTGTCGGTGCCCTCCACCAGCTCAGAAAGTCGGCCAGCCATCGCGGCCTCGGTCCGGGCGAGGACCGCGCGCCCTTCGTCGGTCAGGCGGAGGCGGATCGCCCGCTGATCGCCGGCCACTTCGTCGCGGGTCAAAAGGCCCTGTGCGACGAGCGCTCCGACGGCGGCGCTGACGGCGGGCTTGCCGAGCGCGAGGCGCTCTGCCAGCCGGGACGCCCGCTCGTCGCCGGCGGCGACGAGCGTGAGGAAGCGGTAGTGAGCAAGACCGAGCTCCGAGGCGGCCTTGTCGAGCACCCGTGCGAGTCGTGCGGCAGCCAGCAGCGCCATCTCGGTGCTCGGCACCGCAACGGGTTGGCCGTGTGAGCTCACTCCGTCCAGGTTAGCGAGATGGTTCGACTATCGAACCATCTCGCGTGCGACTGAAGTCCCGCGCGGGTCCGTCGATACAGGAACGGGGAGTGAGCGCCAAACGCGCAGGGAGCCGTCCGTACGGACGGCTCCGAACGCCCAGTCGCATTACGACTGGAGGGCTGACACAAACTGTAGTCCTCGACGTCACGTGGTGCCACAATTCGAACCGCCACGAGGCCCTAGGTGAGGAGGAGCCTGTTCCCCTCGACGTCCACGGTGACCGTTACGCCTTCTTTGTAGCGACCTTCGAGGAGGGCGACAGCCAGCGGGTCGCCGATCTCGCGCTGAATGACACGCCGCAGCGGCCGCGCCCCGAACTCCGCGTCGTACCCGTGGTCGCCGAGCCACATCTCGGCCTCGGGAGTGACCTCGATCCCGATGCTACGGGCTTCGAGGCGCGTTTTGAGCTGGCCGAGCTGGATCCCGACGATCGCGAACAGGTCCTCGCGCCCGAGCGGGCGGAAGCGGACGATCTCGTCGATGCGGTTGATGAACTCCGGCTTGAAGGTGTTTATGGGCTCCCCGCGCAGGTTGGAGGTCATGATCAGCACGGTGTTGGTGAAGTTGACCGTGCGCCCCTGCCCGTCTGTCAGGCGCCCGTCGTCGAGCACCTGCAGGAGGATGTTGAACACGTCCGAGTGCGCCTTCTCGATCTCGTCGAGCAGCACGACCGCGTACGGGCGCCGGCGGACCGATTCCGTCAGCTGGCCCCCCTCCTCGTAGCCGACGTATCCGGGCGGGGCACCGACCAGGCGGGAAACGCTGTGCTTTTCTTGATATTCGCCCATGTCGATGCGGATCATCGCCCGTTCGTCGTCGAAGAGGACCTCGGCGAGGGCCTTTGCGAGCTCGGTCTTGCCGACGCCGGTCGGGCCGAGGAACAGGAACGAGCCGATGGGGCGGTTGGGGTCCGACAGCCCGGCGCGGCTTCGCCGGATGGCGTTGGCGACGGCCTTGACCGCCTCGTCCTGGCCGACCACGCGCTCGTGAAGCGAGTCCTCGAGCTGGACGAGCTTGCGGACCTCGCCTTCCATGAGCCGTGAGACCGGGACTCCCGTCGCCCGGCTCACGACCTCGGCGACGTCCTCGGCGTCGACCTCCTCCTTCAACATCTTCTGTTCGGACTGGAGCTCGCCGAGCTTGTCGGTCGCCGCCTGGATGCGCCTGTCCAGGTCGGGGACCCGGCCGTAGCGGATCTCCGAGGCGCGGCCGAGGTCGCCGGCGCGCTCGTAACGTTCGGCCTCCGAGCGCGCGGACTCGAGCTCGCCCTTGACCCGGCGGATGGCGTCGATGGCGTCCTTCTCCGCCTGCCAGTGCGAGGTCATGGCGGTCTGCTCCTCGCGCAGGTCGCCGAGCTCGGCCTCGAGCCTGGCGAGCCGGCCGGCCGAGGCTGCGTCGGTCTCTTTCTGCAGGGCCACGCGCTCTATCTCGAGCTGGCGGATCCGGCGCGTGACGACGTCGATCTCGGTGGGCATGGAGTCGATCTCGATACGCAGGCGGCTGGCGGCCTCGTCGACCAGGTCGATCGCCTTGTCCGGGAGGAAGCGGCCCGTCACGTAGCGGTCCGACAGCACCGCCGCCGCGACCAGGGCGGCGTCTTGGATGCGCACGCCGTGGTGGACCTCGTAGCGCTCCTTCAGCCCGCGCAGGATGGCGATCGTGTCGGCGACCGAGGGCGGTTCCACCAAGACGGGCTGGAAGCGTCGCTCGAGGGCGGCGTCCTTCTCGACGTACTTGCGGTACTCGTCGAGCGTCGTGGCTCCGATGAGGCGCAGCTCGCCCCTCGCGAGCATCGGCTTGATCATGTTGCCGGCGTCCATGGCGCCCTCGGCGGCGCCGGCGCCGACGATCGTGTGCAGCTCGTCGATGAAGGTGACTATCTCGCCTTCGGAGTCCGAGATCTCCTTCAGTACCGCCTTCAGGCGCTCCTCGAACTCGCCCCGGTACTTGGCACCGGCGACCATCGAGCCCATGTCGAGGCCGATGATCCGCTTGTTCTTCAGTGACTCGGGGACGTCGCCCTCGACGATGCGGGTGGCGAGGCCCTCGACGATGGCGGTCTTTCCGACCCCGGGCTCGCCGATCAGCACCGGGTTGTTCTTCGTGCGGCGCGAGAGGACCTGTATCACGCGGCGGATCTCGTCGTCGCGCCCGATGACCGGGTCGAGCTTGCCCCGCTTGGCGAGGTCGGTCAGGTCGCGGCCGTAGCGTTCGAGCGACTGGTACTGCTCCTCGGGGCTCTGCGAGGTGACACGATGACTGCCCCGGACCGCCTGCAGCGCCCGGAGAAGGTCGTCGCGGCCGACCCCGAGGCGGTCGGTGAGGGCCAACAGCAGGTGCTCGACGGAGAGGTACTCGTCCCCCATCTCTTTGCGGGCGAGGTCCGCACGATCGAAGGCCTGGGACAGGTCGCGGCTGAGCGACGGCTCGGAGATGCCGTAGGCCTTGGGGATCCTGGCGAGGGACTCGGCGATCCGGTTGCGCACCGAGAGCGGGGCGATCCCGAGACCGTCGAGGAGGGGGATCGCGACCCCGCCGTCCTGGGACAGTGCCGCTGAAAGGAGATGGTCCGGAGCGACCTCGGCGTTGTGCAGCTCCTTGGCGAGCGCAATCGCGTCCCTCACCGCTTCCTGGGTCTTCAAGGTCCAACGGTTCGGGTCAAGCGTCATTTCTGTTGTGATCCTCTTGTCTTTTCATATGTGCCGTGCGCGACCGGGCGAGATCGGTCACCTGCCGGTCGTCCGCCGGGCGGGCAGGCGGGTGGTCGAGACCGGCACGAGATCGCGCCGGTACTGGCGGTGGGTCTGCTCGATCGCCTCGCGTGCGGCCGCGCGGGTGCGCTCGAGCTCGGCGCGAAGGCGCGCGATCTCGATCTCGAGCATCATCACGCGCCGGACGCCCTCGAGGTTGAGCCCGGCGGCGGTCAGCTCCTGGATACGGCGCAGGTGGGCGATGTCGGCCTCGCTGTAGCGGCGGTTGCCGCCTCCGGTCCGCGCCGGGTCCAGGAGCCCTTTGCGCTCGTAGATCCGCAGCGTCTGGGGGTGGACGCCGGCGAGCTCTGCCGCTACCGAGATCACGTAGACGGCGCGCGTCGAGCGCTCGCCGAAGTCCTGTGACGACGAGTCGGCCATGTTCACACCCCCAAGTGGTGCCGAGGTGAGCTGTCCAGGGTCTTTGCAAGCGCCTCCACGGCATGGCGCTGTTCATCGGTCAGATGTGACGGTACGACGACGTCGACTGTCACGAGCAGGTCTCCGGTCGAGGAACCGCTCGTTATCCCCCTGCCCTTGACCCGGAAGGTCTTGCCCTGGCGGGTGCCGGGCGGGATCTTCAAGGTGACGGGCTCGGCCAGCGAGGGCACTTTGATGGCAGCGCCGAGCGCCGCCTCGGGGTAGGTGATCGGGACCGTGAGGGTGAGGTTGCGCCCTTTGCGCCCGAACAGCGGGTGCGGCGCGACGTGCACCACGACATAAAGGTCCCCGGCCGGCCCGTTGTTGGCCCCCGGCTCGCCGCGCCCTTTCACACGGATGCGCTGGCCGTCCTCCACGCCGGCGGGGATCCTGACCTTGACCTGGCGTTGGCGCTGCTCGAGGCCCGTCCCGTTGCAGGCGGGGCAGGGATCGACGACGCGGGTCCCCCGGCCCTGGCAGTCCGGGCAGGGCGAGGACAGCGAGAACATGCCCTGGTTATCGTTCAGCACGCCCATCCCGTTGCATCGCTGGCACGTGACGGGAGCCGACCCGGGACGCGAGCCCGATCCTCCGCAGGTCGAGCAGCGTGTCCCGCTCGCGACGTTGACCGTGGTGACGACGCCTTCCACGGCCTCCTGGAACGAGAGGTGGAGCTCGGCCTCGAGGTCGTGCCCGCGCCGGGGGCCGCTCCCGGGCGTCGTGCGCGCGGAGCCCCGCGCCTTGCCGAACAGGCCGCCGAAGATGTCAGAAAGGTCGTCTATCCGGAAGTTGAAGTTGCCACCGCCACCACCGCCGGACCCGCCGAAGCCGCCCAGGTTGCTCAGGGGACCGAGCCGGCGGACCTCGTCGTACTCCTTGCGTTTCTCGGGGTCGCCGAGGACGTCGTAGGCGGCCGAGACCGCCTTGAACCTCTCCTCCGAACCGGGGTGAGAGTCCGGGTGGTACTCCTTGGCGAGCTTGCGATAGGCGCGGCGAAGCTCCTTGTCGGTCGCCTTGTCCGAGACGCCGAGGACCTTGTAGTAGTCGGTCGTGTACCAGTCCCGCTGGGGTGCCATCGCGCTGCGCCTCAGCCTCCGACGAAGACCATCGCCGGCCTGAGCACCTTCGACTTCATCTTGTACCCGGCTCTCATGACCTGGACGACGGTCGGCCCGTCGTGACCGGCGGCCGCCTTGGCCGCCTTGGAAGGCCTGGACGTTTCGCCTTGGCCGTGCTCCTCGTCGCCCGCAACGGGGACGGCGCCCTTGGCGGGCTTTGCGTGCCTGACTGCGTCGCTGTGACCCGGTGCGTGCGCCGCAGCCGGCACCGGCACCGGCTCGGTGGGGAGCGTGCCGACGGCGTCGTGGATCGTCGGGTCGAATGCCACGCCCACGGCGTCGATCTTCTCGATGCCCTCGCGGGCGAGGGTGTCGCGGAGCAGCGCGTCGATCTGCTCGAGGGCCTTGTCCGAGTCGCTCGGCTCGGCCTGGCTCTTGACGTGGGCGATGGCGAGGTCCAGCGCGTCGAGCACCGGGAGCAGCCGGACGCACAGTCCTTCTGTCGCGTGCTCCAAGAGCTCCGTCTGCTGACGCATGGAGCGCTTGCGGAAGTTGTCGAAGTCGGCCTGCAGGCGCTTCAGCGCGTCGAGGTACTCGTCGCGCTCCGCAGCCACGAGGGTCTCGGCGGTCTGGGCTTCCAGCTCGGATTCGGCCTTTTCGGGACCCGTTCCCCAGTCGAGCATCGCTTCGAGGGGCAGGTCGAGCTGCTCGGCCAGCCCCTCGTCGTCAACGTCGCCGGCGTTCTCGTCCTCACGAGACGGCCCGGAGGCATCCTCTGGAGTTGCCGGGCCGTTCTCGTCAGGGGCTGAGCGCGGATCGTCTGCTTCGCGGGTCACGAAGCCGCCGTGCCCGAGTCGTCGACTATCTCGGCGTCGACGACCTCATCGTCGGATGGCCCGCTCGAGCTTGCCGTCGAGCCGTCGCCACCAGAGCCGCTGGTGGCCTGCTGCTGAGAAGCCTGCTCGTAGAGGCGCTGGCCGAAGGCCTGCGACGCTGTGCGCAGCGTCTCGGTGTCGCGCCGGATCCGCTCGTAATCGGTCCCGGCAGTCGACTCGCGCAGGGCCTTGAGGGCGCTCTCGACCCGCTCGCGGTCTTCGGCGGGGACCTTGTCGCCCTGGTCCTTCAGTAGTTTGTCGGTCTGGTAGACGAGGGCGTCGGCGTTGTTGCGCGTCTCGGCCTCTTCCTTGCGCTGGCGGTCCTCAGCCGCGTGCTGCTCGGCGTCGCGCACCATGCGCTCGATGTCGTCTTTCGGCAGGGACGTCTGGCCGGTGATCGTGATCGACTGCTCCCTACCTGTCGCCATGTCCTTCGCGGAGACGTGGACGATCCCGTTCGCGTCGATGTCGAACGCGACCTCGATCTGCGGCACGCCGCGCGGGGCAGGCGGCAGGTCCACGAGCTGGAACTTGCCCAGCGTCTTGTTGTACATGGCCATGTCGCGCTCGCCCTGGAGGACGTGGATCTCCACCGACGGCTGGTTGTCGTCGGCTGTGGTGAACATCTCGGAGCGCTTGGTCGGGATCGTCGTGTTGCGCTCGATGAGCCGGTGGGTGATGCCGCCCTTGGTCTCGATGCCGAGGCTGAGCGGAGTTACGTCCAGCAACAGGATGTCCTTCACCTCGCCCTTCAAGACGCCCGCCTGGATGGCGGCGCCGACGGCGACGACCTCGTCGGGGTTAACGCCCTTGTGGGGCTCCTTGCCGGCGAGCTCCACGACGAGGTCGTAGATGGCCGGCATGCGGGTGGAGCCTCCGACCAGAACGACGTGGTCGATGTCCTTGGTGCTCAGGCCGGAGTCCTGGATGGCCTGGTGGAACGGTCCTTTGCAGGCATCCACGAGGTCGGCCGTGAGCTCCTGGAACTTCGCCCGGCTGAGCTTCAGATCGAGGTGCTTCGGGCCCTCGTTAGTGGCGGTGATGAAGGGAAGGTTGATCGTCGTCTCCTGGACGGCCGACAGCTCGATCTTGGCTTTCTCGGCCGCTTCCTTCAGACGCTGCAGAGCCATCTTGTCGTTGGAGAGGTCGACACCCTCGGTGTCCTTGAACGTCTTGATGAGCCAGTCCATGACGCGCTGGTCCCAGTCGTCGCCGCCGAGATGGGTGTTCCCTGATGTCGACTTCACCTCGAAGACGCCCTCGCCGATCTCGAGGACCGACACGTCGAACGTGCCGCCACCGAGGTCGAACACCAAGACGGTCTGGTCGGAGCGTTCCTTGTCGAGGCCGTAGGCGAGCGCGGCTGCCGTCGGCTCGTTGATGATGCGCAGGACCTCGAGGCCGGCGATCTGGCCGGCTTCCTTCGTGGCGGTGCGCTGGGCGTCGTCGAAGTAGGCGGGGACGGTGATCACGGCCTGGTTCACGGTGTCGCCGAGGAAGGCCTCGGCATCACGCCGCAGCTTCTGGAGGATCCTCGCGGAGATCTCCTGAGCCTTGTAAGGCTTGCCGTCGATGTCGATCGACCAGCTCGTGCCCATCTGTCGCTTGACCGAGCGGACCGTCCGGTCCGGGTTCGTGATCGCCTGTCGTTTTGCGACCTCGCCGACGAGCACTTCGCCTGACTTGGCGAACCCCACGATCGACGGAGTAGTCCGCCCGCCTTCTGCGTTCGGTATAACCGTGGGCTCGCCAGCCTCGAGGAATGCGACCACCGAGTTAGTCGTGCCGAGGTCGATTCCGACGGCCTTGGACATTCTGAAAGCCTCCACTTCTAGGGATGCCACCGTTGTCGGCACCCGCACGTCCTTCGTACAGGCAGAAGTATAGCAAACTTGAGTGTGCGATTGTCAAGATCGCTCTAATTCATTCCTGACCAGGGATGTTGGCGAAACAGCTGGTCAGAAGGATCGGCTGCCGGCCACGCCGTGTGGGGCGACACGGATTCGTGTCGCGAAACGGGTCCGGGATAGCCTCGGGCCATGCCCACGATGATCGTCTTACGCCATGGTGAGAGCACTTGGAACGCCGAGAACCGCTTCACGGGCTGGACCGATGTCGACCTGAGCGAGAAGGGCGAGGCCGAGGCACGCTCGGCCGGGCAGCTGTTGGCAGAGGAGACCGAGCTGCGCATCGACACCGTCCACACCTCGGTGCTGACCCGCGCGGTGCGCACGGCGAACATCGCCCTCGACGAGATGGGGCTCTCGTTCCTCCCGGTGCTGCGCAATTGGCGCCTCAACGAACGCCACTACGGTGCCCTGCAGGGCGGGAACAAGAAGGAGGCGGCGGAGAAATTCGGTCCTGAGCAGGTGAAGCTCTGGCGCCGGAGCTACGCGACGCCGCCACCTTCACTCGAGGTCACCGACCCGCGCCACCCCGTGCACGATCCCCGCTACCACGACATCCCGCCGAGCGCGCTGCCCGCGGCGGAGTGCCTGGCCGACGTGGTGGTCCGGATGGTGCCCTACTGGGAGGACGTCCTCGGTCCGGAACTACTCGCAGGGCTTACGCCGTTCGTCGTCGCCCACGGCAACAGCATCCGGGCCATGACGAAGTTCCTCGAGCACATCTCGGACGACGACATTGTCGACCTGGACATACCGACCGGGTGGCCCCGGATCATCACGCTGGACGACCGGCTCAACTTCGTCGAGGGACGCTACCTGGGCGACCCCGAGGCGGTCGCGGCGGCGGCAGCTGCTGTCGCAGCTCAGGCCGGGCCAGTCACCCCGAAGTAACTGCCGGCCCGTCGGGCTGGCGCGTCGGGGATGACATGCCGGCCGGTCACCGACCGAGGTCCGGTGCGATACTGGACCGTGCGAAGAGCACCTGTGCCCGGACCCGAGCCTCATCAGCACCGACAGGTGGCGGAGTCGTTCGGCTCGGACGCCGAACGCTACGACCGGAGCCGGCCCCGCTACCCCGATGCCATGGTGGACGCCATCGTCGCCGCCAGCCCGGGCCTGACTTCCTCGACGTCGGCTGCGGTACCGGCATCGCCGCTCGGCAGTTCCAGGCGGCCGGATGCCGGGTGCTCGGGGTCGACGTCGACGCGCGGATGGCCGACTTCGCGCGCCGGAGCGGGCTCGAGGTGGAGGTGGCGCCGTTCGAAGCCTGGCACCCGGCCGACCGAACCTTCGACGCGGTCGTCTCCGGCCAATCCTGGCACTGGGTGGACCCGGTCGCAGGGGCGGCCAAGGCGGCGCAGGTGCTTCATCGCGGTGGTCGCTTGGCAGTTTTCTGGAACATCCTCCAGCCTCCGCCCGAGGTGACGGAAGCCTTTGCCGCGGTTTACCGCCGGGTCATGCCTAACCTGCCGTTCAACCCCTGGGCGCGGCCCGCCTCGGACGGGTACTCGGTGATGTGTGCCAGGGCGGCGGTCGGGATACAGGAGGTGGGATCGTTCAGCGATTCCGAGCAGTGGCGATTCGACTGGGAGCGGTCCTACACCCGGGAGGACTGGCTGGACCAGCTTCCTACGGCCGGCGGCCATGCCCAGGTCCCGCCGGCACAGCTTGAGCAGTTGCTGGCGGGCGTCGGGGCCGCCATCGACGCGGTGGGAGGCAGTTTCACGATGGCTTGCGCCGCCGTGGTGGTCACCGCGGTGCGAACCGGCGCCGCCTGAACCCGGCCCGGCTTGACGCCCTACTTGCTGCTGGCGGGGACGCCGGTCCTCGCCACCGATCGCGAACTTGTTCGTAACGAACATGTTCGTTAAGCTGATGGTGTGTACGTAACGAGGACCCTCTACAGCCGCCGTGAACGTCCGGCCAAACCGGCCTTGACCCGGGAAGGGATCATCGCAACAGCTGTTGGCGTGATGCGGGCAGAGGGCTTGGAACACGTCACCATGCGACGACTGGCGGCAGAGCTCGACACCGGTCCCGCTTCTTTGTACGTCTACGTCGCCAATACAGACGAGCTTCACGCGGCCGTGCTGGACGAGATGCTCGGGTTGGTGGGACCGGCGCCTGACGAGGTGTCCGCACAGTGGACCGACGCCCTCGTTCGGCTACTCGGGTCCTACACCTCCATCCTCGTCGGCCATCCCGGCCTCGCCCGGTCGGCACTGGTCACGCGACCCTCCGGGCCGAACTACCTGGCGTTGGTGGAGCGCGTGCTCACCCTGCTCCGCCGGGGCGGCATTCCCGATGACCGTTGCGCGTGGGGGGTTGATATCCTGCTGCTCTTCGCCACCTCGATCGCGCTCGAGCACGGCACGCGGCTCAAGGCAATGGACCCTGCCGAGGACGAAGAGGCGTTGGCGCGTGCGATCCGTCAGGCCACCGCCAACAACTATCCGACGATCGTCGCCTTGGGCGATGACCTGCTCTCCGGAACACCGCAGTCCCGTTTCGGGTGGCACATCCGAGTGCTGCTCGCCGGCATAGCGATGACACCACGTCCGCCGCTCGACGACGAGCACGGGCGGTCATGAGCCTGACCACGCCACTCACGGCCGTTCCTAGCGGGACACCGTCAGGGGACAAGCCGATTGATCCGACACGTCTGACACCCCGCCTACGGGCGATCCTCGCCGTCGTGCTCATCGCCGACATCCTCGACCTCATGGACTCGACGATCACGAACATCGCAGCTCCCTCGATCGCCCGCGATCTCGGGGGCGGCGAGTCGCTCATCAAATGGCTGGGCGCCGGCTATGCCCTGGCAATCGGGGTGCTCCTCGTCGTCGGCGGCCGTCTCGGCGACCGCTACGGCAAACGACGGATCTTCCTCATCGGCATCACCGGCTTCACGGCTGCGTCGGCATTGTGCGGCCTGTCGGTCGACCCGACGATGATCATCGTGGGCCGGCTGATCCAAGGCGGATTCGGAGCCCTCATGATCCCCCAGGGGATCAGCATCATCATGGCGAGTTTCACACGCGCACAGTTGCCAAGGGCAGTCAGCGCGTTCGGACCGGCCATGGGCGTGTCTGCCGTTCTCGGACCGATCGCCGCCGGTTTCATCATCTCCGCCAACATCGCCGGCCTGGACTGGCGACCTGTCTTCCTGATCAACATCGTGCTCGGCCTGACGGGTTTGGTCGCAGCTGTAAGGCTGTTGCCGCGGGACCAGCCGATTTCACAAGAGCCAATCGACGCCATCGGCGGGGCGCTTCTCGGCGCCACCATGCTGGCGCTCATTTTCGGGCTCATCCAAGGCTCGACCAACGGATGGATAGCCCTTCCGATCATCAGCCTGGTCGGCGGCGTCATCTTTTTCGCTGGGTTCGCCATTCGCCAACGGCAGGCCCCGAACCCGCTGATTTCACCGTCGCTGCTCAAGAACAAGGGATTCACCTCTGGACTGGTTCTCGGCCTGTGCTTTTTTGCCGCCGCGGGCGGTCTGTCCTACGTGATCTCGTTGTTCTTCCAGCTTGTGCTCCACCTCAGCGCATCGCGTGCAGCCCTCGGTTTGGCACCGGTAATGGTGGGAATCATCGCCGCCTCAATCGTCTGCCGGCCACTTTTGACTTCGCTCGGTCGCAGACTCGCCGTGGCGGGGCTGGTGACTGCGCTCCTGGGTACTTTGGGTCTCTGGCTCACGGTCCTGGAGAGGGGCACATCGGTTACCCCATGGCTGACCGCGCCGTCACTCCTCGTTCTCGGTGTCGGGATGGGTGCCTGCTTCAGTACCCTCTTCGAAGTCGCTCTCGGCGACGTCTCCCATGAGGAAGCCGGAAGCGCGAGCGGCTCCTTGAGCTCGGTGCAGCAGCTGGCCGCAGCCATCGGGTCGGCCATCGTCACGACCGTCTTTTTCAGCGTCCTGCGTCAAAGCGGCGGCGCGAGAGCCATGACCGTGAGCGTCACCGTCGTAGGCGTCGTCATCGTCCTCTGCCTCGGGCTCGTCTGGCTGCTGCCGAGAGCAGCAGCCGCCGACGAAATAGAAGGGGTCTGAAGGACGACGCAAGGCGCGGACTGACTGTCTGAGAAACGTGGTGATCCGTCAGGGGTTCTGTGCCGGTGGCCGATTGTCAGATGAGTACGGAACGACGCTGTCTAGGGCGCCTGTAGCGGGCACGGGTTCCACAGGCCCCTTTGGGCCGACACGGGGGGGTCGCCAGGTGCGCCGATAGGACAGTCGGCAACACGACCAGTAGCTAAGTTGGTCTGCGGCAGTTGCAGCACCGGAATCGATCGGGCGCGGCCCGAACCGGGGCCGCGACGAGGTTTTGCGCGCTCGTTCTGAGTTACCTGAGCCCTGTTCTTTAGGGGCAGGTGGATAGAGGCGAGTGGTAGTGGCTTAGATCAGTGGCTCAGATGAGAGAGCGAGTCGCATTGTCACCCGAGGGCCGAGGTCGTCGTCGCCAATGGCGCGCTCGTGCTCACGGATTGCGTGTAGCCCAGGCGTGAGGGCGTCCAGAGTGACGAAGCCGAGCGACTCGTAGAACGGTCCATTCCAAGGCACATCCCGATATGTGGTCAGCGTGATCGCGTCGAACCTTTCTGACCTTGCCCATTCGCAGGCGCCTTGTACTAGAGCGCGCCCGAGACCTTGGCGACCGTGGTCCGGATGTACCGCGAGCTGCCAGATGTGGG
The DNA here is from genome assembly GCA_963719125.1 of uncultured Acidimicrobiaceae bacterium. Classification (GTDB taxonomy): domain Bacteria; phylum Actinomycetota; class Acidimicrobiia; order Acidimicrobiales; family Bog-793; genus Fen-455. The sequence continues at coordinate 59,634 of CAVRAT010000017.1, forward strand.
GGAGCCCGTCTACCAACTCGACACAAACGAAACCCACGGGTGGGTCGCCAACGACAAGGACCAGCACCGCCTGGCCGAAGTGGTCCTCCGCGTCGTCGTTGGTGAAAGATCCGATCCCTACGGATGCAAACAGTCGGTCCGCCTCGAACTCGATGCTGCGCAGCCCGGTGTACTCCTCAGGACGCGCTTGCCGGATGGTAGGTCCTGAGTGCTCCTCGATCACGTTCCCGAGTATCACATGAGGCCGGGTACTCTCGAACGTCAGCTTGGCGGCGCATAACAACGCTCGGCGCACAGGAGGCTGCGTACGCTCAATCGGCGGTCTGCGGTGTGTCCTGAAAGGAGAGTGAGGGTGAGGTAGAAGCCACCAGCACGAACCGTGCTGTATCAGTGATGGAGGGTGGCCCTCCGGGTTCGCCGTGCAGGCGGGGATCCCAAACCACCGCAAGCTGCGTCGGTTAAGAGCCGGGGTGGTGAGCGTTGCGGAAAAGGCCGGCTGGGAGCCGGTCAGGTGGGCGACGAGAAGACGAACGTGAGTGAACCACTGTCTGAAGCATCGAAAGCCGAAACGATGGTGCCAAAAGCGGGGAGTCGCATAGTTCCCGTGACAAAGGCGCGCCGAATTGGCGCGCCCTCAGCCAGGCGGTGGCCTGTGTGCTGGCCTGGTGGTGCCCGGTGTAGAGGTGGCGTGAGCTCGTCGCAGGCGCTGATACGGAACAGGAGAACCAGTCGTCCCGATGCTGTCGGCCAGTCGAAATGGGTGTTGTTGACCCCCTGGTCGCGAAAGGGAGGACCCCAAGCGGCGTCAACCGTGAGGGGCAGAGTACCGATGCGGGGCACTGGGACGGGGCGGCTCGTAGTAGCGATGAAGGTCCTGTAATGGGGCTGGAGCCAAGGGGTCGCGCAGACCAGGGGAAGTCCGAGGCCAACCCTGCGGGGGAGGAGCCTGGGGAGACACCCAAGCCGAAAGTGAAGTCGTTTGAGATCGACAAGCGCCTGGTCTTTCGGGCGTGGGAGAAGGTCCGGTCCAACTACGGGGCTCCGGGCGTGGACGCCGTCAGCATCAACGGGTTTCAAGAGCGGAAGAGGGGCAACCTCTACAAGCTGTGGAACCGGATGTCGTCGGGGAGCTACTTCCCTGGCCCGGTGCGGGCGGTGGAGATACCCAAGGATCACGGGAAGGGCGTGCGCGTCCTCGGGGTGCCGAATGTGGCCGACCGGGTGGCGCAGACGGCGGCAGCGATGCTGCTGGAGGAGAAGCTGGAGCCGATCTTCCACCCTGACAGCTACGGCTACCGTCCGGGCCGCTCGGCCCATGACGCGCTGGCTGTCTGTCGGAGACGGTGCTGGGAGAAGGACTGGGTGCTCGACTGCGACATCCGGGCCTTCTTCGACTCCGTCCCCCATGATCTGCTGTTACAAGCGGTGGCTCACCACACCAGCGAGCGGTGGGTTCTGCTCTACATCCAACGGTGGCTTACAGCCCCCATGCAGATGGCGGACGGGACCCTGACACCACGGGAGAAGGGAACCCCGCAGGGTTCTCCGATTTCGCCCGTCTTGGCCAACCTGTTCATGCACTACGCGTTCGACCGGTGGATGGACCGGGAACACCCGGGATGTCCCTGGGAGCGCTACGCAGACGACATCGTCGCTCATTGCGACACCGAGGAACAGGCCCGAAATCTGAGGGCTGCGATCGCCGAGCGGCTGGGGACCCTGGGTCTCGAGCTGCACCCCGAGAAGACCAAGATCGTGTTCTGCAAGGACGCGAACCGCCCCGGAAGCTACGAGCACACCAGCTTCGACTTCTTGGGCTACACCTTCCGGACTCGCCTGGCCAAAGGGCCAAGAGGCTACTTTGCTGGCTTCTTACCGGCCATCTCGGCAGCGGCGAGGAAAGCGAAAGGCCAACAGATCAGAGCCTGGCACCTCGGTCGTCGAACCGGGATGGACCTGTCTGGCATCGCCGAGGAAATCAACCCCCAAGTGCGCGGCTGGATCAACTACTACGGGCGCTTCTACCGCTCCGAGTTGAGCTTCCTCGCATGGCGCATCAATGAGCATCTCACCAGGTGGGCCGTGCACAAGTTCAAGCGATTCCGCAAGAGATACCTACGGGCGATGGAATGGCTGCAACGGATTTACCGACGTAACCCCAAACTCTTCGCCCACTGGCAACTCGTCGCATTCACCGACGGCCGGCCTGTGGGGGCCGGATGACGGGAGACTGTCACGTCCGGTCCTGAGAGCGGCGGGGGGTGCGATTCCCCCCGTCGACTCGCCCACGTTCAGCTTCCTGGGAACGCCCTAATCGACGGCGGCGAGGAGGTCGGCGTTTGAGGGGTGCAGGTACCTCGTGGTCGTCGCGATGTTGGAGTGGCCCATCAGGCGCTGGACGACGTGGATGTCCTCGCGCCGGCGAACGAGGCAAGTTGCATAGGTATGACGCCAGCAGTGGGGGGTTGGTGCCTACGCGCCACGCCCGCCGAGGTCCCGGCCTCCACGACCAGGTTGTGCAGTGCCCGAGGTCCGTAGCGACCGCGGAGGTTCCCGTTGCCCCTGGGGTTGGCGAACAGGTACGAGGACACCGGGAGCTTGGGCCGCATCTCGTCTAAGTTCTCGCGGAGCATGGTCTCAAGAACGTGGGGCACGGGGACAACCCGCGGCTTGCGCACCTTGCCGACGAGCGAGATCCGCCGAGTGTCAAGGTCGATCTCGTCTGTGCGACGGTCGACCACATGGTCATACTCGCGCCCTTGATGGTAGCATTGCGTCGTTCTCCTCGCCATGCTTGACCGCCCGGATCAGTGCCGTTGCCATCCGATGCTTGCCTATTCCGTGTTCGACGGGCGGACGAAGATGTTGTTCAACAAGCGCGGCTTCCTCGGCGGTCAGAGTCTGCGAGATGGCCTCGCCAATCGTGGGCACCCGTGGATTCGCGGAACTGGCCAGAAAGCGTTCCCAGGGCTGGGGGTCCATCCTTGGCTCTATGTCAGCGCGCAGCTCCAGGTGAACTTCGTCGAAGCCCGCCACGGTCACGAACACCAGAAGGTCTCGCTCATCGAAGTCGGCCATGGGGTCGTCCACGGGATCCTGGATGCTGTCGTAGAGCGCCTCGAGCTTGGCAACGATGTCGTCGACAGATGAAATGTCGTAGCCGCAGAAGGTGCGGCCGTAGCCCGCCGCGATGAAACGGTTGATCGGCTCCAAAAGGGCAAGCCGCCCGCCAGGTCGAAGGACTCGGTAGCACTCCCGCAGGCTCTCCAGCTTGTCCTTCACGTAGATGAGCACGGAACGGATCGTGACGACATCGACGGATGCGTCGTCGATCTCGCCAAGATCATCGACAGAGCCGAGGACGAACGAGCATCGGTCCCGCACACCTGTTTCAGCCGCGTAGTCCCGGCACAAACCGAGCAGATCTTCGGAAAGGTCGTTGAAGATCGCCCGGCCAGATGGGCCCGCACGTTCGAGAGCGCCGAAGCCGATCAGCCCATCACCTGTCCCGAGGTCAAGGACAACATCTCCTTCTTGGATGTGCGCAGCATCGAGCAGGCGATCCCTCACTGGGACCAGGAATGCCGTAAATAGCGCACGACGAAACTCATTGTCTCCGCCGTGGCGATGTTGGACGATCCACTGGAACCAGGCGTCACGGTCCGCGTCATCCACCACCTAAAGCATGGTACGCACGATGCCCCCTGCCCGTTGCCTACCTAATGGTCGCCAGGGCTGTTGCCGCAGGTCAAGATGCCGAACGACCGGAGCTGTCTCGCCAGGGCTCCGACAGGCACTTTGTCACGCGCCTCTCTGCCCTGCGCTGTCGATTCCTAGGCTCGACAGACGACGCATCACTGGACTGCAATGTGGGAACGGTTTCAAAATCGTCCCCACTGAGCGCCTCGGCTGAACGACGTAGCTGGCATGGCCAACATCGCCTGTACGCCACCACGTCGGATTTTCCCGTGCGATCATGACGTGAAGGAGGTGTGAGATCACGGCTCGTCGGTCAGCTCCGAAAAGGTCGCGACAACAAGTCGTCGGGTTCGAAGACCTCCTCGATGTGGCGACGAACCTGCGATGGACTTGGCAAGCGCAAATGCGTACCTTGTTTGCGCGGCTCGATCCCAGCGCAGGGCCGTCTGCTCTCGAATGGCCTCTCCGCCTGTTGACTGGTCTCGGACAAGCCACGGTGGAAGAGCGCCTCGCCTCCGACCCCGATCTCGCATCGCTCGCAGCCGCCGTCGTCAAAGACGCAACCAGCTACAACACAAATCTCACGAAGACCTGGTTCCCGCAAACGCACCGGAAAGACCGTGGGTTCGAGGTCGCGTTCTTTGCCGCGGAGTTCGCCCTCACAGACTCACTACCGGTGTACGCGGGCGGCCTTGGTACCGTCGCCGGCGAGTTCCTCAAGTCGGCGAGCGCACTCGGAGTTCCGCTGGTCGGCATCGGTCTGCTCTACCGCGAGACGTTGCATCAGTGGCTCAACGATGCCGGGCTGCAGCAAGAGTCGTGGGAAGCTCTCGACTTCGAGCAGCTGCCCATCGAGTTGGCACGCGACGGCTTGGGTCGTCCGGTGTTGGTCAAGGTTCCGTTGCCCAGGCGCAATGTAGTTGCCCAGGTATGGACCGTTCCTGTCGGACGAAACCGGCTGTACCTGCTCGACACCGATATCAGGCAGAATCGACGAGCTGACCGCCAAATAACGGGAAGGCTCTACGGCGGTGACCAGGAGACACGCATCCAGCAAGAGCTCGTGCTCGGCATCGGCGGCGTCCGTGGGCTCGCGGCGCTCGGCCACGAGCCCGAGATGGCACACCTCAATGAGGGTCACACCGCCTTCGCCGCGCTCGAGCGTATCCGTATGGTGATGCAACGCGACGGGCTCTCGTTCGCCGAGGCGCGCGTGGCCGCGGCACCGGGACTGCTGTTCACAACACATACCCCGGTCGCTGCTGGACATGATTACTTCCCGACCGAACTGGTCAATCGGTACCTCGCGCCCTACGCCCGACTGCTCGGGATCGACCTCGAGACGCTCTGCTCACTGGGCCGTTACAGGCCCGATGACCCGCTTGACTCGTTCTGCCCCACCGTGCTCGCACTGCGGCTCGCGGGTGCCGCCAACGGAGTGAGCCGGTTGCATGGCAGGGTCACTCGGGATCAGTGGGGCGGCCTCTGGCCAAGGCTGCCGTTGAACGAGGTGCCGATCGGCCACGTCACCGACGGTGTTCATTTCAGATCGTGGATATCCTCGGAAATCGAGGAAGTTCTCGACCGTCAGCTCGGGCCGCTTTGGCGGACGACGCCGGGCTCATCGTCCTCATGGCAGCCACTGATCGGGGCCGACGACGAGGCGCTCTGGAATGTAAAGTGCCGGGCGCGCGCCCGGCTCATCGAATTCACACGGGTTCGCCGCCACGAACAGCTTGCCCGCCGCGGCGCCGCCGCAGCGCGTCTTGCCGCCGCGGATGTGCTCCTTGATGCCGACGCGCTAACCATTGGCTTCGTCGGGCGATTCGTCACCTACAAGCGCCCCACGCTGTTCCTGCGTGACCCTGAACGCCTCGCGCACATCCTCGGCGATCCGGAGCGCCCCGTTCAGATCATCTTCGGCGGCAAGGCCCATCCCCGCGACGAGTTGGGAAAGAAACTGCTAAGCGAAGTCCTCGAGTTCGCGCGACGACACCGCCTAGAGCATCGAGTCGTGTTCATCGAGGACTTCGACCTCACGATGGACCGGGCCCTTTCACAGGGTGTCGACCTGTGGCTGAACACTCCGCGGCGACCGCTCGAGGCATGCGGCATCGGAGGCATGAAAGCCGGCGCGAACGGTTCCCTGAACCTCAGCACGCTCGATGGCTGGTGGGACGAGGTCTGGAACGACGCCGATCCGGCCGCGCCGCCAATCGGCTGGTGCATCGGAACTGCCAAGCACTACGAGGACCTCGACGTGCAGGACGCGAGCGACGCCAAGTCGCTGTACGACACCCTTGAGCACAAGATCGTGCCGAGGTTCTACGACCGCGATGCGAAGGGCTTGCCCCGTGCCTGGTTGGCCTCGATTCGCCAGTCGATGGCGAGCCTGGCCCCGACTTGGAGCGTGCACCGCATGGTGCACGACTACGTCGAGTCCTTCTATCTGCCAGGGGCGCGCCGCGCGCGTTGGCTCGCAGCAGATGGTGGCGTGCGCGCCCGCGACCTTGCGTCGACTCTCGAGCGGCTACGCGCCGCGTGGCCCTCCATTCGTGTCTCCGTCGAGGATGTCACCGTCGCTCCAGGTGGCGCGATGCAGGCCGAGATCGTTGCAGACCTCGGTTCCCTCGGGCCTTCTGATGTGACCGTGCAACTCTGGGTCGTGCCGAGTCTTGGCGAGGCCCACCCGCTGGTGGCTGGCTTTGACGAACGACGCGACGGCATCACTCGCTATAGCGTGCAGGTACCGCGAGAGACCGGTGCCGACGCCGATCTCGTTGCCCGCGTCCTGCCGTGCCACCCCGCGCTCGCCGACGTGTGCGTTCCTAACCTCATCACCTGGTCGGACTAACGCCAACCCTGGCAACGACTCCCGAGATCCTGTCGGGATGCGTGGCTCGGCATGTACTCCGAGATGCGGACCACCGACGAGTAGCCGAACCCGGCTCCCTCCTCTGTAGGACGTGGATGGCATCTGGCACTTCGCTGACTCTGCCTGTGACCGCTGTTCCGTGTTCCCTAGCGCGTCACGATCCCTTCTTCCTCCTCGTTTCCGACTGCCGGTGGAACGGCGTTATCGACCGGGACCAGAGAACTCGGCCGGACTACTTGACATTCCCTTACGATCGGCTGAGCGTGGCAACTTCGGGTGTTTTGTCAATGACGAGGGCTGAAGCTCTTCCCGCGGCTGTGGAGCGGTTTCACGGTTCGTCCATTCGAAAGACGCCTGGTCCCTTCGGGTTTTGAAGAAGGTAGATTGCGATCATGGCCTTTCGCCGCGGACACAAAGCCACGCCGGGCGCCTCACCGGGCTTCTGAAGACCCGCCGTGCCGGACGGAGATGCTGCCGAGAAACTAGGCCCTGTCAGCCATGAGCTCGGGTGGGCGAAAGGCAATCCTCCCCGGAGGATATGGGGTCTGAGCCATACGCATTTGGCAAATGCCATAGACCAGTTCGCAAGGGGTTCCGGGGAAGGAGTGGCCCACGAGTCGCTTATGAGAGAGGCGACCGCAGCATGGACGGGCTTCGCGTGGCTAGGTGCGTGGGTCAGAACCCCCTGAGCCGCCCCGCGCGCTTCCCATCCCTGTGATGCGGTGAAAATTCGCGATTTCCGTGAGCACCGACAAGACTTTGTGCCATGGAGAACGGCACCGTTGACGACCAGCTCTTCGAGGTAGCGGTCGGCCCACGAAAGACGGCGACGACGCCCTCTGCCTTGACGGCCAAGACATTCCGCCACTACGACCCGTCCCAGTCCTTCCTCCTGCCCCCGAGTCTCGACGACTGGCTGCCCGAAGATCACGAGGCGCGGTTCATCTCCGAGGCCGTCGACGGTCTGCTCGACCTGTCGGTGATCTATGGCTCCTACGCGACCGCGGACGGGGCACCTCCCTATGACCCGCGCATGATGCTGAAGCTCCTGCTCTACAGCTACTCGATCGGCGTGACCTCTTCCCGGGAGATCGAGCGGCGCTGTGTGACCGACGTGGCGTTCCGCTTCCTTTCGGCGAACGCCGCACCGGACTACCGCTCGATGGCGCGCTTTCGCCGTCGCCACCTCGGGGCCCTCGACGACCTGTTCACCCAGGTTCTCGTATTGTGCGCAACAGCCGGGCTCCTAAAGCTCGGACGGGTCGCCCTCGACGGCACCAAGCTGCGGGCCTCGGCGAGCAGGCACAAGGCCATGAGCTATGACCACATGCAAAAGAAGATCGAACAGCTCGATGCCGAGGTGCGCGAGATCCTCGCTGAGGCCGAGGCGATCGACCGGGAAGAGGACGAGGCCTTCGGTGCGGACCGCCGGGGCGACGAAGTACCTGCCGAGCTCGCCCGACGCGAGACGCGGATCGCAAAGATGCGTGAGGCAATGAAGGCCATCGAGGCCGAGGCCAAAGAGCGCGCCGGCGCCAAACAAGCAAAGAACGCCGAGCGCACCAACGACGAGGAGATCGCCGAAGCGGCCGAACAGGCCGGAGAAAAGGCCAAGCCGGCCGCAAAGGCCCAGCGCAACTTCACCGATCCCGAGTCGCGGATCATGAAGACCTCTGACGGGTCATTTCACTACGCCTACAACGCCCAAGCAGTCGTCGACGAGAAGAACCAGGTCGTCCTCGCCGGTGTGGTTACCCAACAAGCCACCGATGTCAACCAATTGATCCCGATGATCGAGGCGATGGACGTTGAGCTCGTGCGCGCCGGGGTCGAAGATCGTCCGAAGGTGCTGTTAGCCGATGCCGGTTACTGCTCGAAGGACAATCTCGAAGCACTCGCCGAGGACGACCTCGACGCACTCGTCGCCACGGGCCGGCTGACCCACGACGAGCGTGTCACGGCCGCACCGAGAGGGCGCATCCCGAAGAACACGACGGCCAAGCAACGTATGGCGAGACGCCTCCGGACCAAGGCCGGACGAGCCGACTACGCCCGGCGAAAGGCGATCGTCGAACCGGCATTCGGCCAGATGAAGGTCCGACAGCACGCCGGTCATCTCCGTTTGCGCGGACTTGATGGAGCACGGGGCGAATGGACGCTCCACCTCGTCTGCCACAACCTGCGAAAGCTCGCCAACGTGGGCGGATCGGCCGCGATCGCGACACCATGAGAGGTGCGGAGCACCCTCGCAAGCTCAGCTTCGGACGCCTCGTAACCAACGAGAAGCCACGACCACCGGTCAGGGTTCGCTATCTCGCCTCATCGAGCTTCGAGGCAGGACCGCTTTCCGGTTCGGACCCACGCTCCTAGTGGAGCTTGGAGAGCGACTCGAGGTGACTAAGCCGCTGGCGACGGCGTGCGACGACTTCGCGAGAGGAGTCACGGAGGGGGACACAGAGCTTGCGATGCGTGGGTATTCGGCCGTTGAGACGATCGTGAGTCGACTTCGTGAGCGATTCGGTGAGGATCTGGGCCGCTCGTGGAATGTGCAGGAGATCGATGAAGAGTTCGATCGGCTGATCGAGGCCTCTGCGATACTCGTCGACCGACTCAAGCACGAGAATCTGACGGATGCGGATACCACGAATACCTATGAGTTGGCCGTCAAGATCGCCCACGGCTGGACACGGCTTGTGCACGGAAGCTACTTCCTCGGGTACTCCGGACCGTACTCAAAGGCGGCAACGAAGATCGTCTCCGGAATGAAGGACCGCAACCCGGATCACCTTCAGGAAGGTATCGAGCAGATGGTCGCACTCGCGCTGCGACTGTCTCAGGTGTCAGCAACGATCGTTGAGGGTGAACAGCCCCGAAAAGGCGATCCCGTCGAGTTTCCCGATGGTGTGCCCGGCGGCCGGTACGTCGCCACCACTGACGGACGTCCCCTTGAAGGGGATCCGAAGCGGTGGTCGGTGGACGTAGTCCTCTCCGACCCTCGAGATGGGTGACTCGACGGTCCTGAACCGAACGCGTCGGCGCCGAGCACGACCTCTCTCTGCCCAGTTTCGCGTGCTCGCGATCCTTCGGGACCGGCGCCTCTAGATGTGCCAGCTGGCCGACTGCCTCGGGCTGGACAAGTCGACGATGTCCGGCCTGTCGATCGTCCCGAGAAGCAAGGCCTCCTCCAGCGGACACCCAAGCCGATCGACGACCGTGCCGTAGTTCTCAGCACGGTCGGGATGGAACTTGCCCAGCGCCCCGGTACGGAAGTCGCGCAATCCCTATCACCCATGACCGGCACGCTCACCCGAGCCGACGCACGCCGCCTGACAACACTGCTGCAGCACCTGCTCGGACAAGGCTGATGATCACGCCTACCGAGGCGACGCTCTCCACAACGCCGCAGCTTCCATCCCCACATCGTTCTGTGGCGGAGCTCTGCGACTTCACGGCGCCCTGCTCCAGGAGGGCGCGGGCGCCCTCGAGAGAAAGTGGGAGACCGGAGATGACGTCACTGAGCGCGACCTCGGGGCGTGCCCCAGCCTCCTCGGTCGCGGATCTCGGAGTGTTGTCAGCGCCGTTTCTCGATCACTGCCTTGAGGCGGGCCACGTTGCCGCGCCAGAGGCGCTCCAGGATGGGACGCGCCAACCGCTCCCCCAGTGGTCCGCCAAGCCACCAGGGGAAGGTCAACTGCTCGTCCCAGGAGAACTGCGTCTCACCTCCGTCCAGGGAGCGCAAGGTGAAGCGCCCGCTTCCTTTGACGACACCCCGGTGGTGGACGCCCATTGCTTCGCAGGGCTTCCACTCTGTGACTGACATCGCGTCGGTCAGGCGGATGGGGCCCACCTTCGTGACGCAGATGAACTCGGTCCCAATTCCTGTTCGCTCTGGCGTTGTGAACCGGATCGACTCGGCATCTTTCATCCACAGGACATGTGACTCGATGTTCTCCAGTGCCGCCCACGCCTCGCTGGCCGACGCGTTGATCGGTGCCGAGACCGAGATCCGGACGCTCATGGCGTCACCGCGCCCGGTCGGTGGTATGTCTCGAGCCGTTTTCGAAGGTCAGTGGGCTGCACTCGAGGCGAGGGTCGAAGCGAAGATCTGCCAGGCCAGCAGGCTCTTGGCAATCAGTGACAACGTGACGTAGGCCCTCTCGCCGACCAGGTAGTTACTCCATTTGCCGATCTTCTTGTACTGCAGCCACTGGTTGACGGCGAAACAGTTGAAGAAGACGAAGAGCGAGAAGAAGATCCCGTAGACGAACCCCGGGGCGTGCTGGTTCGCGCCGGGTCCCGCCAGATAGACCGCGATGGCAATCCACGGGACGATCCCGGCGACACAGCCGATCCAGAACGGGCCCAGCCCGGCTCCAGGGGTCTCGTAACGCTCCTGCATCCAGCCAAACCCGATCATGGAGGCGTTGACCCCAACGAGAGCCAGCAGGGCGGCGATGTCGTTGATGCCGACCAGCATGGCGATCAGCACGATCATGATCGACGCGCTCAGCGAGTACTCAAGCCAGCGGTAGGGGTTGCGACACTTCAGGAGCTGGGCTTTGTAGGAATCCCAGCGTGGACCGGCCACCGTGAAGTGGGCCAGAGCCGACAGGGCGAAAAAGGCCGCTATCGCCCAGGCGAAGGGGAGGTGGAACAAGGTGACGCCTTGGCGGCCGACGTTCGGTCCGGGAGGACCGGTCATGTAGGTGGCCCGGACCGCAAGCGAGAAACTGTTGGCCAATACGACGATGGCGACCGCCTGGGCCAGGTGGAGGCACCCGGCTACGAGGTTGTAGGGACGGAGCCTTGCGAGTGCAGAGCCGTCAGTCACGCTGTCATTGTAAAGACGGAGTTTCTGTCGGGCGAGCCGTTTTGACCCACGCTCCGAGCTGTCGGCCGAGAGGTTGTGGTCTGTCACTCCTGCTCCGGGGTCGCGGGGGCCGGCAGCCAGGTTTCGGCTGCCGGCCCGGTTGAGGACTGTGCTGAATCAGTGTCCGACTAGAGGCCTCGGTCCGGCGGAGCCGGACTTTTGAGTCAAGTCTTTGCTTTTGAGGTTGTGTTATGCGGCGATTCCTGATTGGGCGGCGAGATCGCTGAGAGCCCGGTGGAGGATGGCGGTGCTCCCGGGGTCGGCGATGTGGGCGGCAGCGGTGCGGATGAAGCGGTTGTAGGCACGCGTGAGGAACCACGCTGTCTGCCATCCGAGGGGCGTTGGTCGGTAGCGGTGGGAGTTGGGTATGCGTTCGATCAGGCCGTGCAGACGGAGTCTTCGTAGGTCGTAGGTCATGCGGCCAGGGGTGATCTGGTCGGGCTCGAGGCCGAGGAACTCAGCGACGTGCTCGCGCAGGTGGTGGTTGGCGAAGCCGTCGGGTTGGAGGCGGCAGATCACCGCTGCCGCGAGGAGGGCGTGGACACGAGGGTCACCGAAGCGCAGCCCCGCGGCACGTTGGCCGTTCACGATGACCGGTTGGTTGATCTGTTGGAACACGGTGTCGCCGATGATCGGGTCGTGACTGATCGTTTCGGCGTCGAGGAGACGCCGGTTGGCGGAGAAGCCGACCTTCCGCAGGGCGGTCAGGTTGCACAGTCGCTTGCCGATCCCGAAGTCCCGGGTGTCATTGACGGTGGTCTCGGTACGAAGGGCTTTTGCCTCCTTGTGATACTGCTTGATGCGGGTGTGCTTGTACTCGACATGCAGCGAGGGGGTCACCCCTTGAGTGAAGACCCGGGTGCGAAAGCGGCTCGGGGTGGGACGACGGCCGCGGTTGAGGATTCGGCGGTCGAAGATCAACGACACCCGGTCGGGGCGCCCCACGTCGAGGTTCTCGGCGATGACGGTCTCGAAGAACGCCCGGCCCGAGCATGGACGATCCAACATCTGGGTCAAGGAGAACTCGGCCTGGAGGACCGAGAGGTCGTAGCGGTAACCGGCCCGGCGGTCCGCCGCGCTGAAGGGATGCGGCAGGCGGGCCAGCCACTTGCGCAACAGCCGGTCGATGCGAGCAGGGTCCAGCCGGTCACAGATGCGTTGCAGGTGCTCGGGGTCCTCACAGGCGGCGAAGCCGTTGTCGAGTGCCTCGAAACCGATCCCAGCCTTGGCTACCTGCCGCTTGGCCCACTCGTTGCCGTTCAGGCACAACTTCGCCGTGTAGGGGAAATACGAGCAGAACTTGATGAAGAACGGCCCGAAGTCGGCGTCGACGGCATAGATGTAGAAGTGGTTGACCATCGCTGTTGTCCGCACGATCCATGGGTAGGTGGCACCCGTGACCGGGTTGCGGCGCTTCTCGGTGCGGAACACCGGCGCTTTCTCCTGGGCCCTGCCCACGAACAGCACGCCCTCGTCACCCTCGAAGCCGGCCAGGAAGTCACGGGCGAGATCATCTTTGCGTTGCCCCTTGGCGAAATCGACGATTGGCACACCCTCATCGGTGGCGAAGCGGTACAGCCCGGCGATGAAGTCCCGGCTGATCGGCTCCAACAACGCAGACGAGGCGAACGGCTGGCCCCGGTGCTGACGCAGGAAGAAGACCACTCCCCCGACGAACTGCAACTTGGGCACGTAGACGTTGAGGTACATCCGGTCGATGCACTCCACCTCGAGAGTGACATGTTCGGCAAGGACATCGGCGGCGCTGCGGGGTAGGGTCATATCGGGCTCCGGTCGTCACAGGCCCTTGCGGCCAACCAACCGCTTCGGGCGGTTCAAGGCGGGACCGGAAGGCCCCGCATCTAGGCTCGACCGGAGCCTACGATCGCCCCCCGTGACCTGTCACCAGCCCAGTTGATGCCGCCGTGACGTCACCACCACACCGCTCGTCGGGCTGGGGCAGAGCCGCGTTAGCTGTAGGTCTGCACCGCGACTGTGAGGGTCTTTCCTGCGGCACTGCCGATGGCGTAGATGACCGTGGTTGTGCCGGCCTTGAAGTCGAAGGTGGCGGGCCCGATCACCGTGGTGCTGGTGTTCGCCACGTCCACCTTGACGGTTACCTTCCCAGCGGGGATGACCAATGTGGCCTTGAGCAGGTTTGTCAGGTCGGAGGCGACCTTGGTGTTCCCGGCGTACACGTCGACGCCTGGCGCATCGGCCACGTGGCGGATGATCACCCGCGCGTCGCCCATCGGCAACGACGAGGTCGGGTCGCCGAATACGTTCAGGGTCGGGGAGCCCGTGGCCGTGAGGTTGGCGACGATGGCGGCGTTCTCGCTTGCACCGCAGGTGGTGCACGCGCAGAGCACCTCGTGCGCGATGACGTTCGGCAGCAGCGCCTGGCGGGTTCCCCGGAACAGCTCCTCGCGCAGGTCCATGACGAGGAGCTTGGGCGACAGCGCCTTCCCGGTGTTCCAGGCCGGGCACGAGGCCTGGCAGCGCCCGCACTCCGTGCACGTCACGAGGTCCAGGAGCTGCTTCCAGGTGAACTGGTCGATTCTGCCCGCCCCGAAGTCGGTGTCCTCGTCCATCGTCTCGAGGTCGATCTCGGGGGTTTTGTCCAAAGCGCCGAGGCGGGAGGGCTGGCGCGTGTAGGCGATGTTCAACGGTGCCATGACGATGTGAAGGTGCTTGGTGTAGACGACCATTACCAGGAACGCCATGACGACGACGACGTTCAGGTCGATGAAGACGGTCTCGATGGTCCTGTTGGCCGGTACACCGAGTGGCGCCAGCGCCCGTCCGAGTTCGTGGGAGGCGAAGGCCCGCCAGCCGTAGGGGAAGTCGCCCGTGTTGGTCTGAGCCGCGCGGTAGACGAGGAGCGTCAGGACCACGAGAGCGATCATCCCGAGGGTTATCCAGACGACGGCGGTGCGCGAGCCGTAAAAGCGCGAGGCGCGACCCTCCCGTTTCGGGGAGGAGCGGAGGCGGATGACGCCGAACACGAACACGGCGACGAGAACGGCGCAAGCGGAGAAGTCCTCGCCGAAGCCGACTACGGCCGCGTGGCCAATTCCGGGGATGGAGAAGTTGTGCCGGAAGAGCCCTCCATAGGCTTCGACGATCGTGAGGATCAGCACGCAGAAGCCCCAGAAGGTGAAGGCATGCGCGACGCCGGGCACCCTCCAGCGGAGCAGCCGGCGCTGTTCGACCACTTCCTCGAGCTCGAGCCTGGCTCGCACCGACTTCTTGCCGAGCCGACCGGGGGCCGGCCTGCCCGAGGAGACGAGACCGAAGACGAACGCGAGCCGCCGGCCCGCTACCGCCAGCGCAACCGCTGTGGCGGCGAGGCCGATCGGGTACCTCGTGAGCACACGGCCTCCCGCCGCTCAGGCCTGGCGGTCTCGGAAGTTCTCGAAATAGCGGCTCGGGGTAGGCCCGCGTTGATGCTGGTACTTGGAACCGAGACCTGCGGACCCGTAGGGGATGGCGGCCGGAGTTGTCATCTTCAGGAAGCTGATCTGGCCGATCTTCATATCTGGGTACAAGGTGATCGGGAGGTTCGCCACGTTGGAGAGCTCGAGCGTCAGGTGACCGTCCCACCCCGCGTCCACGAAACCGGCCGTCGAGTGGATCAGGAGCCCGAGCCGGCCGAGGCTCGACTTGCCCTCGAGGCGACCCACGAGGTCGTTGGGGAGGCGGACCCGTTCGACCGTCGAGCCGAGGACGAACTCGCCGGGGTGCAGCATCAAGACGTCGTCCTCTGAGATCACGACCAGCTCGGTGAGCTCCTCCTGATCCTCCTTGACGTCGATCGCACGCAGGTTGTGGTTGCGGAAAACGCGGAAGTAGCGGTCGACGTGCAGGTCGACGGACGAAGGCTGGATGCAGCCCTCCCCGAGAGGCTCGATGACGATCCGGCCGTTGGCGAGCTCTTCACGGATCGTCTGGTCGGAGAGGATCATCGCCCTGAGCAGGTTAGTCGGCCGCAACGGAGAAGTCTCCGAGCAACCTTGCCACAATCATGGTAGGGTTGTGCATATGGCTCCGGACGGGCTGACGATCCACGAGGCGGCGGCCACGACCGGCTGGTCCGCCCGGATGCTGCGCTACATCGAGGAGGCGGGGCTCGTGGCTCCGCGCCGTTCGCCTTCCGGTTACCGCCTCTACGGCCCGGCCGAGCTGCAGCGCCTCCGGACGCTGCGCGAGCTTCTCGGAGCCTTCGGCATCGAGCTGAGCGAGGTGGGCTTCGCCCTTCGCCTGCGCGACGACGCCAGGCTTCGCGAAGGGCTCGAAGCCTGGTTCAGCTCCGAGGCCGTCCGGCCCGCCGAGGTGGACCCGGGTGAATGGCTCGCCTTCGAGCAGCAAAAGCACACACAGTTGCTGGCCGCCAACGCGACCGGCTGGGGCAAGGAGCCGGTCGCGTGGGCAGCCGGCCGGAGCAAGGAGATCGCATGAGCTTCGAATTCAAAGTGGCCGACCTCTCCCTGGCCGAGTTCGGCCGCAAGGAGATCGAGCTCGCCGAGCACGAGATGCCCGGCCTGATGGCGATCCGGCGCGAGCTGGCAACGGGCCAGCCGCTCAGGGGTGCCCGGATCTCGGGCTCTTTGCACATGACGGTGCAGACGACGGTTCTGATCGAGTCGCTCGCCGCTCTCGGCGCCGAAGTCCGCTGGGCGTCCTGCAACATCTTCTCCACCCAGGACCATGCCGCCGCGGCGGTTGTGGTGGGTCCCGACGGTTCGCCGGCCGAACCGCGTGGCGTGCCCGTGTTCGCCTGGAAGGGCGAGACGCTGGAGGAGTACTGGCACTGCACCGAGCAGATGCTGTGCTGGCCCGACGGCGGCGGCCCGAACATGATCCTCGACGACGGCGGGGATGCCACTCTGCTCGTGCACAAGGGAGTCGAGTTCGAGGAGGCGGGTTCGGTGCCGGACCCGGCCGGCGCCGAGAGCGAGGAGCTTGCCGTCATCCTCTGTCTGCTCGAGCGCTCGCTTGTCGAGGACCCGAGGCGCTGGACGGAGATCGCCAACCACGTAAAGGGCGTGACCGAGGAGACCACGACGGGCGTCCACCGGCTCTACCAGATGCAGGAGGGCGGCGAGCTGTTGTTCCCGGCCATCAATGTGAACGACTCGGTGACCAAGTCGAAGTTCGACAACAAGTACGGCTGTCGCCACTCGCTCATCGACGGCATCAATCGCGCCACCGACGTGCTCATCGGCGGCAAGGTCGCGCTCGTCTGCGGGTACGGCGACGTCGGCAAGGGTTGTGCCGAGTCGCTGAGCGGCCAGGGCGCCCGAGTGGTCGTCTCCGAGATCGACCCGATCTGCGCCCTGCAGGCGGCGATGGACGGTTACCAGGTCGCGACGGTCGAGGACGTCGTCGAGACGGCGGACATCTTCGTGAGCGCCACCGGCAACAAGGCGGTCATCACAGCCGAGCACATGGGCCGGATGAAGCACCAGGCGATCGTCGGCAACATTGGCCATTTCGACAACGAGATCGACATGGCGGGCTTGGCGAAGGTGCCCGGCATCGAGCGTGTGAACATCAAGCCACAGGTCGACAAGTGGGTCTTCCCCGACGGCCACGCCGTGATCATCCTGGCGGAGGGCAGGCTCTTGAACCTCGGATGTGCCACGGGACACCCCAGCTTTGTGATGTCCAATTCCTTCACCAACCAGGTCATGGCCCAGATCGAGCTCTTCACCAAGCCTGAGGACTACGAGGCCAAGGTCTACGTGCTGCCCAAGCATCTCGACGAGAAGGTCGCGCGCCTGCACCTCGACGCTCTGGGCGTGCACCTAACGACGTTGACCGCAGAGCAGGCGGAGTACATCGGGGTGCCGGTCGAGGGCCCGTACAAGTCGGACGCGTACAGGTACTGAGCGACTCACGGCCGCGGGAGCACTTTTTGGCCGGCAGTTCAGTTGTCCTGAAGAATCTTGGCGAAACGATCTGCCGCGATGTTGCGACCTGTGACCACGACCACGAGCCGCCCGGCGATGTCGATCCTGCCGCTCAGCACAGCCGCGATCCCAGCGGCACCTGAGCCCTCGCTGACAAGGCCGTGATTGGCGAAAAGCCAGCGCATTGCTACACACAGCTCGTCGTCGTCGACGGCGACGAGCTGTGTTCCGGCGACGAGGCCAACAGTCACCGAGCCGGGTTCCAAGTTGCCCGCCAGCCCGTCCGCGATCGTGTCGCCGACCGGCACGCGGACGATGTGACCGGCGGCCACTGCGGCGGAGATCCCGCGGGACTTGCTCGATTCGACGCCGGCGAGACGGACGCCCGGGCGTGACCGCGCCCAGAGGGCGAGCCCTGCGAGTAGGCCGCCCCCTCCTACGGGGACGACTACGGTCAGCTCGCCGAGCGCCTGAGTGTCGAGCTCGCGCCCGATCGTCGCCTGTCCGGCGATGACAGTCGGGTCGTTGTACGCAGAGATGAACGAGGCGCCCTCCGCGGCGGCGAGCTCCAGCGCGTACTTCTCGGCTGCCTCGTAGTCCGCACCGTGCTCGACGAGCTCGATCGGGTAGGTGCGAAGCGCGGCCACCTTCGCGGCTGAGGAGCGCTCCGGCACGACGACGGTCGCCTGACGGCCGAGACGCGCCGCCGCCCAGGCGACGCCGAGGCCGTGGTTTCCTGCGCTCGAGGTCACAGCCCGCTGATCTTCTTGCAAGGCGGAAACGCCGGCGAGCCCGCCGCGCACCTTGAACGCGCCTGTGGGCTGGAAGGTCTCGAGCTTGAGCGAGCCACTGGCAGCGATCGGGCTCGACACGAGAGGCGTGGGCTCCAAGACCGAGTGCACGGTTTGCCAGGCCAGCTCCAAGTCGTCGAACGTCGGAGTCCGTACGCGCCTAGTCGTGTCTGGGGCGCTTCCATCGGGCGCAGTCATGGTGTGACGATACCGATCCGCGTTGCGTGGACACGGAGACAGTGCCGCGCCAACAAGCATCGGAGCTGGTCGCAGGAGACGGGTACCGCTTGCGGCCTTGGCGCTTTCGGAATAGGGCGTGGCGGAGCACCTCGGATCGCGGCCAAGTGCTCGGCTAATCTTGTGAAGGTTTCGCGGGCGTAGTTCAGCGGCAGAACATCAGCTTCCCAAGCTGAGAACGCGAGTTCGATTCTCGTCGCCCGCTCTCGTAAGACATTCCTGGTCATCAGCACTTTCTTCGTTTGTTCCGTTCCCGCAAGATGCCGGAAAATTGCCCGTCGTGCGCGATCCGTGCGCGAACGGAATGCGCTGACAGCGGACAGAGGGACAGTCCGGTAGGTGGTGTGGTTCCTCGAGTACGCGACTGATCGGGACAAGCACGCGTCGAGGCCACCAGCGCACATTTGAGCGACACGACATCCTCGTTCTGTTCGTCGTCCCGGTGGTCGACCTCTTCTCGAGATTCACTGCTGGCGACAGGCGTGCAAGAACTATCCTCAGAAGTCAAGTGACACAACTCTTTCAACCACAGGTGCGGTCGTCGCGATGAGCGCAGTGGTCGCCGCGCTCGGAGTTCATATCGCCGCGGGGACGGCATGGTTCGCTCCGACGAGTGCACTGTGTGAGCTCGTACCAGATGCAGTCGACCGACTGGAATTGAAGGAGAACGAACTCGATCTCCCGCGAGCCCTGTCTGAACTTGAGCTGAGCATCGAGCATCTGCTTGGTCGGCAGACTCCAGGAGTCGTGGTGCTGCTTAGGCCGGGCACGGGGTATAGCCCGTCGCCGAGTGACTCTCGCCGTCGTGGGTGGATTGAGGGTGCACTTTTGACTGCATGTCACCGTTCCGGTACAGAGTTCGTGGACGTGACGCACGACCGACTGAAGAAGCAGTTTGGGATCAAGCCGACCAACAAGGCGTTTGCTGCAGGGCTCGCAGACCGACTCGATGGGAAACCACCGGTGAAATGGGGAGATCGAGCGCTCGCGTTTGCCGCGGCCCTGACAACACTCGAGGAAACTGCGTGAGCGACGAAGGAGTGTGGGTACAAGCCGGTACTCTCACCCTCCCGTACGACACTCTGAGGACGTTGCACACGGGGGTATCAGAGGTTCGACTGCTGTCGAGCGTCGTCACGAATCTGAAGCAGGTCGGCAAGCGAGTCAGCCTGCTCGGACGCGAGAACACCCTCGCAGCGAATGAAGTCTCGTTCCTGAGGGAGATCGACCACGCGAACGTTGCAAAGGTGTTCGATATCGCGGAGGTCGCGGGATCCGATCCGCTGCTCGCCGAGTTCGAGATCATCATGCCGTACTACGAGAATGGCAGCTTGCTCGACTGTCTTGTCCGCGGCGAACGCTTCAGCATCGGCGAGGCACGAGACATCACCGTCAAGGCCCTGCGAGGACTCGCCCACCTCCACGATCGGCACCGAATCCTGCATCGCGATGTGAAACCGGCCAATCTCTTTCGCTCAGATGACGACTCGCTGGTGAAGATCGGCGACTTCGGCGAGGCGATGCGAATGAGCGAGGACGCAAACTGCGAGCCGCTGTTGTCACCCCAGTTCTGGACATCTCCTGAGACTTTCCGAGGGATGCGCTACACGGCGGCCTCCGATCTTTACTCGCTCGGGTTGTCCTTTTTCGAACTTCTCTCGGGACCGTTCCCCTATGACGACTACACGCTGGATCGGCTTGCGACCCGACTCAAGAAGGGTCACCACGCGGTTCTGCCGCGCCATTTGCAGTTCGCGCCCCACGTGCCAGCCTCCCTCAGGCGCATCGTCAACAAGTCGATCCGGACCGAGCCAAACGAGCGGTACCAGTCGGCGGAAGCGATGATCGACGACCTACTTGGCGCTCGCTTTGTCGACTGGAAGTGGCCGCAAGACGGGGGCGGTTCGCCCACCTGGACGGGTGCGTGGCGAGGCGTGGGCTACCGGGTCGTGGCTCGCCATGTGCGTGGAAAGGGCTGGCGCGCTACCGGTGAACGGCAATACCGATCTGGCTGGAGACGGATCCCCGGGTGCAGCGATGTCGACGCTCAGGGCGCGTTCACTGCAGCGTCCGCGATGTTCTCGCTGATCGAGAGGCAGTTGTCGAGAATCTGAGCTGCCTTAGCCCAAGCCGACCGCTCCTCCTTAGGCAGCGCGCTCGCGACAATCTGCCACTCGGACCGCCATGCATCGCCGATCTCCCAGTGCGCCTCCAGTCCGCTCCCAGCAGGAACGACTGCTCTCCGAAGGGTAAGCGCGCGCAACCAGTCCTCGACCTGACGAACGCCTTCGAGGCCAGAAATCAAACGAGCGACGCGGCGGACCTCTGGTTCAATGGTCGCGGAACTGGAAGCGAGTGACTGGCACGCAGCAGCCAACGGCCATGGTCGCGCGGGCAACCGCTCGCACGCGGCGAGGCCAACCACGATGCCAATCAACGATTCTTCGGCCAGTCCCAACTCAACTTGTCCACTGTTGGCCATAGTCCTCCACTCTATCCAGCATCTGTCCACAACTGGCAGAATGTAGCGGTGACCGAGCAACTAGAGCCCGGATGGTGGACGATCGAGCATGCGGCCCGCTACCTGGGTCTTCACAAGGAGACCGTCCGTAAGTGGACCGTCGGCAACAGTCCCCGGGTCCTGTACAAGGTGGTCAGAGTTGGCCAACGTGATCGCAAACTTGTTGCCGTCGAAGACATCGAACGGGAAGCTCGGATCCGCCAATCGTTTCAGGATCGACTACCGGCACCGGTACCGGTAGTCGCGACAGTCGATCCGAGGCCTGGTCCATCTGAACTGCTCGATCGCAACGCCGTGCTCGAAGAAGTTCTGCGACGCCGACGCATCATCGACGGGCACTACGAGGAAATCGATGGGCTACGCGGCTCGATCGACCGACAGCGACGAGAAATCGAGGATCTCCTGGACAGTCCGTTTCGGGTGCCGAACCCGTAGACCATTCTTTGATGTGTTCTCGAGTTGCCCGCAAGACCGCCGAGGGAGCGTTCGTCCGGCGAGGTTACAAGGTAACTATGCGGTTACTTACCAGATAAGTGAGTTACCGCATAGTTGGGTGTCATAGCACTAACTCACTTATTAAGTGATGTAGTGCTATACTGCCTAACACAGTAGGAGGCCACCATGACTCGTCAGATGAAACTTATCGACACGCTTGTAGCGGGCGGCCGGGGCGAGTTCACGTTCGACGAGGCCAAAACCGCGTTGGGTGTATCGACATCTGCGACGGCGAACGCTCTGCGCCAGCTCGGCCAGAAGGGCCTGGTCGACCGCGTTATGCGAGGTCACTACGTCATCCGGCCACTCGGATCGCTCGGGACCTCAGCTGCGGCAGGCGATCTCAGCCTTGCGGTCGGAGCGGCGTTCGAAGGGCGAGAGCACCGGATCGCCTACTTGACTGCGTTAAGCGAAATCGGGCTACTCAGCCATCCGGTCCGAACCGTGTACGTAGCTTGTATTCAACAGGTCCGCCTCTCGACCATCAGCCGGAGACCCCTTCGGGTAATTGTCGAGAAGCCAGAGACGATCCACCTAGAAGCCGAAGCCATCGGACACTCCTGGCGGTCGACGTTGGAGAGGGCGCTCTTCGAAAGTGCCCTCCGTGTCGACCAGGTCGGAGGCGTGGAGCGGCTCGCGGAGGCACTCGCTACCGGATCAGCGGAAGCAGATCCGTTGCGCATCAAGCGGCTGGTCAACGCGTTCGGGGCACGCGGGCGCGCAGCAGAACGCCGTCTCGCGTCCCTGGCCTTTGCACTCGACCTCCCGCTGTCGTTGAATCCGGACGTCGGCAAACGACAGCCGGTGATCCGACTGGATCCTCGGGATAGCCGCGTCGAGTGGACTGACAGCAGGTTCCGAGTGCTCTGGAACGTGATGATCGACGAGCTTCAGGCCGTAACCGGGAACTAACCATGCTGACCCGACACGCCATCACGCGGAGAGCGGACGAAGACGGCATCGACGCGGTCGTTGTCGAGCGGGACTACGTCCTCAGTCACATCGTCGCCCAACTGCACTTGGCGAAGCCCAGGGACGGTGGACGGCTGGTCTTCAAAGGCGGGACTGCGCTACGGCTCATCCACATCGGCGACTACCGGTATTCGGCAGACCTCGACTTCACAGTAATTGAGGGCAGCGCTGCCGCCGCAACCGCCGCCATGATCGAGGTGCTGGAAGCTGCACGGCAACACGCTGGCTTGCCGGTCCTCGAACTTACCGAAGGAAGCAGTCCCGTCATCGCTTATGTCGGACCGTTGGCAGCGAGCAAGCCGCGGCGCATCAAACTGGATATGTCGGACTCAGAGGTCGTCGAATCGGTTCAGCAGCGAGCGATCCTGCAAGGGATTTGGTCAGATCTGCCCGAGCCGGTTCCTTTTGATGTCTACCCAATCGAGGAGATCACAGCCGAGAAGCTCCGCTGCGTCATCCAACGTGTTCAGTGTCGCGATCTCTACGACCTCTTCCGGATGACCGGGGGTATGGGTGTATCGCTCGCCGAGGTACGTCCGTTGTTCGAGCGCAAGGCGGAGGCGAAGAACCTCGACCCCGGCACATTCGCCGAGCGATTCGAAAATCGGACCGCTCGATACAAGGACCGATGGGAGACGGAGATGCACGAACACCTCGCAACTCCTCCACGGTTCGATGACGTTGTCAGAGTCGTGCGCCGACAACTTCGCAGCGCAGGACTAATCGGAAACTGAGCTGAATGTCACTGCGGTGACCCCTTGGTCCTGAGGAGCAAGGTCCGGTCCAAGTGGATCCGACGAATCCGAGCCCTGGAGCTTCTCAGTGTGAAGATGCGCCCCGCGAAGCCGGGAACGGCACGATCTCACCGGGGACGGCCAGCTTGGATAGCGCATCAGCGATCGTCCGATCACGTTCAGTCGTCGCGTGTTGGTAGATCAACGCCGCGCGAGCACTCGCATGACCAAGCCGGGCCATCAGCTCAGCCGTCGAAGCGCCCGTGGTGGCTGCCCATGTCGCCCCGGCATGTCGCAGATCATGGAGATGGATCTCCGGACGGCCGATCTGTTGTCGAGCCGAACTCCATGCGGACTGAAGCACGTGCGGTCGAAGCGGAGCACCCTTTTCTCCCGTGAAAACGAGAGCATCAGGATCCAGATCGACATAGCGATCAAGATGAGCGGCGATAACGGGAACTACGTGTGGTGGGATCACCACGCGGCGCTTACCGGCGGCCGTCTTCGGCGGACCGAAGATGATCCGTCCGTCAGTGAAATGCTGCGCTGTCTGTTCGACAATCACGACGCCGTGGAGGAGGTCGACATCGCGCCTTCGCAGTCCGAGCACCTCACCTCGTCGCAACTGACACCACGCGGCGAGAACGACGACCGTCGCCATGCGGTCGGGCATGCCGGCAACAAGCACCTCGACCTCGGCGATGGACGGGAACGGCCGCTCGGCCGGGTGCTCGACGCCTGCCCCTTTCACCCGACAAGGCGACCGCACGATGAGGTCGTCCTCCACGGCCGTGTTCATGATGGTGGAGAGCAACCGGTAGGCCTTGGCCGCCGTCGATGGATGCGCGCTCGCGTGCACGGCATTCCACGAGCGAACGGCCGAGGGCGACAGGTCAGCGATCATGGTGGAGCCGAGTGTCGGCAGGACCTGTTTGTCGAGCAGTTGCCGGTAGGACTCGACGGTACGGGGTCGCAGCGCGGGACGGTTCGCAAGCCAATTGTCCGCGTACTCACTCAGTTCGATGCGCGCTGCGAGCGGGTCGGTCCAGGTTCCCCGGTGGAGGTCAGTGTTCACCCCGTCGAGGTACGCGCTGGCGTCCCCCTTGGTGACAAACGTGAGCGGTGCAACATGACGCTGCTCTTCGTGCCAGTAGCTCGCCTGGTAGCGACCGCTCCCGAGGCGACGAACCGATCCGAACTGCCTTCGACGGCTCATGATCAAGGACCAGATTGATGAAACGCCGTCGCTCGTACGACGCCGGTGGATAACGATCGGGTGAGTCTCACGATCCGCGGGTGGAGCGTCGGCCGGTCACTGGCTCGACGCGACAGGAATCGAGGAAGGTTTCGAGATCCTCGACCCGAAAGCGCAGCAGCCGACCGACCTTCAAGTAGCGGACACGCCGCTCGGCAACGAGTCGGCGGACATAGCGAACGTTGACGTTGAGGTAGCTGGCGGCCTCGGCAAGGTCGAACGGGGAGCGACGTAGCACCGATACCGAGGTGGACGGCTTCGACTTCAGGCGCACGTCGCATGCCGACCTCACCTCCTTCGTTGGTGTCTCCTCGCTGGGGGCGTCCACCTCACCTCTGCTCGTCGCGAAAATCAAGCTGCCGCTCATCGCGTGCCCGAACCGTGGCGAGAAACGAGAAGGTCCTCCCGCTCGAAAACGAGTCGAGGTACGCCGTTCTCGCGTGCCGTCCTTACCTGTTCAAGTGCAAAGAACGATGCGAACGAGACAGAGTCCAGCGTCGGGTGTTGCGGGGTGCTTCGAGTGGTGGATGGAGTGGCCATGGGCGGCCCACGGCCGGAGTGCGTGCCACCTCCCAAATAAGAAGAAACGACTCCCTTTTCCAGGAAACGCGGTGCCGCGCCCGATCGAAGAAACCTCCGCGGGTGACCTTGAGGTCCCTACGGAGATGGAGGTAGGTCCTCTAGGAAAGACACCAACGAGCAAGGGAGAACCAGATGAACACCACTCCGAAGACTCCGACCGAGGCGATCATCGCGGCGCTCGCCGCGCACCCCGAGTCGAGCGCGGCCGAGCTGGCCGAGGCGACCGGCCTCGGCGGCTCGACGGCGAGCAAGCACCTCGCCACCTTGGAGCGCGACGGCACAGTCGTCCGCCATCTCGGAGGCCATGAGGGCCGCCGGCGAGTTGCCGACCGCTGGGCGCTCGCCGACACGGTTGCCTCGACCGAGCCCGGGGCCGAGGACGCCGCGGCGGTCGACGAGGATGCGAGCGCGACCCGGCTGCACAAAGGCGAGCTGTCCACGCTCGTGCTCGACTACCTCAAAGCCCACGGCGGCGACGCGATCGGTCCGAGTACACTCGGCAAGGCGCTCGGTCGATCTTCCGGTGCGGTCGCGAACGCGTGCCAGCGCCTCGAATCCTCGGGCGGCCTCCGACTCGTGAGCGCATCGCCGCGGCGCTACCAGATTGCCGAGGCATGACCGGCGCTTCATCTGCGAGCACCGTGATGCAGCGTGGGCGATAGTCCGTGGCGATCTCGAAGGACAACCGAGCGCTCCGACGCTTCCTCGGCTGGATCGCCGAGGGCGACCTCGAGGTGGTCTCTGGCGCACCGACGACGAGACACCGGTCCTCGTCAGCCTCGTCGACATCGACGAGTCGCTGCCCCACGCGGTCACCCTTCAGGTTATGGACACCGAAGAGGGTGATCGGGCTGACGTCCCCGCCGACCTCCCCGCACTCTGGCATCCATGACACACGACACTTGGCCGGCAGACCGCTGAAATTGCCGACCGGTCAAAAGAATTTCCTCGACGGCCTTCGCGTCGTTCGCGATGCCGCGCCGGGCTCACTGGCCGCTACTGGAGGAGGCATGAGCTGGCCTGACGGGTGACGGCGCGCCCAGCTCCTCCAACGCTCCTCTGCATCTGGAGGAGCGTTGGAGGAGTCCTCCGAGACCTGATCTGGAGGAATCGTGGAGGAGGCGCGCGGGCCTGATGGCAGCTCCCGAACAAGGAGGGACCCATGCCGATGCCATTGCACCACGACCCCTTCGACACCTTGGAGACGGTCTTCGCCGTCCTGTGCGCTGAGCCGAGTCCTCTGGCCCTGGAGGCCGGCGCGATACTTGGCCTCCCGCGCCGGGCGATCCCGCTCACCGAGCTGCGCGGCATCCTCCTCCACCCGTCGACGTCGCATACGGTCCGCGACGCTGCGCTCGGAGAACTGCTCCGCCGCGCGCAGGCCGAGGGCGGGCGCTGGACCATCGGCCTCGCGGGCGTCCTCCTCTACGGCCTTCGCCGAGCGGTCACGCCGCTGTGCATCGCGTGCCCCGGCAAGGCCGCCGACATCGAGGCCGAGGCGATCGCGGGGCTCCTCGAGGCGATTGCGGTGACGAACCCGTCCCGCCGGCGGCTCGCCTCGCGGCTGACCTGGCTCGCCCGCAACCGGGCGAAGGAGCTCGTCACACACGAGTTCGCCGAGACGAGCGCGCGGCCGTTCCACGACGCAGCGAGCGCAGCTCCCGCGTGGTCGGACCACCACCCCGACCTTGTGCTCTTAAAGGCGGTCATCGCGGAGGTGCTGGAGCCAGAGGACGCGGCGCTCATCGGCGAGACGCGCCTCGGGCTGATGTCGGTGAGCGAGGCCGCACAGGGCCTTGGCATCAGCACATCCGCTGCTTACGAACGACGGCGCCAGGCCGAGGCGAAGTTGGTCGCCTGGCTTGTTGGCCCCGACTACGAACCCGGTTTCCTGGAAAACCAGGCCAATCCTCCTTATTTGGTGCGTAGGGGTCGTCCCCGAAACGGACAGACGACTGACCGGCGGCCGGCGGCGTGCCAACAGCCATCGAACCCGAGGAGGTGATCGGTGCCCTATCCGGTAGGAGCCTGCTCTTCGGTGCCCACGTTTCAGGGATCGTTTCAGGGGCCGTTTATAGGATCGTTTATGGGGTCGTCCATGCAGACGACCCGGTGGAGGGAGTCGAACATGCACGTCATTGCACCTCCAGAGGGATCGTCGCTGCAGGCCGACATAAGGGGATGAACGCATGGATTCGGAAATGAACGGCAGTGCCGCTCGTCGCGGCGAAGGCCGCTCTGGTCATGAGGTCGTCGTTAGTCGTGTCCCTCCTGCTCGTGATGGGAAGAGTCGCGACGATCGCCTCTACGAGCTGGCGGCTCGCATCACCGAGCGTGATCGGGCGATCTGTCGACTCCTGCACGAGCACCGAGTACTCACCACGTCCCAGATTGAACAGGTCGCGTTCACGTCGCTCCGAAAGGCTCAAGAACGGCTCTCACTCCTTCATGGCTTGGAGGTCGTCGATCGATTCCGACGTCGATCCTGGTCAGGCACCGGACCATTCCACTTCACGCTTGGTCGAGCAGGAGCGGAAGTCATCGCTGCGGAACGGGGCGTAACGATCGCTGAGCTCGGCTGGCAGCGACTGACGACGACTGCGCTCGCGAAAAGCAGCCAGCTCGCCCATCTCGGCGGCTGCAACGGAGTGTTCACCGGGCTCATCGCCAGTGCCCGACAGACGCCTGGCGCCTCGCTCGAGCAGTGGTGGTCGGCACGGCGCTGCGCTGCGGCCTGGGGCGATGCCATCCGTCCCGACGGCTACGGCGTCTACGTCGAGGGCGAGGTCCGGCTTCCCTTCCTTTTGGAGTACGACACCGGCTCAGAGACGCTTCCTCGCCTCGAGGCCAAGCTTCCTGGCTACGCGGCACTGACTCGGGCGGTCGAGCATCCGACCTGGGTCTGCTTCTGCTTTCTCAGCGCGGCACGGGAGGCCTCCGCCCGCCGGGTCCTCGTCCATCCCGAGGTGCCCGTCGCCACCGCTGTCGTCGCGCCGGACAGCGCCCCAGGTGGCCCCGTGTGGCTCGCGATCGGCGACGTCGGCCCACGCCTGCGCCTCGTCGACCTGGGCCACCCGGGCCGCGCCCTCGGCCAGCTCGCCGAGGGGTCTGGCCACTGAGACCGAGGGAGCCCAGCCCATGGCGCGCTCATCGGCATACATCAGCTGCCCGTAGAGCCACCGGCCACCCGGACATAGGATCGGGTCGTATTGGTCCTGTCGGCAGTGGCGCTGGTCGTGTCAGCGGTCGCGGCGATCGGTATAGCGATGGACGATCTCGCGTGTGACCTCCCTCCCCAGCGAGGTCAGCGGTTGGAAGCTCGACGGTCTGTCGGTTTCGACGTCGACGTCAGACAGTTGGCGAGAGGGATTCAATCTCGTATCCGAACAGCCAAGTTCTAGGACTCGGACCCTGCAATCGTTGGGCACGCCTGTCTCGAGTCAGCGTTGCTCCATGCCCGAGCGTTGATCGAGTTTCTTGCCGGTTGCGATCGAGATCGACCTTGGTCCGGTCAAGATCTCCAGCCATTCCACCTCGTTGCTGAATGGCCAGATGCTGACCCCTTGAATCTTCGTCGCCATCTGGCCCTGATCGACCCACACCTGTCTCACTTGTCGCTAAAGAGGGGTGAGATATTCGCCAAAGTCCCCTGACAGTGAAAAGGCGATGTATCTGTCTTATCGAGATCTGGCCACAGCTCGGAACTTCGTGAACCTCGCCGGAAATGCAGCAATGAGACGCCTCATACGTCACGTTGCTTCGGGGAAGGGCCCGGCCGCTACGGACCAACCCGACGATTCGCCTCCGCCGGACAGCGACACTCGGGGCATGATCCCCAACGAACTCCGAATGATCCTCGCTGACGCGTGCGACGGCGCCGCGGAACGGCTTCGTGCTGGCATCGGACCAGGCGCAGAGCCAGAGCCAATGCCCGAACGCCAGGTGATCTGGGACCCGCTCCCCGACGTCGCGGACAACGTCCTCAACGTCGAGGACGTCGCGCGGCTGCTCGGCATCAGCCGATGGCGTGCCTACGAATCCAGACCTCCTGTGTGCCACGAACGAAGAGAGGAGCGCGAAGTGATGACGTAGGCAGCGCTTTTTTGATTCGATGCTGTGCGAGAGATGAAGGTTGGCCCTTCGGAGCCGCCCTGCGGGGGGAGGCTTCAAACCACCGCATGCTGCGTTGGCCGAAGACCGTCGTGGTGAGCGATTGCGGAAAAGGCGCCCAAGAGGCGTTAGGTGGTGATCAGGAAGACGGTGCGCAGTCCACGGTGGTGACGCCGGGGATCGCTGTCGAAGTGTCGTTACTGGATAGGTGACATCAAAACCAGGGCGTAGGAGCGGTCTGGGAAGAGCCTGGCGGGCGTCCCGCTGACTGGCCAGGTGGTGTCCGGCATGTAGGCGACGTGAGCCTGATCAGCTGCTCTCGCACGGAACGTGGGAAGGCGTTCCCCGGTACTGCCCCCCTTGTCGGGTGGCGAGAGGGAGTGTCCCAAGCGGTTGAACCGCGAGGGATCGAGTACCGATCCGGGGTCCGCCGGCGGACTGGCCCGTAGTAGCGATGAAGCCCCTGCTGGGCGCGGTGGGGGTGGAGCGAAGGGGCTGGGTCATCTGAGGCTGTGTTCTGTCGGTCAACTGGGCAAATGCCTGGGAGGAGCCAGATGGGCGAGCTGAAATCGTCAGGAAAGTCGTTCGAGATCTCCAAGCAGGAGGTGTGGAAGGCCTTTCAGCGAGTAAAGGCCAACAAGGGTGCACCGGGTGTCGACGAGGTGACGCTCGAGGAGTTCGAGTCCGATCTGAAGAACAATCTCTATCGGATCTGGAACAGGATGTCCTCGGGTAGCTACTTGCCGCCCCCGGTGAGAGCGGTGGCGATACCAAAGCCCCATGGTGGAGGCACCAGGGTTCTCGGAGTACCAACTATCGCCGACAGGGTGGCGCAGACGGTCGTGGCGAGGCGGATCGAGGAGAAGGTCGAGCCGATCTTCCACCCCGACTCCTATGGCTATCGACCGAAGCGCTCGGCCCTCGATGCGGTGGCGGCGTGCCGAGAGCGCTGCTGGAGACATGCCTGGGTCGTTGACCTCGACGTGGAGAAGTTCTTCGACAGCGTGCCCTGGGATCTCGTCATCAAAGCGGTGGAGGCGCACATCGCCGAGCCGTGGGTGCTGTTGTACATAAAGCGGTGGCTTGCCGCCCCGCTGCAACAGCCCGACGGGACGCTGACCGAGCGAGACCGGGGAACCCCGCAGGGCTCCGCTGTCTCGCCCGTGCTGGCAAACCTGTTCATGCACCATGCGTTCGATCAGTGGATGGCCAAGCACTACCCGGCGATCCCCTTCGAGCGCTATGCCGACTTATCCCGACATCCGCATAAGTCCGCTTATGCCGAGGTCCGGATTATGCCGAGGATGGCCGAGACCTCCTGCGTTTGACCTGCTGGGATGCCATGGGAGTGCTGGGGAGCTCGGCATAATCCTGGCCTTCGACCGAGGATTCTCTCTTTGGATTTCAAATGAGAGGACCGTCCGTGGGCAAACCAACGCATGTGCATGTAAAGGGACCGCTGGCCCGCTACGCCGTTCGCTTCGAGGAGGAACTCGCCGAGCAGGGCTACAGATCGGCGCGTGACCAGCTCTACGCGATGGCCCAGGTGAGCCGCTGGCTCGCCAGCGAGAACCTCGGCGCCGAGAATCTGACAGCGGCGGGAGTCGAGCAGTTCCTGTGCTGGAGAAGGGCTGCCGGCTACGTTAGCTCGTTGTCGTTGAACAAGATGTCGCCTCTGCTCCACTACTTGCAGGGCACCGGGGTGGTCCCGAGCTTCGAGCCGATCACCCCGATGACACCGGTCGGGCTGTTGATCGAGCGCTACAGCTGCTACCTGGCCGAGGAGCGCAGCCTTTCGGCGCCCAGCATTCGCAACTACACCGGTGTCGCCCGGGACTTCCTGTTGTCGCTGTCGATGAACAGTGAGCTCGAGCTCGAGAACATGACTACCGCCAGGGTCACCGAGTTCGTGCTGTCGGAGTGCCGACGGCAAAAGGCCGCCTCCGCGAAGGCGATGACGACGAGGCTGCGCTCCCTGCTCCGCTTCCTCTACGTGGTGGGTCTGACCTCGAACGAGCTCGCCGGCGCCGTGCCCTCGGTGGCGAGCTGGCGCCTGGCTTCATTGCCGAAGGCGGTCCCCCCGAGAGATGTCGCCAAGATGCTGAGGAGCTGTGATCGTCGGCGGGCGACCGGTCGTCGAGACTTCGCGGTCCTGTTGATCCTGTCACGCCTCGGGCTGCGTGCCGGCGAGGTGGCGAGACTCAAGCTCGCCGACATCGACTGGCGCAGTGGTGAGGTGCGGGTCCGAGGCAAGGGGAACCGTGAGGACCGTCTACCTGTTCCCGTCGACGTTGGCGAGGCGGTCGTTGGCTGGCTGCGACGGGGCCGGCCGCGGTGCGCGGACCAGTCGGTCTTCATACGACTGCGCGCCCCGCATCGTGGGCTTTCGAGCGAGGGTATCTCTGCAGTCGTCTGGCATGCCTGTGAACGGGCCGGACTGCCGCCGGTCGGTGCTCACCGTCTCCGGCACACCGCAGCGACCGAGATGCTCCGAGCGGGCGGGAGCCTTGACGAGGTTGGTCAGGTACTTCGTCACGGCGCTCGCGACACCACCTCCATCTATGCCAAGGTCGACCGGCGCTCGCTCGTCGCCGTGGTGCAGCCGTGGCCAGGCGGTGCGGCATGAACGTTCTCCGCCAACACAGCGAGGAGTACCTCGCCATCCGACGTGCGCTCGGTTACAAGCTGGTGGGAGAGGGTCAGCTACTTACTTCCTATGTCACCTTCGCCGAGGAGGCCGGCACACCGACCGTCACGACGGAGCTCGCCGTTGCCTGGACGAGAAACGCGACGAGGGCGAGCTCTGCCTATCTCGCAAGAAGGATGCGAGTGGTCCGGTCCTTCGCCCGCTACCTGCAGACCCTCGAGGAGACGACTGAGATCCCACCGGTCGATCTGTTTCCTTGCCGGAACCACCGACCGACGCCTTACCTTTACTCCGACACCGACGTCACCGAGTTGATGGCCGCCGCCCGGGGACTTGCCCCAGCGCTCCGGGCAATCACGTTCGAGGCGCTCATCGGCCTGCTCTCGGCGACCGGAGTCCGCATCTCGGAGGCCATGTCGCTCGACCGGAACGACGTCGACTGGGCAAACGGGCTGTTGACCGTGCGGAACTCCAAGTACGGCAAGTCCCGTGAAATATTGCTGCACTCGAGCACGGTCACAGCGCTCAGGGCCTATAGCGCGCAACGGGATCGATTGAGCAGCTTTCCATCGGCTCCGAGCTTCTTCGTCTCGACACGAGGCACCCGGCTCCTCCATGAGACGGTCCAGCCGACATTCCGCCAGCTGCTCCGACAAGTCGGCTTGGAGCCTCGCTCGCCCTCATGCCGACCACGCATCCATAGTTTCCGGCACTCCTTCGCCGTGAACACCTTGGTCCGTTGGTATCGCGACGGCGGGGATGTCGCGGCCCGCATGCCACTGCTGTCAACCTATCTCGGCCATGTCGATCCGGCTGCCACTTATTGGTATCTGTCGGCAACTCCGGAGCTGCTCGCGCTAGCTGCAGGTCGTCTCGAGACAGCTGCTCGGGACCGGCAATGAGCGCGGTCGCTCCCACCATGGAGGGCTTCTTCACCGAGCGGCTCATGAACCAGCGCCAGGCGAGCCCGCACACCGTCGGCGCGTACAGCGACACGTTCCGGCTGCTGCTCTCCTTTGTGCAGGACAAAACCGGAACGGCCCCCTGTGCTCTTGACTTCTGTGACCTCGACGCCCCGGTCATTGGGACCTTCCTCGATCACCTTGAACACGAGCGCGGCAACAGCGCGCGGACGCGGAACTCTCGGTTAGCTGCGATCCACTCGCTGTTCAGGTTCGCGGCGTTGCACCATCCCGAGCACGCCGCGCTCATTCAGCGTGTGCTCGCCATCCCCTCGAAGCGATTCAGCAAGACCGACATCTCCTTCCTCGAGGCGAAGGAAGTGGACGCCCTACTCAGGGCGCCGGACCGCACTGGGTGGACCGGTCGCCGTGACCACGCCCTGTTGGCCACCGCCGTCGAGACCGGTCTGCGGGTCTCAGAGCTCACCGGGCTTTGCCGCAGGGACCTCAACCTCGGAAAGGGCCCGCACATACGTTGTTCTGGCAAGGGAAGGAAGGAGCGTTGCACCCCGATCACCACCCAGACCGTCGCCGTTCTCCGCGTCTGGCTGCAAGAGCGCGGGGGTGAACCGGGCGATCCGCTGTTCCCGACCAGCCGAGGACATCGGCTCAGCAGCGACGCCGTCGCCTTGCTCGTTGCCAAGCACGCGAAAGCTGCCCAGGAGCGGTGCCCGACGCTGAAGAACAAGACCGTCTCTCCGCACGTTCTCCGGCATTCGGCTGCGATGAGCCTTCTCCGCGCGGGAGTGGACATCACGGTCATCGCGATGTGGCTGGGCCACGAGCAGGTCGAGACCGCGCAGATCTACCTGCACGCCGACCTCGGGATCAAAGAGCGGGCGCTCGCACGGACCACGCCGCCCAACACCACGCCCGGGCGCTACCGCGCGCCCGATGCCCTTCTCGCCTTCCTCGAAGCCCTGTGATTATGCCGAGTTTCTGCAACCGTTCTCCGCCGTTTTGCTGGCACCCAGCGCCATCCTCGGCATAATCCGGACCTCGGCATAAGCCGACGACGCCGTCGTGCACTGTGCCACGAAACGGCAAGCAGATGCAATGGTGGTGGCGATCGGAAACAGGATGGCCGAGGTCGGGCTGCGACTGCACCCGATCAAGACCCGGGTCGTGTACTGCAAGGGTGGCAAGCGGCAGCTCGATCACGAGCACACGTCGTTCACCTTCTTGGGGTTCACGTTCTGTGCCAGAGGCGCAAAGGACAAGAACGGAGTTGTCTTCACCTCGTTCCTGCCCGGAGTCAGCAAGGACGCCCTTAACAAGATGAGCAGAGAGGTCCGCCGGTGGCGGGTCCACATGCACACGAGGTACTCACTCGCCGAGGTCGCAGACTGGACCAACCCGGTCGTGCGTGGCTGGATGCAGTACTACGGCGCTTTCTACCGCAGTGCCCTCCAGCCGCTCCTCGGGCGCATCAATGCCTACCTGATGCGCTATCTCCGCAAGAAGTACCGACGGCTGCGGTTGCTCAAGAAGGCCAAGGCAGCCTGGCAGCGCATCACTCGCCAGGAGCCGGGGCTGTTCGTCCAGTGGGCGTGGACAACTGCGTTCTGGTGATCAAGGTGACAAGAGCCCGGTGACGGGAGACTGTCACGCCGGGATCCGTGGGAGCCGGGGGCTGAAATGCCCCCGGCGACCCGACAACACACCCGAAGTAGTTGCGCCCCTGAGCTGGTGAGTATCCATTACCTCTAGTCCTGTAGCTGACATAATGAGTGCAGAGGATTCTGCACTCAGGAGGAGCCGTGGGACGCAAGCCGGTAGCGGGGAGACTGACATGGATGCAGCCGCTCCCGCTCGTGCCGCCCGGGTCGGTCGCCGTCGCCGAGGGCGTCGCCTTCTTGGAGGACGATGCTGGAACCGGCACGGTCTTTGTCTGGGGGCAGGCGTGCTTCACCTGGGACGCCACTGATCCAGGCGCCCGCCGCCTCGCTGCAGTCCAGCTCGTCGCCACGAGGGCTGCCTCCCAGCGCCAGCTGGCACGTGCGTTCTCGGTGAACGAGACGACGTTGTGGCGCTGGCGTTCGGACTACTCAGAAGGAGGGCTGTCGGCTCTCTTACCCGAGTCACTCGGTCCAAAGCGCCCTTCCAAGTTGACCTCAGAGAAGATCGCCGAGATCAGAAAGCTGCGTGGCAGCGGGGCGAGTCTCCTCGAAGTCGCTCGGGCCACTGGCGTCTCCACCGCCAGCGTGGCGCGTGCCACCGCCAGTATCGCCCCGCTCGTGCCTCTCGCACCGAAGACGAAGAAGAACTCACTCGTCCCGCTCGCCAAGCCCGCAGACCGCTCGGCCGAACGCGAGGCGGCACGGCGGGGCCTGCTCGAAGAGGCATCACCGGTGATCTGTGAGGGTTCGTCGCTTGCCTTCGTGGGTGCGCTCGTGCTCCTGCCGGCACTCGCGCTCACCGGCCTGCTCGACACTGCCATGGCGGTCTACGGTGCCGGGCGGAAAGTAAAGGGCTCGACGCGCG
The DNA here is from genome assembly GCA_963719125.1 of uncultured Acidimicrobiaceae bacterium. Taxonomy (GTDB): domain Bacteria; phylum Actinomycetota; class Acidimicrobiia; order Acidimicrobiales; family Bog-793; genus Fen-455. The sequence continues at coordinate 94,780 of CAVRAT010000017.1, forward strand.
CTGCCTTCTACGGGATCAGGTCGTTGTTGTTGTCGATCTGTTTCGCCTGTCTTCTGGGCGAGCCGCGCGCTGAGGGCATGACCCGCCTCGACCCGGTCGCCATTGGCCGCCTCCTCGGCCTCGACCGGGCACCCGAGGTCCGACGCCTGAGAGCACGCATGGCCGAATTGGCGAACGAGAAGCGCTCCGACGAGCTCGTGATGTCGCTTGCCCGCGCACACCTCGATGCGCGGCCCGAGGCGACCGGGCTGTTCTACCTCGACGGGCACGTGCGCGCCTACCACGGCAAGGCGGACATCTCCAAGGCGCACCTCGCCCGCATGCGCATCGCCATGCCCGGCGAGGTTGACACCTATGTCTGTGACCGCTTCGGCGACGGGCTGCTCGTGTGGCAGTCCCCGCCGGGAGCCTCGCTCGCCGGAGAGCTCGCACGAGTCACGCACTCGATCCGGTCCCTCGTCGGTGACGAGGCTCGCCCGACGATCTGCTTCGACCGGGGAGGCTGGTCGCCCAAGGCCTTCGCCGAGCTCGTCGATGCTGGCTTCGACGTCCTCACCTACAGAAAGGGTGCTTCGAGACCCGTCCCCCGCTCGTTGTTCAACAAGTACGTCTTCACAGACGAGGCGGGCCATGAGCACCACTACCTGCTGGCCGACCAGCGCGTCCGCATCCCCTATAACGCAGGCAGGCGCCGGTTCTCGTGCCGCCAGGTCACTCGCCTCGACGAAAAGACGGGCCATGAGACCGCCATCATCACCACGCGCAGCGACCCAGACCCCGGCCTTGTCGCTCATGCGATGTTCTCGCGCTGGCGCCAGGAGAACTTCTTCAGATACGGCCGTCAGCGTTTCGGCCTCGACGCACTCGACTCCTACGAGACAGAACCTGACGATCCCAACCGGCTCGTGAAGAACCCCGCCTGGCGCGACGCCGACAAGAAAGTCCGCGAGGCCAAGGAGTCGATCGAGAAAGCAGAGGCGACAGAAGGCCGCTCGGCGACCGAGGGCTACAGCACCGAGGCCGAAGTCCTCGACGCTTTCGCCGGGGCACGCGCCGAGTTGAAAGCACGCGAGGACAACAAAGCGGCGATCCCCGTAAAGCTCCCGCTTGGCCAAGTCCGCCCCGAGGCGGCCCGGGTCGACGTCGAGCGCAAGCGCATCCACGACGCTGTCCGCATGGCCACCGACAACGCCGAGTCAGGCCTCGCCCGGCTGATCGCCCCTCACTACGCCCGTGCAGAGGGCGAAGCACGGAGCCTGCTGCGCGAGATCTACGCATCAGCGGGCGACCTCGAGGTGGTCGGGAACGAACTCCACGTGCGGATCACACCGCTGTCGGCACCGAGGCGCACCCGGGCACTTGCCGGCCTGTGCGCGAATCTCACCGAAACCGAGACGCTCTACCCGGGGACCGACCTCAGGCTCGTCTACTCGGTGAGGGAGCCGTGAGCTTGCAGGGATTCCGCGTATAGGTCAGGAGGTCTGGAATCATGAAGTAGCGGTGACCCAGCGGCGGCCATCGGCGCAATCCCTCCGGGGTCCCTGGCGTGCGGAGTCAGCGGCGTGCGGCGGTCATTCCTCGTCTGAGATGTTTCGGGCCCTAGCAAAAGGTCGCGCACAGCGATCCTGTGAATGGGAGCCAGTAAGGTCGCCATCACGCTCCCCCGACAACGACGCCGCTGAGGAGGAACCGTGACCCAACCGACCCAGCTGTTGGCCGCAGTCGTGAACCTCGACTCGCCGGGCAGGTACCTGCACTGGTCGATCCTCACCGTGTCGGTCGCGAACCTCGCGCTCATCGCCGTGATGGTCGTGATCTTCGGCCTGGCGCTCCTCCTCCCCTTCCCGGGTCGTAACCACGACGATGGTGATGCCGCGGCCGACCTCTCCGCAGGATCGGTGTCGAACCCGGCGCTTGCAGAGACCGGGGGTGATGCCAAAACCGCCGGTATGTGGACGGCTCGAATCCGACGTCGAGTGCTCGACCCGCTCACCCCGGCCAAGCTCCTGCCCGATCGCCAGCCCGCGTACGTCGCCTCGTGGGTGTACGTGTTCGGGGTCGCCACCTTGGCTGCCTTCGGGATAGCGATCGTCTCGGGGATGGTGATCGCCCTCGGAGGGGCGGACTGGTGGCACACGAACCCTGTCGGGCACTTCTTCAACAGCCTGCACTTGTGGAGCGTGGAGCTGTTCATGGC